>JAYRYC010000004.1:0-491297 GCA_041917215.1 Tagaea sp.
GCCGCACTCATCGCTTGGGTATCGACCGCCGGCGCCGGTGACTGTTGGTCAGATCCAGCCACTCGAACCGGTCGCCGCGATGCAGTAATCTCTCATTCGGCTTGGTTCAAAAACTCGGGCAGGTCACTCCAGTCTTCCAGATCGCGGACGGTGTAGAGGACGCGACCGCCGACCTTGCGATAGGTCGGGCCGGTGCCGTAGGTGCGATGTTTCTCAAGGGTGCGGATGGATATGCCGAGGAAGCGCGCGGCTTCCTTGGTGCGCAACAGGCGCGGCGGCAGGCCCGCAAGCGGGTTGGGCATGGATCACCTCCAGTCGGGATTGGGCTGCCGGGGGCGGCAGCGGACTGTGGCGAACCATGGCGAGGCATCGGCGGCGCGTAGCGTGCCGCATTTGCGCCTACGCGCTGGCGGCACCCCCCTTCGGGGCGTCGCGCAGCCAATAGGTGAGGGATTTCAGCGGCTCGATGCCTGCCGCGCCGAATAGGCAAAGACATTCGCGTGCAGCTCGGCTAAGATTGTGGGTGGAGCAGACGCGCTGCTCTGGGGCGTAGTAACCCCTCACGAATGGCCGGTGCCAGCCAGAACGGCACCAACTCCTTGACCTATGGTCGGGGAGCCTGTGGCGTATACAACAGGCTTTCCGAGCTAAAGGCCATGGGGCCGTTTCGTGACGGTTACTAACTCCCCGATCACCAAGAGTCAGAGAGAATCGTTTGCGGGGGCGCACCGCAGACAAGCTCTCTCAGATACGGGGAATGACTATGCGGGTTCCTGTCGAACTCGATCCCGATGTGGACGACGAAGCGCCGACCGGCGACACTATAACCGTCTATGACGAACGGCACTACGTCACCTATCTACGCTTGCTGGATGCCAAGGCCGAGGGCGCGGACTGGAAAGAAGTCGCGCGGATCGTGCTTCACCGCAATCCGGCTGCCGAGGAACTTCGGACCTATCGTTGCTGGCAAAGCCATCTCGAACGCGCGCAATGGCTTTCGCATGAGGGCTATAGGAAGATTCTGGAACAGGCGGCAGCTAACAAGGCGTGAGCATCGGCGGTTTTCAGCTTACTTCACCTCGCAGGCTTTGGAATTTTACGATATCTGACCGACAGGAATCGACCTAATCGCTGACGTTTCGAGTGGCTTTGACGCGTCCTAAAAGCTGATATGCCCCTCAATTGTTGGCCCATTCTGAACAGGTCAACTCATACGTTACCTCGCCGTGCTCCGTGCCGGGTATGGGGTCGGGAAAATCCAAGAAATCCGTCCGCGTGTGTTTCATACCAATCTTCTCCATTACACGGCGCGACCCTTGGTTGACCGCCATTGTATTGGCCACAATCTTGTCATATCCTGCGACCTCGAAGCCCCAACCGATAAGAGCCAAAGCTCCTTCAGTTGCCAGCCCCTGACCCCAAGCTTCCCGGCGCAGTCGATATCCGATCTCAGCTAACGCCCTCCCTTTCGGCAACAAGCAGAACCAGCCGACGAACTCGTCATCCGCATTGCGTCGCGCTGTCCAGACGTTCGGCTCGGTTCCTCGTGGCATGAGAAATGGCGCGGTCGTCGAATCGATCCTGTCATGATCAACCGCACCATTGTTAAGAAACCGCATCACTTCTGGGTCAAGCTCTAGCTGGATGAAGTTAACACGATCCACCGGGGCGCAAGGACTGAGAATCAAACGCAGCGTCTTTAGTAAGGTCATGGAACATTCCTCAAAATAAATTTCCGGCATGGTCGTGCGAAACCATGGATTGCGCAACGAGTTATTCAGTTGAGCAGCCGCCTTGCCGTTCTTGACACATGAAGCAGTCTGTTAGCTCCACTCCATTCTTGCTGAAATCCTCGTAGGTATTCTAAAGTCCGCAACATTTCCCCGAGGGCTGGCTTTCCGGCTCTTTTCGTATCGCACCTCTTTGTTGCAACTGGCAGTAAGTTTGCGACTTGCAACAAGACGGTGCTCGCTAACGATCAACGCTTGCCGGGCTTGATCGGGTAGTGGAGCAACAGGCGATAGCCGCCGCACATCATCTTGATGCCGTGCGCAACCAGACGGCGGGCCTTGTTCTTGCGCGGGTCATTCTCGAAATCCTCCTTGGTGCCGCGAAAGCCGAGCAGGACTTCGGCGACGGTGCGATAGCTCTCGTCGCGTAGGCGGGCGTCGAGCGCGCGGAGGGAAAGGGTGTGCCATTGCCGGAGCTGGGCGGGAACGGCCCGGAAGTCGGGACCGGGTGCGCGGCCGTTGAGGGACCGCCAGAAACGGCGCGCAGCGTGTGCGCGAAGCTCCAGAAAGGAATCCATCGGCAGGGTGACGGCATAGAAGGCGGCGGCATCCGGCACCGGCTCGGGAAGCCAGAATTGATGTGCGACGCCATCCACCTGCCAGATGCCGTGCCAGCCATCGGCAGCGCGGCGCAGATCGAGGCCGGCGAGATGGGCAAGCGTCAATATCGGTTCGGTGTCGCCGTCCTTATGCTCGACCGGCGAGAGCATCACCGCTTGCGGTTGAAGGCTCGGACTCCAGATTGGTGGCGGCCGGTCATGCGGCGCGTCGGGATCGCACGGGAAATCGCAACCCCCAGCGATCTGCGAACGCTTCAAGGTCACGGCCGGACGGTCCTCCGGTTAGTGCGATGGTCTGGAACTCCTGACGATAATCGTCATTCCGGCGCAGATATTCCCAAGCGAAACCGGCGGCCGAAATGTGCTTCGCATGCCTGTATGCCACCGGCGAACGCCAGTCGATGCTAAGCATGGCGTCACCTCCCAAAGCCGGGGCGCGCAAGGCAGCGCCCAGCCCTTAGAGGTTCAAAGATCGCTGGAAATATAGAAGCCGCTCAAAGCAGATACCTTGAGCGGCCAGCCCGATCATTCTTGGTTATTTTCTGCTTAACACTATTTCGATGATTCTGCGAGACGCCCGCCCGCAAAAGTGCGGGCAAGACGCTCCGGCTTTCATTGGCTGGAAAACACATGCACCTCGTCATGTGCGGTTTCGACTGTGAAAAACTCGCCGTTCATTTCAGCGTCGCGGGCCATTGCTTTCCAATCAATGTAGTAGCGTAGCGCCTCGGGGATCGCCATGCCGCTTTCAGCGGTCAAGTCCTCCATGAAGTCGGCAAGGCTGGCGAACTGGCCGTGATAGCAGTCCCGCAAGGCGGTTTCGGCTTGGTCCATGTCATCGTCGCACTGATCCAGCAGGCCAGCGCCTAGCGCGCCATGCTCGGCGATGAAAGCGCCCATGCGTGCCACGGTGTCGATGCCGGCATATTCGCTGATCGTGACGCCCTCGAAGCCCTCATAATCATGGATGGCATATTCCTCCGCGTGCTCGATGGGGGACCGTGCGAGCATGGCCGCAATCTCGTCCCTGATTTCGTCCGCGTCCTGATCCGCCTCGATCCAAGCCCCATGCAGATAGCCGTTATTGTAGGCGGCAAGGCAGGCGACATAGATGCGGGGATTGCTGTCGGAAAGGTTGGTCATGTCTCTGATCCTCGGGTTTGGGGTTCAGAGCAGCGCAGCGCCGCTCCTGAACCCTTGCCCGGCGGCGAGCCACGGGTAGCAAGGCGCAGGAGAAGTCTTTGGCACCGTGGAATAAATGGAGGGGACCCGCTTGCGGGGAGCGGGCCGTTTATGCCGCGAAAGGCCGGAGAGTTTTCTTGCGCCGCGCGAGGGCAACGCCCTTAGCAATTTTCTTCGTAACGATCAGATGAGACGCGGCGGCAGCCGCGCCGGCCCGGAGGCGAACGCGCTACCACATTGCGCTGTAGAGAGCCGGAGAGCCGCCAGTGACAAAGCCCCGGCGCTTTAGCGCCGGGTCCGCAGAAACACATGGTGAAAACGTATCGACCGGAAACCCATTGTAATACCATTGGTTTCCGGTCGATTCTCGGTCCCTGATTTATAGGGCTATGGAGTAAACGTAGTTGTCATCTTCACCCGGTGGGGCGCGCCATTTATCCCCCCGATCTTCCCCACGTAATTTCCGATCCTTTCGCGCGCCGCTGGGCGCCCGCTAGCGTTTGGCCATCGACAAACGCGAAGAAAGGAGACCGGCCATGGGTCGCGGTATTTTGCTTTGGCTGTTGGGCGTTCCGATCCCCGTCATCATCCTGATCCTGCTGTTCTGGCGCTAAGGCCCTTGCGCCCACCGCGCGTCGCGCGGCAAGGTCGCGCCGTTCTCAGGGCGGGGTGCAATTCCCCACCGGCGGTATGCGGGGTGAAAGCCCCGCGAGCCCGCGAGCGCCTTCCATCGGCACAATGGGCCACTGGAAGGGTCAGCAGATCAGGTGCGATGCCTGAGCCGACGGTATAGTCCGGATGAAAGAGAACGGACGCGCGGCCTCCAGATCGGGGGCCGTGTTCGTGCGTGATCGTCCTGGGTGAAGTGTCGCACCGGAAGGAGATCACATGACACCCACCCGCACCACCGCCACACCACCGCGCTTCGCGTTCGTCAAAGCCAACTGGCACGCCGATATCGTGTCGAAGGCCCTCGACGGGTTCCGCGAACTCATCCCGCCCGATCGCATCGATGTGTTCGATGTGCCCGGCGCTTTCGAACTTCCGTTGATGGCGCGCGACCTCGCCCGTACCGGCCGCTATGCGGCCGTCGCGGCGGCGGCGCTCGTCGTCGATGGCGGGATCTACCGCCACGAATTCGTCGCGTCCGCCGTCGTCGACGGGTTGATGCGCGCAAGCCTCGAGACCGGCGTGCCGATCCTGTCGGTGTCGTTGACGCCGCATCACTTCCAGGAAACACCGCACCATAGCGGGATCTTCGAAGCGCATTTCGTCGAGAAGGGCCGCGAAGCGGCGCGTGCCGCCTTGGGCATCATCGAAACGCGCGCCAAACTGGCGGCGTAAACCGGAAACGCGGAACCGGCTCTGTGCCGGTTCCGCTATTCGGGCTTCGTGTCGGCCCAATTCAGCAGCGCATCGAGAACGGGGCAGAGTTCCTGGCCCCAGTCGGTCAGCGCGTATTCGACCTTCGGCGGCACTTGCGGGTGGACGACGCGCCGCACGATTCCGTCCGCTTCCAGCGCGCGCAATTGCTGCGTCAGCATTTTCTGCGACACATTTGGGATCGCGCGCTCCAATTCGGAGAAGCGTTTGACCTCGCCATCGAACAGATGGAACAAGATCACCAGCTTCCAGCGCCCTTCGAGTTTGGCGAGCGCGTTCTCGACGCCGGCGGCGGCCGCATCGGGCGTGGGATAGCGCACCGCACTTTCCGGTAAGTCCCTTACTTTTTCGTCGGTTCTTGTCATCGCGGCAGCCTACGCCCAGCTTCCGGGTCTCACAAGCGAGGGACCCATGGAACGCGACTACAAGATCGATGCGACGGAATTCGAAGGCAAGCGCGCGGCCGTCACCGGCGGCACGCAAGGGGCGGGGGCGGCGATCGTCGCCCGACTGCTGGCGGGAGGCGCAAGCGTCGCGACTTGTGCACGCAAACGGCCAGCGGATGGCGACACGAAAGGCGCCTTCTTCGCGATCGCCGATATGGCCACGGCGGACGGTGTGGCGTCGTTCGCCGGCGCGGTGAACGCGGAGTTCGGCGGCGTGGATATCCTGATCCATTGCGTGGGCGGCTCGTCGACGCCCGGCGGCGGCTTCCGCGCGGCGGACGACGAATTCTGGCGCCGCGATCTCGATATCAATCTGATGGCGCCCGTACGGCTCGACCGTTTATTGGCGCCCGGCATGATCGAACGCAAAGCGGGGGCGATCGTCCATGTCGCGTCGATCCAGCGCCGCTTGCCGCTCCACGATTCGACAATACCCTACGCCGCTGCGAAATCAGCCTTGGCGAGCTACAGCAAATCGCTGTCGAAGGAACTGGGCCCGCTGGGCGTGTGCGTGAACACCGTCTCGCCCGGCTGGATCATGACCGATGCGGCCGAGCGCATGGTGCAGCGCCTGGCGGCGAGCGGCGGCACGGACGAAGCGACCGCGCGCCAAGGCATCATGGCGGCGTTGGGCGGCATTCCCATCGGCCGGCCGGCTTTGCCCGCGGAAATCGCCGAACTCGTCGCGTTCCTCGTCTCGCCGCGCGCCGCGTCGATCCACGGCGCCGATTACGTCATCGACGGCGGCACGATTCCGACCGTGTAAGGGGCGCGCCCGGAGTTGATTGACTAGGAAACCAATCCGATATAGTTTCCTAGTCAATCACCGGAGCCGCCATGCCCAAACAAGCCGAAATATCCGCCCTCGAAGACCATTACGGATTCCATTTGCGCGTCGTTTCCAACGCCGTGTCGCATGAATTCGCGCGCAAAGTGGCGGCGCAAGGCGTGACCGTCGCCGAATGGGCGTGCTTGCGCGTGCTGTACGACGTCGCACCGTCCGCACCCTCCGCCCTCGCCGCGCGCATGGGGATGACCAAGGGCGCCATCACCAAACTCGCCCAGCGATTGATCGCCAAGGATCTCGTCGCGCGCGCCGCCGATCCGGGCGACGGCCGCGCGCAATTCCTGACGATGACGCCGAAGGGCCGCGCCCTCGTGCCCAAACTCGCCAAACTCGCCGACGCCAACGACGCGGCGTTTTTCGGCGTTCTCGCCGCCGCCGAGCGCGAAAAGCTCGGCCGCATTTTGAAAAAACTGACCGACCGCCACGCCCTGAACGGCGTGGCGGCCGATTGAAGGAGAAGCACAATGGACGCGCAGAAGAAAGCCATCGCCGAAAAATGCCTCGCCGCCGCCTATGGCCGGTCGATGAGTTTTCCGCAAATCGTCGGCGCGCTGATCGAGGCCGGGTTCGACGGCTATGCGATCGATTTTCGCGCGGGCGACGCGACCTATTATCTGCCCGACGGCGACGCCGCGACGATTCCGCTGCCGCATGGCGGCGGCGCGATACCGGCCGCGTTCGATTCTGCGGGAATCGTCGGGCAGATCAAATGGGCCCAAGCCAACCCGCCGGATTATGGCTACGCGGCGTTCTGCGAGAACGTGATGGCGATGGGCTGTGGGGGCTATGTCGTCTCGTTCGTCGGGCGGCGCGTGCTCTATTACGGACGCTCGGGCGAGACGCATACCGAGCATTTTCCCCAATGAAAAAGGCCGATGCGGTCGCCCGCACCGGCCTTCGTTCTTCAGCGTTTAAGCGAAGCGATCAGCGCGCGGCGCGGATCGTCTTGCCCCAACGATCGACTTCCGCCGCGACGAACGTGCCGAGCCACGCGCTCGTGCGCTCGTTGCCTTCGGGCAGCACGCCGCCCAGATCGAGCAGGCGCTTGCGCGAGTTGGCGTCGTCCAGCGCCTTCGACAGCGCGTCGTTCAGCCGGGCGACGATCGGGGCCGGCGTGCCCTTGGGCGCGAACAGCGCGTTCCAGGCGCTGACCTCGTATTCCGGCATGCCGGCTTCCTTGGTCGTCGGCACGTCGGGCAGGGCCGGCGAGCGCGCCGGGGTGGCGATCGCATAGGCGCGGATGGCGCCCGCCTGGATCTGCGTGACCAGGTTGACGATCTGGTCGCACGCGTAATCGACCTTGCCGCCGACGAGGTCGTTCAGCACCGGACCCGTGCCGGTGTAGGGCACACGCGTCGGCTTGGTGCCGAGCTGCACATGCAGCAGCGTGCAGGTCGTGTGCGAGACCGAGCCCACGCCCGCATTGGCTTCGTTGAGCTTGTCCTGGCCCGCCTTCAGACGGTCTGCGAACTCCTTCAGGTTCGCGGCCGGGAAATCCTTGCGCGCGACGATCACGATCGGCGTGCCGGCGGCCATGCCGATCGGCTCGAAATCCGTGACCGGATTGTAGCGGATGTTGGGATAGAGGGCCGGGGCCGCGCCATGCGTGCCCATATGGCCCATCATGATCGTGTAGCCGTCGTTGGCGGCTTCCTTGCCGCGCGTGATGCCGGTGGTACCGCCGGCACCCGCGATGTTTTCGATCACGAGCTGCTGGCCCAGCGTCTTCGACATGCTTTCGCCCACGATGCGCGCGACCACGTCGGTCGGGCCGCCGGCGGCGAAGGGCACGATCACGGTGATGGGCTTGGTCGGATATTGCTGGGCCGACGCGGCGCCGGCCATCAAGGCCAGGGCGGCGGCGAATGCGAGAGTTTTCTTCATCTGCTTTTCCTCCTTCGATTGTCGAAACGGGCGCGGAATTGTCCGGGGGGGGGACGCGCCCGGCCTTTACGTCACTCGGTGAAGACTTGGTCGCGGCTCTTGCTCACCGAAGGCAGCACCGCGATGACGACCACGATCACGGCGACGGCCAGCATGCCCGCCGCGATCGGGTTGTAGACGAAGGTCATGAAGTCGCCGCGCGCCAGGATCATCGCCTGGCGCAGCTTCTCCTCCATCAGCCGGCCGAGCACGTAACCCAGCAGCAGCGGGGCGGGCTCGAAGCCGAATTTGTAGAGGACGTAGCCCACGAAGCCGAAGAAGGCGGTAAACAACACATCCTGCGGCGAGTTGTTGATCGAGTAGATGCCGATGCAGCAGAACACCATGATCGCCGGGAACATCAGGCGATAAGGCACCTTCAGCAGGCGCACCCACAGCCCGATCAGCGGCAGGTTGATCACCAGCAGCAGCAGATTGCCGACCCACATCGACGCGATCATGCCCCAGAACAGGTCGGGGCTTTTCGACATGACGAGCGGGCCCGGGATGATGCCGTGGATGGTCATGGCACCCACCATCAGCGCCATCACGGCGTTGGGCGGAATGCCGAGTGTGAGCAGCGGAATGAACGAGGTTTGCGCGCCCGCGTTGTTGGCGCTCTCGGGACCGGCCACGCCTTCGATGGCGCCGCGACCGAAGCGCGACGGATCCTTCGCGATCTTCTTCTCGACCGTATAGGACGCGAACGGGCCCAGCACCGCGCCGTTGCCCGGCAGAATGCCCAGCGCCCCGCCGATGGCGGTGCCGCGCAGCACGGGGGCGATGCAGCGCTTGATGTCGTCCCAATTCGGCAACAGGCGGCCGATCTTGCCGCGCGTCACGTCGCGCGCTTCCGGGTTTTCGAGGTTGCGCAGGATCTCGGCGAAGCCGAACACGCCCATCGCCAGCACGGCGAAGTCGAGCCCGTCGCTGAGCGTCGAGAAGCCCAGCGTCATGCGTTCTTCGCCCGTCTCCAAATCGGTGCCGATCGTGGCGAGCAGCAAGCCCGCCAGGATCATGCCCGCGGCTTTCAGCAGCGAGCCGCGCGCCAGCACGACGGCGAAGGCGAGGCCGGCGACCATCAGCGCGAAATATTCGGCCGGGCCGAACAGCAACGCGACCTTGGTCAGCGGCACGCCCAAGGCGGCGATGACGAGTGTCGCGACCGTGCCGGCGAAGAACGAGCCCAGCGCCGCCACGCCCAGCGCCACGCCCGCGCGGCCCTGCTTGGCCATCTGGTGGCCGTCCAGCGTGGTCACGACCGAGGTCGCTTCGCCGGGAATGTTCACCAGGATCGCGGTGGTCGAGCCGCCGTATTGCGCGCCGTAATAGATGCCCGCGAGCATGATGAGGGCGCCGGTCGGGTCGAGCTTGAAGGTCAGCGGCAGCAGCATCGCGATCGTCGCGATGGGGCCCACGCCCGGCAGCACGCCGATCAGCGTGCCGATCATCACGCCGGCGAAACACAGACCGATATTCTGGAACGTCAGCGCGATCGAGAAGCCGTGCGCGAGATTGCCGATCAGGTCGAACATGAAGGCGCCCTCAATACCCGATCGCCCAGGGGGCGACGGGGATCGGAAGATTGAGCATGAAGCGGAACATCGCGAGGCAGAACGCCGTCAGCACGACCGCGAAAATCGCGGCCTCGCCGAGCTTAGTTTCCGAACTCGCCATCGACGACAGCATGACGGCGAGCGGGGCCGCGACCGCCATGCCGAGCGGGCGCACGGTCAAACCGAAGGCGACGGCCGAACCCAGGATGAAAAGCGGGCCGCGAAACGTCCAGCGCTCCAGCTTCGGCCCGTCCCACAGCATCGCGCCGATGCCGACGGCAAACCCTGCGATCACGCAGGCCCACGCCAGAATCGTCGGCATCATGCCGGGGCCGAACACGCGCAACGTGCCGCGTTCCAAGCCGGCGTTTTGCCACAGCGCGAAGGCGCCCAGGCCGATGAGGAAAAGTCCCGCCGCCAGATCCTGCGGCGCGCGGATAATACGCTTCGTTTCTTGCGCCAAGACGCGACCTCCCCGGAGGTTTGTTGACGGTTTCTATCGGGTCGCCCGCATGAATTCCATACGAAACATGGTGTCTCGGCACCGTGCGGGCGATTTTTCGGCATGAAAGCGCAAGCACCGGGTGGGTGCGGTGCGAAAGAACGATCAGGGTTCGGTATCCCCAACATGGAGGTTACCGTGCCCTTCCGCATCACCGGCCTGAAACCCGACGCGTTCATTCCGCTCTACGGACTTTCCGACGCCGAACTGGCCGCGCGCGGCGTCGTCCGCAAGAAAGTCGACGCCGATCCGGGGTTTCCCGATCGGGTCGAATTGCGCGACATCCAAGTCGGCGGCCATGCGCTGCTGCTCAATTATATGCACCAGCCGGCCGACACGCCGTTCCGCGCGACGCATGCGATCTTCGTACGCGAAGGGGCGACCCAACCCTACGACCGTGTGGACGACGTGCCCGATGTGATGCGCCGGCGCTTGCTGTCGCTGCGCGCCTTCGACGCGAACGGCATGATGATCGCCGCCGACGTGACCGACGGCGCGGCGCTCGACGATCTGATCGCGCGGATGTTCGCGGAATCCGACGCGGCTTATCTGCACGCCCATTACGCGCGCCAAGGCTGCTTCGCCGCGCGGATCGACCGCGCTTGACTCTTGGATATTGGAACGTAAGTTTAAGATATGAGAGAGGCCGGCACCGACATCGACGATCGAATCGCCGCGCGCGTGCGGAATTTGCGCGCCGCCAAGGGCTTGACGCTCGACGATCTCGCCGCGTCGTCGGGGGTGAGCCGCGCGATGCTGTCGCGGATCGAGCGCGCGCAATCGAGCGCCACGGCGCAACTGCTCGTGCGTTTGTGCGGCGGGCTTGGCGTCACCTTGTCCGAACTCGTGGCCGCGGCACCCGCAACGCCCGCCCCCTTGCGCCGCGCGGGCGAGCATCCGCTGTGGCGCGATCCGGCGACCGGCTATCGCCGGCGCGAAATCGCGCCCGCCGATTTGGGGCCGCGCGCGTCGATCGTGGAGATCGAATTTCCGGCTGGTGCCCGCGTGGCACTCGACAATCGCCGCTACGTGGGGCGCGGTCAGCATGTTTGGCTGCTCGAAGGCACGCTCGAGATCGAAACCGGCGGTGCCACGCATCGCTTGAACGCGGGCGACCGTATGACGATGGCGTTCGGCGCCAAGCTCGTATTCCGCAACCCGTCGCGCAAACGTGCGCGCTATGCCGTTATCGCCGATACGGGAGAATAAAAATGCGTATCGTGGAAGGCGGGCTCGACGATGCCCGCGTCGTCGCCTTGCTCGAACATCACATCGCGATGGGCCGCGCGAATACGGTCGAAGGCTGCGCGCACGCGCTCGACGTGTCGGGCTTGCGGCGGCCGGGCATTCGCTTTTGGACCGCGTGGCGCGACGATGAACTTCTGGGAACGGGCGCATTGAAGCGCATCGACGATGGCCACGCGGAAGTGAAGTCGATGCACGTCGCGACGCCCGCGCGCCGCCAAGGTGTGGGCGGTGCGATGCTCGATCACATTCTGCGCGAAGCGCGCGCGATGGGCTTCAAGCGCGTGTCGCTCGAAACCGGATCTTGGGATTACTTCGCGCCGGCGCGCGCGATGTACGCGACGCGCGGTTTCGTCGAATGCGCGCCGTTCGAAGGCTACAAGCCGGACCCCGCATCGGCCTTCATGTCGCGCGAAATCTGACGGCGCGTTTATCCACATCCGCGAATCTCCGGACTCCACAGAAAGCCCCATTTGGGCTATATTCCACGCATGTTCGAACGCTGCCTGTCGCGTTCGAATATCAGGCGGAAATACACGCCAAGTCGGGAGATCGGCAGGTATCGGCGGCGTGTTCACTTCACGCATGCCCATCGTGGGGAGGTGTTCGAAAACAACATGACTCCACCGAAGTCCACGTGACGGCCGGTATCGTTTCCGGCGTTTGAATTTCCGGCGGTTGATTTCAGGTTCCGCACCTCGCGGGTTCCGCGCGCGTTTCGCGCCGGCACGAAGCTGTCGGCTGCCTCGCGCACGTCCGTCGGTGAAGGCGTGACCGGAAGTCGCCCGATCGGAAATCGAAAGTTCGGATCATGTTCGGCCGTCCACATCCGCCGCCCGCATCCTGGCGATCCGGCTCGACAAGCTGGCGCGTCCGGAATTCCGGCGGCGACGGAGGCAGGGCGCATCGTCCTCCCCCGTTCGAAGACCGGTCGTGTTCCGGATCACCGGCACGCGATGGCGGTTCGAATGCCGGGCGATGCCGTTTTGCAATCACACGCCAGCGATCGATGTCCGGCGCGACGGGATCGGTTCGGCAAAGCCTCGCGTCTTGACGCGACACGCGGCCGAATCGGCAACGTCACGCTCCGCCCACGGCTTCGGCCCGACGGCGGACCCGCCAGGGAAGGGCGGTGACGGAAACGCGAGCAGCCGAGCATCAACGCCCGGGGCTTGAAGCCCCGGGTGGGCGGGACCGGCCCGGTGCCGAACGGCAAGCGGCCGCTCCCCCAAAAACGAAGGGCCCCGCCAAGGCTCGCGCGAACCCCGAGGTTCGGCGAGGGGCGGGGCCCGCATTTTTTACGGCGATTTCGGGCGGTTGGCCGCTCTTGGAGCGGCGGGCGCGCTTATGCTATTCTCTCTCCATTGGGCGAGAACGCCCGCGACGAGGAGTTTGAGAATCATGGCCATCTCGGGGGCCCCCAGCGTGGGGGGCGATTCCAATTCGACGGCGTTTATGAGTCTGGATTACCAGGCCGGCATCATCGCGATGCTGAGGAACAAGCAGCCCTGGACGCCGCGTTCGTTCTTCGACGGTCCGCGCATCAACGCGCCGGAGATCGTCGAGTTCGGCCAAGGAAAAACGTACGATTTTTTCGCGTAGGGCGACTTCGTCGCCTAACGGCGCGGGACCTGCGCTTCGCGCCCGCCGGGGCGATAGCGATCCATCACGGCGTCGAGACTGTCGTTGGTGATCGTGGGATTGGCCCTTTGCAAGCACGGCAGCAACACCTGCTTGTTGGCCTGAACGCGCGCTTGCGATTCCGGCCGCGCGCCGCCCGGCGTCGGGCGCACGTTTTCGAAACACGCGACGAATTGCTCGGGCGTCACGTTCAAATCGCGCGCGATCGCCGCGACCGGGCGCTTCGGATCGTTGGTCAGCATCGGCGGCGGTTGTTGCGCGCAGGCGGGGATCGCAAAGGCCAACAGCGCGACGCTTGCGACAAATCGGATCATCGGCCGAGCCTACGCTTTATTCCCATCGCCGCCACAATCTTTCCCAAATCGAACGCGGAATAGCGCCCGGCCATCGCGCTTTGTCTTGGCGACGGCGGCGATCATGCCGCCGGTCGCAGGAGTGAAACCGATGAAGAAGACTTTGGCCGTGGCGCTCGCCGTTTCGATGATGGTCCCGGCTCTCGCCTTCGCGCAGACCGCGACCCCGGCCGTGCCCGCGACGCCCGCCAAGCCCGCGCAGACCACGCAGGCGCCCGCGAAGGCGGAAGCCACGAAGGCGGAAAAAGCGACGAAGGCGCATGAGCGCCGCGATGCGAACAAGGTCACGACCGGTACGGCCGCCCCGGCGGCGAAGTAAACGCCTTTCGCCAAGATCGCCCGGTGTCGGCGGACGGCACCGGGCGATTCTTTTTATGCGGCGGGGCTGGTATCGTCGGCCGCGTGACCGCCGCCGATTCGACCTCAGCCTACGAGAAAGCCCGCGCCGATCTGGCGCGCGGCCGGCCGGATTTGGCGGCACCGGTGTTGCGCGCGCTGTCGGAAGCGAATCCGAAAAGCGCCGATCTGCTGCTCGATTACGGCGTGGCGGCGAGCCAGGCCGGCGATCAGACCGCCGCCCTCGTCGCGTTCGGCAAAGCCGCGACGCTCGATCCCAAAAATCCGCTGGTCCACGCGAATATGGGCCTCGCCTTCGAACGCGCGAATATGCTGGTCGAAGCCGAAACGGCCATGCGCGTGGCGCGCGAATTCGCCCCCGGCCATGCCGGCATCGCGTTCAACCTCGCCAATGTCGCGCGCAAGCTCGGCCGTAATGCGGACGCCGAAGCGCTCTATCGCGAGGTCATCGCGGCCGAGCCGCAATCGGTCCCGCCGCGCGCCAATCTCGCCGCGCTGCTGATCGACGAATGGCGCCTGGTCGAAGCGCGTTCGCTGCTGCGCCGCGCGGCGGAGATGGCGCCGCAAGATCCGCTGGCGCATTTCAACCTCGCCAATGCCGACCGCATGGCGGGCGATACGGGTGCCGCGATCGCAAGTTACGAACGCGCGCTGAAACTCGCGCCGGATTGGGCGGACGCGCATTTCAATTTGGGATTCGCGTCGTTGCTCGCGGGCGATTGGCGACGCGGCTGGGCCGAATTCGCCTGGCGCTGGAAAACGCCCGCACAAGCGAAATTCGCCAAGTCGTTCGACAAGCCGCGCTGGAAAGGCGAGGCCGGCAACGGCCGTACGCTTCTACTGCGCGCCGAACAGGGCTTGGGCGACACGCTGCAATTCGTGCGTTACGCGGCACTCGCCAAAGATCGCGGCTGGCGCGTGGTGCTGGAAGTCCAGCCCGCCTTGGCGGCGCTGCTCGCGCGCACGAAGGGTATCGACGCGATCGTCGCACAAGGTGCGGCGTCGCCCGAATTCGATGCGGAAGCGCCGCTGCTCGATCTGCCCGGCATTTTCGGCACGACGCCCGACATGGTGCCCGCCGATATTCCTTACGTCTTCGCCGATCCGGCGAAGATCGACGCTTGGCGCAAGAAACTCGGGGCCACGACGAAGAAGCGCGTGGGTATCGTCTGGGGCGGCAATCCGGATTTCCCCGGCGACCGGTGGCGCTCGCCGGGCTTGAAGCCGCTGCTGGCGTTGTTCGACGTGCCGGGCGTCGAGTGGATCGGTTTGCAGGTCGGGCCCCGCCGCGCGGATATGGATGGCTGGACCAAGCCCGCCAATTTCCGCGATTGCGGCGATGCGCTTTCCGACATGGACGATACGGCCGCGTTGGTCGCGACATTGGACAGTGTCGTTACGCCCTGCACATCGATTGCGCATTTGGCCGGATCGATGGGCAACACTTGTTTTATTTTGTTGTCGGCCGCCCCGGATTGGCGCTGGATGCTGACGCGCGGCGATACGCCGTGGTATCCGAATTTACGATTGTACCGCCAACACTTAGCCGGTGACTGGACGGCGCCCGTGGCGGCGGTCGCAGCGGCGATCAAAGGCTAGCGGTACTCCAGTAGGTCTTGTGTTCGCGCCGCAGCATTGTATCTCTTCGCCCACGATAATGCAGACATGAACCGGCGTGGCGCGGCGGCATTTTCCGTTCGCGATTTCGCGCTGGTTTCGAGGTGGGGTTTCATGCGTTTGAAGAATGGTTTGGCGGCCGCGACGGTCGCCATGATCGGTTTTGTTTCGCCGGTTTCGGCGCAGATGGGCCCCGGCGGCCCGCCCCCGGTTTCGGTCGCCAAGCCCGTCGTCAAAGATATCGTCGAGCAGGACGAATTCATCGGCCGCTTCGACGCGTCGGAATCGGTCGATTTGCGCGCGCGCGTGTCGGGCTATCTGGAATCCGTCGCCTTCCGCGACGGTCAGATCGTCAAGCAGGGCGATCTGCTGTTCGTGATCGACAAGCGCACCTATCAGGCGACCTATGCGCGCGCCCAAGCCTCGGTGAACGCGGCGCAAACGCGCCTCGATTTCTATCGCACCGATATGGAGCGTTACGAGCGCCTCGCGCGCTCGGGCAACGCGCCCGAGCGTCAGCTCGAGCAGACGCGCCAGCAATATCTCCAGGCCCAGGCCGATATCGCCGGCTTGCGCGCGGAACTGGAAAGTGCCCGCCTCAATCTCGCCTTCACGGAAGTGCGCGCCCCGATGGCGGGCCGCATCGGCCGCAAGCTCGTTTCGGAAGGCAATCTCGTCGCCGCCGATCAGACGCTGCTCGCCACCATCGTGTCGCTCGATCCGATCAAGTTCAATTTCGACATCGACGAGCGCGCCTACCTCGCCTACACGCGCACGATCCGCACGGGCAACGTGCCCAATCCGCGCGACGTGCCGAACAAGATCGAAGTCTTGATCGGCGTCGCCGACGAAAAGGAACTGACCCGCAAGGGCACGATCGATTTCGTTGATTCGCGTCTGGACACCGCCACGGGCACGATGCGCGTTCGCGCCAGCGTTCCCAATGCCGACGTGTTCCTGGCCCCCGGCATGTTCGGGCGCGTGCGCGTGCCCGGTTCCAACCCCTATCGCGCCGTGCTGATCCCGGACGAAGCGATCGTCTCGGATCTCGACCGCCGTTTGGTTTGGGTCGTCGCCGCCGACGGCTCGGTCTCGCCGCGCCTCGTGCGTCAGGGGCCCCGCCAGGACGGCTATCGCGTGATCCGCGAAGGTCTGGACGGTTCGGAGAACATCGTCGTCAACGGGCTGCAGCGCGTGCGCCCGGGCGGCAAGGTCACGCCGCAGCCGGTCGAGCTGCCGCCGGTGAAGGGGGCGAAGTAAGCCATGCGTTTCGCCCATTTCTTCGTCGACCGCCCGATCTTCGCGGCGGTCGTCTCGATCGTCATGGTGATTTTGGGCGCGGTCGCGTTCAAGGCGCTGCCGGTCGCCGAATATCCCGAAATCGCCCCGCCGACGATCGTCGTGCGCGCCTCCTATCCGGGTGCGGACGCCGAAACCGTCGCCGCGACGGTGGCCACACCGCTGGAGCAGGAAATCAACGGCGTCGAGGACATGCTCTATATGTCCTCCTACGCGACCGGCGACGGCTCGATGTCGCTGACGGTCACGTTCAAGGCCGGCACCGATCTCGATAACGCGCAGGTTCTGGTCCAGAACCGCGTGCAGATCGCGACCCCGCGTCTGCCCGATGCGGTGCGCCAGCTCGGCGTCGTCACGCAAAAGAGCTCGCCCGACCTGATGATGGTCGTGCACATGCTCTCGCCCGACAACACCTACGACGACCTCTACATCTCCAACTACGCCATCCTGCGCGTGCGCGACCAGTTGCTGCGCATCGACGGCGTCGGCGATCTGATGGTCTTCGGTGCCCGCGAATACGCGATCCGCGTGTGGCTGGATTCCGATCGCCTGGCGAGTTACGGCTTGGCGGCGAGCGACGTGGTGCGCGCCTTGCGCGAACAGAACGTCCAGGTCTCGGGCGGCGCGTTGGGCACCGCGCCCTCGCAGGGTGCCTCGTTCCAGATTCCGATCGTGACGCAAGGCCGTTTCGAGGATCCGCGCCAGTTCGGCGAGGTGATCGTGCGCGCGGGCGGCGACGGGCGCATCGTGCGCCTGCGCGACGTCGCGCGCGTCGAAATGGGCGCCAAGGAATATTCGACGAATTCCTATCTCAACGGCAAGGTCGCGGTCGGTATCGCCGTGTTCCAGCGCCCGGGTTCGAACGCGCTGGCGACGTCCGACGCGATTTTGGCGCGGATGGCGGAGTTGAAGAAGGACTTCCCCGTCGGCCTCGAATATCAGGTCGTCTACAACCCGACCGAGTTCATCCAGGAATCGATCAACGAGGTCTACAAGACCCTGTTCGAGGCGATCGCCCTGGTGGCGCTGGTCGTGCTGATCTTCCTGCAATCCTGGCGCGCCGCGATCATCCCGATCCTGGCGATCCCGGTGTCGCTGATCGGCACTTTCGCCGTGATGCTCGCCTTCGGCTTCCATCTGAACGTGCTGACGCTGTTCGGGATGGTGCTGGCGATCGGCATCGTCGTCGACGACGCGATCGTCGTGGTCGAGAACGTCGAGCGCAACATCGCCAACGGCATGACCCCGCGCGACGCCGCGCACGAAACGATGGACGAGGTCGGCACGGCCGTCATCGCCATCGCGGTCGTGCTGGCCGCCGTGTTCATCCCGACGGCCTTCGTGCCGGGCCTCCAAGGCGCCTTCTACCGGCAGTTCGCGGTCACCATCGCGGTGGCGACGATCCTGTCGGCGTTCAATTCTTTGACGCTGTCGCCGGCTTTGGCCGCGATGCTGCTCAAGAAGCACGATCCGCATCACGTTCCCACGGGGCCGATCGGCCGTTTGGGGGCGGGATTCGCGCGCGTGTTCAACCGCGGCTTCGACAAGATGGGCAGCGGTTACGCCCGTTCGGCGGGCTGGGTCGCGCGCCGCAAAATCCTGATGCTGGGCGTCTATGCGGGCTTGGCGGCGCTGACCGTCTATGTCGGCGGTTTGGTGCCGCGCGGCTTCATTCCGCTGCTCGATCGCGGTTACGCGATCGTCGCGATCCAGCTGCCCGATGGCGCGTCGCTGGAGCGGACCGACGAAGTCGTCCGCCGGGCGAGCGAGATCGTGAAGTCGACGCCGGGCGTGAAGGACGCGATCGCGTTCGCGGGCTTCTCGGGTGCGACCTTCACGAACGCGTCGAACGGTGCCGTCGTGTTCGCGGGCCTCGAGCCCTTCGCCGATCGCGTCGCGAAGGGCCAGTCGGCCATGTCGATCGTCGGGCAGTTGTTCGGGCGGCTTCAGCAGATCCAGGAGGCGTTCGTCATCGCGGTGCCGCCGCCCGCCGTGCCGGGTATCGGCTCGCTGGGCGGTTTGAAGCTGCAGCTGCAGGACCGCACCGGCAACGATTCGCGCCGCGTGCTGGCGGCCGCGCAGGAATTCATCGGGCAGCTTTATCGCGTGCCCGGCCTCGCGGGCATCTTCACCACGTTCTCCGCCGGCACGCCGCAGATCTATCTCGAGATCGACCGCACCAAGGCGCAGATGCTGAACGTGCCGATCGGCAACATCTTCGAGACGCTGCAATTCAATCTCGGCACCGCCTACGTGAACGACTTCAACGCCTTCGGCCGCGTCTATCAGGTGCGCGCCCAGGCGGATCGTTCGCAACGCGTGGACCGCGAGGACATCGCGCGTCTGAAGGTGCGTTCGGCGACCGGCGATCTGGTGCCGCTGGGCACGCTGGTGGAGATCAAGGACTCCGCCGGCCCCGATCTCGTGCAGCGTTACAACGCCTATGTCTCGATCCCGATCCAGGCGACGGCGGCGGGCATTTCCTCCGGCCAAGCCATCGCGGCGATCGAGCAGGCGGCGGCCCAGCATCTGCCGGCCGGCATCGGCTTCGAATGGACCGAGCTCGCGTATCAGGAAAAGATCGTCGGCAACACCGCGATGTATATTTTCGCGCTGGCCGTCGTGTTCGTGTTCCTGGCGCTGGCCGCCCAGTACGAAAGCTGGGGCTTGCCGCTCGCCATCGTGCTGATCGTCCCGATGTCGGTGCTGTCGGCGCTGCTCGGCGTGATGATCCGCGGGCTCGACAACAACATCCTGGTGCAGGTCGGTCTGATCGTGCTCGTCGGCCTCGCGGCCAAGAACGCGATTCTGATCGTCGAATTCGCGCGCCAGCTGGAAGGCGAGGGCAAAGACCCGCACGCCGCGGTCGTCGAAGCTTGCCGTCTGCGTCTGCGGCCCATCCTGATGACTGCCTTGGCCTTCATCCTGGGCGTGGTGCCGCTGGTGATTTCGACGGGGCCGGGTGCGGAAATGCGCCAGTCGCTGGGCACGGCCGTGTTCTCGGGCATGATCGGGGTGACGATCTTCGGTCTGTTCCTGACGCCGGTATTCTACGTGGTGATGCGGGGGCTTTCGCGCCGCTTCCGCAAGGCCGCCCCCGCGACGCCGGCGGCCCCTCCCGCCGAGTGATGTTCCCGATCCGGCCGCCCGCCTTGCGGGCGGCCGGGTTATCGGGTAACGCTCGAATTGCCGGGGTTCCGGTGTGATTCGGGGCGAGGGGCGATGGCGAGCGAGTACCGGTTCGTGCTGTTTTCGTGGCGCGACGTGCGCGAAGCGCTCGTCACCTACGATCGCAAGCGCGGCCAGGCCACGCCCACTGTGCCGCCGGTCAAATTCCGCGTGAATCGCGAGGCGCTCGATTGCGAGCTGACCTTCGGCAAGGACCGGCCCAAGCGCTATCTCTACGACAAAGCCTCGGTCATCGCGGCGCTGATCATGCGCTGCCGCGACCGCGGCGTGCGCTTGCCGTTGAAGGCGTCGAAGGATCTGCATCTGCTCGAAGGCCGCATGGCGATGTCGGTGCATATCGCGGGTGCGGCCGAGCCGGAGATGCTCAATCTCGAAATCCTCGGCCAATCGGTGGTGGCGTAGCGCGAATGGCGAAGAAAGCCTCCGCATTGCCGCCGGGCATGGACGAATACCGGCTCGTCTTCTTCCGCGAAAGCGAGCTGGTGCGCGCGCTGTCGAGCTATCGGCGCTTGCGCAAGGATCCGCTGCCGCCGGGCCAGATCGCGCGTATTCAATGCGACGCGGACGATTTGAGCGTCATGCTGCATGTGCAGAAGGACAGCGGCGCGACGGTCCGCGTCGAGTTCGCGGCGCCGGAAGTGGCGGCGGCGTTGATCGTCCATTGCAAGGACGCGCGCATTCCCTTGTCGCGCTCGGCCGAGAAGACTCTGCGCATGATCGCCGGCCGGCCCGCCTTCCTGATCAAGGAATTCGGCGGCCCGCCGGCCGACGCCGACGACGAGGTCGAGTTCCGCTGATGGGCATTTTGGGGCTCTCCGCCCTCGCGATCACCGTCATCGGCACGTCGATCCTGTCGGGCATGTTCGGCATGGCCGGCGGCTTGGTGCTGATGGGCGCGTTGCTCGCCTTCTTGCCCGTGCCGGCGGCGATGGCGCTGCACGGCGCCGCGCAGATTTCCGCCAACGGGTGGCGCGCCTATCTGTGGCGCAAGCACATCCTGTGGCGGCCGACGCTGTTTTATTCGCTGGGCGGCGCGGTCGCGATGGCGGTGTGGGCGATCGTGTTGTTCGTGCCCAGCCGCCCGCTGGCGCTGATCGCACTGGGCATGTCGCCCTATGTGCTGATGCTGGCGCCGAAATGGCTGCAAGGCGATCCCACGCGCGACGGCCACGCGGTGATCTACGGCATCGTGTGCGTGTCGTTCATGATGCTGACCGGCGTGACCGGGCCGTTGCTCGATTCGTTTTTCCTGAAAGGCGGGCTCGACCGCCGGCAGATCGTGTCGACCAAGGGCGTGTGCCAAGTCTTCGGACATTTCGCCAAGATCGTCTATTTCGGCGTGCTGATCGACCCCGTGGATTTCGGCGATTGGCCGACTTACGCCGTCGCCATCGGGGCGGCGATGATCGGCACGACGTTGGGCGGCTGGGTGTTGGCGCGGATGACCAACGCCGATTATCGCGTCTGGGCCAATCGCATCATCGCCACCGTCTGCGCCTGGTACGTGGCGCACGGGCTCTATCTCTGGCTTTTCGCGTAAGGGCGCGCGCGTCGTGACGGCGCTGCCCGAACCTTTCGCATCCTGGCTCGGCCAACGCGGCTGGAATTTGCGCGCGCATCAAAGCGAGTTGCTCGAACTGGGTCGCGCGGGGGAATCGGCGCTGCTGGTCGCCCCGACCGGGGCGGGCAAAACGCTGGCCGGGTTTCTGCCCAGCCTCGTCGATCTGGCCGGCGATCCGAAAGCGGGCCTGCATACGCTTTACGTTTCGCCGTTGAAGGCGCTGGCGATCGACGTGCATCGCAACGTCGAGAAGCCCATCGCGGAAATGAACCTGCCGATCCGCGCGGAGAGCCGCACCGGCGACACGCCCGCATCCAAGCGCGCGCGTCAGCGAAAATCGCCGCCGCATATTCTGATGACGACGCCGGAATCGCTGGCGTTGCTGTTGTCCTATCCCGACGCGCGCGACTTTTTCGCCAAACTGCGCGTCGTGATCGTCGACGAGATTCATGCGCTGGCCGGCACCAAGCGCGGCGATCTTTTGTCGCTGGGCCTCGCGAGGCTTGCCGATATCGCCCCGCAGGCGCGCCGCGTGGGATTGTCCGCGACGGTCGCCGAGCCGCCCGCCTTGGCGCGGTTCCTCGCCTCCGGCCTCGACGCCGAACCCGCGATCGTCATGGGGGCGGCCGGCGCCAAGCCGCAAGTCACGATCCTCGTGCCCGAGGCGCGCATCCCCTGGGCCGGGCATACGGCCGTGCATGCGTTGCCGGAAGTGTATCTCGCGCTGAAAGCCGCGCGCGCGGCGATCGTGTTCGTCAACACGCGCGCGCAGGCCGAGATTTGCTTTCGCGAGTTGTGGAAGCTCAACGACGACAATCTCGCCATCGGCCTGCATCACGGATCGCTGGCCCCCGAACAGCGCCGCAAGATCGAAGCGGCGATGGCCGCCGGGAAACTGCGCGCGGTCGTCGCCACGTCGTCGCTCGATCTGGGCATCGATTGGGGCGACGTCGATCTGGTCGTGCAGATCGGCGCCCCCAAAGGGGCGGCGCGCCTGCTCCAGCGCATCGGCCGCGCCAATCATCGGCTCGACGATCCGTCGCGCGCCATCCTCGTGCCCGGCAATCGCTTCGAGATGCTCGAATGCCGCGCCGCCTTGGCGGCGTTGGACGCGCACGAGATCGACGCCGCCCCGCAGCCGCCCGGCGCGCTCGACGTGCTCGCCCAGCATTTGCTGGGCGCTTCGTGTTCGGAAGCCTTCGACGAAACCGCGATGTACGAACAGGTGCGGCGCGCGTCGCCTTACGCCGATCTCGACCGCGCGACCTTTGACCGCACGCTGGGCTTCGTCGCCGATGGCGGCTACGCGCTCGCGGCCTATGAACGCTACAAGCGCTTGAAGCGCGACGAGACCGGTAGATGGATCGTTGCCACGCCGTTGGCGCAGCGCCAGTATCGTTTGAATGTCGGCACGATCGTCGAAACGCCGATGCTCAACGTCGCGTTCCGGCGCGGCAAGCGCCTGGGCAAGGTCGAGGAGAATTTCGTCCTCGGCCTCGAGCCCGGCGACACGTTCGGCTTCGCGGGCCAAGTATTGCGCTACGAAGGCATGCGCGAAACGACGGTGGAGGTGAGCCGCGCCAAGGACGATCAGCCGCGCATTCCGATCTATGCGGGGGCGCGTATGCCGTTCACGGCGGAACTGGCCGCGCGCGTGCGCGGCATCCTCGCCGATCCGGCCGCGTGGCGCGATTTGCCGCGCGACGTGAAGGAATGGCTGACACTGCAACGGCGCAAATCGGAAATGCCGGGGCGGGAAGGCTTGCTGATCGAAACCTTTCCGCGCCACGGCAAATGGTTCCTGATCGCCTATTGCTTCGCGGGGCGCAACGCGCACCAGACCCTGGGCATGTTGCTGACCAAGCGGATGGAGCGCGAAGGGTTGCGCCCGCTCGGCTTCGTCGCGTCGGATTATTCGATCGCGGTGTGGTCGACGCGCCCGGTCGATCGCCCGTCGGAATTGTTCGCGGAGGACATGCTCGGCGACGATCTGGAGGAATGGCTCGCCGACTCCTCCATGCTGCGCCGCGCCTTCCGCAACGTCGCGGTGATCGCGGGCTTGATCGAGCGCCGCCATCCCGGCGAGGAAAAGACCGGGCGGCAAGTCACGTTTTCGTCGGACCTGATCTACGACGTTTTGCGCAAGCACGAACCCGATCATATTTTGCTGCGCGCGACGCGGGCCGACGCGGCCACAGGCCTGATCGATTTGTCGCGCCTCGCCGCCATGCTGCGGGCCGCACGCGGCAAAATACGCCATCGCCGGCTGGAGCGTGTCTCGCCCTTGGCCGTGCCCGTGCTGCTGGAAGTCGGCCGCGAAGCGATCTACGGTGAGGCGATCGAAGACGCGTTGGCCGATGCGGCGCAAGCCGAAGCCCTGATCGCCGACGCGATGATCGACGACGAGAACGACGACAGCCAGGCCGAACTTTTCTGATGCACGCGCGAATCACGATCGAAGAAACGGCGTTGTTCGCCGATCCCGCCGGCGCTTTGTTCTGGCCCGCGACCAAGACGTTGATCGTCGCCGATCTGCATTTGGAAAAAGGCTCGGCCTTCGCCGCCAAGGGCGTGCCGTTGCCGCCTTACGATACGCGCGCGACGTTGGACGCCTTGCAGCGTTTGATCCGCCGCTACACGCCCGAGCGGGTCGTGTGCCTGGGCGATTCCTTCCACGACAAGGATGCGGGCAAGCGCATCGCGCCCAATGACCGCGACCATCTCGCCCGGATGATGAAAGGCCTCGACTGGGTCTGGGTGCTGGGCAATCACGATCCGCAGATCCCCCCCGAATTGGGCGGGCGCGTGGTGCCGGAAATCGCCGAAGGCAAACTGATCCTGCGCCACGAGCCCGCCGGTTCGGTCCTGGCGATGGGGGAAATCGTCGGCCATTTCCACCCCAAGGCTTGCGTGGTGACCAAAATCGGCCGGGTCGTGGCGCCGTGTTTCACGACCGACGGGCGCCGCATGGTCATGCCGGCCTTCGGCGCCTACACGGGCGGACTGGATACGCTGGATCGCGCGATTTCCGGGCTTTTCGGGCGCACGCGCTGGCGCGTTTTGATGACGGGCCGGGATAATCTGCATCTGTTCCCGGCCGGGCGGCTGGAACCGGTCGTCCGTCGCGCTCCCAAACCGGGGCAGGAGTGATCCGGTCGGCGCGGGCGGGCGTAGAAATGCTGTTCGCTCTCAAACGGTTCCGGCCTTTTCGATGTCCCTCGCGCCAACTCTGGTCTGGTTCCGTCAGGATCTGCGCTTGGCCGACAATCCGGCCTTGCGCGCGGCGATCGAAACCGGCGCGCCGGTCGTGCCCGTCTATATCCTGGACGACGAAACGCCCGGCGAGTGGAAGCGCGGCGGGGCCAGCCGCTGGTGGCTGCATCATTCGCTGGAATCACTGGCGCGCGATCTCGACAAGCGCGGCGCCACGCTCATTCTGCGCCGGGGCAATTCGGGCGACGTTCTCGCCAAGCTGATCGCCGAGACGAAGGCGGGCGGCGTCTATTGGAACCGCTGCTACGAGCCGTTCGCCGTCGCGCGCGACAAGGCGCTGAAGGCGGCGCTCGAGGCCAAGGGTCTCGCCGCGCGCAGCTTCAACGCGAGCCTTCTGTTCGAACCGCTGACCGTGTTGTCGAAATCGGGCACGCCGTTCCGCGTGTTCACGCCATTCTGGAAAGCCTGCCTCGCGGCCGAAACGCCGCCATTACCCGCACCCGCACCGAAGAAAATTCCCGCACCGGAAGCCTTGCCCAAAAGCGACGCGCTCGAAGCGTGGAAGCTGCTGCCGGCCAAGCCCGACTGGGCCGGCGGCTTCGATATCTGGACGCCGGGCGAGGCGGGGGCGCAAGCGCGCTTGATGCGCTTCGTGGGCGAAGCGCTGGACGGCTACGGCAATCTGCGCGACCGGCCGGATATCGAGGGCACGTCGCGTTTGTCGCCGCATCTGCATTTCGGCGAAATCTCGCCGCGCCAATGTTTCCACGCCGGGGCGGGCTCGCCGAAATTCCAATCCGAACTCGGCTGGCGCGAGTTCTCGTATCACCTGCTGTTCTCGCAGCCGGATTTGCCGGAGACCGCGTTGCGTCGCGAATTCGCCGATTTCCCGTGGCACGAAAACAAAGCGCATCTGCGCGCGTGGCAGAAGGGCCAAACCGGCTATCCCATCGTCGATGCGGGCATGCGCGAGCTTTGGCAAACCGGCTGGATGCATAACCGCGTGCGGATGATCGCGGCGTCGTTTCTGGTCAAGCATCTGCTCCAGCCTTGGCGTGCCGGCGAAGATTGGTTCTGGGACACGCTGGTCGACGCCGATCTCGCCAACAACGCGGCAAGCTGGCAATGGGTCGCGGGCTGCGGAGCGGATGCGGCCCCCTATTTCCGTATCTTTAATCCCATCCTCCAAGGGGCGAAATTCGACCCGGAAGGAAAATACGTGCGCCGTTTCGTGCCCGAACTCGCCACGCTGCCGACCGAGTACCTGTTCGCGCCGTGGGAAGCGCCGGCGCACGTGCTGGCGCAAGCCGGGGTGACGCTCGGCAAGACCTATCCCAAGCCGATCGTCGATCACGGCGAAGCGCGCGCGCGGGCCTTGGCCGCGTTCCAATCCTTGAAAGCGGCCGCCTGATGCGCCCGCTCGACGTCGCCGTCATCGGTTCGGGCATCGCGGGGCTGGGTGCCGCGTGGTTGTTGTCCAAGCGCCATCGCGTAACGCTCTACGAAAAGGAAGGCCGCTTCGGCGGACACGCCAATACCTACATCGCCAAGGCGAAGGACAAGCACGGCCGCACGCGCGAAGTGCCGGTCGATACGGGCTTCATCGTCTACAACGAAGCCACCTATCCCAATCTGATCGCCTTGTTCGACGCGCTGGGCGTGAAGAACGAAGTCTCGAACATGTCCTTCGCGGTCTCGGTCGATCGCGGGCGCTTGGAATATTCGGGCGGCACTTGGACCGGCTTGTTCGCGCAGCCGTCGAACTTCCTGCGCCCCGCGCATTGGCGGATGCTGCGCGACACGCTGCGTTTCTTCCGCGACGGCCAAGCGATCGCCTGTGCGGGCACGCACGGGCCCACGCTGGGCGAATTCCTGGCCGAGCGCGGCTATTGCCGCGGCTTCGTCGACAATCATCTGATTCCGATGGCGGCGGCGATCTGGTCTTGCCCGCCCGCGCAGATGCTGGAATTCCCGGCGCGCAGTTTCTGCGCATTTTTCCGCAATCACGGACTTTTGCAGATTTTCGACCGGCCGCAATGGCGCAGCGTCACCGGCGGCTCGCGCGAATACGTGGCGAAGCTGCTGGCCGATATCGGCCCGTCGATGATCCGCGCCCCCGGTGCCGCGCAACTGCGCGTCGAGCCCGATGGCGGCGTGATGGTGCGCGATGCGACCGGCGGCTTGCGCCGACACGATCGCGTGCTGCTCGCCTGCCATGCCGACGAAGCCTTGGCGCTGATCGACAACCCGACTTCGGCCGAGCGCGAGATTCTCGGCAGTTTCGCGTTCCAGCCCAATCTCGCGATCCTGCATCAAGACGAAAGCCTGATGCCCAAGCGCAAACTCGCCTGGGCCAGCTGGAACTACCTGGCCGAAAGCGGCGGCAACGCGCATGTCTCGGTCACCTATTGGATGAACAAGCTGCAGAATCTCGATCGCGACGTGCCGTTGTTCGTGTCGCTCAACCCGATCCGGGCACCCCGTCCCGAGACCGTGCTGGCCGGGTTCGAATACATGCACCCGTCTTTCGATACGGCGACGTTGAAGGCGCAAGCGCGCCTGCACGAGATCCAGAACCGGCGCGGGCTTCTGTTCGCGGGCGCTTGGTCGGGCTACGGCTTCCACGAAGACGGTTTGCGCAGCGGCCTGGACGCGGCCGAAATGCTCGGCGTGCGCCGCCCTTGGGCGCCACGCGAAAGCGCCGAAATTCCGCCGTTGCGCGCGGCGGCGGAATAAGGTCGGCGGGCGATGCCGCAAACCTGCCTTTACAACGGCCAAGTGATGCATGCGCGGCTGCGGCCGTTCCGCCATCGCTTCGCCTATCGCGTGTTTTCGATGCTCGTCGATCTCGACGAATTGCCCGATCTCGACAAGCGCTTGCGTCTGTTTTCGTATAATCGCGCCGGACTGTTCTCGTTCCAGGATCGCGATCACGGTGCGCGCGATGGCGGCGCCACAAGCAATTGGGTACGCGCGCGCTTGGCCGACGCGGGGCTGGCGCAAGCGGGGGCGAAGATTCATGCCCATTGCTTCCCGCGCATTCTGGGCTACGCGTTCAATCCGCTGACGATCTATTTTTGCCGCCGCGAAGACGGCACGCTGGGCGCGCTCCTCTACGAAGTGAAGAACACGTTCGGCGAGCAGCACGGCTACCTTATTCCCGTCGATCCGGCGCGCGAAGCGGGCGCCCCGGTGTTGCAGCGCGCGGCGAAAAATTTCCACGTCTCGCCCTTCATCGGCATGCGCGCGACCTATCGCTTCCGGGTCGACGAACCCGAGGAACGCTTGGCGATCTTGATTCGCCAAAGCGTTCCCGAAGGCGAGCTTTTGGTTGCGACGCACACGGCCGCGCGCGTGCCGTTCACCGATGCGATGCTGGCGAAAAATTTCTTCGCCTACCCCCTCTTGACGCTCAAGGTCATCGTCGGGATTCATTGGGAGGCGCTCAAACTTTGGATCAAGGGCGCCAAATACCATTCCCGGCCAGCACCGCCCGTGACGGCGGTCGAAACGCCGGACGGCACGCAAGGGAGCATCGGGCATGCGCGCGGATGATTCCTCCAACATCGCACTCGAAGCGCCGGGCTTCGCGCTGAAAGCGGTGATGATGGCGGCCGCCCAGATCGCGGCGGGCCGTCTGGAAGTGGTGCTGCCCGGCGGCGGCCGGCGCGTGTTCGAAGGCAAGCAGCCCGGACCCACGGCGACGCTGATCTTCAACCATCCGCGCGCCGCGCGGCGCTTGCTGTTCGGCGGCAACGTGGGCTTCGCCGAAGCCTATATGGACGGCGATTGGGATTCGCCCGATCTGGCCGCATTGCTGGAACTGGCCGCGCGCAACGAAACCGCGTTCGACGAACTGCATTACGGCAAGGCGAGCGCGCTCGCACCCGCGATCAATTGGGCGCGGCGGATGTGGCACGCGCTGCGCGCCAATACGCGCAGCGGTTCCAAGAAGAACATCGCCTATCACTACGATCTCGGGAACGCGTTCTATACGCAGTGGCTCGATCCGACGATGGCGTATTCCTCGGCCGTGTTCGAACCGGGGACCGGCGATCTGGAAGCCGCGCAATACACGAAATTCCGCCGCATGGCGGAGAAGCTGGATATCCGCCCCGGTCAGCGCGTGTTGGAAATCGGCTGCGGCTGGGGCGGGTTCGCCACGTATCTGGCGCGCGAATTCCAAGCGAAGGTGACGGCGATCACCGTGTCGAAGGAACAGCTCGCCCATACGCAAGCCAAGGTGCAGCGCGAAGGTTTGGGCGAGCGCGTGGACGCGCGCTTCGTCGATTATCGCGACGTCGACGGCCGCTTCGATCGCATCGCCTCGATCGAGATGTTCGAAGCGGTGGGCGAGAAATACTGGCCCGCCTATTTCGGCAAACTGCGCGAGGCGTTGGCGCCCGGCGGGCGTGCGGCGTTGCAGATCATCACCATCGCCGACCGGTTCTTCGACAGCTATCGCTCGGGCGTGGATTTTATCCAGCGTTACATCTTCCCCGGCGGCATGTTGCCGTCGAACGAAGCGCTCGCGCGCGAATACGAACGCGCGGGATTGAAGCTCGACCGGCAGGAATTCTTCGGCCTCGACTACGCGCGCACGCTGGCCGAATGGAACCGGCGCTTCCAGGCGCGCTGGCACGAGATCGAAAAGCTCGGCTTCGACCGGCGCTTCAAGCGCATGTGGGAATTCTATCTCGCCTATTGCGAGGCGGGCTTCCGCTCGCGCGCGACCGACGTGACGCAGATCGCCCTTGTCCGACCTTGAGGAAAAGTCGGGTGGGGGGCCGAGCCGGAAAATCCTGATCGCGTATGCCGCACCCGCCTTGCCGGCGGCGACGTTGGGCTTGCCGCTGCTCGTCTATCTGCCGGCCTATTACGCGAGTGCGACTGGAATGTCGCTCGCGGCGATCGGCACCGTGCTGTTGCTCGCACGGCTTTGGGATATCGGCGTCGATCCGGCGATCGGCTTTCTGTCCGATCGCACGCGCACGCGCTGGGGCCGGCGCAAGCCCTGGCTCGCGGCCGCGTTGCCCGTCGTGCTCGTCGCGAGCTACGCGCTGTTCTTTCCGCCGCAAGATGCGGGCTTCGTCTATCTGCTGGGCGGGTTGCTCGCCGTCTATCTCGGCTGGTCGATGTTGCAGATCCCGCATCTGGCGTGGGGTGCTGAGCTTTGTGCCGAGTATCACGGCCGCAACCGCGTGGCGGCGTGGCGCGAAAGCCTGACCGTGATCGGCGTCGTGCTCGCCTCGGCCTTGCCGTCGATCCTGATTTCGGGCGACGGCCGCCCGCCGGAGGAAGCGGCCCTGCAAGCGCTGTTCTGGGCCAATTTGGTGTTGCTGCCCGTGGCGGGGATCGCGCTGCTGGCCTTGGTGCCGGAGCCGCCCGCCGCGTTGCCCGCGACCAAAACCGGCTGGCGCGAAGGCTGGGCCCTGCTGCGCGCCAATGCGCCGTTCCGCCGCTTGTTGATCGCCTATTCGATCAACGGGGTGGCGAACGCGTTGCCGCCGACCCTGTTCCTGTTGTTCGCGCAGGATGTTCTGGGCGCGGGCGGACAGGCGGGGCTGTTCCTGGTGCTCTATTTCGTTTGCGGCTTGGCGTCGGTCCCATTTTGGACGGCGCAGGCCAAGCGCTGGGGCAAGCATCGCGCCTGGTGCCGGGCGATGATTTTGAACTGCCTGTTCTTCCTTCCGGTCCCGCTGCTGGGGGCGGGCGACGGCGCGTGGTTCGCGGCGATCTGCGTGGCGACGGGCCTGTGCTACGGCGCCGATCTGGCGCTGCCCGTGTCGATGCAGGCCGACGCGGTCGATGTCGATACCGCGTCGGGCGGGGCGGAACGCACGGGGCTGTATTTCGCCCTGTGGTCGGTCGCGACCAAGGCGGCCCTGGCGATCGGTCCGGCCTTGGCTTTCCCGGTGCTGGAGGCCGCCGGATACCGGCGAAATTCCGGCACGGGCGACGGGCTTTTCGTCCTGGCCGCCCTATATGCCTTCGTGCCGATCGCCTTCAAAGCGGCGTCGGTGGCGGTGATTTGGAACTTTCCCCTCGACGCGGCGGCGCACGCGAAATTGCGCGCCGCGATCGATTTACGGAGGCCGGGGATATGAAGCGACTGATCGCGGGGCTGTTGCTGGCTCTATCGTTGACGGGATGCGGGGGCATGAAGATCGACGATTTCGCGGGCAAACAGCCCGCGTTGAAGATCGAGGAATATTTCGCGGGGCAAACGCGCGCGTGGGGCATCTTCGAGGATCGCTTCGGCACGCTGCGCCGCGAATTCACGGTCGATATCACCGGCGCTTGGAAGGGCGAGGAATTCGAACTCGACGAGCGCTTCGTTTACGCCGACGGCGAAACCGACCGGCGCGTCTGGCGTTTGAAGCGCACGGGTCTCGACGCTTGGGAAGGCCGCACGGAAGACGCCGACGGCGCGGCGCTGGGTCGCCAAGCGGGCAACGCGTTCAATTTCGGCTACTACCTCAACATGAAAGTGGGCGACGGGCGCTGGCGTGTGCGCTTCGACGACTGGATGTTCCTGCAGCCCGACGGCGTGTTGATCAACCGCGCCTACGTCTATCGCTGGGGAATCCAGATCGGGTCGGTGACGATCGTGTTCAAGCGTTCGGCAAGCTGAGGCGCTTGCGCACCAGCCCGATCAGCCAGCCGAGGATCGGCAGGCGGCGATAGAATTGCTCGCCCGAATCCCAATGGTCGATATGTTCGGCCACGCGCCCGTCGGCGGCGAAGCGCACTTCGCTCATCCCCTCGATCACCCAGGCGGGTTGCGCCGCACCGTGCGGCGTCGAGGTGTAGCGCCACAAAAGATAGCCCGCGCGCTCGCCCGCCGCGCGATCGAGCACCTCGAAGCGCGGCACGCCGTGGCGATAGGCCAGCGCCAGGCACGCCGCCATCGCCGCCGACCCGCGCACGTCGTTGAACGGATCCTTGAAGCGCACGTCTTGCGTCACGACGGTTTCGATGTCGCGCAACGTGTCGGGCGTCATCGTCTCGTAGAACCGCACATAGCGGTCGATCGCGGCGCCGATTTCCATACGCGTCATTTCCCGGTGGCTTTGCGGACCAACGGGAAATAAAGCCGATAGGGCAGCAGACGCAAGAATTTGAGGATCAGGGCGAAACGCCGCGGAAACACGATCTCGAACCGGTCGCTCGCCAAGCCCCGCACCAGCGCCTCGACCGCATCCTCGACATTCATGATGAACGGCATCGGGAAGTCGTTCTTGTCGGTCAGCGGCGTTTTGACGAAACCCGGATCGACCAATTGCAGCTTGATGCCCAGCGCGTCGCATTCGGGCTTCAGCGCTTCGCACATATTGATCAGCGCCGCCTTGGTGGCGCCGTAGCCGGCGGCGGTGGGCAAGCCCGAATAACCGGCGACGGAAGCGACGACGGCGATGTGCTTCGTACGCCTTGCCAGCAGCGGGGCCAGCGCGTTGACCGTGCCCATCAGATTGATATCGACCAAAGCGCGGATATCGGCGGCGCGGAAATCGATGGCCGGTGTCGTCTTATGCGTGCCGGCGTTGAGCACGGCCAAGGAAAGGGGGCCGTGCGCGGCTTCGATCGCCGCGACGGCTTTTTCGCACGCGGCCGCATCGGTCACGTCGAGCGGCCAGGCGTCGATATTGCCGTTTTCGCGCGCGAGATCGGCGAGTGCGTCGGTCGAGCGGGCGGACGCGATCACTTGCCGCCCGTCGCGCGCCAAGCGCAGGGCGAGGGCGCGGCCAATGCCGGAGGAGGCGCCGGTGATCCAGATGGGATTCATTTCCATCTCTCGGTTACGACGATTCGGTGACGGCGGTTCATCGCGCGGGAAAACTTCGCCCGAACGCCCGGTTTGGCAAATGGCCCCGGCCGCGCTAAAATCCGGGCGTACGGAGATTGCCGATGCACAATACCCGCCGTCATCTATTGCGTAGCGTTCTTGGCCTTGCCGCCGTTCCGGCCGTGGTGGCGCCCGCCGCCGCGTTGCGGATCGAAGAAATGGACGTGCCGCGCCAGCGCTTGCTGCTGTCGGCCTGCGAAACGCGCAGCGTTCATCAGCAGCAATTCGCGGCGCTGGTGGCCGAGCTTGAAGGGCGCGGTGTCGCCGAGCAGCAAGCGATGGAAATCGCCAAGGGCAGCGCTTGCCCGTTTTGCGGATGTTCGTTGGACCTCGCCGCGTTGGGCGAGATTCCCGACAAATCCGAAGCGCCGAAATTCTGAACGCTAAGCCGCCGCTTCGTTGGCGACGATTTTGCCGGTGTATTCGACGGCGATCGCCGCTTCCGACGGCGTGCCCTTGATGCGGATCAGGAAGCACAGCCGGTCCGCGACCAGCCGCATTTCCTTGGCCGATTTGGCGGGCAGCGGGATCTTGCGCTCGCGGCAATAGACGATCAGCGCCGCCGCGACCGACGACGGGTCGAACGCCACGGTCGCCGATTGCCCCGCATCCTTGTCGATCTGGATCGTGACGTTCAGCGAATGCCGATCGATCACGACCTTCTTCAAATTCCCAGGCGGGAATGGGGTTCTGCGCTGACGGTTATATTCGATCAGCGCACGGCACAGCTCGTTCTGGTCGAAGAAGATAAGGCGATACTCGCTGGCCATGTTGGCTCCGGGGAAAACCGACGCTTAATCATACGCTTCTGCCCCCATTCCGTAAACTTTCCGTCGGGAATCTCGGACGGAACAAAGGTTACGGCGCATTGCTTGTCGGGCAGGGCCCCCAAGCGTCATACTGGATGTTCATGGCCAGAACCCGCGCCCGCCCCTATGACCGGCCCCAAATCGACCCGCACGCCCCGCCGCGGCCGTGCGACCGGCCGGGCTGCGCCAATCGCGGGGAATACCGGGCGCCCAAGGACCGCAGCCAGCTGGGCGAATACTACTGGTTCTGCCTGGAACATGTCCGCGAATACAACGCGAGCTGGGATTTCTACAAAGGGGCCGACGCGGCCACGCTGGAGCAGGAAAAGCGAGCCGATACGATCGGAAGGCGCCCGACTTGGCCCCTGGGGCTCGGCATGGGCGGGGCACGGCGCGCCCAGCGCATGGACCGCGAGGCGATGGAAGAAGCCCTGCGCCGCTGGTTCGATTCGGGCGACATTCCCGGCTTCGGGGCGGGGCGGGCCAAGCGCGCGGGCACCCAGGAACCGCGCAAACGCCCCCCGGCCCCGGTCGAGGAGGCTTACGCGCTGCTCGACCTCGACGTAAGTGCCAGCCCCGCCGAGATAAAGTCTCGATACAAAGAACTCGTAAAACGCCACCATCCGGATGCGAACGGGGGCGACAAAGCCGCCGAAGAGCGTCTAAAATCCATCAATCAGGCCTATACGATCCTGAAGGCACAGGGGGCGAAACCGGCGGCCGATCTCTGAAAAGGGAACGGCGCGTGCTGGTTTTCGCTCTTCGCCAAGACGGTTCGGACGGGCCCGTTCGTTCGATTACGTGCCGGAGTTTTCTCGATCATGGCCCTCGCGTCCGCCCCTGAAGCCGCTACCGCCGACCTCGCGTCCAAGATGCCCGACATCAAGGTGAAGGTCCGTCAGACCTTCGGTATCGATTCGGACCTCGAAGTTCCGGCCTTCAGCAAGGCGCCGACCGACCACGTGCCGGATATCGACAACAATTACCGTTTCGACCGCGACACGACGCTCGCCATCCTGGCGGGCTTCGCGTTCAACCGCCGCGTGATGGTCCAGGGCTATCACGGCACGGGCAAGTCGACGCATATCGAGCAGGTGGCCGCACGCCTCAACTGGCCCTGCATCCGCATCAACCTCGACAGCCATGTCAGCCGCATCGATCTGGTCGGCCGCGACGCGATCGTCGTGCGCGACGGCAAGCAGGTGACGGAGTTCCGCGAAGGTCTGCTGCCCTGGGCGTTGCAGCACCCGGTCGCCTTGGTGTTCGACGAATACGACGCCGGCCGCGCCGACGTGATGTTCGTCATCCAGCGCGTGCTGGAAGTCGACGGCAAGCTCACGCTGCTCGACCAGAACCGCGTCATCCGCCCGCATAAGGCGTTCCGCCTGTTCTCCACCGCCAACACGGTGGGCCTGGGCGACACGACCGGCCTCTATCACGGCACGCAGCAGATCAACCAGGGTCAGATGGACCGCTGGAACGTCGTGACGACGCTGAACTATCTGCCGCATGACGAGGAAACCAAGATCGTCGGCGCCAAGGTTTCGGGTTACGACACCAAGGAAGGCCGCGAGATCGTCGCGGCGATGGTGGCGCTGGCCGATCTCACGCGCGCGGGCTTCATGGCGGGCGATATCTCCACGGTGATGAGCCCGCGTACGGTCATCACCTGGGCCGAGAACGCGAAGATCTTCGGCGACGTGGGCCTCGCCTTCCGCCTCACCTTCCTCAACAAATGCGACGAGGTCGAGCGCACGACCGTGGCCGAGTACTACCAGCGCTGCTTCGGCGCCGAATTGGCCGGCGGCGTGTCGGTCGCGGTGCGCAAGGCGGGATAAGCGTCAGCGATGCCGCCGCGCGACAAGGATGGGCCGGTCGAACAATTCCGGCAGGTGACGGCGGCCGCGATGCGCGCGGTTTCGCACAAGCCCGATCTGTCGGTCGCGTTCGCGCCCGAGGGCGCGCTGCTGCGCGGCACCGAAGCGCGTTTGCCCGCCCCGGGGCGCGATTTGCCCGCGGGCGAGGTCGCGATCGTGCGCGGCGAGGCGGACGCGATTTCGCTGAAGCTGCGCCACCACGACGAAAAGATCCACGCCAAGCGTGCGCCCAACGGCCAGCTCGGCCGCGCGATCTACGACGCGGTCGAACAGGCGCGCTGCGAAGCGCTGGGGTCGAAGCGCATGTCGGGCGTCGCGCGCAATCTGGGGGCGGCGTTGGACGAGCGTTGCCGCCAAGCCGGTTACGCGCGCATCGCCGATCGCGAACAAGCGCCCATTGTGGACGCCGTCGCGATGCTGGCGCGCGAAGCCTTCACCGGCCAGAAGCCGCCGGAAGCCGCCAAGCGCATGGTCGATTTGTGGCGCCCGTGGGTCGAATCGTGCGCGGGCGGCGATCTCAGCGATCTCGCCAAAGCGCTCGACGATCAAGCGACCTTCGCCGAAACCGCGCGCCAGCTGATCCAGGATTTGGAGCTGGGCGAGGAGCAGGGCGAGTCGACCGAGGCCGACGAGGATTCGAACGAGAACGACGATTCGGGCGACGATTCGAGCCAGCAGGGCGAGTCCGAAGATTCGGGCGAGCAGGCGTCGTCCGAAGCGATGATGGGTTCCGAAACGCGCGAAGCGGCCGGCGAAGACGGCGGCGAGGGCGACGGCGAGGAACACGAGGGCGAAGACGCCGACGGCATGGGCGAGGACGGGCCCGAGCGGCCCGGCAAGCGCTGGCGGCCGCCGAACGATCTGCGCAATTCGGTCGACGAGAAGGCCTATCGCGCCTTCACGACCGAATTCGACGAGATCGTCGAGGCCGACGATCTGTGCGATGCGGACGAATTGTCGCGCTTGCGCAACCATCTCGACCAGCAGCTTCAAAGCCTGCAGGGCGTGATCGGGCGCCTCGCCAACCGGTTGCAGCGCCGCTTGCTGGCGCATCAGAACCGCGCCTGGGAATTCGATCTCGAGGAAGGCACGCTGGATGCCGCGCGTCTTGCGCGCGTCGTCGCCAATCCGACCGTGCCGCTTTCGTATAAACGCGAGCGCGACACCGTGTTCCGCGACACGGTCGTGTCGCTGCTGATCGACAATTCGGGCTCGATGCGCGGCCGTCCGATCACCGTCGCCGCGATGTCGGCCGATATCCTCGCGCGCACGCTGGAACGTTGCGGCGTGAAGGTCGAGATTCTCGGCTTCACCACGCGCGCCTGGAAAGGCGGGCAAAGCCGCGAGCGCTGGCTGGCGGCGGGCAAGCCCGCCAATCCCGGCCGTCTCAACGATCTGCGTCATATCATCTACAAAAGCGCCGACGCGCCCTGGCGGCGCGCGCGCAAGTCGCTGGGCTTGATGCTGCGCGAAGGGTTGCTGAAGGAAAACATCGACGGCGAAGCGCTGCTCTGGGCGCATCAGCGCCTGTTGCCGCGCCCCGAACAGCGCAAGATCATGATGGTGATCTCCGACGGCGCGCCGGTCGACGATTCGACGCTGTCGGTCAATCCGGGCAACTACCTCGAAACCCATCTGCGCGAGGCGATCGAGTACATCGAAACGCGCTCGCCGGTGGAGCTGATGGCGATCGGCATCGGCCATGACGTCACGCGCTATTACCGGCGCGCGGTCACGCTGGTGGACGCCGAACAGCTGGGCGGCACGGTGATGGAAAAGCTCGCCGAGCTGTTCGAGGAAGACGCGCGCGAATCGGCCGCTCCGGCGCGGCGGCGTTCCGGCACCCGGTAACGTAGCCGCCCCTTTCTTGGACAATTGGGGCCTGCTAGGCTCCGCCTCCGCACATATAACGGAGGCTTCAAATGCGGCTGATTCGTCTGGGGATCGTCGGGTTCGTTCTGGCGCTGTTGGCGGCTTGCGCCCCGCCCGAGCCGCTGAAGCTCACCATCCTGCACAACAACGACGTCCATTCGCGCCTCCAGCCGGTCACGTCGCAGAACAACACCTGCAGCGCCCAGCAGGCCGCGCAGAACCAGTGCTTCGGCGGTATGGCGCGCGTCGCAGCACTGATCGAGCGCGAGAAAGCCGCCGCGACCGCCGCCGGGCGCCAGGTGCTGACGCTCGACGCCGGCGACCAGTTCCAAGGCTCGCTGTTCTATTCGCATTACAAGGGTGCCGCCGAAGCCGAGGTGATGAACCTCATGAGCTACGACGCGATGGCGCTGGGCAATCACGAATTCGACGACGGCCCCGAAGTGCTCGCGCGCTTCCTGCGCACGGTGAAGGTGCCCGTCCTCAGCGCCAACGTCGATTCGTCGGCCGAGCCCGCGATCAGCGGTCTCTATCGTACGCATATCGTCGTCTCGCGCGGCGGCCATCGCGTCGCGATCATCGGCGCCACGACCGAGGATACGCCCGCGATCGCCTCGCCCGGCCCGCGCTTGCGCTTCCCCGCAGCCGAGGAAAAGCTGCGTCCGCTGGTCGCCGATCTGCGCGCGCAAGGCGTGTCGCATATCGTGCTGCTGTCGCATCTGGGCCTGTCGCGCGACCGCGAAGTCGCCGCCGCCGTCGACGGCATCGACGTGATCGTCGGCGGCCATTCGCACACGCTGCTGTCGAACAGCGCCCAGGGCGCCGAAGGCCCGTATCCCGTGCGCGTGCGCGGGCCTTCGGGCCGCGACGTGCCGATTGTCCAAGCCTTCGCCTATTCGCGTTTCGTCGGCCGTCTCGACATCGATTTCGACGCGGCGGGCAATATCGTGCGCGCCGAAGGCGACACGATCCCGGTCGTCCAAACGATCCCGCCGGTCGCGGCGATCCAGGCGGCGATCGACCGTCTCGACGCGCCGCTGGTCGAAGTTCGCGCGCGCCCCGTGGGCGTTTCGGCGGCGGAATTTCCGCTCGACGGTTGTCGCGCGCGCGAATGCGCGCTCGGCAATCTCGTGTCGGAAGCGATGCTCGCCGCGACGCGCGCGACCGGCACGCAGATCGCGCTCCAGAACGGCGGCGGCCTGCGCGCGGGCATTCCGTCGGGCAACATCACGCTGGGCCAGGTGCTGACGACGCTGCCGTTCCAGAACGCGGTCGCGACGTTGAAGCTGCGCGGCAGCGACTTCGTCGCGGCGCTGGAAAACGGCCTGTCGCAGGTCGACCAGAACGGCGGCCGGTTCCCGCAAGTCGCGGGCGTGCGCTACACCTGGGACAAGGCGCGCCCGGTGGGCAGCCGGATTATCTCGGTTGAACTGCGTCGTCCGGACGGCAGCTACGGCCCGTTCGATCCCAACGCCGTCTACTCGATCGCCACGAACGACTTCATGCGCCGCGGCGGCGACGGCTACACCGTGCTGCGCGACAAGGCGATCGATCCCTACGATTTCGGCCCCGGCCTCGACGACGCCTTGGCCGAGTATTTCCGCGCCAACAACCCGGTGCGCGTCGGGTTGGACGGACGTATCGTGACGCGCTAATCCCCCCGCAAAAATAGGAAACAATCCGAATGGCTCCCGACGATCTCGTTCCCATGGCCTTGCGCGACGAGCGCAAGGCCCTGCAACCCGAAGCACTGCCGGTCGGCCGGCGCGGCTTCATGGCGGGCGCTTCGCTCGCCACCGGCTACGCGCTCGCCGCCGGTCCGGTCGCCGCGCAAACCGCGATCACGACGGATACGCAAGGCCTCGCCGCCGGCATGGCCAATGTGCGCACCGCCGACGGCAAGCAAATGCCGGTCTATTACGCACGCCCCGCCCAAGGTCAGAAATTCGCGACCGTGATCGTGGTGCAGGAAATCTTCGGCGTGCACGAATACATCAAGGACACGTGCCGCCGCTTGGCGAAGGCGGGTTATCTCGCCATCGCGCCGGAGCTTTATTTCCGCCAAGGCGACGCTTCGAAAGTGTCGGATATCCAGGCGCTGTTGCGCGACATCGTCGGCAAGGTGCCGGACGCGCAAGTCATGTCCGATATCGACGCGACCGTGGCCTGGGCCGGCGGCGGCGTGGGCAAGGGCGAGACTTCGCGCTTGGGCATCACCGGCTTCTGCTGGGGCGGGCGCGTCGTGTGGCTCTACGCCGCGCATAACCAGAACGTCCGCGCGGGTGTCGCTTGGTACGGCGTGCTGACCGGACCGACGAACGAGTTCCGCACCCGTCACCCGCTCGACCTCGTCGCGAATATCAACGCGCCGATCCTCGGGCTCTACGGCGCCGCCGATCAAGGCATTCCGAACGACACGGTCGATCGGATGCGCGAGGCGCTGCGCGCGGCGGGTAAAAAGTCGGAAATCGTCCTCTATCCCGACACGCCGCACGCGTTCCACGCGGATTACCGGCCGAGCTATCGCGCCGCGCAGGCGCAGGATGGCTGGCGCCGTTTGGAAGTTTGGTTCTCGCGGAATCTGGTCTGATTTCGCACGCCACAACACGCCGTCACGCGCTCGCCCTGCTTGCCGGGGCGGGCGCGTCGCTTTTCGGGCGACCCGCGCGCGCCCAGAAAAGCGCGTGGAAGCCGCTCGCCGTACGCGCGTCGCGCATTCCCCTCGACGAGAAGGATCCCGCGCGCAGCCGCGTCGATCGCTTGATCTGGCGCGGCGGCTTGCATCTTGGCGCCGACGATGAGCGCTTCGGCGGCTGGTCCGATATCCGCGTCGATGCGGACAACAAACGCGCGACGCTGATCTCCGATCGCGGCGGGGCGATGGAACTCGGCCTCGATTTCGACGGCACGCTAAAGGGCGTGGGCCCGTCGCGTATCGGCGATTTGATCGGGCCGAACGGGCGCGCCTTGGACGACTATCGCAACGCCGATGCGGAAGGCTTGGCGCGCTTGCCAGATGGCGGCTTCGCCGTGTCGCTCGAACGCCGGCATCGGATCTTGATCTATCCGCCCGCCGATCCGCCGTTCACGCGCCCACCCCGCACGCTTGGCGCACCGCCGGGCTTCAACGACGTGCCGAACAACGGCGGCATGGAAGCGATCGTCGCCTTGCCCGATGGGCGCTTGCTCGTGCTGGTCGAAGAACGCCCATGGGGCTTCGTCGGCGGCGACGAAGGCTGGATCAAGTTCGAGTATCGCGCGGGCGACGGGTTCAAGCCCGTCGGCGCTTGCGTCGCGGGCGATGCGGCGATCGTGCTGGAGCGCAGCTTCGGCTGGGCGGGATTCGCCTCGCGCATCGTGCGTGTACCCCTAACCGAATTTCGCGAAGGCGCCAGCGTCGCGGGCGAAGAATTGGCGCGGTTGCGCGCCCCGCTCGCGATCGACAATTTCGAAGGCATCGACGCGACGAAGGATGCGTCGGGCCGCGATCTGCTCTGGCTGATCGCGGACGACAATTTCAGCTTCCTGCAGCGCACGCTGCTGGCGTGCTTCGAAATCGCCTAAAGAAAAAGCCCGCCGGTGAGGGCGGGCTTCAAGTTCCTTGGATCGGAAACAAGGAGTCGTATTGTTGTTATCACGTGCCCCTTGGCTTTTTCGCTTCGGGGGAAACTTAGGCGGCGCGCTTCTCCAGCGCCTTTTCGATGCGCGCCTTGAAGCGGCGCAGATCCTTGTCGAGCTTGGCGGCCGGCGTCTTGGCGAGCCACGCGTCCAGACCGCCGGCGTGTTCGACCGTCTTCAGGCCGCGCGTCGACAAACGAACGCTGATGCCCTGGCCCAGCACGTCCGACAGCAGCGTCGCGTTCTGCAGGTTCGGCAGGAAGCGGCGCTTCGTCTTGTTGTTGGCGTGGGAAACATTGTTCCCGACCAAGGCGCCCTTACCGGTGACAATGCAACGACGCGACATCGCTCAAACCCTCTAATCTGGCGGGCGGGGCCCAAATGGCCGCAACCCAAGTAAATCCGACCCGCGAAAGGCGGGGAGGCAGGGTTTTAGGGCCAGGGGACGGGAAGGTCAACTCCCGGGTTTGGCCAGCGCGTCGACGACCCGGCGGGCGGCCTGGGGCGCGCTGATAAGTCCTTGTGAAATATCGGTTTCTAGGCGTTCCAGCAGCCCCTGAAGCGCGCCCTTGGCGGCCAGGCGCCCGCGCACTTCCTCCTCGATTTCCCGCCAAAGAACGGCCCGGGCTTGGCCCGCCCGCTTGGCGGCGAGTCCGGCGGGCCCCAGGGCGTCGCGATGGGCCAGGATCTGGCCCCAGACCGTTTCCATGCCCTTGCGGTGCAAGGCGGATACGCGCAGCACCGGCGGATGCCACGCCGACGACGCGGGGCGCAGCATATGAAGGGCCGCACCATATTCCGCGGCCGTACGGCCCGCGGCGGGAGCCAGATCGCCGTCGTCCTTGTTGATGACGACCAGATCGGCGAGCTCGACGATGCCCTTCTTGATGCCTTGCAGTTCGTCGCCGCCGGCGGGCGGCAGCAATAACATGAACAGATCGACCATTTCGGCGACGGCGGTTTCCGATTGGCCCACGCCGACGGTTTCGATCAATAGCGTGTCGAACCCGGCGGCTTCGCACACCAAAGCGGCTTCGCGCGTGCGCCGCGCCACACCGCCCAGCGTGCCGCCCGACGGCGAGGGGCGGATGAAAGCGCGCTCGTCGCGCGAGAGATATTCCATGCGCGTCTTGTCGCCGAGGATCGAACCGCCCGAAACGGGGCTCGAGGGATCGACAGCGAGCACGGCGGGTTTGCGCCCCGCTTCCAGCAGATGCAAACCGAAGGCTTCGATGAAGGTCGATTTGCCGGCCCCCGGCGGGCCCGAGATTCCGACACGGATCGCGCGGCCGGTATCGGGCAGCAACGCCGCGACAAGATGCTCGGCCGTCTCGCGGTGATCGGCGCGCGTGGATTCGACCAGCGTAATGGCGCGCGCCAGCGCCCGGCGATCGCCGCCGCGCACTTGGCCCGCGAGAAGGGCCGCGTCGCTTTTGGCGTCGGCGGCCATGATCGCGCTCAGAGGCCCTTGCGGCCCATTTCGACGAATTTCTCGCGCCGGCGCGCGCGCAAGGCGGCCCCGTCATGCCCGACGAGTTCGCCCAGCGACGCGTCGAGCGCATCGCCCAGCGCGTTGATCGCGGCCTGCGGATCGCGATGCGCCCCGCCCATCGGCTCGGGCACGATGCGGTCGATGATTCCGAGCTTCAGCAGGTCCTGCGCCGTCAGCTTCAAGGCTTCGGCGGCGGTCTGCGCGTGTTCGGCCGAGCGCCACAAAATGGATGCGCAGCCTTCCGGCGAGATGACCGAATAGATCGCGTGTTCCATCATCAGCACGCGATTGGCGGCGGCGATGGCGATGGCCCCGCCCGAACCGCCTTCGCCGATCACGGCGGCGACCAGCGGTACTTTGATTTTCAGGCACACTTCGATCGCGCGCGCGATCGCTTCGGCCTGGCCGCGCGCTTCGGCGTCGATGCCGGGATAAGCGCCCGCCGTATCGACCAACGCGACGACCGGCAGCTTGAAGCGCTCGGCGAGCTGCATCAGGCGCTGCGCCTTGCGATAGCCTTCCGGGCGCGCCATGCCGAAATTGTGGCGGATGCGGCTTTCGGTATCCGCACCTTTTTCGTGACCCATGACGACGACCGAGCGGCCGCGGAAACGGCCGATGCCGCCCAGGATCGCCTTGTCTTCGGCGTAAAGCCGGTCGCCGGCCAGCGGCATGTAATCCTCGATCAGCGCCTTGGCGTAATCGACGTAATGCGGCCGTTCGGGATGGCGCGCGACTTGGACCTTCTGCCACGCGGTCAGCTTGGCGTAGGCGGCGCGCAACTGCTTGTCGACCTTGCTTTGCAGCTTGGCGACTTCGTCGGCGATGTTGAGATTGGCGTCGCCGGTCAGGCGCTTGAGCTCTTCGATCTTGCCTTCGAGCTCGGCGATCGGCTTCTCGAATTCGAGGTAATGCGTCATGGCCCTGGGTCTATAGCATGCTCGGGCGTTATGTCACGCTTTCGGATTTCATCGCCGAATCAATAGGGTTATGCCCATTGCCGCAGGCGGTCGGCCTTGGCGACGAGTGCACGCGCCTGGCGGATCGACGCGATATCGACCAGCCGGCCTTCGTAAGTCGCCGCGCCCTGGCCGCGTTCAGCCGCTTCTTCGAGCGCCAGCAGGATGCCTTTGGCCCGTTCGATTTCCATCGGATCGGGCGTGAAAGCCTCGTTGACGGCCAGGATTTGCGTGGGATGGATCACCATCTTGCCTTCGCAGCCCAGCGCCGCGGCGCGCGCGGCCGATTCCTTCAGCCCCATCGGATCGTTGAAATCGGCATAGGGCCCGTCGATCGGTCGCTTGCCCGACGCGCGCGCGGCGACGACAAGCCGCGCGAGCGCGTAGTGCCAAATGTCGCTCATCCGCCCGTCGATCGTATAGGCGGGCGATAAGCCGCCGATATTCGTCGTGCGCATGCCCATCGACGCGGCGAGATCGCCCGAGCCCAAGATCAGCGCTTCGATGCGCGGGCATGCAGCGGCGATGGCTTCGACCTGCGCGAGGCCTTGCGCGGTCTCAATCAGCAATTCCAAACCGATCGGCGTGGCGATGCCCTTGGCGCGCTCGATTTGGCCGAGCCACATATCGAGCGCGATGACGTCTTCCGGCCGGTTGACCTTGGGCACCATCAAAAGATCGAGCCGCGATCCCGCCTTCTCCACCACGTCGACCACGTCGCGATACATCCATTCGGTGTCGCCGCCATTGACGCGCACCGAAATGGTTTTGCCCACGCCGCGCCAATCGATGTCGTTGAGGCCGTCGATCGCGTTCTTGCGCGCCTTGGCCTTGTCCGACGGCGCGACCGCGTCCTCCAGATCGAGGAACACGTGATCGGCGGCCGAGCGCGCGGCCTTGGCGAACAACTCGGGCCGGCTCGCGGGCACGGCCAACGCCGTGCGGTTCAAACGGGCGGGAACGCTGTCGGGCATCGAACGCTCCTTGACGGTTTCGGTGTCCAAATGAAACGCCCCGGGGCGTGCCATCGCGAACGCAACGGCGCGACCCGGGGCGATGTCGTCTCGTTCAGCCGATCTTCGCCTCGTTCGCGACGACCCAGTCGTAAGCGGGCAAGGTCAAGAAGTCGGGGAATTTCTCGGCGTCGATCATCTCCAGGAACATCTTCGACGCTTCCTTGTAGCGGCCCTTGGCGTAGCGGTCGGCACCCTGGGCCTTCTTGATCTTCTCGAGTTCCTCGTCGACGATCTTGCGCACGAGCGGCTTGTCGACCGTGCGGCCATCGTCGAGCGTGGCGCCGTGATGGACTTGCTGCCACACTTGGGCGCGCGAGATTTCGGCGGTCGCGGCATCTTCCATCAGATTGTAGAGCGGCACGCAGCCGATGCCGCGCAGCCACGCTTCCAGATAGCCGATGCCCACGGCGCAGTTCTGGCGCAAACCGCCTTCGGTCATCGTGCCGGCGGCGGGTTGCAGCAGATCGGCGGCCGTCACGTGCACGTCCTGGCGCTTGCGCGCGATCTGGTTGGCGTCCTTCATCTTCTCGTCGAACACCGCCTTGGCGATGGGCACGAGACCCGGATGCGCCACCCACGTGCCGTCATGGCCGTCGTTTGCTTCGCGTTCCTTGTCGGCGCGCACCTTGGCCATCGCGGCGTCGTTGGCGGCGGGATCGTCCTTGATGGGGATTTGTGCGGCCATGCCGCCCATCGCGTGGACATTGCGCTTATGGCAGGTCTTGATGACGAGCTGCGAATACGAGCGCATGAAATGCGAGGTCATCGTGACCTGCCCGCGATCGGGCAGCATCTTCTGCGGATCTTCGGCCATCTTCTTGATGTAGGAGAAGATGTAGTCCCAGCGGCCGCAATTGAGACCGGCCGAGTGCTCGCGCAGCTCGTACAGGATCTCGTCCATCTCGAAGCTCGCCAGCAGCGTTTCGATCAGCACGGTCGCCTTGATCGAGCCGCGCTTGATGCCGAGCTTGTCTTGCGCGTGGACGAAAATGTCGTTCCACAGCCGCGCTTCGAGATGGCTTTCCATCTTCGGCAGATAGAAATACGGGCCCGAGCCCTTCTTCTGCAGGGTCTTCACGTTGTGGAAGAAGTAGAGGCCGAAATCGAAGATCGAGCCCGACATCGGACGGCCGTCGACGATCACGTGCTTCTCGGGCAGCGCCCAGCCGCGCGGACGGACGAACAGCACGGCGTGCTTGGGATTGAGCTTGTAGTGCTTGCCCGATTTCGGATCATCGAACTCGATCGTGCCGAGATTGGCGTCGCGAAGGTTCACGTGACCTTCGATCAGGTTGTTCCAGGTCGGCGTCGAGGCGTCCTCGAAATCGGCCATGAACACGTTGGCGCCGCAGTTCAGCGCGTTGATCACCATCTTGCGATCGACGGGGCCGGTGATTTCCACGCGGCGGTCGAGAATATCCTTGGGCAGCGGCGCCACGGTCCAATCGCCTTCGCGCACCGAGCGCGTCTGCGGCAGGAAGTCGGGCTTCTCGCCCGCGTCGAGGCGCGCTTGGCGCTCGGCGCGCGCCTTCAGCAGATCCAGGCGGCGCTGGCCGAATTTACGCTCCATCTCCACCACGAAGGCGATCGCTTCGGGCGTGAGGATTTGCAGATGCTCGGGCTTCACGGCCGCGTCGAGCTTCACGCCCGCGGGCAGGATCGTGCCGCCGGGGCCCTTCACCGTGGTGGGGGCAGGCGGCGGCGGCGGGGGCGCCTTGGGCGCCGGGGGCGCGGCCTTGACCGGGGCGGGGGCCGGTTTCGCGGCGGCGGGGGCGGGCTTGGCCGCGGGCTTTGCGGCCGGCGCCGGCTTGGCGGCGGCCTTGGGCGCGGGTGCGGGTTTCTTGGCCGGGGCGGCGGCTTTCTTTACCGGCGCCGGGGCTTTCTTGGCCGGCGGGGCCTTTTTGGCCGGGGTCGGCTTCTTGGCGGGCGCCTTTTTGGGAACGGGCTTCTTGGCCGGGGCGGCCTTCTTCGCCGGCGCCGCTTTCTTCGCGGGCTTGGCGGGGGCTTTCTTGGCGGGTTTCTTCTTCGCGGCCATGGCTCGTTCCTTATTTCAGACGGAAGCTCGTTCGCAGGCTATCTACGGTGTACCGGGCCGCAAGGGGGCGATCAAGGCGCCTTGCGCCGGGCCAAAGGATGATGCGAATGCACCAGCCGTTTCAACCTTTCGCCGCCGACATGCGTGTAAATCTGGGTCGTGGCGATATCGGCATGGCCCAGCATCGCCTGAACCGCGCGTAAATCCGCTCCGCGATCGACCAAATGGCTGGCGAAAGCGTGGCGCAACACATGCGGCGATAGGCGCTTGGGCTCGATTCCGGCCGCCGGTGCCAATTCTTTGAGCGACTGATAGAAGCGCGCCTCGGTCATGTGTCCCGCCTCGGCACGGCTGGGGAACAGATAGGGCGAGGCTTTTTTCTTTTCGGCCAAGGCCGCATCGCGGACCAAACGCCAAGCGGCGATCGCATCGCGCGCGGGGCCCGACAGGGGAACGAGCCGTTCCTTGTCGCCCTTGCCGCGTACGATCAAAAAGCGCCCGTCGCGCGACAGCGCCGATAGCTTCAAGCCCGCGAGTTCGGAAATCCGCAAGCCCGAGCCGTAGAGGATTTCGAGCGCGCAGACGAGGCGCAGATCGTTCTTCGCCCGCGCGGTGTCGATCAGCGCCCGGGTTTCGTCTTCCGACAAAATCTTGGGCAGCGGGCGGCCGATCTTGGGCGCGTCGACGCTGGCGAAAGGATCGGTTTGCGAACGCCGCTCGCTCACCAAAAAGCGATGGAACTGGCGCAACGCCGACAGGCGCCTTGCGGTCGAACGCGGGCTTAAACCCTTGCGCGCCAGATCGGCCATATAGGTTTTGGCGTGATCGGGAGTCGCGGAAATCGCATCCGCCCCTTTGCGCGCGAGGAACTCCTCGTAATGCGCCACGTCGCCGCGATAGGCGCGCTGCGTGTGCTCGGATGCGTTGCGCTCCGCGACCAGCATTTCGAGAAACGCTTCGCCGTGGATCGAGACCTCGTCGGGGGCCGTTTTGGGGCGGCCCATGGCGTCAGAGGCCCGAGGCGATCGCCGCTTCGACGGCCAGCGCGCGCGCGGCCGGTTCCTGGCCTACCGCACGCAACGCATCGAGCAAGGCGAGCAGCGTTTGCGGGGCCGCACCCGCCGGGCCTTCCATGCCCAGCACTTGCGCGGCCAACGCGATCGTTTCCGCCGTGCGGCCTTGGACCGCCGCTTGATGCAACGCCGTCCACACCGCCGCGTTGGGCAGGTTGGTTTGCGCGAGCGGCGGCGTTTTCTCCGGGAACGCGGCGAAGGCCGCCCCTGGCGGGAGCTGCCCCAATCCCGCCAGCAATGTCGTCGCCAGGGCGACGCGCGTCGGGGCCGCTTGCGCGTCGAGCTTTACGGTCGCATCGCGCCACGCCAGGAACGCGCGGCCGTCATTCGTGTCTTCCCAAGGCTGACCGGCGATCGTGACCAGCGCCCAGAGTGCCGCGTAGCGATCCTGTGCCGCACCGGCTTCGGCGCCGATGCGCGCCACGCGCGCGAAGCGCAGCCATTCGCGCGCATCGTCGGCGAAGCCCGCCAGCAGGAAGGCGCGCACCGCGTCGCCCGCATAAGCGGCGAGATCGGGCGAGGCCGGCACTTCCGCCAGAAGATCGACACTGGCGCGCACCAGCGTGGCGTAGCCGCCGCGCTCGCGCCCGTAACGCCAAAGGTTTTGCAGCGCCGCCATCCGCGCTTGGCCGATGGCGGCCTTCGCGGCTTGATAGAGGGCGGCGCGGCCGCGCGGGCCGCCATCGGTCCGTGCGAACGCGGCCGCATCGGCGGTTTGCGCGGGCGTGAGTTCGACGGCCGCGTAAGCCTTGGCGAGTTCGGCCGAGGGCAACGCGCCATAGGTTTCGGCGCGTTCGGCGGCGGCCAAACGGATTTCGGGCGAAGCGCCGTCATAGGCGGCGAGCGCGCGCAACAAACCGGGATCGTCGCTGCGCGCCAATTCGGCGGGGGCGGCGACTTTGGCCGCGCGCATCATCGCGAAGCCGAGCGGCGTGAGCTTCGCCGCGTTGTCGATCTTCACGCCGCGCCCGTCGCCGCCTTGGGCGAACAGCAGCGTGATGAAGATCGCATCTTCGGGCACGCCTTGGTCGCGCAGCAGCGTCAGGCCCAATTCGGCGCGCTGCTTGTCGCCTTCCAGCGCTTGGCAGAACAAAAGCCCGCGCCGCACGTCCGGCGCCTTGGATTTGTCGAGCAGATCGCGCGTCAAACCGCAGGCGGCCTTGTCGTCGCCCGCAAGCCACGCGTTGTCCAGGCGTGCGGCCAAAACGTCGCCGTCGATCTCGCGCTGGGGAATGCGCTGGGCCATTTTCTCGGCCGCGTCGAAGGCGCCGAGATCGAGAAGCTTGCGCGTGCGCAACGCGACCAGACCGGTCTTGCCGTCGCCCGACGGCGTGGTCGTCGTCGAAATCAGCAAACGGATCGCCATGTCGCGCGCGGGCGTGGAGGCGACCGGGGCGGGCAAGTCGCCGATCAAGCGTTCGGCGATCGGCCGCGCCGTGCCGTTCCAGGCATTGGCGGGCAAGCCGCCTTGGCCCGCATCGATCAAGCCGACGGCCTCGAGATCCATCGGGCGGATGCTCTCGACCTCGAACCCCGCCGGGGCGGAGGGGGGCGTGGGGGCGGGCGACAACGGCGCGCCGGCGGGCGCTTCCGGCGTCGTCCGCTGCGGGGGCATCAACAACTGGGCGGCGGCGGGCGAAACCGCCGCCAAGCCCAGAACCAGCCCGAGGGCCAAGCGCTCAGCGCGGCAGGCGATCATTGGGAATGACTTTCTCGACCCGCGCCGAGGGGGCGGGGATGTCCCAGGTGGCCAGGAAGCCGACCACACCGGCCGTTCCCAGGACAAGAATGGCCAGAAGCACAATGAGTGCGCTGCGCATTGGGCGTATCGTTCCGTAAGTCTTGGTGATGGAAGTCTAAGTATTTGCCACGATTATGGAAAAATCGTGACGACTCGTGAAGATGCAGGCCGTGAAGCCGTTTGCTACACTGCCATTATGTTGCGCACGCGCAAGAGGAAAGGCGACGCCGGGACCGCGAAATTCGCGTATGTCCCTGGTGCTGAACGTTAACCGGGATGGACGGCGAGCTGATCGGCACGCCGCCGGACCCGGCGGCGGCACAAAGCATGGGCATTAATCAGGTCGTCCGCGCCAAGCTCGACCGGACCGTGGTCATGGTCGGGCTGATGGGGGCCGGGAAATCGGCCATCGGCAAGCGCTTGGCGCAGAGCCTGTCCCTGCCTTTCGTCGACGCGGATAAAGAGATCGAGGAAGCCGCCGGCTGCACGATCCCCGAGATTTTCGCGCGCTTCGGCGAGCCCGCCTTCCGCGATGGCGAGCGCCGGGTGATTACGCGCCTGCTGGACGGGCCGCCTTGCGTGCTGGCGACCGGCGGCGGCGCCTTCATGGACGACACGACGCGCGCCAAGATCAAGCAATCGGGCCTGTCGATTTGGCTGCGCGCCGAACTCGACACGCTGGTCCGCCGCACCGCGCGGCGCAACAACCGGCCGCTGCTGAACGTCGGCGATCCGCGCGAGATTTTGGCGAAGCTGATGGCCGTGCGTTATCCGGTCTATGCCGAAGCCGATCTCGCGGTCGATTCGGCCGATGCCCCGCCCGAAATCACCACCCAGCGCGTGATCGACGCGCTCGCCAAATATCTCGCCGGATCGCAAGCGCAATGACACAAACCGTCCGCGTGGCGCTCGACGCCCGCGCCTACGACATCCATATCGGCGAAAAACTGCTCGAACGCGCGGGCGAGCTCATCCTGGGCGTGCGCAAGGTAAAGCGCGTGTTCGTCGTCGCCGATTCCAACGTCGTCGCCACGCATCTGCCGCGCTTGGAAAAGGGCCTCGCCGCCGCCGGCATTCAAGCGCATGTCTTCGTCCAGCAGGCGGGCGACGCCGCGAAGTCGTGGGACAATCTCGGCCGCTTGCTCGACGCGATCCTCGATCAGCGCCCCGAACGCGCCGATCTGCTCGTCGCCCTCGGTGGTGGGGTGGTCGGCGACATGACCGGTGTGGCCGCGTCGCTGCTGCTGCGCGGGCTCGATTTCGTGCAGATCCCGACGACGCTGCTCGCCCAAGTCGACAGCTCCGTCGGCGGCAAAACCGGCGTCAACACGCGCCAAGGCAAAAACCTGATCGGCGCGTTCCACCAGCCGCGTCTGGTGCTGTGCGATCTCGACGTGCTCGACACGCTGGGTCCGCGCGAATTGCGCGCCGGTTACGCCGAAGTGTTCAAATACGGGCTGATCGACATGCCCGAATTCTTCGATTGGTGCGAAGAAAACGGTGCCAAATTGCTGGCGGGCGATCGCGCCGCGCAAGCCTATGCCGTGCGCGTGTCGTGCGAAGCCAAGGCGCGCATCGTGACCGAGGACGAGCGCGAAACCGGCGTGCGCGCGTTGCTCAATCTCGGCCACACTTTCGGCCACGCGCTCGAAGCCGAGCTCGGCTACGGCCCGGAATTGCTGCATGGCGAGGCGGTGGCGATCGGCATGCGACAAGCGTTCGACTTCTCGGTGCGCGCAGGGTTATGCCCGGCCGAAGACGCCAAGCGCGTGCGCGCGCATATCCGGGCCTGCGACATGGCGGCCGATCTGCCGCGCCAACACCGCTGGAACGCCGACGCGCTGATCGCCCATATGGGCCACGACAAGAAGGCCAGCGGCGGCAAGATCACCTTCATCCTGGCGCGCGGCATCGGCAAGTCGTTCATCGCGCGTGACGCCGATATCGGCGCGGTGCGCGCGATGCTGGCGGCGGAGTGCGCCGCATGAACTGGGCGGCGTTCGGTTGGGACGATTGGCTGGCGTTGATCGCGCTGGCCGTTCTGCTGACCGCCAGCGCCTTGCTCAATGCCGCCGAATCGGCGATCGGTGCGGCGTCGCGCGCGCGGCTTCAAGCGCTGGAACGCAAAGGCAGCAAACGCGCCGCACTCGTTCTTTATCTCAAGACCAAGACCGACGCGCTCGCCTCGGCCGTGCGCTTCGGCAATATCGCGGCTCTCGTGCTGGCGACGGCGCTGGTCGCCTGCGCCTTCACCTATGATTTCGGTTTCCTGGGCCCGATCTACGCCGCGATTTTGGTCGCCACGTTGTTCGCCGTGTTCGGCGAAGCCTTCGCGCGCATCTGGGCGCTCAACAACGCCGATCGCGCGGCGCTGGCGCTGGTTCCCGTCGCACGATTCTGGCTCGGCTTTTTGACGCCGCCCGCCCGGATCGCGCGCGGGCTGGCGCTGGGCATCCTGCGCAGCTTCGGCTGGAAACCGAAGGAGAAGCCCGCCGAAGCGGCCGAAGAGCAATTGAAAGGCGCCATCGAACAGCACGGCGCCGCTTCGCCCGATTCCGAGACGCGCAAGGAGCGGCAGATGATGCGCTCCATCCTCGATCTCGCCGACGTGACGGTCGCGGCCATCCTCGTCCATCGCCGCCAAGTATTCGCGATCGATATCGAGCAGCCGGCCGAAGCGATCCTCGATCAGGCGTTGTCGAGCCCGTATTCGCGCATTCCGCTGTGGCGCGGCGTGCCCGACAATATCGTCGGCGTGCTGCACGCCAAGGCGCTGCTGCAAGCGGTGCGCGGCCAGGGCGGCGACGCGGGCAAGGTCGATGTGCCGTCGATCGCCGCGCGGCCCTGGTTCATCCCGGACACGACGACGCTGCTCGACCAGCTCGAAGCCTTCCGTCGCCGGCGCGAACATTTCGCGCTGGTCGTCGACGAATACGGCGCGCTGCTGGGCGTCGTCACGCTCGAAGATATCCTCGAGGAAATCGTCGGCGACATCGCCGAGCGGCACGAATTCAACGTGCCCGGCGTGCGCCCGCAATCGGACGGCAGCTACGTGATCGACGGGCATGTGACGATCCGCGATCTCAACCGCCAATTCGATTGGCGCCTGCCTGACGAGTCCGCCGCGACGATCGCGGGGCTGGTGCTGTACGAAGCGCGCCGCATTCCCGATGTCGGACAAGTCTACGTGTTCCACGGACTCCGCTTCGAGATTGTGCGCCGCAAACGCCATCAAATCGCGACGCTGCGCGTGGCGGTGGCCGACGATGCGGCGACGGCGAAGGCCGCGAAAATTCCTGCCTCGGGCGAACGCGCGGCCTGAATTTTCGGGACTTGCCAAGCGGCATCGGCCGGGCGCTTAATTCAAACCAGGACGGCGTCCGAACCTTGCGAACGGGAAATCCCGCGCAAGGCGCTTTCACGATCAACACCGGACGACCGGGCACAGATCGGAGGAAACATGCATCGCCGTATTGTTCCCGACGTGATCTCCGGCAGCCAGGAATTGGCGACCGCTTCCGGCAATATGACCGTGCGCGAAGCCTGCGTGACGATGGCCAAGCGGCGCATCGGCGCGCTGATGATCGTCGAAGGCGGTCATCTGGCGGGCATCTTCACCGAGCGCGACGTGATGACCAAAATCGTCGGTCAGCATCGCGATCCCGACAAGGTGACGCTGGGCGAAGCGATGACCCGCAATCCCGACACGATCGGCCCCGACGCCCCGCCGCGCGAGGCGTTGGAGATGATGCGCCGCTACGGCTACCGGCATTTGCCGGTGGTCGAGGGCGGCAAGCTGATCGGCATGGTGTCGGTGCGCGATCTTTACGCGGCGGCCTTGGGCGAGCTCGAGGAAAACCTCAAGGAACGCGAAGCCTTCATCGCGGGCGGGGCGGGCTACGGCCTGAACTGATTTTCTTGGCCTGAAAGGCCGGGCGGGCGATCATCCGGGACGTCACGTCCCGGAGAACGCTTCGCTATGCCCGCGCCAATCCAGCCGACACCGCACGCCGAGCTTCCGCCAGCCGCCGCGCGCGAGCCGATCCATACGCGCCGGATCGTCTGCAACGGTTATCGCCGCGCGGATGGCTTGTGGGACATCGAAGGCGAGCTGACCGACGTCAAATCCTATCCTTTCGACAACCGGTTTCGCGGACCCATTCCGCCCGGCACGCCGCTGCACGGGATGAAGCTGCGCTTGACCATCGACGACGACATGATCGTGCGCGAAGCGCATGCGGCGAGCTACGCCACCCCTTACGAAACATGTCCGGATGTGGCGCCCGATTTCGGCGCACTAGTGGGGTTGCGCATCGGGCGCGGCTGGCGCAAAGCGGTGCTGGAACGCTTGGGCGGCGTCAAAGGCTGCACGCATCTGGTCGAGCTTGCGATCAATGCGCTGGGCACGACGGCGTTCCAGACCGTGTTCCCGCTGCGCAAGTCGAAAGGCGAGGGCCGGCCGGCCCATCTCGACACCTGCCACGCGCTGGCGCTGGACGGCGAAATCGTGCGCCGCGATTACCCCGAGTTCCACGTCGAACGGCGCTGAAATTTGGCACGCGCCGGCGGCCGGGTCCGGGGCAAGCGGAAATAGGCGAGCACGTAAACGCGGATCGCCGACGACAAATTGCCGCGATGGGGCGATTTGGCCACGCGCTCGAACACTTGATCGACCGCCAAGCCTTCGCGCGTCGCGATCTCGTCGATCGCGTCCCAGAAGCCGGGCTCCAGGCGCATGGACGTGCGCTTGCCCCGGATCGTGACGTTGCGCGGGCGCTCGGAAGGAACGGGCAATACCGGCTCCTAGAATAATTCAGAAATTAATAGCAAACCGGTTGTAAAGACGCAAACGACTTCGCGTAAGTCCTCATGGTGAACCGGTCGAACCATGAGGCGGCCTCGTCCTTCGACGGGCTCAGGACGAGGTTGCTATTTCGCGGCTTCGTCGGGCGTGCGGGTTTCCAGCGCCAAAGCGTGGACGCGCTCGGCAAGCTCGCTCGCCAGCACGGCATAGACGCGCCGCTGGCGTTCGACCCGGCCCATGCCGGCGAACGCGGCCGACACGATGCGCACGCGGAAATGGGTTTCGCCGCCGGGGGCGGCGCCCGCGTGCCCCGCATGGCGCGCGGATTCGTCCTCGATATCCAGCGCGGCGGGCGCGAATTCGGCGGTCAGTTTCGTGCGGATACGGTCGGCGTAGATCGGCATGAAACCTTCCTTCAACGTCGGCGGCGCGGCTGGCCGGTGCGCAAGGTCCATTCGACGACCTTGCGCATGGCGCTGCCCAGCGCCGCGTCGAAGGCTTGCGAGACGGCGGAAAGATCGCCTTGCGCGGCGCGCACGCGTTCGTCGGCGACGAAGCCCGCTTCGATCATGCGTTCGGGCAGGCGCACGAGCCGCACGCCCAAGCGCACATGCGCATGGGGCAAGGCGCCGTCGAAATACTCGGCCTGGAATTCGCGCAAATCGACCTTCAGCAGATAATCGGGGCGCAACGCCGCCGAATCGCGGCTGACGCCGACGATCTTGCCCGTCGCCTCGAAGCTTTCGATCAACAGCGCCTGTACCATGCGCGGCGCCGTGTCGGTCCATGCCGCGCGGGCGTAGAAATCGAGCGTGAAGGGCGTGCGTTGAAGGGCGATACGCGCGGTGTCGAGCCCGCCCGAGGCGATCGGCAATTCGATCGCGAGCTGCCAATCGACTTGCGGCAGATCGGCGGCGAAGGTCGATTTGGGCGTCAACGTATAAAGCTGCGGCGGATCGCCGCCGCCGGGCAGGGCGCAAGCGCCCAGCGTCGCGGCCGAACCGCCGGCCAAAACCGCGCGACGGGTGAGTTTCGTCGTCGTCATTTCGCCTCCACGCCGCGCTGCTGATCGCCGAACAGGAACCGTGCGGGATCGCGTTCGAAATTCGCGATCACGCGGTTGAGGGTCATCATCAGCGTGCGGCCCTCGATCATGAATTGCTGCAAATCGTAGACGCCCTGCTGGCCGAAATCCTCCAGGCCGGGCCGCGTGGTGGCGACCAAACGCTCCATCTCCTCCGCCACGCGCCCGAAGCCGCCCAGCGTGTTGCGCAGATCGGCGATCGCGGCCTGCGCCTGCGGGCCCAAGGGCCGCGCCTCGCGCGCCGCCGCCTGGATCTCGTTCAGCAGCGATTGGGCTTGGCCGCTGACGCGTTCGATCGATCCGCGCGATTCCGCGATCAGTTTGTCGGCGCCGGCGAGCGACCGATCGACGTTCTTCAGCGTGCCGCCCGCGTCGCTCGCCAACTTCTCCACCTGCACCAAAGTGGCGGCAAGGCTGCCCATCGCCGTGGCGCCGTCGTCGATGATGCGATTGATGTTGCGCAGATTGTCGTCGTTGAGGATCTGGCTGATGCGCTCGACCAGCACGCCCACGCGCGCCATCGCCTCGGGCGCGTCGGTCAGCAATTGCTCGATCGGCGACGGGCGCGACGGAATGACCGGCGCCGTGGCGCCCGGCGCGATCCGCAACGGCGCGGCGTCCTGCGTGCCGCCGGTCAATTGGATGAACGACAGGCCGGTGATGCCTTGCGGCTGAAGCGAGGCGACCGTGTCCGTCTTCACCGGCGTGCCGGGGCGCAATCCGAGCACGACCAGAATGCGTTCGACGTTGTCGGGGTCGATGCGGATGTCGGAGACCGTGCCCACCGGCACGCCGCGATAGCGCACGGTCGATCCGATCGACAGGCCGGTGACCGAGCCGCGGAACAGCGTGTGATAGGTCGTCTGCGCTTCGCCCAGATTGGCGCGCGCGAACCACAGCCCCGCGAACGCCAGCAGCGCCGTCAGCGACAGCACGAAGATCCCGACCAGAAAATGGTTGGCGCGCGTTTCCACCGGTCAAGTCCCCCGAGATTCCAAAGCGGCGCGGCCGCGCGGACCCGAAAAATACTCCTGGATCCAAGGATGCGGGTGCGCGCGGATTTCGTCCAGCGTCCCGACGACGATCTTTTTGTCGATCAGCACGGCGACGCGATCGGCGATGGCGCCCAGCGTGTCGACGTCGTGGGTGATCATCACCACGCTGAGCGCCAGGCTGCGCTGCAGATCGCGGATCAGCGAGTCGAATTTGGCGGCGCCGATCGGGTCGAGACCGGCCGTCGGCTCGTCGAGGAACAGCAGATCGGGATCGAGCGCGATGGCGCGCGCCAACCCCGCGCGCTTGCGCATGCCGCCCGACAACTCCGACGGAAACTTGGCGCCCGCATCCTGCGGCAAGCCGACCATCGAGAGCTTCACGCGGATCAATTGGCCGACCAGCTTGGGGTCGAGCTTCATATGCTCGTTGAACGGCAGGCGGATATTCTGCGCGACGGTCAGCGCGCTGAACAACGCCCCGTCCTGGAACAGCACGCCCATGCGTTTGAGCACCGGGGCGCGCGCCATGGAATCGAGCTTGTCGAGCCGTTCGCCCAGCACTTCGACCGTGCCGCCATCGGGGTGTTTGAGGCCGAGGATCGTGCGCAACAGCACCGATTTGCCCGTGCCCGAGCCGCCGACGATCGCGAGAATCTCGCCGCGCTTCACGTCGAGATCGAGTCCGTCATGGATCGGCGGGCTCGAACCGAAGCGCGTGACCAGGCCGCGCACGCGGATGACGGGATCGTCGCTCATATGCCCAGATACGAAAATACGATGGAGAACGCGGCGTCCGCGAGGATCACCAGGAAGATCGATTTGACGACCGAGCGCGTGGTGTGGATGCCCACGCTTTCGGCCGAGCCCGAGACCTTCAAGCCTTCGTAGCACGCGACGAGGCCGATCAGCACCGCGAAGACCGGCGCTTTGATCAGGCCGATCACATAGGTGCTGAGCGAGACGGCCGTCGACAGCTGCTCGAGAAATTGTTCGAGCGACAGACCCAGGCTCAGGAGCGACAGCGTCATGCCGCCGATCAGCGACATCGTATTGGCGTAGAAGACGAGCAGCGGCAACGCGATCGCCAGCGCCATCAAGCGCGGCAATACCAGCGTTTCCATCGGATCGAGCCCGATGGTGCGCATCGCGTCGATTTCCTGGTTCACCTTCATCGTGCCGATTTCGGCGGTGAAGGCGCTGCCCGTGCGGCCGGCGACCAGGATCGAGGTGATCAGCACGCCGATCTCGCGCAGGATCGACACGCCCAGCAGATTGACCGTGAAGACTTCCGCGCCATAGGCGCGCAACTGGTCCGCCCCCTGGAAGGCGAGCACGATGCCGATCAGAAAGGACAGCAAGCCCAGGATCGGCAGCGCGTCGATGCCGATGCGCTCGATATGATGGACGATGCTGGTGAGCCGTACGCGCTGCGGGCGATACCACGACAGGCTCCAGGTCGATATGACCGCGCCCAGGAAAGCGAGCAGCGCGTAAGCCTCGCGCAGCAATCCGATCGTGTTTTCGCCCGTGCGTTCCGCGAGCGCGCGGAAGGCCCCTTGGAACGGCCTTGCCAGGGGTTTGCGTTCCTCCTCGGCCGCTTCCATGCGTTCAAGCAGGGCGGATTGCGCGTCTGAAGCACCCGCGAGTTCGATGTCGATCCCGGCATCGCGCCAGCGGCGGAATTGCCGGTGGATGAGCCACGCGCCGCCCGAATCCAGCGCTTCGACGGCGGCGATATCGACCCGCACATTGCGGGCGCCCTTTATGTCGATTTTGGCGAGGGCGGCTTCGAGATCGGGCACGAAAGCCAGCGTCCAGCGTCCGCCCAGCGTCGCCACGCCGGCGGCGCCGTCATGCCCGCTTTGGGCCCATCCCGGTGCGCGCCGAAGTTCCGCCATGCCCCATCTTGGCGAGTCCGGACCCGTCGGGGCAAGTTAAGCGGTGCCCCGTATCGGGGTAAGGGTGCCGTTATCAGATTGGCAAATAGTCAGATTTTCCAAGGAATTGGGTAATTTGCGCCTGCGGCAAAAAATTCTTGTGCCCCTGCGACGACTTAACGCTTGATTTTTGCGGTGCACAATCTATCTTGTGCATTGCGACATCTGATGTCGCAACTTGAAACGGCCTCCGGGTCGTTTCTTGGGCGTTTCCTCCCTAAACTTGGGCCGTGCTGCAAAGCGCGGCCCTTTTCTTTTTCGGGGATCGCCGAAATGCCCGTTCGTCGGCTAATTGCCGCGTTATTTCTGGTGTTTACCGCCTCGGCCGCCGCCCAGCCGGTGACGCCGGTGACCGGCGACAGCGCCGAAGGCCGCGCGTTGATCGAGCGGTTGAGGGCGGGCGGGCTGGTGCTGTTCTTCCGGCACGCGGACACGTTGGGCATGAAGTGCGATCGAAGCTTTCGCATCGGCGATCGCGACGGCCAGCGCAACATCTCGGCGGCGGGCCGCGAACAATCGCGCCGGATCGGCGAAGAATTGCGCGCCCGGGATATTCGCATCGCATTGCCCGTACTCGCCGGGCCGGTGTTTCGCGCGCGCGATACGGCCGAACTCGCATTCGGCGAAAACAATGTGCGCGCGACCGACGATTTGATCGCCGACGATTACGCCGGCGGCAGATTGGACGCCGTGCTCGAAGCGCATGCGCGTTTGTTTTCCGCACCCGTGGCACCCGGCGCCAATCGCGTGCTGGTCGGGCACCGCACGCCTGCGATCATGGTGCTGGGCGAGAGCGTCGCGCAGCGCGCGTTTCCCGAAGGATCGGCGCTGGTGCTGGAACCGGTGCCGCCGCGCGGCCGCTTGCTCGGAATCTGGATGCCGGCCCCGATCGCGGGCGCGGGCTTCCACAATTGCTAACGCCGTACGCGTTCCTTGCGGATGACGATGAACGCGAAGACGAGCAGTGCCGCGAAAGCGGCGAGCGAGCCCGCCGCCGCCAACGGTTCGGCCGCCTCGGCCCCCGCATAGAGGAACCACAGCCCGATCGTCATCACCAGCACGCTGCCCAGCGCCACGCGCGCCTGCCACACGGCGAGTTTGGTCGTGTCGAGATCCGGGTTCAGCCGGTAATAGACGCCGTAGAGGAACAGCGTCACCCAGCCGAGCAGGTTCACATGCGCGTGCGCGGGTTTCTGCAAATGCTCGCCCGAGATCGCCATCTGCAAGCCCATCACCATGCCGATGATCGCGCAGAGAACGCCCGCGACGAAGCAGAACGACGACGCTTTCATGGGGGCTCTCCCTGGTCTTTTCGTTACCGCCCGAGGGCGGCTTTGGCGTCCTTGTGATCGGGGTCGAGGCCGAGCGCCTTTTCGTAGGCGGCGCGCGCGTCGTCCTTGCGGTCCAGTGCTTCGAGCACGCGGCCGCGCCAATAATGGCCGCGCGCGTTCTTGCCCGCGGCTTCGGCCATCAATTCGAGATCGGCGAGGGCGCCCTTCGCGTCGCCGATCGTCAGCTTGGCGATCGCGACATTGACCAGAATGTCGGGCTGGCCCGGCAGCAACGCGCGCGCCTGGCCGAAGGCGCCCAACGCTTCCATCGCGCGGTTCTGCGCCATGCGCACGAGGCCGAGATTATTGGCCGCCAAGCCGTTGGACGGATCGATTTCCAGCGCCTTCAAGAAGCAATCGGCGGCGGCGTCGAATTCGCCCTCAAGCCGCAGCACCGCGCCCAAATTGGCGTGCGCGTCGGCGAATTCGGGCAGCAGCTTCACCGCGCGTTCGAGCCGCACGCGCGCCGCATCGCGCTTGCCCAACGCATGCAAAGCAAGGCCGCCGAGATTGAGCGCATCCACGTCGTCCGGCCGGTCGGCGAGGATCGCGGCGTAGATCGCTTCGGCTTCCGCCAAGCGGCCTTTCGTATGCGCGTCCAGCGCCGCCTGAAGGCGCGTATCGGCTTCGCTCATCGTCCCGCCGGCGGGAGCGTGTCCCGGCCGTCCCCTAAAGCGCGTTGCATGATCACCACGTCGACCCAGCGCCCGTGCTTGAACCCGACGGCGTGCATGACGCCGCCATGTTCGAAGCCCAGCGCCTTGTGCACGCCGATCGATCCCGCATTGCCCGAATCGCCGATCACCGCCAGCATCTGCCTGGCCCCCCAGGCTTGGCAACGGGCGATCAACTCGGCGAGAAGTTTTTTGCCCACCCCTTGGCGCGCGGCGTTCGCGCCGACATAGATCGAATCCTCGACCGCGAAGCGATAGGCCGAGCGCGGCCGGAACGGCCCCGCATAGGCGTAGCCGAGGATCGCACCACTCGTGTCCGTCGCGACCAGCCAGGGCAAGCCCTTCTCGACGATCGCCGCACGGCGGGCGCGCATCTCCTCGAGCGTGGGCGGCGTCTCCTCGAACGTGCCAAGTCCGTTGGCGACGTGATGGGCGTAGATCGCGTGGATCGCGGGAAGATCGGTATCGGCGGCGTCGCGGATGTTCATGCGTTGGGTCCGGGCAAGGTCGGGGCGATGCGGGCGAGGGCGGCGGTCAATGCCGTCAATGCGTCGCGCAGTTTGTCGAAGCCGGCGGCGCGGGCGATGCGCGCCTCGTCCATATAAAGGCCGCGGTTGATTTCGATCTGCAGCGCGTGATGGCCGTTGGCGGGTTGCCCGTAATGGCGCGTGATATAGCCGCCCGCGTAAGGCTCGTTGCGCGCGACGACATAGCCCGCGTCGCGCAAATGCGTCTCGGCCGCGTCGATCAGCGCGGCGGCGCAGGCGCGGCCGTGGCAATCGCCGAGCACGAAATCGGCACGGCGCTTGCCGGGGTCGCGGTCCATCGGGCCGCCGACCGAGGGCATCGAATGGCAATCGATCAGCGCGACGCGCCCGAACTTCGCGAGCCCGCGCGCCAGCAGATCGGCGAGCGTGGCGTGATAGGGCTGGTAGAGCGTTTCGACGCGCCGTCGCGCTTCGTCGAAGCGCAGCTTGCCGCGATAGATATCGGTGCCGTTGGCGACGACGCGCGCGAGCGTGCCGAGGCCGCCGCCCACGCGCGGCGAGCGCGTGTTGACGAAATCGGGCAGCTTCCCGTCGAACATCGCGGGGTCGAGTTCCCATGGCTCGCGATTGACGTCGACATAGGCGCGCGGAAACAGCGCGCGCAACAGCGGCGCGCCGGCGGCGCCGGCCCCGCGCGCGAACAATTCGTCGACGAACGCGTCTTCGGAGCGGCGCAAGGATACGGGGTCGAGCCGCGAGCTCGCCTGGAAGGCGGAGGTGTAGACGCTGCCCGAATGCGGGGAGGAGAAGACGATCGGCACGCGCCACGCGTCGGGTGCGGCACCGGCCAGCGCGAAGGGGGGATCGGGATCGAGGATTTCGGCGGTGTTGGACGTCATATCCGAATCGGCGCGGCGACACAGGGCGGGGCGGTGGACGAACCGCCCTCGCACGCCCGCGAACGCGGCCGGCGAAGAGACGGACCCCCTTGAAAACGCCCGAAAATCGGGATTTCCACCGGGTGGAAGACGAAGACGACGGAAAGCCGCGACGGGCACTTGCCAAACCCGGACTTCCCTGTCTATATCGCCGCCTTCCTGGCCGGATGGGCGCTTAGCTCAGCGGGAGAGCACTACCTTGACATGGTAGGGGTCACAGGTTCAATCCCTGTAGCGCCCACCATCCGGACCTCCTGAAAAATCAGGCTTTTTCGTCGATCTTCACGCCCTCCGGGCGTGGGGCCGAAAAGGCCGTTTTTGCCCTATTTTGCCCCTTCGTTCCCGGGGTTTCCCGCATTTCCCGCAGGTGGAAAACAAATGCTTGCTGGCGTGAATCGGAGACGTCGTTAGGTCGATGATCAAAACGACTAGGTCGATCCTGCGGCTTCATTTCCCAAACCTCGCTTGAACTGATTCCGCAAACGATAGCTCAGACCACCATCAGGCTCGTGAGTTGCTGGATGGATCGATCCTTCTCGGAGCTGCAGAAGCTGACCTCAGGTCGAGAATGAAGGAGAGATTGCTTCCAGAAGACTCCGAGACAGCGCAGTCACTGAATCAGCGACGGCGTCATATCCTGCTCTGGGGAATGGCTCAAGGCTCTCTCGCTCTAGCAACTCATTGCAACGGCGATTAATTTCGGAATCTAACACGCCTGCTGCAGACAGATAACGCGGCAACGAGGCGATCTCATTGAGCTCGGATGTCTTTAGCAGTCGCTCTTTCAGTAATTTGGCCGCATCACCATCACGTGCAATACGTTCAACAATTACTCGATTTCCGAATTCTTGAAAATCCCAAATCCAACGAACTGGTCGCGCAACCATTTCAAATACGACCTGTACAAACTCTGACGGGTTACTTCGCGCCGATGCCAAGTGCACTGCTGTCACCCAATCAGAGTTTCGACGACCAAGCTCGACCGGCGGCAATTTGATTTTGTCCAATAGTGGATTTGTTGGGGACAGCAGCGATAGTGCAATGACGCTGGGGAATTGCCCTCGCGTCGCCAACTCATGCAGACTTGAGAGAACATCAGGCCGATCACGATAGTGATCGCGCAATGTATACGCCGCTTCGAGACCTAATCTATGCACTGCCCAAGGTGAGTATTTATTGAGCTGTTCCGGGGTCTGCTCTACGAACACACTGAGACAGTGTCGCAAAAGCACCTCACTCGATGGCATTTCCCGCGCCAACGCCATAAGGCCCCGAACTCCTAACGTACTATTCGTGCGATCGGCAAACCTCAAGAAGTCGCGTCGGACATTTGCGCATCCGCTAAGATGAGGCGCCAGACACTCCCACATATGCGCTTCGTCGCTGCCCAGGTCACCAAAGCGTGAAGCTAGTTCCGACCCAAAAGCAGACGATAGTTCATCCCAATGCTCCGCCATAAGCGCCATCAAGCTTTCGCTCTCTTCACCGTAACCGGCACCTAAGCTTATTTTCATGGGATTTTCACCGAAATCCGACATGGGAACGACTTCATGATGTCGCCCAAGAATCAGCATCCCGGCAAATGCTGCCGCGCGACGTTCATGATAGTCAGGCCCAACGGCTTTCAGGTCTTTTCGTAGTCTTGCAAGATGCTCTTCACTTACGCCCCCCTCTTTTCGGATAAGGTGGCGATGAAAAAAGATTGAAGAAGCGATCTTGATTTCACTATCGATTTCGATGTCGTACCCGGCCAGAATGGAATGAAGCGACTTTCTAGAAACAACGTCGTGCGCGGCAATATTTTTGATTTCCCCGCGCAAATAGGTTGGAAGCGGAGTAGAAAATTTAAGTATTTTTGTCCGAACTTCAGGGTCATCCTTGTACGCCCGAGCAATGATCGCAAGTTCCGGCGACCGCTCATTCAAAGCCTCATTGGCATACTTTCGTACCCGAGCATTGTCGGAGAAATACTGAAACAACATCGGTGATGGATCAGACATCGGGGCGCCGACATTAACCTTCGCCAAAATGGCATCAACTACGTCGTCATCTGACGAGGTACAGCCAAGAGAAGCAAAGCCTTGAGCGATTAGGTCGAACCGCGCGCGCTCTCGCTGTAGCAATGTGAACAACTTTGCTCGACAGACGTTTTTGTCGGTAATGATAGTCGGCAAAAATAACGCAATATTCTCAAGTAATTCGTCATCCCAATTTGATGCTTCGTCAAATAACTCTGCTACTAAAGAATCTGACCGACCCCAGGTATTAACTAGCGCGCGTATTGCCCAAAACTGACCAAAATTTTTCCGCACACGCGATTTAGAGATCAGGAAGTCTCGAATCTCGTCGTCTCGAAGGCCATGGATGATTGGCTGATAGTAGTGGAGAAAGGCGTACCCCTTCTCTGACATGATCAATGAGACCAAGGCCGCGCGAATATCGTCATGTTCTTTTGCAAAAGGGGCAAGTCGATCCCAGGCGTTACCATCAAGCATTGCAAACGGAAATTCCTCGTTTAGCTCGTTCCGAACCCAAGTCGAGACAGATGAAATGATTGGAGAGCAGCTCAATAAATAGAGCTTTGCAGAATCTCTTTCAAAGTCTGTGCGTCGAAATTGGGTTCTTGCTGCTGCTGCAAGTGCTAGATCAATAACTGTAGGATCATCTTTCCAGTTTCTACTAAGCAACTCCCTGGCACTAGGAACATCCCAGTAGTCAATTTTAGCAACTTCAGATAATAGCTCTATGAGAGCGTCTCGATCTGAATCATTAGATCTACCTGTAGCTACCCGACCAGTAATTCCAACTAGTCGCAATGTCGGGTCAAGTGATCTTGCTGCTCTGTCATGAAGATCACTGAGGTCAATTACGTGACACCAGCCAATGCTCAAGGCCTCTAATGCCGCTGCTGCAACTGATAGATCAAGTGTTGACTGCAAAATCTTAAGAAGGCGGCTTTGAGTGTCGGGTCGACTGTAGAACGCGTGCGCCAAGGCGCGTGCCGCGCTCCGCTGATTGTATCTCTCTTCATCAAAAAGCCCGCCGATGAGTGTTTCCTCTAGATCGGCGGTCGCAGGCCATGTCGACAAGACGTCAAACAGTTCTTTGAGATATTTTTGTCGCCTTGGTGACCAGCGCGACAGCCTTGCGTCAACCGGTGTCTCAGTAGAATCATCACCCAAGTTCGTGAGGGCAGATTTTAGTGCGGTTCTGCGTGCTAGCGGCCATGTGCCTTGCTCGATCGTAGAGAATGCTCGAGCAGCCAACTCTTCGGCTGCTGCGAGGGGCGTGCATGATGGAGTAAACGCAATTTCCGAGAGTAGTATATCACGACTAATACGATTTATATGATTAGAATCAGCATCACGAGCAGCTGCAATACTGAAAATGAGCTTTTGAACCTCTGTAGGTCTCTCTAGAAGAGAGAGGAGATTCGATATGACGCTAAGCCAGAGTGGATCCGCTGATTTGACGGACGCGAATGTTAACACTTCGTCAAATGACCAGCTCCGAATGTGTTCGGCAGCAAGAAATTCCTCGAATACTGCGTGAGCGAACCCGACTTCGCCTGGAGCCCGCTCTGCGAGTAGGCCGACCGTTTCCGCATTGACGGCAAGTAGCTCTTCTGCAGCTCTTTGAGCGCGATCTGGCAGATATCCAAAACGCATTCGGTCTTCTAGAAAATCGCGAATGGTCTTTCTTGCTTCATTGATTTCGTATGTACCGCCGCCAGTGGCAGATCGGGCGACAAATGCGAGTCGGGCGATGGCCGATCTCCGCTCATCTGCATCTGGGATGCTTGGAAAGCGCGATTGAGTATCACCGGCCGCAGTTGCTCTCTGTACAGGATGAGAATTAATCAACTCGTTGACGAGGCTGTTGATCGCCTGAACTCGATTTCGAGGGAGCGTAATTTGACGAAGGGAGAGAGCCACTAGCCCCACAAGAAGTAAAGGAGTCCCAGCCAATACTTCTAAGCGGGGATCACGGCTCAGTTCTACGAAGAACCGATCGAGTCGAGCGTCGACTGTCCGCTTAGTCTCCTTGTCAGGGCTTTCCAACGTGGATCCAGGTATCGATCTTTCGAACCAAACTCTTGCTAGCTTGCATTGCTGGTCCAAGGAGAGAGGGGCCAACTCTCCGAGAGTCCAACTATTTGGGACAGCACCGATCTTGTCTAAGCCACGAGGTCTTGCAGTAACGATGGCGGCAACATCATGCGCGGCGACAAATGTGAGCATGTACTGCAGTGTTGTTCGCGCCGCTTGCTCGTCCGACCACTCGTCTAAACCGTCGAGAAGCAATAATACGCGCTTCTCGTCGATGACTTTGTTGAGGAGTGAAATAAGGTCGGCGGTCAAATTAGGCTGCAACAGTTCAGCGACGAGTTCTTTCAATCCGACGGCACACTCTTTGCGTGCGCTAAGACGGCTCCATCTCGAAAAAGATAGATGAATTGGTATCAGGCCTCCCCATCGCCGGCTAATTTCCCCAAAACAACTCTGGTTGGTTAGCAAGTCGAGGGCCACGCATCTCAACAATGTACTCTTTCCAGAGCCCGCTTCGCCAAGGATTGCTAAATGGCGTCCGCTCAATAGCCACGTTGTCAGAGGAACGCGCCGTACAAATTCACGCCGACGGCCGGGACTTGGTTCAGCGTCTTGAATCGACAAGTCCGATTTGGGGCTAGGTCCGGCGCCATTCGGTTTTATATGAGGCTGGCCTTCGAAGCCTGCGTCTCTGACGAGTACGTCAGGAACGGCAAAACGCTGCAATAGTGAGGGGCTTGCTTTGGAAGCAGCAGCAGTGGAAAACGGTAGAGAAACGCCGACGTCGAGATTGTGAAAACTGGCATTGTAGTATTTATATAATTGATCACGCAAACGAGAGAACTCTGCACCGTCAAGTCGTGTGCCAAGCAAGGCTGCAGCTTCTGGGCCCAAGAACGCTCTGACCCAATCTCTTCCAAAAAAGTCATCGATGATTTCAGGGAAATTGCGTAGGCGGTTACTTAACTCATCTCCGCCTATGGGTATGAAAGTGATCCCAATACCCTTAAGCGATTCAGCCTCTTCTTCGATTGCGTCTTGCACTTTGGTGTCTGCGAGCGAGGCTTGAACTGCCAACACAAGCTTGTCCGTCTTCGCGCTCCAGCTGCCTTCTCTGAATTTTTTTACGATTTCTTTTACTTCGGCCGCGGAAATTTCTGCATATCGCTTTGCTTGCCAAACTTCATACTTCCCACTTTCTAATCGAACGAAAATGTCGATCCCATGCTGGGCCTGCCCTTGGCGTCCATATCGTGCGACGTGTTCGGCGCGCTTATCTTGGCTCGCTATCCGATAACAGAGTCTCTCAAAGTTCTCCCAAGTAAGTTCGCCGAAAGGCAAAACCTGTTGGCGAGTTGAGGTCGGTGGATGCGACGGCACGCTGTCGGGCGGCGCGTTAAGTCCTGCGAGGACATCAAGCGGTTCTATTTTTTCTGTCATCGTTATGCGATTTGTCCAAGTGAGGGAGCGAAATTACGTCGTCAATCGATGCCGGAGGTTAAAGAAGCACGCTCTGGCAGGCGCAGCAGATTTTTTCGTGCATCGGTCACAAAATTGTTGATTTGATCTTTCGCCATTTAGCGGCGGGAAAACTGTGAAAGATCCGAACTCACTTCTTGTTGCCCTTTGCTAACCGCTCCGCCACCGCGTCGGCTGCACCGCCCAAATAATCGGGATGGTGATGCGCGTAGATTTCAAGGGTGCGCGGCAGTGAAAGACCAAGCGCGCCGGCGATATCGTGGATCGGCTCTCCCGCCTGTGCCGACCAGGTCGCGAAGGTGTGCCGCAGCACATGCGCGGTCACGCGGTCCCAGCCGCGTGTGGTCATGCCCGCTTTCGTGACCGCATGCGCGAGCGCCCGCTTTACGGAAGCGATATTCGCGCCGCAGTAGTTCACGACATAAGGGCAGGGCGGCCGTTTGGCCTTCTCGGCTTCGGCCTTCGCCGCTTCGCGCGCACGCGCCAGCGCGGCGTGCAGCGTCGCATTGATCTTGACGATCGGCCGGCGCTTCGTCGTTTGCGCCCGGCCTGGCGGATTGAAATCAATCCGGTTATGGACGAGATCGATTTGCGGCCAGGTCAGATCCAGGATCGCCGCGGTCCTTGCACCGGTGTGCAGGCCGAGTTCGACGAAGAGACGCACATGCCCGTCGGCCGCTTCGAGCAGCGCGTTGGCTTCCTCGGACGAGAGCCATCGCTCGCGCGGTGGCGGCACCGCCGGCAGGGTGACGGTCGGCGCGTTTATCAGTCGCGCCTCGCGCACGGCGAGCTGGAGCGCGGCCTGCAGCGTGGTCAGTTCACGGCGCAGCGTGCCGGGCTTGATCGGTGCGGGCGACGTGCGGCGCAAGCGTCGCGCATTGGCGTCGGCACGAAAGCGCGGATAGCCGACGGTGCAGGCCGCCTGCGTCACCGCGCTGACCGACTGCGTACCGAAATAGCCGACCAGATGCGTGACGTGCACCGCGGCGGTCGCGGCACTCGGCGCGCCGTCGGCGAATGACTCGAGATAGGTCGCCAGCACATCCGCGATCGCGACATCCGTTTGCGCGCGCGGCGCGGCGCCCAGCGCATCGTTGCGCCGGTCGGCCGGTTTGCCGTCGGCCGCTATGTGCGCCGCGAGCGCCGCTTCAGCTTGTCGGCGATCGCGAGTGCGCGTGCTACGGCGGCGGTCTCGGGTGCCATCGTGCCAGCAGATGTACCAGGTGCCGCCTTCGGCGAGCTGCGTGAGGCGAGCGGGTTCGACGGGACGCGACATGCGAGTACCTCCTCGATAGCCCAAACCGGAATGCGAATCCTGCCGTCGAAGGGCAATCGGGGCAAGTCGCCGTTGCGGACCAGCTTGCGAATTTTCTTGGACGAATAGCCGAGAATTCGCGCGGCGGTCGCAACGTCATGGGTCGCTGGCTCGCCCCTTTCGGAATTGGGGACGGAACCGGCCGACGACGGGACGAAAGCGTCCCGTCGTGGATGTCTTTCGCAGGACCCGGCGCAGGGCGACGCGCCCGGGCGAACCGAGCCGCATTCATCGCGGTCGGGTGCCGGGGGCGGGGCGCCCTTGCCGAAATTGTCGTCCTGGTGCGACATCGACAAGAGTATCCACGCAGCGACTTAAAAACGGCCGTCGCACCAACTCAGTCGTTTTCACGACTTTTCGAAGCACCAGAAAAACCACAATATTTCAATCAATTAGCTATTGGCAAAGTTCGTGCGCGATATCACCGTCCGCGATCTCGATCCCGGCGTCGTGTCGTCGACAGCGCCATGATGTTTGCTTTCGACGATTGCGCGCCCGCAGCGGGTAGGGGGGCCGTTGGCGCCGGAGATTGCGGGACCGCCGCGGCTTTTGGGGCCGCCGGGACGGGCTTGCTGACGACGGCGGATCGCTGCGTTTGAGCCGCCGCTTTGGACGTCTCGGCGGGCTGCATTTGCGACCCCGCGCGCACGCCGGGCGTCGCCGACACCGGAGGCGTTGGCGGTGTCGGGTCAGTGAAGCGACGCCACATCGCGCCGATCACATTCCGGGCTGCGTCGATCAGACCGCCGCCCTTCGAGGGCGGCGACGCAGGCGCGGTCGGCGACGGCTCGACGGCCGCCGCTGCCGCGCGCGTGTCGGCGCGTGGCGTCGTCGCGGTCGGCTCGCTTCGCTGGGTGCGTGGCGCCTGATCGTGTTCGTTCGCGCCACCCGTCGCGGGCGACGGCGCGGTGGGTGCCGGGGCGATCCGTTCGATCGGCGCCGGGTGGAATCGCGCGAGCGCCTGTCGATGTATCTTCTCGAGATGCGCCGCGTTGGAAAGGTAGCGCCACTCGATCGGGGCATGCGGCCTCTCCGTATAGACCTTGCGAAGGAGCGTGGTGAAACTTACTGGTCGATCGGGACGCGCGATCACGCCCTCGGGTCTCGGCTGGCGCCGAGCGTTGAGAAGCTGGAGAACCCGCGTATCGGATCGGAGCTTTGCGCGCGTATCGGCGATCTCTTCGAACGCTGCGCGCAGGCTGGGATCGTCACCGTAGACATCGGCGCGCCGGCCGTCGGCGGCGACGCGAAGGAGGCCTTTCGGACTTTCGATCTCGATCGATTGTCCGCGCTGTCGCGCTTGGGATGTCAGACCGTGCCGCGCGATGATCGCTTTCACGGTTTCGGCACCGAGACTCAACGTCGTGATCGAGATCAGCGATCGGACGACCTTGTTCCAGAAGCGGGCGTCGTAGGGCGCATGCCGTAACCATTCTTCATCGCGCCCGCGTGGGTATTCGACCTGCCAGCCCAGATTCGTCGAATGCCGTAGACGCAGTTCGATATCGTCGCCGATCGTGATGGTCGCGACGCCTTCTTTGACGTGAACGACCCTGATCATCTTGCCGTCGACGCTCTTACGCGGCACCCAGGGGCGCTTCAAGCGCTCGGCAATTTCCCGGAAGACCCACTCGGGATCGACTTCGTCGAGCCGCCGATGTTTGTTCTCGGCGTCGACAAGCGCGGGCGGCGTCGCATCGCCTCGGCGACGGCCCATCGAATCGCGCCGCATATCAGCCTCGAACTCTTCCAGTGCCATGAGCGCGGCCGCGACGCTTTCACCGGCGCGCGTGAAACGTCGGAGGACGTCGCCCGCTTCCAAGTCCTGAACGAGGGCCGCATCCTCAGCGCTCACCGGAGCCGTCGACTTATCTTCGTTGAGTTGATCGAGGAAGCGTCCGCAGGCTTCGACCGCGCGGCGTGCGGCGTCGATTCGACCGAAGCAGACGCCGCGGATCATGCGGGCTCCCGTATCTCGCTCTTCGAGTAGATCGAACTTCTCGGTCGCACGCGCGATCGATTCACGATCCCGCACGTAACACCGGATCGCGCTTTCGATCGTATCGAATAGCAAAGGCGGAACCGGCCGGGGCGCCGTGCCTTGACCGCGGCGCAACAAGGCGGATCTCTTGGGCCCGAGATGAATGCTCGGCGCGTGCGTAAGCCCGATCTCGACGGCGCGACCGGGGAAGAAAACGCGCTTCACCTCCGTGCCGTCACGACGGGCCGCCGCCGCGCAGACATCGTTGACGATGTCCGCGAACTGGCGGCGCAGAAATGTCACCCATTTCGAACCTTGTGTGTTGCGATCTTTGTTTGGCGCGAATGTCCATCCAGCCTCATCGTCTGTGTTGTCGGGCTTGGTCAAAAATGGCCGCGTCCCCACCACTCCATGCGCATGAAAATTCCGTTCATCGCCATGGCGGTCGGGAAGATGCACGGCGATAAACCAAGGGAGGTCTCGTTCGCCGAACACACGCCCGAAGCGTTCAATAATCTCCCTGCGATCTGATGCCCGGATCCAATGAGGAAGTTCGACGATCAACCGATCTTGGACGCGAGCGTCGCGACGCGTTTCTTCGGCCACGGCGGCTTTCCAGAAAGCCTTGGTCGCGTCCGGCGTCAGCCCGATATTTCCGGCGAGGATCGGGCCGTGTTCGTCCCGCTCGATCTCGTCGGCGCGCTTTGCGTATCCACCGGACCGCTCGATGTAGCGCTGGTGTTTTTGTGCCCGCGAAAGTGCTCGCTTATCCGCGTCGATTTCGCGGCCAAGATGGGCGACCGCCTTGGCAAAATCCGACGACAAAGTTTGGCCGATTGGCGTTTGAAGGAACGCGTGCTCGGCAGGCAGAGACCACATGCGCGCCGAGCGATGGCGCTTTGCCTCCGGAACGGATTTGAGTTGCCGGACTTCGTTGCGGTTCAGCCAAAGAGCTACGCGGTGTCCCCGACGAACTTCGCGCGGGATTTGCGGCGCCGGCTTCTTCGAAGTCGAGCTCATCCGAAGATGGAAAGTGCTGACGTCGGCGGCGCTGGGAGTCGTCGCGATCGGTAGCGCGCGATAGCCTGCGCCGGCGGTCGGCGCGACGATCCGCGCCGGTCTGTTCGACCTTGCTAATAGTTTGAATCGGACCGCAGGGCCACGCGGCCCGTGCATCATCGCGCGGATCGCGCGCAATTCCTCGCTTTCGTCCAACCTTCCCGCGCGCGGCCAACCGTCATTTATCAGTTCATCGAGGCTCATTTTCTCGTCTCCAAACGTCGATTCAGCGTTGCCCGAATCAGGCAATGCGTAATTGCGCCGTGGCCGTCGGTCCCCGCCGGCCACGGTGGCGTGCGGCCGCTTGCGCGGCCGCCTGCCGGTTATGCGCGCGGGCGACCGACTTCGCCGGTCGCCACGCACGCGATCAGTTTGGATCCGACCCCCTTAAAATCGTCAGCGATCGGCCGCCGCGACGGGGTGCTTGGGCGGACGCCGAGGCGTGTTCGGCGGGCGACGTCCCGTTTTAAGGGGGTGGCCTGACAATGATCTTCGAGGCGGTGCCGATAGTCGGCGGCGCTCAATCACGGAGATCACAATGTCAGAGAAAATCGAGCTGAATCAGAGCCCTGAGAACGCTTCGCCGGAGGCGTCCGATGGCGCGACTGCCAATCGCCGGCCGCCGAGAAAGCGGCCGCAATCTGCCCATGGTGAGGGAACGCCCGGGCTGGCCACCGGGCAAGCCGTCGACGGTCGGGCCGCCGCGTCCGCCGATCACGCAGGCGCGCCCGCCCAGCCGGCGCTGGCGCCGGTGCGGCAGCTAGCCGAGTTCCGGCTGGACGAGGTGGAGCTCCCGCCGAAATCGGAGGCGGAGGTGCGCCAAATCACCAAGGCCAGCGAACTGGTCGATGAGCGCTCGACGCTTGACGCGACGGTCAAGGAGTTGGCGGCCAAGTTACGGGATTTGCGCCGCCAGCATCGGAAGACGTTGGCTGATGTCGAGACGCAGAACCGCATCGTGACGGCGACTGGAATTGCAGAGGCTGTGCCGGGCGATATGCGTCAGCGCGGGTTCAACGACGATCGCATCAAACGCTTGCTGACGATGATCGCGCGGACCCCGCTGACGCCCGACGAGGTCGCCGCGCTGATCGCGCCCCACATGGTGAAGTGACGCCGTCGGTCAACCTCATGAAACTAGGAGGGTAGCCGATGAGAATTCGGAAAATTCATCCAGTGGCGCGCGCGCCGCCAAGTTGGGCGCGCCAGCCATGGGCGAACAACGAATCGCGGAATGGATCTTGGTCAGTGGTTATAGGTTCGGTCCCATTGGCGCTCACAATCGGGCGTTCTTAGATTGCTCCATTCGAGCACTGAAGTATTTAGTTTACGCGCCGTCGAAATCTCGAAGTCGGCTGCGCGCAAATCTCGCTTGGCTAGCTTGTCGCAGGCGCGATGCGCCGCGCGAGGCCGAGGGCGGCGAGCGCAGCGAGCACCAAGGCGATGCCCGGCGTCACTGCGATCCAGGATGCGCGCGCGATGTAAGGCCGCGTTTCGGCGATAAATGTTCCCGATTCGGGCGTAGGCGGAAGTACGCCAAGCTCCAGAAAGCCGAGAGCGGCGATACCCAGCACCGTAGGTGCAAATTGCGGCGCCACTAGTGCGGCCAGCGGCGTTAGGATCTTGGGCAAGATAGGAATGCGCAATAGCTGGTCGCGCCCCCCTGGCGCGCGTGGCGGCGATATTGATTTGGCTGTAGAGGTCGTCGACGGCGGCGGCCGAAAGAATTAACGTGAACCAGATACGGCCGTTCGCCAAAGCGAATGCGGGCAGCACATAATGGCGCCAGCTTCAGTACCCGCTGACCGGCTGCCAGCCGAGTTCGACCACGAATACCAGCAGCAGTGCCCGACGGCTTATCCCGCTGAAGGCGAATAACGTTTCCAGTTGCCGACAAATCATTCCGCAATAGGCTCGGATCGGCGTGATTACCTGTTTGTCTGTCATCGAAGATGCAATCGCGACTTCAAAAAATTTTATGCTTGTGCCACCATTCTTTCAGCGTCGAAATTGTAGAGGGAGCTCATTATTGGTGACCTGGCGACGACTACCAGTACGGCGTTCGACATTTGAAACAAGAGGGCGCCTGCGCGTCACAGGTTTGGCAGGAAGCCCATTTGAGATCGCAGCTGGCAGTTCCTTCTCGTGGCCGCCAACCGATCTGCTGGTCGAGCTTAATGCCGACCAGCCGATAGCGATCTTCGCGTACGAGCGAGTTGCCGGCCGTATTGCTAAGCTATGGCCGCGCTACAGCGAGACGATCGCGCATGCCGGGCGACAGTTTCAGGCGATAGCCGCTGTGAGCGCAGTCGAGATCAATGCTGCCTGCGCATTGCTAGCAAAAAATCATCCGCACGGTGCGTCCCAGCACGGCATGCTGATATCCCTTTATGAAGAATTTGCAGACGGATCCCGTGATCTGGCCGGCGTCACCCAGCTCGGTGAGTATTTCCATACGCATTTCCCCGGCCGTGCCCAGTTCGGACGGCGGATCCTTGGAAAGGAATATGCTGCGATCAAACGCGGAGATGTTGTCAAATCGATCCCGATAGCTGCGGCCAAGCGATTCGCGCTTCGCAAAGAGGACCGCGGCAACAGGCTGGGGGAAGTCCTTGCCCGCGAGGCTCTGCTCGTTGCCAGAAACTATCGTTGGCCGCCAGCCAGCGTCGTTGAGGTGAGCCGTTATATGACTGAAAGGAAATTTTTCGACATCTGTTGTAACACGTCGCGTGACTTTTTATCTGGTGCGGGATATCTTCCAGTACCGCTCGAAAGATGGCTTCGCCATGGCGCCCTCAACCATAGCATTGCAGCTAAGCTTACCGATCGAATCGTGCCAGGATACTATTATGCCGATGTCCGTGGCGCTAAAAGACCCGTCTCGATCGAAAGCGCCCTCGAAGCGTTCGAGCGATAGACTGTTCGTACCGCTGTCGAGTGACCCGTTTGCGTGGTTCAGATCAGGGAAAAAGACTTGGGAATTGCGCAAGCGCGGACGGCAATACACCTGCAGTAATGTATGGCGCGGTCGAGACGTCGAACTGCGTCGCGGCTATACCAATGCCGAATCGGCGCTGTGGGGAGAGATTATTGATGTCATCGAGGCTGACAGCATCGAAGCCTTTTTCAAATGCGTTCACTGGCAGACGGTGTTGCCCGAAAGCAGTTCGCTTGACGCGGCGATTGCGGATGCCCGCCGTATCCTCAATATAAACGACGATGAAGATACCCCGGTGCTGGGGTTCAAAGTCGAACTCACCCATCCGTGAAGCGGATCGGACTCAAACCAGCCTATTTTCCGCTGGTCGCCAACGGCCAGAAGCGATCAACAATCCGTGCAGGCGCAAGGACAGATCTGGTAGGCCCGGCGCTATTGGTAGCGGGTTCGCTGTCGATCGAAATTGAAATTTCTTCCGTAGTAGTGAAGCCTTACTCCGCATTAACTGAGGATGATGCTCGGCTCGATGGGTTTGCAACACTCGCTGACCTGATTGCAGCGCTCGAGAGTTTCTACCCCGACCTCGGTCCGGCTGACTCGGTTAGCATCTTGCATTTCGAGCTGGTAAGCACAGCGCGATGAGCAAAGTAGTCGTGCATGCAGTCTATGTCCTGGATGAAAAGGCAAAGGGCGGATTCGACGAGAAGTTCGATGATTTCCTCGAGCAGATTGGACGCGATCTGCTGGTCGGTACTTTCGCCGATTTTCACGAGAGCATATTTCCGACAGCCGCTAATGCCGACGCATTTCGTCAACGGGCTATTGAGGTTGCAGCATGCCATGATGACCGCAATGACAACGAAGTAGAGAAAAACAGGTTTGGTTTCCGCGTCGAACTCGACACCAGCTTGTTCTCCGATGCTAATTACGCATTGCAGCGGCTGATTCATACGTTGGCGAGCGATGTCTTCCTGCGGCGAATCAGCGATCATGTCGGTTATGTTGCTGTAAAGACCATCGACTTCGGTGCGCTTAAGGGCACAATCGAAGCGGCTTACCGCCCGCAAAGCAATGATCGTACGAAAATCAGGCAGGCATTCAACCTTGGCGGTCACAGACCCTTACTCGCCTACAGCCTCAAACCGCGCAGTTGCTTGTTGGACGATGAATATCACGCGATCGCGAAACAGGCTTTTGAGGGTGGTTGCAATATCGTCGAGCTCGATACGCGTGATATGCTGCTGCACGGCACTGAAAGGTTGGCGCTACTCGAAAGACTGACGACCCTTGCGCTCGACTTGTCAAAGGAACGGATCTGCCGCTTCTCTGCCAATTTGTCAGGCCCACCGCGGGTGATTGGACCGATCTACGAACGCCTCGCCCAGTTGCATGAGGCCCAAGCGCCAGAGGGTCCTTGGGTCGTCAAGGTTGACGGCAATCTCGATGGGCTGTCCTTGGTCCAAGCCATACGGATTGGCCAGTTCGCTGCTTATGTACAGCCGATCATCACGTGCTATCCAGTGCTAAAATATGCGCTGGAGCGCGCGCTCGGTGCCGATGGATTCGTTCGTATGCTTGCGATGAGCGGAGTCGATATAATCTATCCGGGCCAGTCTCCCAGCTTCGGCAACGCCAATGGCAGGATTGACACCCAGCGGGTCGCCGCCGCGAAGCAGCATTATGACGCGATGGATATGGGCGGATATCCGTTGCTGAGTGTTGCTGGCGGGCTGGCGATCAATTCGGTCCATGCGTGCCTTTCGGTGCTGGGCTCCGATATCGCTTTTTTCGTTGGCGGCGGGATTGCTACAAGTAAGTCGGGCATCGAATCTGGTGCTCGCAATTTCGCCGAAGCGATCGAATTGGCCTGCCGCGATCTGTTTGATCGCCAAAAGATAAAAGATCTCGAGGCCAAGTTTGTCGACTTGTCAAAAGTCTATTTCGACAAGGGCAAGGTTCCCGAGGAGTATGAATTCATCCGTCCGACCACGCTTAAGGCCATCCTCGGCCGCCACAAGTCGACCAGTCTAGAGGGTTGAGGCGTGATGGATATTCTGACGAACCTTGCGATCCATCTTAAGGGGGTCCTAGCATTCCTGCTCGGTCTTGGCGGCATGTTTACGACGACGCGGGCGTTGATCGCCAGCGCTGTGACCGTTCCCGCGATCGACACACGGCGCGCGTCGATTGCTCTCGACGGGGCGCGGTTGGTCAGACAGTTACGGGTGCTTTCACTCGCAAGTGTCCTGCTATTCATCGCGGCTCTTTGGCTGTATTTGGGCGGTCCGCTGGCGAGCATCGATGCTGAATCGCTCAAGGCCAACAAGGCTGATCTCACTCCGGAGCAGGTGTCTAGCGTGGTGGCACTGGTGTTGATTTCGATAACCATCATTCTCATTGATTTGCGGGCTGCGGTCCTGCGTAGCCGGATTGGAAAACTTCCTACTGCAAAATAGGGATACAATCTCTCATTGAATAAATGACTCGATGGAGCGTTTCCCGTTCCGAAACCAGACGGTACCGACCAAACCTGGTCACGAGTCCTGTGCTCGGTTTCATTGTCATTTTGAAAGCCTCGGCAAGCTTCACGCTTATATCAAGCGCCGCTCTTCACTACTGAACGGGAAGATCGACCCGGTCAGGATATTCACTGATGTAAAACCGACAAAACGCTTAATTTTTTCGATGTTGAGACAGTCAGTTTCCATATGAACAGCCTCAAGACTCGGCAAAGCTCAGACTGTCCAGATTAATAGTTGAGGTTGTTCGGGAAGCCGAGCCAAATCCACGGTGACTACAATAACGCCACGGCGCAATTTACGTTGCTGTCAGAAGAGCTTTCATTAACCGTTTGCGCTGTCGCGCCGCCCACAAAACACATGCCGTGAGCGCTCATCGCTTCAGGAACCGCTTCGGCAGACTCGGAAGCGTCGCAAGATCCAATTCCAAGGATATCCATCGGCCCTTTGCATCCCGAACCTGAGCGCCGACTGTAAATACGCCGTACGCGTTCCATTGGTCCAGCTTGGCTTCGCGGCCTTTCTTGATGCGCCTGATCGTCACTACGCTGCGCGGATAGGTATCGTGCAGATGGAAGACAACGGGCGCGGCCAGCGGGCTCCCGTCACTCGACTCGACGATCAGACTGAAGTAGAAAACGTCGCTTTCGATGCTTTCGAGTACGGCGCGCAGCCTGCGGCCTGCTAGTTCCTCCTTGCCGCCCCAACGACCCTTCTGCAGGTCGTCTGGGTCAATTACGGGTCCCGGTGCTGGCCGCTCATCCCAGTCCGTCGCCAACTCCTTGCTCGCTCCGAACGATGGAGCCTCGGGGCCGAGAATGGATGAAATCGCCTCGTTCCAGGCTTGTCGATAGTCGAGCAACCTGGCTAAGTCCGCTGATGCCGGTTCGTCCGGACCGCAGATCTCCAGGATGAACCGCGCGTAGCCGCCGATATCACCGGCCTCGTCAGCTATAAACATGCCTGCAAGGGCATCGGCCATCAAATCCGGGGGTGTCGTGCTCAAATCCTCTACATGGTAACCTTGCAACCGATCTACAATTCGCGTGCGCGTCTTGCCCTTTAGCGCGCACTCTGCCGCATAGCCCAAGGGTACGATCCAGTCCTCGTCGCGGCATGCGAAGATGCGCGCTAGCGCTCGCCCCGACAAGCCAGTTATCTGAGTCGATTCTCCACCCTCGAACTGATCGAGAAAGTGAGATGCAATGGCGACGAGGCGCTCGTCTTCGAAGCGCTTAGGCGACTCGAAGCCACTCGGGAAGAGATCCTTCGCATCGGGTACTACCTCACTCAACACCCGCAACTCTGCGAGTGAGTACGTTGGGCTTCTCGTGCGCTGGTCGCTCCCGCGTCGTCGGCCAGCTAGCCACAGGCTGAGCGCTGGGCGCTGGCAGAATCGTCCCAGCACGATCGCTATGCGCAGCGCCGCTTGCGTCGAGGCGAGCTGGCTTGGCTTCATCCGTTTGAGCTGATTGGCTAACGCCAAATCAAGTCTCTCGAATGCATCTGTCCCGTTTACGGCTAGCCGCGCGACTGCCATGGCTTGGACCATGGCACGGAAGTCATATCTATCTTCTTCGATAGCAGAGAGACCAGCATTTTCTTTTAGTTGTATGCTTTGCATCGTCATCGTACTGCGCTTCTGCAGACCCGCAGTGCGAGCCATCCAGTACATGTGGGCACGCAGCGTTGGACCGGAAAGCTCCGCTGCCGACTCGGCGGGCGTCAACCTCGACCAAGCACCGCTTTTGATCCACAGAGCCTGCGCCCACGGCAAGAGATCCCCCAGGGCTTCGGTTCCGAGGCGGCCCGCTACCTCAAAAGCGGCACTGTCCACAGTGACGTCGTCGAACTCAAACACATTCGGCGCGACGACGACGAGGTGATGCAGCGCGTCGCGCGGCGTAAGCTGCCTCATCCGCGCGGGAGACAGTCTCTTGCGCGCCGTTCGCGACGCGATATAGCTCGCTGCCGGACTTTGCGGCGCAAAGTCGTCCACCGCCGACGCGAGCGATTGGAGAACTTCGGGGGTGACGTCGGCATCGACGCCGACCGGATCCTCACCAGCCAGCAGCCTGTAGTAAATCCACTCGGTGTTCTCACTGTGACTTAAATTGCGGCGCCTCTTATAATAATCGACTGCCGCGCGCGCTACTTCGACGAACTTTGCTTCGTCCTTTTTGCGCATCAGCGGCAACGTGCGCGAGCGAAGATGGGGAAGGTGTTTCAGGGCACCGTCGCTCTCGCGCATCACCATCCACACTTCCTGCCCCAAAGCGGAGAATGCTGAACGCGCCTCATCGGCGGATAGGCCGCATAATGGTGCGAGCAGCTCCACAGCCATCTCGGGTGTGATACGGCGGATGACAAGTCCAGGCCACGCGAGCTTTCCAGCCTTAGCATCGCGGACGTGGCTGATGATGCGCTTCTCGTACAGCCGGGCGACAAAGTCATCGCTGGCAAAGACGCCGATGCCGGCGATCTCTGCTGCGAGCCTCGGGCGCTCCTCTGCGTCGGCTTGGGCGATCAGGTTGACTGCCACGCGCACCGCAAGCGGCTCGCGGCGAACATCGTCACGGGCTTTCGTTACCAGCCTAAGGATCCTATCGAGCCACTTGCTCGTGTTTGCCCCGCCCCCACCGACGATGGCGCTGGACCATTCCGCCTGCCACGCGTCTCCGATAGCGCCAACACCGAGCTTGTCCGCCATCTGCCACGCGTCGGCAACAGGAAGCGGCCTAAGCTTGATCTTTATGGGTGGGACCTGCTCTCCACGCGCCTGGCGGAACTCCGGTATGTCCACGCGGCCGGACGCTACCACGCGGAGTTCGTCCAGCCCCTTGATGCGGAACTGATCGATGATCCACGCCAGCCGGCCGATCGCCGTCGGATCCCACTGGACCACTTCCATCGTGTCGAAAACGAGAAGAAACGCTCGCCTACCAAACGTGGCGTACTCCCGAACGATCTCCGCAAACATCGAGAAGGGATCGGCGATGTCCGCGGTCTTCTCCGCCGCGTCGCCAGCGACCTGGACGAACTCGGCGCGAATATGGTCGCCGAGGCGCGTCAAATCCGCGTAGGCCTTCGGGTACTGCAGCGCCAACTGCCGTACAACCTCAAGCAAAATCTGATACGGCCGCTCGGGGTTCAGCGTCGCACGATCAAAGTCCAGATACGCAAATGGAAACTGGCGCGACTGGTCGAGCGCATGGTCGAGCACGAACTTTGCGAGGAGCGCAGACTTGCCAAGGCCGCCGTGCGCCTCAAGGATCATCAGCCCTGGCCTTTCGCTCCTAAAGATCGCGCTGGCCGCCCTAGCGGAAGTGCGCTGGACGAACTCCGTGGCCGATTGTGACCCGAGCTCATCGACGAACCCGCGCAGCTTCGTCAATTCACTGCCGCGTCCGACAAAACGATCGCGGCGAGGCGTTCCGTCCCATCCGCCTTCGGCGCCGATCAGCAAGCGCAACGGCTCAAGCAATTCAGCTAGCCCGACGCGTCGGCCTAGTTCATCGGACGAGGGAACGTTTGACGCGAGATTGCGCACGAGGCGGAGCCTGTCGCGAGCCGCGAGTGCCGCCCTCAGCTCGCTCGGCGGCGCGCTATCGAGATCGCGGAACTTTCCTGACAGTAGGGAACGAAGCCACGCCGAAGGTAGGCGAATTGGATCGCGCCCGATCTCTTCGTGCGCCTCAGTATCCGCCCGCACCAGCTCATCGAGTTGCCGCTGATACAAGTCGCCCGGCCGTGCCGCCGAGAGCACTTCGGCGCGCGAGGCATCCTTCAGTCGCAGGCGGCGCAGGCCCCCGATCGTCACGAGGTCCGACGCCTCAAGCAGCGCGGTTTTCTCTGCTGGTGTTGCGGTCAGCTCGCCAACTTCGAACGTGTCTTCGATCGCTGCGCGAATCACTGATTGCGAGCTAGCAAACTCGGTTAGGCCGACGGTCGTCTCGACCTTGACAGGTTCTTGCTCGACTGAGGTCGCGCTGCGGACCAGCGTCTGCAGCAACAGCTTGGCCATCGGGAGTTTCAGCGCCTGTTCTAGTTCGAGCGTCGGCTGCTCCAGCGCCTCGCGCATCATACGCAGAAATATCTCATTCAATTCGGGCGCGGTCATTGGTCAGCTCCCGAGTTCCTTGAGCAGGTTTTCCGTCCACTCGTTGACCGCCTTCTGCAGCACCGCCATCCGCCGGTTGCCAGGCTCGTTGTTTGCTAACTGCGCGATCAGGCCCACTGATGCGCGCGCCACGTTGAAGCCAAGGCCCAGCGTCATGTGCGTGTCGGCCATCCGCGTGAACACGCCGAGAATCTCGTTCTGCCCGGCGGCGGTCGGATTCAGCGCCTCCAGCGTGGCGCCGTTGGCGTCGGCATCGCCCACTGCGATGAAGTCGGGCAGGCGTCCCAGAAACATCCACCGCAGGCGCTTTAGGCCGGGGTGCATCGAAGCCTCGGGCCTGCCTTTGACTAGCGCGGCCAGCAGGCTTTGCACGTCTCCCGTCAGCTCTGTGCGCGTCCCCGGACCTTCGTAGCTCGGTGCACGTAGGTCGTCGATGACGACGTACGCGACATCCCAAGCATTCGGGTGGACCCAGATTTCGTTCGGCGCGTCAGCCTTATCCTGGAGGTCTTGCGGCACATCGATGCCTTGCTGCTTCAGCACATCAACCGCTTGACGAGCTGCCACGCGCGCATCGACCTTCTTCTCAACATCCGCGGCAATGACGTCTCCAAGCCACTTAGGCAACTCCTCTGACCGCCAGCGCTCGAGCTTGTCTACCTCGCCGGTCAGTAGTGCGGACGGTGCGCCAGGGGCGCTTTCGCTCGGTCGCGGCGGCATCGGCTGCGCCGTAGCCTCGGCCACCATGCGCTGCAGATCGATGCCCAACTCACGAATTAGCGAAATGAGGAAGTCCTCCGCAGTGGACGGCAACTGCTGGCCGGCTGATCCATAGATCGCCCTGGGCGTCCGAGTGTCACGGATTTGAGCGTGAAGGATGTCGATCGAGAATGTGCAACCTGCGTCCTCGTGGCTCGTCTGGGCGACGTACACACGCCCGGCTAGCGTACTCGCCTTGGGCGACGCAGCGAGCCAATCGAGTAGCAAATCCCGTCCGAGGATCGCACGTGGTGCTTCGTTAGGTCGTGACGTGGACCAGCGCTTGGCATACGGCGATGGAGTATCTCCCTCGGTCAAGTGGGCTCGTACCGCTGCGGCGATGTGGTCGAGCCGGATGGCCTGATTCGCGAGCGGCTTTACCGGCGGCCCTACATACGCATTGTGAATCCCGACCAGCTCGTACCGATGGTTGAAGCAGGGGGCGCCGGAAGTTCCGTGGGCGGTATTGGTGCTGTAACGGATTCTGGTGTTGGTCTGGTCGCATTCCCAGAAGCGGCCGAGGTCGATGCGCTGAGGAAGGCCGTTGGGATGCTGCGGGATGATGATCCAATCGTCACGCCTAAGCCCTTGCGGCACCGTGTCCGGCGGGAACTTGACCCATAGGCGCCGCCGCCCGCCCGCCGTCTCGACGGGCTGCAGTCCGACCTTCTGGTCGAGGCGCACCAGCGCGAAGTCGAGTGACTGACTCACCCGCTGGGCAATATCTGGTTCCAGTTCGCCGAGCAGACCATCGGGATTCACGTCGGAACCGCTCGCTACGTGCCAGTTCTTGTGAAGTCCGACCTTGCGCGTCAGCGGTATGTCCTGCTCGACCTGCTCGACGGGGGCGCCGTGATGGAAATCGAAGAAGATCTCGATCCGGTTTCCATTCGCGGTCACGTCTTCGTTCTCTGGGAAGCTTTTGAGCACGTGCTTGCAGGTTAGGATCAGATCGGGACCCACGAGGAATCCTGTGCCGCGGATGATCGACCCGGCATCTCCTCGGCGCGACACGATCAGGCACACGCGGCCCTTGACCTCTTCGAGGAACGTGCTGAGCCCGAGTAGGGGAAGCGTTGGGATCCGGCTGACTAGGCTCGCCTGATGGTTGTAGTAGTACATGTCAGGGCGGCTTTTGAAGTGCTGAAACAGCAGCAGGGCTGTGTCCCAGTCCGTCTGGGACACCTGCTCGTACAGCCCGAGCGCTAGTCGTGGCTTGTCCGCTCCGTACGCTTCGACCATCTGCAGCGCGATCTCCTGCGGCGACAATCCAGACGCCTTGAACAAGCGAGCACGCCGCTCCTCGTCCAACACGCCCTGGTCGAACACCACCCGCTCAAGCACCGCCGGCGGTATCCTTAGCAGGATGATTTCCTCGAGAGTCATTGGCCCAGTTGCATGATCCAAGGGAAGGCCGCATGGTCTCTGATCGCGTCGGCCGCGATCGCCAGGTTACCGGAAGCTGGGTCGCCGAAGTAATGCAGGCCACTGACCAGCCCGTCGTTGATTCCAACCACTGGACCGCCCGAGTAACCGCCGATCGTCGACGCATCGTGGACGAACTCGCTGAGGCGCGAGCTGTCGAGTCGTTTGCCAAAGCTCGCTCGTTTTCTTCCGTCGGGCTTTCCGAAGACCGCCTGCACTGCGGCAGGAATTCCGGCCATCGGACTAGGGTGACCTACGACGACCAGGTTGCGCGGGGTCGCCGTACCAACTGGCGCGAGTAGTAGCGGCGTTCTCTCAGCGAACGCCTCTATCTGAAGCACCGCGATATCGACCGGGTCATCCGCCTTTGCGACGAAAAGAACCGAGGTCACGCGGCGGCGTATCTGAACGCCGGGCATACGATGATCGTGGGTGAAATCCAGATAGAGCTCAATGCCCGACTTGAGCCTCGGCGCTGATCCATCGTTCGAGAAGACGATCAAATGAGACTCAGGTCGCCCCGGCATCAACACATGCCGGTTCGTCACGACACGAGTCGGCGCGGTAAGCCACGCCGTTCCTTGCACCCACGGCGGATTGCCACTACTGAACCAGCTCACAATCAATGCGCCGGTCGCGGCCGTTGCAGCGACGATCCTGTCTTCGTAGTCGCCGACGAGATCCTGCCAGAACTCTGAGCCAGGATAGTGCTCAAACGACTCCAGGCGATCGCCAACGACGCGAAGCGCTGGGCGCCCACGGACATGAAGCACGCACTCGAGTGCGACTGCGTCCTCGTCGACCAGGTCGCCGTTCCAATCGCCGGCGAGCATCCGATTCAATGCTGACTGCGCACGCTCAATGATGTCGTGTGCGATCGCTTTAGCGCAATCAGTATCTAGCCGCGATTCCGCAGCGATCCGGGTAGCGACCCGCTGCTCATCACCACCGTGCGGCGGTCCACGGACGTCATCCAAGTCCTCTGCGGCCTCGGCGCTGTTGCTCGTTTGGGGAGCCATCAGCCGGCGAGTACGAAGACCAACTAATTCTAGCCGCCCTGCCGTTCTCTCGTCCATGACTTGCATCCCGGCGCGTTGCTTAGACGATCAGATCCTCGGTTATCACCTCTAGGTTCTTCGATCGGCGCTTCACACCAGCCCCGACCGCCACTTCAACTCCTTCGTCGGTCCCGAATCTATCGGCATTCTGCACGACATCGGGAAACCTGACGCCCGCCACCGACTGGATATCGGCGATCGGCTCCATGAAGCGCGCGAAGTTTTCGGGAACAGCGAACTCCTCAAGCGGGACGTTGGACAGATCCTGCTCGAGAACAAAGCCGTAGCTCGCGAGTCCTTCAACAGTCCGAACGACGATCACCTTCCAATAGCGCGAAGGGATCTTCACTCTGACTCGAGCTCGTCCGCCAGCGCGTCCGACGAACACCTCGTCGCCTGGATCTAGGACAGGGCCCGCGAACTGACAAATGCGCTCTGTTGCAGCGCCCTTCAGTACATGGTTCTCGAGACCGCCCCAGTTATCTTCACCAAGGGCACTTCGATTGAAGTTTGCGACCTGCGGCGAGCAGTTAGTCAAATGATAGGTGTCGCCATTTGCGCGCCTGAGCTCCGCGTAGGTCTTCCCCCACGCGACGTCATCGCGGCGCACTACATGTCCCTTGTCGAACGCGCCGTCGTCGCGCGTATAGAACACGTCGGGTAGCTGGTACTCGTCGCTCATGCGCGGATCCAGAAACCAGCGCTCCTGGTCATTATCGCCGAGGCCGGAGAGCCCTTTACGTGTATAAGAACGGCCTGGTTCGGGTTTTTTGAGCTGCTTGTCGGCAGTGACGTTGGACGCAGTGAACAGTGCAATCCTGCGCTTTGCATGCATGACGATGGAGAAATTCTGGTAGTGCAGCACGCTGTTTCCATCGAGTGTTACTGCGACCGAAGTGGGATCGGTAGCTGTTGGCAGCGGCACTTTGATGCCCAAAAAGTCCGCGTCATATCCAGTGCGGGACTCGTAGTCCTCATCGCGCCAGGGCTCCGCTAGACGCTCGATCGTGCTGTCTATTTCGGCGTCGAGTGGTGTGCTGGTGCCAATCGTTACGCCGGCAGCGGCGTTGCCGAGGCGGAGCGTTACGTGCAATGGCACGACGAAATGAATCGAACCGTCCGGCTTCGCGCGCGTGGCCGCATCGTTAAACGACAGGCCTCGCGGCGGTGGCGCCGAAGTCGGTGTACCTCGGGTGGAGACTGAATCGTGCGTCGACTCGCTAACTTGCGACCACCAGTCTTCCCATTCGGGTCGACCGCCGCTAGCGCCCGGGCTAGCAAAGGTGACGCCCGCATCGACCACGCGTTGGTCGCGTGCCAGCTCGAAAGCAGGTACGCCGTAGTTGACGTCGCGATATCGTCCGCCGAAGTGGAGCGCCATAACCTCTCCGCTCAGCAAGTCGATGAGCGCGGATCCCGAGTTGCCGCCGAGCGTCGAGCAGTTGTGACGCGTAGCCTCCACCAACTTTCCGAAGCTCTCTGTGCGTTGGCGCCCTCCCAAAGTGCCAGGCTGCAGCCGCTTAACGCCGAACACACGCCGAAAGAGATCGTTTTGTACATCGCGATCATTACGGGAGTCGAAGGCTGGGTACCCGATCGCTGCCACCTCAATCATCGAATCTGCTGGGATATCGCGCAGCGACAGGCGAAGCGGTTGCGCGTTCGCCGGCAGGCCTTCGACCTCCAACAGCGCCATGTCCCAATATGGGTGAATCATCACCAAACGCCTGATCATCAGCGTGCGGCCCGGTGGGCGATCGAGCTCTCGCAGAAAATCGATGCCAGCGCGGAAACCCGGCTTGAACGCCAAGTTCCGATCGCCCAACCCTGACGCAAATATCGAGGCGACATGGCGATTCGTCATGACTAGGTTCTTGCCGACCACAAAACCAGTGCCCCCGTACGGGTAATTACGGTTGCCGGGAAGCTCGATTCGGCCCACCGACGAAACTGCAGGCAACAGGGCGCTCCTAATCGTTTGGTCGTCGTTCAGCTTCAGCCACAGGGGGTGGTCTGTCCGAAAATCGCCATCGACGACGTCGAGCACCGGTCGTATGTCGGGCAGGATGATGGCCTCAATGCCGGCAATCTGCTCCGGCAACGGCACCTTGCCGTCACGGATATTCGTCAAACCTGCCTCGGCGAGCGTGCGAGCTTGCGTAGCCGCCGGCGGCTCAGCGCTCTCGTGACCCGAGCGCTGGATCTTTCTCATTAGTCGCTCGCCTCTGTCTTCCCGCATGAGGCGAGCAAGGAACTGCGCAACGTTTTCTTCTTTGGATGCCATGTGGACCCTCCTGGGCTCGTGCGTCAGTTCAGGCTAGAACCACTCAGAATCGACGCAGCAAGATGGCGTTGGCATAAAGTTGCACGAAAGCAGAAAAGTTTACTACAAAATAGACTCATCCTCAAATTTCATTAAGATTGCGCCACTGCTACCGACCAATGTCCGTCGTCAGAACAATCGAGACGGTTTGATGCTGTTGTTAACGGAGGCGTCGGCGCATATGGGTTCGTAGCCTAGTCGTTCGCTTGCTGGTGTAGGAAGCGGCGGGGTGCCTGCAAAAAAATTGATTTTGCGAAAATATTATCTCGTTCAATGGGATCAGCCCTTGATGTCGATGCCATCCACGAAAACACTCGATGATTCCAACATTTTCCGTCAGATCACCACTAATTGGGCTGGGGGCTATGCTCAACGCCAATTCACAGCGCTCGTCATAAGAGTAATAGGGCGCGGTTTGAGCCGTTCCTGCCCTACCGCTCTGAAGTTTCCCGCAGCTCAATGCTCGATCTGCGGGAAACCCCATTCCTAACCGATTGAATTCAAACGCTGTCCGCGTACGTTGACATGGTAGGGGTCACAGGTTCAATCCCTGTAGCGCCCACCATCCGGACCTCCTGAAATGGTGGCTTATCGTCGCCCGGTCCTCAGCCTCGCGCGCGCTCGGGCGATAGGACGCGTTCGAGATAGCGGCTATAGGACGACATCACGAAGCACAGCGTGAAATAGACCGTCGCCGTGTAGAGATAGCCTTCGACCTCGAAACCTTGCCATTGCGAATCGCCCATCGCGGCGCGCAGCGTGGTGAAGAAATCGAAAATGCCGACGATCACGACCAGCGTCGTATCCTTGAACAGCGTAATGAACGTGTTCACCTGCGACGGGATCGTCGCCTTCAGCGCCTGGGGTAGCACGATCAGCCGCATCGTCGGCCAGTAGGACAAGCCCAGCGATTTGGCCGCTTCGTACTGGCCGCGATCGAGGCCTTGCAAGCCGCCGCGGATCACCTCGGCCATATAGGCGGCGGAGAAGATCGTATAGGCGACCTGCACGCGCACAAGCTGGTCGATATTCGTCCCGGCCGGTGCGAAAAGCGGCAGCAGGATCGCCGCCATGAAGATCAGCGAAACCAGCGGCACGCCGCGTACGCCTTCGATCAGGCCGATACAGGCATAGCGCAGGATCGGCAGATCCGACCGGCGGCCGAGAGCGAGCAAGATCGCCAGCGGATATCCCGCCGCGAGGCCGAATACGGCGATAAACACGGTGACGGTCATGCCGCCCCACAGCCGCGTGGGCACGGCCGGCATGCCGGCAAAGCCGCCCATCATCAGCGCGAACATCACGACAGCCGCCGCGAGCCACGTGTAAAGGAGCTTGCGCGACCACAGCGCGCGGATCGTCGAAAGGCCGGCAAGGGCGGCGAACAGCGTGAGCGTGATCGCCGGGCGATAGCGTTCTTCGTAAGGGTAGAGCCCGAAGATCGACATCCAGAATTTCTCGCCGATGAACGCCCAGCACGCGCCGGCACCTGCGCGGCAGTCGGCGGCATTGCCGCGCCAAGTCGCGTCTTGGATCGCCCATTGCCACAAGGGCGGCAAGGCGATCGCGAGCAGTGCCGCGCAAGCCAGCGTCAGCGCGATGTTCAACGGGCCCGCGAAGGCCGCGCGCAGCAGGGCGGAAGCACCGGCCTTATCGGGTTTTGAGGGCGATGCGCGCATTGTAGATGTTCATTCCGACGGATGTCGTCAGCGACAGGATCAGATAGACGCCCATGAAGATCGCGATGGTTTCGATCGCATGGCCGGTCTGGTTGATGATGGTGTTGGAGACGCTGGCGAGTTCCGGATAGCCGACGACCACGGCCAGCGAGGAATTCTTGGTCAGGTTCAGATACTGGTTCGTCAGCGGCGGAATGATCGCGCGTAGCGCCTGCGGCAGAACGATCAGCCGCACGATCCGGCCGGGGCGCAAGCCCAAGGCGCGCGCCGCCTCCCATTGTCCGGCGGGCACCGTCTGGATGCCGGAACGCACGATTTCCGCGATAAAGGCGGTGGCGTAGACGACCAGACCGATCAGCAGGGCGGTAAACTCCGGCGACAATGTGCTGCCGCCGACGAAGTTGAAGCCGCGCAGTTCGGGCACCGACAGCGCGGGCGCACCGCCAGTATAGAATGCCGCCGCGATCGGCGACACGATCAGCAGCGACAGATTCTGATGCCAGATCGGCCGCGTCGTGTCGCCAGACAGATATTTCCGGCGCAGCACGTTTGCGATGCACAGAACGATCGCCACCGCGAGCGCCCAGCCGATCGTGGCCGCTTCGTCGCCGAACTCGAAGGACGGGATCTTCAAGCCGCGCTGCGAGAGATAGATGCCGGGAAGAGGATTGAGCGCTTGGCGCACCGGCGGCAGTTTCAGCATCACGACCTGCCACAGCACGAGTTGCAGCAGCAGCGGCGTGTTGCGCACGATCTCGATATAGGCGCGCGTCAGCGCCACGACGACCGGATTTGTCGTCAAGCGAAGCACGCCCAGCAGCGTGCCGAGCACCGTCGCGATGACCGCCCCGGCGATGGCGACGCGCAGCGTGTTGACGAGGCCCACGCCCAGGGCGCGCAGAATGGAATCGGACGGCGAATAGGGGATCAGGCTTTCGCCGATCCGGAACCCGGCCGTATGGGAGAGGAAATCGAAGCCGAAGCGCAAGCCGAGTGCGGCGAGGTTTTCGCGCACATTGCCCGCGATCGCGTAAACGAACAGCGCGAAGCCGGCGAGGATCAAGGCCTGCGGCAGAAGCGTTTCGGGGCGGAGCCATGCGCGCCAGCGCGCCGATCCGGGAGCCCGCGCCGCAAAGTTCGTGTCGGACATTCGCAATCTTGCCTGCCGATAGCGAAGCGGGCGCCGAAGCGCCCGCCCACGCTTTGATCCGGTCGATCGGTTCGCGTTACCGATGCGGAGCCGTATACATGATCCCGCCGTTGTTCCAAAGGCGGTTCAAGCCGCGCGCCAAGCCCAGCGGCGTCTTGGGGCCGAGATTGCGCTCGTAGATCTCGCCGTAATTCCCCAAATCCTTGATGAGGAGCAGCGCGTAATCGTCCTTCACGCCCATGCCGGAACCCAGACCGTCCTGCTTGCCGAGCAAGCGCCGGATCTCCGGATCGGTGCTCTTGGCCGCCATTTCGTCGGCATTGGCTTTCGTGACGCCAAGCTCCTCGGCGTTCACCAGTGCGTTGAACGCCCAGGTCGCGATCATGCGCAGTTCCTCGTCGCCCTTCAGCATCGCGATGCCGAGGGGTTCCTTCGACAGCGGCTCCGGCAGGATCGTGTGATCGCCCGGTACGGGCAGCAGCTTGCGCTGCGAGGCGAGGGTCGTCATGTCCGACGTGATGCCGTCGCAGCGGCCTTCGGCGTAGGCGCGGCGCAGATCGTCGCGCGAGTCGATCACGACGGGCGTGTAGCGCAGGCGATGACGCTGGAAGTAGTCGTTGAGGTTCAGCTCGTTCGTCGTGCCGGGCAGCACGCAGATCGTGGCGCCGTCGAGCTTCAGCACGCTATCCACGCCGATCTTGCGCGGCACCATGATGCCTTGCGCGTCGTAATAGGTGATGGCGCCGTAGTTGAGGCGCAGTTTGGTGTCGCGCGACATGGTGACGGTCGTGTTCTGCGTCAGGATGTCGGCTTCGCCCGCTTGCAGCAGCGCGAAGCGGTTTTGCGGCGTGACGGGGACGACGACGAATTTCGTCGTGTCGTTGAAGATCGCGCCGGCGACGCTGCGGCAGATATCGACGTTGAAGCCGGTCCAGCGGCCTTGGGAGTCGGGCTCGCCGAAGCCCGGGTTCGAGGGCCCTTGCAGACCGCATTTGAGGGCGCCGCGTTCCTTCACGCGGTCGAGCACGGGGCCGGCATCGGCCGGGGCCGTCGCACCGGCGAGCGCGATGGCGATCATCGCGGCGGCGGCGAACAGATTGCAACGCGTCATACTCATCTCCCTGTCCTGGCTGGTCTCGATAAAAGTTTTATATGTAAAAGTGCTGTTTGATTATTATGGTACGCGCGCTATGTTGACCCGTCAAGTCGATTGGCGGAACCGCGACCGCGCGCCTAGACTTGGTCGCGCTTTGAAAAGGGGAATAGCGACGTGGATCACGCGGAGCAGCGCTGGCGGCGGCGTCCGGAAGGTTCGAACTGGGGGGCGTTCGGGCCCGACGATCAGATCGGCCGTCTCAATCTGATCGACCGCACAAAAGTGCTGCAAGGTATCGCGGAAGTGCGGGAAGGCCGGACCTTCTGTCTCAGCTTGCCGCTCGATCTGCCCGGCGGCAATTATCACGATCTGCGCCGCCGGCCGCCTTGCGTCCATCCTGTCGAGCGCGACGGGCGCGCGAAGTTCAATCTGCGCCCGCATGCGGTGCGTACGGACGTGTTCAGTGACGATCACGTCCATCTCTACAATCAATTCTCGACGCATTGGGACGCGCTATCCCACGCCGGTGCTGCTTTCGATGCCGACGACGATGGCCATGCCGAGATCCGCTACTACAACGGCTATCGCGCAGGCGAAGCGATCGTGCCGCCGGACGGCACCGGTAATGGCGGCGCGCGTGCGCTGGGTATCGAGAACATGGCGATCGCGGGTGTGCAAGGCCGCGCGGTGATGATCGATCTTCGCGCGGCCTATGGCGACGCGCGGCGCATTGTCGGTTACGACGATCTGATGCGCGCGTGCGAGCGCACCGGCGCCGTCGTCGAACGCGGCGACATCGTCTGCCTGCATACGGGCCAGGCGAGCGCCCTGCTCGCCGCCGGGAAGAACCCCGATGCCGCGCTGCTCGACGGATCGTTCTGCCATCTCGACGGCTGCGACGGCGCGTTGCTGCGCTGGATCGACGACAGCGGCTTGGCCGCGATCGCGGCGGACAATTACGCGGTCGAGGCGGTACCACCGCGCATCGTGCGCGACGAAGGTCCTTATGAAGGTCTTCACGAGCTTTGTTTGTTCAAGCTCGGTATCCATCTCGGGGAGTTATGGCATTTGGGGCCGCTGGCCGAATGGCTCGCCGCCAACAACCGCACGCGTTTCCTTCTGACCGCTCCGCCCTTGCGCCTGCCCGGTGCCGTCGGCTCGCCGGTCACGCCGATCGCGACCGTATAGACGCGTCAGCTCATCCGGCCGGAGATCAACTGCGCGGTCTTGCAGACGCTGTCTTTGAGCTGCGTTTCGAGTTTGCTGAGATCGAAGGCCGAATTCGGGCCGGCTATTTCGATGGCGGCGACGATCTCGCCCCGCGCGTTGCGGATCGGGGCGGCGATGCTCGACCCGCCTTGCTCGAACGAGCCGCGGCTGACGACGCAGCCGCGCGCGCGATCCTGCTTCAGCACGGCCAGTAAAGCGTCGATACTGGTCGGCGTTTGCTCGGTATAGGCTTTCAAAGGCGTCGCGCGATAAAGGGCGCGGATTTCGTCTTCCGGTAATTCGCTGAGCAAAACGCGGCCCATCGACGTGGCATGCGCCGGGCGCTTGCCGCCCAGCACGGCGGTGCTGGTCATCGGGTGTCGTGTCGGCACGCGCGCGACGTAGATTATGTCCTGCCCTTCGCGGATGGCGAGATGCGAGGAAGCGCCGGTCTCGTCGCGTAGCGTTTCCAGATAGGGGCGCGAGATTTCGACGACGTCGAGGCTGGCGAGATACTCGAATCCCAGCGACAGGACCTTCGTTGTCAGACGATAGGTCTTGTGCACGGGATCGCGCTCGACCAAACCGAGGAATTCGAGCGTATAGAGTAGCCGGAACGCAGCCGAGCGCGACAGCGACAAGGCTTCGCCGATCGCCGTCAGCGTCATTTCCCGCGTGCTGCGATTGAACAGATGCAGCGCTTCGATCCCGCGTTGCAGTCCCGGCACGACGTAGCGATCGTGGTTGCGCGGATACTCAGGCGCTGCCGACGCTTTGGCGGGCGCGGCTTTTTTCGGCTTCGTCGTGGTGCGGGCGGGACGGGGCATCAAAGCTGCCGATCTGCGGTCGAATGAAGCGTAGCCGGGAATAATTCGGGCCTGCGCGCGGCAATGTCAACGAGCCATCGCCGCGCGCGGCGCACCGGAGTCGAGTCAGGCGTGCGGCTTGAGCCCCAGCATCTCGCGCGCCTCGGCCGATGTCGCGATCTCGCCGCCGAGATTGGCGACCAATGAGACGCCTTTTTCCACCAGCTCCGCGTTGTCGCGGGCGAGTTTGCCCTTGCTGATATAGACGTTGTCTTCCAGCCCCACGCGGACATGGCCGCCGAGCAGCCATGCTTGCGCCAGCATCGGGAATTCGTGGCGGCCGATGCCGAACGCCGCCCAGATCGCGCCCTGCGGCAGTTGGGAGCGGAAATAGAACAGCGTTTCCGGATTGGCGACGGCCGAGTAACGCACGCCCAGCACGATCTGGAAGAGCGTGGGCGTGCGGATCAGGCCGCGCTCGATGAAGCTTTTGCACATTTGCAGGTCGCCGCCGTCGAACAGCTCGATTTCTGGCAGCACGCCGGCGGCGTAGATGCGATTCGCCATGATCTCGAGATTGCGCGGCGTGTTGATGACGACGGCCGAGCCCGAGAACATCGTGTTGAAATCGAGCGTGCAGATCTCCGGCTTCAGCGCTTCGACATGCGCGACGCGCCGCTCGGGCCGGGTGAGGGTGGTGCCGGGGGCGGCGACCGAGGGCTCGTCGTCGGACGGCACGAAGCGCCCGCCTTCGCCGGTCGACAGATTGATCACGATGTCGGAACCCGAATCGCGGATGCGGCCGACGATCTCGCGGAAGGCTTCAAGATCCATCGTGCCTTTGCCGGTCTTCACGTCGCGCGCGTGAATGTGCGCCACGGCCGCACCGGCTTTTCCCGCGTCGATCGCGGCGCGCGCGATTTCCGCGGGCGTGATCGGCAGTCCGGGATGCTGTTCGCGGGTCGTCAGATTGCCGGTGACGGCGCAGGTCAGGATCGTTTTGCGGCCCATTGTCTTGCCCTTGGTTGCTTCGAGTTGGTTGCGGGTGGCTTGCGCGGCGTGGCGAAGTGTGTTTCTATATAAAAACGTAAGTTTACTGATAAAACTCTTTGTCGTTATGAGCCACGCCCTCTTTCGATGCAAGCCAATTCTGTGCGCGCGCCGTGCGGCGGATATGCTGTCCCTGCGACGAAGGGGGCTTGCATGAATTCTCCATTGCGTATCGCGGGCAGCGACGCAGGACGGCGGCGGGTCGAATTCACATTCGACGGCAAGTCCGTCGTTGGGCTGACGGGCGATACGGTCGCGGGCGCTTTGCTGGCGGCGGGAATCCGCACGCTGCGGCAAGGGGCCGAGGGCGGAGGCCCGCGCGGCCTGTTCTGCGCGATGGGCGTTTGTCAGGAATGCGTCGTCGTGATCGACGGCGCCAATGTCGAAGCCTGCCGTGTGCAAGTGGCGGACGGTCTCGACGTGCGGTCGGGCCGATGACGATACAGGAATTCGACGCGATCGTGATCGGCGGCGGGCCGGCGGGTGCGGGTGCCGCGGTCGCGGCGTCGCGCGAAGGCTTGCGCGTGCTGCTGGTCGACGAGAACGACGCGGCGGGCGGCCAAGTCTATCGCCAACCGATCGCCAAGGCCGCGACGGCGTCGACCGCCGACGCGTCGGCTGGCGAAGCGTTGCGCGCGGCACTTGCGGCGAGCGACGTGGTGTTGAGCTTCGGCCACCGCGTGTGGTTCGTCGAATCCGGCTTTCGCGTTTGCGCGGTCGGTCCGGCCGGGCCGGTCGAATGGCGCGCGTCGCGCCTTGTCGTGGCGAGCGGCGCGCAGGAGCGCCATCGCCCCGTCCCGGGCTGGACCTTGCCGGGTGTGATCGGCTTGGCGGGGGCCACGAATCTGTTGAAGGCGCATCGCGTGTTGCCCGGACGGCGCGTGCTGGTCGCCGGAGCGGGGCCGCTTCTGCTCTATGTCGCCGCGACGATTCTCGAAGCCGGCGGCGAAATCGCCGGAATCGTCGATGCGCGCGGCCAGGGTGATTGGCTGCAAGCCGTTCCGCAATTGCTGGCGCGGCCCGATCTGATGATGCGGGGCGCCAAATGGTATCTCGCGCTTCGCCGAGCGGGTGCACCGATCCATCACGGCCATATTCTCAGCCGCGTCGAAGGCCCGGGCACCGTCGCTCGCGCTTTCGTGAAGCCGATCGCCGGCAACGATGCGCCGATCGCGATCGACTGCGATTCGGTTTGCTACGGCTACGGTCTGATGCCGGCGACGGAAATCGCGCGGTTGCTCGGCGTCGAACATGAATTTGTGCCCGAACGCGGCGGTTGGGTGCCGGTTATGGCCGAGGACGGCGCCACGTCCATCCCTGGTCTTTATCTATGTGGCGACGGGGCGGGGGTGATCGGGGCGGCGGCCGCGTCGATCCAAGGCGCACGCGTCGGCGTGGCTTTGGTGCAGGCATCGGCTACCCCGGATAACCCATCGATGCTCGCGCGCGCGAAGCGGTTCGGCGCGGCGATGACGCGGCTTGCCGAAGCACCGGCGGCGGCGCTGTATGAGATCACACCCGAAACGATCGTGTGCCGCTGCGAGAATCTGAGCCGTGCGACGCTCGACGAGGCCATTCGCGCGGGCGCACACACGGTCAACGCACTGAAGGCGGCGACGCGCTGCGGCATGGGCGCCTGCGGCGGCCGGGTTTGCGAAGATACGGCGGCGGCATTGATCGCCGTTACGACCGGTTTGCCGCGCGCGGCGATCGGCCAAGCGACGTCGCGTCCGCCCTTGCGCCCGGTTCCGTTGGGCGTATTGGCGGGCGAGTTCGACTACGCGTCCTTGCCGATGCCGGAGCCCGCCCCCCAATGACCGGCGCGCATGCGACAACGCGCTGCGACCTCGTCGTGATCGGCGGCGGCTTGATGGGCTGTTCGGCCGCGATCGCTGCCGCCGAAGGCGGCATGCGCGTCGTGCTGATCGAGAAAGCCGATCTGGGATCGGGCGCATCGGGCGTCAACGCCGGTACGCTGTCGCTGCAGATCAAACGCATCAAGCTGATGACCTATGCGCTGCGCGGCCACGAAATCTGGCGCGCCGCCGGCAATAAAGTCGGGTTCCGCGAGACGGGCGGTTTGACGCTTGCCTTCAACGATGCGGAGGCCGAGCGGCTTTCCACGAACATGGCGGCCAAGCGCGCGGCGGGCGCGCCGATCGAAATGCTGAGCCGTGCGGAGATCCGCCGCCTCGAACCGGAATTGAATCCGGGCGTCGTTCTCGCCAGTCATTGCGCGGCCGACGGTTACGCCAATTCGAGCCTGACGGGCCTCTATTATCGCGCGCTTCTGGCGGCGGCCGATGTGGAGCTGCGCGAGCATTGCCCCGTTGTGGCGATCGATCGTGTGGCTGGCCGATTCCAGATCCGCACCGCCGATGCCGTGATCGATTCAAGCCGCGTTTTGATTGCGGCGGGGGCGTGGACCAAGCCGATCGCCGCGATGCTCGGCGTCGACCTGCCGATCCGCGTGCGGATCAATACGGTGTCGGTCACCGAACGCTGCGCGCCGCTCGTCACCGCCGCGATCGGTCATGCGACGGGGCTGCTGACCTTGAAGCAGAAATCTAACGGTACCGTCCTGATCGGCGGCGGCTGGCAAGGCAAAGGCACGCCCGAAGAGGGGCGCGGCCGTATCGCGTCCGAAACGCTGCTGACGAATATCCGCTTGGCGCAGTTCGCATTGCCCGCTTTGGGCAATACGCGATTGATGCGCGTGTGGACAGGCTTCGAGCCGAACGTACCCGATTTCTATCCGCTGGCCGGGGCGCTGCCCGGCGTGCCCGGCGCTTATGTGCTGGCTTGCGTGCGCGGCGGATACACGATCGGCCCTTACATCGGCCGATTGATGGGCGATCTGATCCTCGATCGCGCGCCCGAGCTGCCGCTGTTCGATCCGGCACGCGTGCTGCCGACACAAGTTTCCCCGAACGAACCGATTCCCACAAGGAGCATCCCATGAAGAACCCGAATTTTCGCGGCGTGATCCCGGCGCTGACGACGCCGTTCCGCGACGACGCGTCGCTCGACGAGGACGGATTCTTCCGTCTGGCGCAGATCGTCGTCGAGGACGGCGTGAACGGCCTGCTCGTCAACGGCTGCACCGGCGAAAGCTGGTCGCTGAGCGAGGCGGAGCGCGCGACGATCTTCCGCAAGGCGGTCGAAGCGGCGGCCGGCCGCGTGCCCGTCGTCGCGGGGTGCAGCGCCATCTATGCCGACGAAGTGATCAAGAAGACGCACCAGGCCGCCGACGCGGGTTGCAGCGTCGTGATGGTTTCGGCCCCCTGGTACGTGATGCCGGGCGAGGAAGAGATCGCCGACCATTTCAAGCGCGTGATCGCGCAAAGCCCGCTGCCGATCCTGCTCTACAACATTCCGCGCCGGACGGGCGTACATCTCAGCGTCAAACTCGTCGATCGTCTCGCCGACGAAGACAAGGTGATCGCGATCAAGGAAAGCTCCAAGGATTGGGGTACGTTGTCGTCGATCATCCGCAAGGTCAGCGACCGCATCGGCGTGTTCGCCGGCTATGCCAGCTTCTTCGGCCTCGCCGCGCTATCCGAAGGGGCCGTCGGTTATATGGATTCCGGCACGCCCGTCTTCGGTTCGACCTCGCCCGCTTTCTACAAAGCGGCGATGGCGGGCGATCTCGTCACCGCGCGCCGTATCCAGACGGAAATGGCCGGCATGCTCGACTCGTTCTTCGGCCTGGGCACCTTTCCGGCCAGCGTGAAGGCCTCGCTCGATTTGATCGGGCGTCCGGGCGGGCGCACACGCGATCCGATCCGTCCGCTGACGCCCGCACAGCGCGAGGAATTGCGCCGCGTGATGGAGAAGACCGGCTTCCTTCAGCGCGCGCGAGCGCGCGGCTGATATCCAATCAAACACGACGGAGAACACCATGACGGCCAGCACCATTAGCGCGATCGCACGCCAGGATCGCTCGAATGATTTCTACGGCGCGCTGCATGCCCGCGCGGCCGAGATCGAAGCGCGATATCGCGCGTTGACGCCGCGCTCGGCGGCGCTTTACGCGCGCGCGCAGAACGTATTTCCCGGCGGTTTCACGCGCGACGCGGTGATGCGCAATCCTTACGCGACCTTCGTCGACAAGGGCGAAGCGTCCTATGTCGTCGATGCCGACGGCCGCAAGATCAACGATTTTTGGTTCAACGCGACCTCATTGCCGCTGGGCCATGCGCATCCGACCGTCGTCGCGGCGGCGAGCACGCAACTCGGCAAGGGGACCGCGTATTTCGCGCCGACGGAAGGCGAATTGGCGCTGGCGGAATTGCTGCTCGGCCGTTTGCCGAGCGCGCAGCGCATCCGCTTCGCCAACTCGGGCAGCGAAGCCGTGATGATGGCGGTGCGCTTCGGTCGCGCCTTCACCGGCCGTCCGCTGGTCGCGAAGTTCGAAGGCAGCTATCACGGCTCCTATGACGACGTCAGCTGGTCGGTCAGCCCGCCGGTGGCGAAGTCCGGCGACGCCGCATCGCCCATTCCCGTCGCGGAAAGCGGGGGCCTCGCGGGCAGCGGCGGACGCGTCGCGATCCTGCCGTTCAACGACAGCGCGGCGCTGGAGGCATTCGTCGCCGCGAATCACGCGCAGATCGCGGTGCTGCTGGTGGAGCCGATGGCGAATCGGATCGGCCTGCTGATGCCGGACGCCGAATTCCTGCGCACCGCGCGCGCACTTTGCGACAAGTACGGTATCGTCCTGGTGTTCGACGAGGTGATCGCGTTTCGCGTGGGCTATAACGGCGCACAAGGGATCGCCGGTGTGAAGCCGGACGTGACGACGTTGGGCAAGATCATCGGCGGCGGCTTCCCGGTCGGCGCCATCGCGGGGCGCGCGGATATTCTCGACCTTTCGGCGCCCGACAAGGCGAACCGCGTGACCCATGCGGGCACGTTCAACGCTAATCCGATGGTTGCGGCGGCCGGTTACGCGACGATGAACGCATTGACGCCGGAAGTCTTCGATCGTTTGGCGACGACCGGCGCCATGATCCGCAAGCGCTTGTCCGCGATCTGCGACGGCTTGCCGTTGCAGGTCACCGGCTCCGGCTCGCTGTTCAAGATCACCGCGACCGGCCGCAATATCCGCAATTATCGCGACGCGGCGACCAGCGACAAGAAATGGGAAACGACGGCGTCGCTGGCGCTGTTGACCGAAGGTTTCCTGCTGACGCCGTCTTGCTCGGGCACCGTCTCGACGGTGACGACGCCCGACCAAGTCGAAGCGTTCCTGTCCGCCTTCGAACGCATCGTCAAACACTGAGCAATGAGACGAACATGACCGACACATCCTCGATCTTGGCGCCCTCGCTTGCCGGAAAATCCGCCCTCGTTACCGGGGGCGGTACGGGTATCGGCTACGCGATCGCGACGATGTTCGCGCAGGCGGGGGCTAAGGTGACGATCTCTGGCCGCACGAAGAGCGTGCTCGAAGCGGCGGCGGCGAAGATCGGCGCACAAGCGGTCGTCGCGGACGTGGCGTCGGAGACGGATGTTTGCCGTCTCGTCGCGGCGACGGTCGAGCATAACGGCGGCATCGATATTCTGGTGAACAACGCCGGCATCACCGGCCAGGTCGCCAACGCCGAGGATATCGACGTCGGCGAATGGGATTCGGCGATGGCGATCAACGTGCGCGGCACGATTCTGTGCATCAAGCATTGCGTGCCGCAGATGAAGCGGCGCGGCGGCGGGTCGATCATCAATATGTCGTCGCTGATGGGTTTGCGCGGCTATCCGATGCGCAGCGCCTATACCGCCACCAAATTCGCCGTTATCGGCATTACCGAAGCGGTGGCGCAGGAAGTGGGTGTGCACAAGATCCGCGTGAATGCGCTCTGCCCGGGGGCGGTCAACGGCGAGTTGATGCAGCGCGTGATCGCGGCCCGCGTGGCGAAGGAGAACCGTCCGGCGGACGAGATCATCCGCGAGAACTACACCAACAAGGCGGCGCTGCGCCGTTGGGTGGAACCGGAAGAGGTCGCGCGCGTCGCGCTGTTCCTGGCGAGCGACGAATCGTCGTCGATCACGTCGGAGCGCATCAAGGTCGACGCGGGCCGGATGTGAGAAAGGGCGGTTTCCCGCAGGTCGAAGCCCGATCTGCGGGAATCCCCGTCCCCAACGGATTGAATTCACGCGCTGTCCGTATACGTTGACATGGTGGGGGTCACAGGTTCAATCCCTGTAGCGCCCACCATCCGGACCTATTAACGAATCCCCTTGCTAATCTCCCGGCACGTCTCGCGCACCAGCTTGGCGACGGCGGCGTGTTTGGGTGTTTCCTCGTGCCGGTTGAGATACGGCACGACGATGCTGGCGATGGCGTGGTGGTTCCGGTCGAGGATCGGCGCGCCGATATCGGTGATGCCGACGACATCACGGCTTTCTGCGATCAGGTAACCTTGCTTGGCGAGCTCTTCGAGTTGTTCGTTGAGCTTGCGCGGGTTCGGCGCGGATTGAGCGACAGCCAAGCCTTCCGCGATCATCTGCGCGCGCCGTGCGGGATCCTGGAAGGCGATGATCAAGCGGCCAGATGTCGCTTCGACCGACGGGCGGCGATAGCCCAGGCGCAGCGAGAATACGATCTCCGCTCGGCCTGCCGTCGTCGCGATGACGACCGTCTCGCCCTTCGCGAGCACGACGAGATGGGCCGACTGTCCGCAAGCGTCGCTCAAACGCTCCATCGCCGGCACCGCAATCTCGACCAGTTCGCGCGGGCGCGGCGTACGGATGCCGATTTCGAATAGCCGGTCGGTCAGCGTCAGCTCGTCGCTCGCCGCGTCACGGCGCAGATAGCCGCGTTCGACGAGCACGAAGACCATGCGGAAGATTTCGCCCTTCGATCGGCCGAGCTTCTCCGCGATCTCGCGCGTCGAGATCGGCTTGCCGATCGAGGCGAGCAATTCGAGGATCTCCAGCCCTTTTTCGAGTGCGGGCGCCGAGTAGGCGTTCCGTGCGTCGCCACTTTTCGATCCTGATTTACGCATTCCCATCACCGATCGCTGGTTTATCCATGCATCTTGACTTCATATTTGAACCGACATTAGTCTGATCACGGTTCGATGCTCGCGGACAGGAGATAACGCAAGCGATCCGTGCGCGCAAAAGGTCGACCGCAACAAAGCGATGCCGGAACGGCACGCGTAACCGACAGGGGGCAGGGGCAATGCGCAAACTGGCGAAAGCAGCATTCACGGCGCTGGCCGTAATCGCGGCGGGCTTTATCGGCGCAAGCGAGGCGCGCGCGGACAGGCTTGCGGACATCATCTCGAAGGGCGTAGTGCGCATTGGCGTGCCGCTCGACGTGCCGCCGTTCGGCTCGCAAGACGCCAATCGCAACCCGATCGGGTTTGATGTCGAACTCGCCGAAATGGTCGGCAAGGCGCTGGGCGTGAAGGTCGAGCTTCAGCAGATCACCGGCGCCAACCGCATTCCGTTCCTGCTGACCGACAAGGTCGATATCGTGATTTCGGTGATGGGCCTGACGCCCGAGCGCGCCAAGCAGATCACTTTCACGGCACCCTACGCCAACACCGATCTTGCGGTTTATGGACCCAAGGCGTCGCCTGCGAATTCGGCCGGCCAGCTCGGCTCGCTGCGCGTCGCCGCCGCCAAGGGCACGACGCAGGAAACGGCGCTGACCGCTATGAACCCCCGCGCGACGATCATGCGCACCGAAGACGACGCGACGGCCGCCGCCGCCTATATCTCCGGCCAGGCCGATCTGCTGGCGACGAACAGCATCGTCGCCAACGCGCTCGCCAAGCAGAATCCGAACAAGGAGTTCGAGCGGAAGTTCGTCATCCGCCGCAGCCCGGCCCATATGGGTGTACGCATGGGCGAATTGAATCTCGCACGTTGGCTCGACGGCTTCATCTTCTTCAACACGATGAACGAAGAACTCGACCGTCTGCATCGTAAGTATCTCGGCATCGCGATGGATCCGTTGCCGAGCCTCTAACGCAAACCGCGCGGGGAACCGGCGGCGCTCGTCGGCTCCCCGCGACCCTTCCGAATTTTTCTTGCATGCGCAACGGCGGGCGATTCAGTCGCCGCCCGGAAAGACGTCGAATATGGGTATTCCAGTCGCAGCCCGCCCCTCCACGGCTTTCACCAATGTCGATCTCGGCCGCAATGGCAAGCAGATCGGTTTCGTGATGATCCCGCATTCGCCGCATGACGATGCGTGGGGCGTTACGCAAGTTCCCTTGGCGGTCATCGCGAACGGCACGGGCCCGACGGTCATCCTCGAAGGCGGCAACCACGGCGACGAGCATGAAGGGCCGATCACGATCGGCGAACTGATCCGCGATCTCGATCCCGGCGAAATCCAAGGCCGGTTGATCCTGATGCCGGCGAATAACGTGCATGCGGTCGTCGCCGCGCGGCGCGTGTCGCCCGTGGACGATCTCAACTTCAACCGGACTTTTCCCGGCGATCCGACCGGGTCGATTACGCAGCAGATCTCGGCCTATGTCGCCGATCATATTCTGCCGCTGGGCGACGCGTTTCTCGATCTGCACTCCGGCGGTTCGTCGCTCGATATCGTGCCCAGCGCGATCATCGAGCCGTCGGCCGACCACGCGCTCGCCAAGCGCAACGCAGCCGCGGCGCTGGCGTTCGACGCGCCGCTGACGGTGGTCATCGCCAATCTCGGCGATCCGCGCACGGCCACCGCCGCGGCGTGCCGCGCGGGGCTCGTGACCATGGGCACCGAGATGGCCGGCGGCGGGCGCGTCTCGATCGACGCGCTGGCGATCTGCCGGCGCGGCGTACGCAATGTGCTGGCGCATCTGGGCGTCATCGAGGCGCCCAAGGCGCCGCCGCCGCGCGCGGATCGGATGATTCTGGAGCTGCCGGGGGCGGCGGCTTACGTCTTCGCATCGGCCGAAGGCGTGTTCGAGCCGTTCCACGCCCACGGCACCAAGGTCAGCGCCGGGCAACCCGCTGGCCGCATCCACTGCACCTGGGATCCGGGCCGTGCTCCAGTGACGCTGAACTACGCGTCGGACGGCATCGTCTACGGCTTGCGCCAACCCGGCCGCGTGCGCCCGGGCAATTGCTGCATCGTCGTCGCGACACCCTATAAGGGACCGGCGCTGTGATCGGCATCGCGCAAATCGAGGCGGCGCGCGCGCGGATCGCCGGCCATGTCCGCAAGACGCCGACGATCGTGCCGCTGGGTCTCAAAGATCCGCTGCCGGTCGATTGCAAAGTGACGCTGAAACTCGAATGTCTTCAGGTGACGGGCTCGTTCAAGGCGCGTGGCGCCATGAATCGCCTGTTGTCTTGCACACCGGCGCAGATCGCGGCGGGGATCGTCACCGCGTCGGGCGGCAATCACGGTCTGGCGGTCGCGCGCACGGCTTTCGCCGCCGGCACGCGCGCGACGATCTTCCTGCCGACGAACGTCTCGCCCGCCAAGCTCGCCAAGTTGAAGGATTGGGGTGCCGATGCGCGGGTCGTCGGCTACGCATGGGACGAGTCGAACGCCGCCGCACTCGACTTCGCCAAGGCGAGCGGCGCGACTTACTTCCATCCGTTTTCCGATCCCGACGTCGTCGCGGGCCAGGGCACACTCGGCCTCGACATTCTCGACGACATGCCGGATATCGACACGATCTTGATCGCGATCGGCGGCGGCGGTTTGATCGCGGGGCTCGCGACGGCTTTGCGCGCGCGCCGTCCGGATATCCGCATCGTCGGGATCGAACCGGTCGGCGCACCCACCTTGCGCGCTTGCCTGGACGCCGGGCGCCTGGTCGGACTCGACAAGCTTTCCACGCGCGTGCCCACGATGGCGTGCCGCAAGACCAGTCAGGAAATCTACGACCTGGTGCGCGGTTCGGTGGATCGGATCGTGCTGGTCGAAGACGACGCGATGCAGGATGCCGCGCGCTGGCTGTGGTTCGAATTGGGCGTCGCCGCCGATCTTTCGGGGGCCGCGTCCATCGCCGCGTTGCGCACCAAGGCCGCCGCGCTTGGCGATATGCGCCATGTCTGCGCGCTGATCTGCGGCGCCGGTCCCGAGGGGATCGAGACATGAGGGCGCCGTGAACTATACCTTTCAGTTCCGCGACATCTTCGCGGCGTGGGAGTTCCTCGCCGAAGGCGTATTGACTACGCTGCATCTGTCGATCGTCACGATGGTGTTCGGCTTGGCGATCGGCGTCGCGGGTGCGGCCGGACGCCTCTACGGCGGTCCGATCCTGCGCGCGGCCATCGGCACCTATGTCGAAGTGATCCGCAACACGCCGCTGCTGGTGCAGTTGTTCATCGTCTTTTTCGGCCTGCCCAGTATCGGCCTGCGGCTGGACGCGCTGACGGCCGCGCAGATCAGCCTGGCGATCAATCTCGGCGCCTATTCGGTGGAGATCGTGCGCGCGGGCTTGCAGGCCATTCCGCGTGCGCAGATCGAGGCGGGGCATTCGCTCGGCCTCTCCGGCTTCCAAGTCTTCCGCTACATCGTGCTGACGCCCGCGTTGAAGATCATGTTCCCGTCGCTCGCCAGCCAGTTCATCCTGCTGATGCTGGCGACCAGCATTGCGTCGCAGATCGCGGTGCACGATCTTTTCCACGCCGCGTCGATCATCCAGTCGCGCACCTTCCGCGATTTCGAGGTCTACACCGTCATTACGGTTCTCTATCTCGGCCTCGCGCTGTTGCTGCGCGGCTTTTTCGCACTCGTTTACAGGGCGGCGTTCGGAAACCGATGATCCGGGAATTCGCCTTTATCGACTTCCTCTATCTGGTTGCGGCGATCCGTTGGACGCTGCTGCTGTCGCTCGCCGCGTTCGCGGGCGGCAGTTTGATCGGGCTCGTCGTCGCCGTCTTGCGCGTGTCAAATGTCGCGCCCTTGCGCTGGCTGGCAGCGGGTTACGTGCAGATCGTCCAGGGCACGCCGTTGCTGTGCATCCTGTTCGTCTTCTTCTTCGGCCTTTCGATCATCGGTCTCCCGGTTCATGCCTGGATCGCGGCGACCTTCGCGTTCTCGATCTACGCGGGCGCGTTCCTCGGCGAGATTTGGCGGGGCGCCTTGCAATCGATCCCCAAGACGCAATGGGAGGCGGGCGGCGCGCTCGGCCTCAGCTACGTCGAACAATTGCGCTATGTGATCGTCCCGCAAGCGGTGCGCGTCTCCATTCCGCCGACCGTGGGCTTCCTCGTGCAGCTCATCAAAAACACCTCGCTCGCGGCGACGATCGGCTTCATCGAACTGACGCGCGAAGGGCAGTTGACGACCGCGTCGACCTTCCAGCCCTTCGCCGTCTACTGCACGGTCGCGGCCCTCTACTTCCTGCTTTGCTTCCCCTTGACCCAGCTGAGCCGAGTCCTGGAGCGGAAATACAATGTCGCTGGTTGAAATCCGCAACGTCACGAAGCGCTACGGCGCGCTTACGGTCTTGGACGACGTTTCGCTCGATATCGAGCAAGGCGAGATCATCTCGATCATCGGCCGTTCCGGTTCGGGCAAAAGCACGCTGCTGCGTTGCCTCAACGGCTTGGAGCAGATCCAAGGCGGATCGATCACGGTCAATGGCGTGCGATTGGGCGACCCCTCGACCGATTTGCGCAAACTGCGCCAGCAAGTCGGGATCGTGTTCCAAAGCTACAATCTCTTCCCCCATCTGTCGGTCGCGCGGAACATCACGCTGGCGCCGACGGTGGTGAAGAAAACGTCCGATGCCGAAGCCCGCAAGATCGCGCAAGACGTGCTGCGCCGCGTCGGCCTCGAAGAGAAGATCGACGCTTTCCCGCAGCAGCTTTCGGGCGGCCAGCAGCAGCGCGTGGCGATCGCCCGTTCGCTCGCCATGCATCCGAAAATGATGCTGTTCGACGAGATTACCTCCGCGCTCGATCCCGAACTGACGGGCGAGGTTCTGAAGGTGATCGAAGACATGGCGCGCTCGGGCATGACGATGGCCCTGGTGACGCACGAGATGGCGTTCGCGCGGCGCATCGGCACGCGCGTCATCTTCATGCACAAGGGAAAGATTTGGGAGCAGGGCCCCGCCGGCGAGGTTCTGACCAAACCCAAAACCAACGAACTCGCCACCTTCCTCAACGCCGTTCTGCATTGATCCAAAACAGGGAGACCCACATGCCTCGTATGCTGAGAAACTTCCTCGCGGCCCTCGTCGTGGCCGCGATCGGTATCGCGGACGCTTCCGTCGCGCGCGCCGACAAGCTCGCCGACATCATCCAAAAAGGCGTCGTGCGCATCATCGTGTTCGGCGACGTTCCGCCCTTCGGCTTCACCAATGCCAATCGCGAACTCGAAGGCTTCGACGTTGATCTCGCCAAGAAGATCGCCGAGGCGCTGGGCGTGAAGCTGGAATTGGTTCAGGCGACCGCCGCCAACCGCATTCCCTATCTGTTGACGGATCGCGCCGACATGAACGTCGCGGCGATGTCGGTGACCGCCGAGCGCGCGCGCCAGGTGATGTACAGCGCGCCCTATGCCGACACGTCGCTGTCGGTCTACGGGCCGAAGAACGTCGCGGTGAAGGCGCCCGGCGATATCGGCCGCAACAAGGTCAGCGTCGCCAAGGGCACGACCGAGGATTTGGTCCTCACCTCGCTCGCCCCGCGCGCCGACATCATGCGCACGGAAGACAACGCGACCGCCGTGCAGGCCTATCTGTCGGGCCAGTCGCAGCTTCTGGCGGCCAATAGCGTCGTGGTCGTCGACCTCGCCAAGCGCAATCCGAACAAGGAATTCGATTTCAAGTTCTCGCTGCGCCGCGCGCCCGCCCATGTCACGATCCGTATGGGCGAGCACAATCTGCTGCGCTGGCTGGACACGTTCATCTTCCAGGCGACGTTGAACGGCACGCTCAACGAACTGCACGTCAAGTGGCTGGGCGGCCCGATCGCCGAGCCGCTGCCGCCGCTTTAAGTCCAACGGCCGATCCGCCGCCGGTTCCGAACGGGGCCGGCGGCGTCGGCGCGATCACCGGAACGCCGCCATGTCGAAGCACGATTTCGAACTTTCCGAATTTCAGGACCGCCGCCGCCGCGTTCATGACGCGATCGCCGCCGCGGGGCTCGACTGGTTCGTGGCCTTCCACCCGGTCACCATCCACTGGCTGACCGGCTCCGACGCCAAAAGCTATCAGGAATTCCAGTGCCTTTTCGTGCCCGCCAAGCCGGGACCGTTGACGGTGCTGACCCGCGAAGGCGAAGTAAACGAATTCCGCGACGACGCCCATGTCGACGACATCGTCGGCTGGGGCGGGGGTATCGTCGAAGATCCGATTCCACGTTTCGCCGCACTCGCCGAAAAGCTCGGCCTGCTGCGCGGTCGCGTGGGCATCGAGGTGCCCGGCTATTACCTCCATCCGCATCATTATCTGCAGCTGCGCGACGTGCTGGGGCGCGCTTTGGCCGCCGAGCCGTCGAACCTTGTCCATGATTTGAAGATCGTCAAATCGCCGGCGGAGTTCGCCTATATCAAAAGGGCGACGGGTTATGCCGATAACGCGATGGATGTGTTTCGACGCGAATTGAAGGCCGGGCGAACGGAGCTCGCCGTCGCGGGCAAGATCCTCGACGCGTTGCTGTCGGCGGGCAGCGGGATCGCCGCCAGCCCGATCAATCTCGTCTCGGGCGAACGCTCAGGGTTCAGCCATGGCGCGCCGACCGAACGCGTGATGCGGGATGGCGATTTCGGCAGCGTCGAATATGGTGCGACGTGCCGTCGCTATACGGCGACGATCGGCCGACAATTCGTGCTCGGCACGCCCACGCCGCGCATGCTTGAAATTTATGATGTCGTGCGCCGCGCGTCGGATGCTTGTATCGCTGCGATCCGCGACGGCGTGCCGGCGACCGTCCCGCACGAAGCGGCACGCAAGGTGATCGTCGCTGCCGGGATGGAGCAGGGCCGCGTCCACACCAGCGGCTATGGCTTGGCGGCCGGCTTCCCGCCGTCTTGGGGCGAGCCACTCCATATGCTCGATAAAAGCGACTACGTGCTGAAGGCCGGTATGGTTGTGACGATCGAACCGCCGGTGTTCTTGGGCGCGGAGTTTCTCGGCGCGCGGATCATCGACAACGTGCTGGTGACGAAGGATGGCTGCGAATTGCTGTCGCGCAGCTCGCGCGATCTGATCCAGGTGGGTTGAGCGGCGTTTGCTGTTGCGACCCGGCGACTCCCGCAATTCGATCTTCGGCTTGCGGGAAATCCTTACACTTAACCAATTTCAGTTACGCGGTGTCGGTGTACGTTGGCATGGTAAGTGGCACAGATTTAGACTTTTGTAGCGCCCACCATCCGGACCTCCTGAACCTTCGGATTACGCGCCGCGCCGCTTCAGGCTCACGTCGAAATGCGGCGGCGCGTCCGGCGACAATTGGACGAATCGCCCTTCGACGCGGAATACCTTCTCGATCAGGCCGCTTCGCGCCAGATCGCGCGGTCCGCCGTCGAACATCAGGCGGCCGTTTTCGAGCAGCGAAATACGGTCGCAGATCGACATCGCTTGGTTGAGATCGTGGATCGCCATGACGATGGCGACGTTCTTCTCCCGGCTCAGGCGATGCACGAGATCGAGGATCTCGATTTGGTAGCCGATGTCGAGGAACGAGGTCGGCTCGTCGAGCAGCAAGACGCGCGCCTCCTGCGCGAGCGCCGCCGAAATCCAGGCGCGTTGACGCTCGCCGCCCGACAATTCGCGCAAATGCCGGTCGGCGAATCCGGAGAGCCCCGTGGCCTCCAGCGCCCAGCCTATCGCCGCTTCGTCGCGCTCGCCGTAACCGGCGAACAGCCCGACATGGGCGAAGCGGCCTTGGCGGGCCAGCTGGGCGACGGTCATCTCGTCGGGGGCGATCGGTTGCTGCGGCAAAAAGGCGAGTTTGCGCGCGATCGTCCGGCGCGTCATCGCGCCGATCGGCCGTCCGTCGAGCATGACGGCGCCCGTGTCGGGTTTGAGCAACCCCGCCATGGCCTGCAACGCCGTGCTTTTGCCCGATCCGTTCGGGCCGATCAGCGCGCGGATCTCGCCGGGTGCGAGCGTCAGCGCGAAATCGGACAGCGCTTCGCGGCGGCCGTAACGTATCGAGAGTTTGGAGCAGTCGAGCACCGATGCCTCACGCGGTTCTGCGCAATAGCGCGACGAGCACCGGCACGCCGCAAATCGCGGCGACCACGCCCAGGGGAATTTCCTCTGCCCCGCCCAGCACGCGCCCGGCGAGATCGCCCAGCGTGACCGTGATGGCGCCAAGCGCCATCGTCAGCGCCGGCGTCAAGGCGAAATTGCCGCGCGCCGCGAAACGGGCGAGATGCGGCACGATCAAGCCGACGAACACGATGGGGCCGGCGGCACCGACGGCGCTGGCCGCCAGAACGCAAGCGACCGTCAACGCCAGAGAGAAATGAAAACCGTAGGCGAGGCCGAACGATCGCGCGACCGCCGGGTCGAACCGCAGCATCGCCAAAGGCCGCCGGACGAAAGCAAGCGCCGTCAGACCGAGGAATGTGAAGGGCAGGAGAAACAACGCGTGATTCCAATCGCGCGCGTAAAGACTGCCCGACATCCATTCGAGCAGGATCTCGATCCGCGCGGAGCCCCATCCCGCGATCAATCCCACGCCGATCGCATGCAGCACCGCGCCGACGGCGATGCCGCACAGCGTGACCCGCAAGGGACCCAGATCGCGGCCGAAGGCCATCGCGTAGACGAGCGCGCCCGCGAGGACGCCGCCCGCGGCGCCGATCGCGGGCAGCAAATGCACCGGCTGCTCGACCAGCAGCGACGAGCCCGTATCGGGGCCGAAGACGGTGTGGAGGAGATAGATCGTCACCGCGAGCATCGCGCCTTGCGACACGCCCATCAATGAAGGGTCGGCCAGCGGATTGCGCGTGATGGCTTGCAGGATCAAACCGGCGAGCGCGAAATGCACGCCGACGAGGATGCCCGTCGCGATGCGCGGCAGGCGGATGTCGAGGATGATCGCGCGCGCTTGCGCGCTGCCTTCGCCCTTCAAGGCGGCGAGGACATCCGCCGGCGGCAGATCGGCGACGCCGAGAAAAGCGGCGAGGAACGCGGCCGCGATCGCCAGCGCGATCGAGCTCGGGACGAGCCAGCGCGTCATGCCGCGCTCTTCCGTTCGTTCGCCCGGCGCAGGACGAGATGTATGAGGATCGGCCCGCCGATCATCGCCGTCACGATGCTGAGGGGGATCTCGCGCGGTGCCGCGACGCTGCGCGCGATCAGGTCGGCCGCGATCGTCATGAGACCGCCCAACAGCACGTTCAACACGATGGCGGAGACGGTCCCGGCCGGGCGCAGCAATCTGACGATATGCGGCGTCGCCAATCCCACGAAGGCGACCGACCCGGCGACGGGTGCGATCCCCGCGACCGGCAGCACCGCCAGGCACAGCAGCCCTGGTTTCCACTTGTCGGGATTGAGCCCCATGCCGGCCGCAGCCTGTTCGCCGAGCGAAAGCATATCGACGACGCGATGGCATAGGATCGCACCGATGATGCCCGCGATCACCCAAGGGAGCATATAGGCGAGATGCGGCCAGGAGCGTCCTTGGAAGCCGCCGGACAGCCAAAACAGAAGCGACGGCACCATCGGTCCGCTGAGCAGCAGAATGTAGGTCGAGACGGCGCCGAGAAAGAGCGTGACGCTGATGCCGCCCAGCGCCAAATGCAGCGGCCGGCCGCGTCCGCCGCGCGCGATCCAGAACGTCGCGCACGCACCGGCAAGGCCGCCCGCGAGCCCGACGAACGGATAGAAGACCGACGACAAAGCGGGCAGGAACACGAAGCAAAAGACGATCGGCGCGATTGCGCCGGCGGTGACGCCCGTCAAGCCGGGACCGGCCAGCGGATTGCGCGTCAACGCCTGCAGCAGAAACCCGGAGACGGCCAGCCCCGCGCCGCCCGCGAATGCGGCCAAGCCGCGCGGCAGGCGCAGCGTCCAGACCAGAATGCTCTCAAGCCCGCCGTCGGGCGCCAACAAAACGCGGATCGCGGTCGCGGGCGGGATCGTCCGCGATCCGAACGTCAATCCGCAAACCAGGACGGCGGCGGCCGCCGCGAATAGGGCCGCCGCCGCCATCGCCGTTCCGCGTCCGCCGTTGTTCACTTGCGCAGAGCGGCGGGAATGATTTTCGCCGCCTCCGCTTTGACGTCGACGGCCGGGAAGACGTTCGGGTAGAGGTAGTGGGCGGCCTCGCGCAACACGAGTTCGCGCGCGATCGGCCCGTTGGTTTCGACCCATTCGTCGCTGACGTAGTGCACGCGCCCGTTCTTGACGGCCGAAAGCTGCTTCCAGATCGGGTTGTTCTCGTGCGGGCGGTCGGGACCGTAATCGACCACGAAGATCACTTCCGGATTCTTCTCCAGCATCGCCTCCAAGCTCAGCGATATGCCGAAGCGGCCGCCTTGCGTCATCGGTCCCGCGATATTGTCGCCGCCGAGCGCCGCGACGATCGATGCCGCCGTGTTTTCGGTATGGAAGGTGAAAGGGGTATCGCCGCCCCACATGATCTGGAATCGCGGCTTGGGTGCGGCGGGTGCCTTGGCGACGAACTCGGCCAGATTCTTCTTGAACGCCGCGTTCAATTCGGCGCCGCGCTCGGCCTTGCCCAGCACTTTCGAGACTTGCGCCACTTCGTCGTAGCTCTCGCTCAACAGTTCCATGTTGTAGGCGAGGAACGGCGCGATCCGCTGCAGATGCTGCGCGTTGGCCGCCGTATAGCGCTTCATCGCGATGATGAGGTCGGGCTTCGCTTCCGACAGCAACTCGAGATTCGGCTTGGCGCGCTGGCCGATCTGTTTGAGGTTCTTGGTGAGCCCCGCCAAATACTCGGGCTCGCGGCCCGCGACGATGTAGGTCGTCGCGACGGGTTCGATACCCAGCGCGAAAGCGAGATCGGTCGCGAAATAGGAGATCGCGGCGATGCGCTGCGGCTTCGCCGGAACTTCGATGGCGGTACCGCGCGCATCGACGACGGATTGCGTCGCCGGGGTTTGCGCGAAGGCGGTGCCGGCCGCCAGGACGGCGGCGAGTCCAAGTCCGCAGGCGCGCCGGGTGAGATTTGACATTTCCGTTCCTCTGAATGGTTTGGCTGGGTATTCAAAAGCTTCGCGTTCGCCGTTCGCATTGGCGGGACAGGTGCCGAGCGTAACGCAAATGCGAATCGTTTGCAGAAAAAAGACGTTTTATTACATGATATTATCTCCTTCCTGTCAGGCCGTATGGCGCGCCGGGATGGACTGCTTATCGACCAAGCGCGCGTAATAGCCGCCGCGCGCGAGAAGTTCGGCATGGGTGCCGCGCTCGACGATGCGCCCGGCCTCCATCGCGAGGATGAGATCGGCCGTGCGCACGGTCGACAGACGATGCGCGATCGCGATCGTCGTGCGATCGGTCATCAACGCGTCGAGCGAGCGGCGGATGCGCGTCTCGTTGACCGCGTCGAGATTCGAGGTCGCCTCGTCGAGGATCAGGATCGGCGCGTTCTTAAGGAAGGCGCGCGCGATCGACACGCGCTGGCGCTGGCCGCCGGAAAGCCGGGTGCCGCGTTCGCCGACATTGGTCGCCAAGCCTTGCGGCAAACGCGCGACGAAATCGGTCAACGCGGCGCGCTCGATCGCGTCGGCAAGCTCGCGCTCGCTCGCGTCGGGCTTGGCCAATCGGATATTCTCGGCGAGGCTCGCGTTGAACAGATAGGTGTCCTGCGCGACCAGCGCGATCCGGCCGCGCAGCGCGTCGAGCGGATAATCGCGCAGATCCATGCCGTCGATCCGGATCGTGCCGCTCGAAGGATCCCAAAAGCGCAGCAGCAGATTGGCGATGGTGGTCTTTCCCGCACCCGACGCGCCGACCAGCGCCACGCGCGCGCGCGGCGGAATGTCGATGTCGATTCCGCGCAGCACGGGTGCGGCCCCCGGGTCGTAGGCGAAGGCGACGTTCTCGAAGCGGATCGCGGCACCGCCCGCGACCGGCGGCGGCGCGCCCGCGCCGTCGGCGATCGTGACGGGCTCGGCGTTCACGGCGTGCACGCGGCGTGTGGACGCGATCGAATCCGCGAGCTGGCGCGCCGCTTGCGCGAGTTCGGAAACGGGCAGGAACGCGGCCGAAGCGAGCAAGGCCAGCATCGGCACGAGCGAGCGGGCGGCAGGATCGTGCCGCGCGATCCAAGCGCCGGTGGCGGCGACGGCGATGGCGCCCAGCGCCGCGACCGCTTCCTGGCGCGCCATCTGGAACGACAGATCGACGTGGAGCGCCACGCGCGCGCGCTGATAGCCGGCGGCGATCGCCGCCATCGCGTCGCGCCGGCGCGCCGTCGCGCGGAAGGCCACGAGATCGGCCATGCCTTGCACCGTGTCGAGCACGAATGCGCTAAGCCGGCCGAGTTCGGCGCGCGCTTGCGCGCCCAGCGCGTCGGCCTTGCGACGATTGAACACCGGCATCAATGCCGCGAAGGCGAGGAAGGGGGCTAGCGCCAGCGCCGCGGGACCCGCGAGATAGGCGACGGCGGCCAGCACGCAAGCCGGGACGAGCAGCGCGACGATCGCCGGGGCCAGCACATGGGCGAAGAAATACTCGATCGTCTCGACGTCCTGCATGCCGAGCGAGACGAGATCGCCCGACCGCCGCCGCAGCAGATAGGCGGGCGCCAAGCGTTCCAGCGCGACATAGAGATCGACGCGCATTTCGGCGAGCAAGCGATAGGCCATGTCGTGCGAACGCCACGCTTCGTTCCATTGCAGGAACGCGGCGACGGGCACGAGCGCGGTCATCCACACGGCGAGCGGCGCGAAATCGCCGCCGTCGCGCACCGCCGCGACGGCGAGCGCGCCCAACACGCTGACGGCGATCAGCGCGCAGACGCGGCCGACGCCCGATACGACCGTCAACGCAAGCTGCCGGCGCCAAGGCAGTATGAAGCGGAACAGCGTCGCGAGGACTTCGGCGGGACCGAGGGCGGCGGCGATACGCTCGCCTTGCGTAAGCGGACGGTCCAGCGGCGCGGCGTCGGGTGGCGACGGCATTTCCGCCGCCGCCGGAGAAATCGGCGTCAATGCGTGCGTCTGCGCTTCACTTTCGATTTGCTCGGCCATCAAGCGGCGATAGGGGCCGTCGCGCCGGATCATCTCGGCGTGCGTGCCCGATTCGACGATCTCGCCGTTCTCGACGACCAGGATCCGGTCGGCGCCGACGACGTTCGACAGGCGGTGCGCGAGTACGATCGTCGTGCGCCCTTGCGACAGCGCGTCAAGCGCCGTCTGGATCGCGGCCTCGTTATCGGCATCGACCGACGACAGCGCTTCGTCGAGGATCAGGATCGGCGCGTCGCGTAAAACGGCGCGCGCGATCGCCAGACGCTGGCGCTGACCGCCGGAAAGCCGCAGGCCGCGCTCGCCGATCTGGGTCGCGTAACCTTGCGGCAAAGCGGCGATGAATTCATGCGCGTTGGCCGCGCGCGCCGCCGCTTCGATCTCGGCCGCCGTGGCGTCGGGCCGGGCGAGGCGGATGTTGTCCTCGACGCTGCCATAGAAGATGTAGGTATCCTGACGGACGACGGCGACGACATCGCGCAGATGATCGGCGGCGACCTCGCGGACATCGTAGCCGCCGAACCGGATCGTGCCCGCCGACGGATCGTAGAGACGCAGCAGCAGTTTCACGATCGTCGATTTGCCGGCACCGCTCGCGCCGACGATCGCGACTTTCTCGCCCGGCGACACGGCGAAGGAAACGCCTTTCAAGGTCTCCGCGCGCGTCGCGTCATAGGCGAAGCGCACGTTCTCGAACGCGATATGGGGCGAGATCGCGGGCCGCGCCGCGCCGTCGGCGAGCGGCTTGGGCGGTTGCGCGGCGAGCAGCGTCTTGATCGCGAGGGCCGCCGCGTTCGCGGTCAAACCTTGATGCAGCAGGGCGCGCAGATCGCGGATCGGGCGGAAGGCTTCGGTTCCGGCCATCAGCACGATCAGCAAGGCTTCCAGCCCCATGGAACCATGGCTGACGCGCCAAGCGCCCAGCGCGACCGCGCACGCGGCGCCGCCGGCGATGGCCAGATCGGCCGCCGCGCGTGTCATCAGGCTGGTTTGCACGACGAACATCGTGCTGTCCGCCAGATCGCGCGCATGCGTGGCCAGCCCCTTGCCGTAGGCTTTGCTTTGGCCGAACGCCTTCAGCGTGGGCAGGCCTTGGATCGCATCGAGGAAATTCTCGCCAAAGGCGCGGAACGCGCGCATGCGGCGCAAAGTCGAGTCCGCGCCCAGGCGATGCAGGATCGCGGGCATCGCGAAAGCGAGAATGGCCGCCCCGGCGATGACCGCCGCCACGGGCACGTCCCACTGCGCGAGCACCGCGAACATGATCGCGGGGGTCAGCAATGCGATGGCGAGCTGCGGGAGGAATTGGCCGAAATAGGTTTGCATCTGCTCGATGCCGTCGACCGTCGACATGACCAAGCCGCCGGAGCGATTGGCGTCGAGCCATGCGGGCCCCAGCGCGATCAGCTTGTCGAAGACCGCGACGCGCAGCCGCTCCTGGATCGCCGCCGCCGTCCCGTGGGCGATGCGCGCGCGCGCGTACTCAAGCGCCATCCGCGCGAAAACGATCGCGACGAGAACGGCGAGACCGGGCAGAAGGCTCGCGGGATCTTCGCCGCCAAACAGCCGAGCGAGCAGCCAGCCCAGCGCCACGAAGCGCGCGATTCCGAACGCCAGCGCCAGCAGCCCCAGCGCCATCGCGGCGAGGATGCGGCCGCGGAATCCGGAGGTGGCGTGCCAAAGCTGGGTGTCGAAATACATGGGGCTCTTTCAAATCGTCACGGCGCGTCCGCGCGGCGATGCGCGGCGCGGAATTTGCGTTTCCATTCGCACGAAGGGGAAGGGACGGGCGCGTTCCATCGTTGCGCCGGCGCGCCAACGCGCCGGACCAGTTGAGCCGCGGTTCCGGAGCCGTCCCCATCCGGAGCGCGAAGTGAAACCGATCGCGCTCGAGCAAGCGCGTAGCGTTCGCTACTTTGGCAATGAACCGTATCGGAAGTCAATAATGACGATTATATGGGGAAAATCGGGCGTCAATCAAAATGTAGTAAATACTACGTTTTCGATGTCGGCGTCAGTGCCGCGCGGAAACCCTCCAGACGCCGCGCGGCGGCGAGGGCGCGCGCGGGCTCGGCGAGCGTCAGCGCGAGGACGATGGCTTCCAGCGCCATCAAGATCGTCCCGTAGAGCATCATGTTGCCGGCCTCGAAGCGCGGCACGACGAGCACGCAATCCGCCAGCGCCGCGAGCGCGCCGCCCGGATTGTCGGTGATGACGACCGACTTGCCGTTCAGCGCGCGGATCGCGCGCAACGCCTGGCGGCTTTCGATTTGCACCCGGCCATAGCCCAGCACGATCAATGCGTCGCCCGCGCGCAGTTCGAGAAGCGCGTCGGCGAATCCACGCCCGCCGCCTTCCAGAACCAGCGCGTCGCGCCCGACCCGCTTCAGGTGCGTCCGCGTCTGCCGGACGAGATCGGCGAGCGGACCAAGGCCGTAAAGCGCGATCCGCTGGGCGGCGGCGAGATGACTGATGGCGGCGTCGAACGCGGCGTCGATTTCCGCGCGTTTAAGGGCCGTCAAAGCGTCGCCATAAGCATGATGGATCGCGCGCAACGGCGACGCATTCGCCGCTTGGCGCAGCATCTTGATCGTGCCGCTGACCCGTTCATGCGCCAGACTGGCGCCGGCGTCGAGCCGTGCGGCGATCGCGGCTTTGAGATGGGGCAGCCCGTCATAGCCGCGCGACTGGATCGCACGGATGATCGTCGCGTCGGACGTGCCCAGGCGCGTGGCGAGATCGGCGGCGGAGCTCGCGACGATGGTCGCGGGATGCTGGTTGATGAATTCCAGGATCCGCCGCGTCGCTCGTCCGCGTTCGCGCTTGCCGGCCTTGGCTTTGGCTTTGGACGTCGGGGACACGGTCGGAACTTCGCCTTTCTCGTCTGGAGAGTCGCTGCGACAGGTTAGCCGCAGTCGCGGCGCAGGGAGGCGTTCCGGCCGAATTTGTCCCGCGGAGATTCCCGCAAGCCCACGCTCGACCTGCGGGAAACATCGCCCTCAGCACATTGAATTCACGCGACGTTCGCGTACGTTGGCATGGTAGGGGTCACAGGTTCAATCCCTGTAGCGCCCACCATCCGGGCCTCCTGAAATTAGCTGACCAGGTTGGGTGTAATTTAGCGCCCGTCGCGGCCGAAAAGCTGGGAAATCAGCAACAGCGCCGAGGTGAGCACGATCACCAAGGTCGAGATCGCCGCGATGGTCGGGTCGATCTGGTCGCGCAGCGACGCGAACATGTTGCGCGTCAGCGTCGAGTTGGGACCGCCCGAAACGAACAGCGCGACGATCACCTCGTCGAACGAGGTCAGGAACGACAGCACCGCCGAGGTGACGACCGAAAAGCGGATCTGCGGCAACGTCACCAGAAAGAACGCCTTGGGCCGCGAGGCGCCCAGGCTGCGGGCGACCAGTTCCTGGTTCGAATCATAACTTTTCAGGGCCGAGGTCACGATCATCACGACCAGCGGCACGGCCAGCATCGCATGCGCCATGACGATGCCGATAAGCGTGTTGACCAGGCCCAGCCGCGCATAGACGTAGAACACGCCGATGCCGACCAGGATGACCGGCACGACGATGGGGGTGAGCAGCAGGCCCTGCACCAATCCGCTCCAGCGGGTACGCGACGAATGCAGCCCATAGGCGGCGGCGACGCCGATCGTCGTCGCGAGCAGCATCGTCAGCACGCCCGCCTTGAACGAGGTCGCGGTCGCGTCCATCCAGGCGACGGAGCCGAAATAGTTCCGGTACCAGCGCAGCGACCATTCGCGCGGCGGGAATTCGAGGTATTGCGATTCCGAAAACGACATCGGAATGACGATCAGCGACGGCACGACCAGAAAGAACATCGTGACGCCGGCCAGCGCGTAGAGCCACAGGCGGCGCGCATGCGTGATCTGGGTCTCGCTCGCAGGCGCGGATAGCCAGCTCATGCGCCCCCGCCCAAGAATTTGTCGAGCCGCACGAGTTTTGAGGCCCCCCACAACAGCGCGATCGTCACCACGAACAGCACGACGCCGAGTGCGCTGGCGGCGCCCCAATTGAAGAACATCTCGATATCGGTCGCGATACGATTGGCGACCATCGAGACCTTGCCGCCGCCTAACACGGCGGGTGTGACGTAAAAGCCGAGGCACAGGATGAACACCATCGTGGCGCCCGCGAGCAGTCCCGGCACCGACAGCGGCAGGAATACGCGCCAGAAGGCTTGCGTGGGGCTCGCCCCCAGATTGGCGGCGGCGCGCAAATAGTCGCGATCGATCGCGCGCATCGAGCCGTAGACCGGCAGAACCAGGAACGGCAGCATGATATGCACCATGCCGATCAGCGTGCCGGTGAGATTGTGGACGAGCGCGATCGGCTCGTCCCACAGGCCGAGTTCGATGCCCCAATTATTGATGAGCCCCTTGCGTTGGAGCAGCACCAGCCACGCATAGGTGCGCACCAGCAGCGACGTCCAGAAAGGCAGCATCACCGCGATCATGCAGATATTCGCCGCGCGCCGGGGCAGTTGCGCCATGAAATAGGCGAGCGGATATCCGAACACGACGCAAATTGCGGTCGTCAGCAGGCTCACCTCGAATGTCGTGCGGAAGGTACGAAAATAAGACGGCTGCTCGACCATCCGCCGGTAATGCTCCAGCGTCGACGCGCCCGCATCGTCGAGGAAGGAGAGATAGAAAAGCCACGCGACCGGGGCGACCATCGTGACAAGCACCAGCAGCACGGCCGGCAGGCACAAGGCGAACAGCGAGAAGCGTTCGGCCGCCGCGTCGCGCCGTAAGCCGTCGGCGTTCGGCCCTTCGGCATTCGGCGCGGCTATGTCGGTCATGCCGCGTCCGCCGGCAGAAGATGGAAATCGCCGGCGCGCAAGCCCAGGCGGATCGCGTCGCCCGGTTGAGGCATCCGGTCGCCGCCGCCCAGGCGCACCGCGACCGATGCGCCGCCCGCGAGTGCCACGCGCAGCAACACGCTGTCGCCTTGATAGACCGTCTCGGCGACATTGCCTTCGAGCGTGTATTCGTCCGCCGCCGGCGAGCCGGCGAGCGGGCGCAAACGCTCGGGACGCACCATCATCAGCATCGCGCCGTCCGGCGTGCCATCGGGCAAGCGCAAACGGGCGGGTCCGATGGCGCAGAATCCGCTTTGCGCGATCACCGGCACGAAAGTGGACTCGCCGATGAACTCGGCGACGAAGCGGTTGGCGGGCCGTTCATAGATGGAACGCGGGGCATCGATCTGCTGGATCCGGCCACCATCGATCACGGCGATGCGGTCGGACATGGTCAACGCCTCGCGCTGGTCGTGCGTGACGTAGACGGTGGTCATGCCCAGGCGTTCGTGCAGCTGGCGCAGCTCGATCTGCATATGCTCGCGCAACTGCTTGTCGAGCGCCGATAGCGGCTCGTCCATCAACAGGATGCGCGGCTCGAATACGACGGCGCGGGCGAGCGCCACGCGCTGGCGCTGACCGCCGGACAGTTGATCGACGCGCCGGCGCGCATAACCGCCCAGGCGCACGAGTTCCAGCGCGCGTTCGACGCGGCCTTCGGTTTCCGCGCGCGGCACGTTACGCAAGCGCAGCGGGAAAGCGACGTTCGCACCCACATCCATATGCGGGAACAGCGCGTAGTTCTGGAACACCATGCCCACGTCGCGCTTATGCGGCGGCAGGCGGACGATATCGGCATCGCCGAAGCGGATGATGCCCTGATCGGGGCGCACGAAGCCCGCCAGCATCATCAGCAGCGTGGTCTTGCCCGAACCGGAGGGGCCGAGCAGCGTGAGGAACTCGCCGCTGCGGATGTCGAGCGCCACGTCGTCGAGGACGCGCACGCGGCCATAGCTTTTGGAAAGCTGCCGGATCGAAATGGGGAGGGCGGCGGCGTTACGCATTTGCCAACTCTAGCAGGGAAGCGCCGGGCGGAACGCGAATTCCGCCCGGGTTCTTCGAAGCGACCGTCACTCGGTCAGCATATTCTCGTAGGCCTGCGCCGCGGCGGCCTCGTTCTTGATGTACCAGTCGAGATTGATCGTCACTTGGCGCGCCGCGTTGTCGGGATGCGACGGCAGGCGGCGGGCATAGGCCGCATCGATCGTGCCGAGTTCGTAGGCCTTCTTGTTTGTCGGGCCGTAGGTGATGTACTTGGTGAACTCGGCTTGGTATTGCGGCTTGCTGATCTCGGCCAGGAACTTCATGGCGAGATCGCGGTTGGGCGCGCCCTTCGGGATCGCGAAGCAATCGTAGTCGAGCAGGCCCTGATTGAAGGTGTAGGCGACCTGCGCGCCATCCTTGGCGATCACGTCGAAACGGCCGTTCCAGCCGGTGATCATATCGACTTCGCCGTCCTTCATCAGCTGGGCGTGCTGCGCGCCGGACGTCCACCACACGGCGATATGCGGCTTCAGTTCCTTGATCTTCTTGATGGCGCGGTCGATGCCGCCGGGCGCCGACAGCACCTCGTAGACCTTGTCGGCGGGGACGCCGTCGGCCATCAGCGCGGGCTCCAAGGCGCCCGCCACACCCTTGCGGTAGGAGCGCTTGCCGGGGAACTTCTTCACGTCCCAGAAATCGGCCCAGCTCTGCGGGCCGTTGTTGCCGTAGGTCTTGGTGTTCCAGGCGAGCACGGTCGAGAACACGTCGCCGCCCACGCAATAATCACCCGCGAAATTCGGCAGGAAGTCCTTCGTGTCGATGACTTTATAGTCGAGCTTTTCGAGGATGCCTTCCGCACCCGCGCGCGCGGCACTGCCCGAGCCGCTGGCGACGATGTCCCAAGTCACCGCGTTTGCGCGCACCTTCAAGCGCAAATCGGCGATGCCGGTATAAGTCTCCTCGCGCACCGTGATGCCGAGCGCCTTCGCCGCCGGCTGGAACAGCGCCTTGCTTTGGCCGTCCTGGTAGGAACCGCCGAACGAGACGACCGTCAGCGTTTGCGCCGACGCGCCGTTCGCCGCGAGCAGCATTGCCGCACCGCCGAGCAAGGCGGCAAGGGTGGTTTTCGGCTTCGCACTGTTTTTCATCGCAAGCCTCCCGTTATTGTATTGGTTGCAGTTTCGCCGTGAATTTGGTCGGACGAACAGTGCCACTTACAACTTATGGCCATACCATTCATCCGATGCGCGCCGCGACGCTTTTGAGCTTGGCGTAGCTGCGCAACGCTTCGAGGCCCTTCTCGCGGCCGAAGCCGGAGTGCCGATTGCCGCCGAACGGCGTCTCGATGCCGCCGGCGAAATACTCGTTGATGTAAACTTGGCCCGCGTCGATCGCGGCGGCCATTCGATGCGCGCGCGCGAAGTCGCTTGTGTAGACGCCCGCAACCAGCGCATAGCGCGTGCCGTTCGCGAGGGCGACGGCGTGGTCGGAATCGTCGGCGATCTGCACCGCCAGGACGGGGCCGAAAATCTCCTCGGTCACCGCTTCGTCGTCGGGCGTCAGCGCGTCCAGAATGGTCGGCTCGTAGAACCAGCCAAGACCGGTTTCGGGGTCGGCCGCCATATGGCCGCCGCACACGATCGACACGCCGCGCGCGCGGGCGCGATCGACGAAGCCGGCGACGCGGGCGCGTTGCTCGGGCGAGATCAGCGGCCCCATATCGGCGTCGCGCAGGCCGTGGCCGAGTTTCATCTTGGCGACGCGCGCGACCAGCCGCTCCAGCATGGTAGCATGGACGCGCCGATCGACGATTAGGCGCGACGCGGCCGAGCAGATCTGTCCGGCATTCTCGTAGATGCCGCCCAGAACGCCTTCGACCGCCGCGTCGAGGTCGGCGTCGTCGAGCACGACCAGCGGCGATTTGCCGCCGAGCTCCAGCACCAATCTTGTGACGTTCGCCGCCGCCGCGCGCATCACCGATTGGCCGGTGGCGACGGAGCCGGTGAAGGTGATGTGATCGATGCCCGGATGCGCCACCAAGGGTGCCCCCGCATCCTGGCCCGTGCCGGTCACGACGTTGAACACGCCCGGCGGCAAGCCCGCCGCGTGCAGCAATTCGGCCAGCATCAGCGCCGTCATCGGCGTTTGCTCGGCGGGTTTGGCAACGACGCAATTTCCGGCCGCAAGGGCGGGTGCGACGCCCCGTGCGAGCGTGGAAATCGGATAGTTCCACGGCACGATCTGCGCCGCGACGCCGACCGGCTCCAGCATCGTATAGGCGAGATAGCCGGGGCCCAGCGGAATGCTGTCGCCCTGCATCTTGTCGCAAGCACCCGCGTAGTACTCGAATGCGCGCGCCGCCCCGGCGACGTCGCCGCGCGCTTCGATCAGGCGCTTGCCGCTGTCCAGCGTTTCGGCGACAGCGAAGCGTTCGGCCTGCGCGCGCAACATCGCGGCGGCCTGCGCGAGGATACGGCCGCGCGCGGCGGGCGCCATGCGGCGCCATTCGCCCGCGAAGGCTTTGCGCGATGCCGCGACGGCCGCATCGATATCGGCCGCATCGCCCGAAGCGAACCGCGCGAAAACCTTGCCGTTGCCGGGATCGCCGCTGTCCATCATCCGGCCGCCGGCGGGCGCGGCCCATGCGCCATCGATGAAATGGGCGCTTGGCAATCCGGCGAGCGTGCCGGTCGCCAGCGCTTCTTCGTGCAAGCTGGCGGCGGCGCCCATCAGCTTTTGGCCGCGCTGACTTGATAACGCGATCGCTCGAGCCATGCGGGCGAAATCTCGATGCCCCAGCCGGGCTCGTCGGGCACGCGCACCTTGCCGTCCTTCACGTCGTAAGGCGCTTTGCGGAATAGCCCGTATTGCCAGGGATAGTAATCCTCGACCTCGATCGAGAATTCGAGATAGGGCCCGGCATTGGGAATCGCCCGCAGCAGATGCATGGTGAACGCCGTCACCATCGACAGATTGGCGCTGTGCGGCGTGCAAGGCAGGCCCGCCGCCTGCGCCATTTTGGCGACGCGCAAAGACCGAATCATGCCGCCCATGTAGCAGACGTCGGGCTGCACTACGTCGACCGCGCGCATCTCGATCATGTGGCGCCACAGCGGCAAATAGCAGTCCTGTTCGCCGCCGGTCACGTCGAGTTCGAGCGCCTCGCGCACTTCGCGCGTCTGTTCGAGTTCCCAATAGGGGCAGGGCTCCTCGAAATGCACCACGCCATTGGCCTGCAGCAGCTTGCCCACTTCGATGGCACGCTTGGGCGAATAGCAGCTATTGGCGTCGGCCAGCAGCGTCGCTTTGTCGCCGAGCGCTCGGCGGATGGTCGGCACGATTTCCTCGGTGCGGCCGGGCCATTCGTCGCGGTCATGGCCGTACTCGGCGCCGACGCGGAACTTGAACGCGTCGAATCCATGCGTATCGCGCAGGCGTTTGAAGCGCTCGGCTTCGTCGTGCGGGCTGATGTCGCGCTTCATCGACGAAGCATAGGCGCGCAAGCTACCCGGCGTGCCGCCCAGCAGCGCGCAAACAGGCTTGCCGACGCGCTTGGCGGCGAGATCCCACAACGCGGTCTCGATGCCGGTGATAGCGCGATAGAAATGGCTGCCCGGGAATTTGTGTTCGCGTTCGGGCAGCAGATCGACCAGGCCTTCGATATCGGCCGCTTTGTGACCGATCGCGGTCGGGGCGATCTGGCGATGCAGAATGGTGCACACGATATCGGCGCAATAGGCCGATACCTGTCCCCAGCCTTGCGCGCCGTCCTCCGCCGTCACGCGCACGAACCCGACATATTCGTCGGTGAACGTCTCGATTTTCGCGATCTTCATGCGGGTATCGTTACGCGACAATGGCCTTGCCGACAGGTCCAGTTTATATTTTCGGGAATACCATTATGCGGGGGGATCATGGTCAAGCGCGCCGGCGGGGCTTTGCTGCTGGATCTGAAGATCGATCCGAAGGCGCCGAAATCGATGGGTTCGCAGCTTTACGCGGCGATGCGCGAAACGATCCTCTCGGGCGGCGTGGCGCCGGGCGTGCGCTTGCCCGCGACGCGCACGCTGGCCGACGAACTCGGCGTTTCACGCACCACGGTGATCGACGCGTTCGAGCGCCTGCTCGCCGAAGGCTTGATCGTGTCGCGGACCGGATCGGGCAGTTACGTCAGCGAGGCGCTGCGCAGCGAACGGCCGCAACCGCCCTCGCGCATCGGCCGCGCGGCCGTGCGCCAGCGCGAGCCGCAGATTTCGCGCTCGATGGGTTGGGCCTTCGCGCATTTCCTGCGGCGCGAACGCTTGCCGCATCGCCCACGCGCTTTCGTGACCGCCTTGCCGGCGTTCGACGCGTTTCCGATGGCGCAATGGGCGCGCGTCGCCGCGCGACATTGGCGTGGATCGCGCGAACAGACGCTGGGCTATGGCGAGGCGGAAGGACATTCGGGTTTGCGCGACGCGATCGCAACGCATCTGCGCGGCAATCGCGGCATCACTTGCGACAAGGAGCAGATATTCATCGTCGGCGGCGCGCAGCAGGCCTTCTGGCTGATCGGCACGATGCTGCTCAATCCCGGCGACCGGGTATGGTTCGAGAATCCCGGCGCGATCGGCGCCCGCAACGGCTTGGTCGCGTGCGGTGCGGATTTGGTGCCCGTGCCCGTCGATGCGGACGGTTTGCGCGTCGACGAAGCGATGCGGCTTTCGCCCAAATTCCGTCTCGCCTTCGTTACCCCCTCGCATCAGCAGCCGCTGGGACATGTCATGAGCCTCGAGCGGCGCTTCGCGCTGCTGCAAGCGGCCGAGAAGGCCGGGGCCTGGATCATCGAAGACGATTACGACGGCGAGTTCTTTTTCGGCCGTCGCCCGCCGCCGACGCTCAAAAGCGTCGATCGGACGGGTCTCGTCATCTATGTCGGCACGTTCAGCAAATCGCTCTTTCCGGCGTTACGCTTGGGCTTCGTCGTCGTGCCGCCCGATCTGGTCGATGTGTTCGGCCGCGTCGCGCGGTCCTTCGTGCCGGGCGTGCCGACCAGCATCCAAGCGACGGTGGCGGAGTTCATCGACGAGGGCCATTTCGCCACCCATGTGCGCCGGATGCGCACGATCTATGCCGAGCGTCACGCGGCCTTGGTCGAAGGCGCCAAGCGCAAGCTCGGCGGCTTGCTCAACATCGTGCCGGCGGATAGCGGCCTGCACACGATCGGCCGGCTCGCGGCGGGGATATCCGAAGCGGCGGCGGCCGAGGAGGCCGCCGCGCGCGACGTGATCGTTTCGCCGCTCGCGCGCTATTCTATCGGCCCCGCCCAGGCCAATGGCTTGGTGCTCGGCTTCGCGGCGGTCAATCCGCGCGAAATCGGCGAGGGGATCACGCGCCTCGCGGCGGCATTGGAGCCGCTCGCCAAGCGCGGCCGCCGGCGAATGGTATGATCGATTCTCCAGACTGGCACGGTACCAAAGGCCATTTCCGTGGGACATTCGGCCATGGTCGCGTCTGAGCCGATCACGGTCGATTACGTCGTCGTCGGGGCGGGCACCGCCGGCTGCGTGCTCGCCGACCGTTTGAGCGAAGACGGACGCGCGCAAGTTGCGCTGCTCGAAGCCGGTGGAAGCGATCTGCGTTTACGCATCCGCATGCCGATCGGCTACGGCCTATCTTTCTACGATCCACGCATCAACTGGATGTATCGCGCCCGGCCCGACGCCGCGCTGAACGGACGCGAAGGCTATTGGCCGCGCGGCCGCGTGGTCGGCGGTTCCGGCTCGATCAACGCCATGGTTCATGTGCGCGGCCTGCCGTCGGACTACGACGATTGGGCGGCGGCGGGGAATCCCGGCTGGGCGTGGCGCGACGTCGCCCCCTATTTCGAACGAGCGCTATCGCGTGTGCCGGGAAACGACGTGTCGCACGAGGTCCATGCGTTGTGCCGGAACTTCGTCGCGGCGGGCGAAGCGCTGGGCATCGCGCATCGACCCGATCTCAACGCCGGCGACGGCGAAGGGATCGGCGCCTATCCGATCGCGACGCGCGGCGGGTTTCGCTGGTCGAGCGCGCGGGCCTATCTGGCGCTTGCGCGGTCGCGGCCGAATTTCCGGCTGATCAAACATGCGATGACGACGCGAATCTTGTTCGAGGCGCGGCGCGCGGTCGGGATCGAGTATCGCGTCGGCGGCAGCACGCGCGTGCTGCGCGCCCGGCGCGAAGTGATCCTCGCGACCGGCAGTATCGAGACGCCCAAGCTGTTACAGCTGTCGGGCATCGGCCCCGCCGAATTGCTGACGCGGCACGGGATCGCGCCGCTGCTCGATAGCCCGGCGGTCGGACGTCACATGCAGGATCATCTCTGCATCGATCATCTCTATCGCGCGCGCGTGCCGACGCTGAATCAGGTCCTCGGCACGTGGACCGGCAAGATCGCCGTGGCGCTGCGCTATGCGTTGACGCGCGGCGGGCCGCTGTCGCTCAGCGTCAACCAAGCGGGCGGCTTCGTGCGCTCGCGCGCCGGATTGGCGCGGCCCGACATGCAGCTCTATTTTTCGCCGCTCAGCTACACGCGCATTCCCTCGGGCACGCGGCCCTTGATGCGGCCCGATCCGTTTCCGGGATTCCTGCTCAGCGCGCAGCCTTGCCGGCCGACGAGCCGGGGGTATATCGAGATCGCATCGCCCGATCCGATGGCGGCGCCTGCGATCCATCCCAATTCGCTGGCGACCGGCGAGGATATCGAAGCGATGCTCGACGGGGCCGCGTTGTTGCGCCGCTTGGCGGCGGCCCCGGGCCTGCGCGAGGTGATCGACACCGAGTTGGCGCCGGGCCCGTCGGTGGAGGGGCGTGATGCGATGCTCGCCGATATCCGCGCGCGTGCGGGCACGGTGTTCCATCCCGTGTCGACGGCGCGCATGGCGCCGGATATCGCGACGGGCGTGGTCGATGCGCAATTGCGCGCCTATGGGCTGGACGCTTTACGCATCGCCGACGCGTCGGTCTTCCCCTATGTCACGTCGGGCAACACGAATTTGCCGACGATCATGCTGGCGGAGAAGGCGGCCGATCTGATCTTGGATCGCGAACCGCCCGCAAGCGTCGAGGGAGAGTAGGAATATGCGTACCGATCTGTTCGCATCCGATTTCAAGACCACGTCCTATTGGTGGGAGCGCACGCCGCGCCCGGCGATCGCGCAACGCGATCTGCCGTCGAAGGCGGATGTGGTGGTGGTCGGCTCGGGCTATACCGGCTTGCACGCGGCGTTACGCACGGCGCGTGGCGGCCGATCGACCGTGGTGCTGGACGCCGAAGACGCGGGCTGGGGCTGCAGCACGCGCAACGGCGGCCAAATTTCGACCAGCATCAAACCGTCCTTCGCGGAACTCACGCACCGCCACGGGGCCGACCTCGCGCGGCGCATCTTGCGCGACGGGCATAATTCGCTGGCCTACACCGCGCAGTTCGTGCGCGAGGAAGGGATCGACTGCGACTTCGGAATCGTCGGGCGCTTCCATGCCGCGCATAACCCGGCGAAGTTCGGCGAACTCTCGCGCGGGGCCGCCAACCAGCCGCAGGGCTTCGAGGTGCCGCAGCGCGTCGTGCCGCGCGCGGAACAGCGCACCGAACTCGGCACCGACGCCTATTTCGGCGGCGTGGTGCTGGAAGCGCATTCCTCGGTCGATCCCGCGCGATATCACGCGGGACTGTTGGCGCTAGTCCAAGCGGCGGGGGCCGAGATCCATCCGCGCACGCCGGCGATCGAGTTGAAGCCGCTCGTGGGCGGCGGGTTCGACGTCGTGACACCGCGCGGGACTTGCCGCACACGCGACGTGATCGTCGCGACCAACGGCTATACGGCGAAGGTCACACCCTGGCTGCGCCGGCGCGTGATCCCGATCGGCAGCTACATCATCGCGACCGAGGAACTCGATCCCGGCTTGATGGCGCGTTTGATGCCGAAGGACCGGATCGTCAGCGATACGCGCAAGGTCGTTTATTACTACCGCGCGTCGCCCGATCGGCGGCGCATCCTGTTCGGCGGGCGCGTCTCGCATGGCGAGACCGATCCCTTGAACAGCGGCCCGCTGCTGCATGCCGAAATGGTGCGACTCTTCCCCGAACTGGCGGGCACGAAGATCTCGCATTCCTGGCTCGGCTTCGTCGCCTATACGTTCGACGAACTCGCGCATATCGGCACGCAGGATGGCGTGCACTATGCGATGGGCTATTGCGGCTCGGGCGTGGGCATGGCCGGTTATCTCGGTATGAAACTCGGCCTTCGCGCGCTCGGCCACGCCGATGCCGCGACCGGCCTTGCGGAGACCGAGTTCCAGACGCGGCCTTTCTATACCGGGAACCCTTGGTTCCTGGCGGCGTCGGTCATGTACTACCGCTGGCGCGACCGGTTCTAGCGGCGGCACCAAGCGCAGAGAGTTCCATTTGCGCGGTCGTCGTCAAAAACCCGGCAGCGGTTTGTAGCGCCGTTCGCCGACGATGCCGCGCACGTAATCCGCCCCTTTGCGCGCTTGCGCCGCGATCGCGGGCAGATCGATCGTGGTGAGCTCGCCGTGATCGTAAAGCACGCGGCCCGCGACGATCGTTTGCAGCACCTCGCCGCGCGTGGCGAAGCGGACGATCTCCGACGGCAGGTTCTGCATCGCCAGCAGATGCGGCGCGTTGCCGTCGAGCACGACGATATCCGCCGCCTTGCCGGTTTCGAGCGAACCGGTCAGATCGTCGAGGCGCAAGGCTTGTGCGCCCTCGATCGTCGCCATCGCCAGCAACTCGCCGGCGGTCAGGAATTCGGGATCGTAAGCGCCCACACCGAACTTGGCGCCGTGGATCAGCCACGCCGCGCGCATGGCGACGAACATATCGTTGCCCTGGTTGTCGCAGCCCAGCGTCACGCGGATGCCGCGCGACCGGAAGCGCGGCAGGTTCGGGATCGCGTTCATATTGGCGACGCATTCGACCGGCGAATGGGCGAGCGCGGCCTTGCCCTCGGCCAGCAATTCGATCTCGCGTTCGCTCGCCAGCACGGCATGTACCGCGACGAGATGCTCGTCGATCACGCCCAGATCGGCGAGCCGTTCGATCGGGCGACGCCCCCAGATCGATAGACAGAACTCGACCTCCTCGCGGTCGCGGCCGACATGGACCTGCAAAGTCGCGTCGTTCTTGCGCGCGATCGCCGCCCCTTCGCGGAAATAGGTCTCGGAGAAGCCGAGCAAAGCGGAGGCGTTGACCGCACCCCGGATCAGGCCCTTGCCGCGCGCGGGATAGCGGCGCAGGAAATCCTCGGTATGGGCGAGATCGGCCTCGGCCTCGCCGGGGCGCTTCTTGAGCCAGGATTTGTCGCGCAACTGCGCGTACAGAGCCGCGTGATGGAAATCCTGATCGGGTGCGCCGCGCGCCAGTGCGCAGCGGATGCCGGTTTCTTCGATAGCCTGCACGATCGCGGGCTCGTGCGCGGGATTGAGCGTGCCTTCGCACATCGTGGTCACGCCCGCGCGCAACAATTGCGCCGCGATCAGCTTGACGGTCACGCCGGCTTGTTCCGCGTCCAGCGAACGCTGCGCCGGCGAATAGATGCGCGGGATCATCGGCAACTCGTTGCTGGTCAGCGAGCGCACGAAACACTGCGTGCAATGCGTATGGCCTTCGATGAAGCCGGGCAGGACGATGGCGGCGGGGCCGCCCAGCGACCGGTCGGCGGTATAGCGCTTGGCGATATCGGCGGCGGCGCCCATCGCGACGATCGCGCCGTTCTTTACGGCGATGGCGCCGTCGTCGAGCACGCGGCGCTGCGCGTCCATCGTGACGATGCGTCCCGTCACGATCAATTCGGCGTGTTCCTGCTGCACTTCGTTCTCCGTCAGAGCGCGATGAGATTGCGGCCGGCGAGCTTCGCGCGGTCGATCTCGTCGTAGATGTCCTTGATCGTTTCCATATGCGCGAGCATGGCGTTCCACGCCGCCTCGCCGTCGCGCGCGCGAATGGCGCGCACGATCGGCTCGTGCTCGCCGGTGAATTTGTCGCGCCGCTCGGGCTTCAGCGCCGAATTGCGCATCGCCCCCCAGGCGATTTCGCGCCGGGCGACATTGATCGTTTCGAACAGGCTGAGCAGCAGCGTGCTCCCCGAAGCGACGGCGATGGCGCGGTGAAAGGCTTCGTCGGCGACTTCGTAGACGTCCATGCTGCGCGCGGTCGCACAGCGGCGAAGCGCATCCTCGATCGCGTCGATTTGGGCGGGTGTCGCGCGCAACGCGGCGGCGGCGGCGAGTTGCGGCTCCAGAATGCGCCGCGCCTCGGCGATCTCCTTGGGCGTCGTATGGCGCGCGATCGAGCGCGGATCGAGCGGATCGGCGGCGGGGCGGGGGCCGGGGAAGGTGCCGCGCCCGACATGACGCCAGATTCGGTCCTCGCTTTCCAACCGGTCGAGCGCCTTGCGCACCGCATGGCGCGTGACGCCCAGGCTTTCGCTCAAATTCCGTTCGGTTGGCAGCGGCTGATCGGGATTGGCCTTGGCGGCCTCGACGATTTTCTCGATCGCCTTTTCGATGGAATCGGTCAGTGCCGTGCCGGTTTCGACTGTCACACCCATTTTAGCAACCAATTCTGCAATGGTCGAATGCACTTTGCCCCGTCATTGGCGCAAATTCCAGGCATACTTTCGTCGGCTCCCAAAAAAGATATCGATTTTATCGACATCCAAGAATGAACTTGCACGTGCCGGGCCGCAACCGGTCGAGTGTGCCTCCGGCGCGGCCCGATCTTTGCTGCAACAAATTTCGACCAATCTCGTTCAAGGGGGTTTGACCATGTCGTTTCGTTCCGTTCTCGGCGCCGGATTGCTCGCCGGGCTTCTGTTCGCCGTGCCGCAAGCGCAGGCCCAGCAATCGACGACGCTGACCGTCGCCAATAATGGCGGGGCGGCGGGTGTGGGCTTCCGCGAGGCCTATTACAAGCCGTGGACGGCCGCGACCGGCCGTCAGGTGATCGACGACAGCTTCAATCAGGAACTGGCGCGGCTGCGTTCGCAGGTCGAAACGAAGAACCTGACCTGGGACGTCGTCAGCGTCACCGCGATCAACGAAGCGACCGCGTGCGAGGAAGGGCTGCTCGAACAGATCGACTGGTCGAAGATCCTCGATCCCAAGGATTTCGAGGGCGTGGGCGGCTTCGGCAAATGCGGCATCCCGAATAATTTCGTGTCGGGCGGCTTGGTCTATGACGGCGACAAGTTCCCCAACGGCACGGGCCCGAAGACCTGGCAGGATTTCTGGGACGTGCAGAAATTCCCGGGCAAGCGCGGGCTTCTCTATCGCGCCGAGCAGACGATGGAAGTGGCGCTGATGGCCGATGGCGTGGCGCCCGCCGACGCGATGAAGGTATTAGCGGCGCCCGGCGGGGCCGATCGCGCCTTCCGCAAGCTCGCCGAGTTGAAGCCGCATATCCGCTGGTGGAAGAGCGGCGACGAGTCGATGCAGAACATCCTGAGCGGCGATGTCGTCATGACCTTCGCGTGGAACGGCCGCGTGTCGACCGCCAACCGCGCCAACAAGCGCAATCTGAAGATCGAGTTCGGCGCTGGCCACGTCTCGGGCAGCCAGATGATCGCGATCATGAAGGGCACGCCCAAGAAGGACATCGCGATCGAGTTCATCAAGTTCACCTCGGCCCCGCCGCAGCAGGCGAATTTCGCGCGCGCCATCGACTACGCGCCCGCGAACGCCAAGGCCTATCCGCTGATGACGGACGCCGAGCGCGCGACGCTGCCCAGCGGCCATTTGCATCTCGCGTCGCTGCAATCGGGCTCGCTCTATCTCGATTTCTGGCTCAACAACGGCGACGCGCTGCTGCAGCGCTTCATCCAATTCGCCGCGCAATAACCAAACGAAAACAAACCGAACAGGAAAAGGATCCGGACAATGCCACTCCCCCTCGCGGCATTCGGCGTGCTGGCGGCCCTCGTGGCCGCCGGTCCGGCGATCGCCCAGCAACGCCAGGTCACTCTCGTCAACCAAGGTGGCGCGCCCGCGGAAGCGCAGCGCGTCGCCGTGTTCGAGCCGTTCACGCGCGAGACGGGTATCCGCGTCGTCGTGGATACCTATAACCAGGAGCTAGTGCGGCTGCGTTCGCAGATCGAAACCAAGAATCTGATCTGGGACATCGTCAGCCTCAACCCGATCAACGAGGCGGCGGGCTGCGAAGAAGGCCTGCTCGAGAAGATCGACTGGAAGCAATACATCCCCGCGAAGCCGTTCGAGGCCGTGGGCGGGTTCGGCGCTTGCGGCGCGCCGTATCTCATCTCGCCGGGCGTGCTCGCCTACGATTCCGACAAGCTGAAGGGCGATCAGGCGCCGACGAGCTGGCAGGATTTCTGGAACGTCGAGAAATTCCCCGGCAAGCGCGGGATGCTCTATCAGCCCGATCAGATGCTGGAAGTGGCGCTGATCGCCGACGGCGTGGCGCCGCCCGACGTGCCCAAGGTGCTGACGTCGCCCGGCGGCGTGGATCGCGCTTTCCGCAAGCTCGGCGAGATCAAGCCGCACGTGAAATGGTGGCGCAGCGGCGACGAATCCATGCAACTGATCCTGACCGGCGAAGTGACGATGGGCTATGGCTGGCAGGGCCGCGTGCTGGCCGCCAACGCGACCAACAAGCGCAATCTCAAAATCGTCTGGCCGGCCGGTTACGTGAACGCCATCATCTATCTGGGCGTCATGAAGGGCACGCCGCGCAAGGACGATGCGATCAAGCTGATCCAGTACAATCTGTCCACGCCCGCGATGGCGCGTTACGCCGACATCATGGGCCTGCCGCCGGCGAACGCGGAGACCTATCCGCTGCTGTCGGAAGCCAAGCGCGCCGATCTGCCGGGCCAGTATCTCGACCGGGGTATGATGCAGGGTGGTTCGACCTACATCAATTTCTGGCTGGATAACGGCGACGCGATCCGCCAGCGTTTCGCGACGTTCGTGGCGCAATAACACGTGAACGCGACGGCAAGCACCGATACGGCGCGTCGCGGCGGGGGCATCGACCTTCGCCGCGACGTCGCGCGCGCGGAACGGCGGCACCGTTTCACCATGCTGGCGCTGATGGCGCCCAGCGTGGTGTTCGTGTGCTTGGTCTTCGTGCTGCCGATCGCCTTGTTTCTGTTCCGCGCGGTCGACAATGCCGACGTTCCGCAGGCGCTGCCCAAGCTCGCTTCGGTCATCGGCACGTGGAACGACGGCGATCTGCCGCCCGAACCCGTCTATCGCGCCTTGGTCGAAGATTTGACGGCTTTGCGCGGCTCGCCCGAACTCGCGATCCTCGCGCGGCGCTTGAACTACGCGGTGCCCGGCTTTCGCGGCACGTTGACGCGCACGGGACGCATGCTGCCGGCATCCGACGTGCCATCGGCCAAAGACGCGCTGATCGCCGTCGACGCCAAATGGGCCGATCCGGAAATCTGGGCGGTCTTGCGCCAGCAATCGGGTCCGGTCACCGATTTCTTCCTGCTGACGGCGCTGGATCGCAAGCGCGACGTCGCGGGCGGTATCGTGCCGGTTGCGGCCGATCAGGCGATCTTCATTGATCTCTATGGCCGCACCCTATGGGTCAGTCTGGGTGTTACGCTGTTCTGCGTAATCCTCGGCTTTCCGATCGCCGCGGCGATGGCGCGCGCCACCCCGGCCACGGCGAATTGGATGTTACTCGGTGTGCTTGTGCCGTTCTGGACGTCGCTGTTGGTGCGCACGACCGCCTGGGTCATCCTGTTGCAGAACGAAGGCTTGGTGAACCGCGCGCTGATTTGGCTCGGCGTGCTGGATACGCCGCTGCAACTCGTGTTCAACCGGACCGGCGTCTATATCGCCATGGTCCATGTGCTGCTGCCTTATATGATCCTGCCGCTCTACAGCGTCATGAAAGGCATCCAGCAAAGCCATTTGCGCGCGGCGTCGTCGCTGGGTGCCTCGCCGCTGCGGGTGTTCTTCACCGTCTATCTGCCGCTTAGCATGCCCGGCGTCGTGGCCGGGGCCACGCTCGTTTTCGTTTCGGCGGTCGGATTCTACGTGACGCCCGCCTTGGTCGGCGGGCCGCGCGACCAGATGATCGGCTATTTCATCTCGTACTTCACGAACTCCGCCGTGAATTGGGGCCTCGCCTCGGCCTTGGGCGCGTTCCTGCTGCTGCTGGTCGCGATCACCTATTTGATCCTCGGCAAGCTGGTCGGCTTCGACCGTTTGAAGGTGCGCTGATGCAAGGTGCGCCCAAAACGCTGCTGGAGCAGGTCACGCGTGCGGCGTCACGGATCTACACGATCGCGATGTTCGTGTTCTTGATCGCGCCCGTGCTGGTCGTGTTCCCGCTATCCTTCACCGCGGGGCAGATGCTGGTCTTCCCGCTGCCGGGCTGGTCGACGCAATGGTACGCGGAATTCTTCACCAACCCGCTGTGGACCGATGCGCTGCGCAACTCGGTCGTGATCGGCGTGTTAACGACCTTGCTCGCGACCGCCTTGGGCACGGCCGCCGCCGTCGGCTTGCATGGCGCCAAATCGCGCTGGAGCGGCGCGGTCATCGCCCTGTTGGTGACACCCTTGGCCGTGCCGGTGGTGATCGTCGCGGTGGCGACGTTCTATCTGTTCGCGTCGCTGCAACTCGTCGGCACGTTCTTAGGGCTGGTGCTGGCGCATACCGTGCTGGCGCTGCCCTTCGTCGTCGTCACGGTTTCGGCGACGCTGCAAGGCTACGACCCGAATCTGACGCGCGCGGCGGCCAGCCTGGGCGCCGCCCCCTGGCATGCATTCCGGAGCGTGACGCTGCCGATCATCGCGCCCGGCGTGATTTCCGGCGCGCTATTCGCCTTCGTGACCAGCTTCGACGAACTCGTCGTCGCGATCTTCCTGTCGAGTCCGCAATTGCGCACGCTGCCCCGCCAGATCTTCAGCGGCGTCAGCGAAAACATCAGCCCCGCGATCACCGCCGCCGCCGTGGTGCTGCTGTTCGTTTCGGTCCTGTTGATGGCGGCGATGGAGGCGCTGCGCCGCCGTTCCGAACGGATGCGCCGCGCGACGGAGAACGCGATATGACGATCCAAGCCGATCTCGTCGTGCGCAACGCGACGATCGTCGCGTTCGACGGCGCGAATCACCGCTATCTGCGCGACGGCGTGTTGGCCGTCGCCGGCGACAAGATCGTCCATGTCGGCAAGTCGTACGACGGTGCGGCCGCGCGCACGATCGACGCGAATGGCAAGCTCGTCATCCCCGGTATGATCTCGACCCACGCGCATGTCGGCGCGCATGAAGGGGCGCGGCTGCTGCTCGATGCCGGGCGGCGCGATTTCGTGCGCTCGGGCTTTCTGCATTTCCTGCCCGCACGTCGCGACGGCGGCCCGGCCTTCCTCGCCAAGCAGAACGCGCGCGCCTCGATGCGCTTCGGCTTCGCCGCGCTGGCCAAGCAAGGTGTCACGACCGTGCTCGCCTTCGCACCCGCCGGGGCCGATAACGGCGAAACGATGCTGGCCGTCGCCAAGGAGATGGGGATTCGCCTCGTTTGGGCGCCGGTCATCGCGGGCGGACGTTATTGGATCGACAATACGGGCAAGCTCGACCGCGAGAACGACGAGAAGGCGGGCATGGCGGCGCTGGAGCGCAGCGTCGCCTTCATCGAAGCGCGCAAGGGCAAGGCGGACGGTATGTGGTCGGGCGTGATCGCCCTCGACGAGTATCTCGTCTCGACGCCGGCATTGCGCAAGGCCTGCCATGCGGCGGCGGCGAAACTGGGCGTGCCGTTCACGCTCCATTTCATCGAGCAGCATCGCGAGTTCTACGAAACGATGCAGGCGACCGGCCGCACGCCCGCGCAATTGCTCGCCGACGAAGGCGTGCTCGACAAGCGCACGCTGCTCGCGCATTGCGTCTATCACGCGGGCCATAGCCTGGTCGGCTACCCGATGGAGGACGATGTCGGGCTGATCGGCCGTAGCGGGGCCGCCGTCGCGCATTCGCCCGTCGCATTCTCGCGAAGGGGTGTCGCATTCGAAAGCTTCGACCGGTTCCGCAAGGCGGGTGCGCGCGTGGCACTTGCGACCGATGCCTATCCGCTCGACATGCTGGGCGAGATGCGGATGGCCGCGATCATGTGCAAGACGGTCGAGAAGAATTTCGAAGCCGCCCCCGCCGCCGCCGTGTTCGCGGCGTCGAATCTCGTGGGTGCCGACGTGCTCGACCGGCCCGATCTCGGCCGTCTCGCCGCGGGGGCCGCCGCCGATTTCGTGATGATCGATACGCAAAATCTGACCTTCGGCGCCAATCCCGATCCGATCCGCGCGTTGGTGCATCTGGCGACGCCCGACATGGTGGATACCGTCGTCGTCGCCGGTCGCATGATCGTCGAAGGCAAGAAGCTGATTGTCGCGGACGAGGCGGAGATCGTCGCCGATGTGGCCGCGTCCAGCCGCGCGATTTGGGATTCGCTGCCCGCCAGCGATTGGGCCGGGCGCGACGTGGCGACCGCTTATCCGCCCACTTTGTCGAATTGGGAGGGCTGACGATGCAGCCGCATCCGCTGGTCCGCTTTTCCAAAGTCGACAAAAGCTACGACGGTGTTTCCTGCGTCGTGAAGTCGCTCGATCTCGACATCGCGCGCGGCGAGTTCCTGACGCTGCTCGGCCCCTCGGGCTCGGGCAAAACGACGACGCTGATGATGCTCGCGGGGTTCGAAGTGCCGACGGCGGGCACGATCCTGCTCGACGGGCGCGACATCACCCATCTACCGCCGCATAAGCGCGGCATCGGCGTGGTGTTTCAGAACTACGCGCTGTTTCCGCATATGAGCGTGGCAGAGAACGTCGCCTATCCGTTGACGGTGCGGGGGCTGAACAAGGCCGAGGCCAAGCGCCGCGTCGATACCGCACTCGATATGGTCAAACTCGGCGGCTTCGGCGGTCGGCGGCCCGCGCAATTGTCGGGCGGGCAGCAGCAGCGCGTGGCGCTGGCGCGCGCGCTGGTGTTCGAGCCCGATCTCGTTCTGCTCGACGAGCCGCTGGGCGCGCTCGACAAGCAATTGCGCGAGCGCATGCAATACGAGCTCAAGCAGCTGCACGAGCGCCTGGGCAAGACGATGGTCTATGTCACGCACGACCAATCGGAAGCGCTGACCATGTCCGACCGCATCGCCGTATTCGACGACGGGCGAATTCAGCAATTGGCACCGCCGACCGAGTTGTACGAGCGGCCGACCTCGCTGTTCGTCGCCGAGTTCGTCGGCGAGAATAATCGCCTGGAAGGCACGCTGATCGGCGCCGATGCGGGCGTCGCGCGTGTGAAGCTGGACGATGGCGTGGCGCTACGCGGCATCGCCGCAGGCGATATCGCGACCGGCGCCAAGATCGTCGCCAGCGTGCGCCCCGAACGCCTCGTGCTCGGTGGGGAAGGGCATGCCAATCGCCTGCGCTTGACGGTCGAGCGCGTCGTGTTCCATGGCGACGCGTTGCGATTGGTGCTGCGCCAGTCGGGCGGCGGCGAAGTGATGGTCAAATTGCCGAACGCCGCCAAAGTGGCGCCGCCCGAACGCGGTAGCACGCTGGAAATCGGCTTCGACGTCGCCGATTGCAGGATCTTCGCGGCGGCGTAGCGGATCCGAAGAACATACCGGCGCGGGACCGGACGATCCGTCCGTCCGCTTCGGCGCGTTGCGGCTTAGCCGCGTTTCACGCGCGAGATAGATTTGCTCACTTGCCGGAATGTCCGGCGCGGCGTTCAATCGTCCGCGTCGGGCATCGTCCGGCCGCGGCAATTTGCGACCCGCTTGCGCCGCGTCACCAAACGCTAAGAAAGGTCAATCCATGTCGAAGATGAGCGTCTTTCCCCATCGCCGCGTGCGCTTGGACGATCCGGAACCCGCGATCGCCGATCTGCTGGACGATCCCGTCACGCATGCGGTGATGCGGCGCGACGGCGTGTCGCGGCGGACGATTTTGCGCACGATCGAGGCGGCGCGTGTGCGCCTCGGCCTCGTTCGCACGGGGAACGAGCTTTGTCGCGCGGCCTGATTAGGGACGTCGCGCAGCTGCCGACGGTTCGGTCCCGCCGCGGATCGCGTCCGTCGTAGGCGCGGCGCCGTCAGGCGCTTTCGCGTTCGACGATTTCGAAGCCCATGTCCCAGACTTTGCGGGTGAGCTTCTCGCCCGCGAGGCGCGCGCAGATCACTTGCGCCGCTTGCCGGCCGATATCGTAACGCGGCACGCGCACGGTCGTCAGCGCCGGCGCGATTTCGGCCGCGACTTCCAGATCGTCGAAACTGCCGATCGCCACCTCCGTGGGCAGGCGCAAGCCGCGCCGCGTGGCTTCGAACACCGCTCCGGCCGCCAGCACGTCCGTCGCGCAGAACACCGCGCGCGGCCGTTGCGGCAGATCCATTAGCGCCGCCATGGCGACGCGTCCGCCGGACATCGTGATCGGCACTTCCTGTGCCGCGCCTTCGCGCGGACGAATCCCGCGTTCGGCGAAGGCGAGTTCGTAGCCGCCGCGCCGGTCGCGCATACGGTCGTTGTCGATTTGCGAGCCGCCGATATAGGCGATATCGGTGCCGTAGCGGTCGATCAGGAAGCGCACCATCGTGGCACTGCCCTGCTTGTAGGAAATGCCGACGGCGAGATCGATCGGTGCATCGGGCAGGTTTGCGCCTTGTACGACCGGAATGCCGGCGGCGCGCACCAGTTCGATCGTCGCCTGCGTTTGCGAATTGCCGGTGAAGTAGAGCGCGTCGACGCGCCGCGACAGCAAGCCGCGCACGACGCCTTCCTCGGCCTGCGCCGAGAAACCCGACGCACCCAGCACCAGTTGCAGATGATGGCGCGCCAGTTCCTCCGACAGACCTTGCATCGTATCGGCGATGAAGGAGTTGGCGAGAACCGGCACCACCGCGCCGACCATGCCGGAGCGCTGGGATTTGAGCGCGCGGGCGACGAAATCGGGGGCGTAGCGCGTTTCGGCCAAAGCGGCATCGACGCGCGCGCGCGTTTCCGGCGCCACCTTGTGCGGCTCGCGCAGCACGCGTGCGACCGTCATCGTCGACACGCCGGCATGCCGGGCGACGTCTTGCAGGCGCGATCGGCCTGGGTTTTTGCCGGAGGCGGCGGTCATTGGATTGTCATCGCAAATTTGTCTTGCTTTCGTCAATGTACTCGATAACATTTGGTCAAATTCCGGTTTTCGGATGGCAAGGCGCCGGCGAATCGCCGTCGCGATAGGGGAGAGAACGTCGATGCGCGAAGCACAACGGACGAACTGCGCCTGCGAAACGGCGGTGGCGAAATGACCGCCGTCGGCTTCATCGGATTGGGGATCATGGGCGGGCCGATGGCCGCCAATATCCTGAAAAAAGGTCATAGCCTGACCGTGTTCGACATCGACGCGAAGGCGGTGGCGAAGCTGACCGCCCAGGGTGCGCGCGCGGCCGCGTCGCCCGCCGACGTCGCGGCGGCGAGCGAGGTCGTCATCACCATGTTGCCCGACGCGCCCGACGTGGAGCGCGCGGTGCTCGGCCCGAAGGGCGTGGCCGAAGGGCTGAAGCCGGGCTCGAGCTATATCGACATGAGCACCAGCGCGCCGGCGACGACGCGCAAGATCGGCGCCGCGCTGGCCGCGAAAGGCTGCGCCACGGTCGATAGCCCCGTGGGCAAAACCGCCGAACACGCGGTGACCGGCACGCTGACGCTGATGGTCGGCGGCGACAAGGATGCCGTCGCGAAAGTGCGCCCGATTCTCGACTGCATGGGGACGGATTTCTTCTATTGCGGCGGTTTGGGCAACGGCCACGCGATGAAGGCGACCAACAACATGCTGGCGACCACGCTGGTCGCAGCGAACGCCGAAATCCTCGCCGCCGGCATCAAGGCCGGATTGACGCTCGAAACCATGACCTCGGTCATGCAGAAGACGATGGCGTGGAACAACCAGCTCGCCGTCGCCTTTCCGGTGCGGCCGCTGAAGGGCGATTTCGCGCCGGGCTTCATGCTGAAGCTCGCGCATAAGGATTGCCGCATCGCGCTGTCGATGATCGACGAGATGGGGCTGGATGCGCCCGTCAGCCGCGCCACGCTCGCCGCGTGCCGCGACGGCATGGATAAGGGCTTCGGCGAGAACGACGTCGGCGTCCTGCTGAAAATGCGGGAAGACAAAGCCGGCGTGAAGGTCAGGACCGGCCAGTGAGTCTTCCCCCCGACGGGCGCCGCGCACGCGGCTGGGCGGACGCGGTCTTCGTCTATTTCCGGACGATGGCCGTGTTCGCGCTCGTCTGGTGGGGAATCTCGATCCTCACGGGCAACGCGATGCTGCTGCCCGATCCCTGGCGCGTCGCGCAAGCGCTGGGGGATGTGGCGTCCGACGGCGATCTATTCGCGCAAGCCGCGATCAGCGTTATCCGCCTGACGGCGGCGTTGCTGATCGCGGCGGCGATCGCCATTCCGCTCGGCCTCGCGATGGGCATGTCGCGCATGCTGGAACGGCTGATCGATCCGGTGGTCGAAATCCTGCGCCCGATTTCCGGCATCGCATGGATCCCGCTGGCGTTGTTCATCTTCGGCGTGGGCCATGGATTGCCGATCTTCATCATGGCCTATACGGCCGCGTTTCCGCTGCTGATCGGCACGATTGCCGGTGCCAAGCAGGTCGACCGGCGTTTGATCGACGCGGCGCGAGTCATGGGGCTCGGCCGCACGGCGATCATCCGCCGCGTGGTGGTTCCCGCCGCGCTGCCTTCGTTGCTCGTGTCGCTGCGCCTTGGCGTGGCGTCCGGCTGGACGGCGGTGATCGCAGCCGAACTCGTCGGTGCGCCCAACGGGCTCGGCTATGCGATCTCCTGGTATCGCGAAATGCTGGTCACGCCCAAGGTCATCGCCTTCATCGGCATGGTCGGCGTGTCGGGCTATCTCTACGATTACGGCCTGCGCCGCTTGAACGAGTATCTCACGCCCTGGGCGCCGAACGCGGGGGATCGGCGATGACCGCGTTCCTGCCGCGGGCCGCGATCCCGGTCGCCTTGCCGTTGGCGCTGATCGTCCTATGGCAAATGCTGGCGATGGCGTTCGGCGGTATTCGCACGCCGCGCCCCGATCACGTCGTCACGGAGGCGATCGTGCTGTTCGCCAGCGGCGATCTGCCGATGGCGATGATCCAAAGCCTGGTGCGCGTGTTCTCCGGCTTCGCTGTCGCGGCGGCGCTGGGCATTCCGCTCGGCATGCTGATGGGCACGGTACGCGCGGCCGAACGCAATCTCGACCCGCTGGTCGAAAGCTTCCGGCCGATCGCGGCGATCGCATTGCTGCCGATGGCGATCCTGTGGCTGGGGACGGGCACGCCGGCGGCGGTGATGCTCGTCGCCTATGCCGCGTTCTTCCCGATCGTCATCAACACGATCGCGGGCGCCAAATCCGTCGACCGCAATCTGATCCTCGCCGCCGCGACGATGGGGCTGTCGCGCGCGGCGATCCTGCGCACCGTCATTCTGCCGGGAGCGACGCCGCAAATCGCGGTGGGCTTGCGCATCGGCTTGGGCGTCGCGTGGACCGCGATCGTCGCCGCCGAACTCGCGGTCGGCGCCAAATCGGGCGGCGGCGGATCGGGCGGTATCGGGCAGATGATGTTCGTGTTCTTCGCCTATTCGATCGAGCTCAATCGCATCGTCGTCTGCATGGCGGCGGTCGGCGTGGTGTCGCTCGTTCTGGATTGGGCCGTGCGCGCGTTGACCGGGCGCATCTTGAAATGGAAGCAGCCATGACGATCGAAATCCGCAACGTCACCAAAACCTTTCCGTCGTCGGGCAAGGGTGTGCTCGCCTTGGCCGAGACGTCGTTTTCGGTGGCGGACGGCGAATTCGTCGTGATCGTCGGTCCGTCGGGCTGCGGGAAGTCGACGCTGCTGAACATGATGGCGGGGCTGATGGCGCCGTCGTCGGGCGCCATCGTCGTCGACGGCGCGGAGGTTTCCGGCCCCGGCATCGATCGCGGGATCATGTTCCAGGATTACGCGCTGTTTCCGTGGCAGACGGTCGAAGGCAATGTCGGCTTCGCGCTTCAACACGGGCCCGCAGGGGCGGCCATGTCGCCGGACGAACGCGCGCGGCGCGTGGCGGACACGATCGCGCTTGTCGGTCTGAAAGGCGCGGAACACAAATATCCGCACCAGCTTTCGGGCGGGATGCGCCAGCGCGTCGCCTTCGCGCGGCTACTCGCCTATGGGCCCAAATATCTGTTGATGGACGAGCCGCTCGCCGCCCTCGACGCGCAGACGCGCACGATTTTGCAGGACGAGTTGCTGCGCGTCTGGGGCCAAGCGCGCCCCGCCGCCGAACGGCGCACGGTCGTCTTCATCACGCATGCGATCGACGAAGCGGTGTTCCTCGCCGACCGCGTGGTGGTGATGGGCAACAGCCCCGGCCATGTGCGCGACGTGGTCGAGATCGACCTGCCGCGCCCGCGCGACGATTCCACGCGCGCCCATCCGCGCTTCCAAGAACTCGTCCAGAAAATCTGGGGCCAGATCCGCAACGAAGCCTATCGCGCCGCAACGGCCTGAGAGCGGCGAACGACAACAACGAAAACCGATAACCAAAAGGGAGAGAACGATGACGCAAGCGTTTCTGAACATCGGCCGCCGCGCCGTGGTGGCGGGCATCGCGGGGGCGATCGCGGCACCCGCCATCGTCCGCGCCCAAGCGCGCCGCGCGGTGAAGGTCTCGGTCGGCCGCCAGCCCTTCGCGGCCGGCAACTCGCCGGTCACGCAATACATGATCGCCAATAAGACGTTCGAAAGCGTCGCCGCCGGTATGGGCGTTGATTTGACGGTCGATTGGCGCGATTACCCCTCCGCCATTCCGATGGTCGAGGCGTTCGTCTCCGGCAATCTCGATTTCGGCATGTGGGGCAACACGCCGATCGTGCGTTTGATCGCGCAACAGGCGCCGCTTGTGCTGCTGAACGTGGGCGAAGGGCGCTTGCGCTTCGTCGTCGCAGTGCGCCCCGGCTCGCCGATCCGCAATCTCGCGGATCTGAAGGGCAAAACCGTCGGCGCGCTGCTCGGCGGCGATCCCTACAACGCCTTCACCCAAATGCTGCAATTCGAATTGGGCAACGGCGATCCGCGCGCCCACAACATCACGATGGTGAACTCGCCCACCCAGGCCCAGGCCGCGACGATCCCGGCGGGCATGGACGCGGCGGTGGTGATCCATCCCGCCTATCTCCAGGCCAATGCGGCGATCGGCACGACGGCGATCATGAATTCCTTCGGCTATACCGAAGCGCATTACGAAGGCCCGGCGGGCAAGGGCGCGGGCATTTTGCTCGACTCGGTCAAGAAGGCGCCGTTCTATCCCGACGGCTATTATCTGCACCGCTCGTTCTGGATCACGGGTCAGAACACCGTGCGCAACAACCGCGACGTCGCGACCGCGTTCGTGATCGCGCAGCAACAGGCGATCGACGCCCTCGGCAAGATGCAACCGGGCGCGGTCTCCGACCTCGTGAAATCGTTCTGGAACTTGCCGCCCGAGCAAGGCGCCAAGGTCGTGAACGACGAGGTGTTGTTCAAGCGCGGCTGGTGCTGGCCGACCGAAGGCGACGCGGCGGCGATCTTGGAAATCTCCAAATACATGGTCGCGGGCAAGATCATCGAACGCCCGCTCGCCTGGTCGCAGGTGAAGGGCGCCTTCGCGCAGACGCAAGCGTTGTTGAAAGACGCCTACGAGAAATCGGGTTCGAAGCCTGCGGCCGCCGCGTTCGAAGCGCCGGATGCCGCCGATCTGCGCGGCAAGCCCGCGTGGGAGCTCGACCGCTGGAAGGACCGCACCTAAAGCCGATAGGCCGTCCGCGCGGTCGTTTCCTCGATCGCGCGGACGAAGCTTTCAGGTGTCGAGGCGGTTTTGATCGGGCCTTGTGGGCCAAATGAAAGTATTCGCGGGTTTGGTGCCGCGCGCCCAGGCGCCGATCAGATCCTTGTCGCGCCGGCGCTGTTTCATGCGCGCGTCGATCGCGTCGGGCGACCAATCGGCCAGCAGGCGCGCGAGCAATTGTTCGCGGATCGCCGTATAGGCCGGGTCGTCGCCCAGATCGCGCAACTCGTCGGGATCGGCGGCGAGGTTGAAAAGCTGCGGCCGGTAGCCGTGATAATAGATCAGCTTCCAATCGCCGCTGCGGATCATGCGCTGGCGCACCGCCATGCCGCCGGTCCAGACCGGCACCTCGTCGGTGCAATATTCGGAGAACGTCTCGTCGAGCCACGGCGCATTCGCGTCGCGCGCGACATCCAAGAACGAACGCCCTTGGGCATGCGGCAAGGCGGGTGCGCCCAGCGCGTCGACCATCGTCGCGGCGAGATCGACCAGATTGACGACTTGGCGGCGTCGTTCGCCCTGCGGAATCTGACCGGGCCAGGATAGGATCAGCGGCACACGCACCGATTCTTCGTAGAAGGTGTGCTTCCACCACAGGCCGCGTTCGCCGATCTGATCGCCGTGATCGGTCGAATAGACGATCAGCGTGTTCTCGGCCAGGCCGTTGCGCTGCAGGGCCGCGAGCACTTCGCCGATCATCGCGTCGAGGCGATAGGTGAGGGCGTAATAGGCGATGCGCGCGCGCATTGCGTCGTCCGCCGGCACTTCGTCGATGCCGCGATTGTTGCGCCACCAGGAAAGCCAAGGATGCTCCTGGTCCGCGGGCCCGCGCGGCAGCCGCGCGGGCTTCACCTTGCCGGCGAAGCGCGCGTAATCCGCTTTCGTCGCGACGTAGGGCGGATGCGGCAGCATGAAGCCGACAGTCAGCGCGAAAGGCTGTTCGTCACCGCTTTTACGCGCCGCACCCAACCGGTCGAGGCAGGCAACCGCCGCGCGGGTCACGTCGCGGTCTTTGACTTCGTAAACGCTTTCGCCCGATCCGCTGCGGATCACGCTGGTGCGGTGCGGGTCGTTGGTCTCGTTCAGCACGCCCATATCGTGGCGCGCGATCCCACCCCAATTGGGGCTGTGATCGCCGATCTCGCGCTCGGCATAGCCGTGCAACTGGTCGGGCCCCATCGCATGCAGGCGGCCGATCAGGATCGGGCGATAGCCGGCGGCCCCCAGGGCATGCGGCCAAGTCGCGCGGTCGGAGACGAGGAAATCGTCGTTGGTCCAGCAATCCTGCGCCGAGGGATGGCGCGCGGTCAGCATCGACATGCGCGACGGCACGCAAATCGGCGACGGGCAATACGCCGCGTCGAAGGTCACGCCTTCGCGCGCCAGCCGGTCGAGATTCGGCGTTTCGACGATCTTGTCGCCGTAGCAGCCGGTCACGTGGAAGGCGTGCTGGTCGGAGAACAGGAACAGGAGATTCGGGCGTTTGCTCATGGGGCGAGACCCACCGCACGGTGATGGGCGACGGTCAGATGGCGGTCGAGAGCGGCGGCCGCCGCTTCCGGATCGCGCGCGCGGAAGGCGGCGATCACGGCCATATGTTCCTCCAGCGCGGGGATCACACGCTCGGGCGTGAAACGGCGATGCAGGCGGGCGATACGGATCTTGTCGAAATTGACGCGGTGGACGTCGGCCAGCGTCTTGTTGCCCATCTGGTCGATGATCAGATCGTGCATCATCCAATCGATGCGCAAGGCTTCGTCCATATCCTCGCGGCTGGGATTGGCGCGCACGCGCTTCAACACGCGCTCGGTCTGCGCTTCGATCTGCTTTATCACCGGCATCGGCGCTTCGGCGGCGAAGTGGCGCGCGGCGGCGAGCTCCAGAATCCGTCGCAGGCCGAACGATTCGTTCAGCATCGTCACGTTCAATTCGGTGATCTGAATCCCGCGCTGCGGGATCAGGCGCACCAGCGCTTCGGCTTCCAGCCGCTTCAGCGCTTCGCGCAAGGGGCCGATCGGCACCTTCACGATTTCGCTCAGTTCGCGCTGGCTGACGAATTGGCCGGGCTTCAGGATCTCGGCGAAAAGCCGTTCCTTGAAGCGCGCATAGGCTTTGTGGCGGAGGGCGGATTGGGTCACGGCATAAGTCATAACTGAGATCTCAGTTTGCACTCAAGCCCCCTTTTCGTGTCATAGTCGGAAAAAATCGGAGGAGACGACATGGCGACGATCAAGGATATCCACGTCCGCACGCTGGAAAAGCCGCTCGACGGCACGATCCGCAATCCGCGTTACCGCTGGACCGTCAAGCGCAGCTTCCTCGTGTTCGTCGAAACGTCGGATGGGCGCGTGGGGGCTGGCGAGTCCTGGGTCGATGGCGGCGCGCCGGGCTCGCTGAAGGCCTTCGTCGAGGAAGATCTGAAACCCGTCCTGGTCGGCCAAGATGCCGACCTTTCCGAGCAATTCTTCAAACGTGCGATCGACATGACGTCGGTCTCGACGCGACGCAGCCAGACTTGGGCCTGCATGAGCGCCATCGACATCGCGCTATGGGATCTGAAGGCCCAGCGCGCCGGCCTGCCGCTGTGGCGCCTGCTGGGCGGCAACGATCCGCGCGTCATGCCCTACGCCAGTGCCGGTCTCTACAAGGTCGGGCAAACGGCGGACGAGTTCGCCGAGGAATACGCCGCCTATGTCAAGCAAGGCTACAAGGCGGTGAAGATCAAGGTCGGCGGGGCGAGTCATGCGCACGATGTGGAGCGCGTCACCAAACTCAAACACGCGATGGGTCCCGATGCGCGTTTGATGGTCGATGCGGTGTCGGCCTATGACGTGCCGCGCGCCATCGCCTTCGCGCGCGCCGTGGCGCCGCTGGATATCTACTGGTTCGAACAGCCGCTGCCGATCGACGACGTTGACGGTATGGTCCGCGTGCACGAGCAAGGCGGCATTCCCGTATGCGGCATCGAGAACGATTACGGTCTGCCGAATTTCCGCCGTTTGATCGAACGCAATGCCGTGCATTTCGTGCAGTTCGATCCGATCGTGTCGGGCGGCATTACCTATGGCCGCAAGATCGCCGCACTGGCCGAAGCCGCGTTCCGCCCAGTGACGTTGCATCATTCGAATTCGGTCGTGTCGATGCTGGCGAATATCCATCTTGCCGCCGCGGTCGCGAATGCGGACTCGGTCGAACGGCACGTATTCCACAGCCCATTATTCGAGCGCGCGCCCGAAGGCACCTTCGCGATGACCGACGGCATGTTGACCGCACCCGAACGGCCGGGCCTCGGCGTCGATCTTAGCGCCATGATCGGCTAGTCCCGGCGCCGCTGGGATGCTATCGAAGAGGAAACATAATCTAGGGGCGGAAGCGCAATGCAGCGGCAAGTCGGTCTCGTCGTTTTTCCCGAGTTCTTCCAGAACGAAGGCGTCGATCAAGTCCTCGACAATATCCAGCGCCGGGCCAAGCCCGCCGCGATCGCGACCTCGCCCTATGTGATGCGCCCCTCCGACGCCGCCAATGGCGGGCGCGAGCCGCCGATCGATGGCGGGCTCGGCACGGTGCGATTGCTCGACCGGCCGCTGTGGGGCAAGCGCGAATTGTTCGTGCAGACTTCCGTGTCCTATACGCCGAACAAGGCGCATTACGCCGGGCTGCGCTATCAGCCGCCCGCACCGGACGCGCATACCAAGGCCGAAGGCGGGATCATCGCCACGGCTTTGGGCAAGGCGAAAGCGCGGGGCTTGAAGACCTATATGCAGGTCCAGGCGGCGATCCCGCCGGGCTATCGGGTGCAATTCGGCGGACCGAAACCGGAGGACGAGCCGTTGTCGTTCGACGGTTCGCGTGTGACCGACCGGCTCGACAAGAACGGCTCGCTGGCGAGCGAGGAGATCCTCGCCTACACGATCGCGCTGTTGAAGGATCTGGCCGAGGCCTATCCCGACATCGACGGGTTCCATATCGATTGGCCCGAATACCCGCCCTATACGCTCGATAGCGCGTTCCTCGACTTCTCCGCGAGCGTCGCGCGCGCGGCCGATCGGCTCGGCTACGATTTCGCGGGCATGAAACGCGATGCGGCGGCGTTCCACGCGCGGATCAATACGAAGCTGACGCTGGCCGAGCTGCAAGCGGCGGCGTCGGGCAAGGGTATGGCCACTTGGCTCGCCGAATATCCCGGCGTGACGGCGGCGCTGAATCTGCGCCGTCACTTGGTGACCGATTTTGTCGAGCGTTTGCGCCGGGCCGTGCCGGGCAAGGAGATGCTGCTGCGCAGTTTCCCGCCGCCTTGGACCGATATTTCGGGCTTCGATTTTCCAGCCCTGGCGCCCAAGGTCGATGAAATCGCAGTCAAGCTCTTCACCATGCATTGGCCGATGATGGTGGGCTCGTGGGCGAAGCGCCTGTTGCGCGACAATCCGGGCCTCGGCACGCTCGATCAGGTCGCGCCGCTGGTCGCGAAACTGTTCGACGTGTGCGATGCACCGGAGAAATTCGGCGCGGCGATCGCCGAGTATCCCGATTCCGATAGCCCGCATCCGGTGGACGCGGTGGCGCAAACGCGCAAGATCGTCGCGGCCGTGAAGGCGGCTTCGCCCACGCCGGTTAGCGCGATGACGCATGGTTTCGGGCCGGTCGCGGATTTCGGCGCACGCTTCGACGCCGCGATGAAGGCGGCGAACGGCAAGGTGTGGATCAACCGCTACGGCTATCTCGCCGACGCGAAGCTCGATCTGATCGGCGCCTAGGCGCGCTTGGCGCGCCATTCGCGCCAGAACGGCCAGATCAGAAGCACGACGGAAATCGCCAGGAAAAGAGCGGGCAGTGGCCGGGTGAAGATCGGCGTCCAATCGCCCGCTGTCATCATCAGGCCGCTGCGCAGCTTCGATTCCGCGAGCGGCGCCAGGATGAAGCCGATGACGAACGGCCCGAGCGGCATTTTCGCGCGCTCCATCGCGAAGCCGAGCGCGCCGAAGGCCAGCATTTCCCACACTTCGAACATCCGCGAGTTCGAGGCGAACACGCCGACGACGCAGAACGCCATGACAATCGGCAGCACGTAATGCTTGGGAATCTGCATCAGGCGTTTGAGCACGCCGGTCATCAACGTCATTTGCGCGAACATCACGAACGTCGATAGCAGGCACGCGGCGATGATCGCATAGACCAAATCGGGGCGCTGGGTGAACAGCAGCGGGCCCGGCTGCACGCCGTGGATCAGCATCGCGCTCATCAGAAATACGTCGATCACGCTGCCGGGAATGCCCATCGCGATCAGCGGGATCAGCGCGCCGCCGACGGTCGCGTTGTTCGCGGCCTCCGACGCGACGATCCCCTCGACCGAGCCTTTCCCGAATTCCTCGGGCCGCTTGGACATGTTCTTCGCGACCGTATAGGAGACGACCGAGCCGACATTCGCGCCGATCCCGGGAAGAATGCCGATCCAAGTGCCGATGATCGAGGAACGAATCAGATTCCAGCGTTGCGACATCCAGTCGGCCAGCGCCATCACCTTCGGCCCTTTGGCTTCGGAAATGATCTCGCCTTTCTCGCGGATCGACACGCAATCGGCCAGCAGCGTGCCGACGGCGAACACGCCGACGAGGACCGGCAGCGCGTCGAGCCCGCCGTTCAACTGCCACCAGTCGAAAGTGAAGCGCGCGGTGCCGGTGTTTTGGTCGGAGCCGGGGAAGGCGAAGATCGCACCCAGCGCGCCCGCCAGCAGCCCCTTGAACAGATTGCCTTGGCTGACCGAGGAGATCAGCACGAGCGCCATGATGACGAGGGTAAAATACTCGAACGGGCCGAAACGCGCGGCCCACTCGCTGAGCGGTTCCGTGATCGTCGCGAGGGCCACCCAGGCGAAGAGCGACCCGAATGTGGAGGCGCCCACGCCCAGCGCGAGGGCGCGCGCCGCTTCGCCGCGCTTCGCCATCGGGTGCCCGTCGAACGTCGTCATGATGTTCGATGGCGTGCCCGGCATGCGCAGCAGAATGGCCGAAATCAAGCCGCCGGTGATCGAGCCCGTATACATCGACACGAGCAGGATCATCGCGTCGGCCGGCGCCATGTAGAAGGTGAAGGGCAGCGACAGCGCGATGAGCATCGATCCCGTCAGGCCGGGAATGGCGCCGACGACGATGCCCGCGAATGTTCCGCCGATCAGGAAAAATACAGCCGGCGACGTGAAGCAATACGCGAGAGCCGAGACGAGATCCATGTTTCAAGCCGCCGTCAGGGAAGGTCGGTCACGAGCAAACGCGTGAAGATCAGATGCAGGCCGCCGCCGAGCAGCAGCCCGACGATCGCGCCGGGCACGACGAGGCGGCGGCGGTTCTCCGCCAGGAACGGAATGTTGAACAGCAGATAAAGCGCGGTCGCCAGCCAGTAGGGCGCGATGCCGAACGACAAAACGACGCAATAGACGACGACCGCGACCGCCGTGCCGAACGCCGCCCAGGGGAGTTCCGGATAACCCGGATACTCGTTGGGCAGCGCCGTGCCGCGGATCAGGCTGACGGCGCCGGTCGCGAACAGCCAACACGATCCCGCGACGATGAACCATGCCAGAGCCAGCGGCACCGGGCGCGGCCCCATCGGCTCGAAAAACCCGTCGGGAAGATTCCAGCCTTCGACGAGAAACGCGGCGCCGACCAATGTAAGGCCGGCGCCGGTTATCGTCTCCCAAACGGCCGTGCGGCGATCCTTCGCCATCGCCTAGCGCTGCGGCCGCGCGGCTTCGGCGACGGGACGCATCGCGGCGAAGGTGTCGTCCAGTTTCTTGACGAAGGCGGCGCCCTTCATGAACTCGGCCGTCGAGGCCTGCTTCTTCATGACGTCGAGCATCGCGGGCGTGGCCATCGTCTTTTCGAGAAGATTGGCCATGCCGTCGATCGCTTCCTTCGGCGTGCCCTTGGGGGCGAGCCAATAGTTCTGGATGCAGAACTCGAAGTTCAAACCCTGCTCGCGCATGGTCGGGATATTCGGCTCTAGGTCGAGGCGCTGCGGGCCCGTATAGCCGAGCGCGTGCACGCCGGCCCCTTTGAAGTTCTGATATTCCGAACTCGACAGGACGGAGACTTGCGTCTGTTCGCCTTTGAGCGCCGCGAAATTCTCGCCGCCGCCGCCGATCTGGACGAAACGGAACTTGGCGCCCGGATAGGTCTGCTCCATGAACACGCCGGCCATGTGGTTCAGCGCGCCGATATTGACGCCGAAGACCAGCGTCGAAGGCTTCGCTTTCGCGGTCTCCATCAGGTCCTTGAGCGTCTTGATCGGCGACGTTTGCAGGACGACGGGATGCAGGCAGAAACCGCCGGTCAGCGCGACCGGATCGAAATCCTTGTAGCTGAGCTTGCGCGCGGGATCGACGATCTCGCCCGTCAGCAGCGCCAGATGGATGACCAGGAAATTATAGCCGTCGGCCGGCGCGTTCTTGACTTGCGTGGACCCGACCGAGAAATGCCCGCCGACATTGATCGTCGTCATCGGCTGGGGCGCCAAATTCTGTTCCTGGATGACGCGCTGTAGATTGCGCGCCAGCACGTCGGTCGTGCCGCCGGGACCGAAGGGGATCACGACTTTGATCGGCTTCTCGGGCCATACGGCGAAAGCGGGCGATGCGGCCGCGACCATGGCGGCGGCGAGTACTGCGGCGAGTCTTCTCATTGTATTCCTCCCCTTCGGATTTTTTTCGAGTATCGGGATCGAATTCGGCGGCGTCAAGAACGGGCGGCACCACCGATGCGATAAAGTCGCGTGGCCGTGCCGCCGAAGATCGCGGCGCGGTCCGATATCGGCAGATCGCCGAGAACGCGGTGCAGCATGCCGATCTGGCGCGCCGCACCGCACATCAATCCTTCGATCGGCAGATTGCTGCCCCATAGGCAGCGCGAAGGCCCGAAGGCTTCGACCGCGAAGCGAACGGGCATGCGGATCGCGGCTTCGTTCCAGTCGCGGGCGATCGTCCACATCCCCGATAGCTTCATGTGGATGTTGGGGCGCTTCGCCGCTTCGCGCACGCCTGCGCGCCAAACATCCTCGAAGCCGGGTTCCAGCGTCGCCATATGATTGATCACGAACGGTGCGCGTGGGTGGGCATCGGCAAGTTCGACGAGTTCCACGATCTGTTCGGGCAGCAGAATCATTTCCACGATGTGGTCACGCGCCGCGATGCGCGCGATGCCGCGCCGGAAATCGTCGGACCGCGCGAGGCCAGCGGCGTTGGCGAAGCGCCATGGCGAATTCGCGCGAAACGCGATGCCGGTACGAATGCCGCGCACTGTTTCGTGGCGGGCGAGCGCATCGAGGGCGGCGCCGAGACCGGGCGAACGCGGATCGAGATGCGCGATGCTCGCGGCGACGATCCCGTCGCCGGGGCGTATCTCGTCAAGCCATGCTGACTCCGCCGCCGGATCGGCCGCACCCGGCATCGCTTCGACATGCACGCTGGCGGCGATATCGAGGCCTTCCGTCGCCGCGCGATAATCGGCGGGCAAAAAGTTTCGTTTGATCTTCGTGTGATCGCCGAAGGGCCGGGGCGGGGCCTCCGGCCGCAGCCAGGCGTAAGGCAGGCGCGCGAGGTCCCACAGATGATGGTGACCGTCGATCAACTCGTATTCGCGCGGCCCGCCCATGTCAGAACTTCACCAGCGCGTCCTGAACGCGCTTCGACAACACGTTGCCGATCGCGGTTCCCGTGCGGACCTTGCCGTCGGCCACACCGGTCGATCCTTGGAACATCTCGTGCAACATCGAGCCGGGATCGCGGTCGACATATTCGACTTCCGTCACCGTATCGAGCGCTTGGCTGAGCGACAGCGCCCAAGGCTGTTCGGACGTGTTGTGGAAGATGATCGGCAAGCCCGCTTTGCGCGCGTCTTGGTCGATGCGCAACGCTTCGGTGACGCCGCCGCACCAGGCGATATCGGGTTGCAGGATCGACACGACGCCCGTTTCGATCAGCGCGCGGCAATCCCACAGGCTGAAGCAGAAATTGCCCAGCGCCAGCGTGATCGCGTCGCCCGCTTCGCGCTTCAGGCGGACATAGGCGCCGACATCGGCGGGCGAGAGCGGATCTTCGAACCAGCGCACGCGATAGGGCGCGAGCGCTTCGACCATGCGCAACGTGTAATCGACGTCCCAGCCCATGAAGGCGTCGAGCATCACGTCGCGATCCGGCCCGGCCGCTTCGCGCGCGCGGCGGATGATGTCGACGTTCTCGGCCACGCCCGCGGCACCGTCGCTGGGGCCCGCGACCATCGGGATCTTGATGCCGAAGAACGGACTCTTGGCGTAGCGCTCGGGCGAAAGCGTCGTGGTGTAGGCCGGGAGTTCGACCGCGCGCCGCCCGCCGACCATGTCGGCGATGTCGCGGCCCTCGCGCTTGGCGCGCAAATCCCACAAGGCGATATCGATCGCGGAGACCGCCATCATCGCGAAGCCGGACCGGTCGAACGGCAGGATCGAGCGGAAGGCGATCTCCCAATTCTCGTCGATCTTGGTTTCGTCGCGCCCCGTCAGCAGGCGCGCGAATTGGTCGCGCAGGATCGTCGCGACGACCGCACCTCCATTCGTCATCGATACGCCGACCCGGCCTTCAGAATCGGTGATCCGCGTAATCACCTTCTGCGGCGGCCACATCCACAGACTGCGCCGCGTGGCGAATTCGGGGAAGGGCGACATTGGCGTGGCGAGCTTCTGCTGGAAGATCGCGGAGTTGAGATAGCCCGCTTCGAGCAGCGAGACGTCGATCGATACGATCGCCATGGCGTATCCTCCGTCAGTTATAGGCGCCGGGCAGTTGCGCCCCGCCCGCGACCGGCAGATCGGCGCCGGTGATGTAGCTGCCCGCGTCCGAGCACAGCAGCAGCGCCGCACCGACCATTTCCTCGGGCCGCGCGGCGCGACCCAGCAACGGCGCGGCTTTTTTCTGGATGTCGCGCCATTCGGCTTCGTCTTTGCGCCGCCAGCGATTGCGCTCGGTCTCGACCAGGCCGGGCGCGAGATTGTTGACCAGTACGCCATCGCGGCCGCATTGCGCGGCGAGATTGAGGGCGAGATTCGCTTGCGCCGCTTTCAGCGCGGCATAGACGGCCAAAGAAGGCTCGGGCCGCGTTTGATTGATGCTGCCGATGGTCAGCACGCGGCCCCATTTGCGCGCGCGCATCGGCGGAATCGCGACGCCGAGCAACTCGATCGTCGCGTCGAAGTTGATCCGCGTCTGCCGTTCGAGTTCGGCGGCCGAGATCGCGCTGAACTCCTCGCGCATCTGCACGGACGCGCAAACGACCACGACGTCGATTTGGCCCAACGCGGCGACCGCGCCGTCGAAAGCGCGCTTCGGCCCGCCCGGCGCCGCGAGATCGGCTTCGACCGCATGGGCTTGGCGGCCGAGTGCGCGGATCCGCGTCACCGTCTCCTGCGCCGCATCGGGAAAACCGAACGCCTTGTCGGCTTCGGCCGCGTAATGCACGGCGATATCCGCGCCATGCTCGGCGAAGCCCAGCGCGATGGCGCGGCCGATCGACAGGCTCGCCCCCGTGATCAAGCATTTGCGGCCGTGCATGGAAAAGATCGAGGACGTCATGGGCGATGTTCCTAAAACGCGACGAGATGGGGTGCGGGTGCGCGCTGACCGATGCGCACGGCCAGCAGATCGCCGGCCAGCGTTTCCGCGCGCAGCTTGTCGCGCGACAGCACGCGGCGCTGCGACGTGACGAACAGCGTTTCGCCGTCCGGCCCGCCGATCTCCGGCATGGTCGGGCGCGACACGGGCACTTCGACGATGCGGTCGAGCGTGCCGTCGGGCAGGCGGCGTTCGATGCGCCCGCCTTCGACGACCGCGACCCACAGCGCGCCTTGCGTATCGACGCAAGTCCCGTCCGGGATCAGCCCTTCGGCGTATTTCACGAAAGCGCGCGACGTCCCCAATGCGCCGGTGGCGGGATCGTAGTCGATCGCTTCGATCGTCCGTGTCTCGCTGTCGGCGAAATACATGATCCGGCAATCGGGGGAAAAGGCGATGCCGTTGGGCACGGCCACATTCTCGCGCACCCGCGTCAAACGCAGATCGGGATCGAGCCGGTAAAGCGCGCCGAAAGGCTGCGCACGGCCCGACTTATCCATCGTGCCGAACCACAAGCGCCCGGCGGAATCGGGCTTCCCGTCGTTGACGCGCGTCAACGGGTTGTCGGCTTCCACGGCGACGAGGTGGGCGCCCAATCCCGTGGCGGGATCGAATTCGTGGATGCCGTTCTCCAGCCCCACCAGCATGCCGCCCTTGCGTCGCCCGGCGAGCATGCCGGGCATCGAGGGCATGTTGAACACGCGTTCTTCGCCGGTCGCGGGCGCATAGCCCAAAACGCGCTGGCCTTGGATGTCGATCCACCAGACGAAGCCGCTCGGCGCGTGCCAGAACGCGCATTCGCCGGTCACGGCGTTGGCGCGATGCACGGCTTGCGCGGCGTTCGAAAGGATCGTCGGTGTTTTACTCATGCGCCGGCCTCCGCGCCGAAACGTTTGTAAGCGCCTTCCGGCGACAATTGGTTCATGTCGAGGGCGATGCCCCAGCCCGGCCCTTCGGGGATGGGTGCGGCACCGTTCTGCGGGCGCGGAAAGGGGGCGGTCAGGATCGCGCCGAAGACGGGGCTTTCGTCGTATTGATGCTCGAGCACCGAGAAGCCCGGCAGGCCCGCGCATAGATGCAAGCTCGCGACATGGCAGATCGGGCCGCTGGGATTGTGCGGCGAGACCTTCGTGCCGCGCGCGAGCGCGTATTCGGCGATGCGTTTGAACTCGGCGAAGCCGCCCGCGTATTTCGCGTCGGGCATGATCGAATCGTAGGTACCGGCGTCGAGATATTCGCGGAAACCATCGACGCCCGTTCCCATCTCCAGCCCCGCGAGCGGCACGCCTTTGGCGTTGGCTTGCGCGCGCAAACGTTTCAGCGCGGGGATGTTGTCGTGCGTCTCGGCGATCGGACATTCGAACCAGTCGATGCCGATTTCGGCGAGCGCGTCGAATGTCTTGGCGGCGATCGCTTCGTCGAAGCGCCAATGGCAATCGACATAAAGCTTGCGCGATTTGCCGATCGCTTCGCGCACGGCGGCAACGCGCGCCAGTGCTTCCGCAATGCCTTCGGTCTTGCCGGGCACGACGCCGTCGAACGGCGCCATCTTCACCGTATCGAACCCGTCCGCATTGGCTTTGCGCGCGCTGGCGGCGAAGCCTTCGGGCGAACGGTCGACCGTGCGGCGATTGATATTGGCGTACATCGGGATGGATGTTCTGCCGCCCGGCGCCATCAGCGCGTGGACGGGCTTGCCGGCGTTACGTGCCGCGACATCCCATAGCGCCTGATCGATGGCGCTGACGATCGCCGCTTCCGCCGTGCCGCAGCCGCCGCGCGCCGTCAGGCCGCAGCCTTCGGGCGTCGCCGGCGCGCCGATCACGACCGGCGCGTAGCGCGCGAACACGGTCGACAATTCGCGCTCATGCCCAATCCAGGTCGCTTCGCCCCAGCCGATATTTCCGGCGGAATCGATCGCGCGCAGGAATACCCACACTGTCTTTGCGCTGGCGCGGACGGGAAACAGATCGATGGCGCGGAGTTTGACTGGCATGTCGATCCTCAGAAGAAGCCGCCATTGACGGGGATAACGGCGCCGTTCACGTAGCCCGCGCGATCCGACAGCAGCCAAACGATCGTTTCGCCGATATCCGCCCCCACGCCGACGCGGCCGATGGGGATTTTGGGACCAAGCTCGGCGTTGCGCTCGTCATTGCCGAAACCGTCGTTGAAATGCGTGTCGATGACGCCAGGCATCACGCCGTTGACGCGGATCCCCTTCGGGCCCGATTGCTTGGCGAGGCCGAAGGTGAAGGTGCGCCGCGCGCCGTTGGTCGTCGCGTAATGGATGCGCGGACCGATGCCGCCGCTATCGGCCGACATCGACGAGACGTTGACGATGGCCCCGCCCTTGCCGCCGTTCTTGATCGACATGCGTTTGACCGCTTCGCGCGCGCAGATGAAATAGGCGACGACGTTGATGTCCCATAACGCGCGCATATTCGCGGCGTCGAATTTTTCGATGTCGCTCTCGCCGCCCAGGAAGCCGGCGTTATTGACGAGGCCGCCCAGCGGCGCCAATTCGCGATCGACGCGCGCGAACATCGCCAAGATCGCCTTCTCGTCGGCCATGTCGGCCTGTACGGCGATCGCATTGCCGCCCGCCTTCGCGATCTCGCGCACGACCGCGTCGGCTTCCTCCGGATGATTGCGGTAGTTGACGCAGACTTCCCAGCCGTCGCGCGCGGCCAGCAGCGCCGTCGCCTTGCCGATGCCGCGGCTCGCCCCCGTAACGATCACCGATTTGGACATGTGCGTTTCCTTCTTGTCAGGCGCTGTCGCGGATCACGAGTTCGAAATCGAGGGCCTGTACGGGGCGCTTGGGGCGCTTGCCGCTCAGGGCTTGATGGATCAGCTCGGCCGCGCGCATGCCGATCTCGTAGCGCGGGATGCGCACGCTGGTGAGGGCGGGGACGAGCTCGCGCGCGAAATCGAGATCGTCGTAGCCCGCGATCGCCAGGGTGCCCGGCACGTCGATCCCGCGGCGCTGGCATTCCAGCAGCGCCCCCGCCGCGATGACGTCGGACGAGCAGAACAGCGCGCGCGGCCGTTTCGGCAATGCGAAGATCCTGTCGAGCACGTCGCGGCCCGAGGCCATCGTCATCTCGGTGCGAATCTCGCGTTCGGGCGGAACGCGCGCGCCCGCTTCGCGCATCGCGCGGCGGAAACCGAGATGTCGGTCGCGCACGCGGTCGTTATCGACCGGCGAGGCGCCGGCATAAGCGATGTCGGGACCGTAACGCTTCAATAGATGCGTCACCACGGCGGCGGCGGCGTCGATATTCGACACGCCCGCGACCATATCGATGGGATCGTCGGTAATGTTGCCGCCTTCGACGACCGGAATACCGGCGGCGCGCAGCAGTTTGACGGTCGCTTCCGTATGACTCGTGCCCGTGAGGTAAAGCGCGTCGACGCGGCGCGACAGGAAGCTGCGCACCAGCGCTTCCTCGTTCGCCGCCGAGAAGCCGGACGCGCCGACCATCAGCTGGCGTTGATCGCGCGCCAAACCTTCAGACATGCCTTGCATGACGTCGGCGATCAGCGAGTTCGAGAGGACGGGCACGATCGCGCCGACGACGCCCGAGCGCTTGGACACGAGCGCGCGCGCGACCAGATCGGGCGTGTACCCGGTGGCGTCCAACGCGGCCGAGACGCGCTCGCGCGTGTCGGGCGCCACCTTATGGGGTTCGCGCAGCACGCGCGCGACCGTCATCGTGGAGACGCGCGCGTGACGCGCGACATCCTCCAAACGCGAGCGGCCGGCAGTGCTGTTGCGGCGCGGCGGCATGGACGGTTTCCCGATCCCCTCAAGATTCTTCTTGTCGTCTTCTTCGATGTATGCGTTAACATTGGGCATTAATCAAGGCTCCTGTGAAAGGTGCCGACAACGCAATTCGGGAGAAACGCGACGGTGGGCAAAGTTCCGTCAGAGTTTCTGGGATATGCGCGGCCCGACGGTTCGGCGGGAACGCGCAATCATGTTCTGGTCTTGTCGATCCTCGGGCTCGCCAATCGCGCGGCCGAACGCGCGGCGCAGGCCTTGCCGGGCGTCCTTTACGTCGGCACGCCATACGGGCGCGGCCAGTACGGCGACGACAAGACCGCGCATCGCGATCAGCTCGTCGGTTTGTGCCGCAATCCCAATATCGCCGGGGCGGTGATCGTGGGTGCGGATCGCGGCGCCTTGGAAGGTATCGCGCATCTCGCCGCGGCGTCGGGAAAGCCGATCCGCACCGTGGCGCTCGACGACACGCACGAGGATTCGCTCGACGCCAGTGCCGCCGCCATCCGCCATGCGGGGGAGCTTGCGCATGAAGCGTCGCGATTGCGCCGCGAGAAGTTCCCCGCATCGGCGCTGTTCATGGGCGTCGAGTGCGGCCATTCGGACGCGACTTCGGGTCTCGTCGCCAATCCCGTCTCGGGCGCTTGCGTCGATCGCCTGGTCGATGCGGGCGGCACGGCCGTCGTCGGCGAAACGGTCGAATGGCTGGGGGCGGAGCACATCGTTTCGAAGCGCGCGGCCAACGATGCCGTCGCCAAGGCCATCGTCGATGCGGTGTTGCGCCGCGAGCAAGCCGTCGCGCGCACGGGCCAGGATCTGACCGGCAACAATCCGGGGGCGGAGAATATCCGCGGCGGTCTGTCGTCGATCGAGGAAAAGTCGCTCGGCGCCATCGCGAAAACGGGTTCGCGGCCGATCCAAGGCGTGCTTGCCTTGGCCGAGCGCCCGGCGGGCAAGGGGCTTTATCTGATGGACGGGCCCAGCTTCTCGCCCGAATCGTTGACCGGCTTCGCGGCGGCCGGTGCGCAGTTGATGCTGTTCACCACGGGTGCGGGCAACGCCTTCACCAATGCGATCGCACCGACGATCAAGATCACCGGCCGCCCCGATACGGCGCGCCGTTTGGTCCAGCAGATCGATTTCGACGCGAGCCCGGTCTTCGAAGGGCGCGAGGATATCGCCGATGCGGGCGCACGCTTGTTCGAACTGGTGATGTCGGTCGCGTCGGGCGCGGCGACGTGGGGCGAAATCCATGGCGAAGGTGCGGAATGCTTCACCCGCACCGGCGCTTCGATGTGACGGGCGCGGCGATGGAAAAAACATGGAACGCGATCGCGATCGATCCCGCCGACGGCGTGGCCGTGGCGTTGCGCGATCTAGCACCCGGCGACGAAGTTGTCGTGCGCGTCGGCGGCAAGGTCGAAACCTTGACCGCGCGCGACGCCGTAGCGCTCGGCCACAAGATCGCGCGGCGCCCCCACGCGGTCGGCGAGCCGGTGATGAAATACGGCGCGCGCATCGCGCTCGCGACCCAGGCTTTCGCGGCGGGCGATCACGTCCACGTCCACAATATCAAGAGTGCGCGCGCCCGCAAGGAGAGCCAATGAGTTTCGATCCGGCCGCCACGCGGCAAGTCGGCCGCACCAAGCTGCGTGTCTCGCAGCTCGGCTTCGGGGCCGCACCGTTCGGCAATCTGCTGGCCGATATGACTGACGAAGCCGCCAACGCCAGCGTCGCGACGGCGATCGAGGCGGGCGTTTCCTATTTCGATACGGCGCCTTTCTACGGCCATGGCCTGTCGGAGCATCGTTTGGGTGCGGCTTTGCGCCGCCATCCGCGCGACAAGTTCGTCCTGTCGACCAAGGTCGGGCGGTTGCTGAAGCCCGATCCGGCCGTGCGCACGCCGGGGCCGTTCGCGACGACGTTGCCCTTCGACATCGTTTACGACTATTCGCGCGATGGCGCGCTGCGCTCGATCGAAGACAGTCTGCAACGGTTGGGTACGTCGCATATCGACATCGTGTTCATCCACGACGTGACCGCCAAATGGCGTGGCGATGCGCTGGAAGCGACCTACAAGCAAGCGATGGACGGCGCTTATCGCGCGCTCGCCGATTTGCGCGCCGCCGGCACGATCGGCGCGATCGGTGTCGGCATCAACGACGTCGATCTAATGTGCCGTTTCGCGACCGACGGCGATTTCGACTGTTTCATGCTCGCGGGCCGCTACACGCTGCTCGATACCACGGCGCACGCTAAGCTGCTGCCGATCTGCGAGAAGAAGACGATCTCGATCCTGCTCGCCGCCCCCTATCACTCGGGCATTCTGGCGACGGGGGCGGTCGCCGGCGCCAAGTATTGGTACGCCGACGCGCCCCAGGACGTGCTCGACCGCGTGCGCAAGATCGAAGCGGTGTGCGCGCGGCACGGCGTTTCGTTGCAGGCGGCGGCGACGCAGTTCCCGCTGTTCCATCCGCGCATCGCCAGCATCGCGGCCGGCTACCGGTCGCCGGACGAGGTGCGCGCGGCGCTGCAAGCTTGCGCGGCGGCGATCCCATCCGCCTTGTGGCGCGAGTTGAAGGAAGCCGGATTGATCGATGCGGCCGTGTCGACAGGGTGAAAGGCCGGGCCCGATCCTGCCGGCGAACGTGAAAACACGAACCCAAAAGAGGGAGAAAACGATGCGACATAAACTCGGAAGGCGCGGTCTCGTCGCCGGGGCGGCGCTGGCGGCGGGGCTTCTGGCGGCACCCGCCTTGCAGGCCCAGTCGCCGGTGACGATCACGTTTCGCTTCAACGATCCCGAAGCGCCGCAAATGCGCGCCGCCTTGGACGAGTTCGAAAAGGCGAATCCGTCGATCAAGGTCAACATGCAGCGCATTTCCTGGGCGGATATGCAGCAGCAATATCTGCGCGAAGCCGCGACCGGCACGGCGCCGGACGTGGTGCATATCTCCTTCGTGCAGCCGCGCTCCTTCGGCGGCGGCAAGGCGCTGCGGCCGCTCGACGATCTTATCGCGCGCGACGGCGCGCAGATGGGTGTCAAAGGCTGGAACGATTTCTTCGCCCGCGACTTGGCCGAGGGGCCGGACGGCAAAACCTACGCGGTGCCGTGGACGACCGACACGTTCACGATGATGTACAACACCGAGCTGTTCGAACAAGCCGGGATTAAGGAATTTCCGACGACATGGGCGGGTTTGCGCGACGCCAGCCGCCAGATCCATCAGCGCACCGGCAAGGCGGGCTGGGGCTTCCCGGCGGGCAGCTGCGCCACGCCGTCGATCTGGTTCTACATGAACTATTACTTCTGGTCGGACGGCCCCGGCTGGATCGATCAGGACGCGTCGGGCAAGTTCGTGATGGGTGTCACGCCCGAAAAGGCGGCCGAAGCGTTGGCGTATTACAACTCCTACATCACCGAAGGGCATAACCCGCGCAGCAACTTGTCGGTCTGCCTGTGGGGCGCGCCCGAGCTCGTCGAAGGCATGCTGACCGGCAACACCGCGATGGCGTCGATGCCCGATACGGTAGCGATCGAGATCCTGACCAAGTGGGATCAACGCAATCCGGGCAAGAAGCGGCCGTTCATGACGGCGCCACATCCCGGCGGCAAGAACGGTTCGGTCACCAATTTCGGCGGCCGCATGCTGGGCATCAGCCCGAACGCGAAGAACGTCGAACAAGCTTGGGCGTTGATCAAGTTCCTCACCAAGCCCGATCCGACTTTCAAGCACTACAACAACTACACGCCCGCCCAGCGCGCCGCGATCGACAGCCGCGCTTGGGACGCGGAACTCGCCGGGTTCCCCAAGCAGCTCGCCAATTCGCGCAGCTGGGGGCCTTACGCGACCGGCCCGGTGCCGATCCCGTTTATGTGGAACGCGGTCGGCCGTGCGGCCGGCTCGGTCTTCATCGGCGAGAAGACCGCGCAGGCCGCCGGGCAGGAGCTGTACGACACGATCGCGCGCGAACTCGCGCGATTGCAGCAGCGCTAAGCTAAAGGGGCGGGGACGGCACGATGCACGCGAACGCCAAGGGTTTCGTCGCTTTCGCGGTCGTCCCCGCTTTCTTCTTTCTCGGCGCCTTCTACGTCTATCCGTTCGTCTTCAATCTCGACATCAGCGCGACCGATCTCGACATTTTCCAATTGCGCGACGGCGGACGCTGGATCGGCCTTGAAAACTACGTCGAACTTCTGACCAGTCCCGGCTTCCGCCGGGTCATGTTCAACACGGTGATCTGGCTCACCGTCGTGGGCGTGACGGTGCGCATCGTGCTGGGTTTGGCGCTCGCCTTCCTGCTCGACAGCCGCACGATCCGCGCTTGGCGCCTGTCGACGCTGACGCGCATTCTGCTGATCGTGCCTTGGGCCACGCCGCCGGTCGTCGCGATCGTGGTGTGGCGCTGGATTCTCGATCCGCGCGTCGGGGCGGCCAATCAATTCCTGATGTGGCTCGGGCTTATCGATCAGCCGATTCCGTTTTTGGCCGACGCCAATTGGGTTTGGCCGTCGATCATCCTGATCATCACCTGGAACACGCTGCCGCTGGTCACGTTGACCTTCATGGCGAGCCTCCAATCGCTGCCCGGCGAATTGGTCGAAGCGGCGGAGATCGACGGCGCCAGCCGCACGCAGTTGCTGCGCTATATCTATCTGCCGCATCTGAAGCCGGCGATCATCGTCATGGCGATGATGTCGACCTTCTGGACCTTCAACAATTTCATTTATGTGTGGCTGACGACCGGGGCGGGGCCGGGCACGTTCACCAACGTCATGGCGACCGAAATCTATATCAAGGGCTTCATCGACGGCCGCTTGGGCTACAGCGCCGCCGCCGGCGTGGTGATGGCCGCGATCATGACCGCGTTCGGCATGATCTATCTGCGCTACGTCGCCGCGCGGGCGCTGGTCGAGGAGGAAGATCGATGAGCCGCGCCCCCAGCGCCCTTGCGCAATTCGCGACGCTGGCCGTCACGGCCTTCGCGCTCGCGTTTCTGATCTATCCGACGGCCTGGGTGTTCATCGCGTCGCTGAAAACGCCGGACACGATGTTCTCGGCCACACGCTGGTCGATGACGCTGGAGAATTACACGCGTCTCTTCGCCGCCGGATTCGGCCATAACGTTCTCAACAGTTTGGTGCTGTGCATCGGTGCCGTATTGCTATCGACTTTCGTGTCGGTCAATGCCGCCTATGCGTTTTCGCGATTCCGCTTCCGCGGGCGCGGCACGCTGTTCGCCACCGTCATGCTCGGCCAGACCTTCCCGTGGATCATTCTGGTGACGCCGGTGTTCATCCTGTTCGCGCGCGCGGGCATGTTGAACAACTGGGGCAGCATGTTGTTCGTCTACGTGGCGATCTCGATCCCGTTCTCGGTCTATCTGCTGGTCGGTTATTTGCGTGCCGTGCCCCGCAGCTTGGACGAAGCCGCGATCATGGACGGGGCGAGCTATTTCCAGGTCGTGTGGCGCATCGTCTTCCCGATCATGTTCCCGGGCATCGTCGCGACGGCGACCTATGCCTTCCTGCTGTGCTGGTCGGAATATCTCTTCTCCGTCGCCCTGTTGACGCAGGAGGAGATGAAGACGATGCCGCTCGCCCTCTATATCTATTTCGGCGAGAACGTCACCGATTGGGGCAACGTGATGGCGGGCTCGGCGCTGACGACGCTGCCCACGCTGCTGCTGTTCCTGCCGTTGCAGCGCTATATGGTCTCCGGCCTCGCGGCCGGATCGGTCAAGCAGTGACGGTTACTTGACCGCGCCGGTCGTCAGGCCGCGCACGATGAAGCGCTGACCGAAGATCATCAGCAGCAACGCGGGCACGATCGCGATCATCGACGATGCGGCCATTTGCGCGTGCTGGATCTCGAATTGCTGGGCGAAGCGCGCGATGGCGACGGGCACGGTCGCCGTGTCGCGCGCGGTCAGGTTCAGCGCGATGGCGAATTCGTTCCAGCTGAACACGAAGGACAGGATGCCGGAGGAGACGAGGCCTGGCCCCACCAGCGGCAGGATAATCCGCCGGAAGGTGGTGAAGTCGCCGCAGCCGTCGATCGTCGCGGCTTCGCGCAGCTCGGTCGGCACTTCGTTGAAATAGGTCAGCATGATCCAAATCGTCATCGGCAGATTGATGGTGATGTGGGTCAGCACCAGCGCCAGCAGCGTGTTGTAGAGGCCGAGCGACTGGAAGAACAGGTACCAGGGTCCCACCAGCGTGATGACCGGGATCATGTGGAAGATCAGCACCCAGCCCATCAGCAACTTGGCGAACAGGCGGCTGCGGAACCAGCGATGGACGCCATAGGCGCCCAGCGACCCGACGACCAGCACGGCGACGGTGCTGAGGCCCGCGACGACGAAGCTGTTCCACAGATTATGGACGAGGTCCGACCGGCGGCTGAACAGCACCTCGATATAATTGTCGAGCGTGGGCTCGAACACCCAAGCGCCGGAATAGATCGCGATCTGGTACTTGATCGAGTTCAAGAAGATCCAGGCGGTGGGGCCGACGATGAACAGGATCGCCAAGGCGACGACGCCGTAGCCGATCCAAGCCGCACGTCCATGCAGGGGGATCATCGTCCGGTCCTTTTGCGTTCGATCTGCACGGTCGACCATTTGCCGACAGCGAGGGTGGCGACGATCACGCCGATAATGCTCAACGACAGCATGGCGCCATAGCCGAGCTGGTTCTGCTCGAAGAACACGCGGTTCAAATGCAGGCTGAGCAGCTCGGTCGATGTGCCAGGCCCGCCCGACGTCAGCAAATAGACCTGATCGAACGCCTTGAAAGCGACGATGGCGCGGAACAAGGCCGCGACCGCCAAGGCGGGGCCGAGCAGCGGCAGAATGATCAAGCTGATCATCTGCCAGGCCGTGGCGCCGTCCACGCGGCCGGCTTCCAGCACGTCCTGCGGCAGGGTTTCGATCGACGCGAACAGGATCAGGAACACGAACGGCGTCCAGTGCCACACATCGACGATGACGACCGACAGCAGCGCCCAGCGCGTGTCGCCCAGCCAATTGACCGGGTCGAGGCCGATCAGGCCGACCATCTGGTTGAACAGGCCGAAATCGTAGTTGAACATCAGCTTCCACATGCTGCCGATCGCCACGGCGGGCAGCAGGATCGGCAGGATCATCACCGTGCGCGCGAAATTGCGGCCGCGCGGCATGCAGGCGATGAACAAAGCGGCGAAGAAACCCAGCACCATTTCGATGGCGACCGACAGCACGACGAAGACCAGCGTGTTGACGACCGCATCGCGCAAGACTTCGTCGCCCAGCAGCAGATCGAGATTGCGGCGCGGCGAATAGGTCCAGAACGTGCCGTCGGCGGTGATCTGGATGGTCGACAGCGCCATGGGGACAAGCTGGAGCACCGGATAGACCGACAGCACCAGCAGGAACGCCAGGCACGGCCACATGCTCCAGTGGCGGAAAGTCCGGTTGAGGAAGTCGTCTTTCATCCGCATGTCATCCGTTCGGGCGGGGCCGGATACGGCGACGGGGACCGGATCGCGCGACCCGGTCCCCGCCTTCCGGCCCGGTACTGTACGTCACTCCGGCAGAGCGTCGAGCTTGCCGGTGCGCCGGCCGCTGCGCTGGAAGATCTCCTCGATCTCGCGCGCGGCGGTGTTGAGCGCGCGAGCCGACGACATCTCGCCGATCAGCGCTTGGTTCAAGCGCAAGCCCAGCACCGCTTCGACCTGCGCGCCCTCGGCGTAGCCGAGTTCCTGGCGGGCGTATTGCTGGCTGTCGAGATAGGCCTTCATCCAGCGGAATTCCGGCTTCGCGGCGAGTTCCGACGCGAACGTGTCGGAACGCACGGGAATGCCGCCGGCCTCGGCATAGGCGCGCTGCGCGCCCGCGGTCAGGAACCAGCGCGAGAAGGCGAGGGCGGCACGCTGGCGTTCGGCCGATACGTTCTTCGGCACGGTGAAGACCCAGTTGCCGATCGCCACACCCGGATTACGGCCGGGAAAGCCGGGCACGACCGCCGTGTTGATCTTGCCCACGACCGCCGATTTCTGCTTGTCGTCGAAGGTCGACCACGCCGCGATGACCGCGAGGCCTTGCGCCGCGCGGCCGGTGGCGAGCAGCTGGATCACGTCGCCCTGGCCGATCACGCCCACGTTGGGCGGCGCGCAGTTCTTCTGCAACTCGATGAATTTGTCGAGCGCTTGCTTGGCCTGCGGCGAGTTGATCGTGACTGTGTAGTCGCCGTCCTGGGGCGCCTTCACGATCGAACCGCCGGCCCCTTGCAGGAACGGCGTCCAGTCGTAGCGGATCGGGTTGCCTTTTTCGCCGCGCGTCACGAAGCCGTACATGCCCGGCGGGTTCTTCAGCTTCTGGCAGATCGCGCCGACATCGTCCCAGGTCTTGGGCGGCTGCAAGCCGGCTTGCTTCAGCAGATCGTCGCGATAATAGAGAACGTGGATATTTCCGTTGGGCGAATAGCCCATCAGCTGGCCGCCGTCGCGCGTGCGCCAGCGGCGCTGCGCGTTCCAGTAGTTCGAATCCTCGAAGGTCAGCACTTCGGCGGGCAGCGCGAAGCCTCGATCGATTTCAGCGAAGGGCTTCAGGAAGCTGCCTTCGTAGAATTCAATCGTCCACAGCGCGTCGAGATTGAGGATGTCGTAGGGGCTGTTGGCCGCGCGCACCGCATTGCGCGCCTTCTCCAGCATGCCGCCATAGGGCGTCACGTCGAGCTTCACCTTGTTGCCGGTCTGCTTCTCGTAGAGATCGACCGCTTTCTCGAACCCGCCGAACCAAGGCGACGAGTTGATCAGGATCGAGATCTCGGGCTGCTTGCCGACATCGGCGAAGGGCGCTTGGGCTGCGGCCGGACCGGCGGCCGCGAACGCCAAGGCGCTCGCCGCCGCGAATACGGTCGCGAATTGGAACTTCATGGTTTCCTCCCTCGTTTTCAGCGGCCGTCATGCGGCCAGTTTGGGACCGATTCCGTAGCGGGCGTAGATCTCGGCCGGGGCGTCGTGCAGGCGCATCTGTTCGGCGATCCCGTGCCGGAAGCGCCGCTCGATCGCGTCGTCGCGGAACGGCTTCAGCTGTTTGGGGTCGACCGAAATGTCGTAAAGCGTCGTGCCCACGCCAGGATCGAATTGCTTGCCGTCGTGGACGGGAATGCGGCGCGCGTCCATCAGCGCGTCGATCTTCAGGATCGGCATCCCCTTGGTGAAGTCGAAGGGCTCGCGCAGTTTCGCGGTCTTCATTTCGGCGGCACTGAACAGCGAATGCAGATGCGTGGGCATCAGCGTGTATTCGTGCAGGCCCGGCCCGTAGAGATCGCCCGGATAAAGATAATAGGTGTAGCGCCCGTCGGTGGCGCCGATCGGCCCGCCGAACATACCGAAAATGCCGATGTCGCGGATCGGCTTGTCTTCGTCGAGCAGCGGCAGCAGCGATCGGCCGCAAACCTCGGGCGGAATCGCGATGCCGAACATGTCGAGGATCGTCGGCATCAGATCCATCGTCTGGGTTACGGCGTTGCGGCGCTGGCCCGCGCTACGCGTATGCGCCGGATGATGGATGATCAGCGGAATATGGGAGATGTCGGTGTAGTAGGGCATCAGATTCTTGCCCCACCAATCGTGCTCGGCCAGCAGGAAGCCGTGGTCGGTCGACAGCACGATCGCCGTGTCCTTCCACATATCGTGCTTGTCGAAATAATCGATCAGCTTGCCGAAATAGTGATCGCACGCCGTCATCAGCGCCGCATAATTGGCGCGAATCTCGGCGATCTCCTCGGGGCTTTCGACGACCTTCTCGTAATGCGGCCAGTCGAGAATGCCGCCGTTATAGCCGGTGCGGTAGCGGTCCTTGAACCGATCGGGCGCGTGGAACGGCTCGTGCGGGTCGAAGCATTCCAGCAGCATGAACCAATTATCGGCGCCGCGATTGAGGTCGAGGAATTCGAACGCGCTGTCGAAGCAGCGCGGCAGGCAGAAATCCTTCTCCTCGACCATGTACTCGCGATTGATCGCGTTCTGCAGGCGCTTCCAGTTGTTGGCGAAATCGTAGTGTTTGACGTTGTACTTCTCCTGCAGTCGGTCGATCGGCGGCTGGACCATCGCCTTCCACGGATCGTATTCCTGGCCGCGGATGAAATCCCAGGACCGGAAGCGCCCGTGATAGGTGGCGCCGCCGTCCTCGAAATAGTGCATATGGTCGGTCACGAGATGCGAATGGATATTCGCGTCGCGCAGCATCTCGGGGAACGAATTGTCGTAGGGCTCCATCGGGCCCCAGCTGCGATGCAGGAAGTTCATCCGGCCGGTATGGATGTCGCGCCGGGCCGGCATACACGGCAGGCTGCCGACGAAATGGCTGTCGAACGTCACCGCGCGCTGGGCGAAGCGCTTGAAATTCGGCGTGTGCACATGCGTATCGGCGTAAGCGCTCATCGCCGAGCGGACGAGGGAATCGAACAGGACGAAGACGGTACGCATTGCCGGCGAATTCTCCCCTTTTCGGTGCGTTATTTGGGCACCTCGATCCCGCAAGCTTTTCATCCGGCGAGATAGTCCGTAAAGTTCCATTTCGGCCTATTTGAATAACCGTGAGGAATACCTATGTTGCAGAACGTGGCCCTCCTGCGGCCGTTCCTTGCGGTTGCCAAGGGCGGCAGCATCAGCGCCGGCGCCCAGGAAATGTCGATCAGCCAACCGGCAGTCAGCAAAGCGATCCATCGGCTGGAGCGCGAATTGGGCGTGTCGCTGTTCGAACGGCGCGCGCGCGGCGTCGTGCTCACGCGTTTCGGTGTCGCGTTGCTGCGTCACGCCAAGCAGATCGAAACCGAGTGGAATTTCGCGCAATCCGAACTCGGCGCTTTCAAGGCGGGGCGCACCGGGCATTTGCGCGTCGGTGCCGGGCTTTATTTCGCCGCCGCCTTGCTGCCCGCCGCGATATCGGAATTGCAGGCGCGGTTTCCGCGCTTGCGCATCGATCTGTTGGTCGGCGCCAATCCGCGCACGCTGCCCGCATTGTTCGGCGGTGATCTTGATATCGTCGTCGGCCGCCTGCCGACGACCGGCATCCCCGATTACATCGAGACTCGGCATATCGTGAATGTGCGCTTGTGCATCATCGCGTCGAAGTCGCATCCGCTGGCGGCCAAGCGGCGGATCACCGCCGCCGATCTCGCGGCCCATCCCTGGGTCGTCTACCAGGACGACGACGAAACCGTCGCCTCGCGCGAAAGCATTTTCCGCCGCATGGGCGCCGAGCCGCCGCGCATCGCGGTGGAGTCCACTTCGGTCATGGCGATCTTCCAGCTACTGCGCAGCGGACCGTATCTGGGCTGCGTGGCGAGCGGCCTGCTCGTCTCCGCCGTCGGTCAAGGGCTGGTGGAACTGCCCTTGCCGATCGAAGGGACACGCTTCAAAGGCGGGGCGATGTTCGCGCGTACGCTGGCGAACGTCGCCCCCATCAACGCGCTGATCGAGTTGCTCCGCCGTTCCGCCGCGTCGCCCTAGATCGCGGCGATCTTTTCGCGCTTGCTCGACCGGATCGAGGTATACGCGGCTTCGATCATCGCCAATGCGCGAATACCGTCGTCGAGCCCGACCGGGGGTGCCGTCTTGGTGCGCAGCGCCTGGGCGAAAGCGATGGCGTTCTGGTGATGGAACTGACCGCGCTTGAATTGCGGGATCAGATCGCTGATGCGCCATTCGCGCGTCGGCAAGTCGCGCCGGAAGGTCTTGAGGAAGCCGGATGGCGTGATGTCGCGCGAGGCGAGATCCACACCGGAAACGATCGCGGTTCCTTCTGTGCCGAAGATCTCGATCGAGGAATCGGCGGCGACGAAGGCGAAGCTCGACGCGATCTCGCCGATCATGCCGTTGGCCCACGAGAAGGTCGCGATGGCCTGGTCCTCGACCTTCAACCCCAACGCCGACGTGGCGCTGGCGACGACGCTATCCGCCAAGCCGAACGTCCAGCATAGGAAATCGGCCGCGTGCACGCCTTCGTCGAGCAGAGCGCCACCGCCGGAATTGGCGGGGTCGACATACCAGCGCTGTCCGAATTCGGGATCGAGGCCGTAGAAATGCCCGTGCCGGATACGCACCATGCCGATGCGGCCAAGTTCGCCCGACGAAACCAAACGGCGCAATTCATGCGACACCGGGTCGAAGCGCTTGGGAAAGCTCTGCATGAACGCGATGCCCGACGCGCGCACCGATACGGCGATTCTCTTGGCGTCGGCCAAATCGCGCGCGATCGGCTTTTCGCACAACACCGCTTTGCCGCGCGCGGCAGCCGCTTCGATCAGCGGGACATGCTTCACCGTCTCGCTGCACACCGCGACGGCATCGGCACCGTCAATCGCTTTGGCGAGATCGGGTTCGAAGTTCACCCCGAACCGCGAGGCCGCCTCGCGTCCGCGCGCTTGGTCGTCATCCCAAATCGCCGATACTTGGAGATCTTTCTCGACGAGAAACGCCTCGGTCCAGAAATTCGCGTGATAATGCGCGAAGCTGAGGATCGCGATCCGGATCATGGCTGTTCGACTTCCGTGGCGGCGCCGTCACGTGCGGCGGAGCGCTCGATCGCCTCGGCGATCAGCAATCCCGCCAGCGCGTCGCGCGCGGTGGATTCTTTGGGTTTGGCGCCGATCAGACCGTCCAGCCAGCGCTGGTGGTGGCGCTGACCGAGCGGCGGCGAGGACAGCTTGGGCGTCTCCCACGCGGTCGCTCCCTTGCGGCGCAAGCGCAACGGCCCGGCGACGCCCCGCAACTGGATCGTGCCGTCGGTGCCGTAGATTTCCATACCGAAGCGATCCGTACCCGCCGCTTCGATCATTGACATGTCGTGCGATGCGGCCACGCCGTTGGCGAAGCGATAGGTCGCCCAGGCGCTGTCGGGATTTTCGACCGTCACGACACGCCCGTCGGCCAAGCGCCGTTCGGGGCGCAAAATCGCCGTCGTGGCGTTGAGCGATGCGACAGGCCCGAAAAGCTGTGTCAGCAGATCGATGCCGTGCACGCCGAGTTGCAGCACCACGCCGCCGCCGACGCGCGATTTCTTGAAGAACCAATCGCCCCAATCGGGACCCGGCGTCGCGTTGCGCATACGCGCACTGGTCGGCGTGCCGATTTCGCCCGAAGCGATCAAATCGCGCGCGGCGGCAAATTCTTCGAAATAGCGGTGCATGAAGCTGACTTGCAGATCGACTTTGGCTTCTTGCGCCGCCGCGATCATCCGCCGACACGCGGCGGCGTCGGGCGCCATCGGCTTTTGCACCAGGATCGCCTTGCCCGCCGCGATCGCCTTCAGGCATATCGATTCGTGGGTATCGTCGGGCGAGGCGACGACGATCGCACCGATATCCGCCCGCGCCAGCACCGCATCGAGATCGCTCGTCCCGGCCGGAATACCCCGCTGGGCGGCGAACGAAGCCGCTTTGGCGGGATCGCGCCCGACGACGACCCGGATATCGGCATCCGGTATCGTCGCGAGCGCGTCCAGGTGATAGCCGGCGATGAAGCCGGTGCCGACGAAAGCGATCCCGATGCGCGCCATCGCGGTCAGGCCTTCCAGCGCCCGGCGCGCTTCACCAAGGCGGCGTCGGCCGCCGCAACCGGATCGGTGAAGGTGTAGTCGAGCGGCGAGCGTGCACTCCGCAGACGGCCGGAGGCGACGAGATAGGCGCCCAGCGCGTCCATATCGGCCACGTATGCGTCGTCGAAGGCGGGGTTGAAGTCGTAATCGCCCCAGATCGCTTCGACCAGCGCCTTGTCCTGGCGGGTCTTCTGCGCGACGAGATCGATCACCTCGGCCCGATTGCTCGGGTTGGCGACGTATTTTTGGCCGCGCACCAGAATGGCCATCAGCGTGCGCGTGGCGATCGGGTTCTTGCGCACGAAAGCCTCGCTCGCCACGAACAGCGAACGCGTGGCCGAGATCTGCACCTTGGCGCCCTTGTTGGCCGCGAAGCCGCTGGTCGTGCCCGAATGCAGCATCGTCGTGTTGCCCAGGCGCAGCGCGTTATGGGCCCAAGGCTGCCAGCACAGCAGCGCTTGGATATTGTTGTTGGTGAGCCCCGCGAGCTGTTCGGGCGGGGGCATATTGACGACCTGTAGCTTGGATTCGTCGAGTTTGTAGTGCTTGGCGAGGATATGCAGCGTCGCCGACGCGGTCGAACCCGCGAGCAGGCCGATGCGGATTTTGTAGAGGTCTTCCGGCTTCGTGACGTTGGCGTCGTTGCGCACGACGAGTTGTTCGGCTTGCGTGGCGATGCAGTTGGTGCCCAGCACCACGGCCGGCACGCCCGAATTCGCCATCGAGATCGGCGGCAAATTGCCCGGCGTCCACAGCTGGATCTGATCGGCGATCAGCGCTTCGCCGGCCAAAGCACCGCTGGTGAAGCTGGGTGTCGCGATGTCTGTGAAACCCGCCTCGCGCAGCCAGCCTTTTTCCATCGCCACGATATGCGGGGCGAACACGGGATCGAGGCCGAAGCCGATACCGAGCTTGCTCACTTCGGGTTTGGCTTGCGCGTGCACGAAAGCGGGGGCCGCGAGCGTGGCGGCGGCGGTCAGTACGAAAGTGCGTCGTTTCATGGTCTAGCCTCCCTTTTTGATTAAAGCGCGTGCCAGCGGCCGATCGTCCGGCCGATCAGCCGGGCGAGCTGGCGATCGGCGATCAGATTGACGATGCCGATCAGGAAAATGCCGAAGATGGAAACGCCGAGTTGGCCGAGCTGGCGGGCTTCCATCACCAGATGACCCATCCCGCGTTCGGCGGCGATCAGCTCCGCCGCGACCAACACGCCGAAGCCCAGGCCGAAGCCGATGCGCAAGCCCGTGGCGATATCGGGCATCGCGGCGGGGATGGCGACTTTGACCAGCAGGCGCACGCCGTCCACATCCATCGTGCGCGCGGCACGCAGGATTGCGGGCGGGATCGATGCCATGCCGCGCGCGGTCGCGGTGAACACGGGGAAGAACACGCCGATGACGATGACGAAAATCTTCGACGGCTCGCCCAGGCCGAACCAGACGATCGCGATCGGAATCCAGGCGAGCGGCGGGATCGGGCGCAAAATCTCGACGAAGGGCCGCGCGACGAGCGCGACGGGCCGATACCAGCCGGCGGCGATGCCGAGCGCAATCGCGGCCAGCGCGCCGATGCCGAAGCCGGCGACGACGCGCCATAGGCTCCATGCGACATGTTCGACCAACTCGCGCGGCGGCAGATGGGCGATCGCCGCCATTATCGCTTGGCTGGGGGCGGGCATGATCGACGGGTCGCGCCAGCCGAACCGCGCGGCGGCTTCCCACAGCGCCAGGAAGAACGCGATGCCGAACCAGCCCGCGTGCCGGGCGAAGAATGAATCGCGGGGCGTCATTTGGATTGTCCTTCGACCCGCGCTTGCCAGGGGATCAGCCAGGCTTCGAGCTTCGCCATCGCGGTTGTGATCGCCAAGCCGAACGCGCCGATGCACAGCATCCCGACCATGGTGATGTCGGTGCGATAGAAGGTGCGCGCTTCCATGATCAGCGAGCCGAGGCCGCGGATCGTACCGATCATCTCGGCGCCCACGATCACCATGAAGCCCACGCCCAGCGCCACGCGCGCACCCGACATTAAGCGTGGGGCGGCGGCGGGCAGGATGACACGGCGGAAAATCTCGGCTTGCGGCGTGTCCATGGTCCGCGCCGCGCGGATCAGCACCGGATCGACGAGCTTCACGGCGCCGATCGTCGCCGACAGCATCACCCAGAAACAGCCATAGCCGATCAGGAAGATCTTCGAGGCTTCGCCGGTGCCGAACCACACGAGGGCGAGCGGCAGCAGGCTCAGCGTCGCGACCGAGCGGCAGAAGGCGACCAGCGGCGCCGTCGCACGGTCGAGCAACGGATAGGAACCTATCAGGATGCCGAGCGGGATCGCCAACGCCACGGCCAGGATATGGCCCGCGAGAATACGCGCGATGGTGATACCCGCATGCGTCCACAAGGTGATGCCTTGCGGAAAGCCGCGCGTGGCGAGGTCGATGAAACTTCCGGCTAGGCGGCTGGGCGGTGGGAATTGAATCGGGCGCAGCCAGCCTTGATCGGCGGCGAATTCCCAGATTCCCAGGAACGCCGCCAGCACGGCGGCGGGAACGAGCCAAGCTTGCGCCCGGGGGCTCAAACCGGCCCCCCGTGCAGATGCGACCAGATTTCGTCGTAGAGCGCGACGAGCGTGGGATCGCTGCGTCGGCGTGGGCGCGGCAAATCGATTCGCCGTTCCAGCACGAAGCGGCCGGGACGCGGCGCCATCACCAGCACGCGATCGGCCAGGATCAAACCTTCCCAGATCGAGTGCGTGACGAACACCACCGTCTTGCGCCGCTGCGCCCAGACGCGCAACAACTCGTCCTGCATTTCGTTGCGGGTGATTTCGTCGAGCGCGCCGAAGGGCTCATCCATCAGCAGGATTTCGGGATCGAGCGCCAAAGCGCGCGCGATCGCCACGCGCTGCTGCATGCCGCCCGATAGCTCGAACGGATATTTCTCGGCCGCCGCCGCAAGGCCCACAAGGGCGAGGAGTTCCGACGCCAGCGCATCGGCGGCGTCTTTCTTCACGCCGCGATTGACGGCGGCGAAGGCGATATTCGCCTTGGCGGTGAGCCACGGGAACAAGGCGCCCTGCTGGAACACCATGCCCTTGCCCGCACCGGGGCCGGTCACCGTCTTGCCGCCGACGCGCAATTCGCCGCCCGACGGCGTTTCGAGGCCCGCGATCAGATTGAGCAAAGTGGTCTTGCCGCAGCCGCTTCGGCCGAGCAGCACGACGAATTCGTTGTCGGCGATCGATAGGTCCACTTCGCCCAACACCGGCGCGTCGGTATCGTTGGCGAAAACCTTCGCGAGCTTGGAAATCTCGATCATCGCGGCGTTCCCGTCATCTCGACGAAGATCGGGCTCGACCATGCGATGCCGCCATCCCATTGACGCACGCGGAACCAATAGGCGTTCCAGCCCGGCTTCATCGCGCCGTCGCGAAATTCCCCGCGCCACGACGACGGTCCTAAATCCTTGGGCAGTAAGCGCAGTTCGAGCTCGCGATGCGGCACGTCGTCGGCGAAATAGGCGGGGCCTTGGCGCAAACGCGCAACCGGCACGGTGACGGAGATTTGCGGCGTATCGATCGCCAGCGTCGCGTCGCCGGGGGCGGCGAGCGTGGCGGTGATGCCGTCCCAATCGCCGCCGGTCGCCGAGCGCCAGACGATCTTACGCGGCTCGAAGCCGGTAATTCCCTCGTCGGGCGTGTCGAGCGCATAGCCTTGCGCGTCGGCGAATGTACCGCCCGATAGCGTCGCGGCACCGTCCCAGACCATGCGCGCGCGGGAGAAATTGCCCGGCGCCGTGGCGCCACGCCAGGCGATACGCAAGCGGTCGGACAGTTCCGCGTTCTTGGCGTGGGGCTCGATGTGGTGGACGATCTCCGTCCCCCGGAAAATATCGATCGCTTCGATCGGCGCCGTGCCGTCGATTTCGATCGACAGCAGCGGCGGACGCGGCGCTTGGAACTCCGCGCCCATCTTCTGGCCGTCGGCGGAAAAGCGCAGCACGATGCGGGCACCGTTGGTCGCGTAGCAGTTGCGCGCGTGAAGGGCGGCGAGCAGCGATTTGCGATCGAGGACGGGCATGGCGGCTGCTACCAAGCCGCCGCGCACATTGCGCACCGCTTGATGGCCGGGATGGCTCGCGCCCGGGCGGCCGTCCACGCCGTCGCTGCCGGCCGTCACGCCCATGCGATAGCCGCGCCGTAGCGCCTCCAGCACGAACCATTCCGACGTCGCATGCGTCGAATGAATCTCGATCAGGCGTTCGACCGAGGGTTCGTGGCGCGACAAATCGGTCGTGCGGCCGCCGACATGCAGACCGATGACGACGTCGCTGCCGCGATACTTGGCGTGAAAATCCTCGGCGAGTGGCAGATCGCTCGCGATATCGGATTTGTCGTCCACATATTCGTGGCTGCAGCGCGTGATCTGCGCCGTATCGCCGGGGAAGAACAGGTTGCGGTCGCCGCCGCGCGCCGTATCGGCCGACCATTCGAGGCCCAGCAGAGTGACGAACCGGCCGGACTCGTTATGTTCGGCGGTGACGGTCTCCGTCTCCATCCATTCGGGGCCGGTCACCAGGAAGCAATTCGCCTGATGGCTGGCGAAATCGATCCGCGCGAAGTCGCGCGCATGGCGGAAGAAGGCGTCGACCGTACGCGCCCCGCAGCCGACCAGCGATTGGGCATGGATATCGCCCCAAAAGATGCGCGTCGCCGGTGCCGTCGCGTGAACGCGGATCGGATTGGAAATGGCAGGCCCAAGCATGCCGTGCAATTCCAGGCGATGCAGGCCGGGCGCATCGATGGTCGCGCGCCAACGGCGAATGCCGGGCAAATCCGGCAGAGGTTCGATCTTGGCGCCGGTCGGGGCGGGACGCTCGACAAGGTCGGCCGGATTGCCCCATTCGTCGGCGATGCGATAGACGAGTTCGAAGCTTTCGCCCGCGACGATCTCGCTGGGCGCGATCAATTCGCCGACCGACGCGCGCGCGGCGACGACTTCGACGTTCAGCACGTCGATCTCGATCCATTCGGCCTTCGACGGGCGCACGCGCACCGACAAAGGCGATTCCTCTTCGATGAAGGTTTGTGCGCGGCCCTTGGTCGCGACGGATAGTACGGCGCCGGCGGGTAAGCCGTCGGGAAACTCGATCTCGAACACGTGATCGAAGGGATGCCAATCGATCGAGCGGCGCGTGCGCCAGCGATGCGGGCGCGACGGTTCGACACGGATCGCGGTGAAGCCGGGCTTGCCCGGCTTGTCGGTTTGCGGCGTGTCCCAATCACTGGGCCAGCGGCGGATCAACGCGATGGCACCACCCGGCGCCAAGCCGTTGGGGCCGGCGGTATAGGTGACGGTCCATTCGCCGGACATGCCCGCGGCGACCGGGGCGGGGCCGGACAAGGTTACTTTGCCGTGCGCGCCATCGCGCGCTTGGGCGATCGGCAGGCCGCTCATCGCAGATCCAATCGATAACGATAGACGTCGCCGCGCATCACCGCGCGGCGGAACTCGCCGATACGTCCGTCGGGCAGGAAGGTGCGGCGTTCGATCTGGAAGACGGGCGCGCCGGCTTTAATGCCGAGTTGGCGCGCGTCGAACGCGTTGCAGATCGCGGGTTCGATGAGTTCTTCCGCGCGCACCAGCGTAACGCCGTATTCGTCGCGCAGGATATCGACGAGATGGCGTTCGGTCAGATTGTGTTTGGCGAGGCCCGGAAACAAAGATGCGGGCAGGGCGCTGGTTTGCAGCGTGACCGGCACGCCGCCCGCGAAACGCAAGCGGCGCAACATGACGACGCTACGCTCATGGCCCAGCCCCAGCGCTTTGGCGAGCACCGGGTCGGCCTTGCGCGTCACGCAATCCAGCACATGCGCGCCCGGATCGAGCGGCGGACCCTCGACGCGGAACTGCGAATAGGAGCCGACGACGCTGCCTTCGAATTTCGGGCGGCGCAGGAACGAGCCGCGCCCGGGATGGCGCTCGATCAGCCCGTCGCGCGCCAATTCGGCCAGCGCCTGGCGGATCGTGCCGCGGCTCACACCGTAATGTTCGCACAGGGCGGCTTCGGGCGGCAGTTCCGCGCCGGACCCGAATTTGCCCGAGGTCAATTGCAGCACGAGGTTCTCGTGGATTTGGATATGCATCGGCACCCGATCGCCGCGCACGAAGGGCGCCAGAACGATGGGCCCGGTTTCCGGCCCGTCGATGCGCGTGGTTTCGGCGACAAGGCCGGACGCGTCCGTTTTAAGCATCTTTACTCCCCATAATGTTTAGACATATGATCATTTGAACATACAGTCAAGAACGATGCGACGAGGGAGGTTTGGGAAATGCCCGCCGCCGCGATTCATCGCCGTGAAGTGCCGGACATGAAAAATCCGGCGATGCGGGGTGTTTTCCGGGCGGCGCTAGACCAAGCCGTCGCGTTCGGCACCGCGCATGGGTCCGCTTTTATGCGCCACACCGCGCTTGGTCGTGGGAAAGCGCTCGGCGCAGACTTTGCGCAACTCGGCGATCAGGCGGCGGCAGGCCGGCGACAGCTCCGTTCGCTTGCGCAAGGTGAGGCCGACCGGCCGATGCCAATCGAGCCAGCCCGCCCCCGCCGGGACGACGCCGGCGCATTCGCGACCCGGCAACATCGTGACCGCCGGCAGATAGCCGAGGCAGTCGGTTTCCAGAATCATCGCGCGCATGAAGGCCAGCGCGTTCGTTTCCACGGCGAGGCGCGGCGGCGCGATGCCATGCGCCTTCAGCGCCAGTTCCAGACGCTGGCGCGTGACGATCGCGGTCGACGGCAGAACCCAGCGATAGCGCTCGAGCTCCTTCTTCGACGGATTGCGCTTGGCGGTCAGCGGATGGCCGGGGCGGCAGGCCAGCACGACGCGATCGACGAACAGCGTCTCCTGCTCGAGATCCGAATCGTCCGGCTGGTCGACGAGGTTGGAGATCACGACGTCGAGTTCGCCCGCGCGCAGCCATTCGAACAGGCGGTCGTGCAGCCCGCCGACGACGGTGACCTTCAGATCGTTGCGTCCGCGCAGCAATCGCGCGGTCGCGATCGGCAGCACGCTGGCGATGACGCTGGGTGCGGAACCGATGGCGATGCGCCCTTCACGGCCGTCGCGGATCGCGCCGACCGTGCGTTCGGCTTCGGACACTTCCGACGCGATCGCGCGCGCGTGACGCGCGAATTCGCGGCCGAACTCCGTCGCCAGAACGCCATGCGGCGTGCGTTCGAACAATTTGACGCCGAGATAGCTTTCCAAGCGGCGCAAGCTCTTGCTCAGCGCGGGCTGGGAGATTCCCAGCACCTTCGCCGCACTCGCCAAACTGCGATGATCGATCAGCGCCACGACATGACGCAATTGCTGCAACTGCACGAAAACACCCTCCGCCAAGCGCCCTATAGCCAATGGTTATCGATCTGGGCCCACATGGTAGTTGTCGGACCCATCGTCAGGTGTCAAGGTCGCAGACAACACGAGTGGCTGCGGCACCGAGACGAACGCTGGCGGCCGGAGGGAGCACGCCGGTGAACGAGCAGGACCGCAAATCCGGCCTGGCGAAGGGTGACGCGACATTCGCGCTCGCCATGATCGCGGTCGCGTTATTCACGATGTGGGGGCTGCGCAACCAGCCCAAAGCGCCTTACGACCCGGTCGGGGCGGCCGCGGTGCCGTTCTGGACGGCCGCCTGCGTGCTGGCCTTGGCGGTCTTCCTGCTCGCGCGCGTTTTGCTGCGCCATTCGACGCGCGGGAATGCGCAAGCTTTGTTCACCGCCAACGAAGCGGTCGACGACTCCTATACGGTGGTGCCGTCCTTCTCCGTTTGGGCGGTGGGTTTGTCGATCGCCTATGTCGCGGCGATGCCGATCGTCGGATTCATGATCGCCTCGATCGTCTACATGCTGGCGCTGGGCTGGGTGTTGAGCGTGCGCACGCCGCGCGCGCTGCTGATCCTCGCGGTCGTTGCGGTGGCGCTTGGCGCGGGGATCGATCTCGGGTTCCGCGCGATGCTGATCGATCTTCCGTAGGGCCCGGCCGATGGATCTCGCGCAAAGCTTCTTGCACCTCCTCACGCCCGGGCCGCTCATGCTGCTGCTGTTGGGCACGTTCATGGGCATCGTCGTGGGCGCGCTGCCGGGTTTGACCGGCGGGGCGCTGCTCGCCCTTTCGCTGCCCTTCACCTATCGCATGGCCAGCGCCGACGGCGTGATCCTGATGATGTCGATCTATGTCGGCGGCATCTCGGGCGGCTTGATCACCGCGACGCTGATGCGCATTCCGGGCGAGCCGGCATCCGTCGTCACCACGCTCGACGGTTTTCCGATGGCGCGCGGCGGCAGGCCGGGGCGCGCCTTGGGTTTGGGGATTTCCGCTTCGCTGATCGGGGGCGCCTTGTCCTGGGTGGCGCTGGTCACGTTGTCGCCCATGATGGCGCGTTTGGCGCTGGCCTTCGGCCCGTTCGAGAATTTCGCGCTGGTCTTCATGGCGCTGGTGTTGATCGCCACATTGAGCCAGGGCTCCGTCACGAAAGGGCTGATGGCCGGTTTGTTCGGCATGCTGGTATCCTATCCCGGCGTCGACGAAACGTCCGGCCAGCTGCGCCTGACTTACGGCTTCGACGAGATGGCGGGCGGCTTCAGCCAGCTTTCCGTCATTCTGGGCGCCTTCGCGGTCAGCCAAGTTTTGGGCGACGCGATGCATGCGCGCCAGCGCTTCGACCGGCTCGATCCCAGTTTGCGCGGCATCTTCCTGTCGCCGCGCGACTATCTGAAGCAAGGCTGGAACATCATCCGTTCGTCGTTGATCGGCATTTGGATCGGCATTCTGCCGGGCGTCGGTGCGAGCGTCAGTTCGATCGTCGCCTATTCGACGGCGAAGAACCTGTCGAAGACGCCGGAGAAGTTCGGCACCGGCTTCGACGATGGCATCGTCGCTTCGGAGTCCGCGAACAACGCGAATACCGGCGGGGCGCTGATCCCGATGATCACGCTGGGCATTCCCGGCAGTCCCGCTTCGTCGATCCTGCTGGCGGCGCTGCTGATGCACAACATCCAGCCAGGTCCGACGCTGTTCACCAATTCGCCCGACGTGGTCGGCGCGCTGATGGCCTCGCATCTTTTGGCGCATGTCGCGATGTACGCGATGATGATCGTCGGCTGCATCTGGATCGCGCGGCTGATGTATGTGCCGCGGGCCTATATTCTGCCGGCGATCGTCGTGCTGTGCGTGATCGGCGCGCTCGCCGAAAACGGCCGCCTGTTCGACGTCTGGACGATGCTCGCTTTTGGCATCGTCGGGTTCCTGCTTGAGCTGGCGTCGGTGCCGCTGGGACCTTTCGTGATCGGTTTGATCCTGGCGCCGCTCGCCGAGGGTCAATTGCGCGCCGGCCTGATGGCGACCGACGGGTCGATCTGGCCGCTGTTCCAGCGCCCCATCGCCGTCGGCTTCTTCGCCGTCGCGATCGCGATGTTCGTCTGGCCTTTGTGGCGCGATCTGCGCCGCCAACGCACCCCCGCAACCCAAAACGGATAAACCGAGGAGACCCCCATGCGCCGCAGAAGTTTCATCGCCGGAACCGCCGCCGCCGCCTTCGCGGCGCCGGGCATCGCGCCCGCCTTCGCGCAAACCTATCCCGACAAGCCGATCCGCATCGTGGTGCCGAACCCGCCGGGCGGCAGTGCGGACTATATCGGCCGCTTTTTCCAGACGCCGTTGCAGCGCATTCTGGGTCAGCCCGTCGCGGTCGCCAATGTCGTGGGCGGCGGCACGTCGATCGGCAATCGCCAGGTGCGCGACGCGGCCCCCGACGGGCACACCGTTCTCGCGGTCCATCAAGCGCTGCTGACGGCGGCCGCGTTGAAGGTCATGGATTTCGGGCCCGAGGCGTTCGCGAAAGTGGCGCAGGTCGCGGCCGAGTACGTCACCGTCGTCGTCAATCGCAAGTCGCCCTATCAGGATTTGAAGAGCTTCCTCGCTGCCGCCAAGGCAGGCGAGCTGCGCGCGGGCGTGCAGATCGGTGCCATCAACCATTTCCTGTTCCTGTCGCTCTCCGACAAGACGGGCGTCAAGTTCCGCTTCGTCAACACCGGCGGCGGCGGCCCGACGCGCACGGCGTTGGCCGGCGGGCATGTCGATTGCGCGTTCCTGACGGTGAACGAAGCGAAGCCCCTGGTCGATTCGGGCGATCTCACCATCGTCGCGATCTTCGCGCCGCAGCGTTTGCCGAGCTGGCCGAACCTCGCCACCGCTCGCGAGCAGGGCACCGATCTGCTGCTCAATCTGAATTACTGGTGGTGGATGCCCAAGGCCACGCCCGCCGACCGGGTCGATCGCTTCGCCGAGGCCTTGCGCGAAGGGATGAAGGATCCCGAAGTCGTCCAGAAATTCGCCGAGTTCAACATGAGCCCCGCTTTCCTGAAGGGCGCCGCGTTGGAGGCCGAAATCAACCGCCAGTACGAAGAGATGAAGGCGCTGGCGGCGCGTAACAACGTGACCGCCGGCTAACCGGCGGCGCCATCCATAAAGGGAGAAGACGTATGTTCACCACCAATCGCCGCGAAGTCCTGATGGGCGCGGGCGCCGTTACGGCGCTTTCCTGGGTTCCCGGGGCCCGCGCGCAAGCCGCACGCCAAGCGCCGTTCACCATCGTGATCAACAACTCGCCTTGGTTCGACGGCTTCCGCGGCGCCGTCGAAGCCTACGAGAAGGAGACCGGCAACAAGGTCAATCTCGACGTCAATCCGTTCGGCGGCAGCTTGGAAAAGCAGCGCGCCTCGGTGCGCGCGCGCGACGGCATGTTCGATCTGTTGATCATGAACGGCCTTTACTACCAGGAAATGTACCATGGCGGGTTCCTGAAGCCGATCAACGAGATCGACGCGAACTTCAAGCTCGATCCGCAGATGATCCGATACGACAATACGGTCTTCTGGAACGAGGCGAGCAAGACCCACGATCCCAACGGCAAGCTGATGAGCGTGCCGGTCAACGGCAACATCCCGCTGTTGCTCTATCGCGCCGATCTCTACGCCGAGCACAAGCTCAGCGTTCCCAACACCTGGGACGAACTGCTCGCCAACGCCAAGAAGCTGCACAACCCGCCGCGCATGTACGGCATCGTGCAGCGCGGGGCGCGCGGCAACCCGAACGACATCTCCTACGATTGGTGGCCGTATCTCTACAGCTTCGGCGGCAAGCTGTTCGCCGACGAGCCCAAGGGCGACTATACGATCACGATCAACAGCCCGGCGGGCAAGGAAGCGCTCGACTTCTATATCCGCATGGCGAAGGAAGCCGGTCATCCGCAAACGGGCGGTCTCGCCCAGGCGCAGATCATCCAAAACCTCGCCACCGGCCGCGCCGCGCATGCGCTGCTGGTCATCGCGGCCTGGGCGCAGCTCGACGATCCCACCAAATCGGCGGTGGTCGGCAAGATCAACGCGGCGCGCGTGCCGGGTTCTGCCAAGGGTAAGCCCGCCCCGGTGCTCGGCCATTGGCTCGGCGGCATTCCCAAAAACGTGCCCGCCGACCGTCAGCGCGCGGCCTTGGCCTTCCTCAACTGGTTCCAGACGCGCGACGCGCAGATGAAATATCTGGCCGCGGGCGCGCCGCCGGTCCGCCAGGACGTGCTGTCGGATCAGAACCTCGCCAAGGATCCCAAGAACCGCTGGATGAAGGCGATGGCCGACAGCTCGGACTACGTCAATCTGATGTGGAGCGTACCGGAAGGCTCGCAGATCGGCGACGTGCTGGAACTGCGTTTGAACCAGGCGGTGATCGGGGAGATGACGAGCGCGCAAGCGCTTAACGCGATCGCCGACGAGTGCCACGCGATCATGCAGCGCGCGGGCTACAAGACCGGCAAGATCGCCGCACTCTGAGAAACGAAACGGTACGCCGCCGGTCCCCGCAAGGGATCGGCGGCGGCCGCCATCGGATTGGATTTTTATGGCTTCGAGACGCGCGACACACGACACGCTTTGGCGGCGCATCGCCCTGACGCCGACCATCTTGGTCTTCTTGGCGATGTCGATTCTGCCGACGCTCAATCTGATGGCGATGAGCGTCAACGAGATATCCTGGGTCGACGGCAAAGCCGTCTGGTCCTATGTCGGCTTCACGCATTACGCGCGTCTGGCGGAAGATACGCTGCTGATCGCGGGTTTGAAGAACACCGCGATCTTCGCGATCGTCGGCGTGGCGATCCAAGTCCTGCTCGGCTTCCTGCTGGCCTGGGCGGTCAGCCGCATCGCGCGCGGGCGCGTTCTCTACCGCACGATCTTCATTCTGCCGATCCTCGTGCCCGGCATTCTGATCGGCGCCGTCTGGAAGTTGATGCTCAATTACGATTTCGGTCTCGTGAACGGCTTCATCGGGGTGTTCGGCTTTCACCCGGTCGATTGGCTGGGCACGCGCGCTTGGGCTTTGCCCTCCGTCATCATGGTCGATATCTGGCACTGGACGCCGTTTTGCTTCCTGTTGCTGCTGGCGGGCTTCGAATCCTTGCCGCAGGACGTACAGGAAGCCGCGCGCGTCGACGGGGCGGGCACTTGGGCCGAAATGCGCTACGTGCTGATCCCGATGATGATGCCGGTGATCGCGGTGACGTTCCTGTTCCGCCTCGTCACCTCGTTGAAGGTGTTCGACGAGATCTATCTTCTGACGGGCGGCGGGCCGGGCTCGGCGACCGAGGTCATCAGCTATACGATCTACCGCACCTTCTTCACGCAGGATCGCATGGGCTACGGCTCGGCCATGTCGGTCGCGGTGCTGTTCTTCATTTCACTGGCGATGATCGGCGTTCTGATGGCCGGAAAGCGCGGGAGGAACGCGGCATGATGCCGTTCGAAAAGCGGGTGGTGCCGCTCTTCCACCTTTTCCTGATCGCGATTTCGATCTTCGTGCTGGTCCCATTCGTGTGGATCATCGCGGCGGGCTTCAAGACGCAGATTTCCCTGCTACAGGGCGAAATCTTCTTCACGCCCACGCTGGCGAGTTTCCGCGAGGTGCTGTTCTCGCGCACGACCGAGTTCATGGACAATACGTTCAACAGCTTGGTCGTCGCGATGGCCAGCACGATCGGCATCTGCTTCGTGGCGACGCTGGGCGGCTACGCGATCGAGCGCTTGGGCACGTCGCGTTTGGTCGTGCACGCGCTGCTCGGCTGGGCGATCGTGTTCCACATGGTGCCGCCGATCACGCTGGTCGCGGCGTGGTTCCCGCTCTATCGCGAACTCGGCCTCGACAACACCTATTTCGGCTTGGCGCTGGCGCATGTCGCCGTGCATCTGCCGATGGCGCTGTGGCTGATGGCGAATTTCGTGCGCGAAGTGCCGGTGGAGCTGGAGGAGGCCGCGCGCATCGACGGCTGCTCGACGCCCTATCTGATTTGGAAGGTGATCGTGCCGCTGGTCGCCCCCGGCCTCGCGGCGACCGCGATCCTGACCTTCATCTTCAGCTGGAACGAATTCGCGGTCGCGCTGAACCTGACCGCGAAACAGACCGCGACCGTGCCCGTCGCGATCGCCAAATTCGCGCAAGGCTACGAGATCAAATACGGCGAAATGGCCGCGACCGCGGCGCTGTCGCTGGTACCCGCATTGGCCTTCCTGCTGTTCGGCCAGCGCTACATCGTAAAGGGTTTGACGACGGGGGCCGTGAAGTAATGCCGGTTTTATTCGGTGAAAAGCTGACGCGGCGCGAGTTCGAGCGCCGCGTGGGGGCCGCCCGCCAAGTCGCGGGCGTGGAAGCGGTGGCGTTCGACGACGGTCCCGCGCGCGGCGTGCGCGCGCTGGAATTCCGTACCGGCGGCGGGCTCGAGTTCTCGGTGCTGGTCGATCGGTCGATGGATATCGGCCGCTTCGATTGGCGCGGCACGCCCTTCGCGTGGCAATCGGGCACCGGCTTTCGCAGCCCCGCCTTCCTCGACCTCGCGGACGAGAACGGTACGGGTTTCATGCGCGGCTTTTCGGGATTGCTGTGCACCTGCGGCGTCGATCACATCCGTCAGCCCGATCGCGGTCCCGCCGACCATTTCGACCTGCCGCTGCGCAAGGAAATCGCGTACCCGATGCATGGCCGCGCGGCGTTCCAGCCCGCACGCTTGACCGGCTATGGCGAGATTTGGGACGGCGACGAATGCACCTTATGGTGCGAAGGCGTGGTCGTCCAAGCCCAGGCGATGGGCGAACATCTGACGCTGACCCGCCGGATCGAAGCCAAAATCGGCGGGCGGGAGATGCGCGTCGTCGATACGGTCGCCAATCGCGGTTTCGCGCGCACGCCGCATATGATGCTCTATCACATCAACATGGGCTGGCCGCTGCTGGACGAAGGGGCGCGTTTCGCGGCCCCGATCCGTGCGACGCGCGCCGCGAACACGCCGCGCGAATCCCAGCAGAGCGGATATCGCACGCAAGCCGGTCCCACACCGCGCTTCGTGCAACAGGTCTTCGATCACGACGTCGTGCCCGACGCCAAAGGCCGTGTCCCCACCGCGCTGATCAACGATGCGCGCGGGATCGGCTTCATGGTCGAGTACGACGCCAAGCGCTTCATCTGCCTGCAGCAATGGCAGGGTTTGGGCGAAGGCGTTTACGGCTTCGCGATCGAGCCCGCGACGTCGCATTGGGGCGACCGTACTCAGTCCGCCCAGGACAACGAGATCGTGTGGCTGGAGCACGGCGAAGAACGCGTCTACGACACCGTGCTTGCCGCGATCGACGGTAAGGACGCGATCGCCGCGTTCGATGCGCGCGTCGCCGCCTTGCATCCCCAGATGACCGACGAATTTCCCGTCCGCACCGCCCAGCCGGCGGCCGGACCCTACGTCACCACCTTGCCGAGGAAACGATGAGCGAGCCAGCGAACGTCCTTTTCATCCTGTCGGACGAACACACCCGCGACGTGTCGGGTTGCTACGGTCATAAGATCGTCCGCACGCCGAATATCGACAAGCTGGCGGCGCGCGGCACGAAATTCACGGCCGCCTACACCAACTGCCCGATTTGCGTGCCCGCGCGCGCGAGCCTGCACACCGGCACCTATGTCGCGGAGAACGGCTGCTGGGACAATGCGCATCCCTATGACGGCACGCGGCGCAGCTGGGCGCATCGTTTGCGCGATGCGGGGCACGAGGCGATGTCGATCGGCAAGCTGCATTTCCGCTCGGCCAAGGACGATAACGGCTTCACCGAAGAAGTGATCCCGCTGCATGTCGTGGACGGGCAGGGCGATCTGCTGGGACTCATCCGCCGGCCGAAGGCGGCGGCGCGCGGCGGCATGCCCGATCTCGCCAAGGCCGCGGGGCCGGGTGAATCCACTTATGCGAAATACGACCGCAACATCCGCGATGGCGCCATCGAATGGCTGAAGACGCGCGCGCCCGCGCTCAAAAAGCCGTGGTGCCTGTTCGTGTCGTTCGTGAAGCCGCATTTCCCGCTGATCGCGCCGCCCGAATTCTTCGCGATGTATCCGCCGGAAAGCCTGCCGATGCCGCGCCTTTACGGGCCCAACGACTATCCGACGCATCCGTCGGTCAAAGCGTTGCGCGAGTGCATGAGCTACGATGATTTCTTCACACCGGAGAAGGTGAAGGTGGCGCTCGCCGCCTATTACGGCATGGTCAGCTTCCTCGACGACAATATCGGCCGCGTGCTGACGGCATTGTCGGAAGCGGGGCTCGCCGGCAACACGCGCGTGATCTATTCGACCGACCACGGCGACAATCTCGGCACGCGCCATATGTGGGGCAAGTCGATCCATTACGAGGAAGCCGCCGCGATCCCGATGATCGTCGCGGGGCCGGGCGTGCCCGAAGGCAAGACCTGCACCACGCCCGTCACGCTGGTCGACGTCTATCCGACGATCGTCCAAGCCGCCGGTTTGCCGTTCGACGCGACCGAGAAGGCTTTGCCCGGCAAATCGCTAGTCGATCTCGCCAACGCGAAATCGGACCCCGAGCGCGTGGCGTTGGGCGAGTATCACGCCGCCGGTTCGATCACCGGCATGTTCATGATCCGCAAAGGCCGCTGGAAATATATCCACCATGTCGGCTTCCGGCCGGAGCTCTACGATCTCGAAACCGATCCGGGCGAGACGAAGGATCTGGGCGAGAGCGCCGCGCATGCGCAAACGCTGCGCGAGATGGAAGCCGAATTGCGCAAGATCCTCGATCCCGACGCGGTCAACGCGCGCGCCTTCGCCGATCAGGAAGCGAAGATCGAGAAGTTCGGCGGCCGCGATGCGCTGATCGCGCGCGGCGATTTCGGCTATTCGCCGGCCCCCGGCGAGAAGCCCGTTTTCGCGACGCGTATCGAGGCGTGAACATGACCAAGAAAAAGCCGAATATTCTGTTCATCACCTCGGACCAGCAGCGCGGCGATTGCTACGGATTCGAAGGCCGCAAGGTGCGCACGCCGCATCTCGACATGCTCGCCGCCGGAGGTACACGCTTCTCGGCCTGCATCACGCCCAACGTGGTGTGTCAGCCGTCGCGCGCGTCGATGCTGACCGGTCTTCTGCCGCGCACGCACGGCGTCGCCGATAACGGCATCGATCTGGAGGAATCCGTCGGGCTCGAAGGCTTCGCCGGCACGTTCGCGAAGGCGGGCTGGCGCACCGGCTTCATCGGCAAGGCGCATTTCTCGACCTTCCACACCTTCAAGCCGACCGGGCGGCCGGAATGCCGCACGAGCTCGCAGGAATACGGCGGCGATTGGCACGGGCCCTATATGGGCTTCCAGCATGTCGACATGATGATCGCCGGCCACAACATGTTCCTGCCGCAAAAGCCGCCGGAAGGGCTGAACTACGAAGCCTGGTATCACAAGGATGGGCGCGGCGAGATTCTCGACAAGCTGTTCTTGACCAAGCTCGCCCCCGATGTGGGGGCGGCGCAGACCTGGAACTCGGCGCTGCCGCCCGCGTTCCATAACTCGACCTGGATCGGCGACCGGACGATCGATTTCATCCGCGACAACAAGGACGGTCCTTGGATCGCCTGGGCGTCGTTCCCCGATCCGCATCACCCGTTCGATGCGCCGGCCCCTTGGTGCTATCTGCACCATCCCGACGATGTCGATCTGCCCGAACACCGCACGCTCGATCTCGACCGGCGGCCGTGGTGGCATCGCGCCAGCCTCGATGGCGTGCCCAAGCTCGATGACCCGGAGCTGCGCGCCTTCCGCGCCAAGCAGTCGCGCACGCCCGCTCAGAGCGATCTGCAGCTGCGCCATCTGATCGCCAACTACTACGGCATGATCTCGCTGATCGACCACAATGTCGGTCGCGTGATGCTGGAGCTCGAGCGCCTGGGCCTCGACAAGGATACGATCGTCGTCTATTCGACCGATCACGGCGATTGGCTGGGCGATCACGGGCTGCTGCTGAAGGGTCCGATGCATTACGAAGGCTTGCTGCGGTTGGGCTGCATCGTCAGCGGTCCCGGCGTGCCCAAGGGCAAGGTCGTGCCGCATCCTGTGTCGACGCTCGACTTCCCCGCGACGTTCTACGACTACGCGGGAATTTCGGCGCCGCGCGCGATCCATTCGCGCAGCCTGCGGCCGCTGGTCGAAGGTGACGCGACGCGCGATTTTGCGTTCAACGAATGGGACCTCAACGCCTCGCGCTGCGGCGTCGAACTAAAGCTTCGCACCGTGCGTACCCGCACCCATAAGCTGACGCTGGAATTGGTGAGCGGCGCGGGCGAGTTGTACGACCTGTCGGCCGACCCCACGGAAATGGACAATCGCTTCGGCGATCCGGGCGTGGCTGCGATCCAGCGCGAGTTGACCGACATGATCCGCAGCCGCCCGGACGATGCGCGCGAGCCGCCGATCAAGCCGGTGGGCATGGCATGATCGAACGCGACATCGTTCTGACGACGCAGGACGGTGCGATGCCGTGCTTCGTCGTCCACCCGGACGAGGACGGGCCGTTCCCGGTCGTGCTGTTCTATATGGATGCGCTGGGCATTCGCGAGGAGCTGCGCGATATGGCGCGCCGCTTCGCGACGGCCGGCTACTACGTGATGCTGCCGAACCTGTTCTATCGCGACGGCGGCCCGTCTTTCGACGCCGCACCCTTGGCGCAGGACAAGCTCGACCCGCTAATGGTCAAGCTCAACGACGCGACGACCACGGCGATGACGGTTCGCGATACGGCCGCCTTGGTCGACTTCGCGGCGAAGGACAAAGCGGCGAAGAAAATCGCGGCAGCGATCGGCTATTGCATGGGCGGGCGCCACGCGATCGCGGCGGCAGCTTCGTATCCCAAGCTGGTGCGCGCCATCGCGTCGCTGCATGGCGGCAGGCTGGTGACCGACGCGCCGGACTCCCCCCATCGTCAGATCGCGAAGATCGACGCGGAAGCCTATTTCGGCTGGGCCGACAAGGATCCCGTGGCGCCCCCGGCGCACATGACCGCGATCGCGGAAGCGTTGAAAGCGCGTGGCTTGCCCCATCGCATCGAGCTGCACGAAGGGGCGCTGCACGGTTTCACCTTCCCCGAACGCTATTGCTATCACAAACGCGCCGCCGAACTCGTTTGGGCGCGGTTATTCGCGCTGTTCAAGCGCGCCCTCGAACATCCCGCACACTAGGAGAAGTCAGTATGCTTCGCTTCGCGTTGATCGGCTGCGGCGGATTCTCCCGCCGCTATCACCTGCCCACGCTGCTCGCCGACAAGGATCTCAAAATCGCCGGTATTTTCGATCCGTTCCCGACGAAGCCGGTCGAGGAGATCGCGCAAGCGACGGGCGCCAAGATCGTCAAGAAGATCGAAGATCTGCCCGACGCGGACGCCGCCCTCGTCACCACGCCGCATACGCTGCATGGCGGGCATATCGCGCAAGCGGTGGCGCGCGGCTGGGCGACGATGGTCGACAAGCCTTTCGTGATGAAGGCGGCCGAGGGCGATCCGCTGGTCGCCGAAGTCGCCAAGCGTAAGCTCGTCAACGCCGTCGCGTTCAATCGCCGCCTCGATCGCGGCTGCTTGCGCGCGCGCGAAATCATCCGCGCGGGCGGTATTGGCCAAGTGCGTCTGGTGCAGACCGTTCAGCTCGGCTACGAACGCGCGGGCTGGTTCCTCGATCCGTCGCTGGGTGGGGGCGGGGCCTATACCGGCCGTGCGACGCATATGGCCGATATCGTGCCGTGGCTGATCGACGCCAAGCCCACGCGGCTGCGCAGCCGCGTGCGCCCCGGTCCCGCCGGCGGCATCGATCGCGGCGGGTTCATCGATCTCGAGTTCCCGGGCCTCGAATGCCAGATGGCCTGCATCGACGACGGCTGGCATATGTGGGACGAGCTGCGCATTTTCGGCGAGGACGGGCTGATCGAGTTGCGCCGCCCGCTGAACATGCCGACCGGCTGGCACATGACGTGGCAAAGCAAGCGCGGCGATGCGCGCGAGGAGCTGGTCGCGGGCCCCAACGAAGGCGGGATCACGACCCAGTTCCTGGCGGCCGTGCGCACCGGTTCGGGCGTCGCGTGCAGCTTCGCCGATGCGATGCTGTCGGTGCGCATCATCGAAGCGGCCTTCGCTTCGGGTGCGGCGAACGCCAAAGCCATCGAGCTGAGCTGAGGGTGCGATGACCGCGACGATCAAACACGTGCGCGCCTTCACGGTGCGCGGCGGCGGGGCCGATTATCACGACCAGAAGGGCGGCCACTGGATCGACGGGCAGATTTCGACGCCGATGTCGAAATACCCCGAATACAGAATGACGCGCAGTTCCTTCGGCCTCAACGTGCTCGGCACGCTGGTGGTCGAGGTCGAGGCGAGCGACGGCACGACCGGCTTCGCGGTCACGACGGCGGGCGAAGTCGGCGCCTTTATCGTGGAAAAGCATCTCGCGCGCTTCCTGGAAGGGCGCCCGGTCACCGAGATCGAAAAAATCTGGGACCAGATGTATTTCTCGACTCAGTATTACGGCCGCAAGGGCGTGGTGCTGAACACGATCTCGGGCGTCGATCTCGCCTTGTGGGATCTGCTGGGCAAGCTGCGCGGCGAGCCCGTGCATGCGCTGCTCGGCGGGCCGGTACGCGACGAATTGACGTTCTACGCGACGGGCCCGCGTCCCGATCTTGCCAAACAGATGGGCTTCCTCGGCGGCAAACTGCCGCTGCGCCATGGGCCGGCAGAGCGCGAGGAGGGCTTGCATAAGAACATCGCGGCGCTGGCCCAGATGCGCGAGCGCGTCGGGCCCGATTTCTGGCTGATGTTCGATTGCTGGATGAGCCTCGATCTCGACTACGCCACGCGCCTCGCCAAGGCCTGCGGCGAATACGGTCTCAAATGGATCGAGGAAGCGCTGTCGCCCGACGATTACTGGGGTTACGCCGCGCTCAAGAAGGCCGTACCCACCGGCATGCTGGTGACGACCGGCGAGCACGAGGCGACGCGCTGGGGCTTCCGGATGCTGCTGGAGATGGGTTGCTGCGACATCATCCAGCCGGACGTGAACTGGTGCGGCGGCATGACCGAGATCATCAAGATTTCGGCGCTGGCCGACGCGCATGGCGCGCTGGTCGTGCCGCACGGGTCGAGCGTCTACAGCTATCATTTCGTCGCGACGCGCCATAACAGCCCGTTCGCCGAATTCCTGATGATGGCGCACGACGCCGACAAGGTCGTGCCGATGTTCCACCCGCTGCTGCTGGATGAGCCGGTACCCGAGAACGGCCGCTTGAAGATGTCGAAACTCGACAAGCCGGGCTTCGGCGTGCGGCTCAATCCCGCTTGCGAGCTGCACCGGCCCTATCCGCGTTGAAGCGGTCCCCGCCGATCGTCGCGCGATCGCCCGCGTTCGATTGACGGTATCATGTTCGCGCACCGGCAAGTCGGGGCCGGACTCGCCCCGCACAAGCCGCTATACTCGGCGCCGCGCGGCGGTTCGCCCTTTCGCGAGGGCCATTCGGAAATCCCCCGCGAAGGGAGGCCTCGCCATGTCGGCGGAAGCGAAGTTGAAAACGTTGGGAATCGTGTTGCCCGAAACGGTCGCGCCGGTCGCGACCTATGTTCCGTTCCGCCTGCACGGCGATACGCTTTATCTGTCGGGGCAAGGCCCGCGCCGGAAGGAAGGCGGCTACGAAACCGGCATCGTCGGCAAGGACGTGACGGTCGAAGCCGCGTATCAGCATGCGCGCATGACCGGGCTCGGCCTGCTGGCCACGGTGCGCCAAGCGCTCGGCAGCCTCGATCGCGTCGACTATATCGTGAAGCTGCTTGGCATGGTCAACGCGGCCCCCGGCTTCGGATCGCAGCCGCAAGTGATCAACGGCTGCTCCGATCTGTTCGTCGAAGTGTTCGGCGACATCGGCCGCCACGCGCGCTCGGCCGTCGGCATGGGCAGCCTGCCCAACAACATGACGGTGGAGATCGAGGCGATCTTCGCCGTGAAACGCTGATCATGGATATATCCGCGATCCTCGACGGCGCGCTCGATGATCTCGACAAGGGCGTGCCCGGCGGCGTTTCGCTGCGCCTGCGCGATGCCGGCAAGCAAGGCTGGAATCTGCTCGCGGAGGATCTGCCGCTGCCGGTCTGCGTGCTCAAGCGCGAGGCGATCGAAGCCAACGAAAAGCTGATGGCGAAGTTCCTCGCCGCGACGGGCGCCATCCTCGCCCCGCACGGCAAGACGACGATGAGCCCGCAGCTGTTCAAGCGCCAGCTCGACGCCGGCGCTTGGGCGATCACGCTTGCGAATATCGCGCAGGTCCAAGTCGCCCGGCGTTTCGGCGTAAAACGGATCGTGCTCGCCAATCAATTGATCGGCAAGCAGGCGATCCGCTACATCGTCGACGAGCTTGCGCGCGACACGGCGTTCGAGTTCTTCTGCTTGATCGATTCGCACGAAGGACTTGCGGCCCTTGTCGAGGGCGCGCGCGCGAAGGATCTGCGCGGCCGGATCGGCGTGTTCCTCGAAGGCGGCATGGCGGGGATGCGCACGGGCGTGCGCTCCCACGATGGTGCGATGGCATTGGCGCGCGCGATCAAGGCGGCGGAGCCCTTCGTCGCGTTGCGCGGCGTGGAAGGTTTCGAAGGCTTGGTCTCGGGCCCCGAGGGCGCGTTGAAGGTCACGGCCTTCGTCGATTTCCTCGCGAAAATCGCCGAGAGCGTCGATGCCGAGAATCTATGGGGCGAGGGACCGGCGATCCTGACCGCCGGCGGCTCGGCGTTCTACGACATCGTCGCGCGGCGATTTTCGGCGCTGACGCTGAAGCGCCAGAAGGTCACGCTGATCCGCTCGGGCTGCTATCTCACGCATGATTCCAAGATGTACGATCTGGCCTTCGATCAGATCGCGCATCGCATGCCCGAGTTCGCGCGCGAAGGCCGGCCGCAATCGGCGTTGGAGGTTTGGGCCTATGTCCAATCGCGCCCGGAACCCACGCGCGTGCTGGTGACCTTGGGCAAACGCGACACGGCTTACGATCCGTTCCTGCCGGAGCCGAAACTCTGGTATCGGCCGGGAACGGCGCCGCGCACGCCCCAAGCGCTCGCCGGGCATGTGTGCGTGTCGCTCAACGATCAGCACGGCTATCTCGACGTGCCGGCGGATTCGCCGTTGCGCGTGGGCGACATGATCGGCTTTGGCGTCTCGCACCCGTGCCTGACCTTCGACAAATGGCGCGTCATGCCGATCGTCGATCGCAACTACGGCGTCGTCGACGCGATCCGGACCTTTTTCTGAATAGTCGCGGTCCGGATCGCCGCCGGCGTCACATCGCGCCGGCTTTCTCGTATTGGCCGATCGACATCGTCTTGTCCTGCACTTTGCCTTCGAACTGGCGCTGGCCGACCGAGTGCAGCATGCGGAAGCGCATATACTCGCCCGCATACATGTCGTCGTAGCGCGACGGGTTTTCGGCCGAGGCCGTGCCGGGAACCGGATCGAGCTTCGCCCAGAAATTCGGTTTTTGGAAAAATCCGAGAGAAATTCGCGCCGTATGCGCCTGCTCGCGCGGCGGATTGGCGACGCGATGCTTGGAAGAGCGCCAGCGGTCGTTGGTCCAGCGGCGCATCGTGTCGCCGATATTCATCATGATCTGGCCGTCGACGCCGCGCATGTCGCGCCACACGCCGTCGTCGCCCAGGATCTGCAAGCCCCCGGGATGCGCGCCGTCGAGGCCCGAATCCTGGAACAGATACGTCATCGCGCCGACATCGGAATGCGGCGGCGAGCGCATGTCCTCGCCCGTCGGCGCTTCGGGCTGCGGCGGATAATGCATCCAGCTCATCGTGCTTTCGTGCTTGTCGAATTTGTCGTCGAACCAATGTTCGTCCTGGCCCAGCGCCATCGACGCGATCCGCACGACGATCTTCGATGCGCGCTCCATCTGCGCGTAGAGTGCGAGATACGTTTCCTGGAAGCCCGGCAGATCGGGCCAACGGTTCGGCTGATATTCCCAGCCCACGTCGGGATGATCGGGCTTGTACTCGGCCGAAGGTACGGGGCGGCTGATCATGAATTTCTCGCGCAGCTGCACGCCGTTATTGCCGCCGAACAGCTTGCCCACGCTCTCGGAGCCCTTGCCGAAATAGCCGTTGAAGTTGATCGGCGTTTCGGGGCCCAGCGCCTTCTTCGTTTCCATCGGCAGCGCGAAGAAGCGGCGCGCCTCGGCGAAGCAGCGATCGAGCAAGGCGAGATCGACGCCATGGCCCTTCAGGATCATGAAACCGTTCTCGCGACCGGCGCGATCGAATTCGGCGGCGACTTCCTTCTTGGCGGCGAGATCGCCTTGATCGAATTTGGCGAGGTCGATCACGCGGGCGACGGCGATATTGGACATGGTTTCTCTCCTCAGGCTTGTTGTTGGGGTTCGAGTTTGCGGCCATAGGCGGGATCGGGCGTCGCCATCAGGCCGGGTTCGAACACGCTTTCGACGTTCTCGAGCACGCCCACGGAATGGAGCATGCGGTAGCGCATGTATTCGCCCGCCGGCATCGGCGGGTAGACGGGGGCTTCGCCCGGCGCCACGCAACTCGGCACGGCGGCGAGCGCGGCGTGGAAGTTCGGCTTCTGGAAGAAAGCGAGCGACACGCGGCCCTTCGCGGCCGACGCGGCATCCGGCGGATTGGCGACGCGATGCAGCGACGAGGTCCAGCGGTTGTTGGTCCAGCGGCGCAACAGATCGCCGACATTGACCATGATCGTGCCCGGCTCGTAGCGCGCGTCGAGCCATTTGCCGCTTTCGTCCATGATCTCCAGCCCGCCGCTGGCGAGGCCCTCGCCGATCCCTTCGATCAGAATGGTGATCGAGCCGATGTCGCGATGGGGGCTGGAGCGGAACTGGCCTTCCTTCGCGCCTTGCGGCTGCGGCGGATAATGGTTCCAGGTCGCCGTGCTCTCTTGTTTGTCGAGCTTGTCGTCGAACCATTCGGCGTTCATGCCCAGGGCCGCCGCCATCACGCGCATCACGCGTTTGCCGGTCGCCTCCATCGCGGCGTAATAGGCGAGGAAGGTCGGCGCGAACGCCGCGGGATCGGCGGGAAGACGATTGGGCTGGTATTCCCAGCCGATCTTCGGCTGGGCCGGATCGTATTCGCCCGAGTCGGTCGGGCGGCTGATTTTGAATTTTTCCTTGAGGTCGAAATTCGTTTTCGACCCGAAGAGCGCGCCCGACAATTCGCTTTCCGGGCCCCAATAGCCGTTGAAGTCGCCGTCCTTCGCCGGGCCGTAACGGCGCTTGAACGAAGCGGGTTTGGCGAAAAAATCCTGCGCCGCCGCGACGCATTTGGCGGTGAGGTCGACCGGGAAACCGTGGCCCGCGAAACGCATGAAGCCGAGATGGCGCCCGGCTTCGTCGACCTGGCGCGCGACGCAAGCGCGGTCGGCGGCGGTGCCTTCGAAGAACGGCGTCAGATCGATCGTGGGTATCGCCACGGCATGCTCCTCCCGGTCAGTCGTTCAGTTTTTCGAGGCCGAGCGTCGAGGAGACGACGCCCAGGATTACGACCGACAACGCGATCTGCGCGGCCGATACGGCGGCGACCATCGGTGTGTTGTCGTTTTGCACCAGCGACATCAGCTCGACCGGCAACGGCCGGTCGCGATGGCCGTGGGTGAAGATCGCGACCGAAATATTGTCGAAGCCTTCGATGAAGGTGAACGCGGCCCCCGCCCAGATCGCGGGCAGCAGAAGCGGCAGCACGACATGGCGGAAGGTTTGGAACCGCGTGGCGCCGAGATTGGCGGAGGCTTCCTCCAGCGCCACGTCGAGGCGCATCAAGCGCGCCATAACGATGCGGATCATCACCGCCAGGATGAAACACGCGACCGCCAGGCTTTGCAGGCCGATCGACGGGCGCGCGTTGATCGTCGCACCCGCGAACAGGATCGCGATACCCAGCACGATGCCGGGCACCATATGCGGGAACAGCACGAAGACCGACAAAGCTTGGCGTCCTTTGAAGCGGCCGCGCACGCAGGCGATGGCGGTCGGCACGCCCAGCGCCAGGCACATCCCGGTGACGATCAGGCCGACTTTCAAGCTGACCCACATCGCCTGGATCAATTCGGGCGTGGCGAACAGCTTGGCGTACCAATCGAAGGTGAAGCCGACCGGCGGGAACGACACGTAGCTGCGCGTGTCGAATGAAATCGCGACGACGATCAGGGACGGCGCCACCAGCAACGCGAGCGACAGAAAGCCGATGGCGTAGATCACCGCCACGCCGATACGGTCGGTGAGTGCCAATCGTTTGGCGCCGCTCATGCGACACCTTCCTGGCGGATCCAGCGCGTCGCCGCCTGGCTCGCCCAGGTGAACAAGCCGATGAAGAAAATGCAGGTGACGAGCAGCAGCGTCGAGGTGACGGCTCCTTTGCTCCATTCGAGCGAGTAGACCATCTGCTCGAACGCCATCGTCGCGGCGTTGAGATAGTTCCCGCCGCCCAGCAATTGCGGCACGACGAAGGTCGTGTAGCTCAGCGTGAACACGAGCGTGGCGCCCGTACCGATGCCCGGCACGCTCATCGGCAGGATCACGTGGCGCAGGGTCTGCAAACGCGAAGCGCCGAGATTGGCCGAGGCTTCGTCCAACGCCTTGTCGTGACGCGTCATCACCGCGATCAACGGCAGGATCATCAGCGGCAGATGGACTTGCGTCATGCCGATCAGCACCGCCCAATGGGTATTGAGGATGCGCAAGGGCGCGTCGATCAAGCCGAGATCGAGCAAGGCGCGGTTCACGATCCCGCGCTGCCCGCCCAGGATCACGATCCAGGCATAGGTACGCACGATGCCGCTGGTCAGCAGCGGGGCGATCACCGCGATCAGGATCGCGCGGCGCGCGAAATTGCCGGACCGCAAATAGAGATACGCGACCGGGAAGCCGAAGATCAGGCACAAAGCCGTGACCGACAGCGATAGGCCGATCGAGCGCTGGAAGGTCAGGAGATACAGCCGGTCGCCGAGGATCTTCGTCAGATGGTCGAGGGTGAAATCCTGCGACACGATCACGCCGCGCGATACCACGATGTCCGAAAATCCGAAGGACAGCAGCAGAACGAGCGGGATCACCATCAGTACGGTCAAGAAGGCGACCGCCGGGATCGCGGGCCAGAACCCGCGCCCATTGGCGAAGCGCGCGATCATATCGAGCATCAGGACGACGCCTCGAACACGACACAGGCGCCGGCGTCGCGCACGGCAAGCCCTATCTTCGCGCCGACCGGCAGATGGCCGGCGGGCGAATCGCGCAAAGCGGCGATCTTGAAACTCGTGCCGTCGGCCGCGTCGATTTCGTACTCGACGATGGCGCCGGCTGGCCGGCCGAACGTAACGCGGCCTTGCCAGCCGGCCCGCGCGTCGCCCGGATCGAGGATCTCGAAATTCTGCGGCCGCACGAGCACCTGAACCGCGCCGTGATGGGGGGTGGCGAGTTTGACGCCGCCCGGCAGCGTGGCGACACCGCCCGCTGCGCGTGCCGCGAGCATATTCGACGTACCGACGAATTGCGCGACGTAAGGCGTGACGGGCCGGTCGTAGATGTCGATCGGGTTGGCGACTTGGGCGATGCGCCCCGAGCCCATCACCGCGACGCGGTCGGAGATCGCCAAGGCCTCGTCCTGGTCGTGGGTCACGAAGATCGCCGTCATGCCCAGGCGCTTGATCAGCTTGCGCAGCTCCGCCTGCATGCCCGCGCGCAGCTTGGCGTCGAGCGCGTTGAACGCCTCGTCGAGCAGCAGCAGTTTCGGTTCGACGACCAAAGCGCGCGCCACGGCGACACGCTGCTGTTGGCCGCCGGACAGCGCGATCGGATAGCGGTCTTTGAGTTCGGAAAGCGAGACGAGGGCGAGAATATCGGCCACGCGGCGGTCGATCTCGGGCTTCGGAACTCCGCGCATCTTCAAGCCGTAGCCGACATTGGCGGCGACGGTCAGATGCGGGAACAGCGCGTAGTTCTGAAACACGACGCCGACCGGGCGGCGATTGACCGGCAAGGCCAGCGTGTCGATATCGTCGATGGCGATGCGCCCCGCGTCGGGCTCGGTAAACCCGGCGATACAGCGCAGCAACGTGGTCTTGCCGCAACCCGACGGCCCGAGCAGCGTGACGATCTCGCCCCGGCCGATCGCGAGCGCGCAATCGGCCAAGGCGACGTGATCGCCGAAACGCTTGGTCAGGCCGTCGATGGCGACGAACGGCGCCAAGCCGACATAGGCACCGTCCATCGCCCGATCAGCCCGCGAAAGCGCGGTCGAAGGCTTCGGTGATGCGCCCGCGCGCGGGCGCGAGTTTCGTCCAATCGACGGCTTGGATGCTCGCGATTTCCGCCGCCGAGGACGGCATGAAGGGGGCCGCATCCGGCGGCGGCAACACGCCCTTCACCGTCGGCCCGAAGAAATAGGGCGCCTTGGCGGCGAAGGTTTGGTGTTCCGGCGACAGCATCTCGTTGATCAGATCGAAAGCGAGATCCTTGGCGCCCGAATTGACGAACAGCACGCTCGACGACGGAAGCACCATCGTGCCCGGCGCGGGCTTCACGAAGCCGATCGGCAAGCCGCGCGAGGCGGCGATCGCCGTGTTGGTGTGCCACAGGATGGCGGCGGAGATTTCGCCGCGTTCCATCATCTGGGTCAGCAGGCCGGGCGTGCGGCCGACGACCGGATTGATCTCCTTCAGCTTGGCGAGGCCGGTATCGAGATCGTCGGGGCTTGCGCCGAAGATACGCGCGGCCATCGACAGCGTGCCAAGGCCGAGATTGGAAGCGGGGCGCGCGATGCCGACCTTGCCTTTGAACTCCGGCTTCCACAGATCGGCCCAGCTTGTCGGCGGCGTCTTCACGAGGTCGCGGTTATAGGCGATGCCGATCACCGTATAGGTGACGGGCACGCCGTAACCGTAGGCCTCGGCCAGGAAGCGCGGCTCGACATTCGCGGCGTTGGGCACGCGCGCGACGTCGTATTTCTCCAGCACGCCTTCGGCGACGGCGTTGAGCAAAGCGGGCGGCTCCATCCCGGTCATGTCGTAGGGCGAGGCGCCGCGCGCGGCCTTCACCTGGGCGATCGCTTCGGCCGAAAGGCCCGGAACGATGCGCACGGAGCTGCCCGGGCGGCGGCTCTGCACGATCCCCGCCGCGCGCTTATAGGCGTCGTCGAGCGTGCCCCCGAAACCGATCACGACCAATTCGGCCGATTGGGCGCGCGTCAGGCGCGGGGCGGCGAGCACGGCACCGCCGCCGGCGATGCCGGCGAGCACGTTGCGGCGGGAAACGAAACGGGTCGGCATGGGGGCATTCTCCAGGTTTCGCAGGGATCTGGAGGGATTGTGTGCAATCCATATGCCGGGCATAGCGCTTGCAGTTCACGGGGCGGGAGTACATTCGCATGCCCGCGCGCCGCCACCGGATTTCGTTTGAATGCCGATATTTAGGAAAAGTCGCCATTTTGGCGTCCGGCGATCCGTCGCGCGAAATGCCCGGAAATCCTGCCGAAACCTTCGGCAGTCGGATCAACATGTATGCAGAACATAATTCTGTATGCAATTTGATCTACGCCGCTCAATTGCGCCTTTAACGAGAGGAAACCGCCATGACCCAAGTTCCCGTGATCGATATTTCCGGCTTCGCTGCGGGCGACGCCGCCACGCGCGCCGCCATCGCCAAGAAGGTGGACGATACGTTCCGCCAGATCGGCTTCCTGACGCTGACCGGCCATGGCGTACCGACCGACGCGATCGGCGACGCTTTCGGCACGGCGCATGAGTTCTTCCGCTTGCCAGAAGAGGAGAAAGCGAAATACGCGCCGCCGGCCCTCGATATTTTCCGCGGTTTCAACAGCTCGGCCACACAGCGCTCCGGCTCGTCCCACAATAAGGGCCTGCCGCCGGATCTGCGCGAGAACTACATGATGAGCCGGATCGACATAGACGATCCGTATTTCCGCCGCCCGGAATTCGGCAATACCTACGCGCCGAACCATTGGCCCGCGACGCCCGCCGGCTATCGCGCGGCGTGGGAGCGCTTCTATCGCGAGATGAACGGTCTGGCCGATCGCTTCATGCATATCTGTGCGACGGCTTTGGGGCTGGAAGAAACCTGGTTCGACGACAAAACCGACAAATCCTCGTCGACTTGCGTCGCCAACCACTATCCCTCGCAGCCCGATGCGCCCCTGCCGGGGCAGCTGCGCGCGGGTGCGCATTCCGACGTCGGCAGCATCACGCTGCTGCTGCAAGAACGCGCGATGGGCGGCTTGCAGGTGCTCGGCAAGGACGAGCAATGGCACGACGTCGTCACGCCGCGCGACGCGGTCATCGTCAATGTGGGCGATTTGCTGGCGCAATGGACCAACGATCGCTGGGTATCGACCAAGCATCGCGTGGTCAACCCGCCGCGCGAATACGCGTCGACCGATCGCATGTCGCTGTCGTTCTTCCAGCATCCGAACTACGACGCGACGGTCGAATGCGTGCCGACCTGCACGGGCCCCGGCAACCCGCCGAAATACGAGCCGATTTGGGCGGGCACGCATATGCATCGGCGCATGATGCGCGCGCGCGAATGGAAGAAGGTCGACGCGGCCTGATCCCGATCCCTCCGTTTCATTCCCCCTCGTGAAAGGATTCGACGAATGACGACCCGCAGACATTTTCTGTTCGGTACGGCGGCGCTGTTGGGCGCTCCGGCGATCGTGCGCGCGCAAACCAAGGAAATCGTCGTCGGCGGTCCCGGCGGCATGGCCGGGCTGATGCGCGACGAAATCGTGCCCGCGTTCGAGAAGCGCACCGGCGCCAAGGTGCTGTACGAAGGCTCGCGTTCGGTCGTGAACCTGCAGAAGCTGCAAACGAACAAGGACAAGCCGACGATGTCGGTCGTCATGATGGACGAAGACATCATGCTGCGCGCAGGGAGCGAAGGCCTGATCGCGCCGGTGACCCCCGCCGGCGTTAAGGGCCTTTCGAAGGTCGTGCCGGTCGCCGTCGCCAAGGACGGAATGTGGGTGCGCTATAAGACGCCGCGCGTCGCCGTGGCGTTCAACTCGACCCGCGTGCCCGGCGGTGTGCCGACCTGGGCCGAGCTGTGGAGCGACAAATATCGCGGCAAGCTGGCCGTGCCGCATATGAGCCTGACCTCGACCGCCAACGTGCTGACGATCGCGTCGCATCTGGAAACCGGCAAGCCCTTCCAGGAGGCGCAGTACGATGTCGATGCCGGCTTCAAGAAGCTGCGCGCGTTGAAGCCCAACGTGATGGCTTTCTACAACAACGGCCAGCAAGGCCAGGCGCTGCTCGAGCAGGGCGAGGCCTGGGCGATTCCCGGCGAAATCACGTCCTATGTGCTGCTGCGCAAGGGCGAGGGCGTGAAGATCGATCTGGCGGCGCCCAAGGAAGGCTCGTTCGGCATACCGTCCTGCGTCGCCGAAGTGAAGGGCGCGCCGAACCCGGAGCTCGCGCGCGAGTTCATCACCGAACTCCTCGAAGCGCCCGCGCAGAAGCTGTTCGCCGAGCGCTACTTCGACTCGCCGGCCAACCCCTCGACGCCGGTCGGCCCCGGCATCATGTCGCCCAGCGAGATGTTCAACACCGATTGGGAGTTCGTGTCGAAGAACCGCGCGGCGTGGATCGAGCGTTTCGATCGCGAAGTCGTCGCCTAACGATGGTCGCGATCGCGGGCAAGGCGGGCGGGTTGGCGAAACGGGCGGCATCGCGCCCCCGTTTCGATCCGCTGGCCTTGCTCGCGATTCCCGCCGCAGCTTATTTCGTCGTGGCGCTGGTGTTCCCGCTCGGGCGATTGCTGCTCGACGGGTTCAGCGACGGCGACGGGGTGGGGATCGGCAATTTCACGCGCTACCTTGCCGATCCCTATAATCTCGGTGTCGTGTGGAACACGCTGCGCTACGGCGCGCTGGTGACGATCGTCGCCGCGATCGCCGGCTACGCCTACGCCTACACGATGGCGCGCAGTGGCCCGAAAATGCAGATGCTGCTGCTGATCGCCATCGTCCTCCCGATGACGACCAGCGTGATCGTCAAGGCGTTCGGCTGGCTGGTACTGCTGCGCTCCAACGGTCTGGTCAATCATCTGCTGATGCTGACCGGCATTACGCGCGAGCCCTTGCCGCTGTTGTTCTCCCAACCCGGCCTGATCGTCGGCACGGCGTCGATCCTGCTGCCTTATATGGTGTTGCCGATCTTCGGCGTGCTGCGCCAGATCCATCCCGATCTGCTGGGGGCGGCCGCGACGCTGGGCGGCTCGCCCGTCTATTGCTTCCGCAAGGTGATCCTGCCGCTCAGCCTGCCGGGCTTGATCGCCGGCATCTGCTTCGTCTTCTCGATGGCCGTCTCGGCCTATGTCATTCCCAGCCTGCTGACCGGGGCGGGGTTCAAAACCCTGTCGAAAGTCGCGGCGGATTCCTATCTCGTCATCCTCAATCCGGTGCGCGGCGCCACGGTGTCGCTGATCCTGCTGGTTATCGCCTTCGCCGCCGTGTTCCTCGCGGGCCGCGTGGTCAACCGCAAGCCGGGCCAGATGCGCGCATGATCAAGCGCCCGCTCGAGAAACTCGTCTTCGCGACGACCGGCCTGGTGCTGGCGATCCAGTTGGCGCCGATCGTCGTCGTCGTGTTGGTCTCGGTCTCCGCCTCGCCGGTCTTCGACGTGACGGTCGGCGAATTCTCCGCGCGCTGGTGGGAACGGCTCTGGGCCAATCGCACGTTTTGGGAGGCGATCTCGCTCTCCGCGCAGATCGCCGCGTTATCGACCTTTCTGGCGATATTGCTGGGCACGCCCGCCGCCATCGCCATCGCGCGCGCGCAGTTTCCCGGCCGCGATGCGCTGGCGGCGCTGATCCTGTCGCCGCTGATGCTGCCGGGCATCGTGCTCGGTATCGCCATGCTGCAAGGCTTCAAGGCCTATGGCTTGACGATTCCGGTCGTGGCCATCGTCGTGGGCCACGTGGTGATGACGCTGCCCTTTATCGTGCGCTCGATCCTGGCCGCACTGGCGTTGTTCGATTTCACGCTGATCGACGCCGCGCGCACACTGGGCTGCTCCTTCCCGCGCGCGATCCGCAAGGTGATGATCCCCGCACTCGCACCCGCTTATGTCAGCGGCGGGATCTTCGCCTTCCTCGCCTCGTTCGACAACTATCCGATTTCGATCTTCCTCGCCGATGCGCGAACGAAAACGCTGCCCGTCCAACTGCTCGAATTTATCGAAGAGTCGCCCAATCCCATGATCGCCGCCGTCTCCACCTTGCTGCTCGTCCTGACGATCGTCGCCCTTCTGGCGCTGGAACGCTTCGTCGGCTTGCGCCGCGCGGCCGCGATATGACCGCCCCGGTCACGCTCGTCCTCGGGGGGCGTATCCTCGAGGGCTTCACGGCCGGCGGCGCGCCGATCCTGCACGAGGGAGCCGCACTGGCGATCCAGGACGGCAAGGTTCTGGCGATCGGGCCGGTCGCCGAGATGCGCGCGGTGCATCCGGGTGCGGCGGAAACCGGCGGCCCGGAGATGTTCGTCATCCCCGGCCTCGTCAACGCGCATCACCATGTCGGGCTGACGCCGCTGCAACTCGGCTCGCCCGATCATCCGCTGGAGCTTTGGTTCGCGAGCCGTTTGGCGTTGCGCGACGTCGATCCCTATCTCGACACGCTTTATTCGGCATTCGAGATGATCGCGAGCGGTGTGACGACCGTGCAGCATCTGCACAGCCGCGCGCCCGGCGACGTGGATCAGATTGTCGCGACCGCGGGCCGGGTGATGGACGCCTATCGCGATATCGGCATGCGCGCGTCCTATTCCATGGGGCTGCGCGACCAGAACCGGCTGGTCTATGCCGACGACGCGGAGTTCGCGGCGAGCGTGCCGCCGGATGTGCAGCCGTCGTTGCGCGACTATTTCAAGCGCTTCACCTTGCCGCTCGACGATCAGCGCGCGGTCTACGAGGCGTTGCGCGCCAAAGCGGACGGCCGGATCGCGGTTCAGCTGGCGCCGGCCAATCTGCATTGGCTGTCGAATCGCGCATTGGAACTCGCGGCCGAGTTGTCGACGCGCGACAGGGCGCCGATGCATATCCATCTGGTCGAAACGGTCTATCAGAAGGCCTATGCGAAGAAGCGCACGGGCGGCACGGCGCTTGAACATCTCCATCGCCTGGGCTTGACCGGGCCGTTGCTGACGGCCGGGCATTCGACCTGGATGACGGAAAGCGATATCGAGCTTTGCGCGCATACGGGCACGCGCATCTGCCACAATTGCAGCTCCAATCTGCGGCTCAAAAGCGGTTTGGCGCCGCTCAATCGCTTCCTCGCGAAGGGCATTCGCGTGGGCCTCGGCGTGGACGAGGCGGGGATCAACGACGACCGCGACATGTTGCAGGAAATGCGCATGGCGCTGCGCCTGCATCGCGAGCCGGGGCTCGATGCGCCGCATCCGGAGCCCGCACAGATACTGCGCATGGCAACCGAGTTCGGCGCGGAGACGACGCCGTTCGGCGCCTCGATCGGGCGGCTGAATCCAGGCTGCGAAGCCGATCTGGTGATGTTCGATTGGGATGTGGTGACTTATCCCTATCAGAACGACGCGATCGCGCCGATCGACGTGCTGGTTCAGCGCGCGCGCGGCAACGCGGTCAAGCGCGTGATGATCGCGGGCGAGACCGTCTATCACGACGGTCGCTTCGCGAAGCTCGATCGCGATGCGGTGCTGGCGGAAACCGCCGCGCGCATGAAAGCACCGTTGACGCCGGCCGAGCGCGACCGCGTGACGCTCGCGAAGTCGGTGTTTCCTTACGTAAAGAAATTCTATGACGGATATCTCGACGGGATCGGCATGGATCCCCATTACCGCCTCAGCGGGCGCGATTAACGCGGCGCGAGCGGCACGCCGACATAGGCGCCGAATTCGGTGATGAAGTCGACCGATACGCAGGCGTGAACGCGGCCTTGGCGGTCGTCGAATGTCGCGCGCGCGTGCACGGGAAACACCGGCTGGTGCCACACGCCGGGATCGATATGCACGCCGAACCCGCCGTCGAAATGGAAGGCGACGAAATCCTCGGGCTTCACGTCGTCGCCGGGCTTGGCCAATAGCGCCACGAAGGGCGCGCCGTCGCGCGGGACGAAGATCTGGCCGCCATCGGGATGGTAATTCGCCTCGTGCGTATAGAGCAGCGTGGCGTCCGTCGGTTCGCGGTCTTCGCGCGCATCGGCGGGATCGTCGAACCAGCCGGTCACATAGCCGCGCCCGACCGCGTGATTGACCGCGTGCTGAATTTGGCCGCGCCGGACCATCTCGAACGTATCCTCGACCGTGCCGCCTTCGTTACCCGTACCGTCGACGATCTTGCGCCAGCCCGGCTGCGGCCAGGTGACGATCGTGACCTTGCCGGTCGCGAAATCGCTGACCGTGTGGCCATACCCCTTCAAAGTTTCGGGGGTGGCCCGCACGAACGGGGCGGTGACGACGCGCGCTTCGCCGCGCAAAATGGACGGCATTGCGTCCAGATCGATGCCCGTGAAGTTCGAAAAATCGACCTGCGCGCCCATGTTCCGCTCCCCGATTTCCTGCGGGACAATTTTGCCCGGCTCGGAAACGCTCCGCAATGCTAATGACAAACCGGGGCGTTCCGTCGGATGCTGGCGCCCGGTATCGGAAGGATAGAGCATCTTGTCACAGATCATTCCCGTCGCCCCGTTCGATTGCGTCGTGTTCGGCGGAACGGGCGACCTCGCCACGCGCAAATTGCTGCCCGCCCTTTGGCATCGCGATGCCGACGGTCAGATCCCGGCCGAGGCGCGGATCGTCGCCGTCTCGCGCAAGAATTTCGACGATGCGGCCTATCGTAAATTCGTCGAGGAGAATGTCCGCCCGACGCTGTCGCCCGGCGACAAGCCGCTCTGGGAACGGTTTCTCGCGCGTTTGCGCCATGTAACGCTGGATGCGGAAGGCGAGCAGGGCTGGTCCGGGCTTGCCGACGCGCTCAAAGGCGGCGACGAACATGTCCGCGTCGTCTATCTCGCCACGTCGCCGAAATTCTTCGGGCCGATCGCACGGCGTTTGGCGCAGCAAGGCCTGGTTACGCCGCTCACGCGCCTCGTGGTCGAAAAGCCGATCGGTTCAGACCTCGCTTCGGCGCGGCGGATCAACGACGAAATCGGCGCGGTGATCGACGAATCCGCGATCTATCGCATCGACCATTATCTGGGCAAGGAAACGGTCCAAAACCTGATCGCCTTGCGCTTCGCCAATTCGATGTTCGAGCCGTTGTGGTCTTCGCAATGGATCGACCATGTGCAGATCACGGTCGCCGAAACCGTCGGCCTCGAAAGCCGTGCGGATTACTACGACGGCTCGGGCGCCCTGCGCGACATGGTGCAGAATCACCTTGTCCAGCTGCTGTGTCTCGTTGCGATGGAACCGCCGCGCGCTTTCGCGGCCGACGCGGTGCGCGACGAGAAGCTGAAAGTGCTGCGCGCGCTGGAACCCGTCGCGTCGTCGGCCATCGTGCGCGGCCAATACGTGGCGGGCGCCATCGCGGGCACGGCCGTCCGCTCCTATGCCGACGATCTGGGCAAAGGCCGCACCAGCCGGACGGAAACCTTCGTCGCGATCAAGACGGGCATCGCCAATTGGCGCTGGGCGGGCGTGCCGTTTTATTTGCGCACCGGCAAGCGGTTGGCGAGCAAGAATTCGGAGATCGTCATCGCTTTCAAACCCGTGCCGCATTCGCTGTTCGGCGAGGGCGTGAAGCTCGAAGCCAATCGCCTGGTCGTGCGCTTGCAGCCCGATGAAGGCATCACGATGCGGTTGATGACGAAGGAGCCGGGGCCCGGCGGCATGCGTTTGCGCGCCGCCCCGCTCGACCTATCCTTCGCGGAGGAATTCTCCGTCCGCTTCCCGGAAGCCTATGAGCGTTTGCTGATGGACGTGGTGCGCGGCAACCAGACTTTGTTCATGCGGCGCGACGAGGTCGAGGCCGCGTGGAGCTGGATCGATCCGCTGGTGCGCGATTGGGAGCGCGGGAGCGAAGCCCCCAAGAATTACGTCGCCGGCAGCTGGGGTCCGGCGGCGGCCACCGCGCTGATCGAGCGCGATGGCCGTACCTGGCACGAAGAGTTGACTTAACGCGCGGCCGCGACGGCGGCTTGCCATTCGGCGAGGAAGGCGTCGCGCTTGGCGGCGGCGTCGTTCTCGTCGAGCGCGAACAGCTTGATCGAGCCCAAATTCGGCAGATCGGCGTGCTTGGACACGTCGATATCGCCGCGGCTCGGGCGGCGGAACGCGTTCTCAAGCAGGGCGATCTGCACTTCGCGCGAGATCATCACGTCGAAAGCGCGCTTGGCCGCGTCGCCGTTGGGGGCGCCCTTCGCCAGAACGATGAACTCCGGCGTCGTGAACGTGCCGTCTTCGGCGTAGACCAGCTTGATCTCCTTCTGGCCGCCGGCGACATAGGCATAGGCGTTCGATTCGAACGTCAGGCCGACGGTGAATTCGCCTTGCGCCACGGCGCGCAGCACGGTCGCGGCCGCCGGCGTCACAGTCGTGTTGACCGCGAGCTTGCGCAGCGCGTCCGCGCCCAGCATTTGGCGCACGCCCCACAGGATGGTGAAAGCGGTCGAGCTGTTCGCGGGATCGGCGATGATGATCTTGCCCTTCCAGCGCGGGTCGAGCAGATCGGCCCAGGTCTTGGGCTGCGGATTGCCGCCCAGCTGGTTGGTGTTCACCATCTGCACGACGACATGGACGTTCGACGCGGTCCATAGATTCTGGGGTTCGGCGAACATCGCGGGGATCGAAGCGGCTTCCGGCGAGCGGTAGGATTCGAACAGCGGCTTGAACGCGCCCAGCGTGTTGGCGCTGGAGCTCCAGAACACGTCGGCTTGCGGCTTGCCCGCTTCGCTCTCCATACGGCGCAGCAGGACCGCACTGCCGCCGGTCACGAAATTGAATCGCAGATTGGGCGCCTTGGTGCGCGCGACGTCGGTGATCGACTGCACGGCCTGCTGGTTGTTCGACGTATAGACGACGGCGTTGCCGGCAGCTTGCGCGAAAACCGGCAAGGGCAGGGCGGCCGAAGCGCCTAGACCGGCCAAAAGCGTGCGGCGATTCAATTGGAATTCCATTGTGCTCTCCTCTGTTTTTATTTGGCGGCGAAAAGATCGATCTTGAACACGGTCGTGGCGATCAGGATCGGGATCAGGATGACGCCGACCAGGACGAGCCCGTAGGCCGAGGCCTGCGCCATCAGATTGGAATCGATCAGACGGAAGATCTGGATCGGCATCGTCTCTTGCCCCGCCGAATAGACGACGACCGACGCGGAAAGCTCCGCGACCGTCGTGGTCCAGACGAGGACCGCCGCCGCCGCGATCGAGGGCAGCATCAGCGGGAAGACGACCTTGAAGAAACTCCGCAAGGGCGGCACACCCAGGCTGATCGACGCGTCCTCGATCGAGTTCGGGATGTTGTAGAGCGTCGACGACGCGTTGCGGATGCCGAAGGGCAGGCGGCGGATCAGATACGCGACTACGATGATCGCGCCCGTTCCGGCGAGCGGCAGGAAGCCGCCGTTGAACGAGATCATCAAGCCAATACCCAGCACCGTGCCGGACAGCGCCAAGGGCAAAGCCGACAGATAATCGATGCCGGGCGTCAACGCGTTGCGCTTTTTGACCACCAGGAAGCCGACGATGGTGGAGATCAGCAGGCTCAGCACCGTCGCGATGCCGGCGAAAATCAGCGTGTTGACGATGGGATCGGGGGCGGACAGGAACACGCGCTCCAGATTGGCGGTTGTCCACTCGCCCCAACGCATCACGGGGCCCCGCGCGCGGGTGAAGGCGCCCGCGACGATGGTGACGAGCGGCAGCAGCGACACGATCATGATGAACGCAGCACCCAATGCGATCGGCAGCGTGGCGAGACCGGCGAGCGGGCTTGGCTTGGCGCCGCGCCCCTGCACGATCTCGTAACGGCCGCGCGACACGACCCAGCGCTGAACGAACAGCGCGCAGGCAACGATGCCGATGGAAACGGAGGCGAGCGTGCTCTGCATCACCGGGTTGGTGCCGACTTCGGAAACGAAGCTTTGATAGGTCAGCACCGACAAGAGATAGACGCGCTGGCCCAGGATGGTCGCAACGGCGAAATTGCCGACGACCAAGGTGAAGACCAGCAAGGCGCTCGCCAGGATCGACGGCGCCACGACCGGCACCATCACCTTCAGCAGCGTGCGGCCGGGCGGCACGCCCAGGCTCTGCGAGGCTTCCTCCAATTGGGAGTCGAAGCCTTTGATTGCCGCCAGCGTGCCGATATAGACGTAGGTGTAATAGACGAACGTCATTACCGTGATCAGGCCGAACCAGCCATAGAAGGTCGGCAGCTGGATCCCCCAATCGGCGAAGGCGCGGGTGACGAAGCCGTTATTGCCCAGGATCATCAGCCAGGTTTGCGCCGCGATCACTTCGGGCACGATCAACGTCGTCATCGGCAGCAAGGCGATCAGCGCCTTGCCGGGGAACGAGAAGCGCGCCGCGACGAAGGCGAGCGGCACGCCGATCAGCGTCGACGTGACCGTGACGATGGCGCCGAGCAGCAGCGTGTTGGTGACCGCCGAGCGATAGCGCGGATCGTTCACCAGCGTCGCCCAGCCCGATTGCCCGCCGGCGCCGGCGGACAGGCTGGCGCTCAGCACGTTCAGCAGCGGATAGAGCAGGAACAGCGCGAAGAGTGCGAGTGTGGCCGCCGACAGGACGAACCAGATGTCATTGAAGGGGCGGGTCACGACGCGACCACCAAGGTCTGCGCCGGATCGAAGCGCAACGAAGCCGTATCGCCCGCCGCCAAGCCCGGAACGGCGCCATGCGCTTCGATCACGATCTCGCGGCCCGATGCGGTCGCCACGCGGAAGCTGGTGCGTCCGCCCAGATATTGGCGCCGGCGGACGGTGCAAGGAATGCTGTTCGCGTCGTTGGCGGCGGGGCCGAGCTTCAGCGTTTCGCCGCGCGCGATCAGCACGGCCTGGCCGGCCGGCAACGCCGCCGGCGCAAAGGCTTGCAGGTTTGCGCCTTCCAGCGCCACATGGGCAAGGGCACCCGCGCTCGTCGGCGCAGAAAGTTCGACTTGCAACGTGTTCGCCGCCCCCACGAAATCGGCGACATAGGCCGAGACGGGGCGCGCATAGAGATCTTCCGGGCCACCGACCTGTTCGAGCTTGCCCAGCCGCAACAAGCCGATGCGGTCGGACAGCGCCAACGCTTCCTCCTGGTCATGCGTCACCAGCACGGTGGTGATGCCGACTTGGCGCTGCAGATCGGCGATCGTCTCGCGCACTTGAACCCGCAGCTTGGCGTCGAGATTGGACAAGGGCTCGTCCATCAGCAGCACGGTCGGCTTGATGGCCAGCGCACGGGCCAAGGCGACACGTTGGCGCTGACCGCCCGACAAGGCGGCGGGCATGCGCTGCGCAAAGGCGCTCAAGCCCACGCGCTCCAGATACTCGCCGACGGTGGTCTTGATCGTCGCCTCGGGCACGTTGCGCGCGCGCAAGCCATAGGCGACGTTGTCGTAGACGCTTTTGTCGGGGAACAGCGCGTAATCCTGGAACACCATGCCGATGTCGCGGCGATAGGCGGGCAGGTCGGTCACGTCGCGATCGCCGAAGAACAGTTTGCCCGAGCGCACGGGAATGAAGCCCGCGATGGTGCGCAGCAGCGTCGTCTTTCCGCAGCCCGACGGGCCCAGCAGCGTGAACAGCGACCCGTCGGCGATGTCGAGCGACAGGCCGGAAATCACCGGCTCGGCGCCGTAGCCGACGACCAGATTATCGATGCGGATTCCCGCCATTTGCCAAAGCCCCCTGCACGATTTTCAAAGCCGCTTCGTGGCGGCGTTTATCGCCGCCCGCGAGAACGCGCGGGCCGCTGGCGATCGTCAATTCGTCGCCGTTCCAGTCGGTGATGATTCCACCGGCCCCTTCGAGGATCGGCACGAAGGCGGCGTAGTCATGAAGTTTGAGGCCGGCGTCGATCGCCAGATCGGTGCGCCCTTGCGCAAGCCGGCCGTAGCTCAATGCCGCGCCCCCATAGACACGCCACGCGGTGACGTCGCTCAACGCTGCCAGCGGCTTCTTGGCCGCCGCGTCGAAGAAATCGGGGTTGCTGGCGGATAGAATCGCATCGGCCAGCGTTTCGCCCTTGCGCGTTTCGCACGGCTTGCCGTTCAGCGTGGTCTTGCGACCCTTGGCGCCGACCCAGCGTTCCTTGGTCGCGGGGAAATGGATCACGCCCAGCACCGGCTTGCCCTTATGAGCGAGTGCGATCAGCGTGCCGTAGACCGGCATGCCGACGACATAGGCCGCCGTGCCGTCGATCGGATCGAGGATCCAGACGAAATCGGCGTCGGGCGTTTTGGCGTCGAACTCCTCGCCCAACACGCCGTGATCGGGATAGGCGGCGGCGATCATCGCGCGCAAACGTTCCTCGATCGCGAGATCCATCTCGGTGACGAACGACTTGTCGGGCTTGGTCTGCGCCGCCGCATGCGAGCGCGCGTCGAGCATCGCGGCGGCTTCGTCCGCGAGTTTTTCCGCGAAAGAGACCAACGCGTCCAGATTCATTCGCCGCTCCGCATGCCATCGGCGAAGGGATCGTTCGCGTCGCGCAGCAGCGTCGCATCGGCGACGACATAGGCGCGGCCGCGAATGCGCGGAATGATCCGGCCATCCGCGCCCGGCCGATATTTCGCCTGGAAGCGGCTACCGACGATGCTTTCCTGCACCCATTCCACCCCCGGCGCCAATTTGCCGTCGGCGGCAAGGCAAGCGAGCTTGGCGCTCGTCCCCGTCCCGCAGGGCGAGCGGTCATAGGCGCCGCCCGGGCACAGCACGAAATTCCGGCTGTGCGCGGCTGGATCGGCGGGCGGGCCGAAGAACTCGACATGGTCGATCTTGCCGCCATCCTCGCCGGTGATCCCGGCGGCGGCCAAAGCGCGCATCGTTGCGTCGGCGGCGCGCGTCAGCGAGGGCAGCGCGCTCATCGTCAGCGCGTAGGGCGCGTCGGAGACGAGGAAGAACCAATTCCCGCCCCAGGCGATGTCGCCGACGACCGTGCCGATATCGGGCACGTCGACTGCGACGGCCTTGCGATAGCGATAGGCGGGGACGTTCTCGATCTCGACTTCGTTGCGGCCCAGCAGATCGACCGTCACGTCGCCGACCGGCGTTTCGAAGCGATGCGTGCCGGGTTTCAGGCGGCCCAAATGCGCCAGCGTCACCGCCAAGCCGATCGTGCCGTGGCCGCACATGCCGATGACGCCGACATTGTTGAAGAAGATCACGCCGGCCGCCGCCGTGGGATCGACCGGTTCGCACAGCAAGGCGCCGACGACCGCATCGTTGCCGCGCGGCTCGTTCACCGCGAAGCTGCGCACATGATCGAAGCGCTCGGCGAAGATCTTGCGCCGCTCGGCCATGCTGCCTTTGCCCAGATCGGGCAGACCGTCGATCACGACGCGCGTGGGTTCGCCTTCGGTGTGGGAGTCGATGACGCGCATGGGCGAGGCCTTATCCGAAGCGTTGGAGATCGTAGGGGGCGAGCGGGATCGAAGGCTGCGTACTCGTGGCCAGCGCCACGACAAGCTCCCCGGTGATCGCCGCCAGGGTTACGCCGAGATGCTGATGCCCGAATGCATAAAGCAAATTGCCCGCCTTGCGCGAGCGCCCAATCGCCGGAATGTAGTCGGGCAATGTCGGGCGATTGCCGATCCAGCGCGTGCGGGCCGAGCCCTTGGGCACGCCGACGGCGTCGGCATGGGCGTCGAGTTTCGCCCATTTGCGCGGGTCGCTGGGCGCGTCGATGCGCGAAAACTCGGTGAAGCTGGTCATGCGCAGCGTATTGGCGAAGCGCGTGACGATCGCCGAACGGTCGCCGAAAGCGATGGGCGGCATTTCGCGTGACCAATCGGCCTCGGTCAATGTCGTGTCGATGTGATAGCCGCGCTCCGCGATCAGCGGGACGGGGCCTTCGATCCCGCGCAGTAGATCGCCCGACCACGCGCCGCCCGCGACCAGAATACGGTCGGCGTCGCGCGTCGTGCCGTCGGCGAGAATGGCGCGCGCTCGGCCATTTTCGATCGCCAGACGCGCGACCGTACCGGTCAGTTTGATGCCGCCCGCTTGGCGGAACGCATCGTCGAGCTTGCCGCGCAAGGCTTGTAGGTCGATGACCTGACCCGTGCCGGTATAGCGCACGGCGCCGGCGGGTTTGATGGCAAGACGTTGGCCGAGCATCGCAAGTTCTTCGCCGGTCGCTTCGCGCGCGGCGGCGTAACCGTAATCGGTGGCGCAAGCCGCGCGGATACCTGCTTGGGCGGTCGCTTGTTTTTCCCAAACGACGAAATGGCCCTGTTCGCGGATCAAATCCGCCGCGCCGATCTCGCCGACCAAGCGATGCCAGGCGGGCAAAGCGGCGGCGACGATGGCTTTGAGCGCGCGCGAGCCCGCTTCGTAACGCGATGGCGTGGAAGCGGCGATCAAGCGCAGACCGAAGGGCAGCCACGCGCCGATATCGCGCGGCGAGAAGGCGGCGGGACCGCCCGCGCTGTAAAGCCGTTTATGCAGCGACAGCAGCGTGGCGATCGAGGCGAGGGGCGTCACTTGCTCGCTGGCGAGATGCCCCGCATTGCCGAAGGACGCGGCGCGCGACGGATCGCCCGCATCGATCAGTGTCGTCGCGAAGCCCGCTTGTTGCAGGCGCCGCGCGGCGGCGGCCCCGACGAAACCGCCGCCGATAACGAGGGCGGTCGCGCCGCTCACGGGCCGAGCGGGCGCCAGGTCGCGTACCACGCTTTGAAGCGCTTCCATTGCGCGTCGACGTAAGTGCGCTGGCTGGCCGAGAGTTCGTCGCTGGCGTTGAAATGCAGCGTGTATTCCGGATACCCGGCGAGGACCATCAGATGCTTGTAATAGAGCACCAGATCGGGGCCTTCGTCGTAGCTGTTGAGCACGCCGAGTGCGCGGTCGAGTTCCAGCGCGCGCTGCGTGGCGACGGGGTCGCCCGCGGCCGCCTTGCGGCACAGCGCCACCAGATGCAGCGCTTCTTCGGGCAGCGCGTTGCCGATGCCGGTGATCGAACCGACGGCGCCGCAATTGACGAAGCCGTGGAACACTTGCGTATCCACGCCGACCAGCAGCATCAGATTCTTGTCGCGGCCGGTGATGTGTTCGGCGGCGTAGGTGAGCGACGCGGCCCCGCCGAATTCCTTGAAGCCGATCAGATGCGGATGCTTCGCGTGCAGTTCGAAGAACAGATCGGCCTTGGTTTCGTAGCCGTAATAGGGGCTGTTGTAGATGACCGAGGGCAGGCCCTTGCCCGCTTCCAGCACGTCCATGAAATGCGCGCGCTGGGCGGCGACCGAGGGCCCGCGCGACAGCACGCGCGGAATGATCATCAAGCCATGCGCGCCGACCTTCTTGGCGTGGGCGGCGAGGGCGGCGGCGCGCGCGGGGTTTTGGGCACCCGTGCCCACGACGGTCGGCACGCCGGCGGCGACGAGGCGTTCCACGCCGATCATCCGCGCTTCGTCGGTCAGCAGCGGCCAATCGCCCATCGATCCGCAATAGACCACGGCGCTCATACCCGCCTTGATCAAGGACTGACCCGTGCGCACCAGCGCGTCGAAATCGGGTTCGCGGCCCTTGGTGCAGGGTGTCATCAACGCCGGAATGGTGCCGAGGAACGGATTGGCGGCCATGGAGCTTCCCTTCGTGCTTGTTTCGGCGAATGTAGATTGTATAAAATCTCCGAGTCAATAGCCTTCTTCACGCGACAGGGATAGATTCGCGAATCATGGCCAACGCGTTGACTCACCGGACCTTGTCGTCGGCGATCGCCGATCGGCTGCGCCAGTCGATCCTGGGCGGCGAATACGCGGCCGGCACGCAATTGCGCCAGGACGCGTTGGCCGCGTCCTTCAGCGTCAGCCGGATTCCGGTGCGCGAGGCGCTGTTCCAGCTGGAAGCCGAAGGCCTGGTGCAGATCGAGCCGCATAAGGGTGCGGTCGTCACCGGCATTTCAATGGAGGAGGTCGACGACGTGTTCGATCTGCGCGTCGCGTTGGAAGCGCGCTTGCTCGCGAGCTCCATTCCCAATCTGGCCGATTCCGATTTCGCGCGCATCGACGCGGCGCGCGAGGCCTTCGACCGCATGGTCGCGTCGGGCGATATCTCGATTTCGGGCGGGCTGAACGCGGAATTGCATATGGCGTTCTACGCGGGCGCAAAATTGCCCAAGACCGCCGCGATCGTCGCGGGATTGCTGCAAACCAGCGACCGCTATACGCGTTTGCAATTGTCGTCGACCAAGGGCCTCGCCAAAGCGGGGCGTGAGCATCGGGAGTTGGCGGCCTTGTGCCGCAAACGCGATTCGGCGGGCGCATTGGCGCTGTTGAAAGCGCATATCGAAGCGGTGCGCGCCGATTTGGCCGCGGTCCTCAAAAGAACGCCCGGCCTCGTCGCCGAGGGCCGGGCGTCCGTTATTGGCCGTAAACCTCGTTCTTAGGCGAGATCGTAGCGGTCGGCGTCCATCACCTTCGTCCAGGCTTTGACGAAGTCGGCGACGAACTTCCGCTTTCCGTCCGCCGCGCCATAGACTTCCGCAAGGGCGCGCAACCGCGAGTCCGAACCGAAGACCAGATCGGCGCGGGTTCCCGTCCACTTGACTTTGCCGGTCTTGCGCGTCCGCGCTTCGTAGACGCCGTCGCCGGCGGGCTTCCACTCGACGTCCATGTCGAGCAGATTGACGAAAAAGTCGTTCGTCAGCTTGCCGACATTGTCGGTGAACACGCCGTGCTTCGAACCGCCCGCATTGGCGCCCAGCACGCGCAAGCCCCCGACCAGAACCGTCATTTCGGGTGCCGTCAGTTTCAGCAATTGCGCGCGATCGATCAGCGCCACTTCGGCCGGCACGCGCGTCTTGCCCTTCACGAAGTTGCGGAAGCCGTCGATGACGGGCTCCAGCGGCGCGAAAGACGGCACGTCGGTCTGTTCTTGCGACGCGTCGGCGCGGCCCGGCGTGAAGGGGACGGCCGTTTCCACGCCCGCATCCTTCGCCGCCTTTTCGACGGCCGCAGTGCCGGCGAGCACGATCAGATCGGCGATCGAGACCTTCTTGCCGTTCTTGGCGCTCGCGTCGAACTCGGCCTTCACCTTTTCCAGCGCCGCCAGAACCTTGGCGAGCTGGGCGGGATCGTTGACCGGCCAATCCTTCTGCGGGGCCAAGCGCACGCGTGCACCATTGGCGCCGCCGCGCTTGTCGGAGCCGCGGAAGGTTGAGGCCGAGGCCCAGGCGGCCGAAACAAGCTCGGACACCGTCAAGCCGCTCGCCAGGATCTTCGCCTTCAGCGCCGCGATATCGGCCGCGTCGACCAGTTTATGATCGACCGCCGGGATCGGATCCTGCCAGGGCAGGACTTCCTTCGGCACCAGCTTGCCGAGGTAGCGTGCGCGCGGGCCCATGTCGCGATGGGTCAGCTTGTACCAAGCGCGGGCGAAAGCGTCGGCGAACGCGGCGGGATCGGCCAGGAACCGGCGCGAGATCTTCTCGTAAGCCGGGTCGAAGCGCAGCGCCAGATCCGACGTCAGCATCGCCGGGGCGTGCGTCTTCTTCGGATCGAACGCGTCCGGGATCGTGCCCGCACCCGCATTGTTCTTCGGGCGCCATTGATGCGCACCCGCCGGACTCTTGGTCAGTTCCCAATCGTATTTGAACAGATTGGTGAAGTAGTCGTGGCTCCACTTCACCGGCGTCGAGGTCCAGGTGACTTCCAGACCGCTGGTGATCGCATCGCCGGCCTTGCCCGTGCCATGCGTGCTGGCCCAGCCGAAGCCTTGCGCTTCGATCGTCGCGGCCTCGGGATCGGCGCCGACCTTCGCGGCGTCGCCGGCCCCGTGCGTCTTGCCGAAGGTGTGACCGCCGGCGATCAATGCGACGGTTTCCTCGTCGTCCATCGCCATGCGCGCGAAAGTCTCGCGGATGTCGCGCGCCGAGGCGACCGGGTCGGGGTTGCCGTTCGGGCCTTCGGGGTTGACGTAGATCAGGCCCATCTGCACGGCGGCGAGCGGGTTCTCGAGATCGCGGTCGCCGCTATAGCGCTGATCGTCGAGCCACTTCGTCTCCGGGCCCCAATAGACCGATTGGTCGGGTTCCCACGTGTCGGCACGCCCGCCGGCGAAGCCGAAGGTCTTGAAGCCCATCGATTCCAGCGCGACGTTACCGGCCAGGATCATCAGATCGGCCCACGATATCTTGCGGCCGTATTTCTGCTTCACCGGCCACAGCAAGCGGCGCGCCTTGTCGAGATTGACGTTGTCGGGCCAGCTATTTAGCGGCGCGAAGCGCTGCTGCCCGTCGCCCGCACCGCCGCGCCCGTCGGCGATGCGATAGGTGCCCGCACTGTGCCAGGCCATACGCACGAACAGACCGCCGTAATGGCCGAAATCCGCCGGCCACCAATCCTTCGAATCGGTCATCACCGCGTGCAGATCCTTGACCACGGCGTCGAGATCGAGGCTTTGGAATTCCTTGGCGTAGTCGAAATCCGGCCCCATCGGGTCGGACAACGACGAATGCTGATGCAGCATCTGAAGATTCAGCTGCTCGGGCCACCAAGCTTGATTCGTCTTGCCGCCATGTCCGAAGGGGCATTTGCCGGCGGCGGGTTTTTCGGTTTGCGAGCCCATCTGTTTCTCCACTGAATGATTTGTAAAATTCGCGGTCCGATGCCGAACCGTGGTCGAAGCATCGAACGGCATGACCACGCCCGTCCAACGGGCTTTATCGGTCGTATCAATCGAATTTGGCGATGATATGGCGGCGGTAAAATGAAATAAGCGATTGCAAGCAAACGAAAACGGCCCCTCGCCGCGAAGCGAGGGGCCGTTCGATTTTCGCCCGAGGGGGCGAAGGATTTACTTCACGGACGCGTAGCGCGCGCCGAGATAGTAGGTCTTCGGGTCCACCACCTCCGGCACGCGGCCGAAGGTCTTGAACATTTCGTTCATGCCTTTGAGCCAGCTATCGACCGTGCCGTCTTGCGACAATTTCGAAAGCTCGGCGCTCGTATAGTACTGCGCGAACTCGGCCTCGGCTTGGAGATTGGCCTTCGGCGCGCCCAGCATCGCGGCGGTCCAATCGACCGCGCGGCCGACATTCTGCTGACGTTGGTCGTTGGCGTCCTTCAGCAGACGGATCATCGCATCGACCAGCCCGTTGCTCGCGGGCGCGTCGAGTTCGTTGCGCATGATGAAGCTGCTGGGGAAGCTGTTCTTGGGCAGCGCGTCCTTGTTGGTGAATAGCTCGTTCAACGCCGGCACGCGCGACTTGATCGTGGCGACGTGCGGATACCAGATACCGGCCCCTTCGACCTGTCCCGACGCGAAGGCCGTGACGATCGTCGCCGGGTCCATGCTGACGCGCTTCACGTCGTCGACCGACATGCCGACGGACTGCAACGCCAAGCGCAGCAACATGTCGCCCGACGTGCCTTCGGGAACGGCCACGGTCTTGCCGCGCAGATCCTGGATGCGCTTGATCGCGGGCTGGGCGATGACGCGGTCGGAGAAGCCGACGACGTTCATCGCGATCAGCTTGGCGCGGCCGGTGATCGGCAGCCACAAGGCGCCCGGCCCGATATAGCCGAAATCGAGATCGCCCGTACCCAGCGCCTGGATCTGGATCGGGCCGTTGGTGAAGCCCTTGATGTCGGGCGTCAGGCCGTATTTCTTCCAAAGGTCGAGATTGTTGGCGACGGCGGTCAGCGACGCGCCGTGGAAATCGCCGATATAGCCGATGCGCACGCGGATCGCTTGCGCGATTGCGGGGGCGGCGAGGGCGCCGATCGCGACGCCGGCCGCGGCCGATTTCAGCAGCGTGCGGCGGCCGATATGGTTCGTCTTGGTCATGGGGTTCCTCCGGTTATGGTTCGGTTGCTCAGTGCTGGTGATAGACCGCGTGCCAAACGCGATTGCGCAAATCCTGGAAGCGCTGCGACAGGCGGATGTCCTCGGTGCGCGGATAGGGCAGATCGACGTCAACGATCTCGTGGATGCGGCCCGGGCGGGCCGCCATCACCACCACGCGATGGGCGAGGAACACGGCCTCGTCCACATCGTGGGTGATGAACAGAATCGTGCGCTTGTCGCGCGCCCAGGTGGCGAGCAATTGCTCTTGCATATGCACGCGCGTCAACGCGTCCAGCGCGCCGAAGGGCTCGTCCATCAGCAGCACGGCGGGATCGACCGCATAGGCGCGCGCGATGGCGCAGCGCTGCTTCATGCCGCCCGACAAGGTTTTGGGCAGCGCATCGGCGAAGGCCGACAAGCCCACGAGGTCGAGGCAGCGCGCCACGATGCGCGCGCGTTCTTGCGCGGGCACGCCCTTGATCTCCAGCCCGAAGCCGACGTTCTGCGCGACCGTCAGCCAGGGGAACAGCGCGTATTGCTGGAAGATCACGCCGCGCTCCGGTCCGGGCCCGGATACGGGCTTGCCATCGACGCGCACTGTGCCGCCCGTGGGTTCCTGCAAGCCCGCCGCCATGTTCATCAGCGTGGATTTGCCGCAACCCGACGGGCCGACCAGCGTGACGATCTCGCCGTCCGCGATGTCGAGATCGAGATCGTTGACCGCGCGGAATTCCTGGCCTTGCAGCACGAAGGCGCAGGACACGCGCGCGAATTGGATTTTCGGCGTCGTCATCGGCGCTCCTGCCACACGGTCAAACGCTGGTCGAGCCACAGCAGCACGCGGTCCATCAACAGGCCAGTGATGCCGATGGTGATCAGCGCCACGAAGATCGTTTCGAGGTCGTAATAGATCTGCGCCTGCTGCATCCGGTGGCCCAGGCCCTGCTGGGCGGCGATCAGTTCGGCCGCGACCAGCGTGGACCACGCGGCGCCCAAACCGGTGCGCATGCCCACCAGAATGAACGGCGTCGATGCGGGGACGATCACGCGCCGGAACACGAACGCGTCGCCCGCCCCCAGCACGCGCGCGGCGTTGATCAGCACGCGATCGACGTTCACGACACCTTGATAGGTGGAGATGACGCTGACCAGGAATGCCGCCAGCGTGATGACGAAAACCTTCGGCACTTCGCCGATGCCCAGGAACACGATGGCGAGCGGGATCAGCGCCAGCGGCGGAATCGTACGAAAGAACTGGACATAGGGCTCCATCAGTCCGCGGGCCCAAGTGTACCAGCCCATCAGGAAGCCGACGGGAATGGCGAGGGCGGTACCGATCGCGAAACCCAGCAACACGCGTTGGACCGATGCGGCGAGATCGACGAACAACTGGCCGTTGGCGATCAACTGGACCGCGCGCGCCGCGACCGAGAGCGGGCCGGGCAGGCCCGCGAGATCGATGAAGCTGAGCAGCGACCACAGCGCCAAGCCCAATACCGCCGCGAGCAGGTTCAGCGCCAGCAGCTTGCGCCGCATCTCGCGTTCGCGCAGCGCGTGGCGCCGGGCGAGGCCGTCGTCGGGAATCGCGGTCTCGGTCATGTCGCCTCCACGGCGCGGTAGGTGTCGGGCTGGCGCAGCAAGCGATCGAAGCCGACGATCGCGGCCCCTTGTATGGCGCCGGCGGGGCCCAGCGCCGTGCGCGACAGCCTAACGGGCTGCATCAACTCGTCGGGCACGTTGCGGGCGATCTCGGTCAACAAGCGCTCCAGCGTCGCGTCCGAAAACCCGGCATAGATGCCGCCCAGCACGACGATCGACGGGTTTTGCAAATTGATCGCGACGGCAAGGCACAGCGCCAGATTGGCGATCGTTTGGTCGAACAGCGCGACGGCGGCTTTGTCTTTCGCGTTCGCACGCCGCTCCATCTCTTCGACGATCTGGATCTTCTTGTCGCGACAATCGAGCACGTCGCGCAGATACGGTTCGCGCAACACGCCGACTAGCGTGCCGTCCGTGGGCACGCGATCGGCGAAGCGATTTTCGCCCATGCGCAGATGGCCAAGCTCGGCGACGCCGTAATGCCCGTGCGGGCTGGGTGTGATGCCATTCAGCATCGAAGCGCCCACGCCGTATTTGGCTTGCACGAACAGCATCGGCTGATCGGCGTCGAGATGCTTGTGGCGGAACTCGGCGAAGGCCATCGCGCGCGTGTTGTTGTGCGCGATCACGGGAATGCCGATCTTCGCTTCGATATGGTCGGCGAGCGGCAGATCGCGCCAGCCGAGCTGATAGGAAACGCGGATATGGCGTAGCTTCGTGTCGGTCATGCCGGGCATGACCAGGACAACGGCGGCCGGGCGGCAGCGTTTACGTGCGAGGTCCGCCAGCCGCGTGCGGATCCAATCGGTCAGGCGGCGCAGAATCGCTTGCGGCGCGCCGTCCGAGAGCGCCAGCGCATCCTCGCGCGCGTCGCGGGCGACGAGGTCGAGCCCGACGACGGCGCTGCGCACAAGGCCGGGTTCCAACGACAAGCACAAGGTTTCGCACGCGGCGGGATTGAGGCGCAGCACGGTGCGCGGGCGGCCGGGCTCGCGCGGGCGCGCACTGCCCGCCGCCGCGACCCAGCCCAGCGATTCGAGTTCGGTCACCACCTTGCTCATCGTCGTGGTCGAGCGGCCCAGGGCGTCGCACAGCTCGATCTGCGACATGGAACCGCGATCGCGCAGGCACAGCAGCGCCTCCATCCGGTGATGGACGCGCAAGCGTTCGACCGGCGTGTCCTTGCGCACACGGCGCGCGGCCGGTTTGCGGCGCGGCCGGTTTGCGGCACGGCGGTCGAGTTTGCGGGCAGGGGTGACGGGCATTCCCATTTAATTATTCCTTGGTAGGAATTAAATCGATAAGCTGCGCCCCTGTCAATCGTTAGAGGCGGGCGCCAGGGTCCGGTTTCGAGACCCGGCGCATAGGGAGAGATACGGATGTCGAAAGCGGCGCGGCCGAATATCGTGTTCATCATGGCGGACGATCACGCCTCCAAGGCGATCGGTTGCTACGGCTATGGCATCAACGTGACGCCGAACATGGATCGGCTGGCGCGCGAAGGGATGCGGGCGAATCACTGCTACGTCACCAATTCGATCTGCACGCCCAGCCGCGCGGCGATCCTGACCGGCACCTATAACCATGTGAACGGCGTGATGACGCTGGCGGATTCGATCGACAATCGCCTGCCCAACGTCGCCAAGCATTTGCGCCAGTCGGGCTATCAGACCGCGATCTTCGGCAAATGGCATTTGGGCGAAGGCCGCCCGCACGAGCCGTCGGGCTTCGACGCCTGGGCCGTGGTGCCGGGCCAGGGCGACTATCACGAACCGCTGTTCCATGAGCCGGGCGGCGAGCGGCGCTATTCCGGCTACGTCACCGACATCATCACCGACATGTCGATCGATTGGATGGAAAAGCGCGACGCGTCGCGGCCCTTCTTCCTGATGTGCCATCACAAGGCGCCACATCGCTCGTGGGAGCCGCATCCGAAATATCGCGATTCCTATAAGGATCCGATCAAGCTGCCCGATACTTTCGACGACGATTACAAGAACCGCGCGAAGGCCGCTTCGGCCGCGCGCATGCGCATCGCCGACGACATGACCTATCTCGATCTCGGTCTCGTCCAGCCCGATGGCGGATCGGAGGTCGGCGAACTACTGCTCGCATCGATGAATGTGCGCAAACTACCCAAGCCCAAGGATGTGCGCGGCTTGCGTCTGATCGACAAGGATACGGGCGAGGTATTCACGTTCCAAACCGAGCGCGAATACGACGAATTCAAATTCCAGCGCTACATGCAGCGTTATCTACGCACGATCGCGTCGGTCGACGAAAGCGTGGGCCGCATTCTCGATTATCTCGACGCCAACGGCCTAAAGCAGAACACGCTGGTCATCTACACGTCGGACCAAGGGTTCTTCTTGGGCGAGCATGGCTGGTTCGACAAGCGCTTCATGTACGAGGAATCGTTCCAGATGCCGTTCCTCGCGCGCTACCCAGCCGAGATCCCGGCGGGTACGGTGTCGAACGACATTTTCAACAATGTCGATTTCGCGCCGACTTGGCTCGATCTCGCGGGGCTGCCGGTGCCGAGCTATATGCAAGGGCGCAGCATCCGCCCGATCTGGCGCGGCAAGGCGCCGGCGGATTGGCCGCAACACGCGTATCATCGCTATTGGATGCATCGCGACGAGTTCCACAACGCCTATGCCCATTACGGCATCCGCGATCATCGCTACAAACTGATCTACTGGTACAATCAAGGTTATGGTCTTGCGGGCACGCTGCCGGGCGGCGAGACGCCGGAATGGGAATTCTTCGATTGCGAGAAGGATCCGCTGGAGCTGTTCAACGTCCATGCGGATCCGGCCTATAAGGCCGAAATCGCGCGGATGACAAAGCTGCTGGAATCCAAGATGGCCGAAATCGGCGACGTGCCCGCCCATCCGATGGGCTGACGCGCCGCCGTTTCGCCGCAATGGCGCCGTGCCAGCGCCGCCGGAAAACATCCGCGAACATGCGCGAAGGAATGCGGCCGCGCGAAAATTCCTTTTCGGGGTTTGCGTATATCAGCCGCAACGATGAGCGCCGCGCCTAGGCGCCATCGGCCATGCGCGCCGTCGCGATTGCGCCATTGGCCGTCGCGTGGTCGGGATGGATCGTCGTCCACCCCCGGCCGTAAGGAGCGAGCCAACATGACTCACCCCCAACGCACGACGAAGATTCCCGCGCCGACGCCGCGCAAGGATGCGGCGTTGAAAGAGGCCGAGAAGGAAAAGGCCGCGCGTCACCCCGACGATATCGATCCGGTCGAGGAGGCGCTTGAAGACAGCTTCCCGGCCAGCGATCCGCCGGCCTTCGGCGGCACCACGCGCATCGGCATGCCGCCGAAGAAGAAGTCGGAGAAGAAGCCCCAGTAAGGCTTCAATGCGCGAGGGCGGCGATCGCGTCGTCGTTCACGCTCTCCGCGATCTTGCCGTTCGCGACCAAAGCGGTCGCGGCGGCGAGATCGGGCGCCATATAGCGGTCCTCGTCCAAGGCGGGGACCGCTTCGCGCAACGTCGCGATGGCGGCCTTTAGTTTCGCGCTGGTCGTCAGCGGCGCGCGCAACTCCACGCCTTGCGCCGCGCAGAGCGCTTCGATCCCCAGAATGCCGTAGAGATTTTCGGTCATCGCCAGCAGGCGGCGCGCGCCATGGCAGGCCATGGAGACGTGATCCTCCTGGTTGGCAGAGGTCGGCGTCGAATCGACCGACGCGGGATGCGCCATCTGCTTGTTCTCGCTCATCAGCGCCGCCGACGTCACTTCCGCGATCATCAGCCCCGAATTGAGGCCCGGCTTTTTCGTGAGAAACGCGGGCAGGCCGTAGCTCAGCGCCGGATCGACCAGCAACGCGATGCGCCGCTGCGCGATCGCGCCTATCTCGCACACCGCGATGGCGATCTGGTCGGCCGCGAAGGCGACCGGCTCGGCATGGAAATTTCCGCCCGAGACGACGCTGTCGTCGGGCAGGACCAGCGGATTGTCGGTCACCGCATTGGCTTCGATCTCCAGCGTATTGCCGGCGGCGCGCAGTAAATCGAGGCACGCGCCATCGACTTGCGGCTGGCAGCGCAGGCAATAGGGATCCTGCACGCGCTCGTCGCCGTCGAGATGGCTTTGGCGGATGACCGAGCCTTCGAGCAATCCGCGCAACGCCGCTGCCGTTTCGATCTGGCCGCGATGGCCGCGCAGAAGGTGAATCCCCTCGATAAAAGGTGCGGACGATCCCATCGCCGCGTCGACCGACATCGCCCCCGTCACAAGCGCTGCGGCGAGCGCGCGTTTGGCGCGGAAATATCCGGCCAAAGCGAGGGCGGTCGAGGCTTGCGTGCCGTTGATGAGCGCCAAGCCTTCCTTGGCGACGAGCTTTACCGGCGCGAGGCCCGCGCGCTTCAGCGCTTCGCCGCCCGAAAGGCGCTCGCCTTTATAGAAGGCTTCGGCTTCGCCCATCATGACGGCGGCGAAATGGGCGAGGGGCGCGAGATCGCCGGAAGCGCCGACCGAGCCCTTTTCGGGAATGAGCGGCGTGACGCCTTTGTCGAGCATCGCTTCGATGAGGCGCACGAGATCGAGCCGCACGCCCGAAGCGCCGCGCCCGAACGAGATCAGTTTCAGCGCCATGATCAAGCGCACGACGTTCTCGGGCATCGGCGCGCCCACGCCGCAGCAATGCGACAGGATCAAATTTCGTTGAAGCGTGGCGGTGTCCGCGACCGCGATTTTGATCGAGGCGAGTTTGCCGAAGCCCGTATTGATCCCGTAGACCGGCGCGTTACCCGATGCGATGGCCGCGACGCGCGCGGCGGCGGCTTCGATGCGCGCGTCGCCGCCGCGGTCGAGAACCGCGTTCTCGCCCCGCCAATAGATCGAGGCCAGTTGTTCGAGCGTGACGTGGCCGGGGCGGAGCGTGACGGTCATAGCGGTGTCCTTAGAGTTGCGCCTGAAGCTGGTAGCCGGGTTTGAAGATTTGGCGCACGGCGGTGACGACATGGCCGCTACGCCGCGTGATGCGGTCGATCGCCATCAAGCCGTCGCCTTGCGCGCAATGCAGAATGCCGGCGTCGCGCTTGCTTGCGGTGACGGCCGAAAAGGCGATATCGCCGCCTTCGAAGGGCACGTTGCGCACCAGCCATTCGTTCGCGCTGATCTCGGTGAAATCGACTTTGCGCGCCTTGGGCACGGCGGCGAGGTTGATCCAGCGATCTTCGTAGACGTAAGGCGTGTCGTCGCCCATATGCAGCGCCACGAGGTGCAGATGTTCCTCGCCTTGCTTCGCCTGAAGCCGCGCGCGGATGCCAAGCGGCGGTTCGGCGATCTTGCGCGCGATCAGTTCGTGGAAGTATCGCATCCCCTTGCCTTCGATTTCGACGCGCAGCACGGGAATGTCGAGCTTCGCCTTGCGCGAGGGGTTGAGCGTCACGCGCGTGCCCGCTTTGCGGCGGCGATCGAGCAACCCGTCCTCGGCCAATTGGCGCAAAGCGCGGTTCACCGTGGCGCGTGCGCAGCCGAATTCCTCGGCCAGAGCTTCCTCGTGTGGGATCGCGTCGCCGGGGCGCCAGATATGCGCACGGATGCGGCGCAGAACTTCCGTCTGCACCGCCTGCCAGGAATTGATGTCGGCCCCTCTCATGCGCGCGGGTCCTTGACTCGGATAATATGTATATAGTTATTATCTATAACCGCGCACATGACAAGGGGGTTCGACATGACCGATCCGCGCCATAATTCCCGCGACGTTTATCCCCCGACGGGGCCGGAAAAGACCGCCAAGTCCTGGCAGACGGAAGCAGCGATGCGGATGCTGATGAACAATCTGCATCCCGATGTGGCGGAAAATCCGCACGAATTGGTCGTCTATGGCGGCATCGGCCGCGCGGCGCGCACCTGGAAGGATTTCGACGCGATCGTCGCCAGCCTCAAAAATCTGGAAGGCGATGAAACGCTTGTCGTGCAATCCGGCAAGCCGGTCGCGGTCGTTCGCACGCATGCGGATGCGCCGCGCGTGTTGATAGCCAATTCCAATCTCGTGCCGCGCTGGGCCAATTGGGACCATTTCGGCGAGCTCGATCGCAAAGGCCTGATGATGTACGGCCAAATGACCGCGGGCTCGTGGATCTATATCGGCACGCAAGGCATCGTGCAGGGCACGTACGAGACCTTCGCCGAAGCCGGCCGCCAGCATTACAAGGGCGACCTTAAAGGCAAATGGATTTTGACCGGCGGCCTGGGCGGTATGGGCGGCGCCCAGCCGCTCGCCGCCGTCATGGCCGGGGCGTGCTGCCTAGCCGTCGAATGCGACGAGACCCGCGTCGATGCGCGCATCCGCACGCGCTATTGCGACGAGAAAACGCACAGCCTCGACGAAGCTTTGGCGATGATCGAACGCTGGACGAAAGCGGGGCAGGCGCGCTCGGTCGGTTTGATCGGCAACGCGGCGGAAGTGTTTCCCGAAATTCTGCGCCGGATGAAGGCGGGCGAGAAACTGCCCAACGGCCGGCCCGATATCGTCACCGATCAGACCTCGGCGCATGACCCGCTGCACGGCTATCTGCCGCTCGGCTGGAAGCTCGGCGAATGGCGCGCGCGCCAGGAAACCGATCCCAAGGGTGTGGAGAAAGCCGCGCGCGCGTCGATGAAGGCGCATGTCGCCGCGATGGTCGGGTTCTGGAACGCGGGCGTGCCGACGCTCGATTACGGCAACAACATCCGCCAGGTCGCGCGCGACGAAGGTCTGGAGAATGCCTTCGCGTTCCCCGGCTTCGTGCCCGCCTATATCCGGCCGCTGTTCTGCAAGGGCATCGGGCCTTTCCGCTGGTGCGCGCTGTCGGGCGATCCGGAGGATATCTACAAGACCGATGCCGCGATGAAGCGCTTGTTCCCGGAGAACAAGCATCTCCACAACTGGCTCGACATGGCGCGCGAGCGCATCGCGTTCCAAGGCTTGCCGGCGCGTATCTGCTGGATCGGCTTGGGCGATCGCCATCGCGCCGGGTTGATGTTTAACGAGATGGTCGCGAAGGGCGAACTCAAAGCACCGATCGTCATCGGCCGCGATCATTTGGATTCAGGCTCGGTCGCGAGCCCGAACCGCGAGACCGAAGCGATGCGCGACGGATCCGACGCCGTGTCGGATTGGCCGCTGCTCAACGCGCTGGTCAACACCGCGTCGGGCGCCACCTGGGTCAGCCTCCATCACGGCGGCGGAGTCGGCATGGGCTACAGCCAGCATGCCGGCATGGTGATCGTCGCCGATGGTACAGCGGAAGCCGCGAAGCGCTTGGAGCGCGTCTTGTGGAACGATCCGGCGTCGGGCGTGTGGCGCCACGCGGATGCGGGCTACGAGGACGCGATCGCTTGCGCCAAGCAGCACCAGCTGCGCTTGCCGGGTATTCTCGGCAACTAAAACGTGATGACGTAAAGCCCGGCGGTCCCGCGAAGGATCGCCGGGCTATTTTCGTATTCATCGAGGATCAACGTGTCGCCGGCACCCAGCGCGTCGGTGGCGCCAGTTGAGCAGTGGATCAACAGAAAGCGCGTCGTCTTATCGATCGTCTTTTCGCCGTCGAGATCGATCCGCGTCATCGACGGCTTATAGCCCAAGTCCCGCCGCGCCATCGCGTTGAGATCGGTGATCGGACCGCCCAGCAATTCGGCCGAGGCGGGCACGTCGCCGGGAAAGGCGAGGGGCGGGGTGTCTTTCGTGAGCGTGATCGGCGCTTGGTCGCCGAGTGCGAGCGAAATTCCGTCGCCCGACAGAATCGCGAGATGGCGGTCGATCGTCGGGAATTCGGAGAACGGCCCGCCGGTGGCTACGCTCGCCATGCTCACACGCCACTCGAAATTCGTGAGGTCGGCGTTGGCGGGATGGATCGCGATCTCGGCGGTTTCGCCGAGACCGTTCTTCCATTTGACGATGCGATAATCCGAACGCCGGAGAACCCGTATCACTTCGCGGCGATCATCTCGACCGTCGCCACACGGCGGCGCGCGCCGGCACTGGCGATCGTTGCCGTCGAGCGGCGTTCGACCAATGTCGGGCGCAGCATGACCTTGCAGAACGCTTCTTCCTTGCGCTTGCCTTCGGCCACCTTGCGGAACAGATGGTCGGTCGTGGCCAGCGCCAGATCGCGCACCGGCATCGCGACGGTGGTGATGCCGGGGCCGCACCATTTCAGCATCGGCGCGTCGCTGAAGCCGACGAAGGAAAGATCGTGCGGCACTTCGACGCCATGCGCGCGCACGCTGTCGTAAGCGCCGACGCAAATCCGCGCCCCCGCCGTGACCACGGCCGTCGGGCGCTGGCGCAAGTTCAGCAGCTTGTCCATCGCCGCGGCGCCGAACTCGGCGTCGCAGCTGCCGGACATCAGCAATTCGTCGACCGGATCGATACCCGCGTCTTCCAGCGTGCGGCGGAAGCCTGCGAGGCGCGCACGCCCGGTGGAGATCGCGAGCGTCGAGCCGATATAGGCGATGCGGCGATGGCCGCGTTCGATGAGGTGTTCGGCGGCGAGGCGCATGGCTTGCGCGTCGTCGATGCCGAACCAATCGGATTCGACCTTGGCGCTTTCGCGCACGAATTGGACGAGCGGCACGCTGCGCATCAAGCGATAGGTTTCGGCTGCCGGTGCGATCGACGGAATCATGATGATGCCGAGGGCCCGCGCCGAGCAAAGATTGCGCAGATGGTGAAGCTCGAGATCCGCGTCGTCGCCGGTGACGGCGAGGACGAGCTGCGCGCCACGTTCGCGGCAGCAATCGGCGATCGCCTTGGCGGCGGTCGAATAGAAATCGTTCTCGATATCGGGCAGCAGAAGACCGACGATCGACGAGGTTCCGCTGCGCATCGTGCGCGCGGCGAGATCGACGACATAGCCGTCACGTTCGGCGGCCTCGCGCACGCGCGCTTGCGTGGCTTCGCTGATGCGCGACGAGCCGGCCAGTGCCCGCGAAACCGTCGCCACGGACAAGCCCAGCGCCTGTGCGATGTCTTTCATCTTCGTCGGCCGCGTCATTCGAATCCTCCGTCGTCAAGACAATCGTTTGCACGAATTTGCGTGTTCGACAAGCGGGGCGTTCGCTTCGCCATATCCCGACAATTCGAGCTTGCGCTTTATTGCGTTCGGGCGCCTGATGGCGAACGGGATTCGTTCTTTTGGACCCGGTTGCACAGGTTGCGCAATTGCCTGTGCAAATGTTTGCGCATACTAATCATCTGACAAATAACGATATTTTTTCTATATCAAATCCCTTGACCGCAAACGTTTACGCGCGCATCGTCTGCGCCGTCACGAAAATGCCGCCCGGTTCGTTCCGTGGACGGCGCTCAAGGGAGGAAATATGCGCACCCACGGTAATACGCGCGGCATTTCGCGCCGTTCGATGCTGGCGACCGGTTCGGCCGCCATTGGCTTGTCGGCGCTGGCCGCCCCCGCCGTCCTGGCGCAGCAGAAATTCGTCTGCCGCATGGGCCATTCGGAGGCGATCGGCTCGCCGCTGACCCTGGCGTTCGAAGCCTGGGGCAAGGCGATGAACGAGAAGAGCGGCGGTCGTATCGACGCGCAGCACTTCCCGGCCAGCCAGCTCGGCAGCTACACCCAGATGATCGAGCAGAATCGCTTGGGCACCATCCAGGCCACGACCGGCGGTCCCGACACGGAAGAATCGGTGGCCCCCGAAATCGCCGCGACCGGCGGCGCGCCGGGCTTCATCTATCGCGACGAAGCGCATGTCGATCGCGTCCTGCAGGGCGATATCGGCAAGGAAGTCTCCGCCATCGCGCGCGCCAAGACCGGCGTCGAGTTCCTCGATTACGGCGAGGTCGGCTTCCGCCATGTGCTGTCCAAGCGCCCGGTCGCGACGATGGCCGATCTGCGCGGCCTCAAGATCCGCGTGCCCGAACTGAAAGTGTGGGTCGATTTCTGGAAGCTGCTGGGTGCGAACCCCACGCCGCTCGCCTATGCCGAGCAGTACAACGCGCTGTCGACCGGCTTGATCGACGCGCTGGAAGCCGACGTGTTCTCGATCAAGGGCTTCAAGTGGGGCGAGCAGGCGAAGAACATGACCCTGACGAACCATTGGTTCCTGCCCAAGGCGACGCGCGTCAACGCGCGCTGGCTCGACTCGCTGCCGGCGGAATTGCAGACGATCGTGCGCGACACGGCGAAGGTGGCCTTCGCCGAACAGCGCCGCGTCAACCGCGCCAACACGGCCGCGACGCTGGAGGAATTGAAAGCCGCCGGCATCACCGTGCGCACGGCGACCGACACGGCCGCGTGGCGCGCGGCGACCGAGCCGCTCTTCGCCGAGTTCGGCGCCAAGAGCCCGGCGACCAAGGCGATGATCGACAAGATCCGCGGCCTCGTCGCTTGAAGTCCGACTGACACGCCGGGCGGCGGAAGCGATTCCGCCGCCCGTTCTTTTACAAGGCGCGTTCAGCCGCCTTCGGAAGTCCGGTTCCCATGTCCTCCTCCTCTGACAGTCTCGCGACGCCCGCCAACGGCGCGCCCGCCCGTATCAGCCTTGTCGCCGACCGCGTTCTTGAAACGCTCTGCGTCGTGGTTCTCGGCATCACCGTTTTGGTGGCGTTGCTGCAGGTCTTCTTCCGCTACGTGCTCAATTCGTCGCTGAGCTGGCCCGAGGAATTCGGACGTTTCGCTTTCGCTTGGTTCGTGCTGCTGTCGCTGGGTCTGCTCGCAAGGCGCGCCAAGCATATCGCGATCGAGATGGTGCCGCGCGCGCTGTCCGACGACGGCCGGCGCATCCACGCCGCTTTCGCGCGCACGATTTCGGCGTGCAGTGCCGTCTTCCTGTTCTTCTGCGGCGCCGATCTGGTTGCCAACGCGAGCTACGTCTCGCCTGCACTTCAATGGTCGTACAAGTATCTTTATCTCGCCGTGCCCGCGGGTGCGGCGGCGACTTTGTTCTTCCTGGTTCTGGAACCGGTCGCGGGTTTCCGCTCGTGGATGTCGGGCCTTGCGACCGCGATCGCCGGGGCGGTGCTCTATTTCCTGCTCGAATCCGCGATCGGCCATACCTTCGTCGGCTCGTTCGGCGTGGTGCTGCCGCTCGTCACCGTGGCGATCGGCTTCATGCTGATCGGCGTGCCGATCTTTGACTCGCTCATTTTCGGCACGTTCGTCGCCTTCATGCCGCAAGGCTCGCTGGCGCTGTTGCCGGTCCCGCAAAGCCTGACGAACTCGATGGATTATCTGCTGTTGTCCATCCCGTTCTTCATGCTGGCGGGCGGCATGATGAACGCGAGCGGCATCACGGAACGCTTGGTGGCGCTGGCGGATTCGCTGGTCGGTCATTTCCGCGGCGGTCTCGCCCAAGTCAACGTGTTGACCAACACGCTGATGGGCGGCGTGTCGGGCTCGTCGACCGCCGATGCGGCGGCCCTTGCCAAAACGCTGGTGCCGGCGATGGAGCGGCGCGGCTATCCCAAGCCCTTCGGCGTGGCGCTGACGAGCTCGGGCTCGATCCTCGCCAACATGATCCCGCCCAGCCTCGGTCTCATCATCTATGGCGCGATGGCGACCGTGTCGGTGGGCGCATTGTTCACCGCGACAATCGTGCCGGGTTTGCTGATGGCGCTGACGCTCGCCCTGGTCGTCCATTTCGAATGCTTGCGGCGCGGCATCGGGGATAGCGGCCCCAAGCCCGCACCCGGCGTGCGCGGCAAGGCGTTCAAGAACGCGCTGCCCGCCCTCGTGCTGCCGGTGATTATCGTCGGCGGTATTCGCTACGGCGTGTTTTCGACGACCGAAGCGGGCGCCATCGCGGCGGCCTATTCGATCTTCTGCGGCATGTATATCTATCGCGCCGCGAAGGGCATCACGATCATCCACGCGATCCGCGAATCGCTGATCGAGACCACGACGATCATGGCGGTGATCGCGGCGTCGGCGCCGTTCGCCTACGCGCTGATCATCGAGCAGGTCCCGCAGAAGATGACCGCGATTCTCAGCGGCCTCGCCGGCAGCTGGTGGCTGCTGCTGCTGGTCATCAATCTGTTCCTGCTGTTCGTCGGCTTGGCGATGGAAATGATCGCCTCGATGGTGATCCTGATCCCGTTGCTGGTGCCCGTGCTGAAGGCGGCCAATGTCGATCTGATCCATTTCGGCGTGATTATGGTCGCCAATCTGTGCATCGGCGCGCTGACCCCGCCGCTCGCGGTCTTGGTGTTCACGGCCGCACAGGTGACCAACACGCCGATCCATCTCGCCTATCGCGCGTGCTGGCCGTTCATGATCGGCTTGTTGATCTGGCTGACGGTGATCACCTTCGTGCCGTCGCTCAGCCTCGGCCTGGTCGCGCTCGTCGGTAAATGAGGGCGGGCGCGATGTTCACCCTCGAGAGCGACGCGCTGGCCTTGCCCCCCGGGGCCATCGCGCGCACCGAGCGTTTCTATCTGCGCCACGACGGCAAGCCGGTGCTGGGGCTGACGCAAGGCCGGATGCGGCCTTACGTCTATCCGATGTTCACGCCCGCGGGATATCTGGCGACATCGGAAAGTCCGGCCGACCATCCGCATCACAATTCGATCTGGATCGCGTCGGACCATGTACATGCGCTGGTGACGACCGCGCCGGGCAAGTACGAGGAATACACCTATAATTTCTACGTCGACGAGACCTTCCAGGGGCGCGCCCCCGGCACCTTGATCGCGGGCGCGCCCAAACTTGCACATGCCGATGCCGGCAGCTGCGCCATCGAGCTTCCCGTCGAATGGCGCGGCCCGGTGGAGTGGGGGGGCGCCCAAGGGCGCATCATCGCGCGCGAGACGCGGCGCATCGCCGTGACGAAAGCGCCCGACGCTTGGGTGCTGGATGTCGATTCCGAACTCGCGGCGGCGAATTGGGATCTCGCTTTGGGCCCGACGCGCCACGCTTACTTCAACGCGCGCGTCGCGGATTCGATGGTCGTAGCGCTGGGCGGCAAGGTGCGCGACGACAAAGGCCGTGTCGGCGGCGAAACGATCGGCGTGCTGGGTGCGCGCTGGGTCGCGTTCGAAGGCCCGGTGGGCGGGAACAAGCAAGCGGGCATCGCCGTGATCCCCAACCCCGCCGACGAAGCCGACGCCTCGTGGTTCGTCGCCGATTGGGGGGCGGTCAGTGTGGGCACGTTCCGTCAGGCGCGGCGCGTCGTCGCGAAGGACAAACCCTTGCGCACGCGCTACCGCGCGGTCGTCTATGATGGCGCGATGACCGACGCGCAAATCGAAGCCTGGGTCGCCGGGTTCCCGAAACGATGAAAGCCGTGCTGCCCTACGACGCGTCGCCGGGCACGAAGCGTCTTCTCGAAAGCCTCGATCCCGCGATCGCGCAATTGAGGGTTCTGGCGGAAAACGATTCCACCGGCCTCGCGCGCGAACTCGCCGACGCGGATGTGCTGCTGCATGTGTTGGCGCCGGTCACCGCATCGATCCTCGATGCCGCACCCAAGTTGCGCTTGGTGCAGAAAATCGGCATCGGCGTCGACACGATCGATCGCGTCCATGCCGCCAAGCGCAATATCGCCGTGTGCAACATGCCGGGCACGAACACCGTCGCTGTCGCCGAATTGACGCTGGCGTTGATGCTCGCCGCGCTCCGCCGTATTCCGGCGCTTGGCGCGGGATTGCGTGCGGGCGCATGGACGCCGGATGCGGCGCATCTCGACGCGGCGGGCGAGCTCGACGGCGCTTGCGTCGGCCTGATCGGCTACGGCGCCGTCGCCAAACGCTTGCGCCCGGTGTTGGAGGCGCTGGGCGCGCGCGTCGTGGTCTATGCGCGTAGCACGCCGGACGACGGCGCCAAGTCGCTGCCGCTCGAGGTGTTGCTGACCCAGGCCGATGTGGTGTCGCTGCATGTGCCCGCCACCGCCGGAACGCGCGGGCTTTTGAACGCGTCGCGCATAGCGCGGATGAAGAAGGGCGCGGTGCTGGTCAATACGGCGCGTGGCGCCCTGGTCGATGAGCCCGCGTTGATCGCGGCGTTGTCGAGCGGTCATCTTGCGGCGGCGGGGTTGGACGTGTTCGCGATCGAGCCGCCCGCGCACGACAATGCGTTGTTGAAACTGCCGAACGTCGTCGCGACACCGCATATCGCGTGGGTGACGCCGGGCACGTGGCGGCGCAGTCTTGCGGTGGTGGCGGAGAATTGCCGCCGCTTGGCGACCGGCGCATCGTTGCTTCATCGGGTCGATCCGCCATGACCGACACGGCCGCCATCGAAGCCCGTCTGCGCGAAGCGGGCCTGATTCCCGCCGGCGTTCCGGCCGAATTCCGCGCGCTGACCGGCGGCGTCGCGTCCGATATTTGGTGCGTCGAAGCGGGCGAAACGCGCTTCGCGGTGAAGCGCGCGCTGGCCAAATTGCGCGTCGCCGCCGATTGGCGGGCCCCGGTCAGCCGCAACGCGGCCGAGGCCGATTGGCTGCGCACCGCCGCCGGGATCGTGCCGGGCTGCGTACCGCGCATCCTGTTCCACGATCCCGATGCCGGTCTGTTCGCGATGGATTTCCTCGCGCCCGACAAGCATCCGGTTTGGAAGGCCGAACTACGCGATGGCCGCGTCGATGAAGGCTTCGCGGCGAAAGTGGGCGCGCGCCTGGGCGCCATTCACGCCGCGACGGCCTATGACGACACGATCGCCGCGCGCTTCGCGCATGACGCGAATTTCCACGCGCTGCGGCTCGAGCCTTATCTCGAGGCGATGGCGCCGAAATATCCCGATCTCGCCCCCAAGCTGTTCGCCTTGTCGCGCGATACGCTGGCACGGCATGTGGCGCTGGTGCATGGCGATGTCAGCCCGAAGAATATTCTGGCGGGGCCGGACGGACCGATCTTCCTCGACGCCGAATGCGCCTGGTATGGCGACCCCGCCTTCGATCTCGCCTTCTGCCTCAACCACCTGCTGCTCAAATGCATTTGGAATCCGGCGGCGGCGCAGGCTTACTTGCGCGCCTTCGACGCGCTCTACACGACCTATTTCGGGTCGGTCGGGCCGCGTTTGGCGCGCGGGCTGGAGGCGCGCGTCGCAAGATTGCTGCCGGGCTTGCTGCTCGCGCGCATCGACGGCAAATCGCCGGTCGAATACATCGTCGCGGCCGCCGACAAGGACCGCGTGCGCTCGATCGCGATCCCGATGATCGAGGCCGCCCCGGCGAGTTTGACGGCGCTGCGCGATCAGTGGCGCAACGGTTTGGGAAGGAATTAGCGCGATGGCGAAGATCATTTCCGTGAAGGGGCGCCGGGTATGGGATTCGCGCGCGCGCCCGACGGTCGAGGCCGAGATCGCGCTCGACGACGGCGCCGTGGGCCGCGCGATCGCGCCGGCGGGTGCATCCATGGGCTCCGGCGAGGCGGTCGATCTGCGCGACGGCGGCGATTCCCAAGACGGCATGGATGTGACGCGCGCGGTGGCGTCCGTGAACGGCGCCCTGGCGGGCGCGTTGCGCGGGATGGAAGCGGCCGACCAAGCGGCGATCGACGGCGTCGTTCGCGCGTGCGACGGCACGACGCGTTTCGCCAATCTGGGCGGCAACGCGGCGATCGCCGTGTCGATGGCCGTGCTGCACGCCGCGGCGGCTTCCGCGCGCGTGCCGCTCGACGAATATCTCGCCGGCGGCGGACCTGTGCGCATTCCGGTGCCGGAAATTCAAATCTTCGGCGGCGGTGCGCATGCGGGACGGCGCGTCGATATCCAGGACTTTCTGGTCGTTTGCCCGTCGGCGCGGAATTTCGCCGAAGCGCTCGACCGCACGGCCGACGTCTATCATGCCGCGCGCAAGCTGCTGAAGGATGCGGGCAAGCTGCAGGGCGTCGCCGACGAGGGCGGGTTCTGGCCGGTCTTCGCGACCAACGACGAAGCGCTCGAGATGCTCGTGCGCGCGATCGAAGCGGCGGGCTATACGCCGGGCGACGAGGTGCATATCGCGCTCGACATCGCCGCGTCGGATTTCGGGCGCGGCGGGCGCTACAAGCTCGGCCTCGAAAACCGCGAGCTCGACAGCGACGGATTGAGCGAGATGCTGCTCGGCTGGCTCGACCGCTATCCCATTCTGTCGATCGAGGATCCGCTCGCCGAAGACGATATCGAGGGCTTCAAACGCTTCACGGCGGCGGCCGGCGACCGCGTGCAGATCGTCGGCGACGATCTGCTGGTGACGGATGCGGGCCGCGTCGCGACGGCCGCGCGCGAACGTCATGTCAATTGCGCCCTCATCAAGCCCAACCAAATCGGCACCGTCACCGGCACCAAGGCGGCACTCGACGCGGCGCAGGCGGGCGGGATCGCGGCGATCGTCTCCGCCCGCTCGGGCGAGACCGAAGATATAAGCATCGCGCCCTTCGCCGTGGGCTGGAACGCGGGCCAATTCAAGGTCGGCTCGATCGCGCGCGGCGAGCGCACGGCCAAATGGAACGAGATGCTGCGCATCGAGGAACGTTTGGGATCGCGCGCACCCTATGCGGGGTGGGGCGCATTTCCGGTCAAGGAAAGGTCCGCACGATGAACCGCAGTATCGTCCGCTACGCCGATCCCGAAGCGCGCTACGGCCTGCTGGAGAAGGACGGCACGATCCGCCCGCTCGCCGGTTCGCCCTTCGAAAGCTTGGAGACGGTGGGCAATGCGACGCATCTCGATCGCGTACGCTTGCTGGCGCCTGTGAAGCCCGCATGCCTCTACGGCGCCGGTCTCAACTATATCGGCCATGCGCGCGAGATGAAGCTCGACACGCCCGCGTTCCCGATGCTGTTCATGAAACCGCCCTCGGCGATCGTCGGACCGGAAGCGCCCATCGTCTATCCGATCGAAGCGCAGAATCTTCATTTCGAAGCGGAAGTCGCGGTCGTCATCGGCAAGGCGGGGCGGCGCATTCCCGAAGCCAAGGCGCTGGAGCACGTGTTCGGCTATACCTGCGCCAACGACGTCAGCGAGCGCGTGATCCAAGCCAAGGAAATGAAGCAGGGCTGCCTGGTGCTGGGCAAAGCGTTCGACAGTTTCAATCCGATGGGCCCGTCGATCGCGATGGGCCTGGACGCGGGCGATATCGAGATCATCGGCCGCGTCAACGGCGAGCAGCGCCAGCGCAGCAACACCAACGATCTCGTCTACTCGGTCAAAGCGCTGATCGCGCATTTGAGCAGCGGCATCACGCTGCATCCCGGCGACGTCATCATGACCGGCACGCCCGCGGGCGTGGGACCGGTCGTGCCGGGCGACGTGGTCGAGATCGAGATTCCGCAGGTCGGCGTCCTGCGCAACCCAGTCGTCGCCGAACAAGCCTAAGGAACCCAAGATATGGCCAAGAAACTCCGTTTCGCGCTCGTCGGCCTCGGCATGGCGTCGCGCCCGCATGTGCGGGGTTTGAAGGACCTCGAAGCCGCCGGCGTGCTGGAAGTCGCCGGTGTGTTCGCGCGCGACCAAGCCAAGCGCGAAGCCTTCGCCGCCGCCAACGGATGGCGCGCGGCGTCGTCGCTCGAAGCGCTGGCGACCGACAAGTCGATCGACGCGGTGCTGATGCTGACCCCGCCCAACGCGCGCGTCGAACTCGTCGATCTATTCGCGGCGAACGGCAAGGCGATCCTGATGGAAAAGCCGGTCGAGCGCACGACGGCGACGGCGGAGAAGATCGTCGCGCGGTGCGAAGCGGCGAAGGTTCCGCTCGGCATCGTATTCCAGCATCGCCTGAAGCCTGCCGCGCGCGCGATGCGCGAGCTTCTGGATTCCGGCCGTCTGGGCAAGATCGGGCTCGTGCGGCTCGACGTGCCCTGGTGGCGCCCGCAAAGCTATTACGACGAGCCGGGGCGCGGCACGCTGGCGCGCGACGGCGGCGGCGTGCTGATCTCCCAGGCGATCCATGCGATGGACATGATGCTGGCGTTGACGCCGGACGTGGTCGACGTGACGGCGCTCGCCGGCACGACCAGCCTTCACAAGATGGAGACCGAGGATTTCGCAGGCGCGGGGTTGCGCTTCGCCGACGGATCGATCGGCACCATCGTCGCGACGACGGCGAATTTCCCCGGCGTCATGGAAAGCTGCGTGTTCAACGGCGACAACGGCTCGGCCACGCTGGATGCGTCGACCCTGACGGTGCAATGGCGCGACGGCAAGACCGAAACCGCCGGCGTGACCGGCGTGGGGACGGGCGGCGGGGCCGATCCGATGGCGTTCGATCACGGGCCCCATCGCGACGTCATCGCGGATTTCGCTTCCGCCGTGGCCGAAGGCCGCGAACCGTCGATTAGCGGACGTTCCGCGTTGCGGGTGCACCGCTTGATCGACGCGATCCTCGAATCGTCGCGCAAGGGTGCCCGCGTCGCCGTGGCGAAGGGCGACGCATGAAGGACGGCAAAATCGCGATCGGCGTTCTGGGCGTCGATCATCGGCATATCTACGGCATGCTGGAAGGCATGCTGGGCGCGGGTTGCGTCGCCGTCGCGTGGTGGACGCAAGGCGAGCCGTTGCCGCTGGCGGGTTTCGTGAAGCGCTTTCCCGATTTGCCGCGCGTCGCGGATAAACGGGCCATTCTCGAAGACACGTCGATCGACCTCGTGCTGATTTCCTGCGTGCCGTCGGATCGCGCGGCGCTGGCGATCGATGTGATGCGCCACGGCAAGGACGTGATGCTCGACAAGCCGGGCTGCGTTTCGGCGGCCGAACTCGCCGCGTTGCGCGCGGCGCAGGCCGAGACGGGGCGCATCTGGTCGGTCGATTTCTCCGAACGTTTCGAAGTGCCCGCCGTCACCAAAGCGACAGAGCTGGTGGCCCAAGGCGCCATCGGCCGCGTCGTCTCGACGACCGGCCTCGGCCCCCATCGCCACAATCCGCATACGCGCGCGCCCTGGTTTTATTCGCGCAAAGCGACCGGCGGCATTCTGTGCGATATCGGCTCGCATCAGATCGACCAGTTCCTGTTCTTCACCGGGTCGGACGACGCCGAGATCGTGTCGGCGACCAGCGACAATCTCGCGCATCGCGAATTCGCGGATTTCGAGGATTTCGGCGAGATCGTGCTGAAAAGCGTCAACGGGCGCGGCTATATCCGCGTGGATTGGTTCACGCCCGACGCGCTGCCCAATTGGGGCGACGGCCGGCTGTTCCTGACCGGCACCGAGGGCACGATCGAGCTGCGCAAGTACGCCGATGTCGGCGGCGCCTCGGGCACCGATCATCTGTTCCTGGTGAACAAGACGCGTTGCGAACGCATCGACGCGTCGGGCGCGGGCACGCCGTATTTCGCCAAGCTCGCGGCCGACGTGCGCGATCGCACGCAAACCGCGATGAAGCAAAGCCATGCCTTCAAGGCGACGGAACTCGCCCTCGAAGCGCAGCGCCTTGCGGAACTGGCCGGCGGTTACAAACGCTAATCGCGCGTTTTACAGCGCGTTACGGTGGTTCGCGGCGTTTATCGTTGACTTGCCACGTCGCATCGCCATGTTGTGCCGCAACATACGATCCGACGCGGAGTGCACGACGATGACATCCCAACCGCCCGCTTCCTTGATCGACGGCTATCTCTCGTTCCGCGAGCGCCGTCTACCGGGCGAACAGTCGCGCTTCGCGCAACTCGCCGAAACGGGTCAGTCGCCCAGCGTGATGATCGTCGGATGCTGCGACTCCCGCGTATCGCCCGAAGTGATTTTCGACGCGCGGCCGGGCGAAATGTTCGTCGTGCGAAACGTCGCCAATATCGTGCCGCCCTATCAGCCCGACGGCAGTCTGCACGGCACCAGCGCCGCGCTGGAATACGGCGTTATCGCGTTGAAGGTCGAGCACATCGTCGTGTTGGGGCACGGCGGCTGCGGCGGCATCGCCGCCTATGTCGATGCGGGCCGCAAGCCGTTGTCGCCCGGCGATTTCGTCGGCGCGTGGATTTCGCAGCTCGACGGCGCCGCCGGGCTCGTGCCCGAATGCGACCGGGAATTGCCCGAGGATTTCGCGCGTTCGCTGGAGGTCGCCAATCTGCGCGCCAGTATCGCGGCGCTGCGCACCCATCCTTGCATCGGCACGCTGGAAAAGCGCGGGCGCCTGCAATTGCATGCCGCGCATTTCGCGATCCGCACCGGCGTTCTGCGCTGGCTGGATCAGGAAACCGGGCAGTTGCAAGCGGTCGATGGCGACAAACGGCCTAACGCCGCGCCATTGCGCTGCACGCCGGGTTGATCGCGGTAGCCCGGTGATATCCAAGGCATGCGCGGAATTTTGGTGCATGCTTAACTTTTGATGCCGACAATGGGGGAGCAAAGATGGGCGCCAATGAATCCCCCCGAAAGACGCAAATCTAGCCTCGCCGATAGATTTGCGGCCCCGGAATGGGCCGCGATTGCCTTCGCGCTGTTCGTCATCGCGGGGATTTGGGGGGTGGCGTATCTGTCGATGCGCCAGTCGCGCGAACAACTCGCCGAATCGGCGCAAAGCGAAATTCTCGGCGCGCAGAATTTGATCGCGTCCCAGGTCGGCCGGACGATCGACGCGGCGGGCGCGCTGCTGGTCGGCGTCGATCTGTGGCTTGTCGAGCAATTCGATTCGACGATCGTCGCGGATTTGGAACTGTTGGTCGATCGAATCCGCCGAACCCAAAAACTTTCCATCGATATCCGTCTGCACGACGCTGCCGGGGACGAAATCACGCTCGGTGCCCGGCCGGCGCGACCGCTCGATCTCGCCGAGCGCCGTTCGATACTGGCGCTGGCCGGAAACCCGTTCGATCAAATTTCGGTGGGGCTTGAAATCGGAACGCGCGCGGGCGACCGGCAAATACATGTCGTCAAGCGCGCGCATCCCAATGTCTTCGGCGCGGCCTTTATCGTCGCGATGATCCCGGCCGCGCAACTCGACCGGCATTTCGATCGGATGATCGTCGCCGCGCCCGGCACGGTCGGCGTGATCCGCGACGACGGTCTGGTGGTCTATCGCTATCCCGACCCCGAACGCTTCGCCGGCATGCGGTTCGATCTCAATGCGCTGCTCGGCGGACGAACGCCCTCGCGCCCTTCGGGCTTGCTTCAGAATATCCGCGGGCCGGAGGGCAGCGTTTTGACCGTCGCGTTTCAGCGGGTCGACGATTTGCCGGTCTGGTCCTACGCGCGGTTCCGCGAAGCGGATATCGACGCGCTCGCCGCCGCGCGCGGCCGTCCCATTCTCGCCTTCGCGGCGCTCGCGACGGCGTTAACGCTCGCGATGGCGGGCGCGGTGATCTGGTTCGAGCGCCGCCGCGCGCGCGAGGCCGATCGTTTGCGTCGCGCGCTGATCGACGCGGAAGCCGCGAACGTCGCCAAGCGCGAGTTCCTCGCCAATATCAGCCACGAGCTGCGCACGCCGCTCAACGCGATCATGGGATTTTCGGATCTGATGGCGGCCCAGCCCTTCGGCCCGTTGAACGACCGCTATCGCGGCTACGCGGGCGATATCCACGGTGCGGGCCAGCATCTGCTCAGCATCGTCAATCAATTGCTCGATCTCGCGGCGATCGAGGCGGGGCGGTTGCGCTTGCAGCCCGAAACGCTCGACCCGGGCGACGTGATCCGCGAAGTGGCCGAGATGATGCGCGCCATCGGGCGCGAGCGGAACGTGCGCGTCGTCGAGGTGCCGCCGCCCGCACCCTTCGCGACGATCGGCGACCGCACGATGCTACGCCAGATCGTCACGAATCTGGCCGGCAACGCCGTGCGCCATTGCCGCGTCAACGGGGCGGTGCGTATCGCCTGGCAGGCCGTGTCGGAAGGCCGTTACACGATCGCGATCGAGGACGAGGGGCCCGGCATCCCCGCCGAGGATATCGCGCATATTTTCGAACCGTTTTGGCGCAAGGAAAGCGCGAACCTCACGCGGCGCGGCGGGACGGGGCTTGGCCTGATGATCACCCGCCAATTCGTGACGCGCTGGGGCGGTACGATCGACGTCGACAGCGAAGTCGGCAAGGGTAGCGTGTTCACGGTGACGTTGCCGCTGCGCATCGACGCGTTGGGCGGCGCATGAGCGCCCCCTGCGGCGCGATGCCGCGTTTGTATATTAGATAGTTCGAATATAATATCGGCGTCGTCTCGTCAACCGGAGGACTCTCCCGTGGCCAATGTCGGATCCGTCGATCGTCTCGTTCGCGCCATCGCCGGCGCCGTGCTGCTCGTGGCGCCGTTCGCGGCCCCCGCGTTTTTCGAATCCTTCGGCGCGTGGCGTTTCGCGGTCGCCGCCGCCGGTGCGGTGTTGCTCGGCACGGCGGCGTTCCGCTTCTGCCCGGCCTATGTGCCGCTGGGGATCAACACCTGCGGCGTCGACAAGCGGGATTGATCCGCTAGGCTTTCTGTCCGGCGCGAAGTTCGTCGAGGCGGGCAAGCACGTCGGCGGACGCGGTTTCGACCTTCGCGATTTCGGCGAGCGCTTCGGCGTGCTTGCCGTCGGCGAACAGCCGTGCGGCTTGGATGCCGTGACGATGGACGCGCTCATGCGGCGCTTCCAGCGCGCGGAAAGCGTCGAGATGGGCGCAAGTCGCGGCGCCTTCGCCGTAATACCATTTGCCCAAGCGGCAAGACCGGTGATCCGCGAGTTCCTCGGCGCGCAGCTTCGTGCGGCCGACGGCCATGTCGGCCAAACGCTTCTTCCACAGCACGTGATCCGCTTTGGCCAGGCGCACGATCTTGGCGGGGAATTCCAATTCGGCAAGGCTCGCCTGGGCCTCCAGCGTGAATTTCTGGGAGGCGTCCATGGCGCCCGAAAGCGCGGTGACGAGTTCCACGCCTTCCTTGGTGGATGTCGCGATCGCACTCACGCCTTCGGCGATTTCCTTGGCGGCGGCGCTTTGACCTTCGATGACGTTGGCGATCTCCGACATGCGGCCGCTGACGTCTTCGGCGTGGCGGCCGACCGTTTCCATCGCGACGCCTAGCTTGTCCATCATGCGACGCCCTTCGACGGCGGCGGCGCTGCCTTCGCGCATCGCGGCGACGATGCCCGCGATCTCGCCCCGGAAGGCGCCGATGCGCTGGCGGATATCCTCGGTCGCCTGCGCGGTCTGGCGCGATAGGCTTTTGACTTCGCCGGCCACGACCGCGAAGCCTTTCCCCGCGTCGCCGGCGCGCGCGGCTTCGATCGTGGCGTTCAGCGCCAGCAAATTGGTTTGCGAGGCGATCGCTTCGATCGCTTTGACGATCGCGCCGATCTTTTCGGAAGCTTCGGCCAACGCTTCGATCTTGGCGGCGGCCGTTTCGACCGCGTCGGCGATGGCCCCCATTGCGCGATGTGCTTCGAGCGTGTCGCCACGGCCTTGCGCGACCTGGGCATTGGCTTCGCGCATCGCGCCGGCGACCGCATCGGTCGAGTTTGCGACCTGCGAGACGGAGGCGACCATCTCTGTCACGGCGGCGGCCATGCCTTGGGTGCGCGCATCGATGCTTCGCGAGCTTTCGAGAATTTTCGCGACCGCGACGGAGGTTTCACCGATCTGCACATTGGCACCGACGATTCTGTCGAGATCGCTCGACGCGCGATCGCGCAGCTTCTCCGTCAACCGCGCCAGTGCCTTCGAAAGCGCGTCGCCGCTGGCGGCGCTCACCGCATAGTCGCCGGCGGTCAGCGCTTCGATCGCGGCGACGAGCGCCGTTTCGTCGAGATGCGGACGCGAGGTCTCGATCGGGGCGAGGGCGGGTTCGATTTTACGAGACAGACCGAACATGACGTTGCGAGCTCCTGGATTCGACAATCCCCATTATATTAGTAACTCTGAATATAATATGAAGCGCTTTCGTATCGATGCTGCGCGCAATACTTGCGGTGTGACGTTCCGGCGCCCGATAATCGGCCCCTCGAGAGGGGGAATCGATGGCGCGGGCGGCGAAGAATCTACGCGTGGGTATGGTCGCGCACGATAAGCGCAAGGCGGAACTCGCGCGTTGGCTGGCGCGCCATCGCAAGGTGTTCGCCAAGGCCGGCATCGTCGCGACGGGCACGACCGCGAAGCTGTTGCGCAAGCGTTGCCCCGAGCTTTCGATCGAGGCGCTGGCGAGCGGTCCGCTGGGCGGCGACCAGCAAATGGGCGCGCTGATCACCGAGGGCGCGCTCGACGCGCTGATCTTCTTCTGGGATCCGCTGACGCCGATGCCGCACGACGTGGATGTGCGCGCGCTGTTGCGGCTGGCGACGCTCTACGATCTGCCGCATGCGTGCAATCTTGCGACCGCCGATCTGATCGCGGCCGGGATCGAGCGCGGCCAGGTGGGCGCATGACAGCTCGTATCGCGCGCGGCGGCAAGGCGGTCTACGGCGCGCCGCTCGGCATCCTGATGCTCGAAGCCAAATTCCCGCGCATCTACGGCGATATGGGCAACGCCACGACCTGGCCGTTTCCCGTGCTTTATCGTGTCGTGCTGGGGGCGTCGCCCGAGAAAGTCGTGCTGCAGGGCGCCGAAGGTCTGCTGCCCGATTTCATCGCCGCCGCGCAGGAACTGGTGCGCTTGGGTGCGGAGGCGATCACGACCAATTGCGGCTTCCTGTCGCTGTTCCAGAAGGAACTGAGCGCCGCCGTGAACGTGCCGGTCGCGACGTCCGCGTTGATGCAAGTGCCGTGGGTGCAAGCGACGTTGCCGCCCGGCAAGCGCGTGGGCATCGTCACCGTATCGAAGGCCACGCTCACACCTCGCCACCTCGACGCCGCGAATGTGCCGCTCGACACGCCGATCGCGGGCACGGAGAACGGCCAGGAATTCTTCCGCGTTCTGATCAAGGCCGAGAAGACCGATATGGATATCGACCTTGCCGAGCGCGACGTGGTCGAGGCGGGCGTGAACCTCGTCAAAACGCATCCGGAGATCGGCGCGCTGGTGCTCGAATGCACCAATATGCCGCCCTATGCCGCCGCGTTGCAGGCGGCGACAGGGTTGCCGGTCTACGACGTCTATACGATGGTGTGCTGGTTCCATTCGGGGCTTCGCCCGCGGCGGTTCGAATGAAGACGGCGCATCCCGATATCGATCTGTCGGCCGAGGTGGCCGACGCGCTGGCGACGGGCAAGCCGATCGTGGCGTTGGAAAGCACGATCGTCGCGCATGGTTTGCCGAGGCCCGATAATCTCGCGGCCGGCCAAGCGCTGGAAGCGGCGGTGCGCGAAGCCGGGGCGGTGCCCGCGACCATCGCCGTGCTGGCGGGCCGCATCTGCGTCGGCCTGACGGCAAAGCAACTCGAAGCCTTGGCGCTGGGCGGGAATATCGCCAAAGCCTCGCGCCGCGATTTGGCCGCCCTGATCGCCAAGAAGGAAGATGGCGCCACGACCGTCGCCGCGACGATGGCGGTGGCCGCGATGGCCGGAATCGCGATTTTCGCGACCGGCGGAATCGGCGGCGTGCATCGCGGGGCGGAAACCAGTTTCGACATTTCCGCCGATCTGCCCGAATTGGCGCGTAGCAAAGTCGCGGTCGTGTCGGCCGGCGCCAAATCGATTCTCGATCTGCCCAAGACGCTGGAGATGCTGGAAATGCTCGGCGTGCCGGTCTGGGGCTATCGCAGCGACGCGTTCCCGGCCTTCTACGCGCCCGATAGCGGCTTGAAGGTCGATGCGCGATTCGACGACGTGGCGGAACTCGCGCGCGCCATCGCGGCGCATCGCCGGGTCGGGGCGGGCGGGATGTTGATCGCCAATCCGATCGCGGCGGAAGCCGCACTGGACGCGGCTGCGATCGAAGCGGGGATCGCGGCGGCGATCCGTGCGGCCGATGCGGCCGGGATCGGCGGCAAGGCGCTGACGCCGTTTTTGCTCGACCACATCAATCGCAACAGCGGCGGCAAAAGCCTCGCCGCCAATCTGGCGCTTGCGGTGGGCAACGCCAGGCTCGGCGGCACGCTGGCCGCCGCCCTCGCCCAATCGTAATCGGCTCAGTCGTAATCGAAATCTTCGCCGCGCGTCGCCTTCTTGGCGCCGTGCTTGGCCTTGGAGGCGAGGCGCCGCTTTTGCGAGCCCTTGGTCGGCTTCGTCGCCTTGCGCGGCCGGGGACGTTCCATCGCCCGGCGCAGCAGCATGGCGAGCTTCGCCAGCGCGGTCTTACGGTTGTCGCCCTGATCGCGATGTTCCTGGGATTCGACCAGCAGAATACCGTCGGTCGAGACGCGCCGCCCGGCGATGGCCTTCAGCCGCGCCAGGATTTCCGGCGGCAAACGGCTGATATTGAGGTCGACCCGCAATTCGACCGCCGACGACACTTTATTGACGTTCTGCCCGCCGGGGCCCGACGCGCGCACGAAGCGCCAGGTCAGGTCCCGGTCGTCGAGGTCCAGTTCGGGGATCACGCGCGGCATGGGTCACACATGCCAATCTTGCGCGTCCGGGGCAAGCGGGTTAACGAGGCGCTATGTCGGGCGTCACCCTCCTCTGCACGGTCTACAACAAGGAACGCTTCCTGCCGGACGTGATCGCCGCCATCTGGCGGCAGGTTCCGGAGATGGAGCGCGAGTTCCTGTTCGTCGACGACGGCAGCCGCGACAATTCGGTCGCCATCGTGCGCGAGTTGACCCGCGATTGGCCGAATTGCCGGATCGTCGAACGGCGCAACGGCGGCCCGTCCGCCTCGACCAATACCGGCATCGAACTCGCCACCCAGCCCTGGCTGAAGCTGGTCGGCTCGGACGACGTGCTTGCGCCCTATGCCACGCGCAAGCTGATCTCGATAGCGGAGAACACCGGCACGGCCGCCGTGTTTGGGCGGATCGGCTTCTATCGCGATCCGTCGGAGATCGTGTTCGACGAGGCGGCGGCCGAAGCGACGCCGGTCACCGTTCCCGTCGACGCGGTGGACGAGGTGATCCGGCGCGGCGTGTCGGGCACGTCGCCGACGATTTTTCGCACCGATGTCGTCAAGCAAGCGGGCATGTGCGACCCCGACGTGTTCGTCGAGGATTTTGCGCTGGCGCTACGCGTGGCGCGGCTCGGCAAAATCGCGCGCTACGAACATATCGTCACCTGGGGCCCGGCGGCGGACGATACGCGGATCATGGTCGGCCAAGGCCATCAGGCGCATCACGATTACGCGCTCGTGCTCACGCATTTCCTGCGCGCGCATCCCGAAATGACGCAACGCTACGGCAAGCTCGCCTTTCATCGCGCGGCGGGCCGCGCGTGGCGTTATGCGCGTCGTGCCGCCGGTTTGGGGTGGGCCAGCAAATACACCTGGCTGCATCTCCAATCCTATTTCGGGCCGATGGGCGATCCGGCGGCGGCCATCGAGCGTACGATGGATGTCTACAAGCTTGGCGACGGCCCCAAGGCCAAGCCGATCATCCGGGTGGGAGCCTACGCATGAGCCGCCGCCGCCGCGATAACGCGGAAGCGCCCTGGGCGATTTCCGTTTTCGTGGCGCTGCTGTTCTTGAACCAGCTCGTCGCGTCTGGCGATTTCGTCGAGGCCGGGATTCAGGTTCTGCCGTCGTCGGTGGCGCTGGAACTCGTCGGTGCCGTCTTCGTGCTCGGCGTCTTGGCGCTGCTCGGTGTAAGGCGCGGCGGCTTCGTGCTGTGGCTTTTCTCGCTCGCCTTCCTCGCGGCCTTCGCCTTGCGCGGCATCGCGCTGGCGATCCCGTGGTTCTTCGGGCGCGATCTGAACGTGGCGGTCGATATCCGCTTCGTGCCGGTCTTCGCCAAGATCCTGGCGGATTCGTCGCCGGGCTGGGAGTTCGTGCTGCTGATCGCGGGTGCGGCGTTGCTGATCCTTGCGGCGCTGATGGTCGTGCGCCTCGCTTTCGGCACGTTGTTTCGGGCGCTCGCGGCCGGTCGCCCCGGCTTGCTCGCCCCCGGCTTCGTGGCGCTGATCGCGTTCTGGGCGACGATGCCTGCCGCACCGTCGGCGCCCGATCCGCGCCCGCTGCTGTCGGCCGATGCGGCCCTCGTCGTGCAACGCAACGTGAATAACGTGCTGCAAGCGGAAGGCATACGCGGCGAACATCGGGCGCGCATCGAATCAGCACAGACCGCTTTGCCCGCGCATTCGGATTTCGCCGAATTGCGCGGCAAGCATGTCGTGCTGATCTTCGCCGAATCCTACGGCCGCATCACCGCGTCGGACCCCGATTTCGCGCGCGTGGTCGAGCCCGCGCGCAAATCGCTTGCCGACCGGTTGAACGCGGCGGGCTATGCCAGCGCGTCGTCGGTCCTGATCTCGCCGATCACCGGCGGCGGATCGTGGATGGCGCATGGCACGATGCTGACCGGCGTGAAGCTGGCGGCACAAGATGCCTACGAGGTGATGCTGGTCTCCAAAATCCGCACGCTGGCGCATCGCTTCGTCGAGGCAGGATGGCGCAGCCTGGTCGTGGCGCCGCGCATCGATCAGCCTTGGCCGGAAGCGCGGTTACTGGGCTTCGAAGCGACGCGCTTGCAGCCCGATCTTGGCTATGCGGGCTTGCGCTACGCCTGGGAATCGCTGCCCGACCAATGGGTGCTGAAGCATTTCGCGCAACGCGAACTCGACGGCACGCCGCTTTTCGCCGAGATCATCCTGGCGTCGAGCCACACGCCGTTCGAGCGTGTGCCGCCGATCGTCGAGGATTGGGCGTCGCTTGACGACAAGGGCGAAGTCTATCGGGGCTTGCCGACCCGCGAATTTCCCGTCCGGGCGGGCCGCGTGTTCGAGCAGGACGAAGCCTATAAAGCCGCGATCGCCTATGTGCTGGAATCGATCGGCCGCTTCGCCGAACACGTCGCCGACAAGGATGCGTTGTTCATCGTGCTGGGCGACCACCAGCCGCCGTTGACGACCGCCCGCCGCACGGGCGATTTCGGCGTGCCGATTCACGTTTTCTCGCGCGACGCCGCCGCGATCGAACGCTTCGTGCGGCGCGGCTACGTGCCGGGCATTTCCGTATCGCTCGAGGGCGGCGCGCCGATGGAAAGCTTTCTCGGCGATTTCCTGACGGATTTCTCGAGCCCCCAATGACCCGAAACGCGGAGCTGCGCGGCTTCGCCGCCGCGAGCGGTTTGCTCGGTCTTGCGGCGGCACTGGCGATCGCGCCGCTGTCCGGACTCGTTCTCTATGTCTTCGCGGCCTTGGCGCTATGGGCCGGTGCGCGCTGGGGTATTGCCGATCATCCGTTTCCGGATTTCGGCGCGGCGAACCGCGTCACCTACGCGCGCGGAATTTGCGTGGCGCTCGTCGCGAGCCTGATTCCCGCCGCGTTGGACGACACCGGCAGGATCGTCTTGGCCGTCGCCGCCGGATTGCTGATCGCCGCCGACGGGATCGACGGGTGGCTCGCGCGTCGCGACGCCAACGCTTCGGCCTTCGGCGCGCGATTCGATATGGAGGTCGATTCCGCGCTGATGCTCGTGCTGGCGATCGTCGCCGCACGCTTGGACGGCGCGTGGCTGATCCTGCTCGGCTTGCCGCGCTACGTCTTCGTGCTGGCGTCGTATCTTTGGCCGTTCCTGGCGGCACCGTTGCCGCATAGCGAACGCCGCCGGATCGTTTGCGTGTTGCAAGGTTTCGGTCTCGTCGCCGCGATCTATCCTTGGGACGGCGCGTCCCAAGCCGCCCTCGCGGCGCTGATCGCCTTGCTTCTGTCCTTCGCCGTCGACGTGATTTGGTTGTGGCGCCGCGCGCCGTCGCGGGAAATGGAGAACGGCTTCGCGCCGTTGCTGGGTCTCGCGCGTTCCATCGCGATCTATTTTCTCGTCCCCGGACGTGCCGCGAAGCTCGATGGCTTCTATCGGCGCTGGCTGGGCCCAGGGAAACTTGGCTTCGATATCGGCGCGCATGCGGGCAATCGCACCGCGTCGTGGCGGCGATTGGGGGCGGCCGTCGTCGCGGTCGAGCCGCAGCCGGTCTTCGCCGATTTCCTGCGCCGTCTGTTCGCGGGCGACAACGCGGTGAAGCTGGAACGCGTCGCGTTGGGGGCGGCCGATGGCGAGCTGATCTTGCGCATCAGCGACCGTCACCCGACCGTCACCAGCGGCGCGGCGGATTTCGTCGCCCAAGCGACGACGGCGCCGGGCTACGAGAATGTCGCCTGGAACCGCAGCGTGACGGTCCCGATGACCACACTCGACGCGCTGATCGCGCGGCACGGGCGGCCGGATTTCGTGAAGATCGACGTCGAGGGGGCGGAAGCCCTGGTGCTCGCCGGGCTGTCGCAATCTGTACCCGCCTTGTCGTTCGAATTTGCCTGGGCCACCAAAGGGGCCGCACTGGCCTGCATCGCGCGGCTGGAGAATTATCGCTTCAACCGGTCGATCGGCGAGAGCTTGGTTTTCGCGGGCGACTGGATCGATGCGGCCGCGATGCGCGCGTTTCTCGAAACGCTTACGCCGAACGACCCGTCCGGCGACATCTACGCGGAATTAGCAGAACGTCGCGATGGCCCACGATAAGCCGCGTGCGTTTGACGCGCGGTGCGGGCAGTCCGGCGGCTTCGACGATCCCGTTCAGCGTCGCATCCAGAAGCGCGCCGGGCTTTAGGTCCCAATCGCTGGGCACGCTGATCGCGTGCCAACCCAGGCGCCGCGCTTCCTTCGCCAGCGCTTCGGGGGCATGCGGCCCTAAGGCTTGGCCCAAACCCTTCCATCGGCGCTGGTGTGCGGCGAATGCGGTGAAGATCTCTTTGTCGACCGTGTGCGCGGGCGTCAATTCGTGCCGCCCATCGACGGCGAGGCACATCATCACCGGTTTGCCGCGTGCGGCTTTCAGGAATTTGCGGAGCCACGCGACGGAGACGAGATCGATCAGTGCGGTCGAGACATAGGCGTCGGCGGGCGGCAAACGCCCGGCGAGCGAGCGGCGCAACCGCGGCAGCTTCGCGCGGGCCAGCAATGCCGCATCGCCATCGACCGAGATGATCGTGCAGCGCTTGGGCAGGAACAGCCGAAGCCATCGGCCCATCGCGCCCGTACCCGCGCCCAGATCGGCGATTGTGGCGCCGGGCTTCAAGGTGCGGGCAAAAGCCCGCGCGAGGTCTCTGGATCGTGCCGCGTCGTCCGCGGGGCCGCGCAAGGCGAGCCAATCGGCGGAGAAGCCGCTCATGCCAGCGCGTCGCGCAAGGCTTGCGCTTGGTTTCGACAATCGGGAAAGCGCAGCTTCGCCGCGTTGGCGGCGTAGCGATTACGCGACGGGCCGATCAACTTGGCAAGCGCGCGCGACAGCGCCTTTTTGTCGCCGCCGCGCACCAGGATGCCGGCCTTGCGCGGCACGACCGACGGGACCGCACCCGCCGCAACGCCGGCGACCGGCAGACGATGGGCCAAAGCCTCGGCGAAGGCCATGCCGTAGCCTTCATGCAGCGATGGCAGAGCGAAGACATGCGCTTTCGCGTAATAGGCGCCGAGCGCGGCTTCGTCGCATTCCCCCGCAAGCGTCACGCGGCGGCCCAAGCGCAGAGCCGCGATCGTCGCTTTGATTTTACGGGTCTGTGCGCGGTCGCGATCCAGCCCGCCGACGAAGATCGCGCGCCAGTTTCGGCCGCGAAGTTTGGCGAGCGCGCGCAACAGCGTGGGATGATCCTTGCGCGGGGTCAGCGTCGCGACGCACAGGATTGTCTTCGTCCCGCGCCGCGCCAAGGGCACACGGCGGGCTTGCGTGCCCGGCAATACGATGCGGATCTTGGCGCCATCCACACCCATGCGGATCAGATCGTCCTTCGTCGCCGGGCTGGTCACGACGATCCGGTCGATCTTCGCCAAGGCTGCCGCTTCGGCTTTCAGCATTGCCGCGGCTTGCGCCGGCGCCAATCCGGTTTCGAGACCGAGCGGGTGGTGGATCAGTGCCGCGCAATCCGCCATCGGCAGACGGTCGTAGAACAGCGGCAAAGCGAGGCCATCAATCAACAGCGTCTCGCCTTTCGCGGGCTTCACGCGCGATGGGTCTTCATCGACCGCGATCGGCGGTTCGCCCCAGGCTTCGACGATGCGCTTGGCGTAGCGATAACCGCCGGTCGCCTGTTCGATCGATCCCGGAATGACGAGGCGGAGCTTCACGCCAATGCGGCCTCGTAAGCGGCCCAAGCGTTCGGGGATTCGCGCAAGGTGATTTTCATCGACGGGAAATCCGTGTTGATGACCTCGCCTTTGGCGATGCGCGCCTTGAGTAATTCGAAGATCAGGCCGCATAGGAATTCGGTCGTCGTGTTGGCGTTCTTCAGCGCTTCGACGTCGTCGAGATTGCGGTAGTCGAGTTCGTCCAGCGCCCCGCGCAGGCACTTCTTCATCAGGCCGATATCGACGATCAGCCCGTGCTGGTCGAGGCCCGCGCGCCGCAATTCCCATTCGACGACGAAGGTCGCGCCATGCACGCGCTGGGCGGGGCCGAAAATCTCGCCCTTGAAGGAATGGGCGATCATGATGTGGTCTTGGACGGTCAGGCTGTACATGTCGGTCCTATTTTTGTTCGTAGCCGATCAGCGGCAAGGGCGAAGGATGCTCGCCCAACGCCTGGGCGTAGCGTGCGGGCAATTCGGCGAAGGGAATGGGTGCCCCCAGATCGAGGCGATAGGCCGGATCGGCCAGCAGACGCAACGCCAATTCCAACCGCGCGCGATGCGGGCGCGTCGTGCGGCGGGCTTGGGCGACATGGCCGACTTGGCTCGCCGCCAGCGTCAGGCGCTTGGCGTGGAACGCGCCGCCCAGCGGGGCGGCAACGGCACCCTCGCCGTACCAGGAGAGTTCGACGATCGTCGCTTCGAACCCGGCCGCATCGATCGCGGAGCTTAAGCCGCCGGCGGTGGCGCTGGTGTGGAAGACGAGATCGCGCTCTTCCGCACCTTCGGCCACGCGCAGACCCAGCGCTTTGGCGCGTGCTTGGGCGGAGGGTGCAGGATCGACGCAAATGAGATCGACGCCCGGCACGCGGCGCACGAGATTGGCGATGCATAAGCCCACCGCGCCGAGGCCGATCACCGCGACCCGATCGCCGATGCGCACGGGATGATCCCACAGCGCGTTGATCGCGGTTTCGAGATGGGCGGCGAGCGGCGCGGCCGTGTCCGGCACATCGTCCGGGATCGGCACGGCCATGCTTTCCGGCACATCGAATTCGTCTTGATGCGGGTGCAGCGCGAACACGCGCGTGCCCGAGTTCGGACCCCAGACGATCCGCCCGACGGCGCAATAGCCGTATTTCACCGGAAAGGGAAACGCGCCATCCTGAAACGGCGCGCGCATGCGTTCGTGTTCGCTTTCGGGTACGCGGCCTTGCCAGACGAGGCGTTCGGTGCCCCGGCTGATGCCGGACACGATCATCCGGACGCGCACGTGACCGGCTGCGAGCGCGCCGAGCGGTGTTTCGCGCAACTCGCCCTTTTCCTTGGCGGCGATCCAGAAGCTACGCGCCAAGGCGGCACTCGAACAGCATGTCCGCTCCCAGCGCCACGCGCCGTGTGGGCGGGCGCAGCGCGTCGGCCAAAGTTTCGATCGGCGGGAGCGCGATCGACGGGCGGCCGGAACCGATGACCATCGGGGCGATGGCAAGTTGCAAACGGTCGACACATTTGGCTTCGAGGAAACGCGAGACCGTGCGTCCGCCGCCCTCGACCAGCACGCGGCGCAAGCCCCGTGCGGCGAGAAGGTCGAGCGCCTTGGCGATGTCGATCGCGCCGTCCTCGCCGCGCGCCACATACGCGATCTGGGCGTCACCCGCCGGGGTGTTCGCGGTCCCTTCGGCGCGCAACACAAGCGTTGGCGCGCGCCCGTCGCGAAACACGTTGCGCGCTTCGGGTGCCCGCGCATCGGGGTCGAGGATCACGCGCAAGGGCGAGCGCCCTTCGCAGCGGCGCACATTGAGCTTCGGGTCGTCCAACGCCACGGTGCCGGCCCCGACCAGCACGGCGTCGCACAGCGCACGCATACGGTGGAGATGGGCGAGTGCGGCATCGCAATTCACGAAATGCGAATGACCCGACAATGTGGCGATGCGCCCGTCGAGGCTTTGGCCCAGCAGCGCCACGACCCACGGCCGCGCGCGGCGCGTATCGGCCGCCAGCAGCGGCATATAAAGATCGAAGACGGCTTGCGCTTCCGGCGACACCACGCCGACGCATTGCCAGCCGCCATCGTCGGCCAAGGCGAGCGGGCCGTGGCGGCCGGGGCCGCCGTCGCGCGCGGCGAGGACGAGGCGCCAAGCGCCATCCGCGTCCAACGGACGCGGCGCGGCACGGATGACGAAATCATGCGGTAGGGGGGTGATACCGGCCATGCTTCGTTATCGAAACCTATCGCGAGGGTTGCCGATAGCCCCAATTGAGTAACGCCACCGCGACCGGGACCCAGGCGAAGCCGGCGACGACGTAGTAAACGAGATCGACCGCCCAATGTTCCGGCAGGTAGTCACCGATCGTTACGGCGAAACCGGCATAGAGGATCAAAAAAAAGATCAGCAGGGCGAAAGCGAGGCTGGCGCGGGCGGTCGGCATGGCACTATAGACGGCGTCGAACCCCATCATGTCCAGCAAGAACGACGCGATCGCCCGATATTACGCCCGGCTCGGCGCCTATACGCGCCTGGCGGGGCTTTTCGGCTGGGGCGGCGGGTCCGCGGATTTGGCCGTGCGCCGGGCCTTGCGCGGGGCCGATGGAAAAGTTTCGCCGCGCACGACCGAGGCGCTGGTGGCCGACGCGGCCGGCGATCTGGCCGCGCCGCGTATTCTGGATGCCGGTTGCGGCCTTGGCGGGCTCGGCCTCGCCTTGCAGGAAAAGTTCGGCGGAAAATTGCACGGCATCACGCTGTCGCCCCATCAAGCCGAGCGCGCCACGCTGGCGGCGTGGAAATTGGGGCGCTCGGCGCGCTTTACCGTGGCGAGCTACGACGATCCGTTGCTGGAGGCGCCCTACGATTTGATCGTCGCGGTCGAATCGCTGGCGCATTCGCCCGATCTCAAGAGCTCGATCGCCAATCTGGCGCGCGGGCTCGATGGCGGCGGCAAGTTGATCGTCGTCGACGATATCCGCGTTTGCGATCCCGACGATCCCGATGCGCGCGACTTCGTCGAGGGCTGGCAAACGCCCAGCTTCCACAGCGAGGCCGAATGGCGCGCGGCGTTCGATGCGGCGGCGATGCGCGTCGCGCGTTTCGACGATCTCTCGCCGCTGATGGTCCATCGCGACCCCGTCGCCCGGCGCACGCTCGAAATCCTGAACGCCACGGCTTCGTTCCTGATCCCGCCGTTGCGGCCGTTGATGGCGTCGCATCGCGGCGGCCTGGCGCTGGAACGGCTGCATCGGCGCGGTGCGGCACGCTACGCGGTGTTCGTGGCTTCGGTATAGTGCGCCTATGCCGATTCGCGAACGGGGCCCGAAATCGTCCGAAACCGCCGAGACCGTGGCGCTGCAAGCGCTCGGCTATCTCGCGGCGGACGACGATCTTCTGGCGCGCTTCATCGCGCTGGCCGGTCTGTCGGTCGACGAGCTTCGATCGCGCGCGGGCGATCCCGCGTTCCTCGGCGGCGTGTTGGATTTCGTGCTCGAGGACGAAAAGCTGCTGCTCGAATTCTGCGAGAAGGCGCAGCTGAAACCCGCGACGATCGCGCGCTTGCGCGCCGATCTGCCCGGCGCGCCCGTCTGGGAATGAAGACCGATCTGCCGATCGAAGCCGCACTGCCCGAATTGCTGGCGGCGTTGTCGGCAAAGCCCAACGCCGTGCTGGAAGCGCCGCCCGGTGCTGGCAAAACCACGCGCGTGCCCTTGGCGCTGCTCGACGCCGATTGGACCAAGGGCGGCAAGATCCTGGTGATGGAGCCGCGAAGGATCGCGGCGCGCGCCGCCGCACGGCGCATGGCGCAGTTGCTGGGCGAAGAGGTCGGCGGCATCGCCGGCTATCGCGTGCGGCTGGATTCACGCGTCGGGCCAAAAACGCGGATCGAAGTCGTCACCGACGGTCTGTTCGCGCGGCGCATTCAGAACGATCCGTCGCTCGACGGCATCTCGGCACTATTGTTCGACGAATTCCACGAACGCGGCCTCGAAAGCGATTTGGGCCTCGCCCTTGCGCTGGAGGCGCAGCGCGAGCTTCGCCCCGATCTGCGCATTCTGGTGATGTCGGCGACGCTGGACGGTGTGGCCGTCGCCAAATTGCTGGGCGACGCCAGCACCGTGCGTTCGCTGGGCCGCGCCTTTCCGGTGGCGCTGGAATGGCAGGATCGCCCCGACGACCGCCAATTGCTCGACACGCTGGCGCGCACCGTGCGGCGCGCGCTTTCCGCGCATCCGGGCGACGCGCTGGTGTTTCTGCCGGGCATCGCGGAAATCCGCCGTACCGCCGACCGGCTCGGCGATCTCGGGTCCGACATCGACGTGTTGCCGCTTTACGGCGATCTGTCGGCCGAGGCGCAGGATCGCGCGATCCGCCCCAGCCCTAAAGGGCGGCGCAAGGTCGTGCTCGCCACATCGATCGCCGAGACGAGTCTGACCATCGAAGGCACGGCGATCGTCGTCGATAGCGGTTTGAAACGCGCGCCGCGTTTTGATCCGCGCACCGGCATGTCGCGTCTTGCCACCGTGCGCGTCAGCCAAGCGGCGGCCGAACAGCGCGCGGGCCGCGCGGGCCGCACGGGGCCGGGTGTGTGCTACCGGCTGTGGGGCGAGGCCGAGCATCGTCAACTCGCACGCTACGATCGGCCGGAAATCGCCGACGCGGATCTGGCGCCCTTGGCGCTGGAACTCGCGGCCTGGGGCGAGGGCGATCCTTCGCGATTGGCACTTCTGGATGCGCCGCCCTCGGCGAGCTACGCGCAAGCGCGCGGCTTGCTCGCCGAACTCGGCGCGCTCGACGATCAAGGCCGTATCAGCGCGCATGGGCGCAAAATGGCCGAGCTCGCGGCCCATCCACGCTTGGCGCATATGATGATCGCGGCCAAGGATCTCGGAATCGCCGCCCTCGCGTCCGAAGTCGCCGCGTTGATCGAGGAACGCGATGTGATCCGTGGCGTGCGCGAGGCCGATTTGCGCCCGCGCTTGGAACTCCTGCGCCGCGATGCGTCGGGTATTGGCGGTGCGGCGATCGACAAGGGCGCGTTGATGCGCGCGCGCGAGGCGGCGAAGGTTTGGCGCAAACGCTTGGGCGTGTCACCCGACGGCGAAGGCTTGGGCCGCGCCGGCGAAGCACTCGCGCTCGCCTATCCTGATCGGGTCGCCAAACGGCGGGGCGGGGCGGGGCGCGGCTTCCTGCTCGCGTCGGGTCGCGGGGCCGTGTTCGCCGAGCCCGAGCCGCTCTCGGCCGAAGACTATGTCGCTATCGGCGATTTGGATGCGGGCGAGCGTGAAGCGCGGATTTTCTCCGCGCTGCCGTTGACCCGCGCGGATATCGAGGAACTCTTCGCCGATCGGATCGTCGAAGAGCGCATCGTCGAATGGGATGCGCGCGCCGAAGCCGTCACCGCCGTGCGCCGCCGGCGCTTCGGCGCCGTGCTGCTGGAGGAAAAGCCCGCCAGCGATCTGGCGGCCGGCGAAACGCAGGCCGCGATGCTGGCCGGGATTCGCGCGATGGGGCTTGCCTGCCTGCCGTGGACGAAGTCCGCGATCCAATTGCGCGCGCGGATCGGCTTCCTGCATCGCGAGTTGGGCGGCGAATGGCCGGACATGTCCGATGCCGGATTGCTCGCCGATCTCGACACTTGGCTCGGGCCCTATCTCGACAAACGCGTGCGCCGCGCGCATCTCGGCGATTTGGATTTGCACGAAATCCTGATGGCGCGGCTCGATTGGCCGCTGCGCCAAGCGCTGGAACGCGAAGCGCCCACGCATCTCGACGTGCCGTCCGGCTCGCGCATTCCGGTCGATTACGAGCAGGGCGATATTCCCGTGCTGGCCGTACGCTTGCAGGAGATGTTCGGCTGCGCCGATACGCCCACGCTCGCGAATGGGCGCGTGAAGGTGCTGCTGCATTTGTTAAGCCCCGCACGCCGTCCGATGCAGGTCACGCGCGATCTCGCCGGATTCTGGTCCGGTACCTATAAAGACGTGAAGCGCGATCTGAAGGGCCAGTACCCGAAACATTCCTGGCCCGACGATCCGCTGGCCGCCGCCCCCACGGCGCGCGCCAAACCGCGAGGCACGTGATGCTCGCGGAAATGATTCTCTACCGGCTCACGCGCGTCGAACCCTGGATCGATCGCATGGGCTATCGCGAAGGTGCCGTGCGGCTGTGGTCGCGCGCGCGCCGCCAGCGCAAAGCCTGGGCATCGCATACGGCGCGGACCCGCGAAGAAATTCTCGCCGGAATCGCTTCGTGCGCCAAACGTCGCACGGCGCTGATCCTCGGCTCGGGCGTGTTGTCGGACGTGCCCTTGACCGAGCTGTCGGCCGCGTTCGAACGCGTGGTGCTCGCCGATATCGTCCATTTGCCGACGATACGCTGGCGGGCGCGGCGCTTTTCCAACGTGACGCTCGCCACGGTTGATTTGACCGGGGTGGGGCAGGCGCTGGCGGCATCGGCTGAACGGCCCTGGCCCGCGCCCGGTAGCGCCTATGGCCATGACGACCCGGCGATCGATTACGTCGTATCGTTGAATCTCGTCTCGCAATTGCCGCTGACCCCGTGCGACCGGGTCGAAAGCGCGCTCGGGTTGGAAGAAGGGGCGGCGGACGAGTACGGACGGTCGGTCGTGGCCGCCCATTTCGCCCATTTGCGGGGGTTTCGGGGTGCGCGGGTGCTCGTCATCGGCGACCGGCAACGGGTCTATCGCGACCGGGAAGGCCGGGTTTTCGAGACCGAAGAGGCACTTTTGGGCGAGCCCATCCCCCCGCCGGACGCCGAATGGGACTGGGATGTGGCCCCGTTGGGCGAGGCGGATCGAAGATATTCGATCCGCAACCGCGTTTTTTGCGTTCGAGAGCTGCGCGATTCCGGGTGATTTGTTAGATTCGACGTGCGCTCGAATCATTTTCCGGGATCTGGCCTATGCGCGTCGCCGTCGTGCAGATGAATTCGCAGGAGAACAAGGACGCCAATCTGCGTCAGGCCGAAAGCCTGATCGAGGCGGCCGTGGCGTCCGAACGCCCCGATCTGGTCGTCCTGCCCGAAGTCTTCACCCTGATGGGCGAAAGCCGCGACGCCAAGCGCCTGGCGGCGGAGGACGAGGGGGCGGGCGATGCTTGGAAGCTGCTCGCGGGTCTCGCCAAGAAGCACGGCATCTATGTGCATGGCGGTTCGATTCTGGAGAAGGCGTCGTCGGACAAGCTGTTCAATACGACTTTTGTTTTCGATCGCGCCGGCAAGCAGATCGCCAAGTATCGCAAGATCCATCTGTTCGACGTGACGACGCCCGACGGCCAGAGCTATCGCGAATCCGCCACGTTCGACGGCGGGTCGGACATCGTCACCTACAAGGCCGACGATGTGACCGTCGGCTGCACGATCTGCTACGACATGCGCTTCCCGGAGCTTTATCAAGCGCTGGCGAAAAAAGGCGCGGACGTGATCATGGTTCCCGCCGCCTTCACGCTGCAGACCGGTAAGGACCATTGGGAGGTCCTGCTGCGCGCGCGCGCGATCGAAACCGAAACTTATATCGTCGCCGCCGCGCAAACCGGCACGCACGCGAATGGCACGCGCGCCTGCTGGGGCCATTCGCTGATCGCCGATCCCTGGGGGCTTGTGCTGGCGCGCGCCGGCGAAGGGACCGGCTTCGCTTCGGCGCGGCTCGATATGGATTATTTGCGCACGGTGCGCGGCCGGATTCCGGTCATGCAGCACAAGCGTATCTGAGGAGAGGGAAAGCGAAGATGCGTATCATCCGTCTCGCCGCTTTGATTGTGCCCGCCGCGCTGCTCGCCGGTGCGGCTATCGCGCAAAGCCCGGCGCTGAGCGAAGGGATGCAAGCGCTCGCCCAAGCCCGCTTCGGCGAGGCGGTGCGCGTCTTGGGCCCGCTCGCGCAACAGGGCAATCCCGAAGCGCAATACGCGATCGGCACGATGTACGCCAATGGCGACGGCTTGCCGCAGGACGTGCCGCGCGCCGAACGCCTGTTCCGCGCGGCGGCCGCGCAAGGCCACGAGAAAGCGCGCGAGCAGATCGAATTCCTTCGTGCGATGCGCCCGCCCGCCCCGGTGCAAACCGCGTCGGCGGCGCCGTCCGCATCGATCGTGTCGCCCGCCGCCGCCGCGACGCCGCCCGTCGCGGGCGGGTGGCGCGTGCAGCTCGGCACGGTGGCCAACGCGGATGTCGCGCAAAGCGAGTTCAAGCGTTTGTCGCGCCGTTTCGGCGAGGTGCTGGACGGCGCGCAACTGGTGACGATGCCCTTCACCATGCCCGACGGATCGGGCGTCGTGCGCATCCAGGCCGGCCCCTACGAGGAAACGCGCGCGCGCGACGTCTGCGCGCGGTTGCGCGAACTCAACACGGGTTGTCTGTTGGTGAAGCCCGAGGGCTGAGAAGGCGCTTAGCCTTCGGCCGGATTCATCCGCCGGAACATATCCGGGTCGGTCAGCGCCGCCAGCGAGAAGGTGCGCTGAATCGACGCGTTGTCGATACGCCGCAGCCGCGCATGGGGGATTTTGTTGGGGTCGGAAAAGACAAGCTCGACTTCCCAATTGATCGAATCCCGACCCACGGAGATGTAGCGGTCGCCCACTTTGGGCGCATCGGACTTATTGCGGAACATGGACAAGGGGCGGAACTCGTTCGTCGTTGGATTCGCGAATATCCACGCGAATTTATGCGGGTAGCGTCTCGCCGTAAAGGTTATTGAAAGAAAAAGGGGGAGGGCTTGCACCCTCCCCCTCGGGCCATCCGGAGCTCCCCCCCGAGAGCCGGATAGCGGCGCCGGCCGAAGCCGACGCGGTCCCAACGACGAGGCCTATTCAAGCCCAGCCGCGCGCAGCGCTCATTGATTTGGATCAATCGGTTTTCGAAGCGGGGACGGCCGACCAGAACCAGGTCAGCTCGTGCTTGTTGTGGAACAGATGCAGCAGCCGCGAGTTGGGGATCGCGGCGAAACGTTTGGCCGTCTCGTGGTCGGTCGGGCCCTGGAATTTCAGCGTGCAGATGATGTTCTTCGCCATGCCCGCCGCGCGCCATTTCTCGACCAGATCGAAAAGCCGCGCGGGATAGCAGATGACGTCGGAGAACAGCCAATCGACCGGCCCCACGCTCGCGGGGTCGAGCGCGAAGGCGCTGTCCTTTTTGTAGGACACACCTTTCATCTTCGCGATTTCGGGATCGAGCGACGCCTTGTCGATCGCCAGCACATCGGCGCCGAGTTTGGCGAGAACCCATGTCCAGCCGCCGGGCGAAGCGCCGAGGTCGATACAGGTTTGTCCCGGGCCCGGCATCGCGCCGTTGAGGGTCAGCGACTCCCAGAGTTTCAGATAGGCGCGATTGGGCGGGCCCGACTTATCCTCGATGAAATGGCATTCGCCGTCGGGGAAGGGCGAGGAGCAACGCTGCGCCGCGAGCATCCTGTCGGGCGCGATCAGCGCGAAGGCGCCGAGCGGCGCCGCCGGTTTGGGCGTGCCGAAGATCAGCTTCTTGGCCGAGACCTTGGGAAGGTTCTCGACGATCAACGCAGCGCGTCGGTGATGCGCGTAATCGTGCAGCGCCCAATTCCTTTGCAGCGCGCGCAAGGATTTCGCCGCTTGGCCGATCGACGGGACGGGCAACTCCTGCACGTCGTGCCAAATGTTCTGGGCCCAGGCGCTGGGCCTTGCATCGCCCGCATAGACGAGCAAGCGGCCGTACTCGGCTTCGGGCGCGCCCAATTCCTCGCGCAACGGCGCGTCGTAGCCCTCGGCGGCCAGATAGGCGGTGCGCGTCACTTCGCTTGCGCCAGTCGAATGCCGGGATCGACCGCGAAATACGCGATCTCCTTGATCAGCTTGTTGACGATCGCGAAGGCGAAGCTTTCGAAATCGTCGACCGCGATGACGAAGGCGCCGGGACCGCCAATCACTTGGTCGCGATAGAATTCGTCGAGCGGCGGCTGGGGAAAGGCGCGCTGGCCGAACCCGCCGGGATTGGGATTGTCGTTCATGATGACAAGGCCGTTGATCACGATGCCCTTGGCCACCGCCTCGTCGCGCGCGACGAAAGCGGGGCGGCCGGAGTTGTTGATGCCGTCGCCGGAAACGTCGATCACCCGGCGGCGCCCCTTATAGCGCTGTCCGAACAGTTTCGCCGAGTGATCGATGGCGCCGGAGATCGATGTCCAGCCCCAGTAGCTGCGCGGGGCGGACAGAATTCGGTCGGCGAAGAGCTCGCCCGACCCCGCGTCGGAGATCTGCATCCACGGCACGACCGTGTGCTGGAACTCCGAGCCCGACCATTCGACATAGGCGGCCGCGATGCGACGCAGGCCGTTCGACTGGATCGCCTTGATGACGTTGGGATGGGTGAAGGCCTGGGCGTAGCCGCGCCGTTGCAGGTCGAATTCCTGATCGTCGACCGAACGCGACACGTCGACCGCGAGGACGAGCTCGAGATCGACGTCGTCCGAATCCTGCGCATCCGGCGCGCCCGGCAAAACCGTAAGCGCCGTCAGCGCCGCAAGACCCGAAACCAACGACCGCCGACCGAGACGCATAGCCGCCTCCTTCGCACGACACGAGGCTAACCCTATCGCGATTCCCGGCTCGCATGCCAGACTGCCTCGGTTCACGATGGCATCCTTCGTTCGTTCCGCGCCGCTTTTACTGCTCGCCCTGATTTTGGCCGTCCCGATCGCCGGGCCGGACGCGTTGCGCTGGCCGATATACGCCACGCTGCTGATCTGGCTGGCGGGCGTGTTGCCGCGCACGGGACGGTCCGAACGCGGTTTTCTGACCGCGGTGGCCGCCAGTATCGTTTGCCTTTTGGTCGCGGCCGCGGCGCCGGGGGCGATCTTGATCCAGGCCGCGGATCGCGGCGCGCAATTCGTGGGCATGATGGTGGCGCTGGGTTTGCTGCGCGACGCGGCGCGAAATTCCAGCATCGTCCGGGATTGCGGCATCTGGCTGATCGCCCAGAAGCCGGCTTGGCGCTTCCTGGCGATCGCGGCGGGCGGCCATGGTTTCGGCGTGGCGCTGAACATGGGCGCGATTTTGCTGCTTGGCACGTTGATCAAGCGCTCGAACACGCTGGAGGCCGCCGGCGGCGATGCGCGCGTCGTCGCGATCCGCGAGGAGCGGATGAACGTCGCCCTGATCCAGGGCTTCTTCTCGATGATGCTGTGGTCGCCGATGGCGATTTCGGTCGCGTTCTCGCTCGCCCTCGTGCCCGGGGTCACTTGGTTCGATATCGGGCCGCCGGCTTTGGGGCTGACGGCGCTGTTTTTCGCCCTCGCTTGGCTGCTCGATCGGATCAAGTTCCCGCCCGGACGAAGCCTTGCCCCGCCGCGCGCCCAAGCGTCGCCGCCGGTGACGATGGCGTTGCCGATGGCGGGGCTTATTTTGGGGCTGGTCGGCCTGGTGCTGAGCGTCAAAGCCTACCTGCATTACGGCATGATCGACGCGATCACGGCCGTCGCGGCGCTGTTCGGTTTGGGCTGGCTCTATGCCGGCTATCACGGCCGCACGCCGCGCCCCTTGACGGCGACGATCCAGCATTTGCGCCGCCACGCGGTCGAGGTCGTGCCGGAAATGCGGCCCGAAACGATCGTCCTCGCCTCGGCCAGTTTCCTCGGCGTCGCCTTGGCGTTTTTGACGCGCCAATGGGGCGTTTCGGGCCTGCTCGACATTTTGAATGCGCCGGCCTGGGCGCTTTCCGTCGGGATCGTTCTGTTCATCGTGGCGGGCGGCCAAATCGGCGTCGTTGCGATGGTGACGAGCGCGATCGCGGGCGGGGCCGTTCTGGGCATGAGCGCTTCGCCGCTCGCACCCGTCGCGTTGGTATTGACCCTGCAGGTCGGCTGGACGCTGTCGGCCGTGCTGTCGGCCTATTCGGGCGGGACGATGCTGCTTGCGCGCATCGCCGAGGTATCGCCCACCGTGACGCGGCGCTGGAATTTGCCGTGGGCGGCGGTTTGTTTCGGAGTTTATGCCGCTCTCGCTTATCTGTTCTATTGAACCGCGCGCGCGGAATACCAATATAAGTAACGTTCCGCATTTGCGCCGAAGACCGTCGGCGAATTATTATGCGGGTGCATAAAACAATTTGCGGGGTGGTCTGGATTCGACGAGGCGGTCCCGGGAAGGAACGAATTTCCGATGTCGCACGATACCCCCCTTGTCGCCACGATCGCCGTCGGTCTCGGCCTCGCGTTTCTCTTGGGGCTGCTCGCCCAAAAACTGCGTTTGCCGCCGATCGTCGGGTATCTGACCGCCGGCATCATGGCCGGGCCGTTCACGCCCGGCTACGTCGCCGACCCGAAAATCGCCACCGAACTCGCCGAGATGGGCGTGATCCTGCTGATGTTCGGTGTCGGCCTGCATTTTTCGCTGAAGGATCTTCTTTCCGTCAAAGGCATCGCACTGCCCGGCGCCATCGGCCAGATCGCTTGCGCCGTGCTGCTCGGCATGGGGCTGTCTTGGGCGATGGGCTGGGATATCGCGGGCGGCCTCGTCTTCGGCCTGGCGCTGTCGGTCGCGTCGACCGTCGTGCTGCTGCGCGCCTTGCAGGAACGCCGTCTGGTCGAAACCGAACGCGGACGCATCGCGGTCGGCTGGTTGATCGTCGAAGATCTGGTGATGATTTTGACGCTCGTCCTGCTGCCGGTCGTCGCCGGGCTCAGCAAGGGCGGGGTCGAAACGCTGACGGCGCCGCTGCCCAGCTGGATCCTGTCGCTGGGACTGCCGACTTTCGCGGGCGTGGTGCTGTTGACGGCCGTGAAGGTCGGCTTGTTCGTCGCGACGATGCTGATCGTCGGGCGGCGCCTTATTCCCTGGCTGCTGCATTACGTGGCGCACACGGGCTCGCGCGAATTGTTCCGCTTGTCGGTGCTGGCCATCGCCATCGGCGTGGCGTTCGGTGCCGCCAAGCTGTTCGACGTGTCCTTCGCGCTGGGCGCCTTCTTCGCGGGCATGATCCTGGCGGAATCGCCGCTGTCGCATCAGGCCGCGCGCGAAACCCTGCCGTTGCGCGACGCCTTCGCGGTGTTGTTCTTCGTCTCGGTCGGTATGTTGTTCGATCCGGGCACGCTGCTGCGCGATCCCTTGCCGCTGCTCGCGACGATCGCGATCATCATTCTGGGCAAGTCGCTGGCCGCCTATTGGATCGTGCGCGCCTTCGGCCATAGCCACGCCAAGGCGCTGACGATTTCGGCGAGCCTCGCGCAGATCGGCGAGTTCTCGTTCATCCTGGCGGTGCTGGGCGTCGAGCTCGGCGTGCTGCCCGAGGAAGGCCGCGATCTGATCGTCGCGGGCGCCATCCTGTCGATTTTGGCGAACCCCTTCATCTTCCAAGCGCTCGACCGTCATCTCGGCCCCGATCCGGACGGCGAGAAGGCCGCCGCCGCCGCCGTCGCCCCGGTGGAGCCGGTCGTGCCCGCCGCCAAGCCGCCGGTGCTGCTGGTCGGCCATGGCCGCGTCGGCGCCAAGATCAGCCAGGCGCTGCTCGAGCACGGCCATGCGTTGACCGTGATCGACGACAACGCCGAAGCGCTCGACGCGCTGTCGGAAACCAAGGCCACGCGCCACGGCGCGGGCTTCGCCAATTTCACCGAAGAAATGGGCGAGCACATGCGCGATTTCGGCTGGATCCTGATCGCGATCCCCGATCCGTTCGAAGCGGGCTCGATGGTCGAAACCGCGCGCCGTCTGGCGCCGAATTCGCGCATCATCGCGCGCGCGCATTCGGAGGAGGCGGTCGCGCATTTGCGCGGGCTGGGTGCGGACGACGTGTTGATGGCCGAGCACGAAGTCGCGCTCGCCATGATCCGCGTCGTCGACGGCCGCGTGATCGCCTAGGCGAGCAGCTTCAGCATCTCGGTATAACGCGCGTCGCTCGCCGCGATCAGGAACGGGCCGACATGCCGGCGCGCGTCGTAGGGGGCGCGTTCGGGTGCGAAGCCCACGGCGCAGCCCATTTCCGCCGCCGCCAGGGCGCCCGCCGCGTGATCCCACGGCAAGGTGCGCGAGAAACACGCGAAGCCGTAGCGCCCGCGCGCGAGGTTGAGATACGCGGCACCGCCGCAGCGTTCTTCGATCAGCGTATAGCGGCCGTCCTCGCGCGCCTTGATCCGCGCGTTCTTGGCGTAGATCGCACCGGTCATCGGGGCGTCGGGCGAGACGCGCACTTGCTTGCCGTTGAATTCCGCGCCCAAGCCTTTGCGCGCGGTCAGCGTGTCGCCGTCCAGCGGCGAATGGATCCAGCCCGCGACCGGCTGGCCGCGCAGGACCAAGGCGACGATCGTGCAGAAGGGCGCTTGGCCTTTCGCGAAATTATAGGTGCCATCGACCGGATCGATGATCCACACCGGGTCGTCGCCCGCCAGCGCGTCCAGCACCGCGCGGTCCTTGGCGACGGCTTCCTCGCCCACGACCTTGCTGCCGGGCAAAGCGGCGGCGAGCGCGGGGGTCAGCAGCGCCTCGGCTTCCAGATCGGCGGCGGTGACGTAATCGTCCGGGCCTTTCAGGTCGATCTCGTGCGCCGCCAGTGCTTGGAAGCGCGGCAGAATGGCGCGTTTGCCGATCTCGGCGATCGTTTCGGAAATGCGGGCGATGAAGGCTGTATCGACGGGGGACATGCCCCTTTCTATAGCGCGAAACCCGGTCAGCGCACGAGTTTCAGCAACGCCGTGCCGGTCAGGGTCGAGGCGATCGAGGCGGCGCGCGCCAGATCGAGTTTTTCCTTCATCACCGTCACGGCGATGATCGCGGCGAACACGATCCCGGTTTCGCGCAAGGCCGACACCAGCGCCAGCGGCGCGTTGGCCATCGCCCACATCACGACCCAGGCGGAGACGAAGCTGAGTGCGCCCGCCGCCGACCCCATGCGCAGCGACCGCAAGGGCGGCCAGGGGGTGCGCACCCCGCGCAAGATGGTCGCGCTGATCACGGTCAACGACGCGGTCAGCAGCATCATCCACGCCATATAGGCTTCGACATTGCCCGCGACGCGCACGCCGATGCCGTCGACCAGCGTGTAGCAGCCGATGATGCAGCCGGCGAACAGCGCCCACAGGATCGGCGCCTTGTTGCGCTTGATGTCCCCTTTGCGGCGCGCGAGCGCCAGACTGGCGATGCCCGCCGAAATCAGCAGGATCGCGATCTTGGCGCCCAGCGACAATGTTTCGCCCAACGCGAGCACCGAGACGGTCGCGACGATCAGCGGCGCAGTACCCCGCGCCAGCGGATAGACTTGGCTGAAATCGCCGCTGCGATAGGCGTGCTGCAACACGATCAGATAGGCGGTGCTGAGAATGCCGCTGCCGAGAATGAACGGCCAGGCCTCGACGGCGAGCGGTGGCGCGTTCGCCAGCAGGATCAGCGACAGCACGATCTGCGTCGCCGACATGGCGACGAGCCCGGCCAGCCTGTCGCCGTCGGCCTTGATCAATGCGTTCCACGTCGCGTGTATCAGCGCGGAGGCGAGGACGGCGGCGAAGACCGTGAAGCTCATTTCGTCTCGACGATTTCGTTCAGCGCGGCAAGCCCGCCGAATTTTGGCGCTTCGGCTTCCCAGATCGGCTTCATCGCATCGCGCCACGGCGCTTCGTCCACCTTGTGGACCTTCAAGCCCTTTTGCGACATGCGCGTCACGGCGGCGGCTTCCTGTTCCTTGTGCAGGCCGTTGATGAAGGCGGCCATTTCGGCCGCGATTTCGCCCAAGGCCGTGCGCTGTTCCGCCGGCAGGCGGTCCCAATAGCGGCGCGAGAACACGATGGCGCCGACCGACCAGATATGTCCGGTCTCGGTCAGATGGGGGGCGACTTCGTAAAGCCGCAGCGTTTCGATCGGGCCCTTGGTCAGGTCCATCAGATCGGCGACCCCGGTCGCCAGCGCGTTATAGGTCTCGGTGATCGGAATCGGCGTCGGGTTGGCGCCGAGACTGCGCCAGATCGCGATATGCAACGGGCTTTGCAGCACGCGCATCGTCTTGCCGTTCACGTCGCCGATCTGCGTTACCGGCTGTCGGCTCAGCAAATGGCGCGCGCCGTAGGAAAAGAACGACGCGACCTCGAAACCTTGCGCGCGATACAGTGCCTTGTAGCGTTCGCCGATCGGGCCTTGCATGACCTTGTCGACATGGTCCCAATCGCGGAACACGAAGGGCATGTCGAAGATCTGACCTTCGGGCACCCATTGCGACAACGCGGCGAGGGTGGAATCCGCCGCCTGGATCGAACCCAGGCGCATGCCCTCGGCATTCTCGCGCTCGCCGCCCAACTGGCCCGACGGGAAGATTTGCAGATCGACCGCGCCTGATGTGCGTTCCTTCGCGAGTTCCGCGAAGCGGCGCCACATCTGGGTATTCGGCGCGCCCTCGGGCTGGACCACGCCGACGCGAACGGCGTTGGCGCGGGTTTGCGCGATCGCCGGGGCGGCGAGTAGGGCGAAAGCCGCGCCGAAGGCGGCTTGGCGGCGGGTCAGTTTCGTCATGCGCGTCTCCCTCAGAGCCCCAGCCATAGCAGACCCATCGTGATCGCGGGAATGTAAGTGACGAGGAGCAGGGCTGCCAGCAACGCAATCAAAAACGGTATCAACGCCAGGAAGACCGACATCACCGGCAAGCGCGTGATCGTGGCGACGATGAAGGCGAGGATGCCGAAGGGCGGTTTAAGCCCGCCGATCATCAGATTGCAGATGACGATCAGCGCGAAATGCACGGGCTCGACGCCGAAACGCTCGACCAGCGGAAGGAACAATGGCGCGAAGATCAGCATCGCCGCCCCGATATCCATCACCATGCCGGCGACGAGTAAAACGCCATTTAGAAAAAGGAGCATCACCCATTTCTGGACGAGCCATGTCTCGCCGAATTCCAGGATCGTTTGCGGGACATGCTCGGTCGTCAGCACGAAGCCGAAGGGCGTCGCCGCACCTATCAGCAAACCGATCATCGCGGAATCGAGCGCGGTCTGGCGTAAGCTGCGCCACAATTCGGCGGGCGACAGGCCGCGATTGAGCCATAGCCCCGCGATGAACGCGAAAGCCACGGCCATCGCCCCGGTCTCTGTCGGCGTGGCGATGCCCAAGCGCAGCGTGGCGACGATGAAGATCGCCAGCAGAATGACCGGGATCGCGGCCGCCATCGCGTGGCCGCGTTCGGCCCAGCTTGCGCGCGGCGCGTTGGATTTGTAGCCGCGCGACTTCGCGACAGCCCACACGGTCAACATCAGCGCACCCGCGAATAGCAGGCCGGGTACGATACCCGCGACGAACATTTGTCCGACCGAGATGCCGGTGGCGGCCCCCACGATCAGCATGCCGATCGAGGGCGGGATGATGTTGTCGGTCATCGACGCGGCGGCGCAGACGGCGGCGGCGAAAGGCGGCTTGTAGCCCTCCTTCACCATCGCGGGATACATGAGGCGCGCGTTGAGGGCCGCGTTGGCGTTGGACGATCCCGACACGCCGCCATAGAGCGTCGCGGCGACGATGGTGACTTGCGCGAGGCCTGCGCGCATGTGGCGCACCAGCGTATGCGCGAAATCGATCAGACGTTTGGCGAGGCCGCCGACATCCATCAACGCGCCCGCCAGCAAGAACAGCGGAATCGCCAGCAGCAGAAACTGCCCCGACCCGCGCACGACATTCTGCGCGATGGCCGCGGGCGGCAACACGCCCGCCGATAGGTCGGCAAGGAACACCGACAGCAGCATCGCGAATGCGATCGGCATGCCCAGCGCCATGCCGCCCAGGAACACGAGGATCAGCATCGTCAGCGGGGCGATCGGCGGCAACGCGATCAATTCGGCGGCGAGATAGAACGCCGCGCCCAGCGCGACTCCCAACGCGCCGAGATAACGGCCATGGTCGCGGTCGAGATCGCGAAAGGCGATGTAGATCAGCCCTGCGATGCAGCTCGCCGGAATGCCGGCATATTGCAGCCACGCGGGCAAGGCGAGGGCGGTAGATTTCCCGCCGATCAGGTCGAGCAATTCCTGCGCGCCGCCCATCAACACGATCGTGGTGTAGGCGACGGCGGCGTCGATCAGGATCTGATGGAGTTCACGCGCGCGCGGCGGCAGCAGCTTTTCGAAGCCGCCGATGGCGATATGCAGGCGCCGGCGATGGGCAAGCGGCACGCCCAGGAAGATCAGATAGATGAACAGCCACTGGCCCGCTTCGCCCGTCCAGGTCAGCGACGCCGCGAAGATATAGCGCGATATAACGCCCGCCAGCGTCGTCGCGGCGATGGCGACAAGGCAGAAGACGGCGGCCGCACCGAGTATCGCGTCAAGCGCGTCGAGAAGCCGTGAAGCCGCCTTGCGCATCGCCCCGGTTAGCGCCGCTTGGGTGCACGCGCGTAATCGTCCGACAGGCGCTCGATATCCGATTCTTCCAGGCGCGGGCCGTATTGGATTTCGATCAGCACCAGCGGCGCCTTGCGGTCGTTTTCCAGCCGATGGACGGTCTTGCGCGGGATCACCACCGTGCCGCCGATCCCCAGGCGCTTGCTGTGCGTGCCGAGTGTGACCTTGCCTTCGCCCGCGACCACGACCCAACGCTCGGTACGGCCTTCATGGCGCTGCAACGACAGGCGATGGCCGGGCGAAACCTCGATGCGTTTGACCGCGAAGCCGTCGCCAGTGTCGGTCACGCGCCAATTGCCCCAAGGGCGTTTGCCCTTCTGGCCGGTCTTGTATCCATTCACTTGCTTTTGGGGCACTTGCTTCGCGCGCGTCGCGGGCATGGGCGATATTCCACTCTTTGGACTGTTCCGAGCCGTTGCGGACCGGCATCATGCGCGTTTCAGCCTTCCAGTGCCAGAGTTGGAAATGCGCCAAATTCTTGCCGTCCTCGCCGTTTCCGCCGCCCTGATTTCGCCCGCCCGCGCCCAGGCGCCCGCGGGCGAAATCGCGCTCGTCTGCTCGTTTCTGGAGGAATGGTGCCGCCTGATGGCGACGTCGTTCGAGCGCGACACCGGGATCCGTGTCGCCATGCTGCGCCGATCGACCGGCGAGGCCTATGCCCAGATCAAGGCCGAGGCCGCGCGCCCGCGCATCGATGTGTGGTGGGGCGGGACGGGCGATCCGCATGTCCAGGCCGCCGCCGACGGTTTGACCGAAGCCTATCGCTCGCCGCGTCTGGCCGAATTGCGCCCCTGGGCGCGCGAACAGGCCGAAGCGACGGGCTATCGCGCCTATGGCGTCATCGCGGGCGCGCTTGCCGTCGCCTATAACGCGCCCGCCTTGCGCGCCAAGAACATCGCCCCGCCGCGCTGCTGGGCCGATCTCGCCGATCCGCGCTTCAAGGGCTTGATCCAGTCGAACGACCCGACCGCGTCGGGCACGGGCTACGCCTATCTCGCCACGGTCGTGACGTTGATGGGCGAGGACGGGGCGTTCGCCTATTTGAAGCAGGTTCACGCCAACGTGAATTCCTATGCGCGATCGGGTTCGATCCCCGCGCGCTCGGTCGCCACGGGCGAATCGCCGGTCGGGATCACCTTCCTCGACAACGCGCTGTTCCAGATGGCGCAAGGTGCCCGCGACATGGTGCCCTTGGCGCCGTGCGAGGGCACCAGCTTCGAGATCGGCTCCATGTCGATCGTGAAGGGGGCCCGCAATATGGAAGGCGCCAAGCGCTTCCACGATTGGGCGTTGTCGGCCCCGGCCCAAGCCTTGGGCGTGAAGGCGGGCCTATCGTTCTCGATTCCGTCGAATATGAACGCGGCTCTGCCCGAAGGCCTGCCCGATCCCGCGACGATCAAGACCGTCGATTACGATCACGCACGCTTTGGCGATCCGCAAACCCGCGCGCGCTTGCTGCGCCGCTTCGACACCGAAATCCGAGGGAACGCCCCCTGATGGCCCGCATCGTACCGCTGCCGCCCGAAAGCTTCGGGCGCTATACCTGGAACAACGGCAAGGTCGCGGTGATCGACATCGCCTCGCGCTATCGCGACGGTGCCGTCGAACGCGATTGGCCCGCCACGCTCTGGCGCCTGGGCCAAACCGCGATCGTCGAGGAATCGCGCTTTTCCAATCTGTCGGGCTTCGGGCGTTTGCAGGTCGTCACGCGCGGCAAGGGCCTGACCTTGCACACCGACGAGGGCGCCGTGCATCGCGATTTGTCGCGCGCGTTCGACGTGGTGCGCTACGACGGTGCCACGAAGCTCACCGCCAAAATCGCCGACGGCCCGGTCGAGGTGTTGAACCTGATCTATCGCGCGGACGCGTTCGACGCCGACCTGTTCGTGCCGCTGGGCGACGTGACGCTGAAGCCGGGCGAAACCGTGCTCTACGCGTCGGGCAACCCAGCGCAAGTCACCATCGACGGGATGATCTTCGAACTGCCCGCCGGGCACGCGTTGAAGATCGACGGTGCCGCAAAGCTATCGACGACCGGCGGTCCGATCTTCGCGGCGAGCCTTACTTCTCGCTGAACGCGGCGTCGAGCGAACGGTAGATCGGGTTCAGCAGATAACGCAGCACCGTGCGCTCGTCGGTGCGGATATCGGCCAGCACCGTCATGCCGGGAACGAGGCGATTGCGCTGCGGATCGTTGCCCGCGTAATCGCGTTCCAGCGTCACGATCGCGCGATAGAACGGCCGGCCTTGCGGATCGGTGAAGGTCGAGGCGGAGATGTGCCGCACCGTGCCGGGGACGTTGCCGAAGCGCGCGAAGTCGAAGGTCGAAACCTTGACCGCGACACTCTGGCCGATACGGATTTGGCCGATATCGGAAGGCTGCACGCGCGCTTCGATCTCCAGCTCGCGCCCGACGGGGACGAGTTCCAGCAGCGTCTGACCCGGTGTCGCGACCGCACCTTCCGAACGCACGCGCAATTCCTTCACGAGGCCGCGCACCGGAGCCTTCACCTCCGTGCGCGCCACGCGATCTTCCAGGCGCACGCGCGCCTCTTCGATCTGGCGCAGTTCGGTGGTGACCGAGCCGAATTCGCGCATCGATTCGGTGGCGAGGCGCGTATCGAGTTCGATCAAGCGCTGCTCGGCCTCGGCGATCGCCTCGCGCGCGCGCGCGATGCCGACCTGGGCGTTGGAGATATCGCCCTGTACGCGCGATTGCTCGCGCTGCACGTCGAGCAACGACAGGCGCGAATTCAGACCTTGGTCGTAGAGCTTCTGGCGCATATCGGCGGCTTCGCTGATGAAACGCAATTGGCGTTGCAGCGTTTCGCGCTGGCTTTCCAGCGCCGACAAATCCTGGCGGCGCGCGCCCAATTGGCGTTCTAGAACCGCGCGCTGGCTGGTGCGCGATTGTTCTTGCGTGCGCAGGATTGCCGCCTGATCGCGCGACATTTCCGCTTCGCCCGCGGAAACCAGATTGGCGCCGCGCCCTTCGGCGAAGGCGCGCAAGCGTTCGGCCTGCAAACGTAGCGATGATTCGCGCGCCTTCATCTGATCGAGCTCGGCCAGCGCCGCCGTGCGGTCGATTTCGATCAAGATTTGGCCGCCTTCGACCAGATCACCTTCGCGCACGTCCACGCGGCGGACGATGCCGCCTTCCAGATGCTGGACGGCGATGACGTTGCCCGCGGGCACGACCTCGCCGGGGGCCCGCGCGACTTGCGCCACTTCGGTGACGGAGGCCCAGGCGACACCGCCCGCAAGCAAGCCCAGCACGAGCCATACGGCGAGGCGCATTAGCTTCGACTGGCCGCCTTCCTCCAATTGGATCGCGAGGCTCAATTGGCGGATGCGCGCGGGATCGGCGCGCGTGGCCGATGGAACGGGAAGATTGCTCATCTGACGGCTCCGGCTTGATCGGGCTCGCTGCCCTTGCGCATCCGCACGATGCGGCCTTGGTCGAACACGGCCACGCGATCGCACAAGGCGAGGTGGCTGGGGCGATGGGAAACGAGAAGGATGGTCTGCTTGCCCTTGCGGCGTTTGAGCGCTTCGATCAGCGCGCGGTCGCCGGCTTGATCGAGCCATTGGCCCGGCTCGTCGAGCATCAGCACGGCCGAGGGGCGCAAATAGACGCGCGCCAGCGCGATACGTTGCAGCAAGCCGGCGGGCAAGCCCGCCGTCTCGGAATCGCCGAGCATGGTCTCGAGCCCCTTGGGCAGCGCCAGCGTCTCCTCCAGCGCGCCCGCTTCGGCAAGTGCGTCACGGATCGCGGCTTCGGTCGCGGTGGGGGCGGCGAGGCGCAGGTTCTGAAGGATCGTGCCGTAGAACAAGTGCCGCACCTGCGGCGCGTAGGTGACGGCGTTGCGCAATTCGGCGGGCGACATCTGGCGGATATCGAGCCCGTCGAGCGCGACATTGCCCGCTTGCGGCTGATAAAGCCCGGCGACGACCTTCAGCACCGTCGATTTGCCCGCCCCGGAATTGCCGGTGAAGCCGATCATCTCGCCCGGCTTCACGTCGAGATCGACACCCAGCAAGGCGGGATCGGTGTCGGGGCGGTAGCGCAACGACACGCGCGTGAGGCGCAAAGCACCCCGAAAGACGCGCTGCACGACCGACGCGGTCGCGCGCTCCTGCAATTCGGGCTTGAGGCGCAGCAAGCCGTCGATCTGGCGCAAAGATTGTCGCATCGCGTCGAGGCGTTGCAGCGTGACGAGGCCCATTTGCAACGGGGCGAGCACGCGCCAGGTCAGCGCCATCACCGCGATCAAGGCGCCGACCGTCATCGTGCCTTCGATGATCAGCGCCGCTCCCCAGGCGAGCGTGGCGGCACCGGCGAGCATCATCAAGCCTTGCGCGGCGTTTTGCAGACCTTGCGAAATCAACTGGCCGCGATAGCCCGCTTGTGCCGCTTCGGCCGACGCGGCGCGGAACCGGTCGAGCCAGGTGTTGCGCGCACCCAGCTGCTTGATCGCGCGCAAATTCGAGACGATTTCGACCATCAAACCGTGGCGCGCCGAGCGCGCGCGGGCGAGGCGCTTATTCGCCGCCGCTTGGCGGGCGGCGGTCGCCCAGCCCAGCAACGCGATGGCCCCACCCAGCACGACGGGGATCGCGACCAGCGGGCCGCCCAGCCACGCGATGACGATCAGGAACAAAATCAGGAACGGCAGGTCGAGCGCGATGCCCGCCATCGGCCCCGTGAAGAATTCGCGGATCTGGTCGAATTCCTTGAGCCGCGACAATTGTTGGCCGATCGGGGCGGCTTCGACGAAGCCCGCCGGCAAACGCAGCAACTGGCGCAACACCGCGACCGCGACAAGGCGTTCGACGCGGGCACCCACATACGCGAGGAGTTTCGCGCGCACGCCGCGCAAAGCGAAATCGAACGCGAAGGCGCCCGCCACGCCGGCAAGCAGATAGAACAGCAGCGTGCGCGAGTCCGAACCGATGACCTTGTCGTAGACGGTCATCGAGAAGAACGGGAACAACAACGCGAGCGCGTCGGTCGCGAAAGTGATCAGCAGCAATTGCCAGACGATCGGCCGGAAACGCTGAAACAGATCGGCGCCGAAGCCGCGCCCTTGCGCCTCGGCTTCCTTCGCCGTTTCGACCGCTTCGATCAGATAGGCCGTGCCGGAGGGCCCGCGCTTGCGCGTCGTTTCGACATGCGTGGCGCCGTCGAACACGCGCACGCCGTCGGCGTCGATGGCGAGGATGACGCGCGGAATGCCGTCGTCGCCGACATGCAGGCAAGGCAGCAAACGCGGATCGACTTTGTGCAGCTTCGCGCGCGTCGGCTTGGTGACGTAGGAAAGCTCCGCCAGCACGTTGCGCAAGGCTTCGAGGTCGAGATTGGCGGCGAAATGCGGCAGCGCCTCGACGATATGGCGCGGATCGCCGCGCCAGCCCAGCGCGTCGAGCAGCGGCATCAGGCACGCGGCGAAGGGCGACAACGCCTCGAAATCGCCCATGCGCCCGCCGCGCAGCGCTTCGACCAGCGGCTCGGCGCGCACCACGCCGATATCGTCGGCGGCACGGCGGATGGCGGGAACGGCGATGGGGTCGGTCATGCGCGCCGCTCCACCAGAATGCCGTCCTTCAATTCAAATGTGCGGTCGGCGAGGCGCAAGACCGAAGGCTGGTAGCTGACCAGCACCATCGTCGTGCGGCCTTTCATTTCGCGCAGCAGCGCCAGAAGTTTCTCGTTGGACTCGTGATCGAGGCCGTTATTCGCTTCGTCGAACAGCACGATGCGCGGATCGTCGGCAAGGGCGCGCACGATCGCCACGCGCTGGCGCACGCCGCCAGGCAAGGTCTCGGTCTGCCCGCCGCGAATTTCGGTCTCGTAGCCGTCGGGCAAACCGGCGACATAGGCGTCGAGGCCCAAGCGCATCGCAAGGTCGAGCGCGCGGTCCACGACCGGCCCGCGCCGGAAGGCGGTCAGGTTGTCGATCAGCGAGCCGTGGAACACCACGCCCTGGCGCGGCAACACGGCGATTTCGCTGGGGCCGGGGCGCGGGTCTTTGGCGCCCAAGGCGCGCTCGTCATAGAGGATGCGGCCCGCTTGCGGGCGCAAGGCACCGGCGATCAACGACAGAATGGTAGAGCGGCCGCCGCCATTGGCGCCGACGATGGCGACGCAATCGCCCGGCGTGATCGCCAGATCAGCGTTGGTAAGGATCGGCGCTTTCGCGCCGGGATAGGCGAAGGTCACGCCATCGAAACGGATGGCGCCTTCGCCGACGATCGCGACTTGCTGGCCTTGCGACGGCTCTTGCGGCAGATCGTCGAGCGCCTTGAGCCGTTTGCGCGCCACCCGGATCGATTGGAAATTCGTCCAGATACCCATCGCGCGTAGCAGCGGCTGCATCATGCGCCCCGCGAGCAGCGTGGACGCGGCGAGCTGGCCGACGGTGATGACGCCATCGAGCACCATCAGCGAGCCATAGGCGGCGAGGGCGACGACCGTGAGGTTCGAGAACAACCCGCCCAGGCTTTGCGAAACCGCCGAGATATAGGCGACGCGATGGGCGGCCGCTGCGGCGCCATCCATGAGGCGTTCGTAGCGGCGCATCATCTGGCGTTCCATCGTCAAGGCTTTGACGGTGGTGATGCCGCTGAGGATTTCGATCATGAAGCTGGTGCGCCGGTCGTCGGAATCGGCGCGCCGCGAAAGGGCACGATGCAACGCGCCGCCGATCATCAAAGCCAGGATCGCGAACAACGCGAAGGCGCCGAAAGCGACGTATGCCAGATCGCCCGCGATCAGCCAGATCAGCGCGCCGAAGACCAGCGCGAAGGGCAAATCGATCGCGATCGTCGCCCCTTGGTTGGCGTAGAACTCGCGCAAGCGGTCGATCGCGGCCAGGCGTTCCAATTGCTGGCCGGGGGATTCGTTGCGCAACGCCGCTTGGTCGGCGTCCAGCAAGCGTTCGATGACGCGCACGCCGGTTTCGTGTTCGTAACGGGCCCCGGTCCAGGCGGCGAGATGGCCGCGCGCCGCGCGCATCAGCGCTTCGCCCACCAGAACGGCCAGCAGCAGGGCCGACAGCAGCGTCAGCGTGTCGGTCGCCGCGTTGGGGATGACGCGGTCGTAGATTTGCAAAGTGAAAATGGGCAGGGCCGCGCCGAACAAGTTCAACGCGAGCGAGGCGGCCATCACGCTGGGATGGAAGGCCATCGTGAACCCCGCATCTGTCGCGGTGGAGCGCACGGGCTTCGTCGTGGACGCCAATTTTTTCTCCCTGGGTTCGGATTTATCGCTGGGGGGGACCCGAACCTGTGTCGGTGATAAACGGTAAGGTTCTGACTTGCAATAAGAAAAACCGATATAGACAATTTTATAGGTTTTCCGTAGATTTAGCGGCGGGTGATGCCCGGATGACCGGCGTAGCGCCCCGAACCGAAGACGGAGAACCCGTACGTGCCCGACGATCGCGCCCCCCAAGATCGCGCCGGACAAGTTCAGACGGACGAGCTAACCGTCCTCGCGAAGGATTCCGCGGCCGGCGAGGCCAATGCGGCGCAGCCGCCAGCGGCCCCGCCGCCGCCGGCACCCGACAATTCCATCGCCCAATCCGCGCAAACGCTGGGCGCCGTCCAATACGGCTCGCTGGTCGCCGACGACCGGACTTTCGCGGGGCAAGCGCCCGGCCAAATCGACGCGGCCCCGCCGGTCGCGGGCGATTTCTTGGGCGTCGCGGGTGCGGCGGCGAAAGCGCCCGACGACAATGCGAACGACGCGCCCGCCGATGCGGGCGAAGCGCGTGGTCCGGCCGCGTCGCTGGCGCAAACCGCGCAAGCGCGCGGCGATTCCGCGAATATCGACATGCGCGCCGATACGCGCGGCGAAACGCGTAGCGATGCGGGCAACGCGCCAAGCGCCGCCGCCGCTGGCGTGCCGGGGCACGACGCGGCGCCGGCCGTGGATCATGCGGGCCCCGCCGCCGAAGCGCCGGCGAATGTTTCCGGTAACGAAGCGAACGCGCCCGCCACCGGCGCAAACGCAGCCGCAAGCGCTGCCGCGCCGGCGGCGTTGAATGCGCTGCTGCCGGGCCTCGCCAATATTCTGAACGCGGCGGCGGCACCGGCGGTGGAAGCCGCCGTGCAGCCGGTGCTGAACGAATTGCGCGGACAATTGCTCGATCGCCTCGCCCAGCTCGAGCGCGCGGATACGCCCGCACCGGCACCCGTTTCGAACGAGCCGCCGCCCGATACGACCGCCAGCACGCCGGAGCTCGACGTGGCGCCCGCCACGGGCGTGGAAGATCACGCGGTGGCGCTCGATATCGCCGCGCAGCTCACCGATCGCGACGGATCGGAAACGCTTGGCGTCACCATTGCGGGCGTGCCCGAAGGGGCGACGCTGTCGGCGGGTACGGATTTGGGCGACGGCGCGTGGCTGCTCACGCCCGACGATCTGCCGGGCCTGACGATCACGCCGCCGCCCGATTTTTCGGGCACGCTAAACTTGACCGTCACCGCAACGTCGCATGAAGGCGGGGCGACCAGCAGCGTCACGTCGAATCTTGCGGTCGATATCGAGGCGGTGGCGGATACGCCCACGCTTTCCGCGGCGAATGCGAGCGGTGCCGAAGATCACGCCATCGCGTTGAGTATCGCCGCGTCGCTGTCCGATACGTCGGAAACGCTGGGTGTGACTATCGCGGGCGTGCCCGACGGCGCGACGTTGTCGGCAGGCACCGATCTTGGCGATGGCGCGTGGCTGCTGACGCCCGACGATCTGCCGGGTTTGACGATCACGCCGCCCGCCGATTTCAGCGGCCAGATCGATTTGACCGTCACGGCCACCACGACCGACGGCACATCGACCAGCAGCGCTACGTCGAATCTCGTCGTCGAGGTCGAAGGCGTTGCCGATACGCCGTCGCTGAATATCGCGAACGCGAGCGGTGCGGAAGATCACGCGATCGCGCTCGATCTTTCGGCGTCGCTGTCCGATGCGTCTGAAACCCTCGGTGTGACCATCGCGGGCGTGCCCGACGGCGCCACGCTTTCCGCCGGCACCGATCTGGGCGATGGCGCGTGGCTGCTGACGCCCGACGATCTGCCGGGTCTGACGATCACGCCGCCCGCCGATTTCAGCGGCCAGATCGATTTGACCGTGACGGCCACGTCGACCGACGGCACATCGACCAGCAGCGCCACGTCGAATTTGACCGTCGAGGTCGAAGGTGTGGCCGATACGCCGACGCTGAATGTCGTAAACGCCACCGGCACCGAAGATCATTCGATCCCGCTCGATATCGCGGCGGGTTTGTCGGACGTTTCGGAATCGCTGGGTGTGACCATCGCGGGCGTGCCCGAGGGCGGGCATTTGTCGGCCGGCACCGATTTGGGCGACGGCGCTTGGCTGCTCACACCCGACGATTTGCCGGGCCTTACCTTCACGCCGCCCGCCGATTACGCGGGCACGGTCAATCTGACCGTCACGTCCACCTCGTCCGACGGCGGCTCGGTCAGCAGCAACACGGCGACCCTCGCCATCGTCATCGATGCGGTCGCCGACGCGCCGACTGGCTTGTCCGTCGTCATCCAATCCGCGACCGGCAGCGACACGACCTTCTATCCCGACGAGGCGGGGACGATCCGCGTTCAGGCGAGCTACCCCGATCACGACGGATCGGAAACGCATGAAGCGCGGCTGAGCGTACCCGACGGCATGCAGGTGACCGATGCGGCGGGCGGGTTGTGGATTCCGGGCGACGACGGCACGGGCGGCTATATCGAACTCTCCGACCAGATCGGCGCCGACGGCAAACTGGACGTGTCGATCGAGGTGCGCGCGACCGAAATGGTCGAGGTGCCGTGGTCGGGCGATTTCGAATTGACCGCGACCGCCGCCGACGGCCAATCGGTCGTCACCACGGCGGCCGAGGGCGCGATGGATGTCGCGTTGCCGCCGGGTGTGGGTACGGTGCGCGACGACACGATGCTCGGCACGGCGGGCGCCGACAATTTCGACGGGCGCGGCGGCGACGACACGCTTTCGTATGAGGATTCCAACGCCGGCGTGACCGTCAATCTCGGCACGGGCGCCGCATCGGGCGGTTACGCGCAAGGCGACACGATCTCGAACTTCGAAAACGTCACGGGTTCGAATTTCTCCGATCGTCTCACCGGCGACGCCAACGCGAATATCCTGTCGGGCGGTGCGGGCAACGACACGCTCGACGGCGGTGCAGGCGACGACACGCTGATCGGCGGGGCCGGTGCGGATTCGATCGTCGGCGGCGCGGGGACCGATACGGTCAGCTATGCGGGTTCGTCGGCAGGCGTCACCGTCAATCTTGGCACGACCAGCGCGCAAACGTCGGCCGGCGACGCCTCGGGCGATCGTCTGTCGGGGATCGAGAATGTCGAAGGTTCGGCCTTCGCCGACACGCTGACGGGCACGACCGGCGCGAACGTCCTGTCCGGCGGTGCTGGCGACGACACGCTGATCGGCGGGGCCGGGGCCGATACGTTGATCGGTGGCGACGGCAGCGACACCGCGAGCTACGCGACCAGTTCGGCCGCCGTCACGGTCGATCTTCAGAACGGCACGACCGGCGGGGATGCCGCGGGCGACGTTCTGCAAAGCATCGAGAATCTTCTCGGCGGATCGGGCAACGACACGCTCTACGGCGATGCGGGCGCCAATCGCATCGATGGCGGGTCGGGCAACGACACGATCGAAGGCGGCGCGGGGGCCGATACGCTGATCGGCGGATCGGGCACGGACACGCTGTCCTATTCGCGCGTCGATGCGGGTGTCGCCGTCAATCTTTCGACCGGCGCCAATTCCGAAGGCGATACGATTTCGGGTTTCGAGAATGTCGCGGGCTCGGCCTATGCCGACATGCTGACCGGCGACGCCGGCGCCAATCGCCTCGACGGCGGCGCGGGCGACGATACGCTCGTGGGGGGATTGGGGAACGATACCCTGGTCGGCGGAGCCGGGATCGACACGGCGGATTTTTCGTCTTCCGGCGCGGGCGTCACAGTCAATCTCGCGACTGGGGCCGCCAGTGGTGGCGCTGGCACGGATAGCTTGTCGGGCATCGAGAATGTGATCGGCACGGCCTATGCCGACACGTTGACCGGCGACGCCAACGCCAACCGCCTGGACGGCGGGGCCGGCAACGACACGATTCAAGGCGGGGCGTCCGACGACACGCTGATCGGCGGCGACGGTACGGATACGCTGAGCTTCGCGGCCGATACGGCGGGCGTGACCGTGGATATGACCACGGGCACGGCCACGGGATCGTCAACGGGCACGGATAGCTTCAGCGGTTTCGAAACCGTGATCGGCGGTTCGGGCGCCGACACGCTGCGCGGCGATGCGAACGCCAATCGCCTCGATGGCGGCTCCGGCAACGACATTCTGATCGGCGGCGCGGGGGCCGATACGCTGATCGGCAATACCGGCAACGATACCGCCGATTATTCGGATTCCGCCGACGCGGTTCAGGTCAATCTCGCATCGACGGTGGCGCAGGTTTCGACCGGCGACGCGTCGGGCGACGTGCTGTCGGGCGTCGAGACGTTGATCGGTTCGGCGCAGAGCGACACGCTGACGGGCGATGGCTACGCCAATCGCCTGGACGGCGGTGCGGGCGACGACACGCTGCAAGGCGGCGGCGGTGCGGATACGCTCGCCGGCGGTGCGGGCATCGACACCGCGAGCTACGCGAATTCGTCGGCGGGTGTGACGGTCGATCTCGCGCGCACGACGGCGCAAACATCCTCCGGTGACGCGTCGGGCGACGTGTTGTCGGGAATCGAGAATCTGCTCGGCTCGGCCGCCGCCGATATTCTGACCGGCGATGCCGGGGCCAACCGTATCGATGGCGGCGCGGGTGCCGACACGATCCAAGGCGGGGCGGGCGACGATACGCTCGCCGGTGGAGCCGGAAACGATACATTGACCTTCGCCGCCGATACCGGCGGCGTGAATGTCGATCTGGCCGCCGGTACGGCGACGGGGTTGGCGACCGGGACCGACACGATCGACGGTTTCGAAACCGTGATCGGCGGGGCGGGGGCCGACACGCTGCGCGGCGACGCCAATGCCAATCGCCTCGATGGCGGGGCGGGCGACGACACGATCTTCGGCGATGCCGGGGCCGACACGCTGGTCGGCGGCACGGGCACGGATACGCTCGATTATTCGGCGTCGAACGCCGCCGTGCAGGTCAACCTCGCCTCGACATCGGCGCAAGTTTCGACCGGCGACGCGTCGGGCGACGTGCTCTCGGGCTTCGAGAATGTCGTCGGCTCGGCGCAAGGCGACACGCTGACCGGCACGACCGGCGCCAATCGCATCGATGGCGGGGCGGGCGACGATACGCTGATCGGCGGTGCCGGCGCCGATACGTTGATCGGCGGCGAGGGCAGCGACACCGCGAGCTACGCGACGAGCACCGCCAATCTCCAAGTCGATCTGCAAAACGGCACGACCGGCGGCGACGCCGCGGGCGATGTTCTGCAAAGCATCGAAAACCTGCTCGGCGGCTCCGGCAATGACACGCTTTATGGCGATGCGGGCGCCAATCGCATCGATGGCGGCGCGGGCAACGACACGATTGAAGGCGGAGTGGGGGCGGATGCGGATACGCTGATCGGCGGGTCGGGCACCGATACGCTCGCCTATACGCGCGCCGAAGCGGGCGTCAGCGTCGATCTCGCCGCCGGCACCACGTCGGACGGCGACACGATTTCCGGCTTCGAGAACGTCACCGGCGGCGACTTCGCCGATACGCTGACGGGCGATGCCGGGGCGAACGTCCTGACCGGCGGTGCGGGCGACGACACGCTGATCGGCGGCGCAGGCAATGACACGCTCGCGGGCGGAGCCGGGATCGACACGGCGGATTATTCGTCCGCGGCCGCGGGCGTCACGGTCAATCTCGCGACCGGTGCGGCCAGCGGCGGTGCCGGCACGGATAGCCTGTCGAGTATCGAGAATGTGATCGGTAGCGCCAACGCCGATAGTCTGACCGGCAGTTCCGTCGCCAATCGTCTGGACGGCGGTGCGGGGGCGGACACGATCCAAGGCGGTGCGGGCAACGACACGCTGATCGGCGGGTCGGGCAACGATACGCTGACCTTCGCCGCCGACACTTCGGGCGTGAACGTCAATCTCGTCGCCGGGACCGCGACGGGAACGGCGACCGGCGGCGATACGATTTCGGGTTTCGAAACCGTGATCGGCGGTTCGGGGGCGGACACGATTTCCGGCACCGATGTGGCCGAACGCCTCGATGGCGGGGCGGGCAACGATATTCTGATCGGCGGCAAGGGTGCCGATACGCTGATCGGCGGAACCGGCAACGACACAGCCGATTACAGCGCGTCCGACGCCGCCGTGCAGGTCAATTTGAACCGGACGACCGCGCAGGTTTCGACCGGCGATGCGGCGGGCGACGTGCTGTCGACGATCGAAACGGTGGTCGGTTCGGCCTTCGACGATACGCTGATCGGCAACAGCGCCGCCAACCGTCTCGACGGCGGGGCGGGCGACGACACGATCTCGGGCGGTGCCGCCAACGACACGCTGATCGGCGGCGAGGGTATCGACACGGTCGATTATTCGTCGTCGACCGCCGCGATCACGGCCAATCTCGCCACCGGTGTGGCGACCGGGGCCGGGACCGACACGCTGTCGGGCTTCGAGAATCTCACCGGCGGTTCGGGCGCCGATACGCTGACGGGCGATGCCGGGGCGAACCGAATCGATGGCGGTTCGGGCAACGACGTCATTCAAGGCGGTGCGGGCGCCGACACGTTGATCGGCGGTGCTGGGAACGACACGCTGAGCTATGCGGCCGACACGGCGGGCGTGAATATCGATCTCGCGACCGGCGCCGCTTCGGGCGGCGACGCGGCGGGCGATGTGTTCTCGGGCTTCGAAACCGTCATCGGCGGTTCGGGTGCCGATACGCTGGCCGGTGCCGACAGCGCCGAACGTTTGGATGGCGGGGCGGGCGACGATCTTATTCGCGGCAGCTTGGGTGCCGATACGCTCGTGGGCGGCACGGGCAATGACCGGCTCGACTACTCGGCGTCGAACGCCGCGATCAGCGTCAATCTCGCGACCAACGCCGTGTCGGGCGGTCACGCCCAAGGCGATTCGATTTCCGGTTTCGAACAGGTCACCGGCTCGGCGTTCAACGATACGCTGACCGGCTCCACCGGCGCGAACATCATCGACGGCGGTGCCGGCAACGACGTCATCCAAGGCGGTGCCGGGGCCGACACGCTGATCGGCGGCGATGGTCTCGACACGCTGTCCTATTCGGCGAGCGCATCGGGCGTGAACGTCAATCTCGATACCGGCGCCGTCTCGGGCGGCGATGCGGCGGGCGATACGATCTCGGGCTTCGAAACGCTGATCGGTTCGTCCAAGGCCGACACGTTGACCGGATCGGCGGGCGACGAACGTATCGAGGGCGGGGCCGGCAACGATCTGATCACCGGCGGCGGCGGTAACGACACGTTCGTCGGCGGCGCCGGCTCGGACTCGATCATCGGCGGGTCGGGGACCGACACGGTCGATTTCTCCTACACCTCCAGCCGCGTGAACGTGAATCTCGAGACCGGTGTGGGCGCCACGGGCGATGCGGCCGGCGATCGCTACACATCGATCGAGAACGTGCTCGGCACCACCGGCAACGACACGATCACCGGCTCGGCCGACGCGAATTTGCTGGTTGGCAACGCCGGGAACGACAGTATTCTGGGCGGTGCGGGCGACGACACGATCCGGGGCGGCGCGGGCAACGACATCCTGCGCGGCGGGGCGGGCAGCGATACGCTCGACTATTCCGACAGCACCGCCGGGGTGACGGTCAATCTTTCCAACAACACCGCGTCGGGCGGGTTCGCGCAGGGCGACAATATCGCCGAGTTCGAGAACGTCACCGGCTCCAACTTCGCCGACCGCCTGACCGGCGATGCGGGCGACAATGTTTTCGACGGGCGCGGCGGCGATGACACGATCTCGGGCGGGGCGGGGTCGGACATCGCCTATTTCGGCGTGGGTGGCGGGCGCGACACGTTCGACGGCGGGGCGGGTGGCGGCTGGACCGATACGGTCATCGTCGATGGCGGCGGGACGGGCCCCGGCCAAGGCGGCTGGACGGTCATCCTGTCGGACGGGACCGAGCTTGCGGCAGAAGGTGCGACAGGCACCCTCGACCTCGGCAACGACGCGTCGGGGACCATCGTCCTGGCCGACGGCAGCGAGATGACCTTCGACAATCTCGAGCGGATCAGCTGGTAATCACCGATCCTGGGTTGTCGATTGTCTTTCAAGCCACTGAAATAATTCGTTTTTTTATAATTGATACCGCGCAATACACCGCGCGCGCTCGTGCTATACCTGTGCGCCTTGAAGCCGCCGCCAATCCGTCGCGGGCCGGCATCTTTGGAGTAAGAGGTGTACGTCGAGATCGCCGTCGTCGTGGTGCTGACGATCGTCAATGGCTTGCTCGCCATGTCGGAATTGGCCGTTGTTTCCGCCCGTTCGACCCGGCTTAAGGTTTTGCAGGATAAGGGTAATCGCGGGGCGGAAATCGCCATGCGTCTGGCGGCGGATCCCGGCCGCTTCCTGTCGACCGTTCAAATCGGCATCACCCTGGTCGGTATTTTGTCGGGTGCCTTTTCGGGCGCCACGCTTGGCTTGCGTCTCTCCGGTTATCTATCGGAACTCGGGGTCCCCCCGGCGGCGGCCGACGCCCTGGGCGTGGGCATCGTCGTCGTCGCCATCACCTATCTTTCGCTGATCGTCGGCGAACTCGTGCCCAAGCAGATCGCGTTGCGCGATCCCGAACGCGTCGCGGCGAAGGTCGCGGCCCCGATGCTGGCGTTGAGCCACGCGGCTGCACCGCTCGTCTGGCTGCTCGATCGCTCGGGCAAGGCCGTCTTGCGCCTGTTCGGACCGAAGAGCACGTCCAACGAAAGCGTGACCGAGGAGGAAGTGAAAAACGTGATCGCGGAAGCCGCGACCGCGGGCATCCTCGAAGGTCAGGAACACGAGATGATTTCGGGCGTCATGCGTTTGGCCGATCGCGCGGCCAAATCGCTGATGACCCCGCGCCACGAAGTCGAAACGCTCGACATCGCTTCGCCCCAGGACGTGCTGCGCAAACACCTGCTCGAGACGTCGCGCGTGCGCCTGCCGATGTGGGAAGGCGAGCGCGACGCGGTGATCGGCGTGCTCGACGTGAAGGCCGCGCTGGTCGAATTGCTCGAACACGGCACGATCGACGCGCGCAAGCATACGCGCCCCGTGCCCGCCGTGCTCGACGGCATGGATGCGCTCGACGTCGTCAAGGCGATCCAGGAATCGTCGATGCATATGGCCCTCGTCGTCGACGAATACGGCCATTTCGAAGGCATCATCACCTCGACCGATATCCTGGTGGCGATCGCGGGATCGTTCAAGGACGACCAGGACGAGGAACCCGCCCTGGTGGTGCGCGACGATTCCTCGTATCTCGTCGCGGGCTGGATGCGGGCCGACGAATTCGCCGCGCGCACGGGCGTGCCGACGGAGAAGGACGCGGATTACGAGACCGTCGCGGGGCTCGTGCTCCATCGCCTGGGCCGCCTGCCGCAAACCGGCGAGCGCGTTCAGATCGGCGAATGGACGCTCGAAGTCGTCGATATGGACGGACGGCGCATCGACAAGCTGCTCGTCAGCCGCAAGGCCGCCGCTTAGGCCTCAGTGGCGGTGGATCGGGTCGATCCACTTCACGCTCTCGGGCTTCTCGGCCGGTTCGATGTCGAGATTGATCGCGACCGCCTGACCGTCGGAGCGGACGAGCACGCATTCCAGCGTCTCGTCCTCCTTCGCGTTGATCTCCTGATGCGGCACGTAAGGCGGCACGAAGATGAAATCGCCGGGGCCCGCCTCGGCGACGAATTCCAGATTGTCGCCCCAGCGCATCCGCGCGCGGCCGCGCACGACATAGATCACGCTTTCCAGCGGCCCGTGGTGATGCGCGCCCGTTTTGGCGCCGGGATGGATATGGACCGTGCCGGCCCACAGCTTTTGGGCGCCCGCGCGCGCGAAATCGATCGCGGTGGCGCGGTTCATGCCCGATGTCTTGCCCGCCGTGGTCGGGTCCAGCGAGTCGGCCGGAATCACTTGCACGCCATCGTGCTTCCATTTCGGTTCGGTCATCGTCGGCTCCCCGTTGCGCTGGACGGCCCCAAGTCTAGCCGCCCGCGCGGGGCCGGTGGGCCGAATTTTCGCGCGGATAAATTTTCATGGGGTGTTTAGAATGAGGTCATGCGTCGCCGCCGTTTGCCCCCGCTCAATTCCTTGCGCGCCTTCGAGGCCGTCGCCCGCCATCTCAGCGTGACGAAGGCGGCGGATGAGCTTGCCGTCACGCCCGCCGCGGTCAGCCATCAGATCAAGACGATCGAAGATCATCTGGAGATCGAGCTGTTCCAGCGCACCAAGGGCATTCTGCTGCTGACCGATGCGGGCCAGGCGATTCTGCCGGGGATTCGCGACGGGTTCGAAAGCCTGCAAGCCGCGATCGAGCAGATCGACAATCTGGGCGATGCCGGCGTGCTGACGATTTCGGTGGCGCCGTCCTTCGCGGCGAAATGGCTGTTGCCGCGCCTCGAACGCTTCCAGTCGAAATACCCGGAGATCGACGTGCGCGTGGGCGCCTCGATGGCGCTGACGGATTTCCATTCCGACGGCGTCGATCTCGCCATCCGCTACGGGGCGGGGCGCTATCCCGATCTGCATTGCGAGCGCTTGCTCGAAGAAACCGTGTTTCCGGTGTGCAGCCCGAAACTGCTGAAGGGCAAGCAGCGCCTGGATGCCGTGTCGGCACTGAAGGATCAAACCCTGCTGCACGACGACAGCCCCGACGACGATCCGTCGTGCCCGAGCTGGACGATGTGGCTGAAGGCGGCGGGCGCGAGCGATATCGACGGCACGCGGGGGCCCCGCTTCAATCAATCGAGCTTGGTCGTCGAAGCGGCGGCCTTGGGCCGCGGTGTGGCGCTGGCGAAGGCGTCGCTCGCCGCCGCCGACCTCGCCGAAGGGCGCCTGATCAAGCCGTTCGGCACCGCCGTGCCGGTCGATTTCGCCTATTGGCTCGTCTGCCCGGAACCCAAGCTCGCCTTGCGCAAGGTCGCGTTGTTCGCCGACTGGCTCAAATCCGAAGCCTCGGCGTTCATGGGCAAGGGCGGCAGCCAGCCCGTCTGATCCAATTCGCGGGCGGTCGCTTCGCGGATCGCGCGATGGTCCATGCCTTCGGCGCGCCAGTTGCGGCGCTTGGCCTCCAGCAGGTCGAGACGCATCGACCAAGCACTGCCGAAAAGTTTGCCGAGATACGCGGCCAGCGCCCCGGCCAAACCCGGGGCGCGCCCGCCGGTCGCGACCGTCACGGTCAAATCGCCGCGCCGGATCAAGGCGGGCGTATGGAAGTCGCACAGCTCGGTCACGTCCTCGACATTGACCAAAGCGCCCGCCGCGCGTGCCCGCGCCGCGATCGCGCGCGACCGTTCTTCGTCGAAATCTGCGATATAGACGATGCGATAGCCCGAAAGATCGTCGTCCGGCGCCATGCGCGTCACCCGCGTCGCGCCAGATTCGTGCAGCAATTCCAGGCGGCGCGCGGCACGCGGACCGTCCCCGATCAGGGCGATCGGCAATTTCGCGGCGTCGAGATTGATCGGCAACATGGTCGGATACTCGGTTTTGGGCCGGAATTCGGGAATTGAGGTTTTTTAGGCTCGGGTCGAAAATTTACTCGCTCGCCAACCCCGGCGATCCGCCGTTTGATGAAGCCCTGAAACGGAGCGGGTCATGGGCGTTCAAACGGCAATCTCCTCGGCGATCAAGGCGGCTTCCCGGACGGAAATCCGCGAAGCTTTTACGGCCGACGAGCTGGGTTGGATCTTGGGCGAGGCGGCGATTTTGACCCGTAGCGCGCCTGCCGCCGCCGACGCGCATTTGCGCAGCGCCGGATTGGCCCTGCTGGCCCGCCATCCCGAACTCGCCGCCCCGGCCATCGCCGGGCTGGGCGCGCCGGTGAAGATCGCGGGCAGCGAATACCGTGCGCAATGGACCGGACGGATCGCCGCGCAAGCGGGCGAGATCGTCGCGTTGGTCGCGTTCTCGGGCGCCAATGTCGTGCTCGAACGCCAAGCGGGCTTCGCCGACAACGCGGCCCTGGAAGCGGGTGCCGTGATCGTGTTGCAGGCGGGCGAGGCCATTTCGCCGCTGCCCGCCGCCTTCGCGGGCCCGGTCTTCGCCGTGCGCTATACGCGTGCGCAAGCGGGCGAAGCGCCGGTCGTGCCGATCGGCGAACACGCGTTGTGGCCCAGCGCCTGGGCCGTCGCCGGCTAATTCCTTACGCGGGGCGGCGGCGCCAAGCATAGCCGCCGTCCTGGCGCTCTTCGCGCGTCGCCGGCTGGAAATAATGATCGACCGTCACGATCTTGCCGTCGCGGAGCGCCGCGATCGTGCCTTCATGCGTGGGCTGCAACGCATCGAATCCGGCGCGCAACATCAACGTGATTTGATCGCGCAGCACGTCGCCGATGGCGCGCAGCTCGCCCTTGAAGCCATGGCGTTCGCGCGCGAGGCGGGCGAGCGAATAGGGACGCCCGTCGGCATAGCGCAGGAATTTGAGCGCGATCAGATCGAAGCGATTGAGGTCCTGCTCGATCCCGTCGAAGGTTTCGCCCGCGACCAGCACGAGGCCGAGCGGGGCATTGCGCGCCAGCAGCGCTTCGCGGTCGCGCAGGAAACGCGCCTTGGTGATCGCGGCCGGGCCTTGCGGCAAAGTTTCGTCGTCGGCAGGGAACGACCAGGCATCTTCGCCGAACGCGCGGCGCTTCACATCGTAAACATTCATGATCAAGCGTCCGCGTAGAGGGCGGCTTTGAAGGGTTCGGCGCCCACGCGGCGATAGGCGTCGAGGAAGTTCTCCTCGGGGCCCTTGCGCAAGCCGAGATAGACGTCGATCACCGCTTCGACCGCGTCGACGACCTTGTCGGTCGGGAAACCCGGCCCGATGATTTCGCCAATCGACGTATGCTCGTCGGCCGAGCCGCCCAGCGTGATCTGATAGAGCTCCTTGCCCTTCTGATCCACACCCAGCAGGCCGATATGGCCGACATGGTGATGGCCGCACGCGTTGATGCAGCCGGAAATCTTGATCTTCAGATCGCCGATTTCCTCCTGGCGCGCGATATCGGCGAAACGTTCCGACAGGCGCTGTGCCACCGGAATCGAGCGCGCATTGGCGAGCGCGCAGTAATCCAGGCCCGGGCAGGCGATGATGTCGGTGACGAGACCCGCGTTCGGCGTGGCGAGGTTGTGCTTGGCGAGTTCGGCGAACAGGGCCGGGATATCGTCGAGCTTCACATGCGGCAGAACCAGATTCTGCTCATGGCTCACGCGGATTTCGGCGTGCGAGAAACGCTCGGCGATGTCGGCGATGGCGTCCATCTGTGCTGCCGTCGCGTCGCCCGGCGGTTCGCCCACTGGCTTCAACGAAACGGTGACGACGCCGTAGCCGGCTTCGCGATGCGCCGTCACGTTATGGCGCACGAAGCGCTCCAGCGTCTTGTTCGCGGCCTTCGCCGTTTCCAGTGCCGACGAAGTCGCGGCCAGCTTGTCGAGCGCGGGTGGTGCAAAATAAGCGCTGATCGCCTTTACGTCCGCCTCGGGCAAAGTCAGCGTCTTGCCCTTCAATTGCGCGAACTCGGCCTCGATCGCGGCGGTGATTTCCGCGCGGCCCTTTTCGTGGACCAGGATCTTGATCCGCGCCTTGTATTTGTTGTCGCGTCGGCCTTCGAGGTTGTAGACGCGCAAGATCGCCTCGCAATAGGCGAGCAGATCTTCCTCCGGCAGGAAGTCGCGCACCTTGTGCGCGATCAGCGGCGTGCGGCCCTGGCCGCCGCCGACATAGACGGCGAAGCCGGTTTTGCCATTGTCCCCACGCACCGCATGCAGCCCGATATCGTGGACCTGCACGGCCGCGCGATCATGCGGGGCGCCCGTCACCGCGATCTTGAACTTGCGCGGCAGATAGGTGAACTCGGGATGGATCGCCGACCATTGGCGCAGAATTTCGGCATAGGGGCGCGGATCGACGATTTCGTCGGCGGCGGCGCCGGCGAAATGATCCGCCGTGACGTTGCGGATGCAATTGCCCGAGGTTTGCAGCGCATGCATCTCGACTTCGGCCAGCTCCGCCAGCAGATCGGGAATGCGCGATAGCTCGACCCAGTTGAATTGCAGGTTTTGGCGTGTCGTGAAATGGCCGTAGCCTTTGTCGTATTCGCGCGCGATATGGGCGAGTTTGCGCATCTGGCGCGACGACAACACGCCGTAGGGAATGGCGATGCGCAGCATATAGGCGTGAAGCTGCAGATAGACGCCGTTCATCAAGCGCAGCGGCTTGAATTGATCTTCGGTCAATTCGCCCGACAGGCGGCGCGCCACTTGGTCGCGGAACTCGGCAACGCGTTCCAGGACGAAGCCCCGGTCGAATTCGTCGTAGCGATACATCTTAAACGCTTCCTGGAATGGCGACGGTGGGGCCCTGGGCGCGGATGCGCTCGCGCAGCAGAACGGGCAGGCGGGCTTCCGGATCGAAAGCGACGGCGACGGGTTCGACCACGATATTGCGGTCGTGATCCAATTTCGCGGCGGCGAGCAGCGCTTCGGCCTTGACGGGATCCAGGGCGATTTCGGCGCGGGTCGCGTCCTTCACCCATTCGCCCGCTTCGGTGCGGAAAACGACGATTCCCGAACGCAGATCGTTGGCCGTGATCGCGACCGGCCGGAACGGCTTGGCGGCTTTGCTCATGATCGGGGGACAATCGGTCCCGACCCCCCGGCGGGACAAACGAGAAATCCTCACAAGGCCGTTAAGTTTGGCTGGATACCCCGGACGCGGCTAATATCGCCATGAGGAGAAACGCATGATTCCCCCATCGGTCCCGCCTGACGCTACATTCGGCGCGCAATGACGTTTTCGGCACTCGATTCCGCCCTGACCGGGCCGTTTTACGCCGATCCGGCGGTGGCCGCGATTTTCGACGATCGCGCACGGCTTGGGCGGTTTTTGCGCATCGAGGCCGCCTTGGCCGAAGCACAAGGCCATGACGATGTCGCAAAATCCGTCCGCGCGCTCGATCCCGCATCGTTCGATCTCGCCGCAATTGGTGCGGGCACGGCCGATCAAGCGGTCGCGTCGATTCCGTTTTTGGCGGCTTTGCGCAAGCACCTGCCCGAAGCGCTCGGCGCTTTGGTGCATAAGGGCGCGACGAGCCAGGATTTGATCGACACCGAAGCCGCACTCGCGGCCAAGGAAGCCGATGCCGCCATTGCGGCGAATTGGGCGAAAGCGCTGACCGGTCTCGCGGCGCTGGCGCGTGCGCATCGCGATGTCGTGATGATGGGCCGCACTTATAATAAGCATGCCGCGACGATCACTTTCGGCTTCAAAGCCGCAATGTGGGGTGTCGGGCTGGCCGAAGCGCTGGAGGCCGCTCCCTCACCGACCTATCGCGCGACGCTGGGCGGGGCGGTGGGCACGCTCGCCGCGATGGGCAAATCGGCCCCGATCGTCGCCAAAAGTTTTGCGGAAATCCTGGGCCTCGACGCTTCGCCGTTTCCGATCCAGGTTTCGCGCGCCCCTTATGTGGCGGGCGGCCTGCGCCATGCGATGGCGCTGGGTGCTGCGGCGAAAATCGCGACCGACATTCTGTTCCTGCAAGCCGACGAGATCGGCGAAGTCGCCGAGCCCGCGATCCCCGGGCGCGGCGGATCGTCGGCGATGCCGCATAAGCGCAATCCCGTCGGCTGCGCCGCGATCCTCGCCACCCATATGGCCGCCGGCGGCCACGCGGCGACGTTGATCCAGTCGATGGCCTCGGCGCAGGAACGCCCGGCGGGTGCTTGGCAGGCCGAATGGCTCGCTTTCGGATCGTTGATCGGCCTTGCGTCCGGTTCGGCGCGCGAACTCGCGGCGATCGCGACGGGTTTGACCGTCGATGCCGCGCGGATGCAGGAAAACCTCGCCCGCACGCCGGATGTGGCCGCACACCGGCCCGATGCGGCGCGCTGGGTCGAACCCGCCATCGCGCGCATCGAAACGGCCGCGAAGAAGCTGACGACAGGAACGTGACATGCCCACGCTGACGACCGCCAACGGCACCACGCTGCGCTACGATTTGCTCGGTCCCGAAGACGGGCCGCCGGTGCTGTTCTCCAACTCGCTCGGCACGGCGCTGGAAATGTGGGACCGGCAGATCCCGGCCCTCGCCGACAAGTATCGCCTGATCCGCTACGACACGCGCGGCCACGGATCGTCGCCGGTGAAGCCGGGGGCTTCGACGATCTTCGATCTAGCCGACGATGCGATCGGATTGCTCGATGCGTTGAAGATCGACGCGGCCCATGTCGTCGGTCTGTCGATGGGCGGGATGACCGGCCAGGTGCTGGCCGCAAAGTGTCCCAAGCGCGTGCGCTCGCTGACGCTGATGGCGACGTCGGCGCATATGCCCCCACCCGAAGGCTGGCGCACGCGCGCCGCCGCCGTGCGCAAGGATGGCACGGCGTCGATCGTCGAAGCAGTGCTGTCGCGCTGGTTCACCAAGGCGTGTCCGCCCGAGTTGATCGCCAACGTGAAGGCGCAGTTCCTGGCGTGTCCCGCCGAAGGCTATGCGCTGTGTTGCGAGGCGTTGGCCGAGATGGATCTGCGCGGGCTGATCCCGGCGATCGCGGCGCCGACGCTGATCGTCGCCGGCGAAGACGATCCGGCGACACCGCCGCAAATGATGCGCGATATCCAAGCGCTGGTCGCGGGCGCCGAACTCGTTACGCTGCGCCAAGCGGCACACCTACTGGCGATCGAGCAGGCGCCGTCGGTCAATCGCCATTTGCGCGCGTTCCTCGATGCGCAAGCGCCATTGGCGAAGTCGCGCGATGGTTCGTCTTTTGAAGCGGGTCTCGCCAACCGCAAATCGGTGTTGGGGGCACCGCATGTCGATCGCTCGCTGGCCTCGGCGACCGATTTCGATCGGCCTTGGCAGGAATTCATCACCCGCACCGCCTGGGGCGATATCTGGGGCGACCCCACGCTGCCGCGTAAAACGCGCTCGCTGCTCACGCTCGCGTTGATGATCGCGCTGGGGCGGGAGGAGGAGTTCCGCCTGCATGTGAAGCCGGCGCAGCGCAACGGCGTCACGCTGGAAGAATTGCGTTCGCTGGTGCTGCATGCGGCGGTATATGCGGGCATCCCCGCGGGCAATGCAGCCATGCGCTGGGCGAAGCTCGAGCTTGGTTTGCTGGAAGAAAAGAAGTAGCGGTCACCGTGCGTAACGGAATGCCCCTTCCGCGCCCTTGAGATAGTGCACGCGGGGCGCGAAACTGCGGCCAATGGCACAAGACCCTTCCGAAGCGCCCGAACAAGACCTGCCCCGAATCGTTCCGCTGATCGCCGCCAGCGCCCTGTTCCTGGAGAATATGGGCGCCACGGTGCTGGCGACGGCGTTGACCGAAATCGCGCGCGACTTCCATGTCGATCCGATCGATCTCAAACTCGCGCTGACGTCGTATCTGATTTCGCTCGCGGTGTTCATCCCGGCCTCGGGCTGGGTCGCGGACCGCTTCGGCACGCGCACGGTTTTCTGCTGGGCGATGGGGGTGTTCGCCGTCGGCTCGATCGCCTGCGCGTTCTCGGGCCAGATATGGGAGCTCGTCGCGTCGCGCGTGGTGCAGGGGGCGGGCGGCGCGATGATGATCCCGGTCGCGCGGCTTGTCGTCGTGCGCAGCGTGTCGAAGGAAAAGCTGATCGCCGCGATGGCGGTTTTGACGATGCCGGGCCTGCTCGGCCCCATCGTCGGGCCGCCTTTGGGCGGGTTCTGCGCCACCTATCTTTCCTGGCACTGGATCTTCTGGATCAACGTGCCGATCGCCATACTCGGTATTCTGGCCGCGCGCGCCCGCCTGCCGCAAATCCACGGCGACGGATCCGACGCGTTCGATCTGCGCGGCTTTCTGCTCAGCGGCCCGGGATTGGCGTTGACCTTGATCGGCGCCACGACCATCGGCGTCGAACATACCGATCATCGGCTCGCCGCAGCGTGTTTGGCCGCCGGCGTGATGCTGCTGATCGCCTATGTCCGCCACGCGCTGCGCCACGCGGCCCCGGTGATCGATCTGCGCCTGTTGAGTATCCGCAATTTCCGCATCGGCATGATCGGCGGGTTCCTGTTCCGCGTGGGCGGCGGCGCCGTGCCGTTCCTGCTGCCGCTTTATATCCAGCTCGGCCTCGATCGCACCGCGTTCGAAAGCGGCGCTATCACCTTTGCGGTCGGCATCGGCGCCTTCGCGATGAAAATTTGCGCCAACCGCATTCTGCGCTGGGTCGGGTTCCGCAACGTGCTGGTCGTCAACGGCCTGATCGCGGGCATGCTGGTCGCGATCCCGCTGGTCTTCCATGCCGGCATGCCCGGCTGGGTGATGATCGCGATCCTGATGCTGACCGGCTTCACGCGTTCGCTGCAATTCACCAGTTCGAACGCCGTGCTGTTCGCCGACGTGCCCGCCGACAAGATGTCGCGCGCGACCACGCTGATGGCCGTGGTTCAGGAAATGACCGGCTCGATCGGCATCACCATCGCCGCGATCGCGCTGACCATCGCCGCGTCGGGCATGGCGACGGGGGCCACGGGTACGGCGCAATTCGTGCCCGCGTTCCTGACCGTCGCGGCGATCGCGACGTCCTGCGCCTTCGTCTATATGACGCTGCCGCGCGACGTGGGCGCGGTGCTTACGGGACGCCGGCGATAACGCCTTTACGAAGCAAGAAGCAGCCATAGGGGCGCGGGTCGCCGACCTGCACCACGGCGAAGGCGTTCTTCGCGGCTTCGTAGAACGCGAAACGCTCGATCCCCGCGAGCGGCGATTTGGCGCCGAGCGCCTTGTCGATTTCGGCCTGCACGGCTTTCTGCACGTCGGGGATCTTCTTCTTGTCGCCGACGACTTCCATCCGGCGTACGGGCTTCGGCTCGAAATCGTCGATCGGCAGCACCGACAGAATGGCGCGCGCCGCGCGTTCCATCGTCAGGCCCGGCAGGCGCACGAGCTTGCCGGTGGTCGTGTGCGCGGCGATCGTCTCGGCCGGGTGATTGGCGTCGACCAAGGCCAGATCGTCGCCATGGCCCATCGCGTCGAGCACCCACAAAAGATCGGCCGACAGAACCGGATCGAGACCTTTAAGCATCGCGTCGTCCCCGCTTGTCCAAATAGATGCGCGCCGCGTTGGCGCCGAAAACGTCCTCGTGCGAACCGAGCAGGCCTTGGGCCGCCGCGAACCAGCGATCGTAGCCGCCGGCGAGATCGACGACCGGCCAATCGCTGCCCCAGAGCAAGCGGGCGGGCCCGAACACGTCGAGCAAATGCAGCACATAGGGGGCGAGATCGCCTTGCGTCCATTCGGGCGACGCTTCGGTCGCGAGGCCCGAGACCTTGCACACGACATTCGGGCGCGCGGCCAGAGCCGCCATGTCGGCGCGCCAAGGATCGAGGCGCTTGTCTTTGATGAAGGGCTTGGCGCCGTGATCGACGACGATGCGCAAACCCGGATGGCGTTCGGCCACGACCAGCAGGCGCGGCAAATGGCGCGGCAGCACCAGCGCATCGAAGACGAGGCCATAGGCGATCAACGCGTCGAAAGCGGGGCCGAGTTTGGGCGAGGCCAGCCAATCGTCGTCGGCAAGGTCCTGCACCATGGGGCGCAAGCCGACGAGCAATTCGTCCTTCGCCAACTCGGCGATGCGCTCGGGCGTTTCGAAATCCGTCCAGCCGACGACGCCCGCTACGCTCTCGTCGCCCTTGGCGATGTCGAGCAGGAATAGCGTTTCCGCTTCCGTGGGGGCCGCCTGCACCAGAATCGAGCGCGCGATATCGTGGCGCTTCAAAATGGGCGCGAGATCGGGCGGCAGGAAATCGCGATAGATGATTCCCTTGTCGGGCGTCAGCCAGCCGTAATCGCCGCGATCGACGCGCCAATAATGCTGATGCGCGTCGATCTTCATGCCGGCACCGGGCAGGATTTGTCGAGCAAGCCCTTGGCTTTGAGATCGCTCCACAAGGCGGCGGGAATCTTCGCGCTGAAAGATTGGCGCTGGCGCTCGATTTCCGACGGCGCCACCGCACCAAGCACGACGCTCGACACGGCGGGATGCGCCAGCGCGAAACGCAGCGCCGCATCGGCGAGCGCCACATTATGCGCGCGGCAGACGGCTTCGATCTGGCCGACCTTCGCCATCACGTCCGGCGGGGCGGGTTTGTAATTGTATTTGGCACCGGGGATCGGGCCGGTCGCGAGAATGCCCGAGTTGAACACGCCGCCCAGCATCACGCCGATGCGCCGTTCGACGGCGAGTGGCAGGAATTCGGCGGCGGCGGGTTGTTCGAGCAGCGAATAGCGCCCGGCGAGCAGCACGCAATCGATGTCGCATTCGCGCGCGAAACGCATGCACATATCGGCTTCGTTGACGCCCACACCGACCGCGCGGATGACCTTTTCCTGGCGTAAGCGATCGAGCGCCTTATAGGCGCCGGACACCGCCTCGCGGAAACGCTGGTCGATCATCGAAGCACCATGAGTCCAGACATCGACGTCGTGGATCAGCACCACGTCGATATGGCTCAACCCCATCCGCAGCATCGATTGTTCCAGCGAGCGCATCGCGCCATCGTAGGAATAATCGAAATTGGCGAGGTGCTCGACGCCGCCGACATAGCCTTCGCCCGGCACCTTGCGCTTGAAGGGATCCATCACGCGGCCGATTTTTGTGCAGAGCACGAATTTGGGCGGCTTGACGCGCCGCAGTGCAGCACCGATGCGCAGCTCCGACATGCCATGCCCGTAAAGCGGCGACGTATCGAGCAGCGTAACTCCATTGCGCAGCGCGGACTCGACCGTGCCGACCGCGACCGCCTCGTCGATGATCGAATAAAGATCGCCCAAGGGTGCGCCGCCGAAACCGTGTTCGGACACTTCGACGCCGCTTTTACCGAGAATTCGCGTGTCCACTCGTTTCCCCCAATTGCCCGCTTTAACGAACTGACATGTTACTTCTTGACGCGCGCTGGCGACATGGTCAACATCCGCGCCCATAAGACCATAACGCATCGGGAGAGATCGTTCATCATGTCCGCCAAATCCATCGGTCCGCGCATCGGCCTGTCCTGCGCCTTGTCGACCGCGTTCCTCGCCAACGGCGCCGTCGACCTGCCGCGCACCGTGGCACAGGCGAAATGGGTGCTGGCGAATGGCGGCGACGGTGTGACGATGTTCGGCACGACGGGCGAGGGCGCGTCGATCGATATCGGCGAGCGTCACGCGGCGTTGGGGGCACTCGCCGCCGGCGGGCTCGATCTCGGCAAGCAAGTGATCGCGGGCGTTTCGGCCGCGACGGTGGGTGAAGCGGTCGCGCAAGCGCGCGTGGGCTACGATCACGGCGTGCGCGGGCTTCTGATGACGCCGCCCTTCTACTTCCCCGAGCCGTCGGAAGAAGGCGTGTTCCGCTGGTACGCCGCCGTGTTCGAGAAGCTAGGCGCGCAATTGCGCGACGTTTTGATCTATCACATCCCCAGCATGACGCGCGTGATGTTCACGCCGGCGATCATGACGCGCCTTCGCAAGGAATTCCCCGAAGCCATCATCGGCATCAAGGATTCGACCGGTCAGTGGGACTCGGCCAAGAGCTTCCTGGACACGCATAAGGATCTGCAAATCCTGGTCGGCGACGAGCGTTTGCTCGCCCGCGCGGTGCGTGAAGGCGGTTCGGGCACGATCTGCGGCATGGCGAATATCCGCCCCGATCTGCTGCGTCCCGCGGCGTGGGAAGGCAAGGAAGACGCGCGCATCGGCGCATGCGTGGCGGCGATCGTCGCCGACCCGTTCATGCCGGCGGTCAAGGCGCTGATCGCGCATCGCGAAGGCGACGCCAATTGGCGCCGCATGCGTCCGCCGGTCGTCGAACTCGACGAGGCGCGCGCGGCGGCACTGGTCAAGCGCGTCGACGCGGCCCTCGCCCAGAAAGCCGCTTGATGGCCGAACCCGGGACCGACGCGCCTAAGCTGCGGGAACGCGCCTATGCCGCGTTCACCGATCGCTTGCTCGCGCGCGAGATCGTGCCCGGTCAGTTCGTCTCGCAGCGCGAGCTGGTGGAGATCACCGGCTTGCCGCTGGGGGCGATCCGCGAACTCGTGCCGCGTTTGGAAGCGGAAGGCCTGATCGTCACCATTCCCCAGCGCGGGATGCAGGTGGCGCATGTCGATCTCAGCCTGATCCGCAACGCCTTCCAGTTCCGCCTGATGATGGAGCGCGAGGCGGTCGAAGTGTTCGTGCGCGAAGCGCCGGACTCCGAGATCGGGCGCCTGCTGGAAGCGCACGAGAAAGTCATCAAAGACGCGAAGAAGAAGATCACGCCCGACGTGATTCGCCGCGCGCAGATCGTCGATTGGGATATGCACGACACGGTCGTGGATTTCCTGGGCAACGAGATCGTGTCGAGCGCCTATCGCGTCAATTCCATCAAGATCCGCTTGATCCGCCAGGCGGAAGTCCGTCTCGATCCCAGCCGGGTCGAAACGGTGATGCGCGAGCATCTCGAAATCGTGCGCCGCATGGCGGCGCGCGATATCGAGGGCGCGCGCAACGCGCTGGCCGCCCATATCCAAGACGCGAAAAATCGCGCGATGGGCCTGTCGCCTTGACGGCGGCGGGAAGCTAGACTTCGAGCAACCAAAACCCAACGGGGAGAGACGACGATGAAGACGACGATGAATCGACGCAATCTGCTGAAGGGGGCCGCCGCCGCCGGCGTGCTCGCTTCGCCGATGCTCAACACCAAGACGCTGTTCGCGCAATCGGGCGCGTTCAACTGGAAGCGCTTCCAGGGCCAGTCGCTGGAAATCTCGCTGATCAAGAGCCCGCGCGGCGATCTTCTGAAGCGCCATCAGGCCGAGTTCGAAGCGCTGACCGGCATCAAGGTCGGCGTCGAGGATATTCCCGAGCAGCAACAGCGCCAGAAGATCGTCATCGAATTCAACTCGGGAAAACCGAGCTTCGACGTGGTCCATCTGTCGTATCACGTGCAGAAGCGCCAGTTCGCCAAGGCGCGCTGGACCGCCGAAGTCGGCGGCTACCTCAACGACGCGCAGCTGACGCCGGCCGAATGGGATCGCGCCGACGTGACCCAGCGCGGCCTCGACTACGCGACCGACGACGGCAAAATCAATTCGCTGCCCTGGTCGGTCGATTACTGGATGCTCTACTATAACAAGGAGCTGTTCCAGGCGAAGGGCATCGCGTACCCGAAGACGATCGACGAGATCGTCGCCGCGGCCGCCAAGCTGCACGATCCGGCCAACGGCGTCGCTGGCTTCGTCGCGCGCGGGCTTCGCAACGCCAACGTGCCGGTGTGGACGCAGCTGCTACTCGGCTGGGGCCAGGACACGACGACCGGCAATCCGCCGCGTCTGCTGACCGATACCGACGACGCGGTCGCCGCGGCGCGCGTCTATCAGACGCTGCTGCGCAACTCCGGTCCGCAAGGCGTCGCCGGCTTCAACTGGAACGAGTCCCAGTCGCTGTTCGCGCAAGGCCGTGCGGCCATGTGGCTGGACGGCGTGGGCTTCGCCCCGCCGCTCGAAGACCGCACCAAGAGCCGCATCGTCGGCAAGGTCGGCTACGGCATCTTCCCGGCGGGTCCCAAAGCCCATCACGCGGCGATGTTCGGCGACGGGATCGCCGTCGCGGGCGCGAGCCAGAAGAAGGAAGCGGCGTATCTCTACTGCCTGTGGGCGACCAACAAGCAGATGTCGAACCGCCTGCTGCAGACGGGTTCGGGCGTGCCGTTCCGCCGCTCGACGTTCAACGACCAAGCCACGCTCAGCGCGCTGACGGTGCCGAAGGATTGGGCCGACTGCGTGCGCGGCTCGGGCGAAATCGCCCGCGCGGCGCTGCCCGTGATCGGTCCGGTCACGGAGTTCCGCGACGTGTTCGGCACGGCGCTGAACAACATGCTCGGCGGCGCCGATCCGGCGGCCGAACTGCGCCGCGCGACGGCGGAGTTCCGCCCGGTTCTGGATCGTTCGGAACAAGGTTGAGTTCGACTTGAACACGACACTGCAACAAACGGCCGGCGCCTTTACGGCGCCGGCCGCGCCGAAACTGGCGAAGCCCCGGTACCACTGGTTCGTGGTGCCGGGGTTGCTGGTGACGTTCGCCATCATCATCTTCCCTTGGGTGTTCACGGTGTGGATGAGCTTCCACGAATGGAAGCTTGGCGGCGCCGCCCAATGGGTGGGTTTGCGCAACTACGCCGAACTGGTGACCAACCAGCGATTCCTCGAATCGATCTGGCACACCTTCTATTTCACGGTCGTCGCCGTCGTGCTGCCGCTGGTGCTAGGCACGTTCGCGGCCGTCGTATTCCACCGCGAATTTCCGTTCCGCGGCGTGCTGCGGACGATCTTCATCATGCCGATGATGGCGACCCCCGTCGCCATCGCGCTGGTGTGGACGATGATGTTCCACCCGCAGCTCGGCGTGCTGAACTATCTGCTCAGCCTCGTGGGCATCGGCCCGTCCGAATGGGTGTTCGCGCAGCACACCGTGATCCCGAGCCTCGCCTTGGTCGAGGTCTGGCTGTGGACGCCCTTCGTCATGATCATCGTGCTGGGCGGCCTCGCCGCCGTGCCCACCGAGCCCTACGAAAGCGCGCTGCTCGACGGCGCCACGCAGTGGCAGATGTTCTGGCGCATCACGTTCCCGTTGGTGCTGCCCTTCATCGTCGTGGCGGGCATCATCCGCACGATCGACGCGCTGAAGGCGTTCGAGGTGATTTACGTCATCTCCAACGGCGGGCCGGGCACGGCGTCGGAGACGATCAACCTCTATCTCTATTCGCAGGCCTTCGCCTATTACAACGTCGGCAACGCGTCGGCCGTCGTGGTCGTGTTCTTCGCGATCATCGTCGTGCTGTCGCTGGTGCTGCTGTGGGCGCGCGAACGCGCCAAGTGGAATAACTGACATGGGCGCCGTTTTCGCGAATTTCCATTGGCGCAAGGCGGCGGGGCAGGCGGGGCTCGCCTTCGCGCTGCTGTGCCTGCTCGCCCCCGTCGTTTTCGTGTTTTTCTGGGTGGTCTCGCTGTCGCTGAAATACGACATCGACAACACCGCCTATCCGCCGATCTTCATTCCGAGCGAGATCACCTGGGCCAATTTCCGGAACCTGTTCGAGGAGACGCCGTTCTTCCTCTATTTCTGGAATTCGGTGCAGGTCTCGGGCGGTGCGACGGCCGCCGCGTTGCTGCTGGGCGTGCCGGCGGGCTACGGCATCGCCAAGTCGAAGGCGCATTCGATGGCGGTGCTGATGTTGATCAGCCGCATGACGCCGGGGCTTTCCTATCTCATCCCGCTGTTCACCTTGTTCCAGATGATCGGCCTGATCGGCACGGTGCTGCCCATCGCGATTACGCATATCGTCATCACGCTGCCGATCGTCGTCTACATCATGATCGGTTATTTCGAATCGCTGCCCGTGGAGCTCGAGGAAGCCGCGCGGATCGACGGCTGCACGACGTGGCAGACCTTCCTGCATGTGGCGCTGCCGCTGGCGCGGCCCGGCATCGTCGTGGGCGCCATCCTGTCCTTCATCTATTCCTGGAACAATTTCGTGTTCGGCGCCGTGTTCGCGGGGCGCACGACGCGCACCATGCCGGTCGCGGTCTACAACATGCTGACCTTCGAGCAATTCGCCTGGGGGCCGCTCGCCGCGGCGGCCATCGTGGTGATGCTGCCCGTGCTGGTTTTGACGATCTTCATTCAGAAGGAAATCGTCGGCGGATTGACCGCCGGCGGCGTCAAGGGCGCCTGACCCCGGAACCGGGGGCGGTGCCGCAAACAACGAAAACGAGGGAGAGAGACCATGTCCACGATCACGCGTCGTAAACTGCTCGGCGCCACGAGCGCCGGTGCGGCGTTGCTCGCAGCGCCCAGTCTTCCGCGCGCCCAGGCGACCGCGGTGCGCTGGGGCGAAATGCTCGCCCCCAGCCATCCGCAGGTTCAGATGGTCGCGCGCGTCGCCGCCGAGGTGAAGGAGAAGACCTCCGGCCGCATCGACATCCAGTCGTTCCCGAACGGCCAGCTCGGCTCCGGCCGCGACATGATGGAAGCGGTCTCGGCCGGCGCCTTGCACATGACGACGGACGGTGCCGGCGCGCTCGCGGCACTGCTGCCGGCGTTGTCGGTCATCGAAGCGCCGTATCTGTGGCGCGACGCCGCCCATATGGCGAAGTCGGTCGCCTCGCCGCAGTTCAAGAAGATGAACGACGACCTGGTCGCGCGCCGCCAGATGCGCCTCGCGTCCGTCACCTATTACGGCAAGCGCCATCTGACGACGGGCACCAAGAACGTGCGTTCGCCCGCCGACATGGCCGGCTTCAAGTTGCGTGTGCCGCCGGTGGACGTGTTCCGCGCGATGGCCGAAGCCTGGGGTGCGGTCGCCACGCCGGTGAACTTCAACGAGCTCTACCTCGCCCTCAACCAGGGCGCGGTCGACGGTCAGGAGAACCCGCTGCCGACGATCCAGAGCGGCAAGTTCTTCGAAGTGCAGAAGTTCCTGGTGCTGACCGAGCACATCATCACGCCGCGCCTGGTTATCGTGAACGAAGGCTTCTATCGCGGCTTGCGCAACGCCGACCGCGATATCCTGGATACGGCGCTGGCCAACGGCGCCAAGTGGCAGGACGCGGAACTGCTGAAGCAGGAAGCCTCGCTGGTCGATACGCTGCGCGCGGCGGGCATGACGGTCGTGCAGCCCGACGTGAAGGCGTGGCGCGAGCCCGTGCTCGCCAAGGTGCCTGCGCGCTTCGCCCAAGTGTGGGGTGCGGGCACGTTCGACGCCCTGGCGGCGCTGTAATGGAGGGGCTGCGGCGCGCAAGCGACGGCGCATTGCGCGCCGCCGCCTTCCTCCTGCTGATGTCGCTGCTGGCGTGCGTGGTGCTGGGCGTGGTTTCGCGCCAGCTTGGCGCGCCGGTTCCGTGGACCGACGAAGCCGCCCAGTATCTTCTGGTCTGGACGGGCTTCGTCGGCTGGATCCTGGCCGCGCGCCGGCGCAGCCATATCCGGATCGACGTGTTCATCGACGCGCTGCCCGCGGTCCCGCGGCGTGCGGCCGAAGTTGTCATCCAGCTTTGCGTCGTGGCGCTGACCGCGGCGATGGTTTGGTACGGGCCGGTGCTGATCGAGCGCAATCTCGACGTGACTTGGATCAGCGTGCCGCTCTCGGCCGCGATCCTTTATATCCCCGTGCCGCTGGCCGGCGCTGCCGTCCTTATTCAAGCGTTCGCGCAGATCGTCGAAGCGATCAAAGGTCCGCTGCCGACGGCGATGGTGGAGACCAAGCTGTGATCTCCACGATGACCGAAATCCTGATCGTCTGGTTCGTGGCGCTGCTGCTGGGCGTGCCGCTTTACGCGACGATGGGGCTGGCCGCGCTGGCCTTCGTCTTCTTCGCCGGTATCACGCCGCAGATCGTGCCGCAGAAAATCGCGCAGGCGGCGAACTCCTTCCCGCTGCTCGCCGCCCCGTTGTTCATCCTGATGGGCAACATCATGAACTCGGGCGGCATCACCGAGCGTATTTTCGCCTTCGCCACGGCCTGCGTGGGCTGGCTGCGCGGCGGCTTGTGCCACGCGAACATCTTGGCGAGCGTGATCTTCGCGGGCATGTCGGGCTCGGCCGTGGCCGATGCGGGCGGCGTGGGCACGCTCGAAATCAAGGCGATGAAGGACGAAGGCTACGACGCCGAAACCGCGGCCGCGATCACGGCCGCGTCGGCGACGATCGGGCCGATCATTCCGCCGTCGCTGCCGATGGTCATCTACGGCGTGTCGGCGGACGTATCGATCGGCGGGCTGTTCCTGGCGGGCGTCATTCCCGGCCTGTTGATGGCGGGCGCCATGATGGCGATGGTCACCTGGGTCGCGACGAAGCGCAATTTGCCGCGCCATCCGTTCCCGGGCTTGCGCGATCTGTGGGTCGCCTACAAGCGCGCGCATTGGGCGCTGATGACGCCGGTCATCCTGTTCGGCGGCATGATCGCCGGCATCTTCACGCCGACCGAAGCGGCCGGTGTGGCCACGCTCTACGCGCTGATCCTGGGATTGTACGTCTACCGCGAGTTCGATTTGCGCGACCTGCCGCGCATCGCGGTCGATACGGTCGAAACGACCGGCGTGGTGCTGGCCCTCGTCATGACCGCCTCGGCTCTGGGCTGGTGCCTGTCGTTGTCGCGTATCCCGCAGACGCTGGGGCCGCAGATCGTCGATATGGTCGGCAATCCGCTGGTCTTCCTTCTGGTCGTCAACGTGCTGCTGCTGGTCGTCGGCTGCTTCATGGAAGCGCTGGCGGCGATGCTGATCCTGATTCCGATCCTCACGCCGGCCGCCGGCCAATTCGGCATCGACCCGATCCAGTTCGGCTTGATCTTCGTGCTCAACCTGATGATCGGCACGGTCACGCCGCCGGTCGGCGTGGTGCTGTTCGTGACCGCCAAAGTCGCGAACATCACTTTCGCCGCGATGTCGCGCGCGATCGTGCCGTGGCTCGTGCCGCTGGTGTCGGTCCTGCTGGCGGTCACGTTCTGGCCGCCGCTGACGACGTGGCTGCCCAAGCTGGTGATGGGGCGCTGATCCGCGTCCCATTCACCGCGATGCCGTCGGGGGTTTACGCGGGCGCGCGTCGTGCTTAAATGTCTCCCGTGATGCGCATGACCACGATCCACGCAATGGCCTTGAAAACGTTCCGCTCCGGCGGGGCGCGGACGGGTTTGCGCGTGCCGATCTAGGCGGCGCATCCGGATCGCAAGCCCCGCGGCAGTCGCGGGGCCCGGTCGATCCTTCAATCCGGTCCGGTTTCCCGCACTCCGCTTTCGCATGGAGTGGAAATCATGGACCCGAGTTACGCTATCCCCAAAACCCCGCGTGTCGGTATCGTCGGCGCCACCGGCAAGGTCGGCACGGCCTTGCGCCATCTTTTGGCGTCGCGCGGCTTTCCCGCCGCCGCGTTGCGCTTGTACGCTTCGCCGCGATCGGCGGGCGGCGCCGTATCGGCCATGTCGGGCGAGGCTTTGACCGTCGCCGACGCGGCGGATGCCGATTTCGACGATCTCGACATCGTGCTGTTCGCGGCACCCGGTGCGGCGTCGCGCGAATTGGCGCCGCAAGCGGCGCGGACAGGGGCCGTCGTGATCGACGTTTCGCCGGCGTGGCGCGCCGATCGCCAAGTGCCCTTGGTCGCGGGCGGCGTGAACGCCCAAGCGCTGAACGCGATCCCGCGCGGCATCGTCGCGGGGCCCGACGCCGCCGTCACGGCGGCGGCGATGGCGTTGAAGCCGTTGCATGTCGCGGCGGGTTTGACGCGCGTCGCGGTCGGCGACGGTGCCGCCCCGCCGTTCCTGCCGACGTCGAAATGGGTGCCGCCGCCCGCCGATACGCCCGCCGGGCGACTGGCGGCCGAAACGCGGCGCGTGCTCGATCTGCCCGCGCTGCCGGTCGCCTGCGCCAGCGCCAACGGGGCGGGGCTGGCGATCGCGGCGTCCTTCGCGCGCGAATTGGCGGCGGACGAAGCGGCGGCGCTGGTGTCGCAAGATTCGGGGCTTGCCCCGCGCTGGGTACGCCCCGATCCGGAAGCGCCGAATTCGCTGGCCTTGATCATGGATGCGGGCGATCCCGCTTACGCGGCCGCCCGCAACGCCGTTCGGATCGCCGAAGCGATGCTTCCCAGCTAACGCCCTAAAAGCGAAACGGCCGGGGTTTTGCCCCGGCCGTTTTGCCTTACATCGTCGCGCCGATTTGCCAGGGCACGAATTCGTTGTCGCCGTAGCCGAGCGCTTCGGATTTGGATTTCTCGCCCGAGGCGACCGCCAGGATCTTCTCGAAAATCTCCTGACCCTTGGCTTGGACCGTCACGCCGTCGACGATGTCGCCGCAATTGATGTCCATATCGTCGGGCATGCGCTTGTAGATGTCGCTATTGGTCGCCAGCTTGATCGACGGCGTGGGCTTGCAGCCATAGGCCGAGCCGCGGCCCGTGGTGAAGCACAGCACGTTGGCGCCGCCCGCGACCTGACCGGTGGCCGAAACGGGGTCGTAGCCGGGCGTGTCCATGAACACAAAGCCCTTCGCGTCCACGCGCTCGGCATAGTGATAGACGCCGCGCAGCGTGCGCGTCCCGCCCTTGGCGGCGGCCCCCAGCGACTTCTCCAGAATGGTCGTCAAGCCGCCGGCCTTGTTGCCGGGCGAGGGGTTGTTGTCCATCGACCCGCTATGCTTGGTCGTGTACGCCTCCCACCATTTGATGATGCCGATCAGCTTCTCGCCGATCTCGCGGCTTTCGGCGCGGCGGGTGAGGAGGTGTTCGGCTCCGTAGATCTCCGGCGTTTCGGAGAGGATCGCAGTACCCCCTTGATCGACCAGAAGATCGACGGCCGCACCCAGTGCGGGGTTCGCGGTGATGCCCGAATAACCGTCCGAGCCGCCGCATTGCAACGCGAGCATCAATTCCGAGGCGGGGATCGCCTCGCGCTTCACGGCGTTGACAGTGGGCAGCATTTCCTTGATCGCGGCGAGGCCCGCTTCGATCGTCTTTTTCGTGCCGCCGCTGTCCTGGATGTTCATCGAGCGGAATGTGGCGCTTTCGGCGATGTCGTAGGCCTTTTTCATCTCCGCGATCTGGAACACTTCGCAGCCGAGGCCGACGAGCAGGACCGCGCCGACATTCGGGTTGGTCGCGTAGCCCCAGGCCGTGCGCTGGAGAATGTCGTAGCCTTCGCCCTTCGCGGCCATGCCGCAGCCCGTGCCATGCACCAGCGGCACCACGCCGTCGACATTCGGATAATCGTTCAGCAGGCCCGACTTCACGACGGCTTCGCCGATGAAACGCGCGACCGAGGCCGAGCAATTCACCGAGGTGAGGATGCCGATGTAATTGCGCGTGCCCGCGCGCCCGTTGGCGCGGCGATAGCCTTGGAACGTGCGGCGCTTCTCCAGCGGGATCGGATCCCAGGGGCGCGCATTCTCGGCATAGGCGTAGTCGCGCGCGAAGGCGGCGAATTCGCAGTTATGGACATGGACATGCTCGCCCGGCTTCGTGTCCTGCGTCGCGAAGCCGATGATCTGGCCGAACTTCTTGAACGGCGCGCCCTTGGGCGTGAACTCGATCGCCATCTTGTGGCCGCGCATGATTTTTGCGGCGGCGACGGTGCCGTGCAGCGGCGTGCCGGCATCGACATTGTCGACGGCGACGATCAGATTGTCCGCCGGATCGAGGCGGATCGTACGGGGGTTGGCAGCCATGTTTTTTCGCGTTGCTCCCTAAAGCTTGGCCCAAACTAGGCCAGCGTATTCTTGACGAAAACCCCATCCTTGAGGATGGCGGCTATGCGTTCGCCCTGACCGGTCAGGACGGAAATGTCGGTAAGCGGGTTACCGTCGACGACCAGCAGATCGGCGAGCGCCCCCGACGCCACGACGCCCAATTTGCCCTCCATGCGCAGCACTTCGGCCGCGATGGTGGTGGCCGACGCGATCACCTCGTGTGCCGGCAAAACCCGCGCGCGGATCGCGAATTCGGTCGATTGGTGGCGATGCATTTCGCCCAGCAAATCGGTGCCGAACGCCATTTTGACGCCCGCCTGCCGGAAGATTTCCAGCGAACGCAAGCCGGCGCCGCGCACGTTTTCGATCTTGGCCACGCTCTCGGGCGGCAGGCCCAGCGATGCACCCTCGGTCGCCAGCGCGTCGTAGGTGACAAGCGTGGGCACGACGTAAGCGCCCTTCTTGGCCATCAAGGCGGCGGTGGGCGCATCGACCAGATTGCCGTGCTCGATCGTGCGCACGCCCAATTCGACCGCGCGGCCGATCGCCTCGGCCGTATAGGCGTGGGCGGCGACATAGGTTTTCGACTTGTCGGTTTCCTCGACGATCGCGAGAACTTCGTCGCGCGAGTAGCCGAGCCAGTCGATCGGATCGGTGGGCGAGGCCACACCGCCCGACGCCATGATCTTGATGAAATCGGCGCCCGCTTTCAGCTCCTCACGCACCGCCTTGCGTACGGCATCCACGCCGTCCGCGACGCGCGACAACAGGCCGATGCGCGCATGGCAAAGGCAAAACTCTCGGTCGTCGAACCGCCCGCGCAGATCGCCGTGGCCGCCGGTCTGGCTCAACGATTTGCCGGCAATGAACAGGCGCGGGGCACGGAACAAGCCTTCCTCGACCGCCAGCTTCAGCCCGTAATCGGCGCCCGATGCGTCGCGCACGGAGGTGAAGCCGCGCTTCAACATCCCGTCCATCACCGCGACGGATTTGAGCGCGGTGAAGCTCGTCGGCATCGCCGCGTTGCGTGCGAGGTTCGCCATCGTCGCCACGACATGGACATGGCAATCGATCAGGCCCGGCATCAACGTGCGGCCTTTAAGGTCGATCACGATGGCCGACGGCGACGCGATCGGCGTGGCGGAAACCGCGCGGATCGTGTTGCCTTCGACCAGCACATCATGGCCGGGCCGGGCCTCGGCCTGCGTGCCGTCGATTACGGTGGCGTTCTTGAACAGAAGGGTATTCGTCATCGGGGTTTAGGCTAACATGCCGGGCGGACAGGAATCGAGGGATGGCGGCGCCCAAAATGGCTTTCGACCCCAGCGAATTGGCATCGGTTCAGGGATTGGCGCAAGCCTTGGCGGCGGGCGATCCCGCCGCCTTGCCGGCGTTGCGCAGCCTGCGCTGGAACCTCGCCGCCGCCTTGCTCGACGGGTCGGTCGATCCCGAAGCTGTGGCATCGCAGCAAGGGGCGGTATCCCTGGCCGAGGCGGGACTCACGCGCTTTCCGATCGAACCGGCCGAGGCGGTATTGGCCGGGCAAGCTGCGGAACGCTTCGCCGAAAAAGCGCCGATGCTGGCGGCGTTGTTGCTGACGCCGCCGCAGGATTTGCCCGAAATTCCCGATCTCGCCGCGATGTCGCCCGCCTTGCGCGCCGTCGCGGGCCAAGCGCTGCTGACCGCCCCCGCATTGTTCAACGAAATCGGCGAGAGCGAGCGCTATGCCGCGAAGCTCGAAGCGATCGTCGCATCGTTCCATGCGGCGGTCGTCGGGCACCCGGAAGATCCGTCGCGCTTGGCGCTGGGGTTGATGTTCGCGCAACGTGCCAGCCTGTTGATGGCGTATTTCTCCACGCGCAATCTCAAACGCATGATGCGTCTGCGCGGCGAGATCGTCGAAACCATGCTGGTCGCCGCGCGCCGCTTGCCCGCGCATGCGTTCGGCGAGCGCCGGCCGGGGCCGTTGCGATTGGGTGTGTTGACGCAAGCTTTGCGCCCGTTCACCGAAACCTATCTGGCGATCTCGCAATTCGAGGCGAAGGACCCGGAGATCGAGCTGTCGGTCTACACGATCGACGCGGCCCCCGGCCCGATCGAGGATTTGGCGCGCGAGAAGGCCGATCGCTATGTCGTGCTCGGCGGCGATCTCGCGGCCCAGCTCGCAAGGCTGCGCCAAGACGATCTCGACGCGATCGCGATCCATTCGAATATCTCGGCAGTCGTCAATCCGGTGGCGCTGCTCGCCGCCTGCCGCTTGGCGCGCGTTCAGATCGTGTCGACCGCCACGCCGACGACCGGCGGCTTCGCATCCGGCGACGCGTATTTCTCGGGGGCCGACAACGAGCCGGGCGCGTATCCGCAAAGCGATTACGTCGAAACGCTTTATCGTGCGCCGGGCTTCATCAACTACTACGCCTTCCAGCACGATAAGGATGCGCCGACGGCCGCCCCCACGCGCGCCGATTTGGGCTTGCCCGACGGCGTGCCGGTGTTTTTCTCCGGCGCGAATTTCTTCAAGCTGGGGCCGGAGCTGACGGCGTTGTGGGCGCGGTTGCTGGCCGAAGTGCCCGAAGCGCGGCTGGTGATCATGCCTTTCGCGCCGAGCTGGTCGGCGTCGTATTTCTCCGCGCCGTTCTTCGCGCGGATCGAGAAGCAGTTCGGGGCGGCGGGCGTTTCGCGCGATCGCTGGTGCGCGGTGCCGCCCGTGCCCACGCGCGCCGATCTGCATCGCATCGCGGCGCTGTGCGACATCTATATCGACGCACATCCATTCTCGGGCGCGTGCTCGCTGATCGATCCGCTGAGCGTGGGCTTGCCGGTCGTCACGCTGGCGGGCGAGCGGTTCCGCGGCCATGTCGGTGCGGCGATGCTGACGGGTGCAGGGCTCGGCGAGTTCGTCGCCAAGGACCAGGACGATTACGTCGCCAAAGCCGCCACGTTGGCGCGCGATCCCGAAGCCCGCGCCGCATCGGCCGCGAAAATCCGCGCGGCGATGTCGCCGACCTTGCCTTATTTCGACGTCGCGGCCGCCGGCAAGAAATTGGTTCAGGCCGCGAAGGATTTGACGGCGTCGCGCGCCGAAGCGTTGGCGCGGATGCGCGCCAAATCGCCCGACGCATTGATCACGACGATCCTTCGGCTGGCCGAGGCGGCGAAGGGCATGCCGTTGTTCCGCGCGTTGACCGATCTCGAAATCGTGCGGCTGTTCGCCGTGCCCTACTTAAAAGACGTCGCCCCCGGCGGTCATGCGATCGATGTCGGTGCTTGTTTGGGCGAGACGGCGTTGCCGTTCCTCGATCTCGGCTGGTCGGCCGACCTGTTCGAGCCCGACACGGCTTGCGCGCCCGCGATGGCGGAGCTTGCGCGCCGCTATGGCGAGCGTATCCGCCATCATGCCCTGTTGGTGACCGAAGCGAGCGGTTCGGCGGCGTTTTTCCAGGCGGAAGTCGGCCTGTCCGGTCGCTCGCCGTCGCTGCTGTCGGCGACCAAAGATATGCGCAGCGTCGCGGCGACGCGCCTTGACGATTTCGCCGCCGCGAAGGAATTGCCCCAAGTCGATTGGCTCAAGGTCGATTGCGAGGGCTATGATTTCGACGCGCTGCTCAGCCACGATTATGCGAAGTTGCCGCCGCGCTTGGCGCTCGCCGAATTCTCGACCGCGCATCCGCGTCAAGCGGGCGACGCGTTGCCCAAGACGCTCGCCGCGATGCGCGAACGCGGCTATGGCGCGCTGATTTTCAGCTACGAGGATGCGGGCAATTTCCATCGCCGCGTTTGGGATTATTGGTGCATCGGCCTGACCAGTGAAGCGCCTGTTCCGTGCGCCGAAGGCCACGCGCACGGGAATATCCTGTTCTTCCGCCTCGACGATGCCGAATTCCTCGCGCGCACGGCGATGACCTTGGCCGAATTGCTGCCGGCCGAAACGCGCGCGAATTTTTTGGAATGAAGACCGCGCTGATCACGGGGGCGGGCGGGCAGGATGGGCGTCTTTTGTCGCGCCTGCTGCGCGCCGATCATTGGGATATCGCCGGTCTCGTGCGGCACGCGGATTCGACCATCGAGCCCGGTGTACGCAAAATCGTCTGCGATGTCGGCGACGGCACGGCGCTGCGCGAAACGCTCGACGCCATCAAGCCCGCGCGCGTGTTCCATCTCGCGGCGGCGCATCATTCGTCGGAAGGCGGGGCGGGGGACAAATCCGCCGAAGTTTCCGCGATGATCCGCGTCAATTTCGAAGCGGCGGCGAATTTGCTCGAGTGGATCGCCGCGAGAAGCCGGTCGACGCGCGCGGTGTTCGCGGGCTCGTCGCAAATGTTTCAAGCGCAAGGCGCCGATCTGATCGTGGACGAAACGACGCCGGCGAACCCGCGCACGTTTTATGGCCATACGAAGCTTTGGACCCGCGATCTCGTGCGCCATGCGCGGGAGCGGTTGGGTTTGCACGCGAGCTTCGCCGTGCTGTTCAATCATGAGAGCGAATTGCGGGGCCCGAGCTACGTCACGCGCAAGATCGTCGACGCGGCCGCATCGGGCGCGCCGCTCGAATTGATGAATATCGGCGGGCGGGCGGATTGGTCGGCCGCGCGCGATATCGTCGCGGCTTTGGCCGCGATGGCCGAGCGCGCGAGCCCCGGCGAATACGTGCTGGGCTCGGGCGAAGCGCATCGCGTGCGCGATTGGGTCGATATCGCCTATGCGCGGATGGGGCGCGATCCGGCGACCGTGACCGCGAAGAACGACGCGCCGAATTTCATTCCGATCGCGAACCCGCGCAAAGCGATGCTCGACGGCGTGTGGCGCCCGCGGCTCGCGTTCCATGCGCTGGTCGACAACATGACCGATTCTATTTCCGGAACAGAAAGCCCCGTGACCGTCCGGCATTGACCAGCAATGCGCCGTCGTCGCGCGATTGCGCGTCGAACACGCGCGGATACCAGCCGTCGCGTGCGCGAATGCGGAAGCTCGTTCCCGTCAAAGGCTCCAGATCGGCCATCACGCCGCCGCGCAACGGTCCGTCGATGCGCAAGGCGGCACCTTCGATCGTATAGCGCGCGCCGAGTTCCGCGTGATGCCACACGCCGTCGAGGCCCTTGGGCAATGCGCCGGCCGTATCGATGCGGCGATAGGCGATACGATTGCCGTTGGCGCCGATGACGCCGCCGCCATCCCAGCGAAACGCGAAGCCGCCGCGCAACGCATTGCCGTCGATATCGAGCGGGAACGTTCCACCATGCTGGCGCGCGACGGCGAAACCGTCCTGCGCCAGAAGTTCCAGCGACAAGCCGCCATCTTCGGAAAGATACGTGCCGGGAACGATCGCGTCCGCCTTCAAGCGGATCGCCTCGGGATCGAGGCCGCGCGCGCGATCCAGGATTTCGCGCGCGATCAGCCAAGGCTGGAAGCGATCGGAATTGGCGATCACGATCACGGTCAAATCTTCCGCCGGCACGCGGATGAACTCGGTCAGAAAGCCCGGCATCAAGCCGCCATGGCCGATCGTGTCGAGCCCGCGCCAGGGCGAAACTTGAATGCCGTTGGCGTAAAAGTTTTGCGTGCCGTTGGCGAAGGGGCGCCGCACGCAAATCGCGTCGAGCAAGTCCCCGCCGATCTTCTTGGTCGACCAGTTGCGCGCCCATTCGATCATGTCGTCGAGGCTCGCTCGCATGCCGCCTTCGCCACCGCCGGGCCAGGCGTCGATCGCGCGGATCAGCCTGTCGTCGCGCACCAGATAGCCGTTGCCGAAGCCGGGAATCACCTCGTCCTGGCGCGTGCCCAGGCGCGCCGTTTTCATGCCGGCGGGGGCAAGGATGCGTTCCCGGAGAATCTCTGCGAAAGACTTGCCTTCGATGCGTTCGGCCGCCTCGTGCAGATAGGCGAAATTGGTGTTGCAGTACGCGAAGTCGGTGCCCGCCTTGAAGTTGCGCGCCGATTGGCGGCGCACGAGATCGAGCAATGCGGCGCGCGGGGCGGGCGCCGACAGATCGCCGCCGCCCAGCGCGTAGGTCTCCATGATCTCCGGCAGGCCGGAGGCGTTGTGCATCAAATGCCGATAGGTGATGCCGGGCTGTACCTCGCCGTCGAGATCGATGCGGCCTTCCCGTGCCAGCATATGCAGCGCCAAGCAGGTGAATTGCTTGGTGACCGATGCGACCGTCATCACCGTCGCGGCGGAGAGCGGCGTGCCCAGTTCCACGCTGGCAAGCCCGAACGCGTCGCGCAGCACGATATCCGTCCCGCGCACGATGCCGATCGCGGCCCCGGGCCAGCCCGGCCGGTCCAGGCGTTCGCGAACGGTTCGGGCGGCGTTTACCAAGTCCGTATCAGCGATCATGGATTTCCGTTTTGCCGCAATGCGGCGGGTTGAAATTTGATTGCGCGGGGCCTTGGGCTGTCGCAAAGTCGCGCGCAAGGTTCCGGGGCAAAACTCCGGGCCGCAACCATAACAGGTCCGAACAGGAGAGTATCATCATGACGATCACGGCTTCCCGCAAAACGGGTCGCGCCGCGTTGTTCGCCGCCGCCGCCTTCGCGGTATTGGCGGCGGTGGCGCCCGCCCCGGCGGACGCGCAGATCTTCCGCTACGGCTCGGCGAACGACATTCTCGGCCTCGATCCGCACGCCAATAACCACGGCGTGACGAATGCGATGAAGTCGAACATGTACGATCCGCTGGTGCGCCGCAATTTCGACGGCTCGCTCCAGCCCGGTCTCGCCGAAAGCTGGACACAGACCAACCCGACGACGTGGCGCTTCAACCTGCGCCGCAACGTGCGCTTCCACGGCGGCCAGCCCTTCACCGCCGACGACGTGATCGCGTCGTTCGAGCGCGTGCGCCAGCAGACCTCGGATATGAGCTACACGGTCGTCTCGATCGAGCGGATCGAGAAGGTCGACGACAACACGATCAACATCGTCACCAAGGGGCCGAACCCGGTTCTGCTCCAGGATTTGACGCTGTTCTTCATCATGAGCAAGCCGTGGATCGACGCCAACAACGCGATGGTCGTGTCGCGTTCGGGCCAGCCCGGCGCGGCGACCAACTTCGCCAATCTCAACGTCAACGGCACGGGGCCGTTCCGCTTCGTCGAGCGCGTGGCCGACGAGCGCACGGTGATGGAAATCAACCCGAACGCCTGGGCGCCCGCGACCGATACGGGCATCACCCGCGCGATCTGGCGCCCGGTTGCCAACCCGGCGACGCGCGTCGCCGCCGTGCGGTCGCGCGAGCTCGATCTGATGTATCCGGTCCCGCTGCAGGACGTGAACGCGCTGCGCCAGCTCAGCGATCTTCGCGTCGTGCAAGGGCCGACGGCGCGCACCGTCTATTTCGCTTTCGACACGGTGCGCGACAATCTGCTCGACCAGCCCAACGTCAAGAACCCGCTGAAGGACGCGCGCGTGCGCCGCGCGATCTATCAGGCGATCAACAGCCAGGCGTTGATGCGCGTCACGATGCGCGGCTTCGGCCAAGCGTCGGGCCTGATCATCGCGCCGCAGGTTCAGGGCTGGGATCAGGAATCGAACCAGCGTCTGCCCTACGATCAGGCCGCGTCGCGCAAGCTGCTGGCCGAAGCGGGCTACGCGAACGGCGTGACCGTGCCGTTCCACTGCCCGAACAACCGCTACATCAACGACGAGGATATCTGCACCGCCGTCGTCTCGATGCTGGCGCAAGTCGGCATCACCGCGCGCCTCAACGCCATGCCGTTCAGCCAGTTCATTCCGGCGGGCGGCCAGGGCCAGTTCCAGTTCTATCTGCTCGGCTGGACTCCCGGCAATTTCGACATCTCCAACCCGCTGCGCGAGTTGCTGACGATGACGAACGGGGCGGGCACGTTCAACTGGGGCAAGTATCAGAACCCGCGCGTGGAAGCGTTGCGCGACCAGATCGCGGTCGAAACCGACATGACCAAGCGCGCCGCCCTGTCGAAGCAGGTCTGGTCGATCATCCGCGAGGATGTCCCCATTGTTCCGTTGCACCAAGAGCCGCAAGTCTTCGCGATGCTCAACGACCGCATCGCGGAGTTCAAGATGCGCGTGCAGGAAGACGTCGAATTGCGTCACGTCCGCCTGCGCAAGTAAGCGCGGCTTCGAAAGCGGGAAGGGCCGTCCGGGCAACCGGGCGGCCCTTTTCGTTTCAGACGACGTTTTTCTCGAGCATCTTCGCGCCGGTCAGCAATCGCGCGGGCGAGAGATCGCCAAGATCGAGCGTCGTGTATTTGCCCTGCCGGATCAGTTCGGCGAGGCCGCGCCCCACGCCGGGACTTTGCTGCAGCCCATGGCCGGAGAAGCCGTTGGCGAGCAGCATGTTCGCCGTGCCGGGGACGAAGCCGATCAACGCGTTGGCGTCGAATAGATTCATGTCGTAGTGCCCGGCCCAGGCGCGGCCGCGCTTGATCGCCTCGAACGCAGGCACGCGCGCGGCCAAAGCGGGCCAGACATATTCGTCGAAGAAATCGTAATCGACCTCGAAATCGTCGGAGGCGACGTCGGGGTCCTTATCCTCGGGCGGCACGGTGCCGGCGATGAAGCCCTCGCCTTCGGGGCGGAAATAGACGCCGCCCGGATCGATGGTCAGCGGCACGCCGTCGATGCGCGTGCGGCATTCGAAGGTGAACACGAAACGTTTCTTCGCGTGAACGGGAATGTCGAAGCCGATCGCGCGCACGAGCTCGCGTGTGCCCGTGCCCGCCGCGAGCACGACATGGCCCGCCGAGAGCGTCGTGCCGTCCGACAGGCGCAAAGCAGCCGCGCGATCGCCCTTCATCTCGATGCCGGTCAACGCGGCCTTGCGATATTCGACGCCGAGTGCACGCGCCTTGCGGCGCAACGCTTGGACGAGGCCATAGCCGTCGAACCAGCCTTCGCCCGTGCGGCCCCAGGTTCCCGCGACGAGATCGTCGGTCGCAAGCCACGGAAACTTCGCGGCGAGACCGGCGCGGTCATAGAGCGCGATATCCGCCCCCAGCGAAATTTGCAGCGCGTGGTTCTCGCGCAAGACCGCTTCGCCGCTTTGCGTGGCCATGAAGAGATAGCCGCCTTCGCGCAGGCCGATATCGGCGCGTTCGCCATCGACCGCGAGCCGCGTGCCGAGATCGCGCAGGAATTCGATGCCGTAAAGCGACAGCTTGACGTTCACGGGGGCCGAGAATTGCTGACGGATCGACGCGGCCGATCGCGCCGAAGCCGCGCGTTCGTAGCCGGGATCGGGTTCCAGCACCAGGATCCGGCCCTTGAAACCGGGATCGGCGGCGAGGTGATAGGCGACAGACGAGCCGATGGCGGCCCCGCCGGCGACGACGACATCGAAAACTTCGTTCATGGCCGCCATACGTTACTGCATTGAAACGCGGTTTGCGCCGGGTTATGTGGAGGCGTCGGAATAGGGGTATTCGCCTTGATCGAGAAGCACAAATTGAAGGCCATCAGCGGCTATCCGGAATGGTTGCCGGAATTGCGCATGGTCGAGCTTTCGTGGATCGACCAGATCCGCAAGATCTTCGAAAGCTACGGCTACGCGCCGATCGAAACGCGCTCGGTGGAGCCGGTCGAAGTGCTGCTGAAGCAGGGCGACACCGACAAGGAAATCTACGCCATCCGCCGTTTGATGGCCGAAGGCGACGAGGCGACCCAGCCGCCCGAACATGCGCTGCATTACGACATGACCGTGCCGATGGCGCGTTACGTGGCGGCGAATCTCAACGAGCTGGTCTTTCCCTTCAAGCGCTATCAGATGCAGAAGGCCTGGCGCGGCGAGCGCCCGCAGGAAGGGCGCTTCCGCGAATTCATCCAGTGCGATGTCGATATCGTCGATACGCGCGACATCCCGCTGCATTACGACGCGGAAATGCCCGCGATCGTGTTCGAGACGCTGGACAAGCTCGGCGTCGGCGGCTCGGTCACGCGCATCAACAACCGCAAGATCCTGCAAGGCTATTACGAAGGCCTGGGCGTGGCCGATTACGGCAACGCGATGCGCATCGTCGACAAGCTCGACAAGATCGGCGTCAAGGGCGTGTCGGCGATGCTGGCCGCCGAAATGTCGCTCGACGATTCGACGATCGGCAAGATTTTGGCTCTGGCCGAGATCAAGGGCACGGATGCGAGCGTCGTCGGCAAGGTCGAAGCATTGGGCGTGAAATCGCCGGTGCTCGAACAGGGCCTGTCGGAGCTCGGCTTCGTGATGGGCGAGCTCGCGCGCTTCCCCGAGGGCTCGTTCGTCGCGGACCTGTCGATCGCGCGCGGCCTCGCCTATTACACGGGCACGGTCTACGAGACGAAGCTCGCCGCGTTCCCCGATTATCCGACCGTGTGCGGCGGCGGGCGCTACGACAATCTCGTCGGTTCGCTGATCAATCGCCGCTTGCCGGGGCTCGGCATTTCGATCGGTCTTACGCGCATCTTCTGGAAGCTGCAGAAGGAAGGCGCGATCAAGCCCACGCGCAAGACGCCGACCGACGTGCTGGTCGTGTTTCCGCGCGGCGGGCAATACGCCCAGGTCGCGGCCACCGCGCGCGTGCTGCGCGGGCGCGGCCTGAAGGTCGAGCTGTGGCACGAGGAGCGTAAAATGGATGCCCAGCTCAAATACGCCAACGACAAGGGCATTCCGTTCGTGTGGTTCCCGCCGGTCGAAGCGGGCGCGCCGCACCAGGTTAAGAACATGGAAAACGGCGTGCAGTACGAAGCCGACGCCGCTTCCTGGTCGCCCGAAAAGGGCTAAGCCTTACGCGCGTAAAATCGCGACGAGGGCGGCGAGCAGCATCGCGGTCGATGCGAACAACGCGATCATGAAGCCCGCCCCGCGCTTTTTCGGATCGGCATAGTAGCCGCGCGCGTAGAGGGCGCGGCCCAGGATCCAGACCGCGCCGCCGATGCCCGCCCATTGATCGCCGACCCAGATCGCGCAAAGCCAAATCGCGGGAAGGGCGACGACGATCTGTTCCAGCGTATTCATCTGCACGCGCAGATAACGCAGGAACTCCGGCGGGCCGTCGGTCGCGGGGGCGGGGACCGAATACTTGCCGCGCGCGATACCGACCTTGAAGCTCAGGACGGTGTAGAGAATCAGGGCCGCGATCGTGGCAAGGCTGGCATAGGAATACATGGGTCACTCCGTTTCGAACGCGCCGCTATCGGCACATCCGCCGGCGTGGCTGTCAACCCGCTCGTACGGATGCCGCCAGATGATCGGCGAAGGCGCGCGCCCAGCGCGCCGAAGGCTGCAGCCAGCGCAGCACGAGGCCGCGCGAATCATGCGCCGTGACCGACGCGATCAACGCGAAGCGGCGCGGCGGTGCCGCGGGTGCTGTGCGGGGAATGCGCAGCTCGACCGCGATCACGCCGCCGATATCGGCTTTGACCGCGCCGCCGTCGGTGCGAAGCCCGAGCACGGAGATATCGTGGATGGGCAGTTCCCGGCCGCGCAGCAGGATCGTGGCGCCGGTCAGCGCGTAGCGCGGCGAGCGGCGGCGCTCCGCACCCGTTTCCTGGCCGTCGGGCGGCGTCATCGTTTCCCCGCTTGCCGGCGGCGGCCGTTCGCTTCCCGGCGCGCGAGTTCGGCGGCTTGCGCGTCGCGTTTCTTCTGCGCGGCGCGCTTGTCGGATTCCTCGCGTTCGAGCTTCGCCTTGCGCGCCGCTTCGAGCCGGGATGCCAGTTCCTTGTCGGCCTTGCCGTCGATCCAATTGGTCAATTGGCGGACCATCTTCGAACGCTGGAACGTCAGGCCGTTCCACACGCCCTCGGATTCCGCATCGGTGGCTTCCGTCGGCATGGTCGGCAGGTAGAGCAGGATATGCTGGATCGCGAGATCGAGCACATAGGGATCCTTCTCCGCCTCGAATTTCACCTGGGCTTCGTCCCAGACGTCGATCAATTCGCTCCAGCCGTCCAGCGCGAAGGCGATGTCGCGCGCCCAGCCGGCGATAAGGTCGAGCACGATTTCATGGTCGCGCACGACGGCGACGAAAAAGCTGAGTTTCTGTTCGATATCGGAAAGACGATCGGCGACGTAATCGCGGAATTGCGCGGCCGAGAATTGCACGAGCAAGGCGCGGTTCGCGGCTTCGTCGCGGGTTTCCTTTTCGTAGTCGCGCAAGGCTTCGCGGAATTTCTCGAGCCGCGCGAAGCTCAAGGCGAGATGGCCTTCCTGGCGCGCGCCCGGATCGGCGTCGAGATTGATGGCGCCGATGGGGGCCAGCGTTTCCGACACCGCTTCGATGCGCTTGATCACGAGCGGAGGGGAAATTTTCGCCTGCTGGCCGAGATAGCCGAAGACCTTTTCGGTCAGCGCTTGGCCGGCGTCGGCATCCTGGCCCGGCGTGGCGCGGATCGCGGCCATCAGCATCATGCTGTTGGCTTTCGACATCACGGGATCGCCGCGCGCCACGCCGCATTCGCGCGTCGCTTGGGCGAGAAGGCTGATATAGGCCTGGAAGCGATCCTTGCGCGCGGAATCGAGCCGCGCCTTGGCGATCTCGCGCACGGTCGGATCGCCGGCATGGTCGCGATCGGCGGTCAGCGCCAGCGTGCGCATGACCAGCGGGTCGAGCGGCGCGTCGGCGAAGGTTTCCGTGATGAAATCGAACAGCGCGCGGTCGCGGATCGCCATCTGGGTCCAGTTCGGCACATGGACCCATTGCATGATCAGATTCTGCCGGTCTTCGGAGCCCGCGTAGTTTTCGAAGATCGCTTCCCATTCCTTCGGCCGCTGGCCGGGATGGATGCGCAAGCGCAGCGGCTTCAGGCGCGGGTTCTCGAAAGGCACCAGCACGCCGCGCGCTTGGAACGTATCTGGCAGCAAAGGTTTCATCGCGCGGGATCGGGCTCCGTTGAATCTTCGAACGGAAGCTAAGGCGGTAAGCTGAATCGGCGGTTAACGCAGGGCGCCCGATTCTCGTATCCGGTCCGCTGGGCTTTTGCGGTGTGGCATGGCTATTCTCGCGGCGCTTCGGCTCAATTCTGTCTGCCGAAACCGAATCGGGATCACCGGAATGTCAAAAGCGTGGATCTATTTGTTCACAGCCGGCGTGCTGGAGATCGCCATGGCGATCGGGCTGAAGATGAGCGAGGGCTTCACCAAGCTCGTCCCCAGCCTCGTGACCTTCGCGAGCGCCGCCGCCAGCTTCTATCTTTTGGCGACGGCGATGCGCGAATTGCCGATCGGCACGGGTTACGCCGTGTGGGTGGGGATCGGCGCCGCGGGCACGGCGATCTTCGGCATCGTGCTGCTGGGCGAAGCGGCGAACGCGTTGCGTTTGGGCGGCATCGCCCTCATCATCGCGGGCGTGGCGCTGCTGAAATTCGCCGAAGCGTGAGGTTGATTTCGAACATGTCCGAAATTGTGGATCGCATTATCGCCGTGATGGAAAGCCCGGACGCCGACCGTCATTACGGCGAGGGCGTGTCGGAGCGCGATCACGCCTTGCAGGCCGCCGCCTTGGCGCGCGGGGAAGGGGCGCCGCCCGCGTTGATCGCGGCGGCGTTGCTCCACGATATCGGACATTTGCTGCACGGCCTGGACGAGGACATCGCCGATCGCGGCATCGACGGCAAGCACGAAGCCGTCGGCGCCGCGTTCCTCGCCAAGCATTTCGTCGAGGATGTCGTCGGCCCGGTGGCGCTGCATGTCGACGCCAAGCGCTTCCTGGTCGCGACCGAAGCCGATTACGCGGCCAAGCTTTCGCCCGCCTCGGTGCAATCGATGGCGCTGCAAGGCGGCGTGATGGACGACGCCGAAGCCAAGGCGTTCGCCGCGAAGAAGCACTGCGCGGGCGCCGTGCGCGTGCGCCGCTGGGACGAGGAAGCGAAGATCGTCGGCCTGAAAGTGCCGCCGGTCGCGTCCTATCGCGACGTGCTGGAAGCGAGCTTGCGCTAAAACGAACTATCTAACGATCGGATCAAGCACTGATCCTCCAGAATAGCCGTTTAGTCGCGCGTGCAATGCTACCGCCTCAGCTTCCGTAAGGCTAGATATGCAGTCGGCAGTTATTCTGGCGCTTGAGACGGTGTTGTCGTCCAAGAGATGACGAAAGCGCTGTGGCAGTAACGATTTCTTTTTGCCTTTGACCTCTTCATAGATCTCTTGAAATAGCTCCCTGATGATTTTTGATTGCCCTTTTTGTTGAGCAATAAGCGCAGGATTAGAAAAGATATAGTCGCGGGTTATTTGCTTTAAGAGTTGGATTTCCGTTTTTGCGGTTTCACTAATTTCTACAGACTTGGGGTTGGCCTTTGTCGGTCGTCTGAGTGTTATGTCCTTCAGGTACTTTCCAATTAGCTGAGACGTTAAGACTCTGATCTGAATCCGTTGATCGCGAGTACCCACATATGGAACCAATAAACCAGGTATTGCTAATTCGAAGAGAGAGATTATCGAGCGAAGTGACTTCCTGAGTTGGCCTTCGGTATCAGGTTTTGGTTGCCACCATGCCGACTTGGCCCTTTTGATTAGTTGTTCCTGACCTTCATCCGAAAAGATTTGATGCCAAGGGATGGCACCGCATCGGTGGAAATCCTCTAAGTCATGAACCGAGTAGGCGATATCATCAGCCCAGTCCATCAATTCAGCTTCAGCGGTCTTAACTTGATGTTTTTGTCCAGACCAAGCGAACTTGAAATCATCCTTTTCTGATCGGTATACGCTCCATTTTTTTCGACGGCTGGGGTCGCTTCGCTTCCTAATCCATGGATACTTTAGGCAAGCCGCTAAGGTGGCTCTCGTTAAATCGAGGCCTTCGCAATGGCTGAATCGAACTGACAGCTTGGTAATGATACGGAAAGTTTGAGCGTTACCCTCAAATCCATCTGGGTCCCCATATTTTTCCACAAGTTCGTTTAACACATGCTCACCTGCATGGCCGAAGGGCGGATGCCCCAGGTCATGCGCTAAGCATGCTGCTTCGACAACCTCTTCATCCACACCGAGTTCCGCACACAGGCTTGATTGCTGGGCTTGTCTGAGTTGTGCGATGCGCCGCCCTAGCTGAGCTACCTTTAAGGAGTGCGTAAGTCGAGTATGGAAGACATCGGCTTCACCAGCGCGGACGATTTGAGTGACGCCAGCGAGCCTTTTAAAGGCGGATGAATAAAGAATGCGATCTCTGTCGCGTTGAAAATTATTTCGTTGATCATCTTTAGCGGCATTATGCCGCCGACTATCCCTAGGATAAGTCATGATTTTTGAGGGTTATTTGGCGTGAAACTTTAATGATTCGCCGACATATAGCCGACCAGACTCGAGCAGCCGAAATATGTACTGCTGCGCCTCTGTTGGCTTCACCTGAAGCTCGCTCTCTACAAGCTGCTTCAATTCGCGAGCATCTAGCGGGTGATTCTTCAAGCTCTGGATTTTTCTATCGAATTCTTTCGTGAGTTCCTTAAGGGGCGGCATAGTTGGCTCTCCAAGGGGACTCGCGAGCTTAAATCTATCTTTATTAAGATTCTCATAGTCACTGGCGTTGAGCAAGCTCGCTTTGCGGCCTCAGTTTTGTGTCGTTGGGCCACCGGAACTGAAGCCAAAAATTGGACTTACAGCGCCGTCGCGACGCGGCGCTGGAGTTCGTAGAGCGCGATCGCCGTGGCGTTCGACACGTTGAGGCTTTCGAGCCCCTTGTCGATCGGAATACGCACCAGCAAATCGCAATGCTCGCGCGTCAGGCGTCGCAGGCCTTCGCCTTCGGCCCCCACGACCAACGCGATCTTGCCGGTCATATCGGCTTGGTGGATTTCGGTGCTCGCTTCGCCCGCGAGGCCGACGCACCAATAGCCGGCCTTCTTCAAATGCTCGAGGGCGCGGGCGAGATTGACCACCCGCACGAAGGGCACACGCTCCAAGGCGCCCGACGCGGCCTTGGCCATGACGGCGGTGGCGCCGGGCGAATGCCGCTCGGGGCAAATCACGGCCGCGACACCGAAGCCCGCGCACGAACGCAGAATGGCGCCCACGTTGTGCGGATCGGTGACTTGGTCGAGCACCACGACGCGCGCGGCGTCCTGGCCTTCGGTTGCGCGAATGATGTCGTCGAGATCGGGATCGTCGAGCCCGTCGACCAACGCCGCGAGGCCTTGGTGGACGGCGGCGCGCGGCATCATGCGGTCGAGCTGCTCGCGATCGAGGATCTCGGCGTCGGGCAGGCCGATCGGATGCGCTTCGGCCAGCGATTCGAGTTTCGGCCCGAGCTGGGCATCGACTTCGCGCTGAATGGCGATGCGCAGAATTTTACGGCGCGGGTTGGCGAGGGCGGCCAGAACGGGGTGAATCCCGTAGAGCCACACCCGGCCACCGCCTTCGCCCGGACGTTCGCCAGGGAAGGGGCCGGTGCGCAGATTGCGGTCGCGGCGGGGGCCGCGCGGGCCCCGCTCGGGACGGCCGCCATGCTGCTCGCCGTCTTGACGTTCGGGGCGGGCCGGGCGCTCAAAGCGCGGCTTCTCGAATCGATTCGGACGGTCACCGCGTTCCGCACCGTCGAACCGGGCCGGCCGCTCGCCGCGCGGCTTATCGAAGCGCGCTGGCTTTTCGAAGCGGTTGGGACGTTCGCCACGCTCGGCATTGTCGAACCGGGCGGGTTTTTCGGCACGGGGCTTGTCGCTGCGCGGCTTGCCGAAGCCGCCCATCGCATTGGGGCCCGACTTGCCGAATCCGGGCTTATCCGCGCGGGATTTGTCGAATCGCTTGCCGGTCGAAGGGCCGCCCGGGCGGCCTTCCTCGCGATTGCCGCTGCTGCGGCTGCCGTCGAAGCGGGACCGGCCCCCATGCTTGCCATTTTTCATCGTGGCGCTTAATATGCGCAATTACAGCATTGTTCAAGTCGTCCCCACCCGCTGGGCCCGTTTTCGGGAAGGCGGAGGGGTGCGGCTTGTTTTGTCGTGAGGTTTTGCCGTTGACTCTACCCCCTTCTTCTTATTAAACCCCCTGTCCGCGAAGGCCGCCTTTCGGGAAACCGGAGGGCGGCCTCGCGCTACATTGGCCGACGAAAAAGCACGCTTGTTTCCGACAAGGCGCTGATTTGAAAGCCAAAAGGCGCGCCGGGTTGGATGGAGGGGTGGCCGAGCGGTCAATGGCAGCAGACTGTAAATCTGCCCTCTTCGGAGTTCGAAGGTTCGAATCCTTCCCCCTCCACCACCGGGCGAGTGCGCCCCTGGCCCAGTCGGGCCGGACGATGCGACGAGTAGAGAGACGAGAAAGTTAAAGGCGAAAGGACGGTACGGCGCGATTGATCGAGGCGATATCTCCGGGCGGGTGTAGCTCAATGGTAGAGCTCCAGCCTTCCAAGCTGGCTATGCGGGTTCGATTCCCGTCACCCGCTCCAAATCTCCTGGGGCCAGTCTTTCCGGAGTTTCCGCCCAACGCGCGACCGATCTTATAGCCAAAGCCCGAGCCACTTCGAACCGCCACCTCAAGCGACCGGAAGCGATCATGACGAAGACGAAATTCGAGCGGAACAAGCCGCACTGCAACATCGGGACGATCGGCCACGTCGACCATGGCAAGACGTCGCTGACGGCCGCGATCACGAAGGTGCTGGCGGAATCGGGCGGCGCCACGTTCATGGCGTACGACCAGATCGACAAGGCGCCGGAAGAGAAGGCGCGCGGGATCACGATCAACACGGCGCACGTCGAATACGAGACGAAGAACCGCCACTACGCGCACGTCGATTGCCCCGGCCACGCCGACTACGTGAAGAACATGATCACGGGTGCGGCGCAGATGGACGGCGCGATCCTGGTCGTGTCGGCCGCGGACGGCCCGATGCCGCAGACGCGCGAGCACATCCTGCTGGCCCGCCAGGTCGGCGTGCCGGCGCTGGTGGTGTTCCTGAACAAGTGCGACATGGTCGAAGATCCGGAACTGCTGGATCTGGTCGAGATGGAAGTGCGCGACCTGCTGTCGAAGTACGATTTCCCCGGCGACACGATCCCGATCATCAAGGGTTCGGCGCTGTGCGCGCTGGAGAACAAGGACCCGAAGCTGGGTGCGGAAGCGGTGCTGGCGCTGATGGCGGCGGTCGACGCGAACATCCCGCAGCCGGCGCGTCCGAAGGACAAGCCGTTCCTGATGCCGATCGAAGACGTGTTCACGATCTCGGGCCGTGGCACGGTCGTGACGGGTCGCGTCGAGCGCGGCATCATCAAGGTGAACGAAGAAGTCGAAATCGTCGGCATCAAGCCGACGGTGAAGACGATCGTCACGGGCGTGGAAATGTTCCGCAAGCTGCTGGACAGCGGCGAGGCGGGCGACAACATCGGCGCGCTGCTGCGCGGCACGAAGCGCGAAGAAGTCGAGCGTGGCCAGGTTCTGGCCGCCCCGGGTTCGATCACGCCGCACACGAAGTTCAAGGCGGAAGCCTACATTCTGACGAAGGAAGAGGGCGGCCGTCACACGCCGTTCTTCACGAACTATCGTCCGCAGTTCTACTTCCGCACGACGGACGTGACGGGCATGGTGCATCTGCCGGAAGGCACGGAGATGGTGATGCCGGGCGACAACGTCGCCATGGAAGTTCACCTGATCGCGCCGATCGCGATGGACGAAGGCCTGCGCTTCGCCATCCGCGAAGGCGGCCGTACCGTCGGTGCGGGCGTCGTCGCCAAGATCATCGAGTAGTTCGAGGGTCGCGCTTAGGAGTGTAGCTCAATTGGTAGAGCACCGGTCTCCAAAACCGGGGGCTGGGGGTTCGAGCCCCTCCACTCCTGCCAAGCGCGACGAAGCTTCAGTACGAAACGACGGATGGGAATTGTCGGCATGATGCCGCAGACGGGACAGAAGGTCGGCGCGGGCGAGTTCTTCCGCCAAGTGCGCCAGGAAGCCAACAAGGTGACCTGGCCCACGCGCAAGGAGACGTTCGTGACCACCGCGATGGTGTTCGCGATGTCGTTCCTCGCGGCGATTTTCTTCTTTGTCGTCGATTGGTTCGTGTCGCACGGCGTGCGTCTCATCCTGGGCTTGGGGGCCTGAACAAAATGGCGATGCGCTGGTACGTGCTGCACGTCTATTCGGGCTTCGAAAAGAAGGTCGCTTCGTCGATCAAGGAACAGGCCCAGCAGAAGGGCCTCGCGCACTTGGTCGAGGAAGTGATGGTGCCCGTCGACAGCGTCGTCGAAGTGCGCAAGGGGAACAAGAAGGTCGCGGCGGAACGCAAGTTCTTCCCGGGCTACGTTCTGGCGCGCATGGATCTGACCGACGAGACGTGGCACCTCGTCAAGAACACGCCGAAGGTCACGGGCTTCCTGGGGGCGAGCAACAAGCCCGCGCCGATTTCCGACAAGGAGGCCGATCGCCTCCTGCGTCAGATGAAGGAAGGCATCGAGAAGCCGAAGCCCGCCGTCACCTACGAGGTGGGCGAGCAGGTGCGCGTGACGGACGGCCCCTTCACCTCGTTCAACGGTCTCGTGGAAGAGATCGACGAGGAGAAGTCGCGGCTCAAGGTTTCCGTCTCGATCTTCGGCCGGCCCACGCCGGTCGAGCTGGAATACGGCCAGGTCGAGAAGGTTTAAGTCGAATTCGCCGGTCGCCCGTATGCGGCGGCCGATCGGCGGGTTCTTGTGCAACGAGGCGATACGACCGGTGTCCTCCCGCAATTAAGGGGCGCCGGCAGCCAAGAGGAGTAGGACGATGGCGAAGAAAATCGTCGGGTACATCAAGCTGCAGGTACCCGCGGGCAAGGCGAATCCCTCGCCGCCCATCGGGCCGGCGCTGGGTCAGCGCGGTCTGAACATCATGGAGTTCTGCAAGCAGTTCAACGCGCAGACTCAAAAGCTCGAGCCCGGGATGCCGATCCCGGTCGTGATCACGGCCTATGGCGATCGTACGTTCACGTTCGTCATGAAGACGCCGCCGGCCAGCTACTTCCTGAAGCAGGCCGCGAAGATCGAATCCGGCGCCAAGGCGCCGGGCCGCGACAAGGCGGGCAAGGTGACGACCTCGCAGCTGCGCGAAATCGCGCAGAAGAAGATGGTCGACCTGAACGCGAACGACGTCGAAGCCGCGATGAAGATGATCGCCGGTTCGGCCCGTTCGATGGGCCTCGAAGTGGTGGAGGGCTGATCATGGCTCGTCTCGGCAAGCGCATGAAGAAGGCGGTCGAAGGTCTCGACCGCGACAAGTTCTACTCGATCGACGAAGCCGTGAAGATCGTCAAGTCGCGCGCCAGCACCAAGTTCAACGAGACCGTCGAGGTCGCGATGAACCTGGGCATCGACCCGCGCCAGGCGGACCAGCAGGTCCGCGGCATGGTCGCCCTGCCGAACGGCACGGGCAAGTCGGTGCGCGTGGCGGTGTTCGCCAAGGGCCCGAAGGTCGCCGAAGCGCAGGCCGCCGGTGCGGACCTCGTCGGCGGCGACGATCTGGCCGAGAAGGTGCTCGCGGGCGAAATCAATTTTGACCGCGTGATCGCCGCCCCGGACATGATGGCCGTCGTCGGCAAGCTCGGTAAGGTGCTCGGCCCGCGCGGCCTGATGCCGAACCCGAAGCTCGGCACCGTCACGCCCAACGTCGCGCAAGCGGTGAAGGACGCGAAGGCGGGTCAGGTCGAATTCCGCGCCGACAAGACCGGCAACATCAATGCCGGTGTCGGCAAGGTGAAGTTCGAAGAAGACAAGCTCGCCCAGAACCTGAAGGCGTTCCTCGACGCAATCGTCAAGGCGCGTCCGTCGGGTGTGAAGGGCAACTACATCAAGAAGGTGACGGTCAGCTCCACGATGGGGCCGGGCGTCAAGCTCGATATCGCGGCGTTCGGCGGCCAGGCGGCCGCACCGGCGGCGGCGTAAGACGAGCGAATGAGTTTCCGCCTTGTCCGGCTCGGCCGGGCAGGGCGGGACGCCGAAATCGCCCGCAAGGGAGTTTCGGCGACCCTGTCCGAGACTGCTGGTGCGGCGGGTTCCTTGAACCCGGCGCTTAATCGCCCCAAGTAAGGCGGCCCGCATAGACAGAGGCGACAAATCGCGAAGCCCCGGCGCTTTTCCGGGGCGATGCGAGTTGGGACTTCTGGGACAGGTCGAGCGAGGTCTCGATCTTTTCCGCCGGCGGTTCGCCGCCGGTGATTAGGGGTCGAGGCTCTTGTGAAACGGTTCCGGTGACGCGGAAGCGCCATCGGAACGAACCAGGAGACGATCGTGGACCGTACGCAAAAGAAGGAGCTGGTCGACAGCCTTCACGGGAAGATCAAGGAAGCCGCTGTGGTCATCGTGACCAAGCAGGCTGGCTTGACCGTGGCGGAAGTCACCGAGCTGCGCCGCAACATGCGGGCAGCCGGCGCCAGCTTCAAAGTCGCGAAGAACCGGCTCACGCGTCGTGCTCTGGACGGCACGAGCTACGCTCATCTCGGGGCGTCGTTGAAGGGCCCGACGGCCATCGCCTACTCCACCGATCCGGTGGCGGCGGCGAAGGTCGCGGTCGCTTTCGCGGCGAAGAACGAGAAGCTGACGATCGTTGCTGGCGGCCTCGGCGAGCGTTCGCTCGACGTGGCCGCGGTTAAGGCGCTTGCGACCCTGCCCTCCCTGCCGGAGATGCGGGCCAAGTTCCTCGGCCTCCTCAACGCGCCGGCGACCCGGCTCGCGACCGTCCTCCGCGCCCCCGCGGCGCAGACGGCGCGTGTCATTGGCGCTTACGCGAAGAAGCAAGGCGCGGCGTGAAGCCGAACCCCAACCAACCCAACTCGCTTGGATACATAGGAGTAAATTGAAATGGCCGATCTCGCCAAACTGGTCGACGAACTGTCGAGCCTGACGGTTCTCGAAGCCGCCGAACTGACGAAGCTGCTGGAAGACAAGTGGGGCGTCTCCGCCGCCGCGCCGGTGGCCGTTGCCGCCGCCGCGCCGGCCGCTGGTGGCGGCGCTGCCGCCGCCGCCGAGCAGACCGAATTCACGGTGACGCTGGCCAACGCCGGCGACAAGAAGATCAACGTGATCAAGGTCGTTCGCGAAATCACGGGCCTGGGCCTCAAGGAAGCCAAGGACCTGGTCGAAGGCGCGCCAAAGGTGGTCAAGGAAGGCGTCAACAAGGACGACGCCGCCAAGTTCAAGAAGGCGCTCGAAGAGCAGGGCGCGACCGTCGAGGTCAAGTAAGCCGAAACCCGGCTCGGCCGTCCGTTTCCGGAAGGGAATGGACGGCCGGACCGGTCGGGCGCCGTTTCCCCGGAAGAAGAACGGCAACGGAATTTCGGTCCATTAGGACCATACGAGGGTCGACATGTTGCAGACGGTGATGGGTCGCAAGCGGATTCGCAAAAGCTTCGGTCGTATTCCGGACGTCGCGCCGATGCCGAACCTCATCGAAGTGCAGATGAGTTCCTACGCGCAGTTCCTCCAGATGGGCGTGAGCCCCTCCGAGCGGAAGAACGTCGGCTTGCAGGAAGTCTTCCGCACGGTTTTCCCGATCAAGGATTTCTCCGAGCGTTCGCAGCTCGAGTTCGTGCGCTACGAACTGGAAGAGCCCAAGTACGACGTCGAGGAATGCCAGCAGCGCGGGATGACCTTCGCGGCGCCGCTGAAGGTCACGTTGCGCTTGGTCGTGTGGGATGTCGACGAGGACACGGGCTCGCGCTCGATCCGCGACATCAAGGAGCAGGACGTCTACATGGGCGACATGCCCCTGATGACGGACAAGGGCACCTTCATCATCAACGGCACCGAGCGCGTCATCGTTTCGCAGATGCACCGCTCGCCGGGCGTGTTCTTCGACCATGACCGCGGCAAGACGCACGCGTCGGGCAAGTATCTGTTCGCCGCGCGCGTTATTCCCTATCGCGGCTCGTGGCTCGATTTCGAATTCGACGCCAAGGACCTCGTGTACGTGCGCATCGATCGCCGCCGCAAGCTGCCGGTGACGACGTTCCTGATGGCGCTGGACGGCGTCGCGTCGGAGAAGCTTCGCGAAGAGCGTCAGGCGGTCGGCAAGGATCTGGAGCTGGGCGAATCGGTCGGCATGACGGCCGAGGAAATCCTCGCCAATTTCTACGGCCAGGTCGTCTACAAGAAGGGCAAGTCCGGCTGGCAGACGGCGTTCGACGGCGAGCGCATGCGCGGCCAGAAGCTGCTCTCGGACCTCATCGACGCCAAGACCGGCAAGGTGCTGGCCGAGAAGGACGCGAAGATCACGCCGCGTCTGGCCAAGAAGCTGAAGGAAGAAGGCGTCAAGGACGTCCTCGCCACGATCGAAGACCTCAAGGGTCGTTACGTCGCGGTCGACATCATCAACGAGGAGACGGGCGAGATCCATGTCGAGGCCGGCGACGAGCTGACCGCGCAGAATCTCGAGCTGTTGGAAGAAGCGGGCGTCAAGGAAATCCCGACGCTGCATATCGACCACATCAGCGTCGGCCCGTACATGCGCAACACGCTGAAGGCCGACAAGAACGGCAGCCGCGAAGAAGCGCTGATCGAAATGTACCGGGTCATGCGCCCCGGCGAGCCGCCGACGCTCGAAACGGCCGAATCGCTGTTCAAGGGTTTGTTCTTCGACAGCGAGCGCTACGACCTTTCCTCGGTCGGCCGCGTGAAGATGAACGCGCGCCTGCAGCTCGACTGCCCGGACACGGTGCGCATCCTGCGCAAGGCCGACATCCTGGCGATCGTGAAGACGCTGACCGAACTCAAGGACGGCCGCGGCGAAATCGACGATATCGATCACCTGGGCAACCGCCGCGTGCGCTCGGTCGGCGAGCTGATGGAAAATCAGTATCGCGTCGGCCTGCTGCGCATGGAGCGCGCGATCCGCGAGCGCATGTCGACGGTCGAAATCGACTCCGTCATGCCGCACGACCTGATCAACGCGAAGCCCGCGGCCGCCGCGGTGCGCGAGTTCTTCGGTTCGTCGCAGCTGTCGCAGTTCATGGACCAGACCAACCCGCTGTCGGAAATCACGAATAAGCGCCGCCTCTCGGCCCTCGGGCCGGGCGGTCTGACGCGCGAGCGCGCGGGCTTCGAAGTCCGCGACGTGCACCCGACGCATTACGGCCGCATCTGCCCGATCGAAACCCCCGAAGGTCCGAATATCGGTCTGATCAACTCGCTGGCCACCTACGCGCGCGTCAACCCGTACGGCTTCATCGAAAGCCCGTATCGCAAGGTCAAGGACGGCCGCGCGACGGACGAGGTGATCTATCTCTCGGCGATGGAGGAAGGCCGTTACTATGTCGGCCAGGCCAACACCGAAGTGGACGCCAAGGGCCGCATCACGGCCGAACTCGTCGCCTGCCGCAAGGGCGGCGACGCGGTTCTGGTGAAGCCCGATCAGGTCGACCTGATGGACGTTTCGCCCCGCCAGCTCGTGTCGGTCGCCGCGGCGCTGATCCCGTTCCTCGAGAACGACGACGCCAACCGCGCGCTGATGGGCTCGAACATGCAGCGCCAGGCGGTGCCGCTGGTCCGCGCGGAAGCGCCGATCGTGGGCACGGGCATGGAAGGCAAGGTCGCGCGTGACTCCGGTGCCGCGATCGCCGCGCGCCGTGCGGGCGTGGTCGACCAGGTGGACGCGACGCGTATCGTCGTGCGCGCGACCGAGGAAACCTCGGCCGCCGCGTCGGGCGTCGACATCTATCGTCTGCTCAAGTTCCAGCGCTCCAACCAGAACACCTGCATCACGCAGCGTCCGCTGGTGAAGAAGGGCGACGTGGTGAAGGCCGGCGACATGATCGCAGACGGCCCGTCGACGGAGCTGGGCGAATTGGCGCTGGGCCGCAACGTGCTCTGCGCGTTCATGCCCTGGAACGGCTACAACTTCGAAGACTCGATCCTGATCTCCGAGCGCATCGTGTCGGACGACGTGTTCACGTCGATCCACATCGAAGAGTTCGAAGTGATGGCCCGCGACACGAAGCTGGGTCAGGAAGAAATCACGCGCGACATCCCCAACGTGGGCGAAGAAGCGCTGAAGAACCTCGACGAAGCCGGCATCACCTATATCGGCGCCGAAGTGAAGCCGGGCGACATTCTGGTCGGCAAGGTCACGCCGAAGGGCGAAAGCCCGATGACGCCGGAAGAAAAGCTGCTGCGCGCCATCTTCGGCGAAAAGGCGTCGGACGTGCGCGACACGTCGCTGCGCCTGCCGCCGGGTGTGGCCGGCACGGTCGTCGAAGTGCGCGTCTTCTCGCGTCGCGGCGTCGACAAGGACGAGCGCGCGTTGCAGATCGAGCGTCAGGAAATCGAGCGTCTCGCGAAGGATCGCGACGATGAACGCGCGATCCTGGAGCGTTCGACCGCGCAGCGTATGAAGGCCGTGCTGATGGGCGAAAGCTTCGCCGGCGGTCTCAAGGGCCCGAAGCCGGGCACCACGATCGACGACGCGTTCCTCGCGGAGTTCACGCCCGGCCAGTGGCGTTCGATCATCGTCAAGAACGACAAGACGATGCAGGACGTCGAGGCGATGAAGAAGCAGTTCGACGAGTCCGTGAAGGCGCTCGAGCGGCGCTTCGAGGACAAGGTCGAAAAGCTCCAGCGCGGCGACGAACTGCCCCCGGGCGTGATGAAGATGGTCAAGGTCTTCGTCGCGGTGAAGCGCAAGCTGCAGCCCGGCGACAAGATGGCCGGCCGTCACGGCAACAAGGGCGTCATCAGCCGCATCATGCCGGCCGAAGACATGCCCTATCTGGAAGACGGCACGCCGGTCGACCTCGTGCTCAACCCGCTGGGCGTGCCCAGCCGCATGAACGTCGGTCAGATTCTCGAGACGCATCTGGGCTGGGCTTCGGCCACGCTCGGCCGCGAAATCGGGCAGATGGTCGACAAGGTCCGTCGCGGCACGGCCAAGCCCGCCGATCTTCGCAAGAAGATGGAGAAGGTCTACGCCAAGGAAGAGCTCAAGGAAGGCGGGCGCGAGCTCGACGACGCCGAGCTCGTCGATCTGGGCGACAATTTGCGCCGCGGCGTGCCGATGGCGACGCCCGTGTTCGACGGTGCCCGCGAAGCGGACATCAACGCGATGCTCGAACAGGCGGGTCTCGCCCACACCGGCCAGGTGTGGCTGACCGACGGCCGTACGGGCGAGCGTTTCGATCGTCCGGTGACCGTCGGCTACATCTACATGCTGAAGCTGCACCACTTGGTCGACGACAAGATCCACGCGCGTTCGATCGGTCCGTACAGCCTCGTCACCCAGCAGCCGCTGGGCGGTAAGGCGCAGTTCGGCGGTCAGCGCTTCGGCGAAATGGAAGTGTGGGCCCTCGAAGCCTACGGTGCCGCCTACACGCTGCAGGAAATCCTCACGGTCAAGTCGGACGACGTGGCCGGCCGTACGAAGGTCTACGAGGCCATCGTTCGCGGCGAGGACAATTTCGAAGCGGGCATCCCCGAGTCCTTCAACGTTTTGGTCAAGGAACTGCGTTCCTTGGGCCTCAACGTCGAACTCAACCAGCGCGGCTACTAAGCGATACGGGAGAGCGTAATGCAGAACGAGATCGCGAATCTTTTCGGCGCACCGGCCAAGCCGCTGCAGTTCGACCAAATCCAGATCATGATCGCGAGCCCGGATCAGATCCGGGCTTGGTCGCACGGCGAAATCAAAAAGCCCGAGACGATCAACTATCGTACCTTCAAGCCCGAGCGCGACGGCCTGTTCTGCGCGCGTATCTTCGGGCCCATCAAGGATTACGAGTGCTTGTGCGGCAAGTACAAGCGCATGAAGTACAAGGGCATCGTCTGCGAGAAGTGCGGCGTGGAAGTCACCTTGTCGAAGGTGCGCCGCGACCGCATGGGCCATATTGAGCTCGCCTCGCCGGTCGCGCACATTTGGTTCCTGAAGTCGCTGCCCAGCCGCATCGGCCTGCTGCTCGACATGACGCTGCGCGACCTCGAGCGCGTGCTGTATTTCGAGAACTACGTGGTCGTTGAGCCGGGTCTCACCCCGCTCAAGATGCACCAGCTGCTCTCCGAAGAAGCCTTCATGAAGGCGCAGGACGAGTACGGCGACGACGCGTTCCAGGCGCTGATCGGCGCCGAAGCGATCAAGCGTCTCCTCGGCGAAATCCGCCTCGAGGAAGAAGAAGAGCGCGTGCGCGAAGAGCTCAAGGAGACGACCTCCGACGCCAAGCGCAAGAAGCTCGTCAAGCGCCTGAAGATCGTCGAAGCCTTCGTCGAATCGGGCAACAAGCCCGAGTGGATGGTGATGGAAGTCATTCCGGTCATTCCGCCGGAACTGCGTCCGCTCGTTCCGCTCGATGGCGGCCGCTTCGCCACGTCGGATTTGAACGACCTCTATCGCCGCGTCATCAACCGCAACAACCGTCTGAAGCGGCTGATGGAGCTGCGCGCGCCCGACATCATCGTGCGCAACGAAAAGCGCATGCTGCAGGAAGCGGTCGACGCGTTGTTCGACAACGGCCGCCGCGGCCGCGTCATCACCGGTGCCAACAAGCGTCCGCTGAAGTCGCTCTCGGACATGCTGAAGGGCAAGCAGGGCCGCTTCCGTCAGAACCTGCTCGGCAAGCGCGTCGACTACTCGGGCCGTTCGGTCATCGTCGTCGGCCCCGAGCTCAAGCTGCACCAGTGCGGCCTGCCGAAGAAGATGGCGCTCGAGCTGTTCAAGCCGTTCATCTATTCGAAGCTCGAACTCTACAACATGGCGACCACGATCAAGGCCGCCAAGCGCATGGTCGAAAAGGAACGTCCCGAAGTGTGGGACATCCTGGAAGAGGTCATCCGCGAGCACCCGGTTCTGCTGAACCGCGCGCCCACGCTGCATCGCCTCGGCATCCAGGCGTTCGAGCCCGTGCTGATCGAAGGCAAGGCGATCCAGCTGCACCCGCTCGTCTGCACCGCGTTCAACGCGGATTTCGACGGCGACCAGATGGCCGTCCACGTGCCGCTGTCGCTCGAAGCGCAGCTTGAAGCGCGCGTGCTGATGATGTCGACCAACAACATCCTCAGCCCCGCGAACGGCAAGCCGATCATCGTGCCGTCGCAGGACGTCGTCCTCGGCCTCTACTACCTGTCGCTGGAACGCGAAGGCGAAGTGGGCGAGGGCATGTCCTTCGGCGACGTCGCGGAAATCGAGCAGGCGCTGTTCCACAAGCGCGTGACGATCCAGACGAAGATCGAGTGCCGCTACAAGACGGTCGACAAGGACAACAACCCGATCACCGTGCGCGTGAAGACGACGCCGGGCCGCATGCTGCTGTCGCAGCTGCTGCCGCGCCATCCGAACGTGCCGTTCTCGCTGATCAACACGCTGCTGACGAAGAAGGACGTGCAGAACGTCATCGACGTCGTGTATCGCCATTGCGGCCAGAAGGAGACGGTGATTTTCGCCGATCGTCTGATGGCGCTGGGCTTCGCGCATGCGTGCCGTGCGGGCATCTCGTTCGGCAAGGACGACATGATCATCCCGGCCGCGAAGAAGCAGCTCGTCGAGCAGACCCAGCACAAGGTCGCCGAGTTCGAGCAGCAGTATCAGGACGGCCTGATTACGCAGGGCGAAAAGTACAACAAGGTCGTCGACGCCTGGTCGATGTGCACCGACAACGTCGCCGCGGCGATGATGAAGGAGATCTCCAAGACCGAGAAGGGCAAGCCCATCAACTCGGTCTGGATGATGGCGCACTCGCAGGCGCGCGGTTCTCCCGCGCAGATCAAGCAGCTCGCCGGCATGCGCGGCCTGATGGCCAAGCCGTCGGGCGAAATCATCGAGACGCCGATCATCTCGAACTTCAAGGAAGGCCTGACCGTCGCCGAGTACTTCAACTCGACGCACGGCGCGCGTAAGGGCCTCGCCGACACCGCGCTCAAGACGGCGAACTCGGGTTACCTGACCCGCCGTCTGGTCGACGTCGCGCAGGATGCGATCATCGTCGAAGAGGATTGCGGCACGCCGCACGGCCTCACGATGAAGGCGATCGTCGAAGGCGGCGAAGTCATCGCGCCCTTGGGCGAGCGTATCCTGGGCCGTTCGGCGGCCGAGGACATTCTCGATCCGCTGACGGGCGATCCGATCGTGAAGTCGGGCGCGTTGATCGTCGAGGAACTGGTCGACCGCATCGAAAAGAGCGGCATCGACAAGGTCCGCATCCGCTCCGTGCTGACTTGCGAGAGCAAGGGCGGCGTGTGCGCGGCGTGCTACGGCCGCGACCTCGCGCGCGGCACGACGGTCAATATCGGCGAAGCGGTCGGCATCATCGCCGCCCAGTCGATCGGCGAACCCGGCACGCAGCTGACGATGCGCACCTTCCACATCGGCGGTGCGGTCCAGCGCGGCGCCGAGCAGTCGTCGGTCGAAGCGGCCTACGACGCGAAGGTGCAGATCCGCAACCGCAACGTCGTTATGAACACCGCGAACGTGCCCGTCGTGATGGGCCGTAACTCGGAAATCGTGCTGGTCGACGATCAGGGCCGCGAGCGTGCGCGTCACCGCGTGCCTTACGGCGCCAAGCTGATCGCCGACGAAGGTGCGGTCGTCAAGAAGGGCCAGAAGCTGGCCGAGTGGGATCCGTACACCCTTCCGATCATCACCGAGAAGGAAGGTGTCGCCCATTACGTCGACTTGGTCGAAGGCGTGTCGATCCGCGAAGTCATGGACGAAGCGACCGGCATTTCCTCGAAGGTCGTCGTCGATTGGCGTCAGCAGCCGCGCGGCGCCGATCTCAAGCCGCAGATCCAGCTGCGCGACAAGAAGGGCAACGTCATCAAGCTCGCGAACGGGGTTGAGGCGCGCTACTTCCTGTCGGTCGACGCGGTGCTCTCGGTCGACAACGGCCAGGACATCCACGCCGGCGACATCATCGCGCGCATCCCGCGCGAATCGTCGAAGACGCGCGACATCACCGGCGGTCTGCCGCGCGTGGCCGAGCTTTTCGAAGCGCGCCGTCCGAAGGACTACGCGATCATCTCGGAAGGCGAAGGCCGCGTCGAGTTCGGCAAGGACTACAAGGCCAAGCGCCGCATCGTGGTTCGCCCCAGCGACGAATCCGCGACGCCGGTCGAATACCTGATCCCGAAGGGCAAGCACATTTCGGTTCAGGAAGGCGACTACGTGCAACGCGGCGATTTGCTGATGGACGGCAATCCCGTGCCGCACGACATCCTGCGCGTGATGGGCGTCGAAGCGCTCGCCACGTATCTCGTCAACGAGATCCAGGACGTCTATCGCTTGCAAGGCGTGAAGATCAACGACAAGCACATCGAGGTGATCGTTCGCCAGATGCTGCAGAAGGTCGAGATCGACGAGCCGGGCGATACGACCTATCTCGCGGGCGAGCAGGTGGATCGCGTGGAGTTCGAGATCGCCAACGCCAAGGCCGCCGAGCTCAACATGCGCGGCGCCACGGCCAAGCCGGTTCTCCAGGGCATCACGAAGGCCTCGTTGCAGACCGAGTCGTTCATCTCGGCGGCGTCGTTCCAGGAAACGACCCGCGTGCTGACCGAAGCGGCCGTCAACGGCAAGGTCGACAACCTGATGGGCCTGAAGGAAAACGTGATCGTCGGGCGTTTGATCCCGGCGGGCACGGGTGCGGTCATGAACCGCCTGCGCCATCTGGCCGCCGAGCGCGATCGCGAGCTGCTGGCCTCCAAGCAGGACCAAGCCGCCAACGATTCGGAGCCGGCCGGCGCCGAATCCGGCGAAGGCGACGAAGCCAAGGCGATCGGCGCGCGTCGCCGGGCGAAGTAACGCCCCCGACGACTCGGTCGAAGGTACGGAAACGGCGGTCTTCGGACCGCCGTTTTCTTTTGCAGAACAATGATTTGCGGCACCGCAGCGGAATCATTGTTTGACGCGTCGATTGATGTTGACGCTTGCGGCCCGAATCACTACTTTCCGCGCGCCTTTCAACAGGGGCCGGAACGTCGGGCGCGATAGCCGTCCGAAACTCGGGTTCCCGGGCGAAATGCGGAATGTCTCGGTGCCGGACCTCTCGGCACCAAAAATTCTGGCCCCACGCGGCGCGGACCCGTCCGCCACGCGCGGGCCTTTTTGGCGCCTCGAAAGAGGTGTCGTCGTCCGGTCGCGTTTGCGGCCGGTACCGGAAGAGAACGAGCGCAAGGAAGCGATCGAATGCCGACGGTCAACCAGCTGATCCGCAAGGGGCGCCAAGACAAGCCGACGCGGAACAAGGTGCCGGCCCTTGAGGCCAGCCCGCAGAAGCGCGGGGTTTGCACCCGCGTCTACACGACGACCCCGAAGAAGCCGAACTCGGCGCTTCGTAAGGTCGCCCGCGTGCGTCTGACCAACGGGTTCGAGGTCACGAGCTACATCCCGGGCGAAGGCCACAACCTTCAGGAACACTCGGTCGTCATGATCCGCGGCGGCCGCGTCAAGGATTTGCCCGGCGTTCGCTATCACATCATCCGCGGCACCTTGGATACGCAAGGCGTCAAGGACCGCAAGCAGCGCCGTTCGAAGTACGGCGCCAAGCGTCCTAAGTAAGGAGATACGGAAGCCATGTCGCGCCGCCATCGCGCAGAACGCCGTGAAGTGCTCCCCGATCCGAAGTTCGGGGACCTCGTCATTTCGCGCTTTACCAACGTGCTGATGCACCACGGCAAGCGCTCCGTCGCCGAATCGATCGTCTATGGGGCGATCGACATCGTCGCCAAGAAGGCGAACGCCGACGGTCTGAAGCTGTTCCACCAGGCTCTCGACAACGTGAAGCCGAACCTGGAAGTCCGTTCGCGCCGCGTCGGCGGTGCGACCTACCAGGTGCCGGTCGAAGTCCGTCCGGAGCGTTCGCAGGCGTTGGCCATCCGCTGGCTGATCTCCGCCGCGCGCGAGCGTTCGGAGCACACGATGACCGAACGCCTGTCGGTGGAACTGCTGGACGCCGCCAACAGCCGCGGCGCCGCCATCAAGAAGCGCGAAGACACGCACCGCATGGCGGACGCGAACCGCGCCTTCTCGCATTATCGCTGGTAACAACCCGCACCTATTCCGAGGCATAAGCCATGACGAAGACGAAATTCGAGCGGAACAAGCCGCACTGCAACATCGGGACGATCGGCCACGTCGACCATGGCAAGACGTCGCTGACGGCCGCGATCACGAAGGTGCTGGCGGAATCGGGCGGCGCCACGTTCATGGCGTACGACCAGATCGACAAGGCGCCGGAAGAGAAGGCGCGCGGGATCACGATCAACACGGCGCACGTCGAATACGAGACGAAGAACCGCCACTACGCGCACGTCGATTGCCCCGGCCACGCCGACTACGTGAAGAACATGATCACGGGTGCGGCGCAGATGGACGGCGCGATCCTGGTCGTGTCGGCCGCGGACGGCCCGATGCCGCAGACGCGCGAGCACATCCTGCTGGCCCGCCAGGTCGGCGTGCCGGCGCTGGTGGTGTTCCTGAACAAGTGCGACATGGTCGAAGATCCGGAACTGCTGGATCTGGTCGAGATGGAAGTGCGCGACCTGCTGTCGAAGTACGATTTCCCCGGCGACACGATTCCGATCATCAAGGGTTCGGCGCTGTGCGCGCTGGAGAACAAGGACCCGAAGCTGGGTGCGGAAGCGGTGCTGGCGCTGATGGCGGCGGTTGACGCGAACATCCCGCAGCCGGCGCGTCCGAAGGACAAGCCGTTCCTGATGCCCATTGAAGATGTCTTCACCATTTCGGGCCGCGGCACGGTGGTCACGGGTCGCGTCGAGCGCGGCATCATCAAGGTGAACGAAGAAGTCGAAATCGTCGGCATCAAGCCGACGGTGAAGACGATCGTCACGGGCGTCGAAATGTTCCGCAAGCTGCTGGACAGCGGCGAGGCGGGCGACAACATCGGTGCACTCCTGCGCGGCACGAAGCGCGAAGAAGTCGAGCGTGGCCAGGTTCTGGCCGCCCCGGGTTCGATCACGCCGCACACGAAGTTCAAGGCGGAAGCCTACATTCTGACGAAGGAAGAAGGCGGGCGTCACACGCCGTTCTTCACGAACTATCGTCCGCAGTTCTACTTCCGCACGACGGACGTGACGGGCATGGTGCATCTGCCGGAAGGCACGGAGATGGTCATGCCGGGCGACAACGTCGCCATGGAAGTTCACCTGATCGCGCCGATCGCGATGGACGAAGGCCTGCGCTTCGCCATCCGCGAAGGCGGCCGTACCGTCGGTGCGGGCGTCGTCGCCAAGATCATCGAGTAGTAGAGAGATAGTCTTCCGGCACGAAAGGCGGCGGCTTCGGCCGCCGACCTCGGCGCCAGAAAACAGGAAAACGAAATGGTGAATCAGAGCATCCGCATCCGGCTCAAGGCGTTTGACCATCGCGTCCTCGATCAATCGACGGGCGAGATCGTCAACACCGCCAAGCGCACGGGCGCCCAGGTCCGCGGGCCGATCCCGCTGCCCACGCGCATCGAGCGCTTCACGGTCAACCGGAGCCCCCACATCGATAAGGAAAGCCGCGAGCAGTTCGAAATCCGGACGCATCGCCGCCTTCTGGATATCGTGGACCCCACGCCGCAGACGGTCGACGCGCTGATGAAGCTCGACCTCGCCGCCGGCGTGGACGTCGAGATCAAGCTCTGAGCCGGACGCGAGGGAGTATTTAGCCATGCGTACGGGTATCATCGCAAAGAAGGTGGGCATGACCCGCCTGTTCGCCGAAGACGGCAGCCACGTCCCCGTGACGGTGCTCTCGCTCGACGGCTGCCAAGTCGTCGCGGTCCGCACGAAGGAGAAGGACGGCTACACCGCCGTTCAGCTCGGTGCGGGCAAGGCGAAGGTCAAGAACGTCGGCAAGCCGATGCGCGGCCATTTCGCCAAGGCGAAGGTCGAGCCGAAGCTGAAGCTCGCGGAATTCCGCGTCGCCGCCGACAAGCTGCTCGACGTGGGCGCCGAAATCGCGGCCGACCATTTCGTCATCGGGCAGTTCGTCGACATCGCGGGCCACGCGACCGGCAAGGGCTTCCAGGGCGTCATGAAGCGCTGGAACTTCCGCGGTCTCGAAGCCACGCACGGCGTGTCGATCAGCCATCGCAGCCACGGTTCGACGGGTCAGCGTCAGGATCCGGGCCGTACGTTCAAGGGCAAGAAGATGGCCGGCCACATGGGCACGGACCGCGCGACGGTTCAGTCGCTGAAGGTCGTCGCCACGGACGCCGAGAAGGGCCTCGTGATGGTCAAGGGTGCGGTACCCGGCCAGGCGGGTCACTGGGTGCTGGTGTCGGATGCGGTCAAGCGCAAGCTTCCCAAGGAAGCCCCGCTGCCCGCCGGCCTGCGCAAGTCCGCGGCCTGACGGTAGGGAATCGAACGATGAAGATCGCGGTCAAAAATCTCGACAACGCGCAGGCGGGCGAAATCGACCTCGCCGACGACGTGTTCGGCCTGGAGCCTCGCCAGGATCTGCTCGCGCGCATGGTGCGCTGGCAGCTCGCCAAGCGCCGTGCGGGCACGCACGACACGAAGGAAGTGGGCGAAGTCTCCGGCAGCAGCAAGAAGCCGTGGGCGCAGAAGGGCTCGGGCCGCGCGCGCCAGGGTTCGACGCGTTCCCCGCAATGGCGCCACGGCGCCGTGATCTTCGGGCCGACGCCGCGCAGCCACGCGCATGATCTGCCCAAGAAGGTGCGCAAGCTCGCCCTCAAGACGGCGCTTTCGACCAAGGCCAAGGAAGGCAAGCTGATCGTCCTCGATCAGGCGAAGCTCGGCGCGGCCAAGACGAAGGACCTGACGGCGAAGTTCGCCAAGCTCGGCATCTCGGCGGCGTTGTTCGTCGACGGCGCCGTGCTGGACGACAACTTCGCCAAGGCGGCGCGCAACATCCCGCATATCGACGTGCTCCCGGTTCAGGGTGCGAACGTCTACGACATCCTCCGCCGCGATACGCTCGTGCTCACGCGCGACGCCGTCGCCGCTTTGCAGGAGCGCCTGAAGTGAACAGACACGCCAAGCCCGGCAAGTTTCCGAAGGACGCGCTGTACGGCGTGATTCTTTCGCCCGTGATCACCGAAAAGGCGACGCGCGGTTCGGAATTCAACCAGATCACCTTCAAGGTGCGTCTGGATGCGCCCAAGCCGCTGATCAAGGCGGCCGTCGAAGGCTTGTTCTCGGTCAAGGTTAAGGCCGTGAACACCGCCGTCATGAAGGGCAAGACCAAGGTTTTCCGCGGCCGCGCGGGTCTGCGTTCGGACTGGAAGAAGGCGATCATCACGCTCGCCGAAGGCCAGTCGATCGACGTGACGCAGACGATCTGACGGGGAACAGGCAGTTATGGCCCTCAAATCATTCAAGCCGATCACGCCGGGTTTGCGCCAGGTCGTCCTGGTCGACAAATCCGACCTTTGGAAAGGCGCGCCGCACAAGTCGCTCGTCGAAGGTCTGTCGAAGACGGGCGGCCGCAACAATCTCGGCCGCGTCACGACCCGCCATCACGGCGGCGGCGCGCGCAAGCAGTACCGCGTCGTCGACTTCAAGCGTACGAAGCGCGACATCGAAGCGAAGGTCGAGCGGATCGAATACGATCCGAACCGTTCGGCGTATATCGCGCTGGTGAAGTACACCGACGGCGAGTTCGCCTACATCCTGGCGCCGCAGCGCCTGGCCCCGGGCGACGTCGTCGTCGCCGGCGAGAAGGCGGACATCAAGCCGGGCAATGCGCTGCCGTTGCGCAACATCCCGGTCGGCACGGTCGTGCACAATGTCGAGCTCAAGGTCGGTCGCGGCGGTCAGCTCGCGCGTTCGGCCGGCACTTACGTGCAGCTCGTCGGCAAGGACCAGGGCTACGCCATTCTGCGCCTTTCGTCGGGCGAACTGCGCAAGGTCTCGGCCGACGCCTGGGCCTCGATCGGCGCGGTGTCGAACCCCGACAATCAGAACGTCAAGATCGGCAAGGCCGGTCGCTCGCGCTGGATGGGCATCCGCCCGACCGTTCGCGGCACCGCCATGAACCCGATCGACCACCCGCACGGCGGCGGCGAAGGCCGTACGAAGGGCGGGCGCCATCCGGTTACCCCTTGGGGTAAGCCGACCAAGGGTTACAAAACCCGTCACAACAAGTCGACGGACCGTCTCATCGTCCGTCGTCGTAACGCGAAGTAAGGAGGAGAACCGTGTCGCGCTCGGTTTGGAAGGGTCCGTTCGTCGACGGATACCTCCTCAAAAAAGCGGAAAAGACCCGTTCCTCGGGTCGCAACGAGATCATCAAGATCTGGTCGCGCCGCTCGACGATCATCCCGCAATTCGTGGGCCTGACCTTTGGCGTCTACAACGGGCACAAGTTCCTGCCCGTTCTGGTCACCGAAAACATGGTCGGCCACAAATTCGGCGAATTCTCGCCCACGCGCACGTTCCACGGCCACACGGCCTCGGGCGGCGACAAAGCGGCCGAGAGGAAGTAGTCATGTCGAAACCCTCTCGCCCCCGGTCGCTCAAGGAAACCGAAGCGCGCGCCATCCTGCGCACGATCCGGATTTCCCCGCGCAAGCTGAACGTGGTCGCCGAACTGATCCGCGGCAAGGCCGCGCAGACGGCGCTGGCCGAGCTCACCTTCTCGAAGCGCCGAATCGCCGGCACGGTCAAGAAGGTGCTGCAGGCCGCGATCGCCAACGCCGAGAACAACCATCAGCTCGACGTCGACCGTCTGGTCGTCGCCGAAGCGCATGTCGGCAAGTCGATCCAGATGCGTCGCTTCCACGCCCGCGGCCGTGGCCGTTCGGCGTCGATCGTCAAGCCGTACAGCCATCTCACGGTGATCGTGCGCGAGCGCGCCGCCGAAGCCAAGGCGAAGGCTGAAAAGCCCGCCAAGGCCGCCTGAGGAGTCGACTATGGGTCAGAAAATCAATCCGATCGGCCTGCGCGTCGGCATCAACCGCACCTGGGACTCGCGCTGGTTCGCGGATCGCCGGTACAGCGCGATGCTGCACGAGGATCTGCGTCTGCGCGAGTGGCTGCAGGACAAGCTGATGCAGGCGGGCGTGAGCCGCGTCGTCATCGAACGTCCGGCGAAGAAGGCGCGCATCACGCTGCACACCGCCCGTCCGGGCGTGGTGATCGGCAAGAAGGGCGCCGACATCGAAAAGCTGCGCTCGGAAGTCGCCAAGCTCACGAAGGCCGAGGTCAGCCTCAACATCGTCGAAATCCGTAAGCCGGAAATCGACGCGTGTCTGATCGCCGAAAACATCGCCCAGCAGCTGGAACGCCGCGTCGCGTTCCGCCGCGCGATGAAGCGTGCGGTTCAGTCGGCGATGCGCTTGGGCGCGCTCGGCATCCGGATCAACTGCTCGGGCCGTCTGGGCGGTGCGGAAATCGCGCGTATCGAATGGTACCGCGAAGGCCGCGTGCCGCTGCACACGCTGCGCGCCGAGATCGATTTCGGCACGGCGACGGCCAAGACGACCTACGGCACGTGCGGTGTGAAGGTTTGGGTGTTCAAGGGCGAGATCATGGCCCACGACCCGATGGCGCAGGACAAGCGCGCCATGGAACAGCAGCCCGCGCGCTAAGGATAGGACGGAAGAACCATGCTTTCCCCGAAGCGCACCAAATTCCGCAAGGCGCACAAGGGCCGTATCCACGGCAACGCCAAGGGCGGTTTCACGCTGAATTTCGGCGCCTACGGCCTCAAGGCCCTGGAACCGGAACGCGTGACCGCGCGCCAGATCGAAGCGGCCCGCCGCACGATCACGCGCCACCTGAAGCGCGCCGGCCGCGTGTGGATCCGCGTGTTCCCGGATGTGCCCGTGTCGCGCAAGCCCGCCGAAGTCCGCATGGGTTCCGGCAAGGGTTCGCCCGAATTCTGGGTGGTCCGCATCAACCCGGGCCGCATCCTGTTCGAGATCGACGGCGTGCCGAAGAACATCGCTGAAGAAGCGTTCGTTCTGGCCGCCGCCAAGCTGCCCATCAAGACGCGTATTGTGACGCGTCTGGGCGACGAGGCCTGACCATGACGAAGCCCGCCGATTTCCGCGCCAAGACGGACGACCAGCTGAAGGATCAGCTGGGCGACCTGCGCAAAGAGCAGTTCAACCTGCGTTTCCAGAAGGCCTCCGGCCAGCTCGAGAACGTGGCGCGCGTGCGCACCGTTCGCCGCGACATCGCGCGGATCGAGACGCTGCTGGCCGAACGCGCTCGCGGCACGGCGAAATCCGCCGCGGCCAAGGCCTGAGGAAGAGGACGAGAGAAGACATGCCCCGTCGCATTCTCCAAGGCGTGTGCACTTCCGACGCGATGGACAAGACCGTCACGGTCCGCGTCGAACGCCGCGTCATGCACCCGATCTACAAGAAGTTCATCGTGCGCTCGAAGAAGTATCTGGCCCACGACGAGACGAACCGCATCAAGGAAGGCGACGTCGTGCGCATCCGCGAATGCCGCCCGATTTCCAAGCGCAAGTGCTGGGAAGTCGTCGACGGCACCGCCGCCTGACGTCAGCATCGAAGGACTTAAACCATGATCCAGATGCGCACCAACTTGGAAGTCGCCGACAACTCGGGCGCGCGCCGCGTCCAGTGCGTCAAGGTGCTCGGCGGTTCCCAGCGCAAGACGGCTTCGATCGGCGACATCATCGTCGTGTCGGTCAAGGAAGCGATTCCGAAGGGCCGCGTGAAGAAGGGCGACGTGCACAAGGCGGTGATCGTGCGGACCTCGAAAGAGATCCGCCGCGCCGACGGCTCGTCGGTGCGCTTCGACCGCAACGCGGCCGTACTGATCAATAAGGAAGGCGAACCCATCGGGACGCGTATCTTCGGGCCGGTAACGCGCGAGCTGCGCGGCAAGGGCTACATGAAGATCATCTCGCTGGCGCCGGAGGTGCTGTGATGAAGGTCCGTAAAGACGACGAAGTCGCCGTCCTGACCGGCCGCGAGAAGGGCAAGACGGGCAAGATCGTGAAGGTCTTCTCGGACGACGAGACGGTGCTCGTGCAGGGCTTGAATATGGTCAAGCGCCATACGCGGCCGACGCAAGGCCGTCCGGGCGGGATCGTGGAGAAGGAAGCCCCGATCCACGTTTCGAACGTCGCCTTGATCGACCCCAAGGACCGTAAGCCGACGAAGGTCGGCTACAAGACCGTCGACGGCCGCAAGCTTCGCTTCGCGCGCCGGTCCGGCGAAATGATCGATCGGTGATAGCCATGACGACCCGTCTTCAGGAAAACTATCAGTCGGCCGTGCGTCCCGCGCTCATGAAGGAGTTCGGGTACAAGAGCCCCATGCAGGTTCCCAAGATCGAAAAGATCGTGGTGAACATGGGTGTGGGCGAAGCCGCGCACGACGCCAAGAAGCTCGAAGCCGCCGTCGCCGAACTTTCGGCGATCACCGGCCAGAAGCCGCAGGTCATCCGCGCGCGCAAGGCGATCGCGAACTTCAAGCTGCGTCGCGGCCTGCCGATCGGCGCGAAGGTCACGCTGCGCGGCGCGCGCATGTACGAGTTCCTCGACCGTCTGGTGAACATCGCCCTGCCGCGCGTGCGCGACTTCCGCGGGCTGTCGGGCCGTTCCTTCGACGGCCGCGGCAACTACGCGCTCGGCATCAAGGAGCAGATCGTGTTCCCGGAAATCAACTACGACCGCATCGACGCGGTCCGGGGCATGGACATCATCATCGTGACGACGGCGAAGTCCAACGAGGAAGCCAAGGCGCTTCTGAAGGGCTTCAACATGCCGTTCTACAACTGACCGCCCGGAGCCTTTAGACATGGCCAAAAAGAGTTCGGTCGAGAAGAACAAGCGCCGCGAGCGCCTGGCGAAGCAATTCGCCGGCAAGCGCGCGCGTTTGAAAGCGGCGGCGGCGGACGAATCGCTGTCGGCGGAAGAGCGTTTCGAGGCGCGCATCAAGCTAGCCGAACTTCCGCGCAACTCCTCGCCGACGCGCATCCGTCTGCGTTGCGAGCTCACCGGCCGCCCGCGCGGCAACTACCGCAAGTTCAAGCTTTGCCGCATCAAGCTGCGCGAGCTGGCCTCGGTCGGCCAGATCCCCGGCATGGTCAAGTCGAGCTGGTAAGAGAGAAGGAATTCGGACATGGCGATGAGCGACCCCTTGGGCGACATGCTTTCGCGCATCCGCAACGCGCAGTCGCAGCGCAGTGCGGCGGTCGACGTTCCGGCGTCGAAGTTGCGTGCCAACGTGCTCGACGTGCTGGCGCGTGAAGGTTACATCCGCGGTTACGCGTCGGTTGATGCCAAGAAGAGCGTTCCGTTCTTCTCGGTCGAGCTGAAGTACAACGAAGGCGAGCCCGTGATTAAGGAAATCGCCCGCGTGTCGAAGCCCGGCCGCCGCGTTTACGCGAAGATCAAGGATCTGCCGAAGTTCTACGGCGGCCTTGGGATTTCGATCCTGTCCACGCCGCGTGGCGTGATGTCGGACGGCGAGGCCCGCGCCCAGAACGTGGGCGGCGAAGTCCTCTGCACCGTATTCTGATCGGGGAGCCGGCAACATGTCTCGTATCGGCAAAGCGCCGGTCGCCGTCCCTCAGGGCGTGACCGTCGAAGTCAAAGGCCAGAACGTCGTGGTCGCGGGCAAGGCGGGGCGTCAGTCGCTCACGCTGCATCGCGAAGTCTCGGCGAAGCTGGATGGCGGCAAGGTGATCTTCCTGCCGCTCAGCCAGTCGAAGCAGGCGCGCTCCGCGTGGGGCACGTCGCGCGCGCTGGTCGCCAACATGGTCAAGGGCGCCCAGACGGGCTTCTCCCGCGATCTGGAGATCAACGGCGTCGGCTTCCGCGCCGACGTGCAGGGCAAGAACCTGGTCCTCAAGATCGGTTTCAGCCACGAAGTGATCTATCCGATCCCGGAAGGGATCACGATCAAGGTCGGCGACAAGAACGTCCTTCTGACCGTTTCCGGCGCGGATCGCCAGAAGGTCGGTCAGGTCGCTTCCGAAATCCGCGCCTTCCGCCGCCCGGAGCCCTACAAGGGCAAGGGCATCAAGTACGCGGATGAGACCATCCGCCGCAAGGAAGGCAAGAAGAAGTAAGGAACCCGGGCCATGGCGATTCAAAAAGCGAAACAGATGCATGTGCGCCGCACGGCGCGCGTGCGCTTGGCGCTCCGCCGCAAGGCTGGCGGGCGCGTGCGGTTGTCGATCTTCCGCTCGTCCAAGCACATTTACGCCCAGATCATCGACGACACGGCGGGCAAGACCCTCGCCGCGGCGTCGAGCCTGGACAAGGAATTGAAGTCGGGCGGCACGAAGGGCGCCGACCTCGCCGCGGCGAAGGCCGTGGGCGAGCTCGTCGCCAAGCGCGCGATCGCCGCCGGCGTCAAGGAAGTCGCGTTCGACCGCGGCGGCTACCGTTATCACGGGCGCGTGCGCGCGCTCGCCGACGGGGCACGCGAGGGCGGTTTGGCGTTCTGATCTGAATTCGAGGAAGGCACTTCATATGGCACGCAAGGGCGGAGAAGGCGGCGGCGAAGATCGGCGTCGCGGGCGCGGCGAAGGCGGCGAAGGCCGCGGCCGGGGCCGCGATCGTGGTAACGATCGCGCGGAGCGCGATGAGGCCGAACTGGTCGAGAAGCTGGTCGCTATCAACCGCGTCGCGAAGGTCGTGAAGGGCGGTAAGCGCTTCGGCTTCGCGGCGATCGTCGTCGTCGGCGACGGCAAGGGTAAGGTCGGGTACGGCACGGGCAAGGCCCGCGAAGTTCCGGAAGCGATCCGCAAGGCGACCGAATACGCCAAGCGCGCGATGGTTCGCGTTCCGCTGCGCGAAGGCCGCACGTTGCACCACGACGTGCGCGGCCATTTCGGCGCGGGCAAGGTCGTGCTGCGCGCGGCCGAACCGGGTACCGGCATCATCGCCGGCGGCCCGATGCGCGCCATTTTCGAAAGCCTGGGCGTGCAGGACGTCGTCGCGAAGTCGACGGGCACGTCCAACCCGCACAACATGATCAAGGCGACGTTCGACGCCTTCACGCACATGGCGAGCCCGCGCAGCGTGGCCGCCAAGCGCGGGAAGAAGATCGGCGACATCGTCGGTCGTCGCGAAGGCGACGGCACGGCCGCCGCCGCCGCGACCGCCTAAGAAGGATCGGAGATCACCATGGCCAAGAAAACCGTGACGGTCGAACAGATCGCCTCCGTCGCCGGCCGCAAGCCGGGGCAGAAGGAAACGCTCGTGGGTCTGGGCCTCGGCAAGGTGCGCTCCAAGCGCACCCTCGAGGACACGCCCTCGGTGCGCGGCATGATTGCGAAAGTGCAGCATTTGTTGCGCGTCTCGGCCTAAGGCCGAGGCGTAGCAACCCCAAACGATGGATCGATCCATGAAGCTCAATCAGATTCGCGACAATCGCGGCTCGCGCAAGGCGCCCAAGCGCCTCGGCCGTGGTATCGGCTCGGGCCTCGGCAAGACGTCGGGCCGCGGCGGCAAGGGCCAGACCGCGCGCTCGGGCGTCGCGCTGAACGGCTTCGAAGGCGGTCAGACCCCGATCTATCGCCGCCTGCCCAAGCGCGGCTTCACGAACGTGTTCCGCCTGCGCTACCAGGAACTGAACCTGGGCAAGCTGCAATGGGCGATCGACGAGAAGATGATCGCCGCGACCGGCACGATCGATGCCGCTGCGCTCGTGAAGGCCGGCGTGCTGCGTCGCGAGTTCGACGGCCTGCGCATCCTCGGCGGCGGTGCGGAAGACCTCAAGGCGAAGGTCAACCTGGTCGTTCACGGCATCACGGAAGTGGCGAAGGCCGCGATCGAGAAGGCCGGCGGCACGGTGACGGTCGTCGAGACCAAGCGTGAGCGCGTCGAGGCCGACAAGGCCGCGAAGAAGGAACGCCAGGCCAAGCGCAAGGCCAAGGAAGCCAAGAAGGGCGGGGCCAAGCCCGCCGCACCGGCCGCTTGATCTGACCCTGGAAGGGCCCTTCGGGGCCCTCCATATCTTCCAGGGTTGAGATTTCGAGGATCGGAGAGCGGTACAGATGGCATCGGCGGCCGAACAGCTAGCGCAATCGTTGAACTGGGGTGCCTTCGCGAAAGCGACGGACCTCAAAAAGCGTCTGTGGTTCACGCTCGGCGCGCTGATCGTCTACCGCATCGGCACCTATATTCCGCTGCCGGGCATCGACCCGCAGATCCTGCGCGAGATTTTCGAATCCCAGCGCGGCGGCATCCTGGGCATGTTCGACATGTTCTCGGGCGGTGCGCTCGGGCGCATGACGCTATTCGCGCTCAACATCATGCCGTACATCACGGCGTCGATCATCATTCAGCTGATGACCGCCGTGTCGCCCCAGCTCGAAACCCTCAAGAAAGAGGGCGAGTCGGGCCGCAAGATGCTGAACCAGTACACGCGTTACCTGACGCTGCTGCTCGCCGTGTTCCAGTCCTTCGGCATCGCCGTCGGTTTGGAAGGCATGCAAGGCGGCTCGGGCGGTGCGGTCATCGATCCGGGCTGGTTCTTCCGTTTCACCTGCGTCGTCACGCTGACCGGCGGCACGATGTTCCTGATGTGGCTGGGCGAGCAGATCACCCAGCGCGGCATCGGCAACGGCATCTCGCTCATCATCTTCGCCGGCATCGTCGCGAACCTGCCGACCGCTTTGGGCGCCACGCTCGAAATGGGCCGCACGGGCGCCTTGTCGACCTTCGTGATCCTGATCCTGCTGGTCATGTCGGTGCTGGTCGTCATGGCGATCGTGTTCATCGAACGCGCGCAGCGCCGCATCGTCGTGCAGTACCCGAAGCGTCAGGTCGGCAACAAGATGTTCGGCGGCGAGTCGTCGCATCTGCCGCTGAAGCTCAACACCTCGGGCGTCATTCCGCCGATCTTCGCGTCGTCGCTGCTGCTGCTGCCGCTGACCTTCGTGAATTTCAACCAGAACAACGAAATCGCGTGGCTGACCTGGCTCACCACGCATCTGTCGCACGGCCAGCCGCTCTATATCGCGCTGTACGTGGCGATGATCGTGTTCTTCGCGTTCTTCTACACCGCCGTCGTCTTCAACCCGGCCGAGACGGCCGACAATCTGAAGAAGCATGGCGGCTTCGTGCCCGGCATCCGTCCGGGCAAGAATACGGCCGACTATCTCGACTACGTGCTCACGCGCCTCACGGTGCTGGGGGCGGCCTATCTCGCCGCGATCTGCGTGCTGCCGGAAATTCTGATCAGCCAGTACTCGGTGCCGTTCTACTTCGGCGGCACGTCGCTGCTGATCGTCGTGTCGGTGACGATGGATACGGTGGCGCAGGTGCATTCGCATCTGCTGGCCCACCAGTACGAGGGCCTCATCAAGAAGGCCAAGCTGCGCGGGAGCCGCCGCTAACGCGGCAGGAGGGGGGAGGACCGTATCGTCATGAAGATCGTTCTTCTGGGACCGCCGGGTGCGGGCAAGGGCACGCAAGCCAAGCGCATCGAGAAGGCGCTGAACGTCGTTCAGCTGTCGACCGGCGACATGCTGCGCGCGGCCGTCGCCGCGGGCACGGACGTGGGCAAGCGCGCCAAGGCCGTGATGGAAGCGGGCAAGCTCGTTTCCGACGACATCCTGATCGCGATGATCGAAGCGCGCATCGCCGAGCCCGACTGCAAGAACGGCTTCATCCTCGACGGTTTTCCGCGCACGGTCGCGCAAGCCCAAGCGCTCGACGCCATGCTGAAGGGCAAGGGCACGAAGCTCGATTCGGTGATCGAACTCGCGGTCGACGACGCGGCGTTGGTCGCGCGCATCTCGGGCCGTTATTCCTGCGGCGCTTGCGGCGCCGTCTATCACGATCAGACCAAGCCTTCGAAGGCCGATGGCGTGTGCGATGCCTGCGGCTCGACCAAGATCGTCCGTCGTCCGGACGACAAGGCCGAGACCGTCGCCGCGCGCCTCAAGGCCTATCACGACCAAACCGCGCCGATCATCCCCTATTACCGCGAGCAAGGCGTGCTCAAAACGGTCGACGGGATGGCCGATATGGACCAGGTCACCAAGGCGTTGGGCAAGATTCTCGGCCGGGAGGTTCCGGCCGTCTAAAGGGCCCGAAAGGGCCCGGATTATACGAGATTCTGACGGTTGACTCAGGGGGGCGGATTCATATAATCCGCCGCTCCCGACGACCGGCGGTTAGGGCGGGCGCGAAGCTATTGTCTTCGCGCCTTTCCGTTCGCCGAGACGCCGGAACCGAATTTCCGAGTCGTATCAAGGCGATACGGCCCGAGACGAGAGGTTAGGCAATTGGGCCGCCGGCCCCGAACCCCGAATGGGCGGGGGTGCGGGCGGCCTCGAAGGAAACCAGCGGCGTCCAAGTCGGACGTCGAGACGAAGGAGAGAAGATCGTGGCGCGTATCGCTGGCGTCAATATTCCCACGGGCAAGCGCGTTGTCATCGCGCTGCGCTACATCTACGGCATCGGGCCGAACAACGCGGCCGAGATCTGCAAGAAGATCGGCATTCCCGACGCCAAGCGCGTGAACCAGCTTTCCGACGAGGAAGTGCTGAAGATCCGCGAATACATCGATCGCGAGCACCGGGTCGAAGGCGACCTGCGCCGCGAAATCGCGATGAACATCAAGCGGCTCATGGACATGGGTGCGTATCGCGGCCTGCGTCATCGCAAGGGCCTGCCGGTCCGCGGCCAGCGCACGCACACCAACGCGCGCACCCGCAAGGGCAAGGCCCGTCCGATCGCCGGCAAGAAGATCGCGACGAAGAAGTAATCCCGTTTTCCGGACCCCGAAGGACCGATATCCATGGCCGAGAAGAAAGCCGCAGGCGCCGCGCGTACCCGCCGCCGCGAGCGCAAGAACATCACGTCGGGCGTCGCCCACGTGAACGCGTCGTTCAACAACACGATGATCACGATCACCGACGCGCAAGGCAACACGATCTCGTGGTCGTCGGCCGGCACGCAAGGCTTCAAGGGCAGCCGCAAGTCGACTCCCTACGCCGCGCAGATGGCCGCCGAAGACGCCGGCAAGAAGGCGATGGAACACGGCATGCGCACGCTGGAAGTCGAAGTGAAGGGTCCGGGTGCGGGCCGCGAATCGGCTTTGCGCGCGCTGCAGTCCGTCGGGTTCCAGATCACGTCGATCCGCGACGTGACGACGATCCCGCATAACGGCTGCCGCCCGCCCAAGCGCCGCCGCGTCTGACGCTTCGCCGCGTCGGGTCTCGTAACGACGATTTCGCGGTTGCGCGTTTTTCCTTCGCGGAAAATGCGCCGCCGCCTCCGACCGAAAGGTAGGAACACGTGTTGCAGAAGAACTGGAAAGAACTGATCAAGCCGCAGAAGCTCGACATCGAGCCCGGCGACGACCCGAAGCGCGAAGCGACCGTCGTCGCCGAGCCGCTGGAGCGCGGTTTCGGCCTGACGCTGGGCAACGCGCTGCGCCGCGTGCTGCTGTCGTCGCTGCAAGGTGCGGCGATCACCACGATCAAGATCGACGGCGTGCTGCACGAATTCTCGTCGGTGCCGGGCGTCCGCGAAGACGTGACCGACATCGTGCTGAACGTGAAGACCATCGGTCTGCGCATGCACGGCGAAGGCCCCAAGCGCATCCAGCTGAAGGCCACGGGCCCCGGCGAAGTCCGCGCGGGCCAAATCGAAACGGGCCACGACATCGAGGTGATGAACCCCGATCTCGTGATCTGCACGCTCGACGACGGCGCGAAGCTGAACATGGAAATGACGGTCGAGACGGGCAAGGGCTACGTCGCCGGCTCGTCCAGCCGCCAGCCGGACGCGCCGATCGGCGTCATCCCGGTCGACGCGCTGTTCAGCCCCGTGCGCAAGGTCTCCTACAAGATCGACAACACCCGCGTCGGCCAAGTCACCGACTACGACAAACTGTCGATGAAGGTCGAGACCAACGGCGCCGTGACGCCGGAAGACGCCGTGGCGCTCGCCGCGCGCATCCTCCAGGACCAGCTGCAGCTGTTCATCAACTTCGAGGAGCCGACCGCCGAGCGCGCCGAAGAGCGCGTGGGCGATCTGCCGTTCAACAAGAACCTGCTCCTCAAGGTCGACGAGCTCGAGCTGTCGGTCCGTTCGGCCAACTGCCTCAAGAACGACAACATCATCTATATCGGCGACCTGGTCCAAAAGACCGAAGCCGAGATGCTGCGCACGCCGAATTTCGGCCGCAAATCGCTCAACGAGATCAAGGAAGTTCTCTCGCAGATGGGCCTGCATCTGGGCATGCAGATCCCCGGCTGGCCGCCCGAGAACATCGAGGATCTCGCCAAGAAACTCGAAGAGCCGTACTGAGCGGCGCTTCCTAAGGAGTAAGTTCCCATGCGTCACGGAGCCGCGGGCCGCAAGATCGGCCGCACCTCGACCCACCGCCAGGCGACTCTCGCCAATCTGGCGGCGTCGCTCATCGTCCACGAGCAGATCAAGACGACTCTCTCGAAGGCGAAAGAGCTCAAGCCCTATGTCGAGAAGCTGATCACGCTCGGCAAGAAGGGCGGCCTCGCCAATCGCCGCGCCGCGATCGCGACGCTGCAGGACACGGACGTCGCCGAGAAGGTCTTCACCTCGCTCGCCGAACGCTACAAGGCCCGCAAGGGCGGCTACACGCGCGTGCTGCGCGCGGGCATGCGCTACGGCGACGCCGCGACGATGGCGGTGATCGAGCTCGTCGACCGCGATGTCGAAGCCAAGGGCAAGGCCGACAAGGCCCGCGTCGCGGCCGAACGCGAAGCGGCCGAGAAGGCGGAGAAGGAAGGCGCGGCGGCGTAAGCCCCCGACTTCCCGCCCGAAGTTACGAACGGCGCCGGCACAACCGGCGCCGTTTCGTTTTGGAGCTTCAGGCGGGCGTATCCGAAATTTTCACCGCGATGCGCTCGTTGTCCGAGCGCACGACCATGAAATCGACGCGCTGGGTCGCGCTGGGATTGCGCTCCTGATGCGGCACGCCGGGCGCGAAATAGGCGAAGTCACCGGGGCCGAGTTCGGCCGAATGCTCGAACGCATCGCCCCATTTGAGTTCCATCCGGCCGGCGGTGAGGCCGATCGCGACCTCGTGGCGGCCGTGATGATGGGGCGGCACCACGCCGCCGGGTTTGAGCGACACGGCCCCGACCCAGACGGCGCCGTTGCCGCCGCCGATCCCGGCGAAATCGAACACCGTCGCGCGGCCGGTCCCGGCCGGGTCGTGACGCTGGGCATCCAACGCGGCGGCACGTACCACCTTCACCGCGTTCGTCCAATCCTGGGCCATCGCGCCCTCCATCCTTCGGGAAAGTGTGGGGTGCCCCGGCCCCGGCGGCAAGGGCGCGATCACCACAACGGCGGCGATAGCGGATCGTTCGGATCGCGTCGGCCGCCTTCGCCGGGGATACGCGCACAACCTTGCGCCGTCGCCTCGCCTTCGTTCCACCGGATCACGACCACGCAGCGATAGGGCAGCCAGAAATCGCGCCGGAATTCGACCGGTGCCGGCGCGGGTTCTTTGCCCCAGCTTTCCCAACCGACGCGGATCGAATCGCGCCACGTTTCGAATGGCGCGTGCAGGATGATTCGCCGCTTCGGCGACGCGGCGATCGGGACTTCGGCGATCGGCGTGCTGCCCCAGCCATTGATACGCCGGTCGGGCATGTATTGGCCGACGGCGGGCGCCGAGCCGTCGTCGATCTCCACGACGATGAATTCGTTGCGGCCGTGATACCAGATCGCCCAGCCGACGATTGCGGCAACGACCAGCCAGCGACGCCAGCGGAACGGCTTGGGCGGATAGGCCGCACCGTAATGGGGCTTGGGCTTGGGTTTCCACATGGCGGGTTCCGGACGTCAGCGATGCGGCAAGGACCGTGTATGGCCTTCGACCTTCGTTCCGTCGTCGCGCGTATAGGGATCGACGGTCACCGGCCCGTAGCTGGTGCGCAGCTGGTTTTGGCGGCGGCTTTCCGATGATTCGAACCATTGCGCGACCTTGGCGAGCGCTTCCTTGCGGCGCGGATCGTCGCCGTTGCGGTATAGGCGCGAACCTTGGATCGCACGAATATCGTCCTCGCTCCAATCCTCGATCGGCAATGTCAGCAGGCGTTCGACGCGCTTCGCAGGCTCATCGTCCCATTTCGGCGGCCAGTTGTCGGCGGGAGGAGCGTCTTTCGCCGGTTTCCAACGTTCACGCGCAAGCCATTGCGCAGTGCCATTTTGACCGCTTCCGCCTTCGGTATAAGCGGCGACGATCTCAGCTTGCGCGAGACGTTCGACATCTTCCCGACTCTTCGCATGGAGGGCGATCCGAAGTGCTATTCGATTGTTATGTCGGTCCATTGCGCCGGCTTGGCGTTCCCGCATGAGAACTGCGTTGGGGAGTTCATTCGCTTCGCTGACCGCCCACGCCGGCAAAGAGCCGGACTGACGCGACATCTCGGCGACCCAAATCATGTGCCGATAGGCATCGCCCGGACCATTGTGATAGCCCGGAAGCCGAGTGTTCTCGGCACTTTTCCGTGCCCAGTTTACGTGATTGGTTTCGAGATAATCGTCGGACATGATTTGTTCCTTTCGTGATTTATGATTGTGTTATAGGAAGGCTGCCACGCCGTTTTCGCGCGTAGACTCAAGGGTAGAGCCTTTCATTTTCGTGGTTTCGGCATCCTTCCGGCGTCGGCACGCCGTCGCGCCACCGAATCACGTAAGTGCATTGGCGCAAGAAGAAGTGAAAATCACCGGCAAGGCGAAGCCCCTGCGTTCGGGCAGCGGTGCGGTCCGTGGCGTAACCGATCTCCGTCGCGAAGCCCCGATGAGCGTCGAGCAGGATCAGCCCTTGGCCGCCATTCTCGGCCGCCGGCAGGAAGACTTTGACGTCGATCCGATCGCCGTTGATGTAACGCGTCAAGATATAGGGACCGTTTCCCGGCGCCGAGCCGTCGTCGATCTCCACGATCTCGAACGTGTAGCGTCCGAACTGCCAATAGGCGGCGAGGAAAAACGCCAGCACGGCGAGCCAGCGGCGCCAGCGGAACGGCTTGGGCGGATAGGCGAGGCCGTAATGAGGCTTGTTCATGTTTCGTTTATAGCACACTTTTAGTAGAGTTCAATCATCAATATCGCGCCCTCTGCGTGGGATGACAGCGCCGCCGCTGCCGCCTAGACTCTTCACCGAACCATGCGCCGAATTTTCGTCCTCCTCGCGGCAATCCTGTGGATTTGCGCGCCCGCCTTCGCCCAACCTCGTGGGGGCGAGCCCCGCGCCGTGCCCGAGAGCCGCGAGCAGGTCACGCTGTCCTTCGCCCCCGTGGTCAAGCGCGCCGCCCCGGCCGTGGTCAACGTCACCACGCGCCGGGTGCAGCAGACGTTGCCGTCGCCCTTGTTGCAGGACCCGATGTTCCGCCGTTTCTTCGGCGATCAGTTTCCGGGCATGGGCCAGCGCGTGCAAAGCTCGCTCGGCTCGGGCGTCATCGTCGATCCGTCGGGTTTGATCGTCACCAATTTCCACGTGATCCGGGGGGCGGAGGAGATCGTCGTCAGCCTCGCCGACCGGCGCGAATTCGAAGCGACCGTCGCGCGCGCGGACGAGCGCACGGATCTGGCCGTGCTGCGCATCGATCCGAAGGGCGAGGCGTTGCCGCATCTCGAATTGCGCGATTCCGACGATCTGGAAGTCGGCGATCTGGTGCTGGCGATCGGCAATCCGTTCGGCGTGGGCCAGACCGTGACGCAAGGCATCGTCTCCGCCGTCGCACGCACCATGGCGGGGATCGCGGATTTCCGCTTCTTCATCCAGACCGATGCCGCGATCAATCCCGGCAATTCGGGTGGTGCCTTGGTCGCGATGGACGGGCGCGTGGTCGGCATCAACACCGCGATCTATTCGCGCGACGGCGGCTCGAACGGGATCGGCTTCGCCGTACCTTCCAACATGGTGCAAACGGTCGTCGCCAGCGCCAAAGGCGGCGGGCGTCTGGTGCGCGCGTGGCTGGGGGCGACCGGCCAAGCGGTCACGCCCGATATCGCGTCCGGCCTGGGCCTCGCGCGCCCGCAAGGCGTGGTGCTGAACGACGTGTTCCCCGGCGGCCCGGCCGAACGCGGCGGCTTGCGGCGCGGCGACGTGGTGCTCGCCGTCGAAGGCCGCGAGGTCAACGACAACGAGGCGCTGCGTTTCAGGATCGCCACGCAGCCGGTCGGGCAGGCCGTGCGCCTCTCCGTGCATCGCCAGGGCCGCAGCGACGTGGTCAACGTGTCGCTGATCGCGCCGCCGGAGAACCCGCCGCGCGATGTGACCCCGATGCGCGGCCAGACGCCGCTGACCGGCGCCACGCTTGCCAATCTCTCGCCCGCCTTCGTCGAGGAATTGGCGATGGACGTGCCGCCCTATGGCGTGATCGTGACCGAAATCCGGCGCGGCAGCCCGGCGGCGAATGTGCGCTTGCAGCCCGGCGATATTCTGACGCGCATCAACGATCGCGAAATTCGTACGGTCGAAGATGCGCGCCGCGCTTCGACGCTGCCGCTGCCCTGGCGCCTTTCGGTGCGCCGGGGCGAGCGCACGCTGACCACGACGATCGGCGGCTAGGCGATGAAGCGAGCCAGCACCACCGGCGGCGGGCTGTTCCAAGCCCCCGACAGCGACAAGCCGCTCGCCGAACGCCTGCGGCCCAAGACGCTCGACGAAGTCGTCGGCCAGGATCATCTGCTCGCCGGCGACGGGCCGCTCGCGCGCATGCTGGCGGCCAAGAAACTCGCCTCGATCGTATTGTGGGGCCCGCCGGGTTGCGGGAAGACCACACTCGCGCGTTTGCTCGCCGGTGCGGTGGGCATGGAATTCGTGGCATTGTCGGCCGTGTTCTCTGGTGTCGCCGATCTGCGCAAGGCCTTTGCCGAGGCCACGGAGCGCCGCCAGATGGGCAAGTCGACCTTGTTGTTCGTCGACGAAATCCATCGTTTCAATCGCGGCCAGCAGGACGGATTCTTGCCGTATGTCGAAGACGGCACGGTGACGCTGGTTGGGGCCACGACCGAGAACCCGTCTTTCGAGATCAACGCCGCGATGCTGTCGCGCTGCCAAGTGCTGGTGCTGAAGCGCCTGGACGAAGCGGCCCTCGAAAAACTGCTGCAACGCGCGGAGGAGACCGAAGGCCGCAAATTGCCGCTCGATGCGGGGGCCCGCGAAGCCTTGATTGCGATGGCGGACGGCGACGGTCGGTACCTGTTCAATCTCGCCGAACAGGTTTTCCAGACGTCCGGGCAAACGATGGATACGCAGGCGCTGGTGCGCGCGGTTCAGCGCCGCGCCCCGCTTTACGACAAGGGGCAGGAGGGGCATTACAACCTCATCTCCGCCCTGCATAAATCGATGCGTGGCTCCGATGCCGATGGCGCGCTTTATTGGCTCGCGCGCATGCTGGCGGGTGGCGAGCAGCCGCTTTATATCGTGCGCCGCTTGGTGCGTTTCGCGGTCGAGGATATCGGCTTGGCCGATCCGCAAGCGGTACATCAGGCGCTGGCCGCGAAAGACGTGTACGATTTCCTCGGCAGTCCGGAAGGCGAGCTGGCCTTGGCGCAAGCCGTGATCTATCTCGCGACCGCGCCCAAATCGAACGCGGCCTATATGGCGTTTTCGTCGGCCAAGCGCGCGGCGGGCGAAACCGGCTCGTTGATGCCGCCCGCACACATCTTGAACGCGCCGACCAAGCTGATGAAGGAGCTTGGCTACGGGGCGGGTTACAATTACGACCACGACGCCGAAGACGGATTCTCCGGCCAGAATTACTTCCCCGAAGGCATGGCGCGGCGCGAATTCTACGCCCCGCCCGAACGGGGCTTCGAGCGCGAGATCCGCAAGCGCCTCGACTATTGGGCCAAGCTGCGGGCGAAAAGGAATGCGGACGAATGAGCGCCGTCACCGAATTGAAGATCAAGGTCGACGATGCCGATCAGCGCCTCGACCGCTGGCTGAAGCGCCGCTTTCCGGTGCTCAACCAGGGCCGCATCGAAAAGCTGCTGCGCACGGGCCAAATCCGTGTCGACGGCAAGCGCGTGAAGTCGTCGCATCGCTTGGAACCGGATCAGACCGTGCGCCTGCCGCCGCGCATCGAGGAAGTGCCGGCGGAAGTCGCCGAAGCCGCACCCGCAATCCGCGAGCGCCGGCCGGTGACCGAGGCGGATGCGAAAGCGATCCGCTCCTGGGTTATCTACAAGGACGACGACGTGATCGTGCTCGACAAGCCGCCGGGCTTGGCGGTGCAGGGCGGCACGGGCACCGAGCGCCATATCGACGGCATGCTCGAAGCGCTCGAATTCGATCACAAGGAAGGCAAGCCGAAACTCGTCCATCGCTTGGATCGCGACACGTCGGGCGTGCTGGTGCTCGCGCGCGGGGCGAAGAACGCGCAGCGTTTGGCGGACTCATTCCGCCATCGCAATGCGCGCAAGCTCTATTGGGCGCTGGTCGTCGGCCAGCCGAAGCTCGCGCGCGGCAAGATCGATCTCGCGTTGGCCAAAGAAGCGGGGCCGTCGGGCTTCGAGCGCGTCGCGTCGAGCGGCGAGGACGACGCCAAGCGCGCGATCACGCTTTACGACACGGTCGATTTGGCGGCGGGGCGTTGCACCTGGCTCGTGATGTGGCCGCGCACCGGCCGCACGCATCAATTGCGCGTGCATTGCGCCGACGGTCTGGGCACGCCGATCGTCGGCGACGGCAAATACGGCGGCGGGGAATCGCGCATCCAAGGCGAAGGGATTTCCGGCAAGTTGCATTTGCACGCGCGCTCGATCGAATTGCCGCATCCCTCGGGCAAGGGAATGTTGAAGGTGAAGGCGCCTTTACCCCCGCATATGCGTAAAACCTGGGAGTTTTTCGGATTCGATCCGAACCTCAATCCCGATCCGTTCCCCGAGGCGTAGGGGCGTTCCAATAGGCGCCCAAATCTGCCAAATTCGGCGTCATGACGGGTCTCGCGATTTTCGATTTCGACGGCACGCTGGTCGATAGCCAGCACGCCATTCAGGCGTGCATGGAAACCGCGTTCGCGGCGGAAAAATTGCCGCCGCCGACGCTGCAACAAACGCATCGCGTCATCGGCTTGCCGCTGGCGCAATGCATGGCGCGCTTGTCGCCCGACAGCGACGAAGCGGCGGTGATGCGCTTGGTCGACGCGTATAAGAACGCGTTCCATGCGATACGCTTGCAGCCGGGCTTCGTCGAGCCGATGTTCGACGGCGCTTTGGCGGCCCTCGACGCGCTCGCCGCCGCCGGCTGGACGCTGGGCATCGCCACGGGCAAGAACCGGCGCGGCCTCGACGCCGTGCTCGGCTCGCATGGTTTGCATCCGCGCTTCGCGACGTTGCAGACCGCGGATAACGCGCCGGGCAAGCCCGATCCGACGATGATCTTCCAGGCGATGGAAGAAGCGGGCTTCGGCCCCGAAAACACCGTGATGATCGGCGATACGGTGTTCGACATGGCGATGGCCCGCAACGCGAAAGTGCGCGGGCTGGGCGTGTCGTGGGGCTATCACGCCGAAGACGAATTGATCGAGCACGGGGCCGAGCGCGTATTGGCGAATTTCGCCGATTTGCTGCCCGCCCTCGCGCGATAGGAAAAGGAGACACGCCATGAAAGCGTTGAAATGGATCGTCATCGGCCTCGTCGGCTTGATCGTCCTGGCCGTGGGCGGTGTGGCCGTTTTCCTCTCCACGCTCGACGTCAACAAATACAAGCCGCAGATCGTCGAGGCCGCGAAGAACGCCACCGGGCGCGATCTGAAGCTGAGCGGCGATATCAAGCTCGGCCTCGGCTTCACCCCCAGCTTCTCGATCGCCGACGTTTCGTTCGCCAACGCGTCCTGGGGCTCGCGCCCCGAAATGGTCAAGGTCGGCCGCTTCGAAGTGCAGGTCGCGTTGATCCCGCTGTTGTCGCAGCAGGTGGACGTGAAGAAGCTCGTCCTGCTCGACGCCGATCTGCTGATCGAGACGGATCGCCAGGGCCGCGGCAATTGGGAATTCACGCCCGCACAACCCGCCGCCGCGCAAGGCCAGCCTCGCCCGGCGCAACAGCAGCAAGCGCCGGCGGCGCAAGCCTCGGGCGGCGCCATGCCGTTGCCCGTGGTGCGCGAGGTGGAGATCCGCAATCTGCGCTTCACATATAAGGACGGGAAGACCAACGAAACGAACGCGGCGAATCTCGAGAAGGTTTTGCTCAACGCCGATTCCGCGTCGTCGCCGCTGAAACTCGACATCGCGGGCGGCGCCACGGCGCCGGTCGTCGGCGACGTCAAATTCGCGCTCGCCGGCACGGTCGGTTCGATCGAACGCATGCTCGCCAATTCGGGCCCCGCATGGCCGGTGGACCTCACCGCCAAGCTCGCCGATGTCGTGACCGCGACGGTCAAGGGCGGCATCGTGGCGCCGACGCAAGGCAAGGGCCTCGATCTCGTCCTGGGCGTCGACGTGCCCGATCTCGCCAAGCTCGGCGCGCTGGTGAAGCAGGACATCCCGGCGATCGGCCCGGTGAAGGCCGAGTTGCAATTGACCGACGCCGCACCGCAAGGCCGCCCTTCGATCCCGCGTTTGTCGGTGACGGCGGGTGGCGCCGAAACGATCCTCGCGACCATCGCCGGGGCGGTGACCGATCCGACCAACGCCACGACGCGCGGCATCAAGCTCGATATCAAAGCCGAAAGCCGCGACCTCGCCGGGCTGTTCAAGGCGCTGAAGCAGGACGCCCCCGTGACCGGACCGTTGTCGCTGCAAGCTTCGGTCAGCGAACCCGCCGCCAATCGGATCGACGTGACCGGATTGAACCTGAAGGTTGGCAACGACAACGCCGTCGATCTCGCCGGCACGATCAACGCGAGCTTGCCCACGGGCAACGCGAAGCCCAGCGTCACGGCCAATCTGCAATCGCAGCAAGTGGACCTGACGAAGCTGTTCCCGGCGTCGTCGGGCGGTTCGTCGTCGTCCGCGTCGAGCACGACCGCTTCGGCGCCCGCGTCGAGCGGCGGGGCCGCGAAGCCCTCGGACGGGCGCGTGATCCCGAACGAGAAATTGCCCTACGAGGCGCTCAACGCCGCCAACGCGAATATCACCTATCGCGCCGGGCAGATCGTGACCGAGCCTGCGACGCTGAAATCGCTGAACCTGCAAGTCGCGCTGGCCAACGGCAATCTGACCGTCAAGCCGCTGACCTTCGAAATCGAAGGCGGTCGCGTGTCGGTCGAAAGCGCCCTGAACGGCACGCAAAAAGCGCTGACCCAGAAGGTCGAGGTGCGCAATCTCGACGTCGGCAAGGTGCTGGAAAGCCGCAAGCTCAGCGATTGGTTCAAGGGCGGCGTCACGTCCTTCGACCTCAATCTGCAAGGGCGCGGCGAAACCCCGCGCGCGGTCGCGGCGTCGCTGCAAGGCGACGTGTTCCTCAATATGGGCGAGGGCGAGTTGGGCCAGGCGGCGGTGCGCTTCGTGGGCCAATGGTTGAACAGCGTGGCGCCCGGCCTTGCGCAGGTGAATATTGGCACCTCGGTCAAATGCGGCATTCACAAGATCGATTTCCGCGACGGCATCGGCACCTATAAGGCCGGCCTGATCGAAACGGGGATCATCAGCGCGCGCACCCAAGGCACGCTGAACCTCGCGACCGAGCAATTGGCGCTGGGCCAGACGGCCGGGCCGATCGCCTTGCGCATCGGCGGCACCTTCGCGAACCCGAGCTACGCGCCCGACGCGGCGGCGATGGCGCAAAGCCTCGCGACCGGCGTTCTCGGCACGGCCGCCGGGATCGCGACCGGCGGTGCCAGCTCGCTGATCACCGGCCTTGTCGCGAATAGTGCCGCGTCGCGCGTGTCGGGCGATCCGTGCGCCAACGCGCTGGCGGCCGCCACCGGCCGCGCGGCCCCACCGCAGCAGACCGCACCGGCGACGCAGCAGCGCCAGCAGCAGCAAGCCCCGGCGCAGCAGCAGCAACAACAGCAGCCCTCGGGCGGTGTCGGCGGCGCCATTCGCGGCCTGTTCGGGCGGTGAGTGCGGCCGCTTTCGTCGAACCGTCGCTGCAGGCGCGCGGCGACGGTTCCTTCGGCGTGGCGCTCGACGGCAAGCCGTTGAAGACGCCGGCGGGCACGGAGATCGCCATCGCGTCCAAACGCCTTGCCGAGGCGATGGTCGACGAATGGCGCGATGTGCTGCCGCGCACCAAAGCGCCGAAGATCGATTTCTCGAAACTGCCGCTGACGCGCATCGTGGGCACGGCGATCGATCGCGTACCCCCCAAGCGCGAAGCGATCCTCGACGAGTTGGTCGCGCATGCGGAAACCGAACTTCTTTGCTTCCGCGCTTCCGAGCCGCCCGCGCTGATCGAACGCGAAGCGGCGATCTGGCAGCCGCTGCTCGATTGGGCGGCGTTGACCTTCGACGCCCCCTTGGTCGTGTCGCATGGCTCGATCATCGCGCCCGATCAACCCGCGCAATCCCTCGCGGCGTTGCGCGCCGCGATGGCGGCGATGGACGATCTTAAATTGGCGGGGCTGGGGGTCGCGGTCGCGGCGACCGGCTCGCTGATCGTGTCGCTGGCGCTCGCCGAAGGCAAAATCGATGCGGTGGGCGCCTTCGATGCCGCCGAACTCGACGCGACATTTCAGATTGAAAGATGGGGCGAGGATTCGGAAGCGACCGAGAAGCGCGCCAAAACCCGGCAGGAACTTATTGTCGCAGAACGGTTTTTCGCGCTGGCGCGAAGCTAGAGGCTTTGTTACCCCTGTTTCCCGGTAAAGCACGAACGGCTTCCGGGGACAGGGACGATGACTCAGGAAATCCTGAAGGAACTCGAAGCGCGCCGGGCCGGGGCCCGGGCGGGCGGCGGCGAGCGGCGCGTCGAAGCGCAGCACGCCAAGGGCAAGCTCACCGCGCGCGAACGTCTCGCCATCCTGCTCGACGAAGGCTCGTTCGAGGAATGGGACATGTTCGTCGAGCATCGCTCGACCGAGTTCGGCATGGCCGAACAGAAGGTCCCGGGCGACGGCGTGGTCACCGGCTGGGGCACGATCAACGGCCGTCTCGTCTTCGTGTTCTCGCAGGACTTCACCGTGTTCGGCGGCTCGCTGTCCGAGAGCCACGCCGAGAAGATCTGCAAGATCATGGATCAGGCGATGAAAGTCGGCGCCCCCGTCATCGGCCTCAACGATTCCGGCGGGGCGCGCATCCAGGAAGGTGTCGCGTCGCTCGCGGGCTACGCCGAAGTGTTCCAGCGCAACGTGCTGGCGTCGGGCGTCGTGCCCCAGATTTCGCTGATCATGGGGCCGTGCGCGGGCGGGGCGGTCTACTCGCCCGCGATGACCGACTACATCTTCATGGTGCGCGATAGCTCCTACATGTTCGTCACGGGGCCGGACGTGGTGAAGACCGTGACGCACGAGATCGTCTCGGCCGAAGACCTGGGCGGCGCATCGACGCACACGCAGCGTTCGGGTGTGGCCGATCTCGCTTTCGACAACGACGTCGAAGCGTTGCTGCAAACGCGCCGCTTCGTCGATTTCCTGCCGGCCAGCAATAAGGCGCCGGTCCCGGTGCGTCCGACCAACGACAGCCCGGAGCGGATCGAGGAATCGCTCGATACGCTGATCCCGGCGAACCCGAACAAGCCCTACGACATGAAGGAAGCGATCCTGAAGGTCGTGGACGACGGCGATTTCTTCGAAATTCAGCCGGATTTCGCCAAGAACATCATCGTCGGCTTGGGGCGCATCGAAGGCTCGACCGTCGGCTTCGTCGCCAACCAGCCGATGGTGCTGGCGGGCTGCCTGGATATCGCGTCGTCGACCAAGGCCGCGCGCTTCGTGCGCTTCTGCGATTGCTACAACATACCTATTGTGACCTTTGTGGACGTTCCGGGCTTTCTGCCCGGCACGGCGCAGGAATATGGCGGCATCATCAAGCATGGTGCGAAGCTTCTCTACGCCTATGCCGAAGCGACGGTGCCGAAGGTGACCGTCATCACGCGCAAAGCCTATGGCGGCGCTTACGACGTGATGGCGTCCAAGCATCTGCGCGGCGATTTGAACTACGCGTGGCCCTCGGCGGAAATCGCCGTGATGGGCCCCAAGGGGGCGGTCGAAATCATCTTCCGCGCCGATATGGGCGACAAGGCGAAGATCGAGGCGCGCACCGAGGAATATCGCCGCCGCTTCGCCAATCCCTTCGTCGCGGCGTCGCGCGGCTTCCTCGACGACGTGATCATGCCGAAATCCACGCGGCCGCGCCTCGCGCGCGCCTTGGCGATGCTCAAGACCAAGCAACTCGCCAATCCGTGGAAGAAGCACGGGAACATGCCGCTGTGAGCGACCCGCGCGCCGACAAGGTCCGGAAATTCCGGCTGCACGCGATCCTGTTTCTCGCCGTGCTGGTGGTGATGATTCCGGTGAACTTCCTCGTCTCGCCCGGAAATCCGTGGTGGATGTATTTCGCCTTCGCTTGGGCGCTGCCGCTGTTCGCGCATTGGCTCTATGCGCGCGAAATCGTCGGGGCACGCCGATGATCGACAAGCGTCGCGCCCTTCAGCTTCACGTCGCCGCCGCGATTTTGACGACCGGCGTGCTGGCGCTGCTCAATCTCGTCAAAGGTCCCGCCTTCGATTGGTGGCCGCTGGTCGCGGTCGCTTGGGGCGGGCCGTTGGCCGTTCATGTCGTGTTGGCATCGGGCCTGTTCGGCCCCGGGGACAAGTGATCATGGCCGCGAAGAAAGCCAAGAAATCGCCCGCGAAGAAGTCCGCGATCAAGAAGCCGGTCGTTCCTGGCGGCCCGCCGTTCTCGAAGATTCTGATCGCCAATCGCGGCGAGATCGCGTGCCGCGTGATCCGCACCTGCCAGCGCATGGGCATCAAGACCGTCGCGGTCTATTCCGACGCCGATGCCGAAGCGCTGCATGTGCGCATGGCGGACGAGGCGATCAATATTGGCCCCGCGCCCTCGGCGCAGAGCTATCTGAAGATCGACGCGATCGTGAAGGCCTGCAAGAAGACGAAGGCCGAGGCGGTGCATCCGGGCTACGGCTTTCTGTCGGAGAACGCGGCTTTCGCGAAGGCATTGGACGAAGCCGGCATCGTGTTCATCGGCCCGTCGATGCGCGCCGTCGCCGCGATGGGCGACAAGATCGAATCCAAATTGCTCGCGCAGAAGGCCGGCGTATCGACGGTGCCGGGCTATCTGAAGCCGCTGAAAGACGCCGAGGAATGCGTCGCGATCTCCAAGACCATCGGTTATCCGGTGATGATCAAGGCCTCGGCCGGCGGCGGCGGCAAGGGCATGCGCATCGCGCATAACGACGCCGAGGCGCGCGAAGGCTTCCGCTCCGCCACCAACGAGGCCAAAAGCGCGTTCGGCGACGATCGCGTGTTCGTCGAGAAGTTCGTCGAGGAGCCGCGCCATATCGAGATCCAGGTGATCGGCGACGGCCACGGCAATATCGTGCATCTGGGCGAGCGCGAATGCTCGATCCAGCGCCGCCATCAGAAGGTGATCGAGGAGGCACCGTCGCCCTTCCTCGATCCCAAGACGCGCGCGGCGATGGGTGCGCAAGCCGTCACCCTCGCCAAGACGGTCAAATACAAATCCGCCGGCACGGTCGAGTTCATCGTCGACAAGCGCAAGAATTTCTACTTCCTGGAAATGAACACGCGCTTGCAGGTCGAGCATCCGGTGACCGAATGCGTCACCGGCGTCGATCTGGTCGAATTGATGATCCGCGTCGCGGCGGGCGAGAAGCTGCCTTTCGAACAGAAGGACGTGAAGCTGACCGGCTGGGCGCTGGAAGCGCGCGTCTACGCCGAAGATCCGGTGCGCAACTTCCTGCCGTCGATCGGGCGGTTGACGCGTTGCGCGGCACCGACCACGAAGCCCGGCATTCGCGTCGATACCGGCGTCTATGAAGGCGCCGAGATCTCGATGTATTACGACCCGATGATCGCCAAGCTGGTGGCCTACGGCGAATCCCGCGCGCAGGCCACGCAACGCATGGCCGACGCGCTGGACGCCTATGTCGTGCGCGGCGTGGGCCACAACATCCCGTTCCTGGCGGCGTTGGTGCATCACCCGCGCTTCAAGGCCGGGCGCCTGACGACCGGCTTCATCGCCGAGGAGTTCCCCGGCGGCTTCAAGGGCCGCGTTGTGGACGTCGATCTGCGCCGCGTGCTGGTCGCACTCGCCGCCGTCGCGCAGCGCCGCATTCGCGAGCGCGAGACCGGTATCTCCGGCCAGCTCAAAGGCCACGAGGCGAAGATCGAAAGCGAGTTCGTCGTCCGCTTGGCGGGCGAGGATACGGCGACGAAGGTCGAGTTCGTGGACGGCGCCTATCGCGTCACCTCGGGCGGCGAGACCAGCGTGGTGACGACCGAATGGTCGCCCGGCCGCGTATTGATGGAAGCGACGGTCGATGGAGCCGCGTTGTCCGCGCAAGTCGAGCGCAACGGGGCGGGCTTCATGCTGGCCCATGGCGGCACGAATTTGCCCGTGCTGGTGTTGCCGCCGCGTGTGGCGAAACTGCGCAAGCTGATGCCCGAGAAGCGCGCGGCCGATACGTCGAAGTTCCTGTTGTCGCCGATGCCGGGTCTGTTGAAGACGCTGCCGCTGCAAGCGGGGCAGGAGGTCAAGGCGGGCGACGAGCTTTGTGTGGTCGAGGCGATGAAGATGGAGAATATCCTGCGCGCCGAGCGCGACGGGAAGATCGCCAAGCTGCACGCCGCCGCCGGCGATTCCCTGGCGGTCGATCAGAAAATCGTCGAGTTCGAGTGACGGGCGCCGGGCTGCCGCCGCCCGATCCCGAAACCTGGCACGCGCGCGCCGATTGGTTCGCGCGCGCGGTGGCGGCCAATGCCGGCCCGGCCGCGCCCGAATTCGACGAGCGCACGGAACGCTTGCTGGGCGAGATCGAGGCCGCGTTTTGTGCGGGCGCATGGGCGGCGTGCGTGATGCTCGCCTTCACGCTGGCCGAACCGGCGATGCGCAAACGCGGCGACGGCGATCCGGAGTTCGACCTGTTGCGCGAACGGCGCAACGCACTGGCCCATGGCGGCGGCGACGCGCTACCTTCCGACGCGGAATTGGAGAGCCAAGCGCGCGCCGCCATCCGCACGGCGCTGCGCGCGATGGCCGAAGCCGCTTGGCGTTGACGGAGGGAACGATGCTGCGCGTGGATTGTTTCGCGATTTCGGCCGACGGCTACGCGGCGGGCCCCAACCAAAGCCTCGAAAACCCGTTGGGCGAGGGCGGGACGGGGCTCCACACTTGGATGTTCGGCACCGAGACGTTCCAGAAGCGCGTGCTCGGCAAGGACGGCGGCGCGACGGGACCCGACGACGATTTCGCCGCGCGCAGTTTCGAGAATGTCGGCGCCTGGATCTTGGGCCGCAATATGTTCGGGCCGGTGCGCGGGCCGTGGCCCGACGATCAATGGAAGGGCTGGTGGGGCGAGGAGCCGCCCTATCACGTGCCCGTCTTCGTGCTGACCCATCATGCGCGTGCGCCGTTGGAAATGAAGGGCGGCACGGTGTTCCATTTCGTCACTGGCGGCGCCGAGGAAGCGCTGCGTCGCGCGCGCGAAGCGGCGGGCGCCAGAGACGTGCGCGTGGGCGGCGGCGCGGCGACGATCAACCAGTATCTGCGCCTGGGCGCCATCGACCGTTTCCATCTGGTCGTGTCGCCGATCCTGCTGGGTTCGGGCACCAAACCGTTCGACGGCATCGATCTGAAGTCGCAAGGCTTCGAAGTCGCGCGCAAGGCGACGACCGAACACGCGATGCATGTCGTGTTCGAGAAGCCGGGGCGATGACGGCACGTATCGCCGTGCGCGTGGTTGTTTCCGGCCGCGTGCAAGGCGTGTGGTATCGCGGCTGGACGGTCGATCGCGCCCGTGCGTCGGGTTTGTGCGGCTGGGTCCGCAACCGCAACGACGGCACGGTGGAAGCCGTGTTCGCCGGATCGCCCGACGGGGTCGAGGCAATGATCGCCGAATGCCGCAACGGCCCGCCGGCGGCGCGGGTCGACACGATCTCGCGCGTGGACGCCATCGACGAAGGCTGGACCGGCTTTTCGCAATTGCCGACGACGGCGTGATGGAAAGCGGTTTCGGCTATCTTTTGCGCTAGGCGCTCTTGCTCGGCCCCAGATAGCGGCGCATTTCCGCTTCGCGCGCAATGTCCGGTCGGCGCGGCGCCGTCGCGATATTGGCGACCAGAAACCATGTCGCGGCGCCGTCGGCGCCGGCCAGCGGCACGACCAAGCGCCGCCAAATCGCGTGGCTGATCCATTCCGGCGCTTCGTGCGCGGTGTAGATCGGCTTGCGCGCGAGTGAAGCGGCGACATAGACGCCGCGATAGAACAGCGACAGGCTGGCGCCGATCTTCAATCCCATCGCGCCCACGCTCCAGCCGGTCCAATCCTGACCGGCGTTCTGCGCGACTCTGGTGCCGTAAACGCGATAGACGAAATCCGTGCCCGACGCTTCCGCTTCCAACAGCAGAAGATCGCCCAGCATGCCGTGCAGTTCTTCCGGGCGCAGCGCCGAACGTGCCGGCAAATCACCGTCGTCGCGGGGCAGATCGCGCCAGAACGTCATCAGCGCCGCGTGCTCGGGCAAGTCGAGGGCGGCGGGGGCGGGATCGATAACGATCGCCGGCGGCGGGCGGCCATAGCCGCGGAAGGTTTCGTCGATGATCGACTGGCCGCCGCGCAGCAATTCTTCGCCCGCTTCGCGGACCTGCGCATGTCCTTCGACGCGGGCGCGCCAGGTTTCGCGTTCATGGGCAATCGGGTCGGCGGTACGGCGCAGCATGCTGTTGTAAGCATAACGCCGAACGCAGAGTCGTTGAACCCCGCAAGCGATCCGAACGTCAGTCTTTGCCCGGGCCCAAACGTCGGCGCATCTCGATCTCGCGCGCGCGATCGGGGCGGCGGAATTTCTCGGGCAGATTGGCGACCAGGAACCAGCCGACATCGCCGGTCTCCCCGGCCAGCGGCACGATCAAGCGCCGCCACAGGCTGGGTGCCTGATACGGGGCCGCTTCGTGCGCGCTGTAGATCGGCTTGCGCGCCAAAGCGCTCGCGACATAGACGGCGCGATAGAACAGGCCGATGCCGTTGCCGGTGCGAAGGCCCATGGCGCCGACGGTCCAGCCGGTCCAATCCTGGCCGGCATTGATCGCGATGTTGGAACCGTAGACGCGATAGACGAAATCGGCACCCGTCGCGTCCGCTTCCAGCAGCATCAGATCGCCCAGCGTGCCGCGCAGATCTTCGGGCCGCACGGAATTTCGCGCGGGCAGATCGGCGCCCGCGTCGCGCGGCAGTTGGCGCCAATAGCGCATCAGATTGGCGTGCTGGGGCAGGTCGAGATCGGGCAGGGCCGGGTCGATCACGATTTCCGGCGCGCATTGATTGCGCAGCTGGAACAACTCGTCGATCGCATTCTGCTCGCAGCGAACCAGATGTTCACCGGCCGCGCGCACGGCGTCGTGGTCGGCAACGCGCGCGCGCCATTGTTCGCGTTCATGGGTGATCGGGTCGGCGGGCGGCAGCAGCATACCAGGATAATCATAGCGCCACGTGCCGCCGCTATCATCCCCCGAATACGTGGGTAAATTCCTCGCGCAGCATCATGTCGAATTCCGGCATCGTCACCAGCAAGCCCAAATCGGCCAGCGACGTGACGCCATAGGCGGGGGCCGAAATTCCGCACGGCACGATGCCGGCGAAATGGGAAAGGTCGCAATCGACGTTCAGCGACAACCCGTGGAACGTGACCCAGCGCTTCACCCGCACGCCGATCGCGCCGATCTTGTCCTCGCGCCGCCCGCCGCGCCCGTCCGGACCCCGATCGACCCAGATGCCCACGCGGCCGTCGCGCCGCTCGCCCTTCACGTTGAAGCGGGCGAGGGTGCGGATCATCCATTCCTCCAGCCGGCGCACGTATTCGCGCACGTCGCCGCCGCGCTCTTTGAGGTCGATCATCACGTAAGCCACGCGCTGGCCGGGCCCGTGATAGGTGTATTGGCCGCCGCGCCCGGCTTCGAACACCGGAAAACGGGGGTCGCGCAGGTCTTCGGGCTTGGCCGAGGTGCCGGCCGTATAGACGGGGGCGTGTTCCACCAGCCAGACCGCCTCGGGTGCCGTTCCGGCCCTGATGGCGTCGGCGCGCGCCGACATTTCGGCGAGGGTCGCGGCATAGTCGCTATACCCCTCGCGCACCGTCCATTCCAGGCCGTCCAGGGGCTTGTTTTTCCAGGTCATTCAGAAAGAACCACGAGCGCTTGCCACGGCGGGCCCGATTTGGTATCCCCCCGCACCCGTGTTGGCAAGTCCTCCCCTTGGGCGGGCATGCCGACCTCCTCGATGTGCGGTCGTGGCGGAACGGTAGACGCGCCAGCTTGAGGTGCTGGTGGCCGAAAGGCCGTGGAAGTTCGAGTCTTCTCGACCGCACCATCGACCCCTTTGATATCACCGGCGGGATTCATGGCGGACGACAAGCTGCGCGAAGCGGCCCTCGAATATCACCGTCTCCCGCAGCCCGGTAAACTCGCGGTCGTCGCGACCAAGCCGCTCGCCAACCAGCGCGATCTGGCGTTGGCGTATTCGCCCGGTGTCGCCGCCGCGTGCGAAGCCATCGTCGAAAATCCCGCCGAAGCCGCCACCGTCACCGCGCGCGCGAATCTCGTCGCCGTCGTCACCAACGGCACGGCCGTTTTGGGCTTGGGCGCCATCGGGCCGCTCGCCGCCAAGCCGGTGATGGAAGGCAAGGCGGTGCTGTTCAAGAAATTCGCCGGCATCGACGTGTTCGATATCGAAGTCGACGAACTGAACCCGGACAAATTCGTCGATATCGTCGCGGCGTTGGAGCCGACCTTCGGCGGCATCAATCTCGAAGACATCAAGGCGCCCGAGTGCTTCGAGATCGAAGAGAAGCTGCGCAAGCGTCTCAAGATCCCTGTCTTCCACGACGACCAACACGGCACGGCGATCATCGTCGGTGCGGCGATCCTCAACGGGCTTCGCGTCGTCGGCAAGGACGTGTCGAAGGTCAAGCTCGTCACGTCGGGGGCCGGTGCCGCCGCCTTGGCCTGCCTCGATCTGCTCGTCGATCTGGGCGTGAAGCAGGAAAACATCTGGGTCACCGACATCGCCGGCGTGGTCTACAAAGGCCGCACCGAATTGATGGACCCGCGCAAGGCGCGCTACGCGCGCGACACCAATGCGCGCACGCTCGACGACGTGATCGGCGACGCCGACGTGTTCCTGGGCCTGTCTGCACCCCGCGTGCTGAAGGGCACGATGGTGTCGAAGATGGCGGCCAAGCCCCTGATTCTGGCGCTCGCCAACCCCACGCCGGAAATCCTGCCCGAGGAAGTGAAGGCCGCGCGCGGCGACGCGATCATCGCGACCGGCCGTTCGGACTATCCCAACCAGGTCAACAACGTCCTGTGCTTCCCGTTCATCTTTCGCGGCGCCTTGGACGTGGGTGCGACGACGATCAACGAGGCGATGAAGGTCGCCGCCGTGCGCGCGATCGCCGATCTCGCCTTGCAGGAGCCGTCGGATATCGTCTCGGCCGCTTATGGCGGCGAGCCGCCGGCGTTCGGCCCGGAAAACCTGATCCCGAAACCCTTCGATCCGCGCTTGATCACCGAGATCGCGCCCGCCGTCGCCAAGGCGGCGATGGAATCGGGCGTGGCCACGCGCCCGATCACGGATTTCGACGCTTATACCGACCGGCTGTCGCAATTCGTCTATCGCTCGGGCTTCGTGATGAAGCCGATCTTCGAGCGCGCGCGGGCCGCACCCAAGCGCATCATCTTCGCCGACGGCGAGGACGAGCGCGTGTTGCGCGCGGCGCAAACGCTGATCGACGAAGGCATTTGCCTGCCGGTCCTGGTCGGACGGCGCGAAACGATCCGCAAGCGGCTCGACAAACTCGGCCTGCGCATGGCGATCGACGGCGATTTCCGTCTGATCAATCCCGAAGACGTGCCGAATTATTCGGAAGTCTGGCGCCTTTATCACAATCTTATGGGCCGCAAGGGCATTTCGCCCGACACGGCGCGCACCATCGTGCGCACGCGCAACGTGGTGCTGGCGGCGCTGATGCTGCGCATGGGCGAGGCCGACGGCATGATCGGCGGCTTGATCGGCCGCTGGAACCGCGCGTTGCGCGACGTCGTCGATATCATCGGCCTGAAGCCGGGCGTGGCCGCACCGTCGGCCGTCTCGGCGCTCGTCCATTCGCGCGGCACGATCTTCATCGCCGATACGCATGTGTCGCGCGAACCCGACTCCGCGCAGATCGCCGGCATGACCGTGCGCGCGGCGGAAGTCGTGAAGCTGTTCGGCTTGAAGGCGAAGGCGGCGTTGCTGTCGCATTCGAATTTCGGTTCGGCCGAATGTGCGTCGGCCGACCGCATGCGCGGCGCGCTCGAACGCATCCAGGCGATGGCGCCCTATCTGGAAGTCGATGGCGAGATGACCGCCGAGGCTGCGATCTCCGACGAGATCCGCCGCAACGCGGTGTTGGAGCCGCGCTACGAAGGCATGGCCAATCTGTTGATCATGCCCAGCCTCGACGCCGCGAATATCGCCTTCAACCTGCTGAAGGAATTCGCGGGCGCGCAGAAGATCGGCCCGGTGCTGTTGGGTCCGGCGGCACCTGTCCACTTGCTGGACAACACGGCGACGGTACGCGGCATCGTCAACATGGCCGCTTATTGCGTCGTCGACGCGCAGGAACACCCGAGCGCCCGCCCGGCGTCGTAAGCGCGCTTGCGCGGCGGCACGCGGCGGCTTAACCAGGGGGAAACCCCCTGGGAGAAAGCCGCCATGTTGTTCCCCACCACGATCGCCGGCAGCTTGCCCAAGCCCGGCTGGCTCGCCGAAACGCATAAGCTGTGGCCGAAATGGCGCCAGGATGGCGCGGATCTCGCCCGTGCCAAGCGCGATGCCACGCTGCTGTGGCTGAAGCTGCAGGAAGATGCCGGGATCGACTGCCTGACCGAAGGCGAGCAATCGCGCCAGCATTTCGTGCACGGCTTCGTCGAGTTCGTCGACGGCATCGACACCGCGAACAAAGTCGCGATGGGAATCCGCAACAATCGCTACGAAGCGATCGTGCCGCAAGTCGTCGGGCAATTGCGCTTGAAGGGCCGCGCGCACGCGACCGAGGCGCGCTTGGCCCGCGCACACACGAAGCGTCAATTGCGTTTCACGCTGCCGGGCCCGATGACGATCATGGATACGGTGAAGGATGCTTACTACGGCGACCGTATCAAAACCGCGATGGCCTTCGCCGATCTGCTGAACGAAGAAGCGCGCGCGCTGGAAAAAGACGGTATCGACGTGATCCAGTTCGACGAGCCAGCCTTCAACGCCTATACCGACGAAGCCGCCAGCTGGGGCATCGAAGCGCTGCACCGCGCGATCGACGGGCTCAAATGCAAGACGGCCGTGCATATCTGCTACGGCTACGGCATCAAAGCCAATATCGATTGGAAGGCCGGCCTGGGTGCCGAGTGGCGCCAATACGAGGATTTCTTTCCCGCACTCGCCAAAAGCCGCATCGATCAAATCTCGCTCGAAGCCATGCATTCGCGGGTCCCCGCGCGCCTCATAGGCTTGCTTCACGGCAAAGAAGTGATCGTCGGCGCCATCGACGTCGCGACCAGTCTGATCGAAACGCCGGACGAGATCGAAGCGGTCGTCGCCGAGGCGCTGAAATTCGTGCCCAAGGACAAGTTGATCCTGGGCACCAATTGCGGCCTGGCGCCACTCGATACCGATATCGCGATCGCCAAGCTCGAAGCGCTCGGCAAAGGTGCGGCGCAGGCGCGCGCGCGGCACGGGTGATGAGCGTTACCGACCGCCGCCTTGCGCTGATCCTGTTCTTTCTGGTGCCCGCCGCCTTGGTTTCCAACATGGTGGCGGCGCGCTGGATCGCGGGCAGCATCCCGCCGGTAGCGACGGCATTTTGGCGCTGGGGCCTGACGCTGATCTTCCTGCTGCCCTTCGCGGCAAAGGCGATGTGGCGCGGGCGCGACGAAATCCGGCGCGAATGGCGGACCTATCTGCTGCTCGGCTTTCTCGGCATGGGCATATGTGGCGCCCCGACCTATGTCGCCGGCGTCACCACCACCGCGACGAATGCGGGTTTGATCTACGCCGCATGCCCTGTGCTGATCGTTCTGTTCGCGCGCTTCGGTTATGGCGAGGCGATCGGCTGGGCGCGCGTCGCGGGTATCGTGCTCGCGTTGGCGGGTGCCGCATGGATCGTGCTGCGGGGTGAGCCCGCCAATATCGTCCATCTCAATTTCGTCGAAGGCGATTTGCTGATCGCCGCGGGCGCCGTCGCCTGGGCGGTCTATTCGGTGCTGCTCAAATACAAGCACACCGCGCTCGATCCGATGACGCGGCTTGCCACCATCGTTGCCTTCGGCGTGGCGGTGAACGTGCCGTTCCTGATCGGCGAAATGGCGCTCTACGCCGTGCCGAATTACGATTTGCGCGATTGGAGCGTGTTCGTGTTCCTGGCGCTCGTACCCGGCATCACGTCCTATCTCGGCTATTCGATCGTCGTCGGCGCGCTGGGGGCGGGGGCGGCGAGTCTGCTCATGTATTTGGTGCCGCTTTACGGGCCCACGCTCGCCTGGATCGTGCTCGACGAGCGGCTCGCGGTCTATCACCTCGTCGGTGCCGCCTTGCTGCTGCCGGGGCTTTATCTCGGCACAAGGCGTTAGCGCGAGACGAGGGCGATCGCGCTTTCGCGCGCGGCGGCCAGATCGCGCCCGCGCATCAGGCTTTGGCCGAACAGGAAACCGTAGAACAGCAATGCGCGCGCTTGGGCCTCGGCCGTGCCATAGCCTTGTTCGCGGAACAACGCGGCGACTTGGATAAGGCGCTCGGCGTCAACAAGCTCGACCGCTTTGGCCGCGCGCGCATCGGCGCGCGCCAGTGCGCGGATGGCGAGCTCGACCGCCAAGCCTTTGGGGTTCGGGTCGCGCAGATACAGATCGGCCATCGCCGACAAGGTGCGCCGCTTGGGATCGCCCGCTTGGGTGCGGATCGCGGCGATGCGGCCTGCCGCCCAGGCGTCCAAAGCGGCGGCGAGTAGCGCTTCGCGATCCTTGAAATGCCAATAGAAACTGCCTTTGGTCACGCCCAGGCGTTTGGCCAAAGGCTCGACCCGCAGCCCCGCGATCCCGTCGCGCGCCAAGGCTTCCAGTGCGGCCGCGATCCACGCGGCCGCGTCCAGCCTCGGCTTGGTTGACTCCCGTTTGACCATACCATACGGTACCGTATGGAAACGGCGGAGGAAACCCCGTTTCGACAAGGGAGGCGGCCATGACCCGCAATTCGGTCTCGGCGTTCGATTTCGGCTTGGGCGAGGATATCGACATGCTGCGCGATCAGGTGCAGCGCTTCGCCGCCGCCGAGATTGCACCGCGCGCGGCGGAAATCGATCGCGTCAACGACTTCCCGGCGGACCTCTGGCGCAAATTCGGCGATCTCGGCCTGCTCGGCATCACGGTCGAGGAGGAATATGGCGGCTCGGGCCAAGGCTATCTCGCCCATTGCGTGGCGATGGAGGAGATCAGCCGTGCCTCCGCGTCGGTCGGCTTGTCCTACGGCGCGCACTCCAATCTTTGCGTCAATCAGATCCGCCGCAACGGCAACGAAGCGCAGCGCCGCAAATATTTGCCCAAGCTGATTTCGGGCGAACATGTCGGCGCGCTGGCGATGTCCGAACCGGGGGCGGGCTCCGACGTCGTGTCGATGAAGTTGCGCGCCGACAAGAAGGGCGACCGCTACGTTCTCAACGGCAGCAAATTCTGGATCACCAACGGGCCCGACGCCGACGTGCTAGTCGTCTATGCCAAGACCGATGTGAATGCGGGCGCGCGCGGCATCACGGCGTTCCTGATCGAGAAATCCTTCAAAGGATTTTCGGTCGCGCAAAAGCTCGACAAGCTCGGCATGCGCGGCTCGAACACCGGCGAGCTCGTCTTCCAGGATTGCGAAGTGCCCGAGGAAAACGTGCTCGGCGCCGTGGGCAAGGGCGTCAACGTGCTGATGAGCGGCCTTGACTACGAGCGTGCGGTGCTGGCGGGCGGGCCGCTGGGCATCATGCAGGCGGCATTGGACGTGGCTTTGCCCTATGTCCACGAGCGCAAGCAATTCGGGCAGTCGATCGGCGAATTCCAGCTCGTCCAGGGCAAGCTCGCCGACATGTACACCACGACGAACGCCTGCAAAGCCTATGTCTATGCCGTCACGCGCGCTTGCGATGCCGGCCGCACCACGCGCAAGGACGCGGCCGGGGCGATCCTCTATTCGGCCGAGAAGGCGACCCAGATCGCGCTGGACGCGATCCAGCTTCTGGGCGGAAACGGCTATATCAACGACTACCCGACCGGCCGGCTGCTGCGCGACGCCAAACTCTACGAAATCGGGGCCGGAACCAGCGAAATCCGCCGCTGGCTGATCGGCCGCGAATTGTTCGCCGAAACCGCTTAGACTGGCCGCAGCAAAGGGGGCGGAAATGGCGCGCAGATTGATTTCGTCGGGGTCGAGTTTCGAGGCTTTGGCCGGCTATAGCCGCGCCGTGATCGACGGCGATTGGGCCTTCGTCTCCGGAACCACGGGCTACGACTATGCCAAAATGGCGATCTCGCCCGACGTGGCCGAGCAGACCGAACAATGCTTCGCCAATATCCGCGCGGCGTTGGCGCAGGCCGGGTTCGATCTTGCCGATACGGTGCGCGTGCAGATCCACCTGACCGACGCCAAGGATTTCGACAAAGTGGCGCCGATCGTCGGCAAGCATTTCAAGGATATCCGCCCGGCCAATACGACCGTGGTCAGCCAATTGCTGAACGCGGATATGAAAATCGAAATCGAAGTCACAGCGAAGAAGAGAGCGACATGACCGACAAACCGACCATTCTGATCGCGGGCGCTTCGCGCGGCATCGGCCTCGCCCTCGTGGGGCAGTTCGCCAAGCGCGGCTGGCGCGTGCTGGGAACGGCTCGCAACCTTGCCTCCGGCGCCGATATCTCCAAAGCGGGCGGCGAAGTGCATCTGTGCGACGTGAGCGACCCGCATTCGGTCGCGCGTCTGGGAAAATCGCTGGCGAACGAGAGCATAGACCTGCTGCTGTGCAATGCCGGGATCTACGGCCCGCGCGACGGCGCGGTCGGCAACACGGATTATGCGGAATGGCAGAAGGTTATCGACGTCAACGTCTTCGGGCCGATGCGCTTGGTCGAGGCATTGATCGAACCGGTCGCGCGTTCCAAGCGCAAGACGATCGCCTTCACGACCTCGCGCATGGGCTCGATCGCGCTGAATTCTGGCGGATCGATGATCTATCGCTCGTCCAAGACAATGCTCAATCAAGTCGTCAAGAATCTGTCTTTCGATCTGGCGGATAAAGGCATCACCGTCACCGTGTTCCATCCCGGCTGGGTGCAGACGGAGATGGGCGGGGCCGGGGCCACGCTGACGATTCCCGAAGCGACCGACGCGATCGCGAATTTGCTCGCGGGCCTTACGCCCGCGAACAACGGAAAATTCTATAATTACGACGGTGCCAAGCTTCCCTGGTAGATCGAGGGCGCGATGCTCGACGAAACCCAGAGCCTGATCCGCGATACGGCGCGCCAATACGCGCAGGAAAAGCTGTGGCCGAGTGCCGCCGCGCGCGAGAAGGAAAAGCTGTTCCCCAAGGCGATCGTGCGTGAATTGGGGGATCTGGGTTTCATGGGCATGCTGGTGCCCGAAGAATATGGCGGGGCGGGCGCCGATCATGTGGCTTACGCGGCCGCGTTGGAGGAAATCGCGGCGGGCGACGGGGCCGTCTCCACCGTCATGAGCGTGCATAATTCGGTCGGCTGCATGCCGATCCTCAAATTCGGCACGGCATGGCAGAAGGAGACGTTTCTCAAGAAGCTCGCGCAAGGCCAAATGCTCGGCGCGTTTTGCTTGACCGAGCCGGGCGCGGGGTCGGATGCGTCGGCGATCAAGACCCGCGCCAAGCGCGACGGCAATCATTGGGTCCTGTCGGGCACCAAGCAATTCATCACCTCGGGTGCGACGGCCGATGTCGCGATCGTGTTCGCCGTGACCAACCCCGAGGCCGGCAAGAAGGGCATCAGCGCGTTTCTCGTCCCGACCGACAATCCGGGCTGGAAAGTCGCAAGGCTCGAGGAAAAGCTCGGCCAGAAATGTTCCGACACGGCTCAGATCGCATTGGAAGATGTGCGCCTGACGCCCGATCTGATGCTGGGGCCGGAGGGCGACGGCTACAAGATCGCGCTCGCCAATCTGGAAGGCGGGCGTATCGGTATTGCGGCGCAGGCCGTGGGCATGGCGCGCTCGGCCTATGACGCCGCACTCGCCTACGCCAAGCAGCGGGAGAGCTTCGGCAAGAAGATCTTCGAGCATCAAGCGGTCGCCTTCCGCCTCGCGGACATGGCGACGGAGATCGAAGCGGCTCGCTTGATGGTCCACAACGCCGCGCGTTTGCGCGACGCGGGTTTGCCGTGCCTCAAAGAAGCCGCGATGGCGAAGCTCTTCGCGTCGGAAATGGCCGAGCGCGTCTGCTCGGCGGCGATCCAGACGCATGGCGGCTACGGTTACCTCGCCGATTTTCCGGTCGAGCGCATCGCGCGCGACGTGCGCGTATGCCAGATTTACGAAGGTACGTCCGATATCCAGCGCCTGGTCATCGCCCGGGCCATCCACGCGGAAGGGTAAGCAAGTGGCCAACCCGATCGATTTCTATTTCGACTTCTCCAGCCCCTACGGCTATCTCGCCTCCACACGGATCGACGATCTGGCCGGGCATTACGGGCGCAGCGTCAAATGGCGGCCGATGCTGCTGGGCGCGGCCTTCAAGGAATCGGGCCAGCGCCCGCTGCTCGACATTCCGCTGAAGGGCGAATACGCCAAGCGCGATTTCGCGCGTTTCGCCCGGCTCTATAATTTGAAGTTCCGCTTGCCGGACGCGTTTCCCTTCGCCGCGATCAACCCCAGCCGCGCCTTCTACTGGCTCGACGACAAGGACCCGGCCTTGGCCAAGCGCTTCGCCAAGGCGGTGTTCCGCCAAGCCTATGTCGACGGGCGCGACGTGACGCCGGTCGATTTCGTCTGCGATCTCGCGGCCGGGATGGGCGTGGACAAGGACAAATTGAAGGCCGGGATCACCAGCGCCGAATTCAAGGAACGCTTCCGCGGCGAGGTCGAAGCGGCGGTGCAGCGCGGCGTGTTCGGCTCGCCCTTCATCATCGTCGACGGCGAGCCGTTCTGGGGCGCCGACCGCTTGGCGCAAGTCGAAGAGTGGCTCGTCACCGGCGGATGGTGATTTCATGGCGGTGCTGAAAAGCGCGATCGACACGAAATCCGACGATTTCGCCGCCAACGACGCGGCGATGCGCGGGCTCGTCGGCGAATTGCGCGCCGCCGCCGACAAAATGCGCGAGGGCGGCGGCCCGGCCGCGCGCGACAAGCACGTCAAGCGCGGCAAGTTGCTGCCGCGCGAGCGCATCCGCACGCTGCTCGATCCCGGCACGCCGTTCCTGGAACTCTCGCAACTCGCCGCCTGGGACATGTATGGCGGCGATGTGGCCTCGGGCGGCATCCTGACCGGGATCGGCCGCATCGCGGGGCGCGAATGCGTGATCGTGTGCAACGACGCGACCGTGAAGGGCGGCACCTATTTCCCCATCACGGTGAAGAAGCATATCCGCGCCCAGGAAATCGCGCGCGAGAACCGTTTGCCGTGCGTCTATCTGGTCGATAGCGGCGGCGCCAATCTGCCGAACCAGGACGACGTGTTTCCCGACCGCGAGCATTTCGGGCGTATTTTCTTCAATCAGGCCAATCTCTCCGCCGCCGGCATTCCGCAGGTCGCGGTGGTGATGGGCAGTTGCACGGCGGGTGGCGCTTACGTGCCCGCGATGTCCGACGAAAGCGTGATCGTCAAAAGCCAAGGCACGATCTTCCTCGGCGGCCCGCCTTTGGTGAAGGCGGCGACGGGCGAAGTCGTGTCGGCCGAAGAACTCGGCGGGGCCGACGTCCATGCGCGTGTGTCGGGCGTCGTCGATCATTACGCGCAGAACGACGCGCATGCGCTGGGCATCGCTCGGCGCATCGTCGGAAATCTCAACCTGCCCAAGCCCGCGTGGGGCCCGGCGCAAGCGCCCGTCGAGCCGCTTTATGCGGCCGAGGAGCTTTACGGCGCGGTCCCCGCCGATCTGCGCAAGCCCTATGATGTGCGCGAAATCATCGCGCGTATCGCCGACGGGTCCGAGTTCGACGAGTTCAAGGCGCTGTACGGCACGACGCTGATTTGCGGCTTCGCGCATATCTGGGGCTACAAGGTCGGCATCGTCGCCAATAACGGAATCCTGTTTTCCGAAAGCGCCTTGAAGGGCGCGCATTTCATCGAGCTGTGCTGCCAGCGGAATATCCCGCTCGTGTTCCTGCAGAACATTTCCGGCTTCATGGTCGGCAAGAAATACGAAAGCGGTGGTATTGCGCGCGATGGCGCCAAGCTCGTCACGGCCGTCTCCTGCGCGAACGTGCCGAAATTCACGGTCATCGTCGGCGGCTCGTTCGGCGCCGGAAATTACGGCATGTGCGGGCGCGCCTTCGGGCCGCGTTTCCTGTGGATGTGGCCCAATGCCCGCATCTCCGTGATGGGCGGCGAACAGGCCGCCTCGGTGCTGGCGACCGTGAAGCGCGACAATCTCGAAGCCGCGGGCAAGACCTGGCCGGCCGAGGAAGAGGCCGCCTTCAAAGCGCCGATCCGCGAACAATACGAGCGCCAGGGGCATCCGTTCTACGCGTCGGCCCGATTGTGGGACGATGGCGTGATCGACCCCGCCCAAACGCGCATGGTGCTGGGGCTGGGATTGTCGGCGGCATCCAACGCGCCGATCGCGCCGACGAAATTCGGCGTGTTCCGGATGTGATGCGATGAGCGTCGGCTTCCATACCAAGATCGACGACCGCAACGTGGCGACGCTGACGCTCGCGCGCGCCGAATTGCACAACGCCTTCGACGATGCGCTGATCGCGGCGCTGACGGCGGAGATCGCGCGGCTGGGCGCGATTCCGGAGTTGCGCGCCATCGTGCTGGCGGCGGAAGGTAAAAGCTTCTCCGCCGGCGCCGATCTTAATTGGATGAAGCGCATGGCGGCATATGACGAAGCCGCCAATCTGCAAGACGCGGGCGCGCTGGCCGAATTGATGCGCGTGCTCGACACGTGCCCCAAGCCGACTATCGCTTGCGTGCAAGGGCCGGCCTATGGCGGCGGCGTGGGGCTTGTCGCGTGCTGCGATATGGCGATCTGCGTGCCGTCGGCGAGTTTCTGCCTGTCGGAAACGAAGCTCGGAATCATTCCGGCGGTCATCTCGCCCTATGTCGTCCGCGCGATCGGCCCGCGTGCCGCGCGGCGTTATTTCCTGACGGCGGAAGTTTTCGACGCGGCCGAAGCGCATCGCATGGGGCTGATCCACGTGATCGACGAGAATCTCCCGGCGGCCGTCGAGGCGCTGCTCGTCAAGTTGCGCGCGTCGGGCCCGCAAGCCATCGCCGAAACGAAGGCGCTGATCGCGCGGGTCGAAAGCGGCCCGGTCGATGCGCCGATGATCGCGGACACCGCCGCGCGCATCGCGCGCATTCGCGTGTCCCCGGAAGGGCGCGAAGGGATCGGCGCGTTCCTCGCCAAACGCAAACCGGGCTGGGCGTCGTTGTGAAGCCGTCGGGCCATCGAACCGGACTCGCCTTTACGGTTGCGCTGCTGATTCTGATCGGCCTGGCGGTCGAAGGCGACACCGGCGCCGATTTCACGCTGACGATGCTGGCCGCGACGGTCGCGTCCTTCGCCTTTTTCGCGCTGCTGTTTCCGGGCTCGCTGTTCTTCTCGCTGGCGCTGGCGAATTCGCTGGCGATCTACGTCTCGATCTTCGTGTTCTTCAGCGAAGCGAATTTCCCCGGCGTCTCGGATTTCGCGCAGGATTTCGGCTTCGCCTTGCCGCTGGCGGCGTTCCTGGCCGGCGCCTTTCTCCGGCGCGACGCGATCCGCAGCGTGGTGGTCGCCGCGCATGTCACGTCGCGCGCGGAGTTCAGGCGCGTCACGCGCTGGCTGATCCCGGTGGCCCTGGTCGGCGGTTTGACCTTCTTTCAGAACGAGGCCGGTCTCGCGCGCTTGCCGGGCGACGCCGTGTTCCTGGGCGCGATGTCGCTGATCGCGGCGATCGTGCTGGCGGCGTCGCGCGACGTCGCGGTGTTTTTGATCGATGCGGGATTGCTGCTCGAGGAATTCTTCGAGCGTATGGGCAAGCTGGTGCTGCCGGTCTACGCGTTCCTGACCTTCTATTCGCTGATCGTCGTCGGCTTCGCGGCGATCTACAAGCTGGTCGACGTCTATCTGACCGGCCCGCATTTCCGCATCCTGAACGACGATCGCGCGATCGGCTATTCGGAGGCGCTGTATTTCTCGATCGTCACGTTGTCGACCGTCGGCTACGGCGACGTGGCGCCGGTCAGCGACGCGGTGCGTGTCGTCGCGTCGATCCAGGTCGTGTTCGGCGTGACGCTGCTGCTGATCGGCCTGTCGGAGATCATGAACTACAACCGCGATCTCTTGGCGCGCCGCAACGAAAGTCGGGAGGGCGAGGATGTTTGACACGCTCCTGATCGCCAATCGCGGCGAGATCGCGGTTCGCGTGGCGCGCACCGCGCGGCGCATGGGCTTGCGCACGATCGCGGTTTATTCGGACGCCGACGCGAACGCGCTGCATGTCGCGTCGTGCGACGAGGGCTTGCCGATCGGTGCGGCTCCCCCGCGCGAGAGCTATCTGCGCGCCGACCGAATTCTGGAAGCGGCGAAGAAGGCGGGTGCCGGCGCCATCCATCCCGGCTACGGCTTCCTGTCGGAGAACGCGGATTTCGCGGAGGCCTGCGCCAAAGCCGGGATCGTCTTCGTCGGCCCGCCCGCGTCGGCCATTCGCGCGATGGGCGGCAAAAGCGAAGCGAAGGCGCTGATGGTCAAAGCGGGTGTGCCCGTCGTGCCGGGCTATCACGGCGTCGTTCAGGATGCGGATTTGCTGGCCGGGGAGGCCGCGAAGATCGGCTATCCGGTGCTGATCAAGGCGTCGGCCGGCGGCGGCGGCAAAGGCATGCGCATCGTGCGCGGCGCCGCCGAATTCGCCGAGGAGTTGGCGGGCGCGCAACGCGAAGCGCAATCGGCGTTCGGCGATGCGCGCGTGCTGATCGAGAAATATCTCGAACGGCCGCGGCATATCGAAGTGCAGGTCTTCTGCGACGGCCACGGCAACGGCGTCTATCTGTTCGAGCGCGATTGCTCGCTGCAACGCCGCCATCAGAAAGTGATCGAAGAAGCGCCCGCCCCGGGCATGAGCGAAGATCGCCGCAAGTCGATGGGCGAGGCGGCGTTGCGCGCCGCGCAAGCCGTCGGCTATGTCGGGGCGGGGACGGTCGAATTCATCGCCGATGCGGGCGGCGAATTCTACTTCATGGAAATGAACACGCGCTTGCAGGTCGAGCATCCGGTGACAGAGGCGATCACAGGGCTCGATCTCGTCGAATGGCAGATCCGCGTGGCGCGCGGCGAGAAATTGCCGCTGACGCAAGAAAATCTGCGCATTCACGGCCACGCGTTCGAAGCGCGGCTCTACGCCGAAGACCCCGCGCGCGATTTCCTGCCGTCGACCGGTAAGCTGTTTCGTTTGGCGTTTCCCAATGAAGGGGCGCGGATCGATACCGGCGTGCGCGAAGGCGATACGGTCTCGATCCATTACGATCCGATGATCGCGAAGTTGATCGTCCATGGCCCCGACCGGGCGGCCGCGCTGGCGCGGCTCGGCGCGGCGCTCGATCACGTGCGCATCGTTGGCCCGGCGAACAATGCTTCGTTCCTGGCCCGCGTCGCGCGGCACCCGGCATTCATGGCGGGCGAGATCGATACGGGCTTCATCGCACGTCACAAAGAAGCGCTCGTTCCGGCCGCGACGGCGCCGGACGACGCGACGATCGCGCTGGCCGTGCTCGCGATCCTGCGCGCGCGCGAAGATGCCGCCATCACCGCCGAGCCGGATAGCCCTTGGGCGTGTATGCCGGGCTGGCGCCTCAACGGCGACGCGCATGACGAGATCGCGTTCAAGGACGGGCCCGTCGTGCGCATCCATTATCGCGGACCGGCGGGCTATATCCTCGATCTGCCCGGCGGCTCGATCGCGGCGCAAGCCGTGTTGTCGCCGGACGGGCGTCTCACCGCCACGCTCGACTTGCATAAGGTCGAGGCCGATATCGTCCGACGCGGGCTCGATACGGTCGTCTTCCGGGGGGCCGAAAGCACGACGCTGACCGTGATCGACGCATTGTCGGCGGCGGAGGCGCAGGGCGGGGCGGGCGGCAAGCTGATCGCCCCCATGCCGGGCAAGATCGTGTCGGTCGCGGTGGCTGACGGCCAGAACGTGACCAAGGGTCAGAAGCTGGTCGTGCTCGAAGCGATGAAGATGGAGCACACGATTCTGGCACCGTCGGACGGCACCGTCGTGCGCGTGCGCTTCAAGCCGGGCGAGCAAACGGCCGAGGGCGAAGAGCTCGTGGTGTTCGAGGCGGCCGGATCATGATCCCGCAGAAAGTGAAGCTCGTCGAAGTCGGTCCGCGCGACGGTTTGCAGAACGAAAAGACGCCGATCGACGCCGCGACCAAGATCGCGTTGATCGATCTTCTTTCGGCGTCGGGTTTGTCGGCGATCGAGGCGGGCGCGTTCGTCTCGCCCAAATGGGTGCCGCAGATGGCCGACACGGACAAAGTGATGGCGGGCATCAAGCGCAAACCCGGCGTGTCGTACCCGGTTCTCGTGCCCAATCTGCAAGGCCTCGACGCGGCGATGAAGGCCGACGCGACCGAGATCGCGATTTTCGGTGCCGCGTCCGAAAGCTTCTCGCGCAAGAACATCAATTGCTCGATCGCCGAAAGCCTGGAGTGTTTCCGCCCCGTCGCAGCCAAAGCGATCGCCGAGGGCATCAAAGTGCGCGGCTATATCTCCTGCGTGCTCGGCTGCCCGTATGAAGGCGAGATCGCCGTGTCGGCGGCGGCGGACGTGGCGGCGCAGTTGCGCGCGATGGGCTGCTACGAAGTCTCGCTCGGCGACACGATCGGGGTGGGCACACCCGCCAAGGCACGCGCGATGGTGGAAGCGGTCGCCGCCGTCGTGCCGCGCGAACGACTCGCAATTCATTTCCACGATACTTGGGGCCAGGCGCTCGCCAATATCCTCGCCTGTCTGGAGGCCGGAATCGCGACGGTCGATTCGGCCGTCGCCGGCCTGGGCGGCTGTCCCTACGCCAAGGGTGCCTCCGGCAATGTGGCATCGGAGGACGTTCTTTACATGCTGGACGGGCTGGGCGTCGAAACGGGCGTCAATTTCGCGGCTTTGGCGCAAGCCGGGCGCTTTATTTCGGACAAGCTGGACCGCAATCCGGGGTCCAAAGCCGCCCAGGCGCAGGCCGCCCGGCTTGAAAAGGCGGAGCGCGAGGCATAAGGTCCGCTCATTCCCGGCACCCCCGACGGTCCGATGGCGTATCAGTTCAATAAAATCCGAGTCCTGCTCGTTGAGGACAACGCCCATATGCGCAAGCTGCTGAAAGCGCTGCTTGAAGCGGTGGGCGTGCGCGAGATCGTCGAGGCGCATGACGGCGGCCTTGCCTGGATGGCGATGAAGAAGGAGCCGGTCGATTTCGCGCTGATCGATTGGGAGATGTATCCCGTCGACGGCCTGGAGCTTGTCCGCAAGATCCGCACCGAGCCCGATAGCCCGAACCCGTTCCTGCCGATCATCATGGTGACCGGCCACACCGAACGTTCGCGCGTGTTGAAAGCGCGCGATCTGGGCGTGACCGAGTTCCTGGCCAAGCCCGTGTCCGCGCAATCGCTGTCGCAGCGGATCGAGGAACTGATCGAACGGCCGCGCCCTTACATCCGCACGCGCGAATTCTTCGGTCCCGATCGCCGGCGCGGGCGCAAGGCCGCAGGCTATATCGGCCCCGAGCGGCGCGAACAGCAGGGGGCCTAGTTCATGTCGCAAAGTGCCGCGGGCGCGCCGGGGAAGAAATTCCAGGTGCTGAACCCGCCCAATCAGTTGAAGGCGAAGGTCGGCAATGGCGGCGTGGACGATGCCGCCGTCAAACGCATGGAAGCGGCCGTGCAAGGTTTGCGCGGCGAGTTCGAAAGCCAAGCGAAGACGGAATCGGTGAAGCTCGCCGCCGCCGCCGCCGATCTGCTGCGCGAGCCCAACAATATCGAGAAGCGCCAGACGGTTTATATGCTGGCGCATGAATTGCGCGGCCAGGGCGGCACCTATGGCTATCCGCTGATCACGCGTTTCGGCGATCAATTGTGCCGCTATCTCGACGCGGCCGATTTCCTCGACGCCAAGGCGCTGGTCGTGGTGAAAGCCGCGGCCGACGCGATCGTCGTGGTGATCAACAACGGCGTGGCCGGCGACGGCGGCGATATCGGACGTCAGCTGGTGGCGATGCTCGACAAGGTGGTCGCCCAGGTTAAGGGCGAGGCATGAGTCTGCATTTGGTGAAGCTGTGCGTCGGCTGCGATTCTATCGAGGATCTCGCCGGCTGGCAGAAGAAACGTTTGGCCGATCAGCGCAAGCGCGGCGTGGCCAAGCCCCAGCTCAAACATACGACGCGCAATGCGCCAAAGCGCGGCGACGAGATCGCGGGCGAAGGTTCGCTCTATTGGGTCATCAAAGGCGTGATCCGCTGCCGCCAGAAGATCGTCGGTTTCAAGACGGGCAAGGACCGCGAGGGCAAGCCCTATTGCGACATCCTGCTCGCGCCCAAGCTGGTGCGCACGCGGCCCAAGCCCATGCGCGCCTTCCAAGGCTGGCGCTATTTCGAAGCCGACGCGGCCCCGCCCGATCTGACCGAAGCGGAGGCCAAGCACGGTTCCAATTTGCCGCCCGCGATGCTCGAAGAGCTTCGCGCGCTGGGTCTGGTCTAGGAAGGAAAACGCCGACATGCGCAACGTGCTCTCGATCCAGTCCTGGGTCGCCTATGGCCATGTCGGCAACGCCTCGGCCGTGTTCCCGATGCAGCGTTTGGGCGTCGAGGTGTGGGCGATCAACACGGTGATGTTCTCGAACCACACCGGCTACGGCAAATGGCGCGGTCCGGTGTTTCCGGCCGATCAAGTGCGCGAGGTGTTCGAAGGAATCGCCGATCGCGGCGTGCTGGGCCAATGCGACGGCGTCGTCTCGGGCTATATGGGCGATGCGGCGATCGGCGAAGCGATCCTCGACGCGGCCGCCCGCGTCAAGGCCGCGAACCCGCAAGCGCTCTATTGCTGCGATCCGGTGATCGGCGATGTGGGGCGCGGCGTGTTCGTGCGCCCCGGCATTCCCGAATTCATGCGCGACCGCGCCGTGCCCGCGGCCGATATCGTCACGCCCAACCAGTTCGAACTCGAATATCTCTCCGGCATGACGGTCAAGACGCTGGCCGATGCGTGCAAGGCCGCCGACGCCGTCCATAAGCTCGGGCCCAAGACGATCCTGCTGACCAGCCTGCATCACGACGGCTTGGCCGCCGACAAGATCGCGCTGATGGTCTCCCACCAAGGCAAGCGCTTCGCGGTCGAAACGCCGATGCTGAAGGTCAGCGTCAACGGGGCGGGGGACGCGATCGCGGCGCTGTTCTTCGTCCATTTCGGCCGCACGCGCGACCCGAAAATGGCGCTGGAAAGCGCCACCGCGTCGATCTACGGCCTGCTCAAGCGCACCGAGGAAGCGGGCACGCGCGAGATCCAAACCGTCGCGGCGCAGAACGAGTTCGTCGAGCCGACCTGGCGCTTCGCCGCGATTCCCGTCTGACAATCCGGATTTCATGGCCGAGGCGGGCCTTATTGCGGCTTGTCATATCCCTACCCCCAGGATAGGATAAGGATATGAGCAAACACCAATCGCATCCGGAAGTCGCCAAGCGCCTGAAGCGTGCCGAAGGCCATCTGCGCACCGTCATCGCGATGATCGAAGGCGGGCGGCCTTGCGTGGATATCGCGCAGCAGCTGCACGCGGTCGAACAGGCCGTCGCGCGGGCCAAGAAGGCGCTGATCGGCGACCATATCGGGCATTGCTTGGACGATGCGGTGGCGCAAGGCGGTGCGGCCGCGCGCGCCGCCGTCGGCGAACTTAAAATTCTGGCGAAGTATCTATGACCGGCCTGCCCGATATCGGCCAAGCGATCGCGGCCGGCGGGGCCCATCCGTGGCTGCTGCTGCCGGTCGCCGCGTTGCTGGGCGCCTTGCACGCGATGGAGCCGGGACATTCCAAGTCGCTGATGGCGAGTTTTATGGTGGCGACGCGCGGCGACGGCGTGGACGCGGTGCTGCTCGGCGTTTCGGCGGCGTTGAGCCATACGCTGATCGTCTGGGGCATCGCGATCGCGGCCCTGACCTTGGGCGACGATATGATCGAAGAGCGGCTCGTGCCCTGGCTCGCCCTCGCATCGGGCCTGATCGCGTTGGCGCTGGCGGCCTATCTGCTGCTGCGTTTGCGCGCCGGGCATGACGGTCATTGTCATCACGAGCACGCGCATGGTCATGGCCATCGGCATGACCATCATCACGGCGGCGGCGCGTTGCCCACCGGCCGCGTCGGGCGCGGCGCGGTGATCTGGTTCGGCTTGACCGGCGGGTTGACGCCGTGCCCGTCGGCCGTCGCGGTGTTGCTGCTTTGCCTTCAGATCAAGGCGCTGGCCTTGGGCGTTGCTTTTGTCGGCGCATTCAGCTTCGGCATCGCGGCGACGCTGGTCGCCGTCGGACTCGCGGCCGCGTGGGGGGCCGCGCGTCTCGACGGCAAATTCGACGCGTTCGCGCGCTGGGCGCCGATCGCTTCGGCGCTGCTGATCGGCGCCGCCGGATTGTGGATCGTGGCGAAAGCGCTTGCGACGCTCGGAATCCTCTAGCCTTCCGCTCCGTCAGCTTTTGGCGAGGGCGCGGTCGAGGAAGTCGAGCCGGTCCTGGCCCCAGAACAACTCGTCCTTGTAGACGTAGGTCGGCGCGCCGAAGACCTGCCGGTCGATCGCTTCCTGCGTATAGGAATCGTAGCGGCGCTTGGTTTCCTCGTTCTGTTCGGCTTCCCACAGGAAGTCGGGCTTGCGGCCGTTCTCGGCGCAGATCGCCTTCAGCGTTTCCGGATCGGAGATGTTCCGATCCTCGACCCAGGCCGCGCGATGGATGGCGAGCGACAACGCCATCGCGTTCAGCTCTTTCATATCGGCCGCGATGATCAAACGCGCGGCGAGTTCGGGCGGGACGGGCGCATGCTTGGGCGCCAAGTTCAGCGGAATGCCCAAAAATTCCCGCCAGCGCTTCAATTCCATCAGGCGATAGGCTTGGCGCTGCTTCGGCCGTTGCGCGAGCGGCAAACCGCCCGACACGGGGAAGACGCGGCCGAAATCGACCGGCTTCACCTCGATATGCGCGTTGTGCCGCTTGGCGATGGCGACGAAGCGTTCGTGACCCAGATAGGCCCAGGGCGACATCGGGGTGAAGTAGTAGTCGATCGTCTTCGCGGTCATGGCGTCTTCCCTTCGCGTTTTTGAGCTTCGCGGCGTTTCAATTCCCGGCGCACGATCTTACCCGTCGCCGTCATCGGCAATTCGGACACGAATTCGATTTCGCGCGGGTATTCGTGCGCGGCCAATCGCGTGCGCACATGCGCCTGCAGGTCGCGCACCAAATCGTCGCCCGGCGTTATCCCCGGTTTGGCGACGATAAAGGCTTTGATCGCTTCGGTGCGGATCGGGTCGGGCACGCCGATCACGGCGGCCATGGCGACCGCCGGATGGCGGATCAGGCAATCCTCGATCTCCGCCGGGCCGATGCGATAGCCGGCCGACGTAATCACGTCGTCCGCCCGGCCCACGTATTTGAAATAGCCTTGGCCGTCGCGCCGGCCGCGATCGCCGGTCTTCAGCCAATCGCCGGCGAATTTTTCGCGCGTCGCGCGTTCGTTGTTCCAGTAGCCGAGGAACATCACCGGGTCCGGGCGCCGCACGGCGATCTCGCCGGTTTCACCATCAGGGAGTTCGTTGCCATCGTCGTCGATGATCGCCACACGATGCCCGATGGCCGCGCGGCCCATGTAACCAGCCCGCACCGGATAAAGCTTGCCGCAATTGGCGACGACCAGATTGCATTCGGTTTGGCCGTAGAACTCGTTGATCGTCACGCCGAAGGTGCCGCGGCCCCAATCGAGCAGTTCTTCGCCCAGCGTTTCGCCGCCCGAGCCGATGGAGCGTAGCGCCGCCCCATGACCGGCGGGGACGGGATGCCCCCGCATCAGCTTCAACGCCGTGGGCGGAAAGAAGACATTGCGCACCTTGTGCCGCGCCATCAGCGCATAGGCGGCGTCGGGCTCGAATTTGCGCAAGCGTTTGGCGAGTACGGGCACGCCGTGATGCAGCGACGGCAGCAGAACGTCGAGCAAGCCGCCGATCCATGCCCAATCGGCGGGCGTCCAGAACAGATCGCCCGGCTGCGGAAACAGATCCTGCGGCATCTCCACGCCCGGCAAATGGCCGAGCAACACGCGATGCGCGTGCAAGGCGCCCTTGGGATTCCCGGTGGTGCCGGAGGTGTAGATGATGAGGGCCGGGTCGTCGGCCGCCGTATCGACCGGCGTGAAAGCATCCGACGCCTTGTCGAGCAAGGCGTGAAAGTCGTGCGTGCCATCCATACCCTTGCCGTCGACCACGACGATGGCGCGCAAGGCGGGCAGGCGGGCGCGGATCGCCAGCAGCTTCGGCAATTGGGCGAGGTCGGTCACGACGCAAGCTGCCCCGCAATCGCCCAGGCGATATTCGAGCGCATCTTCGCCGAACAACACGAACAAAGGCACGGCGATCAAGCCGGCTTTATACGCGGCGATATGCGCGATGGCCGTTTCGGGGCTTTGCTGAAGCAGAATGCCCACACGATCGCCGCGCGCGAGTCCCAAGGCGTCCAGCGCATTGGCGAAGCGGTTGGTCAACGCCCGCAACTCGCCGAACTTGATGACGCGGATGGCGCCCGCATCGTCGTCGAACAGGATCGCGGGCTTGGCCGCATCCTGATTGTCGCAGACATCGACGCCGATATTGAAGCGGTCGGGGATCGCCCAGCGGAACTTGGCCAGCAGCTGTTCGTAGCTGTCGGCTTGGGGCAACATCAGCGTTGCGTGCCCTCGAATAGCGCGCCGTCGACATAGGCGCCGGCGAGATTTGCGCCGCGCAGATCGGCACCCCGGAAATCCGCCTCGCGCAAATCGGCACCACGCAAATCCGCGCCGATCAACGACGCCTTGCTCAAATTGGTCGTCAGACGCCGCCCGGTGGGCGAGCCGTCGGCCGCGAAGATTTCCATCGGATGGCCGATCGAGCCGCCGAAGATGGCGCCTTCCAAACGCGCCCCCAGCATTTGCGCGCCGGAGATATTCGCGTCGGAGAAATCGGATTTCTCCGCGCGCACCGACAGGAAGGTGGCGAGTTTCAGCGTGGCGGCGACGAAGCGGCTGCGGCTTAGGATCGCGCCGTCGAATTTGGCGCCCGACAATTCGCAGCCGCCGAAATCGACGTCCGACAGATCCTGCCCGCCGAACTCCGCGCGCGAACCTTCCTTGCCGTTGGTCTTCACCCACAGCGCATGCTGCTCGATCTGTTCCTTGTAGCGCGCGGGCAGATTGGAACCCGCCGGCGGATCGGCGTAGATCGTGCCTTCCAGCTTGGCGCCGGCCATCTGCACATTGTTCATTTCGACGTTGCGTAAGTCCACGCCCGACAGGTCGGCGTTGCGCAACGAGGCGCCGTTGAGCTTGGCGCCGGTCAACATGGCGCCTTTCAGTTTGGCGCCGTCGAGCTTAACGCCGGTCAAATCGGCACCGCGCAAATTCGCGCAGAACAACGTGGCACCGGCCAGCGACGCGCTTTTCAGCGACGCGCCCGCCATGTTGGCGAAGGACATGTCGGTGGAATCCAGCGCTGCGGTTTCCATGTCCGCGTTCTCGAAGCTCGCCGCGCGTTCCTTGGTGTCGGATTGCAGGCCCGCCCAATCGACGATCTGGCCCGGGCGCAGATCGCAGCCGGACAGATCGGCCCCGCGCAGCTTGGCGCGCACGAAGGATGCGGCGCGCAGATCGGCCTTGCGGAACACGCTGCGGGTGAGATCGGCGCCCGAGAAATCGCAGGCGAACAGATCGGCCATCGAGAAGTCGCAATCGGTCAGCGTGCAGTTCGCGAAGTTCGAACTCGACAGGATGGCCGAGGAAAGATTGCCGCCCGACAGCGTCGCGAAGGCGAAGTTCTGCTTGCGGCTGTCGGCGCGCTGGCCGCCGGATTTGCCGAAGATATAGGCCCAATGCCGTTCCGCGACCTGGCGCAGGCGGAACGTGGCGGCGGCGGCGGAGCCGGATGTTTGAGGCTGTGTCATTTGCTTCGGCGTATAGGTTTAGCAGGGGCCGGGGAATCGCGCACGTGTCGCCGCAAAATTTTCAAGCCGGGTGACGGCGGGGTGTTCGGGTAAAATGCGGCATGACTTCCGATTCCCTTGGCGATTCGACCGGCCAGACCGGCTTGTTTGGCGCTACGGGCCCCGATTTGGGCCCGGAAGCCGGCCGGTCGGCGAATTTTGACACCGTCCCCGCAATGCAGCAACGAGCGCGGATCATCGTGCTGGGGAACGAAAAAGGCGGATCGGGCAAGTCGACCGTGGCGATGCATCTGGTCGTGGGGCTGCTGCGCGAAGGCCTGAAGGTCGGCACGATCGACGTCGATTCCCGCCAGGCGACCCTGACCCGCTATCTGGAAAACCGCGCCCAGACGATGGAGCGGCTGAAACTGCCCTTGCCGCTGCCCGATCACCGCTTGGTCGCGCGCTCCAAATTGGCGCCGTCCGAAGCGGTGGCGGACGAGACTCAGCGCTTCGAAGCGGCATTGGGCGAGCTGGCGTCGAGCCACGACGTGGTCGTGGTCGACACGCCCGGCTCCGACCAGACGCTGAGCCGCGTGGCGCATAGCTATGCCGACACGCTGGTCACGCCGATGAACGATAGCTTCATCGATCTCGATTTGATCGCGAAGGTCGAGCCCGTCACGCTGAAGATCATCTGCCCCTCCGCCTATTCGGCGATGGTGTGGGACCAGAAGAAGGTGCGCGCCAAGCGCGACGGCAAGTCGATCGATTGGCTCGTGCTGCGCAACCGCGTCGCGTCGGTCGAAGCGCGCAACAAGAAGAACATGACCCAGGCGCTGGACGCCCTCGCCAAGCGCTTCGGCTTCCGCCAAGCGGCGGGGCTGGGCGACCGCGTCGTGTTCCGCGAATTGTTCCTGATGGGCCTGACGCTGCTTGATTTGCGCGAGCGCGGCATCGTCACGCCGTTGACGATGAGCCATATCGCCGGCCGCCAGGAAATCCGCGCCATTCTCCACGCCGTCGGCGTGCGCGAAGCCCCGGAGCCCGCGCCCTTGCCGACGGCGTTGTAGACGGCGCCGGACAAACCTATTTCAATCGGGTCATGTCCGGCCCGAACCTCCCCGCCAAGTCGAACCGCAAGGAAATTGCGGCCTTTCTCGACAAGGTGAAGTCGCTGCCCGTCGCGTCCGGCCCGTCGCCGTCGCGGCGCGGGCGGCTGATCTTCGCGTTGGACGCGACGGCGAGCCGCGAGCCGATGTGGGAGCGCGCCGGCAAGCTGCAAAGCGAGATGTTCCTGGCCGCCAAGGATCTGGGCGGTTTGGACGTGCAGCTCGTCCATTACGGCGGGCTCGCGGATTTTCAGGCCGGGCCGTTCGTGGCGGACGCGACGGCGCTGGTCGCGCGCATGCGCGCCGTGCGTTGCGCCCCCGGCGAAACCCAGATCGGCAATGTGCTTCGCCACGGGATCGCCGAGACACGGCGCGCGAAGGTCGCAGCCTTGGTGTTCGTCGGCGACGCGGTCGAGGAAAATCCCGATGCGCTCGCCAAATACGCGGGCGAGTTGGGGTTGCTCGGCACGCCGGTTTTCGTGTTCCACGAAGGCGGCGATGCTTTGGCGCGGGGTGCGCTGGAGGCTATCGCGCGCCTGTCGGGCGGCGCCTATTGCCCGTTCGACGCGAACGCGGCCGACGCGCTGCGCGATCTGCTCGCCGCCGTCGCGGCTTTCGCGGCGGGCGGGCGCAAGGCGCTGGCGGATATGTCGGCGCGCAAAGGCGGGGCGGTCGCGTTGCTCGCGCGTCAGGTAAGATAGCGGGATGTTTCTCGTCTATCTGATCATCGGCACGATTCTGGCGTTTGCGCTTTGGCAGATCGTCAAAGGCTTGATTGATGCCAAACCCGCCAACGTGGTGAAGGGGGCGAAGATCGGCGGCGCCGTGCTGGGCGGGATCGCCGGTCTGTGGCTGTTGCTGACCGGGCGCTTGTGGTCCGCGTTGGCGATCGGGTCGATGTACGGGCCGCAGCTCGCGCGCTGGTTCACCTCGTGGAAGATCGGCCGCAATGACGGCGCCCCCGATCCGGACGCAAGCTCGGGCGTCGAGAGTACATGGCTGCGCATGGAGCTCGATCACGCGACCGGCGCGCTCGACGGGCTGGTGCTGCAAGGACGCTATCGCGGCAAGCGCCTCTCCGAACTCGAACCGAATTCGCTCGCCGATCTGCTGGGCACGCTGCGCATCGAGGACGGCGAGGGCGCACAGCTTCTCGAAGCCTATCTCGATCGCGTCCATCCCGAATGGCGCGGCGGGGCGCAAGCCGAAGCGCCCGCCCCGAGCGAAGGGCCGATGTCCCGCGCCGAAGCCGCAAGGCTGCTGGGCGTGGCGGAGACCGCTTCGGTCGAGGAAATCAAAGCCGCCCATCGGCGCTTGATGCTGAAGGTCCACCCGGACCATGGCGGGTCGGATTACCTCGCCGCCAAGATCAATCAGGCCAAGACGGTTCTGCTCGGCGAATAGGAACAAGACCGGAACTTGCGACCTTCGGCCGCCTATGGCATGACCGGCCGGGTTCGCGCGTTAATGTGCTGCGAACCCTTTCATTTCCAACGGGACGAGTGACGATGGCGCGCGTACGCAAGGCGATTTTTCCGGTCGGCGGTCTGGGCACGCGCTTCCTGCCCGCGACCAAGGCGATGCCGAAAGAAATGCTGCCGGTCGTCGATAAGCCGCTGATCCAATACGCGGTCGAAGAAGCGCGCGCCGCCGGCATCGAACAGTTGATCTTCGTCACCGGCCGCGACAAGGCGACGATCGAAGATCATTTCGATCACTCGTTCGAGCTGGAGAACACGCTCGAGACGCGCGGCAAGACCGCCGAACTCGCGACGTTGCGCGAATGGCTGCCGCCGCCGGGCGACGTCGCCTATACGCGCCAGCAAGCGCCGCTGGGCCTCGGCCACGCGGTGTGGTGTGCCCGCGATCTCGTCGGCAACGAACCCTTCGCCGTGCTGCTCGCCGACGATCTGATCCTGTCCAAGACGCCGTGCTTGAAGCAGATGATCGACATCTATCCCGAAGTGCGCGGCAATATCGTCGCGGCGATGGAAGTGCCCAAGGCGCATACCAGCCGCTACGGCATTTTGTCGCCGGGCCGCGACGACGGAAGGCTCGTTCAGGTCCGTGGTCTCGTCGAAAAGCCGAAGCCGGAGGAAGCGCCGTCGAACCTTGCGGTCATCGGGCGCTACATTTTGGAACCCGCCGTGTTCGATCATCTCGACAAGAAAAAGAAGGGGGCCGGCGGCGAAATCCAGCTGACGGACTCGCTGATTCCGCTGATCGGCCAGTCGCCCTTCCACGGCTATCGCTTCGAAGGCCAGCGCTTCGATTGCGGCGACAAGATCGGCTTCTTCGAAGCGCAGATCGCGTTCGCCCTGGAACGCGCCGATCTGGGCCCCGCCGCCCGCGAGGTCGTGAAGCGTTACTCCTGATATCACAAGGGGTTAATACCCCTCTCGACTTGATCCGGCCCGGCTTGTAGAAGCGCCGGGCCTCCGCTTCCTCCTGGAGATTCTTCCTATGCGCATCGTGATGGTCGGTACCGGCTATGTGGGCCTGGTGACCGGGGCGTGCTTTTCCGAATTCGGCGTCGACGTTACCTGCGTCGACAAGGATGCCGGCAAGATCGAACGCCTGAACAAGGGCGGCATTCCGATCTTCGAACCGGGCCTCGACAAGCTGGTCGAGACGAACGTGAAGGCGGGCCGCCTGCATTTCACGACCGATCTCGCCAAGGCCGTGCCGGGCGCGGATGCGATCTTCATCGCGGTGGGTACGCCGTCGCGCCGCGGCGACGGGCATGCGGATCTTTCCTACGTTTACGCCGCCGCCGAGGAAATCGGCCGCGCGTTGACCGGCTATGCCGTTGTCGTGACGAAGTCGACCGTGCCGGTGGGCACGGGGCGCGAAGTTCAGCGCCGCATCAAGGCCGTGCGCCCCGACGCGCAATTCGACGTCGCGTCGAACCCGGAATTCCTGCGCGAAGGTGCCGCGATCGGCGATTTCATGCGCCCCGACCGCGTGGTGATCGGTGCGGAAAGCGAGCGCGCGCGCGAAGTGATGCGCCAGCTCTATCGCCCGCTGTACCTGATCGAAACGCCGATCGTGTTCACGTCGCTGGAAACGTCGGAGCTGATCAAATACGCGGCGAACACGTTCCTCGCCGCCAAGATCACCTTCATCAACGAAGTCGCCGATCTGTGCGAGAAGGTCGGCGCCGACGTGCACGACGTCGCCAAGGGGATCGGCCTCGACGGGCGCATCGGGAAGAAGTTCCTGCATCCCGGCCCCGGCTATGGCGGCTCGTGCTTCCCGAAGGATACGCTCGCCCTGGTCAAGACCGCGCAGGATTACGGCAGCCCGCTGCGCATCATCGAAACGGTCGTCGACATCAACGACAAGCGCAAGAAGGCGATGGCCACGCGCGTCGTCGCGGCGTGCGGCGGGTCGGTGAAGGGCAAGACGGTCGCGGTCCTCGGCCTCACCTTCAAGCCGAACACCGACGATATGCGCGACAGTCCGTCGCTCGACATCCTGCCCGCGTTGCAGGCGGAAGGTGCCAAGATCGTCGCCTACGATCCCGAAGGCATGCACGAAGCCAAGTCGATGCTGCCGGGCGTCGAGCTCGCCAAGGACGCCTACTCGGCGATGGAGGGGGCGGATTGCGCCCTCATCATCACCGAGTGGAACGAGTTCCGCGCGTTGCAGCTCGACCGCGTGAAGAAACTCCTCAAGAAGCCGGTGATCGTCGATCTGCGCAATTGCTATGCGCCCGCCGACATGAAGGCCGCCGGGTTCGAATACACGTCGATCGGCCGCCCCGCGACCGCCACCGGCGCGGAGGCCGGCTGATGGCGTTCCGCCACGCGTTCGAAGCCACGGTCTTGCGCGAATACGACGTGCGCGGGATCGTCGGTAAAACTCTGTCGGCGGCCGATGCCTATGCGGTCGGGCGCGGCTTCGGCTCGGCGATCGTCGCCAAGGGCGGCAAGACCGTCGCCGTCGGCTGGGACGGGCGGCTGTCCTCGCCCGAATTGTCGGGCAAGGTGATCGACGGCTTGATCGATTGCGGCCTCGACGTGCGCAAGGTGGGGCTCGGCCCCACGCCGATGCTCTATTTCGCCGCGCGCGATCTGGGCCTCGACGGCGGCGTGATGATCACCGGCAGCCACAACCCGGCCGATTATAACGGCTTCAAGATGACGATCGGCAAAGCCTCGTTCTGGGGTGCGGATATCCAGGCGATGGGCAAGGCCTGCGCCGAGGGCAAGGTCGCCGAAGGTAAGGGCAAGGCCAGCGACGTCGACGTGCGCGCGGCTTACGTCGCGCGGCTGCTGCGCGACTATCCCAAGGACGGCAAGAAGCTCAACATCGTATGGGATGCGGGCAACGGCGCCATGGGCCAAGTGATGGTCGATGTTTGCGCCACGCTGCCCGGCACGCATACGCTGCTCAACGCCGAAATCGACGGGCGCTTCCCCGCCCACCATCCCGATCCGACGGTCGCCAAGAACCTCGTCCAATTGCAGGACGCGGTCGCGGCGAAGAAGGCCGATCTCGGCATCGCCTTCGACGGCGACGGTGATCGAATTGGAGTCGTCGACGGCAAGGGCCGCATCCTGTGGGGCGATCAATTGGTCGCCGTGCTGGCGTCGGAAATCCTCGCGCGTCTGCCGGGCTCGACCATCATCGCCGACGTCAAGGCGAGCCAGGTCCTGTTCGACGAGATCGCGCGCCTGGGCGGCAAGCCGCTGATGTGGAAGACCGGCCATTCGATCATCAAGACCAAGATGGCCGAAACGGCCGCCCCGCTCGCGGGCGAGATGTCGGGCCATATCTTCTTCGCCGATGGCTGGTACGGTTTCGACGACGCGATGTATGCGGGTTTGCGCCTGCTGGCGATCCTCGCGAAATCGGCCGATAGCCTCGCCGATATCCGCGATCGTTTGCCGACCGTGATCAATACGCCGGAGCTGCGTTTCCCGTGCTCGGAAACGCGTAAGCGCGAAGTGGTCGAGGAAGTGCGTGGCCGCCTCGCCGCCGAAGGGGCGGACGTGAATCCGGTCGACGGCGTGCGCGTCAACGGGCCGGACGGCTGGTGGCTGCTGCGCGCGTCGAACACGCAGGACGTGCTGGTTGCGCGCTGCGAGTCGAAGACCGAAGCCGGCCTTGCGCGTCTCAAAGCCGCGCTCGAAGCGCAGCTCGCGAAATCCGGCGTTGACCTGCCGCAAGATGCCGCGGCGGGACATTGATATGGCCGGAACCTCGCTGAAGTTCTTCTTCTACGGCACGCTGATCGATCCCGCCGTGCGCCGCGCGGTGCTGGGCGGCAAGGCGCCCAAGCGCGTGGAGGACGCCACGCTGCTCGGCTGGCGCCGGCGCAAGGCCGAACGCGCGACCTTCCCCGTGGTCGTCGCCGACGGCCGCGCGAAAACGCCGGGCGTGCTCGCCCTCGACGTGACGCCGGAAGCCAAGGCGCTGCTCGACGCCTATGAAGGCAAAGGCTATCGCGCCGAATCCTGGGTCGTCGAACGTGCCGACGGCAAGCGCCTGCAAGCGCTGGTCTATGTGCCCGACGGCAGCGGGGCGCTGCGCGCCTCCGACACGCCGTGGGATTTCGAGGAATGGTGCACGACGCATAAACCCGCCTTCCTCGCACGTTTGAAAACGACCAAGACCGCGCCACGCGGGCGTTGAGCCGGGATATCGCTTCGCTTTCATCGGCTTGCGGGATCGAATCGGTTTCGGCGCCGCGTCGAACGGCCAAATTTTCGCGCGTTGAAGCGTTTCGCCGCGCCGTGATCCGCGCGATTGCGGCGCGCCTTGGAGCGCCTGTTCATCGTTTTTCGCGGCGGCGATTTTACGAGCGCCATTCGACGCGCGGCTCGAGAACGATCTTTCATTCCCATGCGCGTGCGACGCGCGCAGATCTTCGATGGTGCGCGCTCGGCAAAAGCGAGGATTAAGTTCCTATTCGCGTGAAAACAGGAATTTAACCCTAATAAAAAATAAATTGTTCGTGTTTTACGATGCATAGATCCTGATTGCCGTTTCCGGCCCTCAGGAGTTTTTCGATGTCCTTCTCCATCCCCACCTGGCTCAAACAAGACGACGATCTGATGCTCGGCGACCGGCCGGGCTCGGACGATTGGTTCGCGCTGTCCGACGAGGTCGGGCGCGGGCGCATCAATCATCGCCGCGATGTGATCAAGGTCGAAAGCCTGCTGAACCAAGCGGGGCTGTTCGATCTGGAAAAGCTCGACGGGCCCTGGGGCTACGCCAACGAGCGCCTGGACGCGCCGATCAAAGAATACCAGAAGCGCAACGGGCTGAAGGTCGACGGGTTCATGCGCCCCGACGGCGAGACGATCAATCGCTTCCGCCAGGATTTCGGCGATGTGTTCGCCGAGTATCCCGCCCCGACGCCGGCGATGGCAGACGCGCATCATGCATTGCGCGAGAAGGGCGAGGATGGGTTGCTGGTCGATCGCTGGCCGGAGCTGAAGATCAACCCGCATCCGCGCCTCGATCCGCTGACGGCGGCGAAGGCGGGGCTCGACGAATGGAACGACAGCTGGGTGCGCCACGCGATCCGCGCGAACGGCTCGTTCGAGGGCATTCCCGCCGAACTGCGCAAGAATATCGATGTGGACGCGGTGCGCGGCATGATCCAGGCGCGCGATATGACGCGGCGCTGGGAAGCCCAGCGTCCGGGCGAGGGGAACCAGTTCGCCCGCGCGATGCTCCACGCTCTTGGCGACAAGCCCGACTATCAGAGCGCCTATCTCGCCAGCGAAATCCCCCAAGGCCCGCCGATCGGCACGCTCCGCCCCGACGCCTCCCAACGCTATGCGGCGATGGTCGAAGAAGGGCGGGCGGGACGAGCAGCCGACGCCCAGCATGTCGCGCAAGCGCCTGGCGAAAAGGGCACCGAGATCGCGCAAGCGAAGCCACCGCTTGAGGAAGTGTCGGATGCGGATCTGGAGATCGAATTTCGAAATCGCAGCCGAAATACCGATTGGACCGGTTCGAATCTCAGAGAACAATCGAACGAACTTAGGAAGATCACGGCGGCGCGCGAAGCGATATTGGATGGTATGGACAAAAGAATTGTCGATGCCGTCGTCGGTGGTGGCGTAGCGGGTGCCATCGACGAAAATGTGAAAGGCACGCTTAGAGATACCTTGGGTAAGAGCAAGACGACGATCTACACGATCGTCGCGCGAACGTTCAAAGCTGCACCGCCGGCTGCCGTTGAGCGGTTAGCAGAAGAGCTTGTTAAGGCCAGCAAAGAGCTATCTGAACTTCGCGGCGAAGAGACGAAGGCGGCTGATCGCGTGAAAGATGCGATTCAGATCAATACGGAGCGAAACGCGGAAAGAGACGCCGTCCTGCGTGAGATCGATCGTCGTCAACGAAATAGGAACGCGCCGGGGGAGGGCCTCTAACTTGGTGGCATCACTTTGCCTCCGAACTCCGCTCCTTAGCTCGTTCGGCGGTCATGCGAAGGATCGTTGCGCAACTTTCCGGCGCAAATGATTCGCGATCGTGCTTCTGGTATTGCGATTCTAGAATGTATGTGAATTTCTCGCCAAGTTTCTCGGCGACACGCGGCACGAACGTTCGAAACGCGGTCTTCTCATCGGCCCGACGAAGAAGGGCTCGCAAGACATGCTCGCCGACATGGTCGCTCGCAAGACCGTCGAGGTAAAGTTCCGCGACTCTCGATATCGCGCGATCGTCGTCGCAGAAAATCGCCCCGACGTAGCTTCCGGCGTTCACTTTTCCGTCCTTTGAAGCGAGATATCGCCATTCCGACGCGCGTGCGCTCCAGTAAAGAAACTCGCGTGGCGCGATAAACTGCAGACGATCGACAAGATGGCGGACGGTATCCAATTCGGCCTCTGGGGAGAGCGCGCGGCGCGACAAATACATCTCTAGTGAAGCGACGATTGTCGCCGCGTCGTCGCCTTTGTAGGCATTATAAAATTTCTCGATTTCCGTCTTGAGGCGCGGCGATTGCACCGCAGGTGCGGTTCCGCTCGTCCAAGTTAGGCGGTCCCAAGCGAAATGAACCGCCACAGCGGTCGCTAGCCAACGCGCCGCCGCTTCTTCGCCTCGCGTCAACATCAGTCGATCAGTATAATGGACGATCGACAGGCTGTGATTTTCGAATGATCCAAGTCGCTTTACGATCTCACGCGCGACGTGGCGGTCGGGAGGGATGCAGCCGTTTTCGAGGCCCAGAGCCTCGATCATGAACGTGCCGTTCGCCGTGTCTCTGCCCAGATAGACCGAGCGAATCGATTTGCAACCCTCGACGGTGAGGCCGCCGCGTTGCATCGTCGAATATTCGATCGCCACGCTCCAAACGGCGATACCGGCCAAAGCGGCGAGAGCGAACCAGGCTTTTTTCATGCACGCGAGTTTTGCGCAGGAAATGCAACTTGGTCAATTGGCGCGTCAATCCGGCGCCCGATAAAAAAACCCCGGTGCGGGGAATTCCCGCACCGGGGTTTGCGTAGCCGTGAAGCGGCGGCGCGTCAGCGCAGCGCGCGGTTGGTCGCCGAGGTCACGGCCTTGAGCGAGGCGGTGACGATGTTGGAATCGACGCCCACGCCGAACAGCGTGCGTCCGCCGACCTTGGCTTCGACGTAAGCCGCAGCCCTCGCCTTGGCGCCGTCGCCGCCCTTGATCGCATGCTCGCGATAATCGACCACGTCGATCGGCACGCCCGCCGCCTTGCTCAGCGCGTCGACATAGGCCGCGATCGGCCCGTTGCCTTCGCCCGACAAAGTCGTGTCCTTGCCGTCGATGCGGACCTTGGCGTCGATCTTGCGCTCGGTGCCCGACTTAGTCGGCAGCGTTGTGTGCTCGACGAAGCCGAACTTGCCGCCCTCGAGATACTCGGCCGTGAAGGCGTCGTAGATATCCTTGGCGGAGAGTTCCTTGCCCGTCGCGTCGGTCACGCGCTGCACGACTTGCGCGAACTCGATCTGCAAGCGGCGCGGCAATTCCAGGCCGTAATCGGTTTCGAGCAGATAGGCGATGCCGCCCTTGCCCGATTGCGAATTGACGCGGATGACCGCTTCGTAGCTGCGCCCCAGATCCTGCGGATCGATCGGCAGATAGGGCACTTCCCACAAGCCGGTATTCGATTTGGCCTGGGCGGCGAAGCCCTTCTTGATCGCGTCCTGGTGCGAGCCCGAGAAGGCGGTGAACACCAATTCTCCTCCATAGGGATGGCGCGGATGCACCGGCAATTGGTTGCAGTATTCGACCGTGCGGACGATCTCGTTGACGTCGCTGAGATCCAGCTTCGGGTCCACGCCTTGCGTGAACAGGTTCAGCGCCAGGTTCACGACGTCCACATTGCCCGTGCGCTCGCCGTTGCCGAACAACGTACCTTCGACGCGATCGGCACCGGCCAGCACGCCCATCTCGGCCGCGGCGACACCTGTACCCCGGTCGTTATGCGGGTGCAGCGACAGGATATAGCGGTCGCGGTTTTTCACGTTGCGCGCGAACCATTCGATCTGGTCGGCGTAGATGTTCGGCGTCGCCGCTTCGACCGTCGCGGGCAGATTGAAGATCATCTTCTTCTGCGCGGTCGGGCCCCATTCGTCCATCACCGCCTCGCAGATTTCCTTGGCGAAATCGAGCTCGGTCTGGGTGAAGCTTTCGGGGCTGTATTGGAACACGATCTCGGTTTCCGGCACCGTCGGCACCAGGCGCTTGACCGTTTTGGTGCCCTTGACCGCGATATCGACGATCCCCGGCCGGTCGAGCGCGAACACCACGCGGCGCTGCACGGTCGAGGTCGAGTTGTAGAGATGCACGATCGCGCGCTTGGCGCCCTTGATCGCCTGGAACGTGCGCTCGATCAATTCGTCGCGTGCCTGGGTCAGCACCTGGATCGTCACGTCGGCGGGGATCGCCTTCTCGTCGATCAGCTGACGCACGAAATCGAAATCGGTCTGCGAGGCGGCGGGGAAACCGACTTCGATTTCCTTGAAGCCCAGGCGCACCAGCAGATCGAACATGCGCCGCTTGCGCTCGGGCCCCATCGGCTCGACCAGCGCTTGGTTGCCGTCGCGCAGATCGACCGAGCACCACATCGGCGCCTTGTCGAGCGTGCGGGTCGGCCATTGGCGGTTCGGCAAATCGATCGGCGCGAATTGGCGATACTTCGAAACGTTCTTCATCGTGGTCATTTTGGCGGTTCCGTCGAATTCAAGAAAAGGAGCAGGGCGAAGACGGTCTCAGCGCGTAAGTCGCGCGAGCGCCAAAGCCACGGGGGCTAGCTGTGAACGGTCGGGGATCATGGGACGATGGAACTTCCGGTAGAGACGAGACGAAACGGCGAACTGCCCGCTTGGTTCCCGTCCTGGCCGGACGGGGCGGGATCAAATAAGTCGAAGCGCCGTAAGTCGGAGTTCCATATTCCATCCGTAACCCGGCGGCGGGTTCCCGGTCAAGCGGCCGTTTCTGGCACGGCCATTCTTGGCATGGAACATGCTGTTTCCGCATCGGTTTCACCCTTCACAGGAGCCCCCCGATGCGGAATTTGCTCAAAACCCTCGCCTTCGCCGGCGCTTTCGCCCTGGCGGCGGGCACGGCCATCGCCCAGCAGCCGACCACGATCCGCTTCACGCTGGGCTGGAAAACCCAAGGGTCGGACGCCGCGTTCTTCGTGGCGCGCGACAAGGGCTATTTCGCGCGCGAAGGTCTGAACGTGGTCATCGATCAGGGCGAAGGCTCGGGTGCGACGATCACGCGCATCATGGGCGGCGCCTATGACGCGGGCTTCGGCGACATCAATGCGATCATCCAGAACGCGGCGGCGTCGCCCGGCATGGCGCCGGTGATGGTGTTCCAGATGTGGACGCAGCCGCCCTTCGCGGTGGTCGCGCGCAACGCCAGCGGCATCAAGACGATCAAGGATTTCGAAGGCAAGACGCTGGGCGGCGCGCAAGGCACGCCGACCACGCGATTGATGCCGGTTTTCGCCAAGGTCAACAATCTCGATCTTTCCAAGATCAAGTTCACCACCATGGCGCCGAACCTGCAGGAGCCGATGCTGATCCAAGGCCATATGGATGCGGCGATGGTGTTCAACATCACCAGCTACTTCAACTTGGTCGGGCTCGGCCAGGATCCCGACAAGGATTACACGTGGTTCCCGTTCGGCGATTTCGGCATGGACCTCTACTCGAACGGGTTGATGGTCTCGCAGAAGCTGCTGAAGGAAAATCCCCGCGCGGTGCAAGGCCTCGTGCGTGCCGTCAGCCAAGCCACGATCGACGTCGGCAAGGATATCGGCGGTGCCATGGAGTCCGTGAAGAAGTTCGACCAGCTGGTCGATATTCCCGTCGAACAGCGCCGCCTGCGCTTCGCCTACGAGAAGCTGATGATCTCGGCGGAAGCGAAGGAGATCGGCGCGGGCGACGTGAAGGACGACCGGTTGGCGCGCTCGATCGACATGGTCGTGCAGGGTTATGGCTTGACCCGCACGCCCGCGCCGTCGGAGATTTTCAACCGTTCTTTCCTGCCGCCGCGCGCCGAGCGCGAGCTGGTGTATCTGACCAATTGAGGACAAGCCCATGACCGGAACGCGCCCGCTGAAAATCACCGGCGGGCGCGTTCTCGATTCCAAAACTGGAAAAGCGCCGCACGCCGACATCCTGATCGTCGACGGCACGATCGCCGAAATCGGCGCGGTCGATGCGCCGGCGGCCGAAACGCTGGACGCCGCCGATCGGCTGTTGATTCCGGGGCTCATCAATTCGCATACCCACGCCCATGGTGGGCTGGGGCGGGGCGCCGTCGCCGATCGTGTACCCCTGGAGTTGTTCCTCAACGGCAACGGCGCGATCAACGGATCGCGCACGCTGGAGGACAAATACATCTCGGCGGCCTTGTCGGCGGTCGAGATGATCCGGCGCGGCTGCACGGCGGCGTTTGATCTGTTCGTCGAGATTCCCGCACCCTCGGTCGAGGGCGCGCATGCGGTGGGCCAAGCCTATGCCGATGCCGGCATGCGCGCGGTCGTCGCCCCCATGCTCGCCGACCGCACGCTGTTCCAGGCCTTCCCCGCTTTGCTCGACGCGATCCCGGAGCCGCATAAAGCCAAAGCCGCCGCGATGGCGATGCAGGGTTTCGAGGTCAGTCTTGCGACCCTGCGCAAGGTGATCGAGACCTGGCCGCATGATCGATCGATGGTGCGTCCCGGCGTGGCGCCGACCATTCCGCTGCATGCCAGCGACGAATTCCTGATCGCCGCGTCGCGCCTCGCGCGCGAAACCGGCTTGCGCTTTCAGACCCATCTTTGCGAGTCGAAGCCCCAAGCCATCGCCGCGCGCGCGCGTTACGGCTGCACGATGGTCGAGCATCTCGACAAGCTCGGCGTGCTTGGGCCCGAATTCAGCGGCGCGCATGGCATCTGGCTCGAACCCGACGACATCAAGCGCCTTGCCGATAAGGGTGCTTCGGTCGCGCATAATCCGCCCAGCAATCTGCGTTTGGGCTCGGGCGTGGCCGCCGTGCGCGAAATGCTCGATGCGGGCTTGCGTGTGGGCATCGGCACCGACGCGACCAACACGTCGGACGGGCAGAATATGTTCGAGGCGGCGCGGCTTGCCTCGTTCCTGTCGCGTTTGCGCGGGCCGGATTTCGATCGCTGGCTATCGGCCGACGAAGCCTTCGCGCTGGCGACCGAAGGCTCGGCGGCGCTGCTGGGCTTCGACAAGATCGGCAAGCTTGCCCCCGGCTACGCCGCCGATATCGTGTTCCTACGCCTCGACGCGCCGAATTTCGTGCCCTTCCGCAACCCGATGACGCAGACCGTGTTCGGCGAGTCCGGCGCTTCGATCAACAAGGTGATGATCGCGGGCCGCACGGTGCTGGCGGACGGCAAGTTGCTGACGATCGACGAAGCCGCCTTGCGCCGCAAAGCGGAAGCGGCCGCCGCACGCCTCGACGCGACGAATGCGGGCGCGGCGAGTGCCGCCGCCGAGATGTCGAAATTCGTCGGCACGTTTTGTCTCGCGCATGGTTCCGCACCTTGCCCCGTGCATCGCCGGATGGCCGACGCGCCATAGTTACCCAAGACAAACGGTTGCACTGTTTGCGTCGCGAAAAGATCGCCCGCGCTAGTCGTTTGCGTGGGCCTGTGCTACTGACTGGCGCACAACATCAAAAACGCCGCCGCGCTGTTGCGGCGGCAGCGTGAGGAACATGGCCAACAAACCGCTTTCCGCGAAAACGCGCGCCGCCCTGTCGAAAGTCAGCGTCGCGACCCTGTCGACCGCCCTGATGAAGAAGGGCTTCCGTAACGTCGTCATGCAGGGCGTATTCCCCGTCGCCCCGGTCGGCAAGCGCCGCCCCAACATGGTGGGCGAGGCGTTCACGCTGCGCTACATTCCCGCGCGCGAGGATCTGGATGTGATCTCCGGCTTCGCGGGCCGCAAACACCCGCAGCGCGTCGCGGTCGAACAATGCCCGCCGGGCTGCGTTTTCGTGATCGACTCGCGCAAGGATCCGCTGGCCGCGTCGGCCGGCAATATTCTCGTCACGCGCCTGATGAAGCGTGGCGTTGTCGGCGTCGTCACCGACGGCGGCTTCCGCGACACGCCGGCGATCGTCGAACTGGGTTTCCCGGCCTATGCCAACCGCCCGTCGTCGCCGACGAACCTCACGCGCCACCACGCGCTGGACATCGACAACCCGATCGGTTGCGGCGATGTGGCGGTCTATCCGCGCGACGTGATCGTGGGCGACGGCGAAGCGGTGGCGGTGATCCCCGCGCATCTGGCCGACGAGATCGCCGAGGAAGCGACGCGCATGACGGAGTTCGAGAACTTCGTCGAAAAGCGCGTGATGAAGGGGCAGTCGATTTTCGGCCTCTATCCGCCGGAAGCGGAAATGAGCGCCGCCTTCGCCGCCGAGCAGAAGAAGAAAAAGCGCAAGTAAGCGCGCGTCGCGCCGGGAATTCCGGCGTCGCGAATTTCGAAGGCCGGCGGGTTTCCCGCCGGCCTTTTTCGTTTCCGGTGGCGGTATTCCGATGGTTTGCCGCGCGGGTGTTGACTCCGCACCGTACTAGTATGGTAGTGCTTTAGCGACAAAGCGGCGTCGAAGCCGGGAGGGGCGTGCAAACGATGCGGACGGGACCGGCGGACGGCGGCAAGATCGCGGCGAAGACGGCGGCGCCCAAGCGCAAGCCGGTGTTCGTCGCCGAGCGCCGCGTGACGATCGCCCAGCAGGCCTATCAGTATCTGCGCCGCGAGATCGTCGACGGGCGTCTGGTGCCGCGCGCGGCGCTGTCGGAAGCGGATCTGTCGGCAAGCCTGGGCGTCAGCCGCACGCCGGTGCGCGAGGCGCTGATCAAGCTCGCCGACGAAGGTCTGGTCGATATCTATCCGCAGTTCGGCTCGTTCGTGGCGCCGATCGACTTGGCCGAAGTTTACGACAGCCAGTTCGTGCGCGAATCGCTCGAATGCGCCGCGCTGGGCGGGGCCGTGGAGCGGATGGACGGCGAATCGGCGCAGCGGCTGCGCGGGTTCCTGGACGTCCAACGCGCGAGCAAGAAATCCGGCGATCTCGACACGTTCTTCGCCGCCGACGAGGCGATGCACGCCTTCATGATGTCGATCTCGGGCCATCCCGCCGTCTGGCCGATCGTGGAGAACGCGAAAGCGCAGATGGATCGCGTGCGCCATCTGATCATTCGCCGCGAGGTGAAGCTCGCGGCGATTTTGACGGAGCACGCGGCGATCGTCGACGGCGTGATCCGCCGCGATCTGCGCGGCGCCACCGAAGCGTTGCGCTTACATCTGCGCGGATTGTTCGCCAGCGTCGAAGTGCTGATGTCGGAGAACAAAGGTTATTTCGCGGTCGAAGGCGAGGGGCCGCCGCGGCGCGCCCAACGCGACCGCAAATAAGGCGCCGGGGACGAGGTCGCTCCGGCGAATTTCCAGCAAAACCCAAACCAAGCAAGCGAGAAACCGGGAGGATACGATATGCGGAAGATGACGATGCTTTGCGGCGCCTTGGCTTTGGCCATGTTCGCCGCCGCTTCGGCGGACGCCAAGTCCACGTTGCGTCTGGGGGCCGTGTTGGCGCCGACCGATCCGTTGATGATCGCGGCGCAGCAATTCAAGCGCGATGTCGAGGCGCGCACGAACAAGGAAGTCGAAGTTCTGCTCTTCCCGAATTCGCAGCTCGGCGACACGCAGAACATGATGGACCAAGCCCAGGCCGGCGCCAATGTCGGCACGTTCGTCGAAGGCTCGCGCATGGCGCCGTTCGTGCCGCAGTTCAACGCGCTGGTCGCCCCCTACGCGTTCGGCAGCGTCGCCGAGCTGGCGAAGTTCGTCGAGACGCCGACCTTCGAAAAGTGGAATACGGAACTGGTGAACAAGACCGGCCTGCGTCTCCTGTCGTTCAACTGGTACCAGGGCGCGCGTCATCTCTTGACCAAGAAGCCGGTTAAGACGCCGGCCGATCTGCGCGGCGTTCGTATGCGCACGATCGGCGAGCCGCTGTGGCTCAAGACGATCGGCGCGATGGGCGCCACGCCGACGCCGATGGCGTGGGCGGAAGTGTACCCGTCGATCCAGACGGGCGTCATCGACGGCGCCGAAGCCCAGCCGGCCGCGATCCGTGGCGCGCGCCTCTACGAAGTCGTGTCCGACATCACGCTGACCGAGCACATCTATCTGATGAGCGGGCTGATCGTCGGCGAGAAGTGGCTGCAGTCGCTGCCCGCCGCCCATCGCCAGATCGTGATGGAGGAGGCCAAGAAGGCCGGCGCCTCGGTCCTCAAGGCGAACGTGGATCAAGAGGGTGAGATCTTCGACGATATCCGCAAGCGCGGCGTGCGCGTGACCAAGGTCGATACGACCCCGTTCCGCGACGCCGTCAAGCCGCTCTACGCCGAACTCGGCTTGACCGCCGCGATCGACGAAGCCCGCAAGGCGATCGGTCAGTAACGCGATCCGGCGCCGCCCGTCCTTTCGCCGGGGCGGGCGGCGACGCCGGAAGAACATCACCGGGAATTCCGTCATGTGGGCCTCCTTCATCGAAACGATCCGTAAGGCCGAAATGGTCGTCGCGGGTCTTCTTCTCTGCCTGATCGTGGCGCTCGTCGTCGTCGCGTCGATCGGGCGCTATTTCGGTTCGCCCGTCATCTGGGCGATCGAGCTGACCCAGGCGGGTTACGTCTGGCTGTGCGTCTTCGCCGCCGACCTCACGCTCAAAAAGGCGGGGCATTTCAGCGTCGATATGCTCGCGAACTTCCTGCCGGCCGGAGCCCGTCGGCTGCTGGAAGTCGCCAACGTTCTTCTCGCGGGTGCGATGATCGCCGCGCTCGTCTATTACGGCTATCTGTTCGCGAAGGTGACCGGCATGCGCCCGCTGCCGATTACCGGCGTTTCGTCGGCGGTCGCGACCGCGGCGTTACCCGTCGGCTTCGCGCTGCTGCTGATCACGTTGATCGACCATTTGATGAAGCGCCTGCGCGGCGAGGATGTCCGTCCCGCCGACGACGAGGCGCGCGAGGTGATGTGATGTTGACGCTCGTCGGACTCCTCTTCGCCCTGTTCCTCGCGATGAACATGCCGGTGGCGTTTGCGTTGGCGCTCGCCTCGGCACCCGCCTACATGTTCGGCGACTACATGCCCGCCTCCGTGGCGATCGAGCGCATGTACGCCGTCACCCAATCCTATCCGCTCCTCGCCGTGCCGTTCTTCATCTTGGGCGGCAATCTGATGAATACGTCGGGCATCACCGAGCGTCTGCTGCGCTTCGCGCGATTGCTCACCGGCTGGATGGCCGGCGGACTCGCCCAAGTCGCGGTCGTGCTGTCGATGCTGATGGGCGGCATTTGCGGCTCCGCCGTCGCCGACGCGGCGATGGAAGCGCGTCTGCTCGGCCCCGCGATGATCAAGCGCGGTTATTCGAAGGGCTTTGCCGCTTGTTCGATCGCGTTCAGCTCGGTCATCACGGCGACGATTCCGCCGTCGATCGGCTTGGTGCTGTTCGGCTTCGTCAACGAGGTGTCGGTCGGCGGCTTGCTGATCGGCGGCGTCATCCCCGGCATTCTGATGACGATCGTCATCATGGGGGTGGTCGCCTATATCGCCCGACGCGAAGGCTACGCGCCCGAGTTGACCGAACGCCCGACGCTGTCCGAGGTGTTGAAAGCAGGTAAGGAATGCTTCTGGGCGTTGATGTTCCCCGTGTTCCTGCTGGCCGGATTCCGTTTCGGCGCCTTCACGGCGACCGAAGCGGGCGCGATCGTCGTCGTCTACGCGTTGTTCGTCGGCTTGGCCGTGCATCGCGAGATGACTTGGCCCGCCTTCTGCGAGGCGGTGCGCCATTCGGTCCACGATCTGGGCATGGTTATGCTGATCATCGTGATGGCGGCGGCGCTGGGCCACGTCATCATTCTGGAACAGGGGCCGCAAGCCTTCAGCGACATGCTGGCCGGTTTCGACAGTCCCTATATGACGCTATTCCTGGTGCTGGCGATTTTGTTCGTCGCGGGCATGATCATGGAGGCGACGGTCAACGTGCTGCTGCTGACGCCGTTGCTGCTGCCCGCGTTGATCGCGCAAGGCTTCGACCCGGTCCACGTCGGCGTCGTGATCGTCATTCTGATCACGTTCGGCGGCAACACGCCGCCCGTCGGCGTGATCATGTACACGGTATGCGGCATCATGAAGTGCAGCTTCGAGGAGTTCGTGCGCGTTTCATTGCCCTTCATCTGGGCGATGATCGGCTTCTTCGCGCTGCTGTCGCTCTGGCCGGCGACGGTGACATGGCTGCCGAGCGTCCTGATGTGACGCGTCAGACTTCCGTGGCGCCGTAATAGAGCGTCACGCTGTGCTTCGCTTGGGCGAAGAACAGCCAGCGCTCCACGCCCACCCCCAATGTCGCACTCGCCGCCGCCAGCACGGCGGCGAAGGCGGCGGCGGGGCCGGGCAGCACCAACGCCAACACCGTCAAAATCAGCGGGCCGACGAACAGCGTCTGCACCGCGATGTTGCGCAATTTCGCCGCATGTTTGCGTGCGACCTGGAAGCCCATTTCGCGCATCAGGTAATTGTCGGCCTGATGCGGCGCTTCGAACAAACGCACCTTGCCGCGCGCCCCTAAGCCGGTGGCGCTTTCGGGCGTCGAGGCGGATTTCGTCGTATCGATGAAATGCCAGTAGCGGCGCTTGGCCCAATAGCCCAGCAGCAACGTCACGAGTGCCACGGCGCCGACAGCTTTCTGCGGATGGCCCCAGATCAGCGTCAGCGCGTTCAATAGAACAGCGCCCGTCGCCAATGCCAAGGCGAGATAGACCGGCACGGTGTGCGCGTTGTGCCATTGATGGATCGGCTTCAGCGAGCGGTAGATCATCGCCGTGGTGAATAAGGTGATCGCCGCACCCAGGGCGGCGACAAGCCCCGACAGCGCCCACACGCCTTCGGTCTTTGCGAAGAACACCCAGGCGATGCCGAACACGCCGAAGGGCAGGAAGGTCAGCAGCGACGCCACTCCTTCGCGGCTGAGCCACGAGGTACGAACTTGTGTGACCGCGCGCCAGGCGCGTTCGGGATGGCCCAAATGTGCGGTCGAGGTCAGAAGACCGCCCGCGATCAGGATCAACGCCAAGCCCAGCGACCAGAAGCCGAACCACGACGCGGCCGGGATCAAGCCAAGCGCGTTGAACAAGCCGATAAGCGCGAGCAGGCCATAGCCGGCACCCGACGCGGTCGTGAAAACGATGACGGAAAGAGCGGGATGCATGTTCAGCGCGACAAGAATTTGTCGACCCAGCGCAGCACGGGGTGCATCGCATTCGGGTCGACTTTGGTTTCGAGGGAAGCGCAGGTTTTCGCGGTCTTCGCGGCGCGCGGCGGCAGATAGCGATTGGTCGGCGCGTAGCCCATTTCGGGCATGAGTTCGTAGCCGCCGCGTTCGGCGACGAGCTGCGATACGGCCGAGTCAGGATCGCCCAAATCGCCGAAATGCCGCGCCGAGGCGGGGCAGGTCGAAACGCAAGCAGGCACGCGCTCGGCTTCGGGCAGCGTCTCGTTGTAGATCTTGTCGACGCACAGCGTGCATTTCTTCATCACGCCGTCATCGTCGTCAAACTCGCGCGCCCCATACGGGCACGCCCAGGAGCACAGCTTGCAGCCGATGCAGGCATCCGCATTGACGAGCACGATGCCGTCCTCGGTGCGCTTATAGCTCGCGCCCGTCGGGCAAACGGTAACGCACAATGGCTCGGCGCAATGCAGGCAGGATTTCGGGAAATGGACGGTGCGGCTCGTCTCGCCTTCGCCCGCCTCGAACGTATGGATGCGGTTGAACCACACGCCCGCCGGATCGGCGCCGTAAGGCTCGCGATCGGGCAGTGGTGCGGAATGGCCGCCGGTGTTCCATTCCTTGCAGTTCACCGCGCAGGCGTGACAGCCGACACAGGTATCGAGGTCGATGACCAATCCTAAGCGCTTCGAGCCTTGCGTATAGGATGTCATCGGCGGAATTCCTTGCCGTAGCGCAAGATGTCGGGGCGGGCGGGCATATTGGGTGGCGTTCCCAGCGTGGGATGCAAAGGCGCGGTTACGCCCGCTTCGACCGGATCGGCTTTTTCCAGCCGCACGCGCAAATCGAACCAGGCGGCTTGACCGGTGATCGGATCGGAATTCGACACGCGGCCTTCGCCGTCCTTGGCCGGTAGCAGTTCCGAGATCGCGTGATTGAGCAGGAAGCCCCGGTTCGCCTCGCGCGAATCTTCGGAGAGATTCCACGCCCCCTTGCGCTTGCCGATCGCGTTCCAGGTCCAGACGGTGAGCGGGTTCACGCCCTCCATCGTTTTGATCTGGCCCTTCACGCGGCCGTGATGCGAGACGATCCACGCCCAATCGCCGTCTTCCAGCCCGTGCGCCTTCGCCGTTTCGCGATGCACGTAGAGCCGGTTCTCGTTCAGGATCTGGCGCAGCCAGGCGTTTTGCGATCCCCACGAGTGATACATCGGCATCGGGCGCTGCGTGATCGCATGCAGCGGGAATTGATCCTTCGCGATGCGCTCGCCTTCGAAGGGCGCGTACCAGAAGGGCAGCGGGTCGCAATAGGCTTCGATGCGCGCGCGATGTTCGGGCGGGCAGGGCACGGGGCCAAGCCCGCGCGCCGCATTGCGGAAGCGCTGCAACGGTTCCGAATAGATCTGCATGACGATCTGGTCGGGCTTGTCGATCAGGCCGAGCTTCACGGCCGCGTCGAGATAGCCCTTGTTCGCATGCTTGTAATAAAGCTGATCGGGTTCGAGGTGATGGCGCCAGAACGCGCCATTGTCGATATAGCGCTGCAACTGATCGGGATTGGGCTCGCCTATACCCGACTTGCTGCCATCCGCACCCCGGAAGCCCGCGAGCGGACCCACGCCGGGTTTGCGCTGATGGTTGACGATGTAGTCGGCATAGCCGCCGGGGAATTTTGCCGTGCCGTCGGCTTCGGTGAAGCCCGGCAACTTCAAGCGCGCGCCCAAATCGATCAGCACGTCCTGGAAGGGCCGCACATCGCGATCGGGTTTCACCACCGGCTGGCGGATCGCGTCGCCCGGACCTTCGGCCGAGCCGATCGGCCGATCGAGCAGCGAGATGCAATCCCAGCGTTCGAGATACGTCGTGTCGGGCAAAACGAGATCGGCATAGGCGACCGTCTCGCTGGCATAGGCATCCGCGTAGACGATGAAGGGAATGCGATAGCTGCCATCCGCCTTCTTGTCGGTCAGCATGCGCATCGTGCCCGACGAGTTCATCGACGAGTTCCACGCCATGTTCGCCATGTACATGAACAGCGTGTCGATCTCGTAAGGATCGCCAGCCCAAGCGTTGGCGATCACCATATGCATCAAGCCGTGTGCCGCGATCGGCGATTCCCAGGAATACGCCTTGTCGATGCGCATCGGCTTGCCGTCGCGATCGAGCAACAGATCTTCCGGTCCCAAAGTGAAGCCAAGCGGCATGCCGCCCATCGGCTTGTTGGGGGCGACTTGCTCGGGCTTTCCGGTGGGCTTCGGGCCCGGCGGGCAGGGGCGCGGGAAGGGCGATTTGTAGCGCCACGCGCCCGGCCCATCGATCGCGCCGAGCAGGATCTGCAACACATGGATCGCGCGGCAGGTTTGGAAGCCGTTGGAATGGGCGGAGATGCCGCGCATCGCATGCATCGACACCGGGCGGCCCACGGTCTTCTCGTGACGGCGCCCGGCCCAATCGGTCCAGGGTTGATCCAGCGTGATCTGCTTTTCGAACGCGGCATGCGCCAACTCGGCCGCGATACGCTTGATCGTTTCGGCGGGTACGCCGCATTGCGCTGCGACCGCCTCGGGCGCGTAATCGGGCGAAAGATAGCGCCGCGCCATCAACTCGAACGAAGGCGTCGCCTTCGTGCCGTCGGGCAGCGCGAATTCGCCGACCAAGGCGGGCTGCACGTCGACCGACAAGGCACTCGCCGGCGCCTTCGTGCGCGAATCCCAGCACAGCGGGTTGCCCGCCGCATCGCGCGCGAACAAGCCGTCGTCGCTGCGGACCAGCCATGGCGCGTTGGTGTATTTCACCAAAAATTCGAGATCGATCTTGTCGGCTTTGAGAAGCTCGTGGATCAGCGCCATCACGAGCAACCCGTCGGTGCCGGGTGCAATGCCGATCCATTCGTCGGCCACGGCCTGATAGCCGGTCTTGACCGGATTGACCGACACGAATTTGGCGCCGCGCGCCTTCAGCTTGGCGATGCCGGCCTTGATCGGATTGGAATCGTGATCTTCGGCCACGCCGAACATAAGGAAGTACTCGGCATGGTCCCAATCGGGCTCGCCAAACTCCCAGAACGAACCGCCGATCGTGTAAAGCCCGGCGGCGGCCATGTTGACCGAGCAGAAGCCGCCATGCGCCGCAAAATTGGGGGTGCCGAATTGATTGGCCCACCAGCCGGTCAAGGACTGGCTTTGGTCGCGGCCGGTGAAGAAGGCGAGCTTCTTGGGGTCGGTGGCGCGGATATGGGCCAGGCGATCGGTCAGCAGGCCCAGCGCTTCGTCCCACTCGATCTCGACGAAATCGCCGGTGCCGCGCTCGCCGACGCGCTTTAAGGGCTTCCTCAGCCTTGCGGGGCTGTAATGGTTCATGATTCCGGCCGAACCCTTGGCGCACAACACGCCGCGGTTCACCGGGTGATCCTTGTTGCCCTCGATGTAGCGGATTTGGCCGTTTTTGAGATGAACTTTGATCCCGCAACGGCAGGCGCACATATAGCAAGTGGTCGCTTTGACCGTGTCGCCCACGGGCCTCGACAATTCGACCCGTTCGCCCCCATCCATCGCGCGATTCTCCCGTATGACCGGGATCGTTGTACGGGCGGGGGCTTAGGGCCGTCAAACGGTTGCGAAAGATCGGGGGAACGATGCAGAATGTTCATGTGACGGGACCGGCCGACGCGACCCATTCGCGACTTGCCCCGCACCCCACGGCGAGCGGAGAATAGCGGCATGGCCAAGCTCACCCCAGCCGACATCGCACGACTGGCGGACGACCACTCCGCCGCGGCGCGTGCCGAGATGGCGGCGAAAGTCGCCGCCGTCTATTCCGACACCGGTTTGTCGGCGACCGAACGCGCGGAAGCGGAAAGCGTGCTGATGCTGATGGCGCAGGACGCCATGGCGACCGTGCGCCAAGCGCTCGCCCAGCATCTGCGCAGCGCGCCGCAATTGCCGCAAGGTTTGGGCCTCGCCCTCGCCAAGGATATCGACGACGTCGCGCTGCCGCTGCTGCGCGAATCGCTCGCCTTCTCGGACGCCGAACTCGTCGAGATCGTGAAGTCGCAGTCGGAGGAAAAGCAGGTCGCCATCGCCGGCCGTAAGACCGTGTCCGATACGGTGGCGCGCACGCTGGTCGACGAAGGCACATCGCGCGTCGCGGCGACGCTCGCGGGCAACGACGGCGCGGCGCTGTCCGACGCGACGGCGGAGCGCTTGGTCGACAAGCACGGCAAAGCGAAGCTGGTGCAGGAAAAGCTCGTCTTGCGGCGCAAGCTGCCGGTGAAGGCTCTCGAAAAGCTCTACGCGCTCGCGTCGGAATCCATCAAGGAAAAGCTGATCGCGCGCGACGACGTCTCGCCCGATCTCGCCGCCAGCCTCGCCGCCAGTGCGCGCGAAATCGCGACCGTCGGCACGTCGCTGGAATCGGGCGAGCAGGACGTCGCGGCACTCGCCGCCCAGCTCCATTCGACCGGCCGTCTCGATCCCGGCATCGTCATCCGGGCGCTGTGCATGGGCGATCTGTTCCTGTTCGAGCGCGGCCTCGCTTTGCGCGCCGATTTCCCGATCGAACGCGCGCGTCAGCTGATCTACGATCCGGCCGGCGGCCTCAAATACATCTACGAACGCGCTTATATGCCGCCCGCGTTGTATCCGGCGGTGAAGGCGGCGCTCGAAGTGGCGCTGGAAACGCAATATGACGGCGGCCCCGCCGATCGCGAACGTTTCCGGCGCAAGATGATCGAGCGCGTGTTGACCAAGGTCGACGACGCCGATCCGGAAACGGCGGATTATCTGCTCGCGCGCTTGACGACGCTGACCGACACGTTGAGCCACACGCACGCCTGACGTCCGGCCGATATGCCCCCGCAGCTACAAACCGTCTCGGAAGCGAAGGCGCGGCGCGATCTGCGCCGGGGCATCGACAAGCTCGCCGAACTCGATCCGCATGTCGCCGAATGGCTGCCGCGCATCGGCTACCCCAAGCCGCGCGCGCGGCCGATCGGCTTCGTCGGGTTCGCGCGCGCGATCGTGGCGCAGCAGGTTTCGGTCGCGGCCGCGACGGGGATTTGGAACAAGCTCGAAGCGGGGCTCGGTGCCATGGAGCCGATCCGCATCATCGAAACGCCCGACGACATTTTGCGCACGATGGGCCTGTCGCGGCAGAAGGCGTCGTATATCCGCGGCCTCGCCGAAGCGGTCGTCTCGGGCACGCTGAATTTCGACGATCTGCACGCGGCTGAAGACGAAGCCGCGATCGCGACGATCACGCAGTTGAAGGGGCTCGGCCGCTGGAGTGCGGAGATCTATCTGCTGTTCGCGATGCGCCGGCCCGATATCTGGCCGGGCAACGATCTCGCCTTGCAGGAGGCGATGCGGATTTTGAAGAATCTCCGCACGCGGCCCGACGAGAAGCGCTTGCGCAAGCTGGGCGAGGCGTGGCGGCCGCATCGTTCGGCCGGCGCCTTGTTCCTGTGGCACGTCTATCATCACGCCAAAGGCGCATGAGGGCGCTCGCCCTTCTTCTCGCTTTGATCGCGATGCCGGCGTTCGCGCAGGAGCGCCCGCCGGTCGATGTGCGTTTCGAATTCGAAAAGCTCGCCGCGCAGATGGAAGTTCTGCTCGACCGGCCACTGGACGACGATCTGCGCAAGGTTTTGCGCGAACGCCTTGCGTCGATCGTCACGCGGCTGGAGGCGGGGCGCGACGACGACAACGCCGCGCAAGTGTTCCGCCTCGAACGGCGCCTCGCGCAATTGCGCGCGAGCCAGACCGGCACGTTCGACAATATTCCGCCCGGGCTGTACGAGGCCTATCGCCGCGTCATCCAGGACGAGATCGAACGCACGCGCGAAGCGTTGCGCGCGCTGGGCCGCAGCCCCGATTAATAGTCGTTGATGTCTTTCACCCGCGGGCGGAAGCGCGCGAGCAGGCGGCGCAAAGGCAGTATCGTTGCCGCGCCCAAAATCGCGAAGACCAATAGCGGCACGATTCCACCGCCGATCCAGCCGAAATAGGCGGCGAGGGCGGTCAAAAATCCGGCGAGGGCGAAAGACAGGAAAAACCCGCCGGGTGCCGCGAGTTCGACCAGCAGAAAGCCGATTCCGACCAGCGCCCAAAGGATCGCGGGGGTGCCGGTCGCCCAGCCTAGGATTTCCACGGCGAGGCCTTTCCGGCGGGGCCGTCCTTCAGCGCTTCGACCACCGCCGCGACCGTGCCCAGGGTTTGGGTCACGTCGGTCGGCAGGACCAGCAGCTTGGTGTTCGCCGAACGGCCAAGCTCGGTCAGACCTTCGATCTGTTTCTTGCGGATCTCGAAATCGATCGCGGCTTGGCCGTTGTCGCGGATCGAATCGCCCACCGTGCGCGTGGCGTAGGCTTCGGCGTCGGCCAGCACGCGGCGCGCCTCGGCCTGCTTTTGCGCGGTGTAAAGCTCGCCATCCGCCTTCAATTGCTGCGCTTGGCGATCGCCCTCGGCCTTGGTGACGGCGGCGCGCCGTTCGCGCTCGGCGTTCAATTGCTGCTGCATGGCGGTGCGCGTGGCGCTATCGACCGACACGTCGAGCACTTCGGTGCGGGTGATCTCGATGCCCCAAACGCCGCACGCCTCGCTCAGCGAGGTCTTGATCTGATCGTTGATGTGGTCGCGGCGCGATTGGATCTCGTCGAACTCCAGCTGGCCGCAGGTCGAGCGCACGATGCTGGTCACGGTCGTCTTGACCGCCTGATCGACGTTCGAAATGCGATAGACGGACTTGGAGGCGTCGATGATGCGGAAGAACACCGCCGTGGTCAGGCTGATCTCGACGTTGTCCTTGGTGATGACGCTGATCTGCTGGGGCTCGAGCTGACGTTCGAGAACGCTGACCTTATGCGCGACGTGATTGACGATCGGCAGCACGAAGTGCAGGCCCGCCTTCAGCGTGCCCACGTATTTGCCGAACTGCTCGACGATATATTCTTCGGATTGCGGGACAATTTTGATCGCCGCCGCCGCGAAGCCGAGGAAGAAGATCGCCAGCGCGATCAGGACGAATTCGCCGCCGCTCAAGGTGAAGGGCATCGGGACAACTTCCGCAAGAAAAACGCTTTCTTCGCGGCAAGCCTAACAGGTCGCGTCAACCCCTGGAAGCGCGGTTATACGGCAGAAGTCCCAGGACGCTGGTCATGCCGCACCAGCCGGTGACACCGGCGAAAATCAAACCCGCACCCACGGCGGCGGAGAGCGCGTAGAACCCGGGATGCGCGAAGGTGCCGAGGATGGCACCGGTCAGAACCAGCGATCCCGCCGCGATTTGCACTTGCCGCATCATCGGCAAGGGCGCGGATTTATTCTCGCGGATCGGCAGGCCCGCCACTTTCCAGCCCATGATGCCGCCCGAAAAGTTGATCGCCGGAATACCGGCCTTGGCGAGCTGGGCTTGCGCGTTGGACGAGCGCTTGCCGGACAGGCAATGCACGACCAGCTTTTTGCCGTTCGCGGCCGGGACCTGCGCCGGGTCGAACTTCGACAGCGGGACGAGGGTGGCGCCGGGGATGCTTTCGCGCGCGAACTCGTTTTCCTCGCGCACATCGACCAGCACGGCTTCGCCGCGATCCATCCAGGATTTGAGCGTCGCGGCGTCGACTTCGGTCATCGGAACGGACATTGAAAATCTCCTCGGCGCAGGATATATATTAGAGAACGCTAAAGTTCAAGGGGCCGCCTTATGCCGAACGCGATCACCATCGATTCCGTTTTCGATCCCGCTACCGGGACGGTCGGCTATGTCGTCGCCGATCGCAAGGCCAAGCGCGCGGCGGTGATCGATCCGGTTCTCGATTACGATCCCAAGGCGAGCCGGACATCGACCGCGACGGCCGAGAAACTCGCGGCCTTGATCGGGGATTGCGCGCTCGACTGGGCGATCGAAACCCATGCCCATGCCGACCATTTGTCGGCGGCACCTTGGTTCAAGAATCGCTTCGGGGCCAAGATCGCGACGGGAAGCCGGGTCGGCAAAGTGCAGTCGACCTGGGCGGGCATTCTCAATCTCGGCCCGGATTTTCCGGTCGACGGACGGCAATTCGACCGCCTGCTGGCGGAGGGCGATACGATCGAAATCGGCGCCGCGAAGCTCACGGTGTGGAGCACGCCGGGCCACACGCCGTCCTGCACCATGCTGGTGCTGGAAACGGGCGCCGGGCCGGCGCAAATCTTTCTGGGCGACACGATGTTCATGCCCGATCTTGGCACGGCGCGCTGCGACTTTCCCGGCGGCGACGCGCGCACGCTGTATCGCTCGATCCGGCGCGTTTTGGCGTTGCCGGGCGATACGATCCTGCATGTCTGCCATGACTACCCGCCGGAAACGCGGGGGCCGCGCACGGCCACGACCGTCGCCGAACAGCGCGCCGGTAACATCCATGTCCGCGACGGGATCGACGAGGATTCCTTCGTGAAAATGCGGGAATCCCGCGATAAAACGCTGGCCGCTCCCGTGCTGCTGCTGCCCTCGATCCAGGTCAATATCCGGGCGGGCGCGCTGCCGCCGGCCGAGGCGAACGGCACGCGCTATCTGAAAATCCCGCTCGACGCGATCTAATCGCAAGGCCTACAACGCACATCATGTTTAAGGCGTTGGAAGGCGGGCCGCGGCCGGATCCCTGGCCGGGCGACAGGATTTTCGTGGCCGTTCTGGGCGGGCTGATGGGCCTGACCCCGCTCTCGGTCGATATGTATCTGCCGGCCTTGCCGGCGATCGGGCGCGAATTCGCGGCGAGCCAGCACGAGGTGCAGTTGACCCTCGGCGTGTTCTTCGCCGGGTTCGGCGTCGGGCAACTCGTCTGGGGCCCGATCGGCGACCGGTTCGGCCGCCGCTGGCCCACATTCGCGGGGCTGTTGATCTTCGCCATCGGCTCGATCGCGGGGGCGTTGGCGCCCAACAACGATTTCCTGATCGCCGCGCGTTTCCTGCAGGCGGTTGGCGCGTGCGTCACGCCGGTCATGGTGCGCGCGATGGTGCGCGACGTGTTCGACCGCGAACGTGCCGGCGTGATGATGTCGATGATGATGCTGGTGATGGGGGCGGCACCCATGCTCGCCCCGATGATCGGCGGCGTCGTGGAATTATGGCTGGGCTGGCGCGCGATCTTCGTCGTGCTGGTGATCGCGACGCTGATCGTGCTGACGGTGCTGTTCAAAATTCCCGAAACGCATGGCGTGGAAAAGCGCCGCTCAGCGCATTGGCGCTCGATCCTGGCGGCCTATACCGAACTCGCGTTCAACCGCCGCTTTCTGTCCTACGCCTTCGGCGGCGCGTTCTTTTTCGGCGCGATGTTCGCCTATATCGCCGGCACGCCCTTCGTCTATATCGAGATCTTCGGCGTGCCGCCGCAATATTACGGCTTCCTGTTCGGCTTGAACGTGATCGCGATGATGATGTCGAGCACGCTCAACGGCCGCTTCATGCCGCGCTTCGGCTTGGACCGCACGTTGCGCTTCGGCCATACGGTCGCGCTGTTCGTGGGCTTCGCCATCCTCGCCGTCGGGATCACCGGCTTCGGCGGTCTTGCCGGTTTGGTGGTGACGATCTTCCTGCTGATGGCGACGATGGGGACGATCGGCGCCAATTCGATGGCCGGCGCCATGTCGCCGTTTCCGCATATCGCCGGTGCGGCTTCCGCGCTCGCGGGCGCCTTGCAATTCGGCGTCGGCGCGCTGACCAGCGTGCTCGCCGGCATGTTCGACAACGGCACCGCCTTGCCGATGTGCGCGGTGATGGCCGGCTGTTCGACGCTCGCCTTCATCGCGAACCGATTGGCGCCGCGCGCATGACCGCGAAGAATTTGCACGCGCAGCTCGAAGAAGCGCGGCGCAAGACGCGCGAGGCCGAAGCGCTGCGCATGAATCTCCGCAAACGCAAAGCCCAGGCGCGCGGCCGCGAAGCCGCCGAAACCGAAGCCGCGATCCGCGGCGTGCTCGATTTTTGGTTCGGCGCCGCGCCCGGCGAATTCCGTAAAGCTTGGTTCGCGAAGGACGACGCGTTCGACGCCGAATGCCGCGCGAAGCTCGGCCCCCTCGCCGAACGCGCGGCGAAGGGCGAACTCAAATCCTGGCTCGATACGGAGGAGGGCTCGCTCGCCCTTATCCTTCTGCTCGACCAAGCGCCGCGCAATCTCCATCGAGGTACAGCGCAAGCCTTCGCGACCGACGCGATGGCGCTGGCCGCCGCGCGCGCGACGGTCGCCAAGGGCTTCGACCGCGCGCTCGACCCGGCCGCGCGGATGTTCGTCTATCTGCCTTACGAGCACGCCGAAGACCTCGCCGCGCAGGACGAAGCCTGCGCGTTGATGGAGGCGCTGCCCGAAACGCCGTGGCGCGCGAACGTGGTCGATTACGCCCATAAGCATCGCGCCGTGATCGCCGAATTCGGCCGATTCCCGCATCGCAACGCCATCCTGGGGCGGGAAAGCACCGAGGCCGAGAAGGCCTATTTGGCCAAGCCGGGCGCCGGTTTCTAGGATTCCCCAAAGCGGCCTGGATTTCGCCACAACCGCGGGGTAAGAGATTTCAAACGCGGTTGGCGACGAGGCTCATGGACAGAATTCGCATTCGCGGGGGCAAGGCCCTCGTCGGCAACATCCCGATCGGCGGGGCGAAGAACGCGGCCCTGCCTTTGATGGCGGCAAGCCTGCTGACCGACGAAACGCTGCGTCTGGCCAATACGCCCCATCTGGCCGACATCACGACCCTTGCCAATCTGCTTGCCACGCTGGGCGTGGAAATCGCGCTGGACGGTCACGCCGAAGGCGGCCATCAGGGCCGCGTGCTGGCGCTGACCGCGCGCAAAATCACCAACACCACGGCCGAATACGATCTGGTGCGCAAAATGCGCGCCTCGATCCTGGTGCTGGGGCCCCTGGTCGCGCGCGAAGGCCAGGCGAAGGTCTCGCTGCCCGGCGGTTGCGCCATCGGCGCGCGCCCGGTCGATCTGCATCTCAAGGGCCTCGAAGCGCTCGGCGCCAAGATCGAGTTGCGCGAAGGCTATGTCGAAGCGCTCGCCTCCGGCGGTTTGAAGGGCGCGCGTTTCGTGTTCCCGTTCGTGTCGGTCGGCGCCACCGAAAATTTGATGATGGCGGCGACGCTCGCCAAGGGCACGACCGTGCTGTCGAACGCGGCGCGCGAGCCGGAGATCGGCGATCTCGCCCGCTGTTTGATCGCGATGGGCGCCAAGATCGAAGGCATCGATACCGATACGCTGACGATCCATGGCGGCACGAAGCTGTCGGGCGCGACGCATTCGATCCTGCCCGACCGGATCGAACTCGGCACCTTCGCGATGGCCGCGGCGGCGACCGGCGGCGATGTCGAATTGATCGGCGGGCGCAGCGAGCTGATCGCCTCGGCCGCGACGGCGCTGACCCAAGCGGGCGTCACGATCGAGGATACGGCGCGCGGGCTTCGCGTGCGCCGCACCAACGCGCCGCTGGTCGGCGTGGATGTGATGACCGAGCCGTTCCCCGGCTTCCCGACCGACCTTCAAGCGCAGATGATGGCGCTGTTGACGACGGCCGAGGGCGCTTCGATGATCACCGAAACGATCTTCGAGAACCGCTTCATGCACGTCCCCGAACTGCGCCGCATGGGCGCCAATATCAATCTCCATGGCGGCTCCGCCATGGTGCGCGGCGTGCCCAAACTCACCGGCGCGCCCGTGATGGCGACCGATCTGCGCGCATCCGTGTCGCTGGTCATCGCCGGGCTGGTCGCGCAGGGCGAGACGATCGTCAATCGCGTCTATCACCTCGATCGCGGCTACGAGCGTTTGGAAGCCAAGCTCGCCGCCTGCGGGGCGGATATCGAACGGGTCAAGGACGCCGCGTGATGGGCGAGTGCCTGAAGCTGAAGGCGACGGACGCGGAGGATTTCCGCATCGTCGCCGCCTGTCTTCAGGACGCGCTGATCCCGCTCGCCGACATGAAGTTCGAAGCGGGCCAGAAGGAATTCGTGCTCGTCGCCAATCGCTTCCGCTGGGAGAATTGCGACAAGACGTGGGAAAGCGCACCCGACGCGCAGACGCCCACGCCCGACGACGTGCCCGATATCGCCTTCCTGCCTTGCGCCAATTACGAGCGCGTCAATTGCGCGATCCATTTCCAGGGCGTGGAGGCCGTGCGCTGCAAGGGCCTCGACCAGAAGGATCGCGGCAAAGTCCTCGAATTGCTGACGATCGACGCGCAGGACGGCGCCGTCACGATCGTGTTCGCGGGCGATGCGAAGCTGCGTTTGGAAGGCAAGGCGATCGCTTGCCTGATGCGCGATCTGGGCGAACCCTGGCCCACGCAATGGCGCCCGCGACATTCGGTCGCCTAACCGTTTGAACTGACCGCCTTTTTCCGTGCCATGACAGCCCGGCCGCCGGCGGTTATAACCGCCGCAATCCGGAGTGTCTGCAACGTGAACCCGAACGAAAAACTCGTCCTGGCCCTGCCCAACGGACGCATCCTCAAAGAGGTGATGCCGCTGCTGCGCCGCGCCGGGATCACGCCCGAGCCCGAATTCGACGATCCGAATACGCGCCTGCTGCGTTTCAAGACCGACGATCCCGGTCTCGACATCGTGCGTGCGCGCGCTTTCGACGTCGCGACCTTCGTCGCGTTCGGGGCCGCGCATATCGGCGTGGCGGGCGACGACGTGATCGTCGAATTCGACTATCCCGAAATCTACGCGCCGCTCGATCTGCGTATCGGCAAATGCCATCTCGCGGTTGCGGAGCCCGTGGAACTCGCGGGCAGCGACGATCCGCGCCGCTGGTCGCATGTGCGCGTCGCGACGAAATACCCGAACGTCGCGCGCAAGCATTTCGCGCGCCGTGGCGTTCACGCCGAATGCATCAAGCTGAACGGCGCGATCGAATTGGCGCCCGCCTTGGGTGTCGCGCGCCGCATCGTCGATTTGGTCTCGACCGGCGCCACGCTGAAGGCCAATGGCTTGGTCGAGATCGAGCGGATCGCCGACGTGACCTCGCGCTTGATCGTCAACCGCGCGGCGTTGAAAACCCGCCACGCGCAGATCGCCCCGCTGGTCGATCGCATCGCGGAGGTGGTTCGTGCCGCGTAAGCTCGACGCGGGCAAGCCCGGCTTCGCGCGCGACTTCGCGGCTTTGCTCGCATCGCGCGAGGATTCCTCCAACGACGCCGATGCGGCCGCCGCGAAAATCGTCGCGGATGTGCGCAAACGCGGCGACGTGGCGCTGATCGAATATACCAAGCGTTTCGATCGGCTCGCCCTCACGCCAAAAACGATGCGCGTCACCGCCGCCGAAATCGCGCGTGCGCGCAAGGCGTGTGCGAAGTCGGCGTTAAAGGCGCTGGAAGTCGCGGCCGCGCGTATCGCGGCCTTCCACAAGCGTATGAAGCCCGAGGGTGCCCGCTGGACCGACAAGACCGGCGTGTCTCTCGGTTGGCGGTGGACGGCTTTGGATGCGGCCGGACTTTACGTGCCCGGCGGTAAGGCGGCGTATCCGTCCTCTGTGCTGATGAACGCGATCCCGGCGAAGGTCGCGGGCGTGAAGCGTCTGGTCGTGACCGTGCCGACGCCCGATGGCCATATCGAGCCTTTGGTGCTCGCGGCCTGCGATATCGCGGGTGTCGATGAAATTTATCGCGTCGGCGGGGCGCAAGCGGTGGCCGCGTTGGCGTTCGGCACGAAGACCATCGCGCCCGTCGATAAGATCACCGGGCCCGGCAACGCCTATGTCGCCGCCGCCAAGCGCTTGGTCTTCGGCACCGTGGGTATCGATCTGATCGCGGGCCCGTCGGAAGTCTGTATCGTCGCCGACAAATCCGCCGATCCGCGTTGGATCGCGGTCGATCTTCTGGCCCAGGCCGAGCACGACGCCGCCGCGCAATCGGTGTTGATCACCGACAGCGCCGACTTCGCGCAAGAAGTGTCGGACGCGGTGGATGCCGAACTCACGTCTCATCCGCGCCGCGATATCGCCGGGGCTTCGTGGCGCGATCACGGTGCCATCGTCGTCGTGAAGAAGCTGGCCGACGCGGTCGATCTGGTCGATCGCTTGGCGCCCGAGCATTTGCAGCTCGCCTGCAAAGGGGCGGAAACGCTGTCGCGCAAGATCCGCCATGCCGGTGCCATCTTCTTGGGCGTGCACACGCCCGAGGCTTTGGGCGATTATCTCGCGGGGCCGAACCATGTGCTGCCGACCAGCCGTACGGCGCGTTTCTCCTCCGGCCTCGGCACGTCGGATTTCATGAAGCGCACGACGCTGATCGGTGCGGATGCGAAGGGCCTCGCGAAGCTCGCGGGGGCGGGTGCTGCATTGGCCGATGCCGAGGGGCTGGCCTCGCACGCGCGGTCGTTGCGGATACGGACCGGGTCCGGACGGAGATAGCCGCATGGACGGGTCGGGCGAGAAGCGCAATCGCATCTGCAAGATCGACCTGGCCGAAAATCTGCGCGTGCGGCGCAACGCGGATATCGAGCACGAGCGCACGGTCGCGATCTTCGATCTGCTCGACGAGAACGAGTTCGAATTGGTCGGTGGCCCGCCGGGCCCGTATCAGCTCGCCTTGTCGATTGAGGAAAACCGCCTGATCTTCGATCTAAAGAGCGAAGCGGGGGCGGCGATCGACAAACATCCGCTGCCGCTCACGCCCTTCCGCACGACGATCAAGGACTACTTCACCGTCTGCGAAAGCTATTACGACGCGATCAAGCGGCTTTCGCCCTCGCAGATCGAAGCGCTGGATATGGGGCGGCGCGCCGTCCACAACGAAGGCTCCCAGCTGTTGCGCGACCGGCTGGAGGGCAAGATGGTCATGGACTTCAACACCGCGCGCCGCCTGTTCACGCTGATCTGCGTGCTGCATATCCGGGGCTAGGTGTGACCGATAAGATCGGCAGCGTCCTGTTCTGTTGCACGCATAATTCGGTCCGCTCGCCGATGGCGGAGGGGCTCGCGAAGAAGCTGCTCGGCACCAAGGTCTATGTCGATTCCGCCGGGGTGAAGCGCCAGGACGTCGATCCGTTCGTCATCGCAGCGCTGTCGGAGCTGGGCGTCGATATCCAGCGCCACAAGGCCAAGACGATCGACGAATTGTACGACAGCTCGTTCGATCTGATCGTGACCTTGAGCCCCGAGGCGCATCACAAGGCCCTGGAACTCACCCGGATCATGGCCTGCGAGGTCGAGTATTGGCCCACTTTCGACCCGAATTTGATCGAGGAAGGCAGCCGCGAGGCGCGCATGGAGGGTTACCGTTCCCTGCGCGACGGGCTGAAAACGCGGATTCTCCAGCGTTTCGAAGGGGTCGCGGCCGATTTCGGCAAGGCGGGCGAGGCTTGACCTGACCCGGGTTCGGGGCCATGTTGCGGCCCCGATCCCGCCCCTGGTGGCGGAGTCCAGAACCTACCGGAGATCCATGGCGAAAGAAGGTCTGATCGAGTTCTCGGGCGTGGTGCAGGAACTTCTGCCCAACGCGATGTTCCGCGTAAAGCTCGACAACAATCACGAAGTGCTCGCCCACACCTCGGGCAAGATGCGCAAAAACCGCATCCGCGTTCTCGCGGGCGACCGCGTCAATGTCGAGATGACGCCCTACGATCTGACCAAGGGTCGGATCACGTTCCGCTTCAAGTAAGCGGGGCCGTTTTGGCGCCGCCGCTCGTCCTCGCCTCCGCGAGTCCGCGCCGGCGCGATCTGCTCGCCCAGATCGGCCGCACGCCGGCCGAAATTCTGCCCGCCGACGCCGACGAAACCGAACGCCCGGGCGAGATGCCCCGCGCGTTGGCCGCGCGCCTCGCGTTGTTGAAAGCGCAAGCGGTCGCGGCGCTGCGTCCCGACGCATTGGTGCTGGGGGCGGATACGGTCGTCGCTTGCGGTCGGCGCATGCTGCCGAAAACCGACGATCCGCCCGAAGCGCGGCGGCACTTGAGTTTGCTCTCCGGACGTCGCCATCGCGTGATCGGCGGGATCTGCCTGATTGTGCCGGGCCACAAGCCGCGCATGCGCGTCTCGGAAACCGTTCTTTCCTTCAAACGCCTGACGCCGGCCGAAATCGACGCCTATATCGCCACCGGCGAGTGGCGCGGCTGCGCTGGCGGCTACGCATTGCAAGGCCGCGCGGCCGTATTCGCGCGCTTCATGTCGGGTTCGTTCTCGAACGTCATCGGCCTCGATCTTCATATGACGGAAGCTTTGCTCGCCGGAGCGGGCGCATGAGCAGCAAGATCGACGAGATCCTGATCGACCGCGACGGCGACATGATTCGCGCCGTCGGGTTTTCGCAGCGCCAATTGGCCGATATCGCGCGCGAACCTGCCGACCGGCGCGTTGCCGTGGGCACGATCCATCGCGTGCGCGTCGCCAGGGCGGTGCATGGCGGCGTATTCGTCGATCTGCCGGGCGGGCTGGTCGCATTGCTGGATACGCCCAACCCGCCGCAACCCGGCCGCACGCTGCTGGTCCAAGTGATCGAACCGCCGGCCGCCGATAAGCGCGCGCGGATTTCCACGCGCCTAGCGTTGGAAGGCGCGAACGCCGTGCTGCTGCCGGGCGGCAAGGGTGCTTCGGTGTCCAAGCGCATCTCCGCCGCCAAGCGCGAAGCGCTGCAGGGCCGCGCGCATACGTTTTTGCGCGAAGGCGAAGGCTTGATTCTGCGCGGCGGCGCGCTGGAAGTGGACGACACTACGCTGGCGGCCGAGATCGACGTGTTGCGCGCCAAGGCCGCCGCGTTCGTGCGCGACGGCGCGCCCGAAATGCTGTCGTCCGACGATGCGGTGACCGCCTTGGTGCGCACGCTGGGTGCGCCCGATGCGCGGGTGCTGACGCCCGATGCCGAGCTCGCGAAGCTCGCCGGCATCACGCACGACAAATTCGCCTTCGACCGGCATGACGCGGCGAGCTTGCTCGAACAGCTCGAGCGTCCGCGTGTCGATCTTCCATCGGGGGCGTGGTTGTCGATCGAGCCAACGGCGGCGCTCGTCGCGATCGACGTGAATTCGGGGGCGTCGAAAGACGACGCGTTGACCATCGATCTGGAAGCCGCGCGCGAGATCGCGCGCCAGATCCGTTTGCGCGATTTGGCGGGTTTGATCGCGGTCGATATCTTGCGCATCGTGAAGCCGGGCGAGCGCGCGCGGTTGCTCGATGCGTTCAAACACGCCACGCGGCACGATCGCCGGCGCGTCGACGTGCTCGGCATCACCGCCGGCGGCTTGGTCGAGATGACGCGCGCGAGGTCGCAGGGGCGGGCCGGCGAATGAGCCAAGTCGTGCCTCTGCCGAAGAAGCCGAAGAAAGCCGGCTGTCCGATCTGCAAGCGCCCGACGCATGTTGATTTCCGGCCCTTCTGCTCGGCGCGCTGCAAGGACGAGGATATGCGCCGCTGGCTCGACGGCGCCTATCGCATCCCGACCGACGAGACGCCGGACGAGCCGCAATGAGCCGCGAACCCACCGGCTTCGTCGAGATGTGCGTCGAATTGCTGGGCGAAGCGGTGGGAAGGGTTTCCGCCAAGGCGATGTTCTCGGGCTGGGGCCTGTTCCGCGATCGCCGGATGTTCGGGCTGATCGTGGACGACCGGCTCTATCTCAAGACCGACGCCGCGAACCGCCCGAGTTTCGAGGCGGCGGGGCTCGAACCCTTCACCTATATGGCGAAGTCCAAGAAGCGCGTGTCGCTCGGCTACTACGAGGTTCCGCCCGAAGCGCTCGACGACGCGGCCGAGATGCGGCCCTGGGCGCGTGGCGCGGTCGAGGCCGCGATGCGCATGCCGGAGAAGAAGTCCAAAGCCGCACCCAAGCGCATCGCCGATCTCGCCAGTCTCGGGCCGAAATCGCAGGCGTGGCTAGGCGAGGCGGGGATTGTCGGCATCGACGATTTGAAGCGCGCGGGGGCCGTTGGCGCCTATGTCGCCGTGAAACGCCGTCGGCCGCGCGAGGCGACGCGCAACCTGCTTTACGGGCTATTCGCGGCATTGAAAGGGCTCCACTGGACGAAGGTTCCGGCGGCGGAAAAACGCCGACTGGACGCCGAGGCCGAGGCGGCGCTTAAGCCGCCGAAAAGTCAGAAGAAATCGGCGGCTTCGAAGCGTTGACAGGATTCCGGGCAGGCCCTATACACGCCTCCCACAAGCCCGGTGCCCGGGTAGCTCAGTTGGTAGAGCATGCGATTGAAAATCGCAGTGTCGCTGGTTCGATTCCGGCCCCGGGCACCACCTTTACAGTCACATTGTTGGTTCCATCCTTCATCTGAGCCCCTGAAGAGGGCGGCGTAGATGCGAAGGCAAGTATTTCGGCGACGGCGCCAGTGAGCTCGATCTGCACGGCTCCGCGGCCGTCGGCGGGGATGATTCTGATTTGCTCGATCAGTGACCGGATTAGGTTGGCCGCCTCAGCTTGACGCAGCGCGTCGCCTTGGAAGGCATGTTCGAGCTGTTCCACCCGGCGACGGTAAAGGTCGGGTAGTGCGGGATGTAGTTCGGTCACTGCCGGTGTTTTGGCCTCGGCGATGTCGATCCGGACCTGAACGAGCCGCTGTTCCATTTCCTGGAGCTTGAACCGCAGGGCCGGTGTGTCGGTACCTTCCGCGATCGCATCGACAATGCGATCGATCTTCTTCGTTAAGTCGTTTGCTTCGCGCTCTAGTCCATTTCGATATTGGGATTGTTCACGGGCGCGCTCCGTGCGGGTCGACTGGTACTCGGCTGCGAATTCGGCGAACAACTCGGGGGCCAGTAGACGCTCTTTGATCCCGGCAAGTACTCGGGATGTCAGCGATTCGATCTTTATCGAACGACTATTCGAACAGGTTCCCTTCTCGCGCCGAGCCGTGCAAGCCATTCGATCGGATGATGCGATGTTATACGCACCGCCACAAACGCCGCACCGGATTAGACCGGACAACAGATGCTTCGGCCGCCGCCGTTGTACGGGCGATTTGCGTCGGGCCAATTCCGCTCGCCGCTCGGCGGCGCTCGCCCAAGTGTCGGGATCGACGATCCGGAGTTCAGGCACGGCGACGCGTACCCATTGATCGGATGGCACGACTCTGATCTGCCTTCGCCCCGTCTCCGGATCTTTGCGGTAGTTGACGCGATTGTAGATCATCTCGCCGGCGTAAAATGGATTTGTCAAAATCCCGTGAAGCCGAGTTGGGTGACCGTTTATGGTCGATGCATTCCAAGTGCCGCCGCGTGGAGATGGTATGCCATCATTGTTCAGGTCTCGCGCGATATGGCGAGGTGAGCGCCCGGCGGCGTACTCGGTGAAGATGCGTCGTATGACCTGAGCCTCTTGCTCGTTAATTTTACGAACCCCGCGTTCGATCTCTCCGTCGCTTCCAATGTTACGAACTACGTCGTAGCCGTAGCCCAGGCCGCCGGCCGCTCGACGCGCAGCAACCCGGCCGCGCTGGCCACGGCGGACCTTGTCCGCCAGATCTTTCAGGAATAGGGCATTCATGGTGCCCTTTAATCCGACGTGCAGTTCAGATATCTCGCCTTCGCTCAGCGTGATCAGTGTCACGTCGACGTGGCGTAGCCGCTTGAACAGTCCTGCGACGTCTTCCTGGTCACGGCTAAGCCGGTCCAGAGCTTCAGCGTACAGGTGGGTGAACCGACCGGCGCGGGCATCGGCCAACAAGCGTAGCAGTTCGGGCCGGTTCGCGGCGCGTGAACCGCTGATCGCAGCGTCTGCGTAGATTTCAGTGACCGTGCCGCCATCGCGTTCGATCCGCTCCCGGCATACTCGAACTTGATCGTCGATTGACGTCATCCGTTGGAGGTCGGACGAATAGCGTGCATAGATCGCGGTCTTGATCATTCGGGTTCCCCATTCGGCGTATCCGAGGCTTTTCTCATCCGCAATTCAGGCTGCTGCATTTCGCTGTCGTGGGCAAGCAAGCGAGCCAGGGCGCGCAGAACATTGTCGGGCCGGACGATGGCGCTCGCGGTCGAATCCGATCGGCAACCGGCGCCCTGGCTAGGCGCCGGTCCAGGGGCAGCGGCGCTGCCTGGGCCGAGGGATTTCGACGTGTCGTCCATCGACCAGATTGTCAGGGCACCGACTTAAAAACGGCCGTCGCGCCGAATCAGTCGATCTAAGCGCCTCGAGCAAAGATCGAAATATCTATATTTTTCAGATGATTATCTGATTTCGCCGCCTGCGCTGACTTTCGCGTGTTTTTGGCTGCGGCCGACTAGCGCCACGATTTGCAGGATCCCCGGGTTCAAAGTCACCGGTCGATGTGCCGGTCCCTGCCGCTTGGAACTAGGCCCCTAACGGCCCGTCCAGGGATGGTCGGGCGGCCGCCTAAAGGGGGGTTCGCATCCTGATTTTTGGCAACGATCCGGCGTTACCGGGCCGGTTGGGATTGCCGGTAGCTGCGCGGGGCCGATCGACGATTTTAAGTCCCCTGTGTTAGGCGCCGCGCCGAACGCTGGAAGTGTTGTTCGGACACCCGTTGGGCCCCTTTTGGAGAATAACGGGTAGCAAGTTGCCGACTGCTGACGTTCTTAAGGGGGATGCCCTCAGCCTTATCGCGTCATCTTCCAACCAGGAGGTCACGATGACGCAGAAGAAGCAGCCTACTCAACCGCACGCCGACGGGAAGGTCGATCCTATCCGTGCAGAGCTCGCGACCACGCCATCGACGCATGTCGGAGAGTTCAAGCCGGCGCTCCCGCCGGAAGCCACGGCGGAGCTTCAGCGACCGGAAGTCACGGTGCCCGTGGCCGTGGCCGCACCGAAGGCGGATCCGGTGCCCGCCAAGAAGGATGGGGGCCCTCGCGCTTCCCTACCGGGCGATGATGACGATCGCCGGATGACGAAGGCGACCAAACGGCTTGAGGCTGCGCGCAAGGCGGTTGAGGAGGCTGAGGCAGCACACAAGGCCGCGCTCGAAAAGCTCTCGAGCAAACGCGCCAAGGAGGTGATCGTCGCCTATGGGAAACTGGCGGCGATCATGCCGAGCGACTCTGGCTACGGTGTGGAGAAGATTTTCGAGATCGTCGGCGAGGCGGTTGCCGGAGGCGTGCCGCCGGCGCGGCTTCTTGAACTGATCAAGCAGGAGGTGCGGGCCCGCAAAGGGACCTAAGCTCGAGAAAATCGCGGAGCGATCTCGGTCATCGACCGAAGTCGTTCCGCGATCCTCGCTTCGGCTGAGGCTTTGGGCTGTCATGTTGCGTCGTATCGCCTTGGCCGGAGATCAAACGTTCCATCTCGGTAAGCCGCTGATGGACGTCCGTACCGTCTTGCAGCATCGCTCGGCTCCTGCGGATCCGGGACAGCAAGTCTTGTCGATCGGCGGGATTGGCATCGTTTAGCTCTTGGCGAAGGCGCTTCCGTGCCGTTTCGTCGTACGAGGTGACGGATGCGACCGCCAAATGAAAAAGCAGGTCGACCTTGTTCGTCGTCGTTTGGCCCGGTGCCGATTGGTTTCGCGGGGGAGCTGCGGTCTGTGCACGTTGAATTGGAACGGGTTCTTGGACGCGCCGTGGCTGAGGCCGCGGTTCCACTTCGCGGCTGAGCGTTGGCTTCCGGAATATCTGAGCAGGGCGTCTGGTAACTGTTGGTACTGGCGCTACGGGCTCAAGCGAGATGATCTCGCTCTTGTCGAGCTTCTCCCATTCCGCCTCGAAGAAGGTTCGATTGCGAACATGTTGGGTCACACAGGATGTGATCAGAAAGGCGGCCTGCTCGAGTTTTCGCGAGAGAATCATCCGCCGCCTCGGCTTCTCTTTCGTCCCATGCTCGATCCATTCGGCAATGAGAGGCTCAACTTCGTCTAGAGAGGATCGAAGCGTATCGAGCGACACTTCCGCTTGGCTGTGTTGGCGATGCGCGGGATGATCGTAGTGAAGGTTTTTGACGAGGCTGAATGAGCTCAGATCGTTAGCCCAATGGGGAAGCTTCTTAATGGCGTCTTCGATAGATCGAATGGCGTTGTTCGCAACATTTTCTTGATCGATATGCACGACATCAAGATTGTGGCGCGCCGCCCGCGTCAATGTGCCGGCGCGTCGCAACGCCGTTTTCTTAGGCCCCTCGTGCCGCTGGGGCGTTACGTGGATGCCGAGCGATTCATAGCTGCCAGGATGGAGCATTCGGATGGGTAATCGCTTATCCCGTTCGGCGACTTCCAGAATCACGTCGTTCACGGCGTCGGCATATTTTCGTCGGAGTAGGGTGACCCAATCCACGCCACGGCATTCTCTCGCCTTTTTCTTCTCGAATTCCGGAGAAGGATTCTCGACGGTTCCAAATTTTTTGACCGGGCGGTCAAACCAAATCACATGAATGTGAAAATTTCGAGGATTCGTTCCGCCAGCGACATCCGGACGGTGGACAGCTGCCCAAAAGCCGAGCTTGTTTTCTTCGAATATTCTGACAAAGCGCGCAACGATCTCTCGTCGGTCTGCTGGCGTCAGCCAATATGGCAATTCAGCATCCAATCGAAATTGCAAAACGGCATCCGCGCGCTTCTCCTTCTTGTTGACCTCATCCCAGAAGGCTAGCCGCACATCCAGCGTTGGTCCGAGATTTCCGAGTGAAATCGGCCCAGCAGCGTCGTGCTCAACTTCCTCCTTTTTAACTGCTTCGTCAGCCCGCGCCCGCTCGACATAGATTTGGAAATTTTTTGCCTCCCTTACATTCTGGGCTTCGGATCGGCCATGTAGTTTGCTGACGCGTTGATAAAATGCCAACGGATGCGACATCGCGGCACCCTCCGGCGTTTTCAAAAATGGGTGATCTTTCGGGAGCGTGTAGGCGCGGCATCGCCAATTTCGTTTTGCGCCAAGCTCCGCAATTCGCCGGGAATCATACTTTTCCGGCGAGACAATGACATGCGTCCCGCGTCGAACACTCGCCGGAATTTCTGGAAGTTTTGCGCGTGCGACGCGGGCTACGCGCAGGTGAAACGGCGCGTAGCCAACGCCGTCGAGGGGGCCAAGTTTCAGGGAGCGCAGATGGCCGTACAGTCCCTGATTGGCCGAGATCTTTGCCATTTGCCGAGGCCGGAAGCTGGCCGTAGACGGAAAATTGACCATTCCGCGCGTCGTTCCACCGCGAGAAAATAGACCAAACTCATCGTATTTCTCGCCTTCTAGACGCCCTTGTTTGATGCGATTCCAGTCGAGTTCGTCATCTTTCCTAGCCATTTTCTGCCCCTTCCTATCGCACCAAATGGTGCGATGGATAATTGCGCCCGTCGTCGGGCCCGCTGGGGCCCGACGACGGGGAGCGTGCGGCCGCTGTCGCGGCCGCCCATTGGTTACGCGCGCCGGCGCCCAGCTTCGCCGGGCGCCGAGGCGCGCACTGATAATGAGGGCAGGGGACTTAAGATCACGAGCGTCCGGCCGTGAATCAGAAATGGCGGCGGCCGCCGACCCGGTCTCCGGGCAGGGCCGGGGCATCCCCGGCCCTGCCAATCAGGGTCGACGGGTGACGGCTCAAACGTATTCAGCGTATGTCGGGGGCGCTTCGTGGGCGCCGCCCTAACCGCCCAGCATTTCAAGAAGGCGGGGCAACGCCGACGTCATGACGTAGAAAACGGTCATGACCACCGCGAGCGTAGCGCAGCCAAGATATAGGAAGCGCGACAGCCCGATCGCCGATGTGCCGAAAGAATTCTCGCCGCGCCGGCGTTGTGCGGCCTCGCGGCCTACGCGTGCTGCGATCGCCATGGCGACGATCAGGCCGGGAACGATCACCGCGTTGAACGCCGTGTCGTTCGGCGAACCGATCATTATTGTGCCGACAACGATCGCGGCGCCAGCAACCATCACGACAGTGTCGAGGGGCCGAGGAAGTGCGCCATGAGCCGCATTTTCAAACCTGCGGATTGTCATTAACGGGCTCATGATTCCCGCCATAGCTCGGCCGGGGGAATCTCGGCAAGCCAAGAAGGGTCATTCACGCGCTGTGCGATTTGGGTGCCTATAGGTTTGCCAGTCACGCGGAAACTCGGATGGGGGCCTGCGGCAGCCGAGCCGCCCGCGCGACAGTGTCGAACTTTCGAATCTGTTGTCCTTGACCTAGCGATGGATCGCATGAGCCAGCGCTCGAACTTCGAGTGTCAGAGTTCTTTGAGATTGCGGCGCCGCGCCACGATCGCCTTCTCGATCAATGCCCGGGTTTCCGGTCTGGTCGCGGCCATTATAATTGCCGTTCCGAGATTCTTCATACCCGGCGGCGCCACGGGCAAGCGCTCCAGAGGATCCCTGATCGGCCGCCCAAGCCGCATATCGTCCGCTGTGCCGGGTGAGTTCTCAGGTCTCGAATTCGGATCTCTGGACATCACTATAAAGCACTCCCGTTGCAAGTCGAATTCACTGAGAAAGTGCCCATAATGCCGCTAGTTAAATTACTGGAACTGAGAAGTTGCAGAAAGCCAAGCTTTATTGACGGCGCGTTCAGCCGCCCCCTCAAAACGTCTCAAGCGCGAAGACGAAGGACAATCGATCCCAGCGCCGTTTGCCTATTGGTTTAGCAATCAATCTGCGGGACTGAGCGTCCCGCGATCTGACTTTTCGGTCAAAGAGGTAGCAGAACAGTCCTCAATCCGGGGAATGTTTGACGTTGGGGATCAATCCAGACCGCCTGCTGAATCGCAATCACTTAACGCGGCTAGTCGTCGAGCTAGTGATTGTCATGCCTGTATATTGATCTCCGGCCAGTGAATCTATTGGTGGTTCCGAACCCGGGGCAACATCCCCTCCATAGTTAACTTGTTGCCGATCCGTCCGCAGGACAGCGCGGCAATTCATTTCTCGGGGCGCAATCGTCCGAGCGTCAGCATGAAAGCCAAACGCAGCCATAGCATCGCGTTGATCGCCGCGATCGCCCAAGCGGGATAGATGCCGTTGAAGTTCTTGCGCATGTAGAGGCGCGCGCCCTTCGTCTTGTGCCATTCCAGGAACGCGCGGGAAACGCGGCTGGAACTGCGATGATGTACGACGGCCACACTCGGGACGTAACGGATGCGGCCGTCGCGCCGCGCGATCCGCAGGCAAAGATCGAGATCTTCGACATGCAGGAAATAGTTCTCGTCGAAGCCACCGAGATCGCGCCAGAACGGCGTGCGGAAAAACATGAACGCCCCCGAGACGGCCGGCACGTAGCCCGCGCGCCAATAGGCGTCGGTCGCGTAGAGATTGAGGCGCTGGAACGACGGATGGTTCGGCGCTATCCGCCACAGCCCCAGCGTTTCGACCAGCGCCGTCCACGGCGTGAGGATCGCGCGGGGTGTGCCGCGTTCCGGCGCGCCGTCGGCGCCGATCAGACGCGGCGTCACCATCCACGCCCCGGGATCGTCGTCGAATTCGCGCGCGAGTGTCGCGAACAACCCGGACGGCAGCTCGCAGTCGGGATTGACGAAGGCGACATGCGGCGTTGCGGCATCCCGCGCGCCGAGATTGCAACCTTTCCCGAATCCGATATTCCCGTGGCCCGATAGAACGCAGAGGCGCGGTTGCGCCGCGGCCATCCGGGTCAGCCGCGCCAGGGTGTCGGCGTCGTTGCCGTTGTCGACCAGGACGAGCCGGGCCGTTTCCGGCTGTCCCAGGATGGACTCAAGGCACCGGAACAGCACGTCGCCGGTGAAGTAGCTGACGACGACGACGGTCGTGCCCGTTCGGCTTTCGCTCGGCACCATCGTCTGCGTTCCGCCGTCCTTCGGGTTGGGAGTCGCATCAGTTCTAGCGCCGGGTCTCGCGTATTGAAAGCCCGCTGACGGCGCTTGCCGGGGCCGGCATTGCTCTCTAAACACCGGATCGGACGGATACGTGCCGTTTCACCAGGAGTTGCCGCGATGATCGAGCATACTTGCCCGCCGGTTTTGCCCAAGCGCACGGTCGTCATCGGCGCAGGCTTCGTGGGCGGCGCAATCGCGGCAGCACTCACCCAGCGCGGCGGCTCCGTCCTGGCGCTGCGCCGCGAATTCGATTTGCTGTCGGCGGACGCTGCGACGCGGCTCGCAGATCTGCTCCGGCCCGACGATGCCGTCGTTGCTGTCGCCGCCAAGGCGCCGGTCAAGAACGTCGGCATGCTGGTCGATTGCGTGCGCATGGCGGGCGCGATCGTCGCGGCGGTCGAGGCGACGAAGCCCGCGCACATGCTCTACGTCAGTTCCGACGCGGTCTATGCCGATGCGCCGTTGCCCTTGACCGAAGCCGCGCCATTGCTGCCGACCGCCTTGCACGGGCATATGCATGTCGTGCGCGAAGCGATGTTCGCGGCGGCTGGCGTGCCGCTCGCTATTCTGCGCCCGACGCTGATCTATGGTGCGGCCGATCCGCATAACGGCTATGGCCCGAACCGCTTCGCGCGGTTGGCCAAGGCGGGACAGCCGATCGCGTTGTTCGGCGAAGGCGAGGAGCGGCGCGACCATATCGCGGTCGAGGACGTGGCCGAGCTTGCGGCCGGTCTGCTGATGCGCCGATCGACCGGCGCGCTCAACGCCGCGACGGGGCGGGTCGCGTCGTTCCGCGAGATCGCGCTCAGTATTGCGGCGCTGGCGCCGCATTCAGTCGCGGTGACGGGAACCGTGCGGGTCGGCGAGATGCCGCATGGCGGCTATCGACCATTCGATCCGGCAGATATCGCCCGTGCGTTTCCCGATTTCCGGTTCACACCGCTCGAAGCGGGCCTCGCCGCGCTGATGCGGGGTTGACCCGCTCAGTCCAGCGATGGCGGCAAATGCAGATTCATCGTCTGGATCAGGCGGGGATTTTCGGCGTCGCCGTCGAACGCGTTGCGGCCGTGTATGACGCGTTGTTCCTTGAAGATCATCGCTTCGCCGGCGGCGAGCCGCACGCGGATCAATTCGGGCGCATCGGCGAAACGGTCGCGTAGAAACGCGAAAAATTCTTCGCGCAGTTTCTCGACATCAGGACCTTGGCCGCGCGTCACCCGGTAGTAGTTCCAGTTCAGCACGGGCCGGCCGGCGCGCTCGCCGATGATGGTCGTGGTTTGGCCGAGCGCCTCGCCGCGCGAAAAATGGATCCGCGTCGTTCGCAGCGCGTTCAGCAAAGCCGGGTTTTCTTCGCGAAGAACCGCGCACAAGGTTTCGCCATCCAGGAAAACCGTTTCGCCGCCCTGCGCGGACGCGCGCTCGCAGTAGAAAAGCGCCCCGTTGGGCGGTGAGTCGTGGAAGGCGTTGTCGGTGTGCAGGGGTTGGGCCGTCGCGGAGTGGCGGTAAACTGATGCTTTGTCCGGATCGTAGCGGATGTCCCACCATTGCGCCTCGAAAGGCCGGTGGGAAAACGAATCCTCGTGCCGCGCGTCGATCCGACCGAGCGCCGCGCCGGCCTCGGCCCAGAACCGCTTGGGGTCCGCGGGCGCCAAGTCGCCGGGACGAATCCGGACAATCGTAGCCGATGCGAGGGCTTCGGCCATCGATCGCGCGGCGGCGACGGGGCCATCGGCATAGGCGGTATGTATTTCTGCGAGCGGCATGCGACGGATGATTGCGCGGAAACGGGAAGCACTGTACGACGAAAAGGGGTGGCTGCGCACGAATCCGATGGCCGGGCCCCAACCTAACGCATCATGACCCGACAAGATCGCCTGCTGAGCGTCGTCATACCGAGCTTCAACGACGCGCCGATCATTCGGCCGTTCCATGCGGCGATCGTCGCCGAGCTGGAGGGGCAGTCGCGTTGGCGGTGGGAAATCGTCTATGTCGACGACGGGTCCAGCGATGAATCGCCGGATATCCTGCGCACCCTCGCCAACGCCGATCCGCGCGTGACGGCGCTGATCCTGCTCCACAATTTCGGCCAGCAACGCGCCTTGTTCGCAGGGCTGGATCACGCGCGCGGCGATGTCGTGGTGATCATCGACGGCGACTACCAGTACGAGCCGAGCACCATTCTGGCGCTGGCGGACGCGATCGGTCCGGATGTCGATATGGCGTCCGGCATCCGGCGCGATCGCGCGGACCCGGCCGGGGACAAGTTCTTTTCGGCGATCGGCAATCGATTGCTCGCGCTTATTCTCGAATCGAAGCTGACGGACTACGGCTCGGCGAAGGGTTTCGCGCGCCCCCTGGTCGATCGCGTGCTGAAGATGCGGCACCATTTCAGCGACGTGCTGCCGGCGGCGCTGTCGATGCGCCCGCGCGTCGCCGAAGTCGTCGTCGCGCACCGGCCGCGCCCGCACGGACGATCGCATTGGAACGTGTGGATGCGCGCGCTGCTGCTCGTCGACACGTTCGTGCAGTACGGCCACCGGCGTACCGATCTTGCGCTGAAGGGCGGAACGGCGCTCGTGGCGCTCGCGATCTTGTGTGCGCTGTCGGCGCCGGTGGCCCCCGGGCCGTGGTACGCGTGGATCGCGGCGGCGGCGTATGCCTTCGCCCTGGGGGTCGGGGCGATCGCCTGGACCTTGGCGATGCGCTACATCGTGCGCATCTATCGCAACGGCATGTCGGGCGAGCCCTATATCGTGCGCGAAAAGATCGGCGGCCGCACGCCGGACGCCGGATGACGGCCCCGCGCGCGCTCGGCGGCTTTCTCGAACTGGAAATCGCCGGGGTGCCGGCGGTTCGCCGGAATCTTTGGTTCGAACTCACGCGCGGCACCGCCGATCATGCCGATTTCGGTTTGGCGCGTTCGGCGATGACGTGGCTGATGCATGCGCAGCTTCGGCCGGCGGCGCGGGTTTGGGTGCCGGATTTCTGCTGCGCGGAAGTTCCGCGCGCATTATCCGCCGCCGGTTTGCAAGTCCGGCTCTATCCGGTCGACGGAACGCTGGACGTGAATCCGCATGACTTCGCGCAATTGCGTCGTGGCGATGCGGTGGTGGGCGTCTCGTGGTTCGGGCGGCCGCCGCCGGCCGCTTTGCGCCGGTTGGCTGCGCGTCGCGAGGACGTGCTGTGGATCGACGATCGTGCGCAAGCGCCCTTTGGCGGCCGGCATTGGGCAGCGTATTCGATCTTCAGCCTGCGCAAGATCGCGGGCGTGGCGGATGGGGCGATCCTGACGTCGGCGGCCGATGCTTTGCCCAAGCGCCCGCGCGCGCGGCGCCCGCTCGACGGAAGCTTCGTTCTGCCGGAATTGTCGCGATTCGAAGATGTGGGGGAGGGTGCGAACGCGGAATGGCACGCGCTCTATCGCCGCCGCGAAGCGCGGCTCCGCGCCGCGGAGATTCCGGCTTCGCGTTTCGCGCGCGTCTTGGCCGAGCGTTTGCCGTATGCGCCGATCCGCGCGGCGCGACGCGAGAATTACGCGTTGCTGCACGAAGCGCTGGGCGGCGGGCCGTTGGCGCCACCGCTTGCGGCGAACGGGGTTCCGTTCGCCTATCCGCTGTTGACCGACGACGCTGCCAGTGCGCAGCGGCGACTGGCGCGGCGGCGCGTGTTCTGCGCGCGCCACTGGGCGGCGTTGCCGCGCGGGGCCGGTGCCGCCGCGCGCGAACTGGCGGCGCGGGAGATTTCGCTGCCGATCGATCAACGCTACGGGCCGGACGATATGAAGCGCCTGCTCGATATCTTGCGCGCCGAGGGGCTCGTGCAGCGCAAATCCGGATGGCGGGCATCGTGACGGCGCGCATTCCCGTCGCGCGGCCGTTGCTGCCCCGTGCCGAGGCGATCGCGCCCTATCTCGCGCGCATCGATGCCGCGCGGATCTATTCCAATTTCGGGCCGTTGGCGCGCGAACTCGAAGCGCGTTTCGCCGCGCGCCACGGACTCGCGCCCGCCAGCGTCGCGACGGTCGCGAACGCGACATTGGCGCTTGCTTTGGCGCTGTCGACGGCGACCGTCGCGCCGGGCGGTTATTGCGCGACGCCGAGCTGGACCTTCTTCGCGACCCCGCACGCGATTCGTATGGCGGGGCTGGAGCCCTATTTCGTCGACGTCGATCCCCGGACTTGGCGCATGACCCCGGCGCATATCGATTCGCTGCCGGCCGCCATTCGCGCGCGCTTGCGCGCCGTCATGCCGGTCGTGCCGTTCAGCGCGCCCTTCGACATCGGCGAATGGGACGAATGGTCGGAAAGCGCGGGCGTTCCGGTCGTCGTCGACGCGGCGTCGGCGTTCGATACGTCCGTCCCCGGCCGGTCCGTCTCGGTCGTCAGCCTGCACGCGACCAAGGTTCTGGGGGCGGGCGAGGGCGCCTATGCGATTTCGACGGATGCCGCGCGGATCGCCACCCTGCGCCAAGCCAGCGGTTTCGGTTTCGACGCCGATCGCGTCGTTCGCGTGCCGGGCACCAACGCGAAGATGCCCGAATACACCGCCGCCGTGGCGCTCGCGGCACTCGACGCATGGCCCGAAAATCGCGCGCGCTGGCTCGACATTCGCCGTTCGTGGCACGCCGCCTTGGGATCGGCGGCGGGCGCCTTGTTTCCGTTCGATGCCGGCCTCGATATGGCGTCCTCGACATTGATCGCGCGTCTGGCCGCCCCCGCGCGCGATGTCGCGGCGGCGATGCTGCGCGAAGGCATCGACACCCGCCGATGGTGGAATGCCGGCTGCGCGCGGGAGCCCGCTTTCGCCGATTGCGCGCGCGGGCCCTTGCCGGTGACCGATGCGATCGCGGATCGGATGCTGGGCTTGCCGATGTTCATCGATATGGATGCGGCCGCGATCGCGCGGGCGGCGCGGGCGATACGGCCCTTTTTGGAGGGCGGGTGAGCGGTCACCCTTATGCCGACCCGGGCTACGCGGCGTCCGTCGCGGGCGGCGCGGAGGTCGTGCGGGTCGCTGCTTGGGACGTGCCCGTGTTGTTGCGCGCGATTCCGGGCACCGATCGCGTCGATGCCGCGGGGTGCGCGCCGCTGACGCCGCTGTCGTCGGACGCGGATCTGCGCGCCGGGCTCGACGAGTTGCGCCGGCGCGGCGCGGTTAGCGTGGTGCTTGTCGCCGATCCGCTTGGTGGACCGGCGTCCGAAACGCTCGCGGCCGCTTTCGATGTCTGCCGGCCGTTCAAGACGCATTACGTCGTCGAGCGCGGAGCGGCACCGCCCGAATTCGCGCGTCGCCATCGGAGCGAAATCGCCAAAGCGACGAAAGTCTATTCCGTAAAGGTCTTCAATCTCGGGAATGAGATTGAGGCGGTGGCAGCCCTTCATCGAGATCAACTTCTGCTGCACGGTATCGATCTTCCGATCGACGACGCGCGGCGCCAAATTGAAGCGCTTGCGCGCTTGCCGGGAACACGCGTCACTGGCGCATTCCGGGAGGAACGGCTCGAAAGCGCGGTACTCTTCGTTGCCGAAATACGGACGGCCTATGTGCATCTGACGGGAACTTCCGCAGCCGGGCGCGCGTCGGGCGCCCATCACGCGTGCTACGCCGCCGCAATCGAATCGTTTTCGCCAGGTATCACGATCGATCTGGGCGGTGCGCCGGGTCTGCACGACGACCCGAACCATGGTTTGGCGTTGTTCAAGCGCGGGTTCGCCACCACGACGCGCATGGCGTGGCTGTGCGGATCGATACTGGATCCGGCGGCTTATGCGGTCCTCGCGCAAGGGCGCCCGGATGATTTTTTTCCTGCATACCGAACGTCGAGAATCACGGAACGATGACGGGAACGCCACGCGACAATTGCATATGCGGCGCTCGGCTTGCGACGACGGGTGTGCCGAGTGCCGAAGGCTTTCTGCGATGCGTGGCTTGCGGCAGTCATGCCAGCCTCGTTCGGCGTCCGGCAGGCGAACTAGCGGCCTGGACGGATTCGGATGCATATCAGGGCGGCCAAGCCGGCCTGGGTGCGATCTATGCCGACTATGCGGGCGATGATCGCCAACGTCTTGCCGAGGCGCGTGCACGCGTGCGGCGTTGGCCATTGGCGGCGCTTGGTTCGGGGCAGAGCGCGTTCGAGATCGGGTGCGGATCGGGTAGCGTGCTGGCAGCCCTCGCCGAACGGGGAGTCCGCGTCGCGGGCTGCGATCTGTCGCGTCGCTTTGCGGCGCTCGGCGAGTCCCGGGGGGTGCCGATCGCCGTCGGCGACTATATGGATTTGCCGACGCCAGCGGCGCCGTACGACGCGATCCTGATGCTGGGGACCGCGCCGAATCTCGACGCGCTTTCAACGGTCCTGTCCCGCGTTCGGTCGGAATTGGCGCCCGGCGGATTTCTGCTGCTCAACTTTCCGGCTGCCGATGGCTGGATCAGCCGCCTCTACGGCAGGCGACATTGGATGTTCGCGCGCAGCGTGGCGCAGTTTCCCAGCCGGGCGGGTTTGAGCGCCTGTCTGCAAGGCGCGGGATTTTCGATCGCGCGGATGCGTCACGATCGGCAGGCGCCCAGCCTTGGCAAGTTGCTGCGGCATTCTCGGCTCGACCGGTTTGCGCCGCGCGGTTGGCTGGCGGCGGGAGTTGGATTACCGTTCGCTTTGCCAATCCCGTCGATCTACGAGATCGTTGCGCGCCGCGACGGTTGATCGACTCTTACGGGCGCCACCTCGCCACGTCCGCCATGCGCCACGTGCGCGCATCGGCGAAATCGCGCAAGCGGCAGCCGACATTGTCGAAAGGACCGAAATCGAGGCGAATGCGCGCGCGCACATCGTTTTCGAACAGAACGCCGGTCTGGGCGACGTTCGCGCGCAAGGCGCGCGGCGGCGTCGCACCGGTGGACTCGAACTCGAACCGGAAGCAGCGGGAAAAGTCGAGCGGCAGCAAGGCGAGTGCACGGCCGTTGGCGCGTGCGGAGAATTCTACCCGACCGGGCAGGAAAGTCATCTTCGCCTCGCGCGTGGGCACGAGAGGGCCTTCAACGATTTCATTGATGATGGCGATATGCGCCGGATCGAAAGCCGGATCGGCAAGTCGTGTCAAAGCGGTGCGCATATCGTCCACGCGCTCGGTCGTGCGCGCGGCGTGATCGCCGCGATTGGCGTCGGCGATTTCGTGCAGATATAGCGTGGTCGATCCCGCCTGGAACGCGGCGGCCGGCACAGCTCCAGCGATCGGCGCTTCGGCGGCGACATAGCGCACGCCAAACGCCGCCAGGAGACGAGGTACATAGGCGGTGATCGACGTGTGAGCGCGGGTGATTTCCGATCCGGGTGCCGAAAGCAGCTTGTTGGCGATCGCTTCGAAAAAGGGCGATGTCAGATGGATGCTCGAACTCAATGTCGGTATACCGTAATACCAGAGCCCGTTGGCGCGATGATCGTTGCCGCTCGCGTCGATCAAACCGTTCTCGAAAGCATGCTGCGCATTGAACGGATTGCGCTCGCCTCGATAGCCCGCGAAACTGACGAAACGACCGTGGAATTCGCCATCGGCGAGCAGGCCGATCTCGCGTTCCAAAAACGTCACCATGGGGGTGCGCGATTGGGGCCAGGGCCACGGCCCGTGCACGCGGAACGCCGGTCCGTCGGCCCGCCACAAGGCGAGCGGAAGGGTCAGCCAAACCAATCCGATCGCGACGATCGGCGCCGTCGCCCGGATTTGCGCGATGGTTGCGGCCGTTCGTTCGATCCTGCCGATGCGATCGGCAAAAAAAGCGACCGCCAAAGCTGGCGGCGCCAAAGCGAATGCGATGTGCAGCGGTATGATCGTCAGATCGATATAGGCAAGGGGGGGGCCGCTCCATCCGCCTGCGAATAAGTCGAATCCGGCGGCGATCGCCAGCAGGGCGGCGCACAGTCCTAAATATGCGAGAGCGAGGCGACGCTGCGCGGCGCCGCGAAATAGTGCGATGATCGCAGCGCCGCCCGCGCCGGCCCACAGGACGGCCTCGCCCAGCGGCGTGCCTTCGCCATGGATATAGACGAAGAACGATATCTGGCGTAGGCCGGTCTGCAGCGTTTCGATCTCGCCGCCGAAGAACGCGACCTTGGAATAGATATGCAGTTCCACGACGTGCCAGAGGAACGGCAGTGTCGCGATGACGAGGATCGATGCGGCGATAAGGCAGCGGCGTCGTTCCTCGCGCGGCGCACCGATCACTCGTGCGAGGCCGATCCATACCATCGCGGGGGCACACATCGCCACGACCGCCGGCAACGCGCTTGCGAGCCATGCGATCAACGCCCAGATCGCAAGCATGTCGTAGAAATCGTGCCGCCACGTGCGGCCCTGCGCGCCGATGCGCCAATAGAGCGCTGCGGTCAGCAATGCGGCACCGATACCCGGCAGCAAGGGCATATTGCCCCAGGCGCGAATGAAGGTCGGCGGCGGCACGTTATAGGGCAGCAGCAACAGGCACATCGCCACGCCTGCGAACGTCGCATGCGCGGCGCCAAAGCCGAAGATGCGCAAAGCCGCAAGTGCCGTTGCGAAATAAAGCGTGGCGGCGACCGCAGCGGCGATCGGTCGGGCGATTTCCGGCCCGCCGATCCAATAGCCAAGCGCCATATGGGGCAGCAGGCGGTACTGGTTGACGAAGTTCGGCTCGCCCGCACCCATCAGCGGGTTGAGATGCCATGTCAGTAAGTCGCCGCCCCAACGGAACTGGTTGACGGTTTCCATGAGATGCACGGTCCCATCCCAGCGCAGGAACAGGGCGTCGGCGTTGATCCAGAAAACGATCAGCGTCGCCAACGCGAAGGCCGCGAGCTGTGCGGGCACGGAGAACAGAAGCCGGGCGCTGGGTCGGAAAGGCGGGGTCATGCGGCCGAGGAGCGGATTCAGGTATGTTCGCGAGACTATCCCATGCCCGCCCTTGCCGCATCTCTTGTCGCGGCGGGCGGTTTCGGTCTATCTCGAAACAGGCGCGGATCATACCGCTTTCGGTAAGGACGCCGCCGACGGATCGTCACGATGACCGCCGATTGGAATGCGCGTGCGCGCCTTGTTCAGCACCATGTCGGCGGCCGGGGCTTCTCCCTTCCCAATCACATTCCGGGCGTATTCGCACTCGACTTCCGGCATGTGCTCTACGAAGCCGACGCCGATTGCGCCGCCCAGATGGCGCGCGAAGCGGCCGATTCCCATCTGCGTGATTGCCTGGTGCTGCCCTATGCGCTGGGGGCACGCCGCGCGGCCGCGACGCTCTACGTGACCGCGAATCCCTATGCGAGTTCGACGTTGCGTCCCAACCCGGCCTTCGCTGGCTACAGCGCCGAGGTCAGATACAACGTCGTCTACGGCAAGGGCACGTCGCGCGAGGAAATGCAGGAGGACGTCTACGACGTTCTCTATGGCGGCGACCTGCATGTCGTGCGCGAACTGCCGATCGAGTTGCATGCGCTGGACGATCTTGTGCGCGCGGGCGACGTGCCGGCCGACGCGGCACCCGATATTTTGAGCGTCGATACGCAAGGGACGGAAACCGACGTCTTGCGCGGCGCGTCCTCCGCGATCCGTGCGGGTGCCGTCGCGATCGTGGGCGAGATCGACTTTTTGCCGATGTATGAAGGGCAGGGGTCGCTCGGCGATCTGCTCGAGTTCGGCCGCGCCCACGGCTTCGTTTTCGCCGGCTTCACGCAAACGCACGACGTCTCGCCCCATCGCGTACCCGTCGGCCAGCGCGCGCACGGCTTCATGGCGTTCGGCGACGCGCTGCTGCTGCGCGATATCGGCGCGTTGCGCGCGGTTTGCGCCGACGATCTCGACTTCCATCTAAAAGCGTCGAAACTCGCTTTCGTGGCGGCGAGTTTCGGGCGGGTCGAATACGCGCTGCAATGCGCGCGCGCCGCCGACGCGGTGCTGCCGCCGCAAGAGACGCGCGATGCGGCCTGGCAAGAATTGTCGGCGGCTTGCGCGCGGCGCAATTGGTACGCGTTTTTGCGCGAGCTGCTCGCCGCCGCGGGCGAAATGCCGGATCTCTATCCGCCGACGGAGCGCCAGGATTTCCGCGATCCGGATTCGGATGGGCCGACCTGGCGCGCGGTGACGCTGCGCCTGCCGGATCGCGCGCTTTTGCGGCTGCGGCGTTGGATGTCGGCGTTGGAGCGGGCGATCGGCGGCGATGCGCGTCGCGTACGCGAACTCGCCCTGCGGCGCCCGCATATCGCGGTGCTGAAGTCGCTCTATTACGCGCTGTTCGCCATGGCCGACAAACGGCGCCGCGCGGCGCTGGCAACGATGGGACCGGGCGCTGCGTTGCTGGCCGAAGGCTTCACGCCTTTCGAGGACGTGTTCGCCCGATACGGCTGGGGCCCGATCGCGCATGCGCTGCGCGAACGCCGCTTGTCGACGCTGCAATTCGTCTGGCGCCACGCCAAGGCGCTGTAGCCCGCATTCAACCGCGCGGATCGACGATGCGGATGCCGTCGATGACGGCATCGTCGAAACCGCGGGCGGAGAGGGCGCAATCGACGAGATGCGCGCCGGACAGATCGGCGCCGGCGAACGCCGTGCCGCGCAGATCGCAGCCGACGAAGGTCGCCTTGCGCAGATCGGCGGCGGCCAGATCGGCGCCCGCGAAATCGACATTCGTGAAGCGATGTTCGGCGAGCACGATCTTGGCGAGGCTGGTTTTCGAGAAGTCGCAGCGCTCGAACACCGCTTTGTGGAAATTGACGCCCTGTAGATCGGCGCCCTTGGCGATCGTGCCGATCAGCTTGACGAATCCCATCGATGCGCCGTGCAGATCGGCATCCGTGAGATCCGTCTCCTTCAGATCGGCGCCGTTGAGATTGGTCTGGATGAAAACGGCGCCGATCGCGCGGACTTGCGGCAGCAAGGCCCGGCGCATATCGGCCCGGCTCAAATCGGCCCCCGAAAGATCGGCATCGGCGAAATCGACGCCGACCAGATCGCAATCGGCGAGATAGGCGCGATTGAGCTTGGCGCCGGCAAAATCGATCAGCGTCGTCGTGGCGCCGACGAAGTTGGCGCTTTCGAGGATCGCCGCGCGGGCGAACAACGCGTGCAGGGCCGCGCGACCGAAGCTGACGCCCGTGAAATCGGCGCCCGCGATATCGGCGGAGGTGAAATCGGCGTCGTTGAAATTCGCGCGTTGCGCCGAAGCGCGCGCCAGCTTGGCGCCGCGAAACTTGGCGCCGGTCGCGAGGGCGGCGGCGAGGTTCGCCCCCTCCAGCCGTGCGTTGTCGAACGTGGCGCCGTCGAGCTTCGCGCCGGTGAAGTTGGCGCCGCGCAAATCGGCGCGATCGAAATGCGCGTCCGAAATATCCCGGTTCGACAGATCGCGCCCGCGCAGATCCGTCTCGCGCAAATCGGCGCGCGGCACGAAGGCGAAGTCGGGCGGCAGGTCGGTCATCGGGCGGCGGTGCTCCGATTTCGCGGTCGCGCCAGGATCGTCCGGACGGCGGCGGGGAGCGAGCGGACGATAGCATCCGATTTTACGCGCGCGGCGGCGTGTCCGCTACGGCGGATGAAAACCGTACGGCAGCCCGCGGCGTGCCCAGCCGCGATGTCGGAATCGCGGTCGCCGACCATCCAGGCACCGCGCGCCGGGATTCCCATCCCCAGGATCGCGGCCGTCAGCATGCCCGGTGCGGGCTTCCGGCAATCGCAGCCTTCGTCCTGCCGATGCGGGCAGACGAAAATGGCATCGATCCGGGTCGACGCCAGCAGCTTGGCGTGCATCGCAGCGATCTCGCGCGGATCGACCAGGCCGTTGCCGATATCGGGCTGGTTGGTGGCGACCACCACGATGTAGCCCGCACGGCGCAAACGCGCGATGGCGTCGCGCGCACCGGGCAGAAGATGGAAGCGCGAGAAGCGGCGCGGCGCGTAGCCTTTGCCGCCGATCGTGTCGTCGCGCGAGATCACGCCGTCGCGATCGAGGATGACGAGGCCCGCCCGACGGTCGCGGGCAGCGTTCATCGCTGTTCGGCCAATTTCCGGTCGCGTTCGCGATAGCGCGCGAAAGCGCCGTCGATATCGCCGTCGAAGACGACCCGGCCGCGATCCATCAGGATGCAACGCGTGCAGAATTCGCGGATCATGCCTTCGGAATGCGTCGCGAGGACCAGGATCGACGTGCGCCGCATCAAGGCACCCACGCGGCTCGACGCGCGTTCGTTGAAGCTCGCGTCGCCAGCACCGAAACCTTCGTCGAGCAGCAGGATATCGGGATCGATCGCCGTCGCGATGGCGAAGGCCAGACGCATTTGCATGCCGGCGGAATAGGTGCGGACGGGCAGGTTCAGGAACTCGTCGAGTTCGGTGAAATCGGCGATCGCGCGCATCTTGGCGTCGATCTCGCGCGGCGTCATGCCCAGATACATGCCGACGGTGCGGATATTCTCATAGGCGTTGTCCTCGGGATCCATTCCGAGGCTGGGATTGAGCATCGCGGAGACGCGGCCGTCGATATCGACCTTGCCGGCCGTCGGCGCGTAGACGCCGGCGAGCACCCGCAGCAGCGTCGTTTTGCCGGCCCCGTTATGGCCGATCAGGCCCACGCGCTCGCCGTCTTCGATCGTGATGCGGATATCGTCGAGAGCGCGAACGACGACGATTTTGCGCGCTTCGATCGACGCGCCGACGCGCTTGCGGGAAATCGCACCCCGCAGCATCCGCGCGCGCGCGTCGATCACGGGAAGGTGGACGGACAGATTGTCGACGACGACGCGTGCCACGCGCGATCGGCCCCTTACAGCCAGAAGACGACGCTGTTGCGCCGGCGATTGAAAATGAAGACGGTCGTCAGCCAGCCGACGACGGTGATGCAGCCCACGACCTGCCAGCTCAGCAGCGACGGCTCCTGGCCTTGCAGCGGCGCCCGCAAAATGTCGATGAAATGGAACAGCGGATTGAAGTCGACGAGATATTTGCGTGCACCGCCCGCCTGGCTCGGCAGCCAGAACACCGGCGTCATCAGGAATAGGACCTGCATGGCGCTGGAGACCGTGGGCTGCAGATCGCGGTAGCGCGTGCACAACATAGCGAGCAGCAATCCGACCCAGACCGCGTTGACCGCCAGAATCGCCAGAGCCGGAATGGCGAGCAGCATATTGAGGTTCGGTTCGACGTCGAACACGATCGCGACGGCGACGAAAACGGTGATGTTATGCATGAAAACGAGGGCGTTGCGCACGATCGCCGCGAAAATGAAGGTCGATAGAGGAATGCGCATTTGCTTGGCGATGCCTTCGGCGCTGATGAACGCGCCGGCGGCTTCGCCGACGAACGTGCTGATCGGCGCCCAGGCGGCGAAGCCGGAGGCGAGATAGGGCAGATAGCTGGCGGCGTCCTGGTTGAAGACGTTCGAGTACATGAACCCGGTCATGCCCACGAACAGCGCCACGCTGAGCGTATTCCAGAACGGCCCGATCGCCGTGCGGCGATAGCGCCGGACGACGTCCATCCATCCCATGCGCACCCACAAGCGCCACAGGAACATTCCTTCGAGAAGATCGGTCAATCCGGGTCCGCGCAACATTGGCTCCGTGCGGCGAATATTCGCGCTTGTAGCAGCCGCGCGCAGGCAACGGCAATCGGCTTAAGCGCCCCAGTAAAGCTTTCGCGTCGCCACCATCATCGCGTCGAGCGCATGGTTTTCCCGCACAAAGGCGATTCCCGCGGCCGGATCGGGTCGAGATGCGCTTGCCGCTCGGACAATGGCGTCGCCGACCGCGGCGGCGTCAGCATCCACGTCGCCGGGCAGGCAAAGGCCGCGCCCTTCGGCCAGCAGAAGGGCGATGTCGCCCGCGGCGGTCGCCACGACCGGCGTGCCGACCGCCAGCGCTTCGAGGATCACGTTGGGCAGACCTTCGACGGCGGAGGTCAGCAGCATAAGATCGGCCGCCGCGATGCAGGCCGCCGCGTCGGCGCGCGGCGCGATCAAACGCAGCCGATCGCCGAGCCCGGCTCGCGCGATGGCCGCGCGGCAAACCGGCTCCAGCGGCCCGGTACCGATCAAGGCGAAGCGCAGATGCGGTGCCGTGCGCGCCGCGCGGGCGGCAGCGTCGATCCACAGCAACGGGCGTTTCTCGGGTGCAAGGCGCAACACGCCGACGACCAGGAACGCATCCGGTGCCGCACCCAGTTCACCGCGCAGGCGATGCGCATCGCGCGTTTCCTGCGCCAACCGGTCGAGATCGACGCCGTTGGGCACCACAGCGATACGATCCGCCGCGATACCGAGATGGGAAGCATAGCTTGCGGCACCAGCGCGGCTGTTGTTGGCGAGGCGTATCCGGGGCGATCGGGCTAGGGCGTGCCACGCAGGGACGGCCCAGGGCGCCAAACCCGGAATCCACTCGGGCGCCAGGCTGACGCCAGAGAGTGCCACGACCGGCACGCCGGCGATCAAGGCGGCGGCGACGGCTCGCGCCCCGCTTTCGTCCTGCCATCCATGCACGACCCGCGCTTTCCGCGCGGCGAAAATCCTCGCCAGCGCGACGATGCGACCCGCCGCGTCGAACGGGATGCGGGCGAGGGCCGCGCCCAAATCGCTCGGCAATTCGAGCCATTCGGACGCGGGCGAAACCGGCCCGGCACACGCGATGCCGGCGCGCCGCAGCGTCGCCATATGGAACGCTTGTTCTGGCAGATCGAGCGCTTCGCCGACGAAGGCGACTGCCAGGCCGTCGCGCTTGAGCGCCAGCAGCGTGTCCACGATTTGGCGTTCGGCACCACCCGGACCGAGGCCGACATTGGCATGGATGATCGGCCCGTCTCGGTCCGGGTGCAGCGGTTGGGCGGCGGCGCAAGCGATCAGATCGCGCCAGATGTCCTCTGCCGCGTTCGGCGTCGCCGCCGATACAGGCTGCGTCGGCTGTTTGTCGCGGCGGCGCGCCCGCAAAATGGCGACCAGAAGATCGTTGTCGGGCCGTCGTTTGAGCCGTTCGAGCGCGAATCGCTTGGCGGTTTCCTTGAGCAGCGCCGCCAGGCCGATACGAATCCAGGCGCCGTTGCGCAAGCAAATCAGGCTTGTGGCGCCGGCGAAAAGCCAGCGTGCGAGCCGGCGTACGGGCAATCCCGCAGGATCGCCCAGAAACGCGACGGGCCGGACAGCGCCGGGGCGCCAGAGCGCGTATCCGGCGGGCAGCATGTCGGGGGGCAGCGCAAACGGTGCGACGACCGCCCCCCCGGCAAGTCCGTGCGCCTTTGCCGCTGCGGCGAATTCGGCGATGAAGCGGCGTGTGACGTCCATCTCTTCCCAAATCGTCGCGGGCACGGGACAATCCGTTCCCGACGAAGGATTAGACGAGCGAAGTTCCGAACGCAAATGACCCCGCTTTCGCCGCAGAACGTGCTGACGCCTGGTTCGCGCGCCGAATTGGCGCGGGGGCGGTGGTATGCGATCGGTTGCGATTCGCAGGACGACCGGCCCGTACGCGTGCGGATCGGCGCGGGCGGCGAGATCGAATTGCGCGGGCAAGCGTGGGTCTTTGTGGCGCCGGCCGAGGGCCCGCGCGAGATTCTGTGCCTGGGCCCCGGCGAACTGCGCGTGCGCGTCTGCGGGGCATGGGAAGGGGCGTCCGGTGCCTTCGTGGCCAAACTCGCCTTGCCGGGCATCTTGCGTGCGGCAGGTAGCGCGCTGCGCTTGCTGGCGCGCGGGCAATGGGGCGAGTTCGCGCATCGCCTGACGCGCGGGGCCGCCCCGGATTTCGAAATCGCACCCGATCCGCCGGCCGATCTGCCGCCGCGGGGTGCGCGTATCGCTGGCAGACGGCCGCGAATGGCGATCGTGGGGCCCGCCTTGGTGCCCGGCGGCGCGCAGTTCTGCCAGCTCGAACTCGCCGCCGGATTGGCGGCGCGCGGTCTCGTGGAGGTGGTGGTGCTCGCACCCGAAAGCGGTGCCTTGGCGGCGCGTTACGCACGCGCAGGATTGCGGTTCGAGACGAACGGGCCCCGCATCGAAACGGCGCTGGACCTCGCCGGTTATCGCGCGGCGGTCGATCGGCTGGCCGCATGGCTGCGCGCCGAGAATATCGACATCGTGCTGGCGAATACGCTTGGCGCCTTCCACGCGATCGAGGCGGCGCGGCGCGCGAATTGCGCGGCGATCCTCAACCCGCGCGAAAGCGAGCGCGATTTCTTCGCCGATCGGTCGCGCGCGGTGCAGGCGCGCGCCTTGGCGGCGTTCGACATGGCGGATCGCGTCGTCTTCGTGGCGCAGGCAACGCGCGAGGCTTGGCGCAGCTTCGATCGCGGGAACTTCGCGGTGGTACCCGACGGGCTGGGGCCCGAAGCCGTCCGCCCGGGTGAGGTGGCGCGCGATGCGGCGCGGGCGCGATTGGGAATGGCGACCGGCTCGTTCCTCGCGCTATGCGTGGGCACCGTTGCAGCGCGCAAGGGCCAACTCGATCTGATCCAAGCCGTCGCCGCGCTCGATCCCGCCCTCGACCTGCGGGCGGCTTTGGTGGGTGCGCGCGGCGGGGCCTATGCGCAGGAATGCGCGCGCGCGATCGCGGCCGGCGCGCCGGGGCGGGTCGAGATGGTGGCGGAGACGGTGGCCGTCGCGGATTGGTACGCGGCGGCCGACGCTTTCGTTCTGTGCTCGCGCCACGAAAGCTATCCGCGCGTCGTGCTGGAGGCGATGGCGCACGGCCTGCCGATCGTCGCGACGCCCGTCGACGGGGTCGTCGAGCAGCTTCGCGAGGGGATCGACGCCGATTTCTATGCGCCCGGCGATACGCCAGCCTTGGCGGTGGCGTTGGCGAGGCTCGCGCGCGATCCGGGCTTGCGCGCATCGCGCGGGGCCGCCGCGCAAGCGCGTTTGGCGATGCTGCCCGGCTACGAAGCGATGCTGGACGGCTATGCGCGGGAAATCGACGCCGCGATCACATCATCCGGTATCGCTGACCCTGCCGCGCGATGACCGCTTCGGGGCGCGCGCGCAGCGTCTCTCGCGCAACGCGGACCATATCGCGCGCCAGGAAGGCGCGGCAGATCGAGGAATCGATCGCGCCGGCGCGCAACGCGCCTTGCGCCGCCAGCATGTCCTGGAATTGCCAATAATCGCGCGGCAGGAATAAATGCCGGCGGAGTTTCATCTCGCGTTCCGTGCTGCGGCGATCGCGCAGAACGTAGCGCTCGGCGGCCTCGGGCGGACGGCAATAGAGGTCGGGTGCGACCGTTTCCTCGACGTGATGGATCAACGTGCAGCAATCCATAGAGATGCCGAGCATCAGAATGTGCGCATCGTATTCCGCCAGAAGGCCGAAGGGGCTGCGCGCCCAACACGGCGTTTCCCCCAGATGATGTTCGGCCAGCATCGTTTCGGCGCGTTCGCCGATGCCCGCACAGGAATGGGTGGGGTGCAGGCTGCGATGCGTGGCGTATTGCGTGCGGAAAATTTCGGTCAGGATGCCGGTATTCGACGGCGTCGCCAACTCGTCGAAGATCGGCGTCGCCGGTTTGACGTAGCGCCACGACATGGTCGGCAGCAGCAACGTGCCCGGCGCCATATATTCGCGCAACGCGCGCAGCACGCCATGCGCGGAATGTCCGTCGCGCGCGAAGCCTTTGAAGGCGCTATGCACCAGCAGAACGCCGTCGCGCGGGATCGCGAAGCGCTCCAGCAAGCGCGTCGTGTCGCGATCGGCGGGGTCACTTGGCGACGACAAAATTCCCCACCACCAACGCGTCGAGGCCGCAACCGTGGAACGTCATCAGCGCGTCGCGCGGCGTTTCCACGATCGGCTGGCCCTTGAGGTTGAAGCTCGTGTTCATCACGACCGGCACGCCCGTCGCCGCATCGTAACGGCGGATGAGATCGTAATAAATCTCGTTGTTGGAGCTGCGCACGGTCTGGACGCGCGCGGTGCCGTCGACATGGACGACCGCGGCGATGCGCTCCGCCTTCTCCGGCCGCGCGCGCAACGTGAAGGTCATGTAGGGATAGTCGTCCTGCGCGGGCGCTTCGAACCAGTCGCGCAACTTGTCCTGCGCCATCGACGGCGCGAAGGGGCGGAACTCCTCGCGGTATTTGATCCGTGCGTTGACCAGATCGCGCATCTGCGCCGATGCGGCCGATGCCAGGATCGAACGCGCGCCCAACGCGCGGGCCCCCGCTTCCGAACGGCCTTGATGCCAGCCGACGATCTTGCCGCGCGCGACCAGGTCGGCCGCGGCGGCGGCCGGATCGTCGACTTCCTCGAAGCGGCTGCCATTGGCGATCAGTTCGGCGCGGATATCGGCATTGGCGTAGGCGGTGCCGAGATAGGCGTCGAGCAGCGGCCAGGGCGTATCGCCGCACATCGTGGCGCCCATATAGGCGCAGCCCAGCGCCAGCCCGCGGTCGGACGCGACCGGCGGCACATACACGTTGTCGAACCAGCCGCTGTCGAGCAGGCGGCGATTGGCCGAACAATTCATCGCCACGCCGCCCGCGTAGCACAGGTTGCGCGAAGCGGGCGCTTGCGCGCGCAAACCCTGAACGCGCGACAGCAGGGCCGCTTCCATCGCCGCTTGGGTCGAACTCGCGACGTTGCGGTAGAAGTCGTCGAAAGGCTGGTCGGGGCGGCGATTGGGGCGTCCCAGAACCTCCGCCACGCGCGGCGAATAAAGCGGCTCGAACGGGGAGCGGGGCGGGGGATCGCTGCGCACGAAGCGCCAATCGAATTGCCAGTCGCCGGCGACGGGCTTGAGGATCGGCGAAAGATCGATGTCGGGCTTGCCATAGGGGGCCAACCCCATGACCTTGTATTCGTCCCCGTCCTCGAAGCCGAGATAGTAGGTCATCAGCGTGTAGAAATAGCCGAGCGAATGCTGCGTCGGCATTTCCTCGATCACGCGAATGCCATCCTTGCGCGTCGCATAGGCCAGCATGCCGCAACTCGCGTCCCCGGTCGCATCGAGCGACAGGACGAGAGATTCCTCGAGGCCCGAGCCGTAGAACGCGGCGGCGAGATGCGCGGTCTGGTGATGGACGCGCTCGATGCGCGGGGCGTGGCCGAACGTATGGCGCAGCCAGTCGCGCCAGCGATCCACGAAGTCGGGATAGGTGGCGCCCGTGGTCACCACCAGATCGACGTCTTCGATGCGCAAATTGGCGATCTTGAGACACGCCTTGATCGCGCGATGGGGCAGATAGCCGTAGCAGGACTTGACGCGCAGATAGCGCTCTTCCTCGCACAGCGCCACGATGCGGCCGTTCACCGCAAGGCAAGCCGCAGGCTCGTGTTGGCCAAGGGTGACGCCGCCGTGCAATCCAAGAACGATCATTTCGCGATTCCGAATTTACTGCGCGAAACGTCTAGCATGTCGCTCGCTCAGCCGCCACAAACGGCGGAAATGATGGCTTTTTCTTGAAGTGCGAGCCCGGATCGAGTATCGACCGACTCACGCCAATTTCGGATTTTAATAAAAATGTCCATCCGGCCGACAGCACGCCTCGTGACCGCCGCTTGGGGCGAAAGCTACGTCTCGAAACTTCTGGACTTGGCCGTTCCGGCGTTGCTCGCGCCCGGCAATCTTCCGGCGATGGCGAAGGATTTCGACCTCGAATTCGCGATCGCGGCGGAATCGGCGCATTTCGACCGGATATCGAATTCCGACGCGATGCGCCGTCTGTCGCGTTTCGTCAAACCGATCCTGCGGCCGATCGACGATCTGGTCGACCATCCCGCCGGTTACGGCCAAGCGCTGACGCGCGCCCTGCATCGCGGTTTCGACGATTTGGGCGAGCGGATGGTCGGCGCGCATCTGATGTTCCTCAACGCTGATTTCGTGGTCGCCGACGGCGGTTACGCCAACCTCGCGCGGCGCGTGCTGGCGGGGGAACGTCTGATCTTCGCGCCGAGCTATTGCGCGGTGTCCGAAGCGGTGGATCCGATGCTGCGCGCGGCGGTCGATCCGGCCAGCGGCGCGCTGCGGTTGCCGGCGCGCGAGATGGCGCGCATGATCCTCGATTTCCGGCACATGACGATCCGCGCCAAGACCGTCAATCGCCCGTTCATGCACATGCATGTGACCGATCAGTTTTACTGGGAAGTCGATCGCCATACGTTGCTGGGGCGGCAATTGCCGATCTCGCTCGTCTACATGCGGCCTGAGCGCGCGTATATTGAGCCGATCTGCTTCTGGGACTATGCCGTGATCTCCGGCGCGTGTCCCACGGCGCCGCGTTGCGTGATGGGCGATTCCGACGAGTTTCTGATGCTCGAGCTGCGCAAGGAAAAGACTTTCGAGGAGTTGATGACCCTTGGTCGCCTGACGCCGGCGGAGATCGCGCGCGGGCTCGCCTATATGACGCCCGACCAGTTCGAGATGGGCCGCTACGACCTCACGCTCCATGCGGGCGAGTTGTCCCGAGAAACGCCGGCGGCGCGCGCGGAATTGACCCGCTTCGTCGATGCGGTCTATGCGCGCCTGGATCCGCCGTCGAGCGCGATCGGCCATAAATATTGGGTCGACCAGATTGAGTCGGCGCGTGCCGCGAAGGCCGTGCAGGAGCGCAGCCGTCAAGACCGCGCCTATCGCCTGGAACTGATAGAGGCTGCGGATTCCATGCCGCGGGCGGCGACGCCGCGCGCGATGGACGAAATCGACGAAGGTCCGCGCGCGCCGGGAGATGCGCCGACGGCGAGTTCGGCGCGGCGTCTGTTCGCCGCGACGTTCGGCTTCGTGCCGCGCGTGACGAAGCTTCATCCCGATTGGGCGGAGTTGCGCCATCCGGTTGCGGCGTTCGATGCGGCTCTCGCGCGCAATCCTGCGCCGAATGTTCTTTTCGTGCGCACGCCCGGGCCCGGCGTGCGCCTTGCGGGGCTCGCCCGCCATCCTGCCGCGACGCGCACGGTCATGCGGACTTTGCCGATGCTCCGGCACGGCATTCCGGCCGAGGCGGGCGATTTCGATATCGCGTTGCTCGAACTCAACTGGATGGAGATGAACGAGTTGCCGCGCCTCGTGCACGCGCTGCGCGATCGTCTGCGGCCCGGCGCGCGCTTGATCGCGCATCACGCCAGCGAGGATATTTATTCGACCACGAACGCGACGGTCGCGGGAATCGCGCCGCTGATCCCCGGCGGTTATCCGGTCGAGGTTTTGTTTTCAGGGTCGCACGCGACGCTGTCCGTTCAGCGCGCTTTGCGCGCCGCTTTTGCCGCGAATGCCGGGAAATCGGGCCGCGATCTGCGGAATTTCGCCGCGTTAGCGAAGTACGCGCTGCCGGCGTTGCGCGCCAATGCCGATCAGGCGGCGCGCGCGCCTTGGCGGATCGGCGATCTTTGCCAGTCGATCACTGTGGTGGTCGATATTCCCGGCGGCGGTGCCGCGTCATGAGCGAAAAGCGCCGGACCCGGGTCATTACGACGGCATGGGGCGACGCCTATATCGCCGAGCTGCTCGATTTGACGCTGCCCGCATTGCTGGCGCCGGGCAATCTGCCCGTGCTCGCGGACGCGTTCGACGTCGAGTTCGTGATGGTGACGGAAGCGCGCGCCTTCGGTTGGGTGCAAACCCACCCGTCGTTCCGGGCGATCGAACGGATATGCCCCGCGCGATTGGTGGCCTGCGACGATCTGATCGTCTCGCGCAACATGTACGGCCATTCGCTGACCCACGCGCTGCATCGCGGCTTCGAGGATCTGGGCGCTGCGATGTGCGAGTGGAACCTCCTGTTCCTCAATTCCGACTTCGTGCTCGCCGACGGCAGCTACGCCACACTGGTCGAAGCGTTGCGCGCGGGCGACCGGCTGATCTTCGCGCCGAGCTATTGCGTCAACAGCGAGCAGGTTCTGCCGGCGTTGCGCCATCGGCTCGATCCTGCGTCCGGCGCCATGTCCGTGTCTAAGCGTGAAATGGCGGCGCTGATACTCGACGCCCGGCACAATTCCATCCGCGCGAAGACGGTCAATGCCCGCATTTTCCATATGGACGTCAGCGACCAGTTCTACTGGTATGTCGACGAACATACCTTGCTGGGACGGCAGTTTCCGATCGCGCTCGTCGCCATGCGTCCGCAGCGCGCCTATCTGGACCCGATTTCGTTCTGGGACTATGCGACGCTATCGATGGCCGCGCCGTCCCTGCCGCGCCGCGTGCTCGGCGATTCCGACGAGTTCCTGATGTTGGAATTGCGCCAGCAGGACCGGTTCCTGGATCTGATGCGCGTCGGCGAACCGAAGATCGCCGATGTCGCGGCGCGGCTCGGCTACATGACCGTCGATCAGTACGAGATGGGCGCTTACGATTTGACGCTGCACGCGCGCGATCTGCCCGCGAATATCGCGGCCGAACGGGCCAAGCTCGCGGCCCATGTCGATGCCGTGTCGGCGCGATTGCCGGCGGCCAGCGACCATTTTCATCACCAATACTGGACGCATTCGATCGGCCGGTTCCAGCGCGCGCGCGACGAATGGCGCGGCGCGCGCAACCCGAATGCGGCAGCGCCATCGGTCGACGAATATGCGGCGACGGCGCCGGCCGGCGGGTCGTTCGCCGCGCGGGTTCGCGACTGGTACCGCCGTTGCTTCGGTCGGTTGCCGCGTCCGACGCGGAACCATCCCGCCTGGGCGCTCTATCGCCACGCGACGGCCGCCATCGACGAGGTCGCGGCGGAATCCAAGCGCGTGCTGGTCGTCGCGTCGGAAGGCGGCGTTTTGAAGCGCCTGTTCGAGTCATCGTCGTCGGATCTTGTCGTCACGTCGCCGCATTCGTTGCGCACGACGGGATTGCCCGAGGGCGCGGCGCGACTGGACCTTTGCGTCCTCGATCTCGATTGGCCGGCGGCGCAAGCGCTCGCCCGCGAACTCTACGTCGCGATCCGGCCGGCGATGCGAGGCGGCGGGCGCATCGTTCTGCACACCCAAGTGGATCGCGGCTTGGCGTTGTCGCCGAAGGATGTCGGCTCCGTCGCGCGTCTGGTGCCGCCCCACGACGTGCCGCGCCCGTTTTTCGCCGGCGGTCGTGCGGTGTCCTGCGCGGCGGCTTCGTTTGCGACCTTCCTTGAAAAACGCGCGATCGGCGGCATGGCGACGAAACTCATGACGCCGCTGTGGCTCGTTGGTCTCGCATTGATCGGGCGTTATGCCAGCGCCCGTGCCGCCGCGACGCCCGCGGGATCGATGTCCGCACCGTGTGCGGCGATCACCATCGTGGTCGATATACGACGGGCGGACGATACGTGACGGGGCGGGCGCCTTTGCCGCCCGATCACACGACGGTCGGCCGGATTGCGTCGCTGGCCGAAGGCTGGCGCCGGAACGGCTGGCGCTGGCTGATGGCCCGGGTCTGGGCCGAATTGCGCTCGCCGCTACGCTTCGCCGGCAAGCTCTATCGGGTGGCGATCGTTTTGGGGCGGATGGGCGCACGGCCGTTTGCTGCGCCACGGGCAGCTGCCGGAAACACGCTGACGCTGTTCTATGATCTCGACGTTTCGCCGCTGACTTTCGATTGTCTGTGGGCATTGGGCGCGGCCGAGAAGCGCCGCCGTGCGCTTGGTCTCGCCTCAACACTTTTCGTGGTCGTGCCGGGAAGCGTCGACGGATTGCGGCGCGAGCATGAAGCCTACGAAGCGGCGATTCCGCCCGCCGCGCGCAAGGCGCGCATCGAGGCGATCCTCATCGCCTGCGCGCGTCTCGCGCCCGGCGTGTCCGAAATCCTGGTGCTGCCCGATCGCACAGCGGCGGCGGCGTTGCGCGATCAATGCGCGCATGTCTATCCGGACGGCTATTGGCCGCAATTCCCGCGCGCGCATCATCCGCGCGATCTGCTGGCGGATGGCGATGGTGAATTGCCCGCGACCCTGGAAGCCTCACCCGCAGCACGCACAGCGATCGAAGCCGCACATGCGGCGCTGACGGGGACGCGCCGTCTCGTCACGATCACGTTGCGCGAATACGCCGAAGCGCCCGCACGCAATAGCGATACCGCGCAGTGGCTCGAGTTCGCGCGCGGGCTCGAGCCCGCGCGCTATCGCGTGGTGTTCGTCCCCGATACGTTGGCCCCCCTTGAAAGCGATACGCGTCTGGCGCCGTTCGCGGTCGACCGTGCGGCGGCGGCGGACGTGGCGCGCCGTCTGGCGCTTTACGAAACGGCGTGGCTCAATCTTTTCGTCAACAACGGGCCCTACGCGCTGTGCGCCTTCGATGCGCGCTGCCGCTACGTCATGCTGAAGATCCTGACCTCCGGCGTGCCGCAGACAGAGATCGCCTATCTGCGCGAACTCGGGTTCGAGATCGGCGGCACGCCGCGCGGCGCCAATCCGCATCAGCTTTGGGTGTGGCACGACGACGATTGCGCCACTATCGCCGCGGCATTCGACGAAATGACCCGCCGGATCGACGCGGACGCGGTTGCCAACCCGGCCTCGCGGGGCTAAGTATCGCCGCGCAATTCGGCCGGAAAGGGCCTCTCGCGATGGATTTCGTCCGTAAATACTTCGACCAGGTTCGCGAGGTGGCCGCGGGCATCGACCTCGACGCCGTCGAACGGATCGCCCAAGGGATCGCGCGGACCCGCGAACGCGGCGGCCGTCTGTTCGTGCTGGGCGTGGGCGGAAGTGCCGGTAATGCGGGCCATGCGGTCAACGATTTCCGCAAGCTGTGCGGTGTGGAAACCTACGCGCCGACCGATAACGTGTCGGAACTGACCGCCCGGACGAACGACGAGGGCTGGGCGACGGTGTTCGCGGGCTGGCTCGAAACCAGCCGGCTGTCGGCGCAAGACGCGATCCTGGTGTTTTCGGTGGGCGGCGGCGATCTCGAGCGCAACGTCAGCCCCAATCTCGTCGAAGCCCTGAAGCTCGCCAAAACGCGCGGCACGCCCGTTTACGGGGTCGTGGGGCGCGATGGCGGCTTTACGGCGAAGGTGGCGGAAGCGGCGGTGATCGTCCCAACGGTCGAAGCGTCGCTGGTGACGCCTCATGCCGAGGCGTTCCAGGCCGTCGTCTGGCATTGCCTCGTCTCGCATCCCGCGTTGCAGGTGAACCGCACGAAGTGGTGATGCCGGGATGTTCGTCAAGTACATCGCGTTCACGATCCTGCTGCTCGCCGCCGCTTTTCTCGGCCGCTTCGCCATCGAATATCGCGATGTCGTGACGCTGCCCGACGGATCGGGGCAGCGCACCTCGCCCGGTGTTGGCGGGTTCGTCGATACCGTCGCCTTCGCGGGCGGGGAATTGCGCTTGACCGGTTGGGCCGGGGATCTGAAGGCTAATCGGCCGGCCGCCAAGGCGATCGTGTTTTTAGGCAGCCGCGAGCTTTTCTCGATCGAGGTTGGCCAGCCGCGCGACGACGTGGCGGCCGTCCGTAAAACCCAGGCCATGCTGCCCAGCGGGTTTTCCGGAGCCGTCGCCCTGAACGGGCCCCTCGATGGTGCGGGCTTGCGCGTTTTCGCGCGCACGCAGGACGGCCGGCTGGGTGAGCTTCGGCTGACCGGAGCGGCCAAGGCCGGGGCGGCTGAAATTCGCTGAAAACCGCCTTCCGGGTGCGGCTTGCGGCGATTGCCGGGCCGGAGTAGACAAACGACGCGCGGTGTCCGGAAGCGCGATTCCCATCGGGGCGGAAAATGGCTCAAACGCTGAAGAAAATCCTCGTGACCGGCGGCGCCGGTTATGTCGGCAACGTTCTCGTGCCCAAGCTGCTCGACGCGGGATACGAGGTCACTGTCTACGACATCATGTACTATCCGAACCGGTTGCCGGCGGGCCGCCCGGGCCTACGGATCGTCGAAGGCGATATCCGCAACGCGGCGCGTTTCGCCGCGGCGGTCGCCGGGCACGACGCGGTGCTGCATCTTGCGTGCATTTCCAACGACGCTTCGTTCGAACTCGACGAACAACTGTCGACGACGGTCAATCTCGACGCGTTCGAGCCGCTGGTCGTCGCGGCGAAGAAGGCGGGCGTGAAGCGCTTCGTCTATTGCTCGTCGAGCTCGGTCTACGGCGTGTCCGACCAGCCCGACGTGACCGAAGATCATCCGCTGGTGCCGCTCACGCTCTACAACAAATACAAGGGCATGTGCGAACCGCTGCTGTGGAAGCATCGCGCCCCCGGGTTCGAATGCGTGACGATCCGCCCCGCGACCGTTTGCGGCTACAGCCCGCGCATGCGCTTGGATCTGTCGGTCAACATCCTGACCAATCATGCGGTCAATCGCGGCAAGATCACCGTGTTCGGCGGCAGTCAGCTGCGCCCGAACTTGCACATCCAGGACATGTGCGCCGCCTATCAGCTGATGCTGACGGCGCCCGCGTCGCAGATCGACGGCGAAACCTTCAATATCGGCTTCCAGAATTTGTCGATCATGCGCATCGCCGAAATCGTGCGCGACGTCGTCGCGAAGGAATTCCCGGATAAGGGCGAGATCGGCATCGAAACGACGCCGACCGACGACATCCGCTCGTATCACATCAATTCGCAGAAGATCACGCGCGTGACGGGCTTCAAGCCCGCGCATACGATCGAGGATGCGGTGCGCGAGATTTGCCAGGCCTTCAAGGCCGGCAAGCTGCCCGGCAGCATGGACGACGACGCCTATTTCAACGTCCGTCGGATGAAGCGGCTGAAGGTGGCGTGACGATGGCGTCGCCGCGCCCCGTGGCCGTGGTGACCGGCGGCGCCGGTTTCATCGGCAGCCATATGGTCGACCTGCTGCTTGCGCGCGGGTTCGAGGTGCGCGTCGTCGATGATCTTTCCGGCGGCCGGGAAGCCAACCTCGCCCATCATCCGTCGGGTTCGCCCTTGTCGCTGGAACGGATCGATATCCGCAAACTGCCGGCCGACCATCCGGCGTTTCGCGGCGCTCGCTACGTTTTCCATTTCGCGGGCATCGGCGACATCGTGCCGTCGATCGAGCGGCCGACGGACTACATGGACGTCAACGTCCAGGGAACGGTGCGCGTGCTCGAATGCGCGCGCGCCTCGGGCGTGACCAAGCTGGTCTATGCCGCGTCGTCGTCGTGCTACGGCTTGGCGGATACGCCCACGCGCGAGGACCATCCGATCGCGCCGATGCATCCCTATGCGCTCAGCAAATGGATGGGCGAAGTCGCCGTGCTCGACTGGCACAAGATCTACAAGCTGCCGGTCAACTCGATCCGCATCTTCAACGCTTACGGCACGCGCTCGCGCACGTCGGGCGCCTACGGCGCAGTCTTCGGCGTTTTCCTGCGCCAGAAGCTGGCGGGCGCGCCGTTCACGGTGGTGGGCGACGGCACGCAAACGCGCGATTTCGTCTACGCCAGCGATTTGGCGCGGGGATTCCTCGCCGCCGCCGAAACGCCGTTGTCGGGCCGCATCTGGAATCTCGGGGCGGGCAAGCCGCAACCCATCAATCGCCTGGTCGAATTGCTGGGCGGCGAGGTTGTCTACGTGCCCAAGCGGCCGGGCGAGCCGGACTGCACCTGGGCGGACATCTCCCGCGCGCGTGCCGAGTTGGGGTGGTCGCCGGAAGTGACGTTCGAGGACGGCGTGGGGCGGATCGTCGCGGCCATCGACTATTGGCGCGACGCGCCGTTGTGGAACACCGAAAACATCGCGACCGCCACGAAGAAGTGGTTCGAGTTCATGGGCGGAGGGGCGAAAGCGTGATCGAAGAACGCTACCGGGCGAAAATCAAGACGGCGGCGGAGATCGCCGCCGCGATCGGCCCACGCCCGCGCGCCAAGCGCGCGATCATGTGCCACGGTACGTTCGACGTCGTGCATCCCGGGCATATTCGCCATCTGATGTACGCGCGCGGCAAGGCCGATCTGCTGATCGCGAGCCTGACCAGCGATCTGCACATCAAGAAAGCGAATGTCCGCCCCTTCGTGCCCGAACAGTTGCGCGCGATCAATCTCGCGGCGCTCGATCTTGTCGATTACGTCCTGATCGACCCCAATCCCACGCCGCTCGAGAACCTCGCGACGATCCGGCCCGATTATTTCGCGAAGGGATACGAGTACACCAAATCCGGCCTCCATCCGAAAACGAAGGAAGAGAAGGACGTTCTCGATTCCTACGGCGGGGAGATCATCTTCACGCCGGGCGACGTCGTCTATTCCTCGTCGGCGCTTATCGATCTCGATCCGCCCGATATCGCGGCGGAGAAGCTCGATGCGTTGCTGCGCGCGGAAGGCCTCGGGTTCGACGATCTGCGCAAGGCGCTGTCGGGTTTGGCCGGCAAGCGCGTGCATGTGATCGGCGACACGATCGTCGACAGCTACACCTATACCGACATGATCGGCGGCCAAACCAAGACGCCGACGATTTCCGTTCGCTACGAAACCAGGCGCGATTATGTCGGCGGCGCTGGGATCGTCGCCAAGCATCTGCGTGCCGCGGGCGCGGAGGTCGAGTTCTCGACCGTCCTGGGAACGGATTCGTGGCGCGATTTCGTGCTGTCGGATCTGGCGACGGCGGGCGTGCGCGTCAACGCGATCGAGGATCCGACGCGCCCGACGACCAATAAGAACGCGATCATCTGCGCGGGCCAGCGCCTGCTGAAGGTCGACACGCTCGATAACCGCTCGGTCTCCGACCGGATCGTCGCCGCCCTGGCCGAACGCGTCGCGAATGTCGCCGCCGACGCCGTCGTGTTCAGCGATTTCCGCCACGGCATCTTCAATCCCGGCACGATCCCGGCGCTGACCGCCGCGATCCCGCAAGGCGTGTTCCGCGTCGCCGACAGTCAGGTCGCGTCGCGCTGGGGCAACATCACCGATTTCAAGGGCTTCGACCTGATCACACCCAACGAGCGCGAGGCGCGTTTCGCGCTGGGCGATCAGGATTCGGTCGTGCGGCCGCTGGCGTTGCGCCTGTTCGAAGCCGCGCAATGCCGCAACCTGATCCTGAAGCTCGGCGAACGCGGCGCTCTGACCTATCGCTGGCGCGAGAATCTCGACGACGTGCGCGCGTTCTTCGTGCTCGACAGTTTCGCGGAGCGCGTGAAGGACGCGGTGGGGGCGGGCGACGCATTGCTCGCTTACGCGACCCTGGCCCATCTGGCGACCGGTAATGCGGTCGTCGCGTCGGTGCTGGGCGCTTTCGCGGCGGCGGTCGAATGCGAGCACGACGGCAATATTCCCGTCGGCGTGTCGGACGTTGCCGCGAAGATCGACAGATACGAGCGCTTGCTCGCCTATCAATCGAATTAGGGCGGGGCGGGATGCGCGTCGTCGTCATCGGCTACGGCGTCCAAGGCGAAAAACGCGCGCGCGTGGCGGGCGATGCCTGCGTGGCGATCGTCGATCCGGTGCGCGGCGGCGTTTCGCATCGGCGCATCGAGGATGTCGATCCCGCCCGCTTCGACGCGGCGATCGTGTGCGTTCCCGACCGGCCCAAGTTCGAAATCCTGGCCTATCTCGCGCGCCACGGAAAGCATGCGCTGGTCGAGAAGCCGCTTTGGGTGGAAACGCCCGGCCGGATCGACGAGCTGGAGCGTCTTGCGCGCGCGCATCGCGTGCTGATCCGCACCGCCTACAACCATCGCTTCGAACCGCATTTCGCGCGCATGCGCGCCACGATCGCGTCCGGCACGCTAGGGCGTCTTTATCGCTGCCGGATGTTCTACGGCAACGGCACTGCGCGCTTGGTGCGTGATTCGGCGTGGCGCGACGAGGGGGCGGGGGTGTTGCCGGATCTCGGCTCCCATCTTCTGGATACGGCGCGCTTCTGGTTCGGCGATCTGGCCGGCGATTTCCGCGTGACGTCGGCCAGCCGGTTCGAAAACCGCGCACCCGATCATGTCGTGGTCGCATCGGAAGGATCGGCGCCGAAGATCGAGCTGGAGATGACGCTGCTGATGTGGCGCAACCATTTCACCTGCGATCTTCTGGCCGAGAACGGGTCGGCGCATATCGAATCCCTGTGCAAATGGGGCCCGGCCAAATTCGTGCTGCGCCGGCGCGTTCTTCCCGCCGGCCGGCCGGTGGAGGAGGACGAGGTTCTGGTGCAGCCCGATCCGACATGGGCTGCGGAGTATGCGGTCTTCGTCGCGGAAGTCGCCGCCGGTACGCCGACGGATCTCTCGGCGGATCGCTGGCTGGACTCGACCTTGCGCCGTCTCGCCGCCGAATTGCCGGGTTCGGCATGACCAAGCCGCGCGTCGCCTTCGTCGGGATGACCCATCTGGGGCTGTGTTCGGCCGTCGCTTCGGCGTCGAAAGGCTTCGCGACGTTCGGCTTCGATCCCGATGTCGCGACGATCGAAGCGCTTCGGGCCGGCCGCTTGCCGGTTGCGGAGCCCGATCTGGCCGAAACGATCGCGGCGAACGCGAAGCGGCTGAGCTTCGGCGCCGATCCGGCCGAATTGGCGCGAGCCGATCTGATTTATGTGGCACCCGACGTCGCAACCGACGATCAGGGGCGCAGCGATACGGCACAGCTCGAGCGGTTGCTCGCGATCACCGCCGCGCGGGCGCGCGACGATGCGACGATCGTGGTGCTGAGCCAAGTCTCGCCGGGCTTCACGCGGCGGCACGCGGCCACGCGCGGCAATTTCTACTATCAAGTCGAAACGCTGATCTTCGGCCGCGCGGTCGAGCGCGCGATGCGGCCGGAGCGATTCATCGTGGGCTGCCTGGCGCCCGAAGCGAAGCTGCCGGATGCGTTCGCGGCGTTTCTTGCCGCCTTCGGTTGCCCGATCCTGAAAATGCGCTACGAAAGCGCCGAACTGGCGAAGATCGCGATCAATTTTTTCCTGATCGCGAGCGTTGGGGCGGCGAACACCCTGGCCGAGTTGTGCGAAGGGATCGGCGCGGATTGGAACGAGATCGTGCCGGCACTGCGGCTCGACAAGCGCATCGGCGCCCATGCCTATCTCGGCGCGGGGCTGGGTCTGTCCGGCGGCAATCTGGAGCGCGACATGGCGAGCGTTCTGGCGATGGCCGCGCGCGAGAACACCAACGCCGACATCGTGCGCGCCTGGGCGTCGAACTCCGCGCATCGGCGCGATTGGGCCTGGCGCACGCTGACGCGCGAGCTTTACGCCGCGAAGCCGGACGCGGCGCTTGGCGTCCTCGGCCTCGCTTACAAGGAAAATACGCATTCGACGAAGAACGCGCCGTCCTTCGCGCTACTGGCCAAGCTCGCCGGCCGGCGCGTCGCCGCGTTCGATCCGATGGTGCCGGCCTCCGCGGCCCCGGTCGCGTTGCGCGCGGCCGCGTCGGCGCTCGATTGCGCCCAAGATGCGGATGCCGTGGCGCTGATGACGCCATGGCCCGAATTCCGCGATATCGATCCGGCCGCCCTCGCGCGCGCGATGTCCGGACGTCTCGTCCTCGATCCCTATCGCCTGCTCGACGGCGCAAAGTGCCGCGACGCCGGTTTGCGCCGCATCGTGCTTGGCGCCCCGCCCGGAGAATCGTAATGCCCGAACTCGACTTGCTGCGCGCTTTGCCCAAAAGCAAACGCAACGTTCAGGCGCGCGCCAGCGCCAAGACGCAGGAGATGATCGATCTGTCGCGCCAATACGGCCGCGACTATTTCGACGGCGTGCGCGACGTCGGCTACGGCGGTTACCGTTACGACGGGCGCTGGGTGCCGGTGGCGCGCGATATCGTCGCCCAGTACGGGTTGAAGCCCGGCGACCGCGTGCTCGATATCGGCTGCGCCAAGGGATTCCTGGTCAAGGACCTGCTGGCCGTCTGCCCGGGACTGGAAGTGTTCGGACTTGACGTTTCCCGGTACGCGCTGATGAATTGCGAGAGGGAAGCGATCGGCCGCCTGCATCTGGGCGACGCGCGCGATCTGCCGTTCCCCGACAAAAGCTTCCAGGCCGTGCTATCGATCAACACGCTGCACAATCTGGAGCGCGCCGATCTGATCCGCGCCCTGCGCGAGATCGAGCGCGTGGCGACGGGCGGCAAGTTCGTGCAGGTGGACAGCTATCGCACGCCGGAGGAGAAGGCGATCTTCGAATCCTGGGTGTTGACCGCCTACACCCACGACTATCCGGACGGCTGGAAGAAAATCTTCGACGAAGCCGGCTACACCGGCGATTATTGGTGGACTCTCATTTCGTGAACGGAGTGCGGCCATGATGGGCCAGGTTTCATCCAACGCGTTCGACGCGAGCGCCGCCAAGGCGCGCTGTGCGGGCTATCGGCGGCGCATTCTCGAGGTTTCCCAGCAGGTCCAGGCGTTGCATGTGGGCGGCGCCTTCTCGTGCACGGAGATCGTCGATCTTTGCTTTCACGAACTGATGGCGCGCGACGCGGCGGGCAAGTCGCCGGACATGTTCATCCTGTCCAAAGGTCACGGCTGCATGATCCAGTACGTGATCCTGGAGGCGATGGGCATCCTCAGCCGCCAGGATCTCGATCTCTATTGCGCCAGCGGCGGGCGCTTGGGCTGCCATCCCGATTACGGCGTGCCGGGCATCGAAGCGTCGACGGGGGCCTTGGGGCACGGTCTGTCGATGGCCGTGGGTGCCGCCTACGCCGAAAAGTCGCGGGGCAGGGCGGGACGCGTGTTCTGCGTGCTGTCCGACGGCGAGGTGCAGGAAGGCTCGACCTGGGAGGCGACGATGATGGCCTCGTCGTTGCGCGTTTCGAATCTGGTCGCCTTCGTCGACAACAACGATTTCCAGTCGTTGGGCCGCACGTCCGAAACCCATCCGAGCTTCTATCCGGTCGCCGAGAAATTCCGCGCCTTCGGCTGGGATTCGGTCGAGGTCGACGGGCACGATTCGGCGGCGCTGTTCCATGCCGTCGCCGCGCGCAAGACCGACCGGCCGATGATGGTCGTCGCGAAAACGACCAAGGGCAAGGGCGTGTCCTATATGGAAAACCAGCCCATCTGGCATTACCGCTCGCCCAACAAGCAGGAACTGGCGCAGGCGCTGGCCGAAATCGGTGACGGCCGATGAGAAACGCTTTTTCCGAATCGCTCTACCGCGCGGCTTCGAAGAATCCGAACATCTATATCGTCGTGGCGGATATTTCGCCCGCCGGCAGCATGAACAAATTCCGCGAGGAATATCCCGAACGCTTCATCAATGTGGGCGTGGCCGAACAGGTGATGATCGGCATCGCGGCGGGTCTGGCGCTCAAAGGCATGCAGCCTTTCGCCTACACGATCGCGACCTTCACGCTCTACCGGCCGTTCGAAATGGTGCGCGACGATCTGTGCTACCAGAATCTGCCGGTGACGATCGTGGGAATGGGGGCGGGCGTCACCTATTCGACGCTGGGCGGCACGCACCACACGATGGAAGATGTCGCCGTCGCCTCGGCGTTGCCCAATATGCGCGTGTTGGCGCCGTGCGATCCCGCCGAGCTGGATCACGCGACGCGCTGGTGCGCCGAACAGCGCGAAGGCCCGGTCTATCTGCGCATCGGCAAGGCGGGCGAGCCCGACTTCACGTCGAAGATCGAAGCGCCGTTCGAGTTCGGCAAGCTGCGGCCGATCCGCCACGGCACCGATACCTGCATCCTCGCCTACGGCCCGATCATGAAGCGCGCGGCGGAACTCGCCGATCGCCTGACCGCCGCCGGCGAAAGCGTGTCGCTCTACTCGGCGCACACGATCAAGCCGCTCGACCGCGACGGCGTCGCGCGCATCCTCGCCACCCATAAGCGGGTGGTGACGATCGAAGAACACGTGCCCCATGGCGGGCTCGGCTCGCGGGTCAAGGAGATCGCCCACGACGAACGCGCGTCCGCGCGCGTGCACGCTTTTTCGTTGAAGGACGAGTTCATCCATTTCTACGGTTCGCACGACCAACTGCTGGACGTGCATGGTCTGGGAGTCGACGAAATGCTGGCCCGTCTGTCGCGATGACCGCGCGATCCGCCCTCGCGATCGACGGCGGCAGCAAGATCCGCGAAACGCCGATGCCGGCGCGCTTCGCGCTGGGGCCGGCCGAGCGCGAATGGGTCGACAAGGTCTTCGCGCATTACGCCCCGTTGGGAATCGATCCCGGCTATCAGGGGCATTTCGAGGAGCTTTACTGCGCGGCCTTCGCGCGCTTCATGGGCGGCGGACATGCCGACGCGGTCGCGACCGGCACCTCCGCGCTTTACGTGGCGCTGGCGGCGTTGGGTCTGCCGGCGGGATCGGAAGTCCTCGTCTCGCCGATCACCGATCCGGGATCGATCTCGGCGATCGTGCTTAACGGCCTCGTGCCCCGTCTCGTGGACAGCGCGCCGGGCTCCTACAACGTCGATGCCGAGCGCGTTCGCGAAAGAATCGGCCCGAAAGTCCGCGCCGCGATGATCGTCCATTCGACCGGGCAAGCCGCCGATATCGCGCCGATCGCGGCTTTGCTGCGCGAGAAGGGGATCGCGCTGCTGGAGGATTGCTCGCAATCCCACGGCGCGTCGCGCGACGGGGCGAAGGTCGGCACGTTCGGCGATATCGCGGCGTTCTCCACCATGTATCGCAAGGCGCATGTCACCGGCGCTTCGGGCGGCGTCGTCTATGCGCGCGATCGCGCGGTGTTCGAGCGTGCGCTTGCCCATGCCGATCGCGGCAAGCCGCGCTGGCGCGCGGACTTCGACGATCGCGATCCGTCGAACTATCTCTTTCCCGCCCTCAACCACCACACGGACGAGATTTCCTGCGCGATCGGGATCGCGTCGCTCGAGCGCCTGCCGCGCACGATCGCGGCGCGCTTGGCCTATGTGCGTGGCGTGTGCGCAGGGCTGGCGGGCAACAACGCCGTCCGGCCGCGCGCCTATTCCGACGCGGACTCGCCCTTCGTGCATCCGGTCTTCGTCGATCTGCCCGGCGGTGCGGCGGCCAAGAAGCGTTTCGCGGAAGCGGTGCGCGCGGAAGGCATACCGCTGAACCCGCATTACATGTACGTCGTTCACGAATGGCCGTGGGTTCGCCCGCATCTTGCCGACGCGTTCGATTGCCCCAACGCCACCGCCGCGCGCGACGCGAGCTTTTGCCTGTATCTCAACGAGAATTACGGTCCGGCCGAAGCGGCGGATACGGTCGCGGCGATCGACAAGGTGGCGCGCGCGCTGGCTTGAGCGGCGGCCCGTTTAAGGCGCGGTGCCGGTACGCTCTTTCAACGCTTCGATGGCGGCGGCGGCAGCGTCGCGCGCTTGGTTCGCCGCGAGGCGGGCGGCCAGCGCTTCGTCGCGTGCCTGGCGCGCCATTTCCGCGATTGCCGTCAGTTGCTGGGCGTCGAGCGGCGCCGAAGTTGTAGTCACGGATGCGGTGGTCGCGGGCTTCGTCGATTGGATATCGGCAAGACGCGTGCGGATATCCCGCAGCAGCTCGACATGTTTGTAAAAGACGTAGCCGCCCGCGCCGCCCGACGCGGCGACGGCAAGCGCGAGGGACCAGAGAATCGGCTTCAGCCGCATCGTCGTCTCCTGAGGATATTCGCCGCGAAGCCTAAACATCGACCGGCGGCACCGCAAGCGAGGCGGCTTGGCGTTTGCGGCCGGTCGATGCCAAGATCGCCAAGTTTCGCGAGCGAGGATACCGATGATCCGTTTTTTCCTGACTCTCTGTTTCATCTGCGTGGCGGTCTCGGCGGCGGTCGCGCAGGTCGGTGCGCCGCCGGGAAAAGTGACGATCGTGCCGGGCGTGAGTTTGCGCGGTGCCGACGGCGCGCCGATCGACATTTCCCGATCGCAGACCGGCGGCTTCCAGGAAGCCGTCGAGGCATCGGTTGCCGCGAAGGCTTCGCTCAAGCTTGAAGGCGGCCCAGGCTGCAAGATGGAATGGCGGGCTACGGTCAAAGTGCCGCCGCTGACCAACAACACGTTTTGGGACGTCGAGCCCTGCGATATTTCCTATTCGGGCCGCGGCATCGCGATCGAGTTCGATACGATGATCCATGCGAATATCCGCTGGCGCGCGCATCTTTTCCATATCGGCGACAGCGACGGTTTGCCGGCCGTCGACTTCAATCCGCGCAATATCGTCGACGACTGGGGCCCGTTCATCATCGACAGCAAGATCGAATGGTTCCGCGTGACTGTGTTGGGGCGCGGCATGGGCAGCGGCGTGCGCTTCAGCGCCGGAGGCGGATCGATCCAACACGCCTCGTTCGAGTTCGTCGAGATCGAGGGGCGCTCCGGCAATCAAGTTTATATGCGCGATGGCGTCTTCGTCGCGCATCCGGCGAGCGGTTTCAGATTTTCCGGCAACTGGATTTCGGTGCAGCGCCTGCAAGGCTTCACCGGCGCTGGCATCAGAGTCGGCGAGAATTTACGCCCCGATCGTGCCGGCACGATCGAGAACAATCGCTTCTCCGCCTATATCGCGCCCATGCATCCGAACGCGGCGGGTTTCATGTCGTGGGGGGCTTACGATCTCGCCCAGCTCCACATCTCGAACGAGATCGGACCCTTCGCGACCGGCATCTATCTTTTCGAAGGGCAACAGTCGGGCGTCTATATGGTGCCGCGCAACGATGGCGGGCAGCGTCTCGTCGATCGCTCGCGCCTGCGCAATTCGATCATCCTATCGCCCTAGCAGCGCACGCAATCGGGCGACGATGCGCGCTCGCGCTTGAGGATCGCCCGCAAGGGCGCGCCAGATCGCGCGCGGATAGAGGACGAGGCGGATCGCCGGGCCGCGCAGCAAATGCGGCAATTCCCAGGGCAGCGTATGGCCGGCCATCAACCGCCCCTGCACGCGCCGATACCACCAGGCGCGCCAGGCGTGATGGCCGGTGGCGCCGTTCGCCGCGAGATCCAAATCGCGATCCAGAAAATCGCCGACGATGCCGTTTGCCCGCTTCAGGACCGGCCCCCATGAATCATCGATGGCGTCGCGATGCCATTTGGCGCCGATCGGATACATCCGGCGGCGGAGCGGATCGACGCCGCGCTTGTCGTGGACCACGCGGTTGAGCAGATAGCCCTTGGCCCAGTTCCCGAGAACGGGGGCGGCCTTCCACCAATAGAACGGGGCGGGGCAGCGCTCTTCGTCGGCCGGGGTCATGCCCAGCAGGAACAAGGAGTCCGAATCTTCGACGACATGCACGTCGCGCCCGATCTCGGCCGCGTCGCCGAGATTGGCGTAGATGTAGTCGCCGTCGAGCGTCCATTGCCGGAACGTCTCGGTCGCGTGGCGCTCGAAACGGGAATAGTCGATCGCGAACGGCGCCCAGTTATGCGTCAGGATGTAGATCCCGCGTTTGTCCGGCACTTCCCAATAGCAGCAGATCGGATAGTGGTTCTTGCCGTGCATGGCGCCGAGTTCGCCGAAATGCGCGGCATCCCAATTGCCGGCCTGCGTTTCCGTATGCAGGTGGCGCAAACCCAGATCGACGGCCTCTCGGCGCGAAACGACCAGCGGCTTGTCGGAAGCGAGGCGGCCTTGTGCGGCGAGCTCGGCTTCGATCCCGTCGAGATCGAAACGCACGGCGGTGCACATCACGACCTTGGCGCCGGTATCGACGATGCGCAGGGCTTCGGCGACGCAGCCGTCGGGGACGAGCGTATCGGGATTGAGGTTGATGCCGACCGCACCGGCCTCGAAACACGCCTGGGTCAGCATCCGGTGCCCCAGCGACATGCGGTGGTATTTCTGCATGCCGTCTGAATCGGCCGGAAACGCGTGCAGTACCGGTTCGACGATCCGGGCGAGGGCACGGAAATTGGCGTCGGCCGTCAGGGCTTCCCAATCCGCCTGCGTCGTGGCGATCGCCAGGCGCATCGCACGACGCTCTTGCAAGGCCGGCGCATTGCCGGGGGCGAGCAGCGAGGCGACCGTAAAACGCAAAAACCAGTCGCGATATTTGCGACCCCAGAACGTGACCAGGAAATGCACCGGGGCCGGGCCGGTCGCGGCATCCTGCGTGGCGTGCGTCATGCGCGGTTATTGACTTGCCGGGATCGTGCGGTCAAGAAGCTGGCGAAGCCTATTTTCAGGAGTGCGATGTGACCACGCTCGTTTCGGCCCGTTCCACCGCCTTCACCGAATGGGTCGTGCGCGATCGGCTGCTGCGCGCGCCGTTCGTGCTGGTCGATGCGGGCTGCAGCGGCGGGATACATCAACGCTTCGATCTTCTGCGTCCGGTAATGCGTGCCTACGGTTTCGATCCTCTGCCCGAGGAGATCGAGACGCTGTCGGCGCGCGAAACGAACCCCGATATCCGCTATTTCGCCATGGCGCTGGGCGACGAAGATGGCGAGCGCGACATCCACGTGACCGCCAATCGGGCCCAGACCTCGTTCTATTTCGACCCGGACCCGTCGAAGTTGAAGCGATTGCGCGACGACGCCGGCGACCGCTACGAAGGCATTCGCCGGGTCAAGGTGCGCCGGCTCGACGGTTTGATCGCCGAAGGCCGCGTACCCGCACCCGACTACATCAAGATGGATGTCGAAGGGCACGAACCGAATGTGATCGCGGGCGGCCGCAAAGCGTTCGAGGCGGCACAGATGGTCGAATCCGAAAGCGGCTTCACCGCCAGCCGCGGCCACTCCGAATGCCACTTCGCGTCGATTTCGGCGCCCCTGCATGCGCTGGGCCTGAAATTCCATTCGCTCGGCTTTTGGCATTCGACCAAAGCTTGCATGGCCGGGGGCTATCTCGACGCTGCGGGCGGCCGGCTCGTCGCCGCGCCGCTGGGCCGGATTCAAGGGATCGATGCGCTGTTCGCGCGCGACCTGATCGACGAGTGGACACAGGAGAACCGGCCGATGCCCGTCGGTCGCGCGTTGAGCGACGCGATCACCAAAGCATGCCTGCTGTTCGAGATATTCAATCTCAACGACTGCGCGATCGAACTGATGGCGTATGCGCGCGACAAACGCGAAATCCGCAACGCGCTGGTCTACGATCCCGGCGAGGCTATCGATCTGCTGCTGCCGACCGTCGCCGGCAAGCGGATCGACTATGCGACGTACCGGGAATATTTCGCGCGTCGTGCTTCGGGCCAGGATCCGCGCTGGCATGTCGGGCCGGAGGATCGGATCGCGCTCGAGCCGCGCTGAAACCTCAGTCGACCAGATCCTGCGGCGGCGGCGTATGCCCGCCCAGCAGCGTGCCCTTCCAGTTGGAAAGGCGGTCGATGCGGTTGTAGTAGGTGAACTGGGGCGACCGGCGGATCAGCACGCCCTTGTCGCGGTCGATCTCTTCGGCGTAGTCGTACTGCGCCCAGCCGTTGCAGCTTTTGCAGAACGGCACTTTGTCCCACTGTCCGGTCTCGTGATAGTAGCGCGCCTTGGCGAATTCCTCGCCCTGCCACACCGCTTCCACGCCGTCGTCGAACACGTTGCCCATTTCCGTCGCGCGGAAACCGTCGAGGCAGCACAGCCGCACCGACCCGTCGTTATGGACGGGCAGCGTCTTGTAGATCGCGGGGCAGGGCTTGCGCGGGCCGGGATCGGGCATGTCGGGGAAGACGCCATTATGCGCTTCGAACACCAGCCCGGTGCGCACGACGTCGACCTTGCCCGACCAGCGCTCGACGAAAGCGTCGAGCTCGTGGCGGTTGCAATCCTGCACGGTGAAGGAAACGCCCACGCGCGGATATTCGCGCGCACCCCGGATGCGGATCAGGCGCGCCACCGCGTCCTCGATCTTGGCGAGCTTGTCGACGCCGCGCACTTTCATCAGCGTTTCGGGCGTGACCGAGTCGAGGCTGAACATCACCGAATCGACCTTCTGGGCGCAGAGGAATTCCGCCATGTCGTCGGTCAGGGTCAGACCGTTGGTGTTCATCGCGATCGGCATGTCGCGCGACTTCAGATCGATGATCACTTGGCGCAAATCGGGAATCAGCAGCGGCTCGCCATAGACACTGGGGGCGACCATCGGCTTGGCCGACATCACTTCGTCGAGCATGCGCCGCGCCCGGTCGAGATCCATGATGCCTTTCACGGATTCGATATCGTCGTTCTCCGGCGCGCCCCAGACGGGACACATCCCGCAGCGCAAATTGCAGCGTGTGGCGAAATCGACGAGCAGGCGCTCGGGTTTTTCGGGAACGGGCAGCGGCTTCCAGCCTAACGCCGGATCGACCCATTCGGCTTTCGACCAATCACGCATGGAGCGAATTCGTCCCGAGCCGCAGCGCGGCTCCGTTCGAGGGGGTGGCGATCTTATAGGCGCTTGCGCCGCCGGGGCGCAACCGACGCTCGCGGGCAATAACCCTTCGCCGGCCAGGGATTCGGTTTGGCTGTGATCGCGCGCCGGGATACAGTCCCGGGCCCCGATAACCCTGGAATCCGGATAATCGATGTCTGTTGCAGCCAAATTGCGGGTCAAAATCTTCGCCGATGGCGCCGATCTGGACGGAATTCTGAAACTGCGCGCCAATCCGCTGATTTCAGGCTTCACCACAAATCCGACCCTGATGCGCAAAGCCGGCATCTCGGACTACGAGGATTTCGCGCGCCGATTGACCCAAGCCATTCCCGACCAGCCGATCGCGCTCGAGGTCTTCGCGGACGAGACGACCGAAATGGTGCGCCAGGGGCGGACGATCCAAGCCTGGGGCAAGAACGTCAACGTCAAGATCCCGGTCACGAATACGGCGGGCGCGTTCACGGGCGCTGCGATCCGCGAATTGTCGAGCTCGGGGGTGCGGGTCAACGTGACCGCGATGTTCACGCTCGATCAGGTGCGCGCCACGCTCGATGCGCTCGCCCTCGATTGCGAAGCGTATCTGTCGATCTTCGCCGGGCGCATCGCCGACGCGGGCGTCGATCCTTTGCCGACGATGATCGAAGCCTTGCGCCTGATGAAGTCGCATCCGGGCGCGCAGCTCATCTGGGCCAGTCCGCGCGAGGTGTTCAACGTCGTGCAGGCGGATATGATCGGCTGTCACGTCATCACCGTCACGCACGATACGATCGCGAAAATCGCCGGCCTCGGCAAGGATCTGACGCAGTTCTCGCTCGAGACCGTGAAAATGTTCCGCGGCGACGCGGTGGCGGCGGGCTACTCGATCCGCTGAAGATCGGCCGCGCGCGCGACATAGCGCTGCGGATTCCAGCTCAGAGCGCGGGTGATCGCCGCCAAAGATGCACGGCACGGCGTGCGGCGGCGCAAAATCGCGGGCAAGCCCGTGAACGCATCCGTCAGCGCGCGCGCGACCGTCGCGCCGTCGCCGCGTGGCAGGGCGCGCAGCAGAAGGAACAGCAATATCGCGAGGTGCGGAAGCGCCAGAATGGCGAGCAAAGGGGCCGGCATATTCTTCCAGAACGTCCAGACAAGGTTGCGCGTGCCGTAATAGCGTGCGACCGATCCGCCGGAACTGGCGCCGCCGACATGTCGAACGATCGCCGGCCGGACTTGGATGCAGATTTCGCCGAGAAGACGCGCGCGGAAGCCGAGATCGACATCCTCGCAATAGCAGAAGAAGGTTTCGTCGAAGCCTCGCAGCTTCCGGAATAAATCGGCGCGCATGAATCCGGCTGCGGCGCAGGCACTGAATGTTTCGCTGTCGTGATCGGGCAGGCTCGCGAGCGGCGCACCGTGAAGGCCGCGCCAGGGCAGGCCAGGCGCGAAATACGCGTCGCCCGCGCCATCCAGCCGCGTCGGATCGGCGTCGCGCAATTGTGTCGAGCCGAAGAAACTGCAGCGCGGATTGCGCTCGGCGGCGGCCATCAGATTCGCGAGCCAACCGGGTTCGGCGAACGCATCGGGATTGAGGAAAGCGAGCCATGTGCCGCGCGCCGTTTCGGCCGCGCGATTATTGCCGGCGGCGAAGCCGAGATTGGCGCCGTTCTCGACGAAACGGAAGCGCGGGTCATCGCCGATCGCCGCGCGGGCGCCGGCAAGGGAATCGTCGCGCGAGGCGTTGTCGGCCACGATCGCTTCGAAATCGGCGAAGCTTTGCCGTGCCAACGCGCCAAGGCAGCGCGCCAGATGCGCGCCCGCATTGAAATTCACGATGATCACCGAGATCGCGACCAAACCGAACTCTCCTTCCGGCGTTCGGGACTATAGCGAAGCCGCGTGCATGGTGCGGGGATTGTCGTCTACGATGCGTCCTTCGCCATGCGCCACCCGTCGCCGACACAAAACCAATCGTTCTTCGCCGTTGCCGGGCGTTATGCGTGCCTTGCCGGTGCGGCCCTCGCGGCAGCGCTGTACGTCACCGTGTTCCCGGTCAAATCCTTCGGCATCTTCGGGCGGATCGAAGTGGCGGTCGCCGCCTTTTTTGCGGCCGGGGCGTTGTGCGCGCTGGGTATCGCGCTGTCGGGGGCGGCGGCACGCCGTCGAGCGCTACGTTCGCCGCTGGCATTGATATTCGCTGCACTCGGGATATGGAGCGCCGCGATGGCGCCGTTCGCCGAGTTTCCGTGGCGATCGATGCTGGGCCCGCCGCAGACCGGGCAGGGGGCGTTCGCGCTGTTCGCTTGGGCCGCGATCGCCGGCGCCATCGCCGCCCAAGCGGATCGGCGGACGGCGCGGGGGCTGGCCTGGCTTTCGGCGACGGGTGCGGTCGCGGCGGCGGCGACGCATTTGCTGCCGGAAGCGCTTCGGCCTTTCGAGAATCCGGCCTATTTCGCGTGGTTGGGAATCGTCGCGTGCGCTTCGCTATGGGCGACGTACCGCCAACTGGGCCCGCGCCTTGTGGCGATCGCGGTGCTGGTTTTCTGCTTGGCGGTGTCCGAGAACCGATCCGCCATGGCGATCTGTCTTGCGATCGGCCTGCCGGCATACGTGCTGGCGCGCGCCTTGTCCGCGCGCGTGCTCGCGGCTGTCGCGGTTCTTGTGACGCCGCTGGCGACGGCGGCGATCTGGGCGATCGGCACGGGCGGTTGGGGACAGTCGATCATTGCGCGTGCGCGGATCTACGACGTCTTTGTCGCGTTCTTTGCGGATAACCCACTGGCGCTCGCGGTCGGTGCGGGCTGGGGCGGCGCGATCGAGGCATTCTTCCGATATCTGCCCGCCGGTGCGGAATTGCTGTACGGCGACGGATGGGACGTGCCGGTGCGCGATTTCCACAGCTCGCACAATCTGGCGCTCGAATTCTGGATTTCGAGCGGATTGCCCGGCCTTGTCGTCGCGATAGCACTACCGGCGATCGTCGTTCTTGGCGCGCGGCGGCGCAACCTTTCCGTCGCGGTGGCATTCGCTTGCGTCTTCGCCGCGTTGTCGACGTTGTGGCATCAGCAATCGTTCAATCTGGGGCCGACGATCGTCGCCATTGCCCTGATCGTGTGTCGGCCGCTCGGTTTGCATATGCCGTCGCGCCTGCCATCACGCATCGCGACGGCTTTCGTCGCGATTGCGCTAATGGTGGCGGTCGGCAGGCTTGTCGATTTCGGCTTACGCGCGGCGCAGGCCCGGACGGCATCGCCCCCCGCCGCCTGTTTGATCGACTATCCCGACGATCCTGCGCGCGGCGATATTGGCTTGCGTTACGCGCTTTACGGCCTGACTCAGCCGATCTTGTTCGGGGAACGCGAACCCGATCCCCTCCGGATCGCAGCCTATGTGTGTGCGGTCGAGCGGCGGCTCGCGGCGCATCCATCGCTGCATTTGGCGTTGGCGGCGGTCCTCTATCGCGCGGAAGCGGCCGCCGTGCCGGCGCTGGCACCGGAATCGCCGCCGCTCGATCTCTTGTTGGCGGATTGGGGCGTGAGGGTCGGACAGCTGCTCGACTTCGCGCCGCGGCGCTCGGACTTGGCCGTCGCCTATTTGGCCAACCTCGCGGCGAGGGGCGATGCCGATACGATGCGCCGCCTTGCGGGCCGGATTCTGTCTTACGACTCCAGGGACCCGGTCGGTCTCTGGTTCGCAGGCATGGCTGGATTGCTAATCGGCGACCCAACATTGCGTCCCGGATCCCTTCGGTCAATGCGACAAGCGTTGGATCTAGGGCTCGCTCGGATACTTCCGTTACCCGAAGAAACGATAAAAATAATCATAAGCGATTGATAAACAAAGATAAAATGTTTCTTTGGGGAGTCTGTGGCGCTCGCGCCACAGTTTAGCCAATTGTGGCAAAAAGTAAGCGATCGGCCCGATTTCGGTTGTCAGCATCCTACGGTGTTTGATTAAACTTCGGCTGTCTCGTGGGGAGATTCTTTCCCTGAGCCGATTTGCTGAAAGCAACCGGCGAGAAAAATTTTGTGCGGAGGAGTTCCGAATGTTGCGCAAAGTGTTGGGGGTCGTTGCTTTCCCCCTCGTTGGTGTTGTGGGCTTTGCCGGATCGGCTGTTGCCGCTAGCGGAACTTCGAACGCGCCGGCCAACCAGGTAGCAGCACCTGTAATCGCTTCGGTTGCGGCATCGGCCGTCGCTTCGACGATCGCTTCCGGCACGGCCTCCGCTGCAGCGTCGATCGGTTCGGGTGGTGGCTTCACCTCCGGCACCGGTGGCGTCCAGTCCTCCAACGGCATGCCGTTGTGGTCGATCGGCCAGACCGGCCTCGCCGCCGCCGCTGCCGCGCGCGGGATCAACATCTGGGCACAGGGTGCTTACACCCGCGCCGAAAATACCTTCAACGCGGGCATCAATAACGACACCCGCTTCAAGGGCAATATTTGGGCCGGCTCCGTCGGCGCCGATTATCGTGTTACGTCGCGCCTTGTCTTGGGTGTGTCGGGCGGTTATCAAAATGTCGATATCGACACGACATTCAATGCCGGCACGCTGAAGCAGACGGGCTGGGGTATCACGCCGTACGCCGTGTTCGCTCTCAACCAGACCTATTACGTCGACGTGTCGGCCGGTTACTGGTGGCTCGACAACGAGATGACGCGCAACAGCAACACGGCGAAGGCGAACTATGACGGTACGCGCTTCAACGTCGCCGCGAATTTGAATGGCGGCTGGTCTGTCAACCAGTGGCGCCTGACTGCTTCGGTCGGCTACCTCTATGTCGACGCGAAGGATGACGCCTTCCGCGAGACGGGCACTGCGGCTGTCGCTGCGCAGCAGTCGTCGATTTCGACCAAGATCGGCCAGGGCCGTATCGGCGGTACCGCCGGCTACTCCTTCGGTTCACTCACGCCTTACGTGCTCGGCCGTGTCGAACATAACTTCGAGCAGGACGAGCCGGCGATCAACAATGGAACCGGTGCGCAGCCGAAGTACGACCGGACCGGCTACCGCACGGGCGTTGGTTTGCGCTTCGCGCCGTCTTCGACGGTGTCGGGTGATATCGGCGCCAATACGGTCCTGGGCAAGCGCGACCAGAAGGAATACACGGTCGGCGGTACACTCCGCATCGCCTTCTGATCCGAGTGTCATAGACTGCGAAGGGCCGGTGCGTTCAGCACCGGCCCTTTTCATTTCTGGGGGCATTACGCTCGTCCCGCATGATCTTCGGAACAAGCCGCTTTCGTCTGGTCGCCGTGCAGCTGGCTTTATTGTTGCTGGCTGGATGCCAAGATATTGGGCGTACCCTTCTGGGCGCGCGTGGCCAAGCAGATCGGATCGCAGCCGCTGGCGGTTTAACGCCGCACATCTACAAGGCCGGGATGTTTGAATTGCTCGGCTACGAGCGGATGGGGCGGTCGCACGATCTGATCGTCTATCTCGAGAGTGACGGAAATATTCGTCTTACTCCGACGGTGCTTTCGTCGGATCCGACGCCGTTGCGGCCGATCGCGCTCGAATTGGCGGTGCAGGACGATTCGCCTTCGCTGCTTTATCTTGCCCGACCCTGCCAGTATTTGTCGGATGCGCAGCGGCGGGAATGCAACCCCCTCTACTGGGACACGCGTCGCTTCTCGCCCGAGGTCGTCGCGGCCCTTTCCGACGCGCTTGAACAATCCAAAGCGCGTTTCAATGCGCGCCGGCTCATTTTGGTGGGCTATTCGGGCGGTGGAACGCTGGCGAATCTTCTCGCCGGGCATCGCGACGATGTCGTTGGCCTGGTGACTGTCGCGGCCCCCTTGGATGTTGATGCTTGGGTTCGTCATCATCGGATCAGTCCGGTAACGGGCAGTCTTGACGCTGCAATGCGCACGAAACTCGCCCAGGTGCGCCAGATCCATTTCGCCGGCGCTCGGGATTGGCAAGTGCCGCCCGTATTGCTTGAGACCTATATGCGTACACTTCCCCCAACCGTAGCGAATGCTCGTATTTTGTCCGATCAAGACCACGATTGCTGCTGGGGCGCGGTATGGCAGCGGTTGCTGTCGGTAGGCGTACGTCCTTGGTTGCGTGTTGATTGAGCGAACAACCGCGACACATGCGCGTATCTGCGGCTGGCAAACCACCGCGCGATTGATCTGACATCCCAGTCAGACGGAGACTTTAAGCTTCGGCCAGTGACGGTATCGGTGGTGCCGGACCCCGGGCACCATTTCCCCCGCCGCTTCCGAAAATCGATAAACCGTATCGGCCGCGTCGCGAGCCTGTTCAGGCGACTTCGGCGGGCAGGCGGAATCGGATCGATTCTTCGATCCCGTCGAGCGCTTCGATATCGACCGGCATGCGCGCGGCGATCGTCTCGAGCAGTTCCGCGACCAGTTTTTCGGGCGCCGACGCGCCGGCGGTGACGCCCAGCGTGTTCACGCCCGCGAGCCAATCCCAGTCCAGCGCGCGCGAGTCTTCGAGCAGCACGCTGGGCGTGCCCGATTCCGCGGCGAGTTCGCGCAAGCGGTTGGAGTTCGAGCTGTTGGCGGCCCCGATCACCACGACCGCGTCGCTGCGCCGCGCGAGTTCGCGCACCGCCGTCTGTCGGTTTTGCGTCGCGTAGCAGATATCCTTCGTGTCGGGCCCGACGATTGCGGGAAAGCGCCGGCGCAGCGCCGCAGCGATATCGCGCGTTTCGTCGACGCTCAGCGTCGTCTGGCTGACGAAGGCGACATTGCCGGCATCGGCGACGTCCAGCGCGTCGATATCGGCGAGTTCGCGCACCAGATGCACGCGGCCGGGAATCTGGCCGAGCGTGCCGACGACTTCGGGATGGCCTTCATGGCCGATCAGCACGACGTCGCGCCCCTGTGCGGCGTAACGCTGGCCTTCGAAATGGACTTTCTTCACCAGCGGGCATGTCGCGTCGATGATTTCGAGATTGCGGCGCGCGGCCTCCATCTCCACCGCCGTCGCCACGCCATGCGCGCTGAAGATCGCGACGGCGCCTTCGGGAACTTCGTCGAGCTCGCCGACGAAAACCGCGCCTTTTTCGCGCAGCGCGTCGACGACATGGCGGTTATGGACGATTTCGTGCCGGACATAGACCGGGGCGCCGAATCGGTCCAGCGCGCGCTCGACGATCTCGATCGCGCGCACCACGCCGGCGCAAAATCCGCGCGGCTGTGCGAGGAGTATCCGCATCCGATCCCCGTCCGTCATCGCCTCACGACCCGAAGACTGTCACATAAAATTGACACTCCCGCAAGTTCGGTGGCCTAATGTCCCCGGCGTCGTGTCGATCGTCGATCCGGCGCCGGGGGAGCATTCGAATAAAAATGGCGCAGGCGTTCCCGTTCTCGGCGATCGTCGGGCAGGACCGGATGAAGGAGGCGTTGTGCCTTCTCGCCGTCGATCCCGGTATCGGCGGTTTGCTGGTGTTCGGCGATCGGGGGACGGGCAAATCCACGGCGGTGCGCGCTTTGGCGGCATTGCTGCCGAAGATGGAAGCGGTCGACGGCTGCCCCTATTCCTGCGATCCCGCGTCGCCTGCCGGGGCTTGCGCCGCTTGCGCCAAGCCTGGGGCGGCGCGCGGCAAGACCAAAAGCATTCCGGTCCCGGTCGTCGATCTGCCGTTGGGGGCGACCGAAGATCGCGTCGCCGGCGCCTTGGATATCGAGCGCGCGTTGACGCGCGGCGAAACGGCGTTCGAGCCGGGCTTGCTGGCGCGCGCCAATCGCGGCTTCATCTATATCGACGAGGTCAATCTTCTCGAAGACCATCTCGTCGACTTGCTGATCGACGTGGCGGCGTCGGGCGAAAACGTGGTCGAGCGCGAAGGCTTGAGCGTGCGCCACCCCGCGCGTTTCGCGCTGATCGGTTCGGGCAATCCGGAGGAGGGCGAGTTGCGCCCGCAATTGCTCGACCGTTTCGGCCTGTCGCTGGACGTGCGCACGCCGACCGATTTGCCGATCCGCGTCGAAGTCGTCAAACGGCGCGACGCGTTCGAGCGCGACCGCGCGGGCTTCGTCGCGCGCTGGCGCAACGCCGACGCCAAGCTGCGCAAGCGGATCGTCGACGCGCGCAAGCACCTCAACGATGTCGCGGCCCCCGATGCGGCGTTGACCCGTGCGGCCGAGCTATGCGTGAAGCTCGGTACCGATGGTTTGCGCGGCGAGATCACGCTGATCCGCGCCGCGCGCGCCTTGGCCGCGTTCGAGGGCGACGACACGGTGGGCGATGCGCATATCCGCCGGATGGCGCCATCGGCATTGCGCCATCGCTTGCGACGCAATCCGCTGGACGATACCGGTGCCGAGCTGCGTGTCGAGCGCGCGCTAACCGAGATATTCGGCGCGTGAGCGACGCCGCGCGCGCGCAATGGTTTCGCGCGTTGCTCGCGGCACGGCTGCTGGCGATCGATCCGCACGGGCTTGGCGGGGCGCGGCTGTACGGGCCGCCGTCGCCCGCGCGCGATGCGTGGCTCGCCGCGCTGAAACGCTGGTCGGCGCAAACCGCACCCTGGCGGCGTATTCCGGCACAGATCCGTGACGACGGTTTGCTCGGCGGGCTCGATTTGACCGCGACGTTGACTGACCTGACCGGGTTTTCTTGAACCAGGCTGATTGGGATAATCAGTTTGGAAAGGGAACCTGAAGATGCCGAGGAAGCGACATAGTGCTGAACAGATCGTCACGAAGCTGCGTCAGATCGACGTG
>JAYRYC010000005.1:0-461637 GCA_041917215.1 Tagaea sp.
CCGGCGTCCATGCGCCCCGGCACCCCGTCACACCTGCACGCTCGAATTCCTGCACTCCTGTATTCATGAACAACGGCACACCCGCACACATGGATTGCGGCACTCCGGCGTCCATGCACCCCGGCACACCGTCACACCTGCACGCTCGAATTCCTGCACTCCTGTATTCATGAACAACGGCACACCCGCACACATGGATTGCGGCACTCCGGCGTCCATGCACCCCGTCACACCTGCACGCTTGAATTCCTGCACTCCTGAATTCATGAACAACGGCACACCCGCACACATGGATCGCGGCACTCCGGCGTCCATGCACTCCGGCACGCACGTGTGCCGGTGTGAAGGCACAACGATGTGAAGTGACGGTGACGCCGGTCGATAGCGCAATTCATGAGTAGCGCAGTAGCGTCATTCAGGAATTCATGAACACAGGGATTCCGCTATTTCGGCCGTATCGGAAGGCATGTCGCGCCACCGGCGTTTTTAAGACCATCCATGGATAATTGGCCCAACGCCGCCTGATCCGTGGATCGTTGATGCCCGCTGATGATCAAAAACCCATGTCAGTTAAGCGCCCACTCGGCCTCGCCGACGCGTGCCTGGCGTTGGGTTGTGGGCGCACCAAACTCCTTGAGCATCTAACGCAGGTACCGCACTATCGTCGCGTCGGGCGCAACTATCGGTTTGATCCCGAACACATCGACGCGCTTAAGGCCAGCCTCACCGCCGAATATACTGCAAGGGAGCAAGGACCGTGTCGCTTCGACTCCTCCGCCGGGGCAAGATCTTCTATGTCCGCGGCACTGTCAGAGGACAGACTGTTTTTGAAACTTCGGGCACTAGCGACCGCGCGCGCGCCGAAGCTTACCGAGCGAAACGCGAAGCGCAGCTCTGGGACCGCAGTGTCTTCGGCGAGCGCGCGGCCATTCCGTTCGTCCAAGCTGCCATCGGATATTTAGAGTCTCGCAAACCCGGCACGGGAGATACGCGCCGCGTAGAACGACTCGCCCAGCATTTCCGGGGCATGATGCTGGCGCAGATCGATCAGAACGCGGTCGACCGCGCGATAAAGGCGCTGTGTGCGGCGAAGGCGAAGCCGGGCACGCATCTGCGCTCTGTCATCATTCCGCTCACCTCTGTGATGATCTTCGCCGCCAAGCGCGGCTGGTGCGATCGCCCAGTGTTCGACCGACCGCGCCAGCCCAAGGGCCGCACCGCGTGGCTGACGCCCACCAGCGCCGTGAAACTGCGGGATGCCGCCGGCGAACGGCTACGCCCGCTGATCGTGTTCCTGATGTGCAGTGGCGCCCGCGTCGCCGAGGCGCTGGATCTCACATGGGACGACGTCGACCTGCAGCGCGGCAGTTGTGTGTTGCGCGAAACCAAGAACGGCAAGGACCGTATCGTACGTCTGCCGCCGGCGGCGATCTCGGCGCTGGCCAATTTGAAGGAACGCAAAGGGGCAGTCTTCCGCCGCCCAGATGGCGAACCATATGCCGATAAGGAACGCGAGGAAGGTGGGCAGTTCAAGCGCGCCTGGCGCAACGCATGCCTGCGCGCGAAGTTGGGAAAATGGGAACGCGCGGCAGCCACCGATCCGGCGACCGAAGCGCTAGCTGAACGGCGCGAATTCTCGCCCGTGATCTGGCGACCGGCGATCACGCCGCACGGGCTGCGCCACACCTGGGCGACATGGCGCTACGCCGCCACGCAAGACGCACTGCGCCTGATGCACGACGGCGGCTGGTCGGGCCTGTCGCTGGTCGAGCGCTACGCGCACCTCGCCACCAGCGATATCCTGCCGGACCTCGCATTGATCTGGGGCGCCAGCCACCCCGACGAATTTGAGCGCGGAATCGGCGCGACGACTACCCCGATCCGTGCACCAGCAGTGCAGCGTGCCACCGGTACATAAAATTTGTGATACAGATCAATAGCCTATGAAAAAAGGCCGCATCCTTCACACGGCAGGGGTCGCAGGTTCAATCCCTGCAGCGCCCACCATCCGGCCCCTTCGAACCCGACCGGTTCGCGGCTTTTTTCCAACGCAGCAAATCGTAGCGCCCGAGTGCCGGATGGCGATGCAAATCGCGATTCCGCGTGACGCAATTTTTACATTCCGTCGCGCTTTAACGATTAAAGCGCGCAGCGTCCGTTTTCGGCATCCGAGTTTAACGCTTGATTCACCGGCAGCCCTCAAATTGACTCGCAGGTCAGCACTCTACGAGTCGAACGGATCATGCCGATGGAAAACACGCCCGCGCCGCAAAGCCCCCAAGCCGCCGCCCCGGCAACGCCGGAGGCGCCGCGCACGCTGATCAACGATCGCATTTTCATCGGCTCGAATTCCGTCGCGCAATGGTTCGTGACGTTGGGCACGCATGAAGGCAAGCCCGTACTGCTGGCCCATCAGGTGTTCCTCGACGCGCCCAAGCATATGGGGGCCGTCGCCCGCCAGCTCGCGGCCGGGCGCATCTTCGGGTCGATGAAGCAGCTCGAAACCATGATGTCGCTGCGCCATAGTTTCGAGGTCGCGGTGTCGGACGGCGAGCGCATGCGCATCGACCGCCACCTCAAAGGTCTGTAACCTTTCGGGCCTCGCGGACGAACCGTCCGGCGAAAGCGAGGTTCCCCCATGTATCTCTTCGCCCGCAAGAAAGCCGTCATGCCGTCGCCGGCCGAGGCGCTGCCCGGCCGCGACGAAGCGATCGCCGTTCCCACCCGCCATTTCGTGCTCGGCACGCCGTTGAAGCCGCCCTTCCCGGCGGGCACGCAAACCATCGTCGTCGGCCTCGGCTGCTTCTGGGGTGCCGAACGCAAGTTCTGGCAATTGCCAGGTGCTGTTTCGACCGCCGTGGGCTATGCCGCCGGCTACACGAAAAACCCGACCTACGAGGAAGTGTGCTCCGGCGCCACCGGCCATAACGAGGTCGTGCTGGTCGCCTTCGACCCCGCGCGTCTGAGCTTGGAAAACGTGCTCAAGACGTTTTGGGAAAGCCACGACCCGACGCAAGGCATGCGCCAGGGCAACGATGTCGGCACGCAGTATCGCTCAGGCATCTACGTGAATTCGCCCGAACAGCGCGCGGCCGCCGAAGCGTCGAAGGCGGCGTTCGGCGCGGCGTTGACCAAGGCCGGCTACGGCCCGATCACGACCGAGATCGTCGACGCGGGCCCGTTCTATTACGCCGAGGCCTATCACCAGCAATATCTCGCCAAGAACCCGGCGGGTTATTGCGGCCTGGGCGGCACGGGCGTGTCCTGCCCGATCGGCGTGAAGGTCGCCGGCTAACGATCGTTCGCCGGCGAAGGCCGGGATTCGGCAAGCCATTTCGCGATCGCGGCCCGAATATCGGGCGGCAGCTTGCCGATCTCGTCCCACGCTTGGGCCGCGACGGTTTCGTCGCCGGTGCGCGCCGCGCGCGCGACCAATTCCACCAGCTTCGAATGACTGCCGAAATTCTCGGCGAGGCGCATCGCAAGTTCCGCGAGGGCGGCTTGGTCGACGCTCACGTCTGCCCCAGATCGATCGCGAAGCCGCCGCCCGGCGGATCGGCGAGCGGCGTCACGGCGAAGATCTTGCCCGAACGCTTAGCGTCGAGCAGATAGCGCCCGACAGGCTGGAACAACGTCTCCCCGCCGCCTTGCGTGGCCGGGTCGATCAGCACCGCGTAACGATGCGGCGCCGGTGCGGCATGGGTGTCGATCAACGCCTTGAGCTTTTCGAGCGCCGCGTCGCGCTTGAGGCCGCGCAGATCGAGCGTGGCATGCGTATCGAAGCCGCCCCGCCCCAGCATCGTCAACGGATCGAACGCGCCGCTCATCGCAAGCCGCCGCGCACGTCGTCGAGCAATTGGCCGAAGCCGCCGATCCAAGGTTCCATGGCGTGATTTTGGCGCACATGGGCGAAAGCCGCATGCCCCAATTTCACGCGATATGCGACGTCGCCCGCCACGCGATCCATCGCCGCTTCGAGATTGGCGGCGAAGCCGGCGTCGAAGTCCTTCTTCAACGGCTCGAAGGTTTGACGCAGGAAACCATGCTCGTCGTACCAGGACAGTTTGCGCCGTCCTTCGACGGCGAGCCCGGTTTCGCCGTGCGTGACGAACTCATCGACCGCCGGCGCATCCGACGCGATCACCGCCGTACCCGCCGCCATGCCTTCGAGCAGCGACACGGTATGCAAACCGCAAGACGGCAGCAGGAACGCGTCGGCGCGCAGGAACAAATCGACGAAATCGGGATAGTCGAGCTTGCCGTCGACGATCTCGACATTCGGTAGGGCGCGCACGAAATCGGCGAAGCCTTCGCCGAAGATCGACACCGGCAATTTGGTGCGCAGGATCAAGCGGCAATCCGGGCGGCGTTTGACCAGATTGCCGTAAGCCGCCAGCGTTTCCATGCCGCCGCGCAACACGAAGCTCGGCTCCGCCTGGAACCAGGAATTCGTGAACAGGAACGTGCAGCCTTTGCGGCTCGCGCGCGTTTCTTGCGCTTCGCGTACCCGCGCTTCGATCGAAGGCGGGAACGCATGGCCGAAGGGAATGAAACGCGTCTTGGCCGCGATCGTCGGGCTATCGAACAGCTTGCCGATCCAATCGACCGTGTGGCGCAGATGCGCGGACAGCGCGCGGCAGGACGGATCTTCCAGCATCGCCTTCACCAGCCGCCATGTCGGCGTGCCATAGGCGGTGCGCTCGGCCGAGGTGCCGTGCCAGAAGAAGGGCGCGAACAGCGCCAGCAACTCCTCGAGATGCGAAATCCACGGCCGCTCCATATCGGTGAACGGCATCGAATGCGGAAAGACGAGATCGGGTTCGGCGGCCGCGACCTGCGCTTGGCTTTCGAGATCGCGGGATTTGACGAACTCCGCCAGCACATCGTCGGCGATATCGGGCACGGCCTTGCGCAGCTTGGCCGCAAGATTGGCGAGGCCGCATTCCGCCTTCGCGCGCGCGGCGGCGTCCGCCACCGGTAGATCGAGCTTGAAGTCGTAGCCAGCACGGGGCGCCAGCAAGCTCGTCATCATCGGATGGTCGCCGCCGAGCCATTGGAAGATCGGCGTGCGCCACATCGCGGCGACGGTGAAATCCTTCATATCGTCGCGCCCAATCGAAGCTCGACCAGTTCCGGCGTGACGTTCAGCGGTTGCGAGGCCTGCATCGTGGCGAACAGATCGCACGATCCCACGCCTTGCCGGTACACGGGCTTCGCGGCGGTTGTGTAGGGAACCGGCGGCAGCTTGGGATCGGGGAACAGATTCTCGCGATGGAGGGCCGCGTGTTCGAGATTCCACGGCGCTTCGTCCATCAGCGTTTCCGCCGGCAAACGCGGCCGGTAATCGACCGCGCGCGCCACGCACGCGAAACGCGCCACCCCCGTGCCCGCCGGAATCCAGCGCGCGTCGAGCGGCATCATTTTGAGGAAACGCAGGAAATGATCGAGCAGCGGCACGGTCATGAACCACGTATCCGTGGGCCCGTAGACATAGCCCGTGCCCGCGAAATTCCACTGCATTAGATAGGCGTCCATCGGCATGATCGCCGTTTCGACGATCATCAAGCCGCCGGGGCGCAGCAGGCTGCGCGCCGCCGCCAGCACATGCAGCGGTGAATGCACGTGATAGAGCATGCCCGACAGCACGACGACGTCGAAATCGAGGCGCGGCTTAGGCCCGCCGGCGAAGCGATGCTCGGTCATATCGCCGGCGACACGTTCTTCCATCGATCGCACCAGCGAGCCCGACAACACGCCGGGCACGTAGGCGAAAGACACGTTATGCGCCTGGCGCACCGCCGCGACCTTCTCGCCGAAATCCAGCCCGTCGACCGCGACGACGCCCGATGCGCCGCGTCTGGCGAGCAGCACGGGCACGAGCGCTTCCATCGTGCCGATATCCAGGCAACGTTGGCCCGCAACGTCGACGCGCGACAAGAGATCGCGGGTAATTGCGACGTTCGGAAAACGCTTGCCCGGCGTGATCACGCCTGGCGCCATTTCGATCGCGTAGTACCAATAGCGGTCGAGCAGATTGTCCATGATCACTCCGGCGCGAAACGCGATTGGCGACGAATGGCGCCGGGATCGGTTTCATGCGTGCGCTTGTACCAGGCGAAGATTCGCGCGAGGGAATCCCGTAGCGGCGTGAACTTCATGCCCGACAGATTCTTAAGGCGCGTCGAATCCGTCACGCGCTTGTCGATGCCGCGCGCGCGCGCCGGATCGAACTTCACGCGCTCGGCGGGCACGCCGGCGATCTCGGCCAGCAGCATCGCGACCTCGCGGATCGGATGGCCTTCGCCGCAACCGACGTTCAGCGGCGCCGCGTCCGAATAATTGTCGAGCGCCCACAGATAGGCGCGCGCCATGTCGCGCGCGTCGGTGATCTCGCGCACCGGCGCGCCATCGCCCCAAATCGAAATGTCGCCCGCTTCCGGCGTCCATTCGGCGAAGCGGCGCACGAGCCCCGCGATCCAGGTACAGTCGTCGGGATTGTAATTGTCGTCTTCGCCGAAAATGCCCGACGGCACCAAGCCGATCGCGTCGATGCCGAACTCCGCGCGATAGGCGCGCACGGCCGGTTCGATCAGGCGCTTGGCCATCGCATAGGAATAGGCGCTGTCATGCGGGCGCCCGTCATGGATCTGGTCTTCGACATTGGGCTGGGGTGCGGCCGCCGGATACATGCCCGAGGACAGCGTCATCACGGTCTTCGGGATTTTCGCCTCGACCGCCGCGTCGAGCACCGAGAAGGTCATCGCGACATTGTCGCGCAGGATGCGCGCGGGGTAACGGCGCGCGAGTTCGATGCCGCCGGAGATCGCGGCGAGATGGAGGATCGCATCGGGCGTGGCCGCGCGCACAAGGGCGAGCGTGGCGGCTCCATCGCGCAAATCCACGTCCTTGCGCGACACGAAGCGGAATTCGCGCTCGGGATATTCGGCGGCGAGCGCACGGAATCCCGCGCCCAGCACACCCGTGGCGCCGGTGATCAACAGGCGGCGGTAACGCGGCGACGCCACGGTATTAGAAATGTCCGGCGAGATGGCGCGCCATCGCCTTGTTGCCGTAGAGATAGGCGCCCTTCTTGTTGCCGTACCACACGACCTGACGGCACCAATCGTCGAAGGCCGGCCACGCCTCCTTCGACCGTTCGATGCGATAGGTCACGGGCTCGACCAGCAAATCCTCGTCGCGGCCTTCGAGCAGCGCGCGGTAATAGGGATAGATATCGCTGCCGATCGACACTTCGATATCGCCAAGCGCCCCCGGCTCCTTGACCATCGCGCGGTTCAGCTTGAACGCGTCGGCGATGCGTTCACGCGGCAGCAACGCGCGGTCGCGCGACAGCACGTCGAAGGTCAAGCGTTCGGCTTCCTCGTAGAACGCGCCGAGCTTGCCGCGCACGACCAGATCGATGAACACGAATTCGTCGGCCGGCCAATGGATACCCAGCCATTCCTGCGAATAGACGTATTCGACTTCGCCGTTCTGGATGCGCATCGCGTAATCGTCGAAGAAGGCGCGGATCGAGCCGAACACCGGATATTTCGCGGGATCGGCGTCGAAGAACGCCTCGAGCAATTTGCGGAACGGCACGCCGCATTGCGCGTGCGCGACCAGGATCGGCACTTGCAGCAGCTTGTCGTAATGCACGAGGGCCGCCATCCACGAAAAGGCGCGCGCCTTGCGCCAATCGGGGCGCGGCATCGCTTCGGTCGCGACGACCAAATCCTGCGTTTCGTAGATGCCGTCGGGATCGACCTCCAGCGCGCCGTGGATATTCACGACGCGCGTGACGACCGTCTCCATCCCGAATTTCTTCTGATATTCGGGATCGCCCATTTCGGCGTTGGGCAGGATCGACAGATTGTTGAACTGGATGCGGTTGTGCTGGCCCGTCTCCATCAACTTGGCGACACCTTCGACCCAGGAATCGTAGGTCTCGCCCGGCAGGCCGAGGATGAGATCCGAATAGGTCTCGACCCGGTCGCGGGTGAAGCGGCGCTGCAATTCCTCATACGTGCCCAGCGCGATGTTCTGGCGCTTGATGGCTTTGAGCGTGCCGGGATCGAGCGACTGCATGGACAAGGTGACGCCCTTGTTCATGCCGGCATCGGACAGGATCTTTTGCGTGAGATACGCGCGCTCGGTCGCGTTCTTGGTGTTCTGCACCGAGACGGCTTTAGGATAGCCCGTCTCTTCCTTCGATTTCGCCAAGGCTTCCGCGATTTGGATATCGCGCGCGAGAATGCCGAAATTGGCGTCGCAGCAGAAGATGAACTCGATTTTCTTCAGCGCGAACCAATCGATTTCGGCGAAGGCGCGCTCCAGATCGAATTGATAGACCTTGGCTTGCGTGGCCGAGCCCCAATCGCAGAACGTGCACTGGAACGGGCAGCCGCGGTTCGTTTCCCACAGCACGATCCAGTTTTCCTGCGGGTTCGCCGCCATCAACCGGTCGAACGTGCCGTCGAGATAGGGCGAGGGCAGATCCGCGAGATCACGAATGCGGTTGCCCTTCGGGTGCACGACGAACTTGCCGTCGCGCAGATAGGAAAGATTGGAGATGCCGGTCCAATCGCGCGACGGGAACCGGTCGAGCAGCTTGGTGAAGGGCGCTTCGCCCTCCCCGTTCACGGCCACGTCGATGAACGGATTGTCGCGCAGGAATCCTTCGGTGCGGTCGGGAACTTGCGGGCCGCCGAACACGATCATCACGCCGGGTTTGCGCTCCTTCAAACGGCGCGCGACGGCGAGCGAGAGTTTCTCGTTCCACACATAGCAGGAGAAGCCGACCACATCGGCGTCGAGCAGATGTTCGACGGCGACTTCGACGCGCAGGCGCTTATAGATCGGCGGCAGAAACGTATAGCGCTCCGGCCGGCCCGAATATTTGCGCGTATAGCCTTCCATCAGGCCGCACGCGTAAGGGAGGTAGTTCTGACCCGAGAAGGAATTATTGATCTGGACGAGCGCCACCTTGCACGGGCTTTCCGGCACCGGCGGGTCGGGGATCTGCGGCAGGTTCGGGGGCGTGGTCATGGCGCGTCTCGATCCGTCTTCTCGGGCCGGGGTGATCCTTTGAAACGGCAGGTTCCCGTTCTCGGTTCCCAACCTGCCGAGGTTAGCCGCAAAACGTCTAAAATTCGATTAACTTTCCCGTAAGCCCCTTGTCAGAATTACGTTCTTTCCTGCGAAATTACCGCGAAATAATCTCGCCTTCAAGCTTGGGGCGGTTGCAAGGGTACCCCGCAACCTGATAGGTCTGAATTCAATTAACGAAAAGTACGCCTGACAGGGAGTACGCCTTTTGGCCGACAACATTCTCGAGACCGACGGGCTGACGAAGGAATTTCGCGGCTTCGTCGCGGTCAACAACGTGGCATTGCGCGTGCGCCGCCATTCGATCCACGCGCTGATCGGGCCGAACGGCGCGGGCAAGACGACCTGCTTCAATCTGCTGACCAAGTTCCTGATCCCGTCGCGCGGGAAGATCGCCTACAACGGCCGCGACATCACCGCGACCAAGCCCGCCGATATCGCGCGTCTGGGCCTCGTGCGGTCGTTCCAAATCTCGGCCGTGTTCCCGCATCTCTCCGTGCTCGAAAACGTGCGCGTGGCGCTGCAACGCAAGCGCGGCGATTCCTTCGATTTCTGGCGCTCGCAATCGGTGCTCGACGTCTACAACGATCGCGCGCGCGAATTGATCGACTGGGTCGGCCTGTCGGAATACGCGCAAACCGTCGCGGTCGAGCTTCCCTATGGCCGCAAACGCGCGCTGGAAATCGCGACGACGCTCGCCCTCGAACCCGAAATGATGCTGCTGGACGAGCCCACCGCCGGTATGGGCCACGAGGACGTGGGCCGTATCGCCGCCCTGATCAAGCGCGTGGCGCAAGGGCGCACGGTGCTGATGGTCGAACATAATCTTTCCGTCGTCGCAGATCTTTCCGACACGATCACCGTGCTGGCGCGCGGCGAAGTTCTGGCCGAGGGCGATTACGCGACGGTGTCGAAAAATCCGGACGTGGTGCAGGCCTATATGGGGGCCGGCCATGGCTGAGGCGATGTTGAACGTTTCGGGTCTCAACGCGTGGTACGGCGAAAGCCATATTCTGCACGGCGTCGATTTTCAGGTGCGCGAGGGCGAGGTCGTCACGCTGCTGGGCCGCAACGGGGCCGGCAAGACCACGACCATGAAATCGGTCATGGGCATCGTCGGCAGCCGCAAGGGCAGCGTGAAGTTCAAGGGTGCGGAAACGATCGGCCTGCCCAGCTACGCGATCGCGCGCCAAGGTATCGCCTTCTGCCCCGAGGAGCGCGGCATCTTCGCCTCGCTCGACGTGAAGGAAAACCTGCTGCTGCCGCCCGCGGTCGCGCCCGGCGGCTTGTCGGTCGACACGATTTTCGAGCTGTTCCCGAACCTGAAAGAACGCCTGTCGAGCCAGGGCACGAAACTGTCCGGCGGCGAACAGCAGATGCTGGCGATCGGCCGTATCTTGCGCACCGGCGCCAAGCTGTTGCTGCTCGACGAGCCGACGGAGGGATTGGCCCCGGTCATCGTGCAGCAGATCGGGCGCACGATCAGGCGCTTGAAGAACGAAGGCTTCACGATCCTGCTGGTCGAACAGAATTTCCGTTTCGCGGCCACGGTCGCGGATCGGCATTACGTCATGGAGCATGGGCGCGTCGTCGACGAAATCGCCAACGACGCGCTCGAAGCGAACATGGACAAGCTCCACGAGTATCTCGGCGTCTAACCACAAACAGGGAGAACGACCATGAAAAGACTGAAATCCGCGCTGCTGGGGGCTGTCGCCCTGGCGGCCGTCGCCGCGGCCCCGGCCGTGGCGCAAACCAACGTGAAGATCGGCGTGCTGTCCGACATGTCGTCGCTTTACACCGACCTCGCCGGTGCGGGCTCGGTGCTCGCCGCGCGCATGGCAGCCGACGATTTCGGCGCCGCCGCCAAGGGCATCAAGGTCGAGTTCGTCTCGGCCGACCACCAGAACAAGCCGGACGTCGGCTCCAACATCGCCCGCCAGTGGTTCGACCGCGACGGCGTGGACATGATCGTCGACGTGCCGAACTCGGGCGTGGCGCTCGCCGTCAACGGCGTGACGCGCGAAAAGAACAAGGTGTTCCTGGTCTCGGGTGCCGCCACCTCCGCACTCACCGGCGAACAATGCTCGCCCAACACGGTCCACTGGACCTACGACACCTGGGCGCTGGCCAACGGCACCGGCAAGGCGATCGTGCAAACCGGCGGCGACACATGGTTCTTCCTGACCGCCGATTACGCGTTCGGCCATCAGCTGGAAGCCGATACGACCAACGTCGTCAAGGCGATGGGCGGCCGCGTTCTGGGCGGCGTCCGCGCGCCCTTGAACACGAACGACTTCTCGTCGTTCCTGCTGCAAGCGCAATCGAGCCGCGCGAAGATCATCGGTCTCGCCAACGCCGGCGGCGACACGGTGAACTCGATCAAGCAAGCGGCCGAATTCGGCATCGTCAAGCGCGGCCAATCGCTGGCCGGGCTGCTGGTGTTCTTGACCGACGTGCACGGCCTGGGCCTGGATACGGCGCAAGGCCTGATCATGACCGAAGCGTTCTACTGGGATCAGAGCGAGGCCAGCCGCGCCTTCGCCAAGCGCTTCGCCGCCGCCAACAAGGGCATCCACCCCACGATGGTGCACGCGGGCGTCTACGCCTCCACGCTGCACTATCTGAAGGCGATCGAAGCGACGAAGTCGGCCGCCGACGGCAAGGCGGTGGTCGAGAAGATGAAGGCCACGCCGACCGACGATCCGCTGTTCGGCAAGGGCGAGATCCGTAAGGACGGCCGCAAGATCCACGACATGTATCTCTTCGAGGTGAAGAAGCCCGAAGAGTCGAAGGCGCCGTGGGATTACTACAAGACCCGCGCGACGATCCCGGCCGCGCAGGCCTTCCGTCCGCTGGCCGAGGGCAAGTGCCCGCTGGTCGGCGGCTGAAGACGTAACGACGAAGGGGGCGGGATCGCCCGCCCCCTTCCCCGTTCTTCGATCACGGCGAAAAGAAAAGCATGCCCGATATTTTCGGAATTCCGCCCCAGGCGCTGTTCGGCCAGTTGTTGCTGGGTTTGATCAACGGCGCGTTCTACGCGCTGCTGTCGCTCGGCCTCGCGGTGATTTTCGGGCTGCTCAACATCATCAATTTCACCCACGGCGCCCAATATATGATGGGCGCGTTCGTCGCCTGGATGCTGCTGAACTGGCTGGGCGTCGGTTACTGGTGGGCGCTGCTGATCGTGCCCGTGACCGTCGGCCTCACCGGTATCGTGATCGAGCGCACGATGCTGCATCGGCTCTACAAGCTCGACCATCTTTATGGGCTTCTGCTGACCTTCGGCATCGCGCTGATCATCCAGGGCGTGTTCCGCAACCAATTCGGCTCCTCGGGCCTGCCCTACGGAATCCCCGCGCAATTGCGCGGCGGCACCGATCTCGGCTTCATGTTCATGCCGAATTATCGCGGCTGGGTCGTCGTCGTGTCGCTCGTCGTGTGCTTGGCCACGTGGTTCGTCATCGAGAAGACGAAGCTCGGCTCCTATCTTCGCGCCGCGACCGAGAACCCGGCTTTGGTGCAATCCTTCGGCATCAACGTGCCGCGCATGATCACGCTGACCTACGGCTTCGGCGTGGCGCTGGCCGCTTTCACCGGCGTGCTCGCCGCCCCGATCTATCAGGTGAGCCCCTTGATGGGCGCCGACCTCATCATCATCGTGTTCGCGGTCGTCGTGATCGGCGGCATGGGCTCGATCATGGGCTCGATCCTCACGGGCTTCGGCCTCGGCATCATCGAAGGCCTGACCAAAGTGTTCTATCCCGAAGCGTCTTCGACGGTGATCTTCGTCATCATGGTGATCGTGTTGCTGATCAAACCCGCCGGTCTGTTCGGGAGGGCGCGCTGATGTCCGGCGAACCCGCGCAAGCGTCCACCGAAACGTCGATGCCGCGCCACCAACGCCTGATCCTGGGCGCGCTGGTCGCGGCGTTGATCGTGCTGCCCTATGTCCTCTACCCCGTCTTCCTGATGAAGGTGCTGTGCTTCGCGTTGTTCGCGACCGCCTTCAATCTGCTGATCGGCTATGTCGGGCTTCTGAGCTTCGGCCACGCGCTGTTCTTCGGCTGGGCGGCGTATGTCTCCGCCCATTCGGCGAAAGTATGGGGCTGGGCGCCGGAATTCGCGATCCTGGGCGGGGCGGCCACCGCCTTCGTGCTGGGCCTCGCGGTGGGCGCGCTCGCCATCCGCCGCCAAGGCATTTACTTCGCGATGATCACGCTGGCGCTGGCGCAGATGGCGTTCTTCTTCGCCCTGCAAGCGCCCTTCACCGGCGGCGAGGACGGGTTGCAGCGCGTGCCCCGCGGCACGATGTTCGGCTTCCTCGATCTGCGCAACGACTACGTTCTCTACTACGTCGTCGCGGCGATCTTCCTGGCGTCGTTCCTGCTGATCTACCGCATCGTCCACTCGCCCTTCGGCCAAGTGCTAAAGGCGATCCGCGAGAACGAGCCGCGCGCGATCTCGCTCGGCTATCGCGTCGATCACTACAAGCTCGCGGCGTTCACGATGTCGGCGACGCTCGCGGGCCTCGCGGGGGCGACCAAGGCGATCGTGTTCCAGCTCGCGTCGCTCACCGACGTGCATTGGTCGATGTCGGGCGAAGTCGTGCTGATGACGCTGGTCGGCGGGCTCGGCACCGTGTTCGGCCCGATGATCGGCGCCGCCGTGATCGTCTCGATGCAGAACTATCTGGCCGAACTCGGCCAGTGGGTGACGGTCGTGCAGGGCGTGATCTTCGTGATCTGCGTGCTCGCCTTCCGGCGCGGTATCGTGGGCGAGATCGCGGCCAAGATCAAAAAGCCGCTTTAAAACGACTCGACCACCTGTATTAGATTTCCCCTGCGGCACGCGGAAAAGCGGCCGAAGGGGGAGTCCATGCTCGATCAATATTTCGGCCTCACGCAGGCACGCACCACCGTCCGCACGGAAATTCTGGCGGGTGTCACCACCTTCCTGACGATGGCCTACATCATCGTCGTCAATCCTTCGATCCTCGAGATCGCGGGGATGGACAAAAACTCGGTGTTCGTCGCGACCTGTCTCGCGGCGGCTTTGTCCTGCTTCATCATGGGGCTCTACGCCAATTACCCGATCGCCTTGGCGCCGGGGATGGGCCTCAACGCCTTTTTCGCCTTCGGCATGGTCAAGGGCATGGGCATGTCGTGGGAAACGGCGCTGGGCGCCATCTTCTGCTCCTCGGTGCTGACCGTCGCGCTGTCGCTGAGCCCCGCGCGCGCCTGGATCTTCGACGGCATTCCCCGCGCGCTGAAATACGGCATCGCGGGCGGCATCGGCCTGTTCCTGGCCATCATCGGCCTCAAAAACGCGGGCATCGTCGTCGATCATCCGGCGACGCTGGTGACCCTCGGCGACCTTAAATCCGGCCCCGCCGTGCTGGCGGCGATCGGCTTCGTCGTCATGGTGGCGCTGGACGCGCGCAAAGTGCCGGGCGCCATCATCATCGCCATTCTGGGCACCACCGCCGCCGGCGTGATCCTGGGCCTCACCACGTTTCAGGGCATCGTCTCCGCCCCGCCGTCGATCGCACCGACCTTCTTGAAGCTCGACATCTGGGGGGCGCTGCAGATCAGCGTGATCTCGACCGTTCTTGTGCTGATGTTCGTCGATCTGTTCGATACGGCGGGCACGCTGGTCGGCGTGACCCAGCGCGCCGGGCTGATGACGCCGGACGGCAAGCTGCCGCGCCTCAAAAAGGCGCTGGTCGCGGACTCTTCGGCCTCGCTGGTCGGCTCGCTGCTCGGCACGTCGAATACGACGAGCTACATCGAGAGTGCCGCCGGCGTGGAAGCCGGCGGACGCACGGGCCTCGTCGCCGTGGTCGTCGGCTTGTTGTTCATCGCCGCGTTGGTGTTCGCGCCGCTGGCGAACACGGTTCCGGCCTACGCCACTGCGCCGGCTTTGATCCTGGTCGCCTGCTACATGACCAAGGGCCTGGTCGATCTCGACTGGAACGACATCACCGAATACGCGCCGGGGATGATCGCCGCGATGGCGATGCCGTTCACCTTCTCGATCACGCATGGGATCGCGTTCGGCTTCATTTCCTACGCCGCGATTAAGGCGCTGGCCGGCCGCGCATCCGAAGTTTCGGGCGCGGTCTGGACCATCGCGATCCTGTTCGTCTTGAAGTTCGCGTTCTTGGGTTAACCGGGCTAGGATCGAGCGCATGGTGGGCATCGTTCATCGTGCGCTCGGTCCGGGCGACGAAGCCAAGCTCGAGTTCTTTCTGGCGCAAACGCCCGAAAGCTCGATGTTCCTGCGTTCCAATTTGCGCGCCGCCGGGATCGTCGATCGCGGCGAGCGCTTCCAAGGCAGTTACGCCGGCACGTTCGAAGACGGCGTGCTGATCGGCGCGGCCGCCCTCTATTGGAACGGCAATCTGATGATCCAATGCCCGCAAGCCCATGCGGGCGCGTTGGTCGCGGAAACGCTGGCCGCCGGCTTGCCGCGCGCGGCGTCGGGCATCATGGGCCCATCGGCGCAGGTCGAAGAAGCGATCCAGATCCCGCCCTTCTCGCTGCGGCGCGCGCGCCTCGCCGCCCGTCAGGATCTATTCGCGCTGGCGCTAGCCGATCTCAAAACGCCCGCCTTGCCGGGCCCGGAATTCACGTTGGGTGCCGCGACCGGCGACGATCGCGCGATTTTGCGCGAGTGGCGCTACGCCTATTGCCGCGAAGTCCTGTCCTGGCCCGATACCGCCGATTCCAAACAGCGCGCGGCCGAGGAAATCGACCGCACGATCGACGACGGTCTCGGCTTCGTGCTGCGCCGCGCGGGCGCGCCGGTCGCCTATGCCGGGATCAATGCGCGCCTGCCCGATATCGTGCAAATCGGCGGCGTCTACGTGCCCCCGGCGGAGCGCGACCAAGGTTACGCGCGGCTCGCGACCGGCGCCGTGCTGACCTTCGCAAAGGCGGCGGGGGCCACGAACGCGATCCTGTTCACCGGCATCGAAAATGCAGCGGCGAAGTTCTGCTACGAAGGCCTGGGCTTCCGGGTCGTCGGCGACTACGCGATCGTCCTTTACTGAGGCCATCATGATTTCCCATTTCGTCGCCGCCAAGGATCTGCCTTGGCGTCCGTCGCGCTTTCCCGGTGTGGAAACCAAATCGCTGTTCTTCGACGCGAAGACCGGCATGGCGACGGTGCTCACACGCCTTGCCCCCGGCGCCAAACTGCCCGATCACGAGCATGTGTTGGTCGAGCAGACCTATGTGCTGGAAGGCGAATTGCACGACCGCGACGGTGTCGCACGCGCGGGCGAATTCGTTTGGCGCCCGGCCGGCAGCCGCCACGAGGCGTGGACGCCCAACGGCTGCATGACGCTGGCGATTTTCCAGATCCCCAATCGCTTCTACGCCGAAGACGGCAGCGTCGCGGATTTCGAGAATAATCCGTGGGAAGCGCGCTGGGCCGAAGCCCTGGCCGCGCGATCAGGCTAAAGCGGCTTTCTCGTGGAGTGAGCGCGTGTCCTTCGCGGGCACGACGGGCACGAATTCGAAACCCACGCCCAAGCCGCGCCAATGCAGTACCCATTGCTGGAGCTTGGCCGCATCGTCGGCGCGCATCAGCTGGAAGCAGCGCGTCATATCGATCGACACCCAAGAATCGATATATTCAACGCCGTCGGGCAGGCCGCGCCCTTTCTCCGCCATGTGGCGATAGATCGGCACCATATCGCCGCCCGTAAACGTTTCGACGACCATGAACAACATGCGGTCAGTCCTCCCGCTTATGCGCATCGAGGCGCTGGGCCTCCAGCGTGTCTTGTGCGGCTTGGCGCTCGCGCTCGGCCTTGGTGCGACCGAATTTCGTGCGGTTGGCGTCGGCCTGCGCCGCACGATCTTCGCGCGCTTTGGCTTTGCGCGCGCGGTTGAGGTTGACGATCTCGCTCATAAGACTAGCTTAGCGCCCGCATGGTGATGCGCAATACCCCCACGCGCTACGGCGCGCCCGCCCGCACGTTCCACTGGCTGACGGTCCTGCTCGTCGCCGGGTTGTTCGGCGTCGGGCTTTATATGACGCGGCTCGAATTTTCCGATTGGAAGCTGCGCGTCTATTCCTGGCACGAGACGGTGGGCGTGTGCGTCTTCCTGCTCACGCTCGCACGGCTCGGCTGGCGGCTGTATTCGCCGCCCCCGCCCTTGCCGCCCGCCCCTTGGATCGAGCACACGGCGGCCGAAGCCGCGCATTGGTTCCTTTATTTCTGCCTGATCGTGCAGCCGATCCTGGGCTGGCTCGGCTCCAACGCATTCGGCTTTCCGGTCGTGTGGTTCGGCTTGGTGCCGCTGCCCAACCCGCTGCCGAAGGACGACGATCTCGGCGGCTTGCTGCTCGGCGCGCATTCGCTGCTCGCCTATACGATGGGGTTGGTGCTGTTGATCCACGCGGGTGCTGCGTTGCATCACCATTTCGTGCGCCGCGATTCGATCCTCACACGCATGACGCCGGGCATCAAACCGCGCCCCGAAAAATTCTAGAATAACGAGCCCTGGCGGCCGTCGGCGGCTTTGGCCTTTTTCGGCGGCTCGGGTTTCGGCTCCGCGTCGGGCGCGGGTTCGAAACACCCCGCATCGTCGTGTTTGACCGAGTTCACATAGGTCGAGACGCGCGTATAGGTCAGCCATTCCGACGGCGGCGCCTTCACCAATGCGGTGGGATCGACCGCGGGATCGAGCCACGCCGCCCAATCCGCCGGCGCCAAAATGATCGGCACGCGGTCATGGAATTGCGCCATCAGCGAATTCGCCGCCGTGTTGACGATGGTAAAGGTCTCCAGCACGTCGCCCTTGGGCGGCACCCAGCGTTCCCACAGCCCGGCGAAGGCGAAGGGTGCTGCATCCGCCATGCGGAACAGCAGCGGCTGTTTCGTTTTGGCGCCCAGCGTCTGCCATTCGTAGAAACCGTCGGCGGGCACAAGGCAGCGGCGCTGGCGATAGGCCTGTTTGAAGGCGGGTTTCTCGGCCACCGTCTCGCCGCGCGCGTTGATCATATGGCTTTGCAGTTTCGTGTCTTCGGCCCAATAGGGCACGAGGCCCCAGCTCAGCATCGCCAATTCCCGCCCGCCATCGGCCGCCCGGCGGATCACCGGGGCCGTTTGGGTCGGCGCCACGTTCCAGCGCGGTTGGAGATTGGGCAACGGGCCGTCGAATCCGAAGACCCGGCGCATCGCTTCGACGGGGGTGGTGATGGAGTAGCGGCCGCACATGCCCCGGTTATCCCTCTTGCGCCGGGGCTTGGCAATTGCGTCGTCCGAGATGCTATTCTCCCCGGCCTATATTGCCAGGGAGCCTCGTCCATGAAGTTCGGTGTCGGTCAGTCCCCGCGTCGCCTCGAAGATCGCCGTCTTTTGCTCGGCCACGGCCGCTACACCGACGACACCCTCCTGCCCCGGCAGAGCCACGCCTATTTCCTGCGCTCGCCCCAGGCGCACGCCAAGATCAAGCGCCTGGACGTGACGGCCGCCAAAGCCGCCCCGGGCGTGCTGGCGGTCGTGACCGGCGCCGACCTCGAAGCCGCCGGTATCGGCCACCTGCCTTGCATGGCGCCACAAAAGCATCGCGACGGGTCGATGACCTGGATCCCGCCGCGCCCGGCTTTGGCGACGGATACGGTGCGCTTCGTCGGCGACCCGATCGTGTGCGTCGTCGCCGAGACTTTGACCGAAGCGCGCGACGCGGCCGAGCTGGTCGAGATCGAGTTCGAGGAACTGCCCGCGGTCGGCGACATCGCGCGTGCGGCCGCCAAGGGGGCGGCGCAAGTCTGGGCAAAGGCGCCCGGCAACGTCGCGCTCGACTGGGACATGGGCGACAAGGCCAAGACGGACGAGCTGTTCGCCAAGGCCGCGCGCGTGATCGAGCTCGACCTCGTCAATAACCGCCTGGCGCCGTCGTCGATGGAGCCGCGCATGGCGATCGGCGAGTGGGATGCGAGCCTCGAGCGCATGACGCTCCATTGCGGCAGCCAGGGCGGTGCGGGTCTGCGCAAGGTCCTCACCAAAAACGTGTTCCATATCCCCGAAAATTCGCTGCGCGTGATTTCGGGCGATGTGGGCGGCGGCTTCGGGATGAAGATCTTCCTCTATCCCGAATATGTCGGCGTGTTGTTCGCCGCCAAGCAGATCGGCCGTCCGGTCAAATGGACCGGCGATCGCAGCGAATCGTTCTTGGCCGATACACATGGCCGCGACCATCTGACCAACGCCAAGCTGGCGGTCGATGCGAACGGCAAGTTCCTGGCGCTGAAGGTCTATACGCAGGCCAATCTCGGCGCCTATCTCTCGCATTACGGGCCGTTCATCCCGACCTTCGCGGGCACGGCGATGCTGGCGGGCGTCTACACGTTCGGCGCGGTTTACTGCCACGTGGTCGGCTATTTCACGAACACCGCGCCGGTCGACGCCTATCGCGGGGCGGGCCGCCCCGAAGCCAACTACGTGACCGAGCGCATCGTCGACGTCGCGTCGCGCGAGCTCGGCATCGCGCCGGACGAGCTGCGCCGCCGCAATTTCATCCCGCCCTCGGCGATGCCCTACACGACCGCGTTGGGCACCACCTACGACAGCGGCGAGTTCGCGCAGAACCTAACCGACGCGATGAAATTCGCCGATTGGGACGGGTTCCCGGCGCGCAAGGCCGCCAGCAAGGCCAAGGGCATGCTGCGCGGGCGCGGCTTGATCACCTACGTCGAAGCCTGCGGCGGCGGCTCGGAAGAAACCGCGCAAGTGCGTTTCGATTCCGCCGGCGGTGCGACCGTGCTGATCGGCAATCAATCCAACGGCCAGGGCCACGAGACGGCCTACGCGCAGATGGTGTCGGAACGCCTGGGCATTCCGATGGACAGCGTGCGCGTGATCCAAGGCGACACCGACACCGTGCTCTATCCCGGTGCGACCGGCGGCAGCCGCGCGCTCGCCGTGTCGGGTTCGGCCGTCGGCAAGGCGGTCGAGCGCGTGATCGCCAAGGGCAAGAAGATCGCCGCCCATATGCTGGAAGCCGCCGAAGCCGACGTCGAATTCGACGGCAAGGATTTCCGCGTCGCGGGTACCGACAAGACGAAGAGCTTCACCGAGGTGGTGAAGACCAGCTTCATCACCACGAAGCTGCCCAACGACATGAGCATCGGCATCGACGAGACCGGCAGCTTCACGCCGCCGGGCGCCACCTATCCGAATGGCTGCCACATCGCCGAAGTCGAAATCGATCCGAACACCGGCGAAGTGAAGGTGCTCGACTACACGGTTGTCGACGATTTCGGCAACGTGATGAACCCGATGATGGTCGAAGGCCAGGTGCATGGCGGTGTCGCGCAAGGCCTCGGCCAAGCGCTGCTCGAAAACTGCGTCTACGATCCCGAGACCGGGCAGTTGCTGACCGGCTCGTTCATGGATTACGCGATGCCGCGCGCCTACGATCTGCCGCCGATCCGCTTCGCCTATAACGAAGTGCCGTGCCGCAACAATCCGCTGGGCGTGAAGGGCGCGGGCGAAGCCGGCGCCATCGGCGCGCCGCCCTCGATCATCGCGGCGGTCGTCGACGCGCTGTCGGAATACGGCGTGAAGCATATCGACATGCCCGCCACGCCCGAGAAGGTCTGGCGCTTGATCCAAGCGGGTTCGGCGAAGGCCGCGGCGGAGTGAGCCTCGACTTCTCTGGTTTGCGCCCCGCCCTGATCGCGCTGGCGCGCGAGGCGGCGGCGGAAATCCTGCGCATCTATGCGCGGGATTTCGATGTGCGCGCCAAGGCCGATCGCACGCCGGTGACGGAAGCGGACGAGCGTGCCGAGGCGATCATCCTCGCCGGTCTCGCCAAACTCGCCCCCGGCATCGCAGCCGTGGCCGAGGAAGCCGTCGCGCGCGGCGCCGTCGCATGGCCCGCCGTGGCCCCCCGCGAATTCTTCCTCGTCGACCCGCTCGACGGGACGCGCGAATTCGTCGAGCGCAGCGACAATTTCGCCGTCAATATCGGCTTGGTCGTCGACGGACGCCCGGCTTTGGGCGTGGTGCTGCATCCCGTCTCCGGCGTGGCGTGGTCGGGCGGTGCGGGGCTTGGCGCCTTTCGCACCGAAAAGGACGGGGCCGAAAAGCCCATTCGCGCGCGCGCCAAACCCGCCGATGGCTTGGTCGTCGTCACGTCCAAAAGCCATAGCTCGGGTGCGGAAAGCGCCTATTGCGACGGCATGGTCGTGAAGGAACATCGCAAAGTCGGCTCGGCCGCGAAGTTCGGGCTGGTTGCGGAAGCCACCGCCGATCTTTATCCGCGCCTGGGTCCCACGTCGGAATGGGATACGGCGGCGGGTGAGGCTTTGCTGGTCGCCGCCGGCGGCCATGTCGAAAAGCTCGACGGCACGCCCTTAGTTTACGGCAAGCCCGGTTTCCGCAATCCCGATTTCGTCGCGCGCGGGGCGTGGTAAGGTTCCGCCGATAAACCGGAGGAATTCATGGCACGTGTACGCGATCTCACCCCCGACGATCTGCCGCAAGATCTGGCCGCGATCTTCCGCAAATACGCGTCCGAATACGGGCCCTTCGCCAATCAGGCGTCGATCGTGGCGCATGTGCCCGCCGCCTTGCGCCACATCATGCCGATGCTGATGGAGTTGCGCGCGGCCAAGACGCTGCCGCGCCGCTATCTCGAAATCGCGATCGTCGTCGTCTCCAAGCTCAACGCCTGCCATTACTGCGTCGGCCATCATGTGCCGATGCTGAAAGTGGAAGGCGTGCCCGAAGACGCCGTCGCGCAAATCCCCGACAAGGTCGATCATCCCGCCCTCGACGATATCGATCGCCTCGTGATTGCTTATTCGGTCGCGGTGACCAACGACCCGCATCGCATCGGCGACAAGATGCACGCCGATCTGCGCAAGCATTTCACCGAAGCGCAGGTGGTCGAACTCACCTTGCGCATCGCGCTGACGACGTTCTTCAACAAATTCTCGGAAGCGCTTGGCATCGAAGAAGAAGGCGCGGCGGCCCACGCCGCGCAGTAACGTCTAGCGGCTCAATGCCGCCAGCACGTCGTCGCCCGCCGCCGCCAATTCGCGCGCGGCGGTCGAGCCCGGTTCGAATTCCGTGACGCCCAGCCCCGCCCCCAGGCTCGACGCATAGGCCGTGCGATTGCCCAGCGCCACGCGGCACACGCCGGCTTCCAACGCGTTGAGCTTCTCGACCATGTCGGTCGCGAGGGTGGAGCGCGGCGGCATCCGGTTGATCACCAGCATCGACGGGCGGCGTTCTTCGCGTGCCAAGGCGAGAGTCGGGCCGGTCGCCCACAAATCCATCGGCGAAGGTTGCACGGGCACCAGCACCAAATGCGCGTAGCGGATCGCCGTGCGGGAATCCGTCATCGCGTGGGGTGCGGAATCGACAATCACGATGTCGTGTTCGCGTGCCATACGGTCGAGCTCGGTCGGCAAACGCCAGCCCGAAAGCTGAGCGAAGCCGAAGCCCAGCCCCTGCCCGTCGCGCGCGTTGAAGCGCAATTCGGTCCAGCGCGTGAACGAGCCTTGCGGATCGATATCGGCGGCGGCGGTGCGCAAACCGCGCCCCGCGAAATAGGCGGCCAAGTGCGCGGCGAGCGTGGTTTTGCCCGCCCCTCCCTTTTGCTGCGCGACGACGATGATCCGACCGGCCATAAGCCGAACATAGCGCGGGGACCCCTCGCATGCTAGCAACCGCCCCTATGCGGCCCCGGAAGATCACCAAAGCGAGCCTGGCGCGCGCGGCAAGCGCTTTACGCGCCGGCCGTCTCGTCGCCTTCGCGACCGAGACGGTCTATGGGCTGGGGGCGCGCGCCGACGATCCGCGCGCGGTCGCCAAGATCTACGCCGCCAAACGCCGCCCGCGTTTCAATCCCTTGATCGCGCATGTGCCCGATCTCGCCGCCGCCAAGCGCATCGCGGCTTTCGATGCGCGCGCCGAACTCGTCGCGCGCGCCTTCTGGCCCGGCCCGTTGACGCTGGTGCTGCCGCTGCGAAGTTCCGCGGGCGTGTGCAACGCCGCGCGCGCCGGCTTGCCAAGCATCGCGATCCGTGTACCCGCCCCCAAGGCCGCGCGCGATTTGCTGCGCTTGGCGGGCGTGCCGATCGCAGCACCCAGCGCCAACCCGTCGGGCCGTTTGTCGCCCACGCGCGCGATCGACGTGGCGCGTGGCCTCGCACATATCCAAGGCGACGTGCTCGACGGCGGGCCCTGCGCGGTCGGCGTGGAATCCACCATCGTCGATCTGACCGGCGAGCAAGTGCGCCTATTGCGCCCCGGCGGTGTAGCGGCCGAAGATATCGCCGCGTTGATCGGCGATCTGGCCGCCCCCGGCGGGGGCACGATCAAGTCGCCGGGGATGCTGGCGAGCCACTACGCCCCGCGCGCCAAGCTGCGCTTGAACGCCGGCGGGCCGGACGAAGGTGAGCTTTATTTGGGGTTCGGCGGCCTGCCGCAAGGTGCGGAAGGCATCGACCTGTCGCCGCGCGGCGATTTGGCGGAGGCGGCACGCAATCTGTTCGTCGCCTTGCGCGATCTCGACGGGCGCGGCGCCGCCCGCATCGCCGTCGCCGCCATTCCGGAAAAAGGCTTGGGCCGCGCGATCAACGATCGCTTGCGCCGCGCCGCCGCCCCGCGTCCCTAACTTTCGAAAATCTTGGACCGGCCTCGCCCTTCGACAAGCTCAGGGTGTGGCCTACTTAAAACCTCATGGTGAGCCTGTCGAACCATGAGAACGTCGACCTAAAACGGCCGGGTCATATAGACGCCGCCGCCGAAGCTCGCGATCACCGCGCGATCGCACGGGGCGGGTTTGAAGCCGTAGCGCGGCCACATCGTTTCCGTGCCCATCACCGCGATCAGCGACAGCCCGGCGAAGGATTTGGCGCGCGCGACCTCGGCCAAACGATCGATCGCCAGCGGCACGAGGCCGTGCCCGCGCGCGGCTTCCGACAAGGCGATGTCGTGCAGATGGATGAAGGTCGGTGCGGCGGGCGCATAGCGCACTTGGTCGAGGCGCGGCGGCTTGCCCGCATCGGCGGGCAGCGCCAGGCAATACCCGGCCCCGCGCCCGCCCTTCTCGGCGACCATGCAGGATTCCGGCGAGGCGCGGAATTTCGCCGCGAAGGCCGCGAAACTTTCGACGTGATCGGGATAGATGGAATTGCCGAGCCGGTCGACGAAGCCCAAATCGGCTTCGCGCATCGGACGCCAAGCGGGAATGGCGGGGTTCATCGTTTTGTGGCTGGCCTCCCTTCCGATTCGCTTTATACCACGCCGGTCATGAGCGCGACCGTCCCCCTTTCCGTCTGGCGCCTGGGCGCCTCCGGCGTCGCCGCCGTTATCGGCTTTTCGCTGCTGATCCCCTATACGGCGATACGGCTGGAAGGGCTGGGCCATTCGGCGACGGCGATCGGCGTGTTTTCGGCCATTCCGTGGCTCGCCGTGCTGGCGCTGGCCCCGTTCATCGCCCGGCTCGCCCAGATCATCGGCGGCAGCACGATGTACGTCCAGGCGGCCTTGATTTCCGCCCCCTTCCCGCTGGTCTTCGCGCTGACCGAGAATTACCTGATCTGGTGCGCGATCAATTTCCTGATCGGCGTGGCGGCCGCCCTGCGCTGGATCGTATCCGAAGCTTGGGTCGTCGATCTCGTCCCCGCCGATCGGCGCGGCCGGGCGGTCGGGCTTTACGAAACCTCGCTCGGCTTCTCGTTCATGTGCGGGCCGCTGCTGCTGACCCCCTTCGCGCCCGACAGCCCCATTCCGGCTTTCATCGCCATCGGGCTGTGGACGCTGTCCTGGCTTCTCGCCTCGGGCCTGCCCGCGACACCGGCGCGCGAGGGCGACGAGCGCCCGCGCGAAAGCAGCTTCGCGCTGGTCTTGCGCGCCGTCCCCGCCGCGATCGTCGCGGCAATCGTCGGCGGCGCCTTCGAAACCGGTTTGACCGGTATTGGCGCCTATTGGGGTTTGGCGATCGGCCTGAGTGCCGCCGAGGCGGCGTTGCTCGCCGCCGCGTTGGGGGCCGGCTCGTTCATGGCGCAATATCCGGCGGGCTGGCTCGCCGACAAAATCTCGGTCGATCGCACGGTGCGCGGCGCGCTCGTCTGCTTGATCGTCACGTCTTGCGCGGCGCCGTTCCTGGCGACCGGGGCGACGGGCGCCATGCTCGCCGCATTCCTGTGGGGCGGTGCGGGCGGCATGCTCTATACGCTCGCGATGATCCGCGTGGGCCACGGCTTCTCGGGCACGGCCTTGCTGCGCGCGACCGCGTCGGTCGTGTCGGGCTATACGATCGGCTGCACGGCCGGGCCAACATTGATCGGTATGGCGATGGAGGCAAGCCCGCGTTTAGGCCTGCCGGTCACGCTCGCCCTGCTCGCGAGCCTCGCCATCGCCGCGCATGTCGCAAGCACGCGCAAACGGATTTAGGGCGCGTTCGTATCGCCCGGCCCGAGGGCGCGCTGCATCAACACCGAGTCGACCCAGCGGCCGAACTTCCAGCCGACCGACGGCAGCAAGCCGACGCGCTGAAAGCCGAACGCGGCGTGCAAGCCGATCGAGGAATGATTGGCACTGTCGCCGATCACCGCGATCAATTGGCGGGCTCCCGTCGCTTCGCAGGCCGGGATCAATGCGCCCAGAAGCGCGCGGCCCACACCCTGGCGGATCGCGTCGGGCGACACATAGACCGAATCCTCCAGCGTGAAGCGATAAGCGACGCGCGTGCGGTACAGACCGGCATAGCAATAGCCGCGCAGCCGGCCTTCGGATTCCGCAACCAAATAGGGAAAACCCTTGGTCACGACGTCCAAGCGGCGCTTGGCGAGTTCGGCTTCGTCCGGCGGCACGTCTTCGAAACTCGCCAAGCCGTGGCGCACATGATGAGCGTAGATCGCGGCGATCGCGGGGATGTCGCTGTCGCGCGACGGGCGGACGATGATGCTCAACGTGACCTATCCGGGAAAGGTGGGCCGCCGCACCCCCCGGAGCGGCGGCCCTTTCCGCGAGCGGACGGCCGAAGCCGTCACGGTCCCGCGAAAGCTAGAACTCATTCCGTTGCGTGGTCCCCGCCATTAAACACGGGTTTCCCCCGAAACCGGTGCCGCCGCCTTCGCGACTGCGGCAGGGACTATAAGCCCCGGCTCGCGCCAAGACCAAGGCGAAATCGTACGCATTGCCGGTAACGCCAAGGGCGCTATGATCGCCGCCCCATGAACGAAATTATGACACGCCTGCGCGATCTCGTCGGCCCGGCCGGCTGGCTCGATACGCCCGCCGACCTCGCCCCCTACGAGAAGGAGGAGCGCGGCCTGTTCCACGGCAAGGCCCGCGCGGTCGTGCGCCCGGCCGATACGCGCGAAGTCGCGGCGGTGCTGAAGTTTTGTAACGAGCACCGTCTGCCGGTCGTCCCGCAGGGCGGCAATACCGGCCTAGTCGGCGGCGGCGTGCCCGACACAAGCGGCACGCAGATCATTTTGTCCCTCGCGCGGCTCGACAAAATCCGGGCCCTCGACCCGGTCAACGATACAATGACGGTCGAAGCGGGCGTCGTCCTTGCCGACATCCAAAAGCGCGCGGCCGAAGCCGACCGGCTGTTCCCACTGTCGCTGGCGGCCGAAGGCTCGTGCCGGATCGGCGGCAATCTGTCGACCAACGCGGGCGGCATCAACGTGCTGCGCTACGGCATGGCGCGCGATCTGGTGCTCGGCCTCGAAGTCGTGCTCGCCGACGGGCGCGTGCTCGACACGATGACCGGCTTGCGCAAGGACAACACCGGCTACGATCTCAAACAGATTTTCCTCGGCGCGGAAGGCACGCTCGGCATCATCACCGCCGCGGTCTTGAAACTCTTCCCCGCGATGCGCGAGGTTGAAACCTGCTTCGTCGCCTTGCCCGATCCCAAGGCCGGGATCGAATTGTTGGGCCGCGCGAAGGCGGAAAGCGGCGGCAACGTCCAAGCGTTCGAATTGACCGAACGCCGCCTGATCGATTTCGTACTCGCGCATATTCCGGGCACGGCCGATCCGCTGGCGGAAAAACATCCCTGGTACGCGCTGATCGAATTCGCCGCCGGCGATCTGGGCGGCGCGCTCAAAGCCATGGTCGAACGCCTGCTCGAACGCGCGATGGAGGACGGCTTGATCCTCGACGCTGCGATCGCGTCGTCCCAGCAGCAGCGCAAGGCGCTGTGGAAGTTGCGCGAGAGCATGACCGAGGCGCAGAAGCCCGAAGGCGCTTCGATCAAGCACGATATCTCCGTACCGGTCTCGTCGGTGCCGGATTTCCTGGCGCGCGGGGCCGCGGCGGTCGAAGCTTTCGTGCCGGGCGCGCGGGTTTGCGCCTTCGGCCATGCGGGCGACGGCAATATCCATTTCAATATCAGCCGCCCGCTCGATTGGGCGGACGACAAGTTCCAGGCCGTACGCCACGAGATGAATGCGCGCGTCCACGCGATCGTCGCCGAATATCGCGGCTCGATCTCGGCCGAACACGGCATCGGCATTCTCAAGCGCGACGAGCTGCCGCTTCACAAGGACGCGACCGCGCTCCAATTGATGCGCACGCTGAAGGCCGCGTTCGACCCCAATAACATCCTCAATCCCGGCAAGCTGCTGCCCTGACGGCGCCGCAATCCGGCGCTTTACTGCGCGCCGAACCGGCGCGGTTATTCTCTTTACTTATTGTATTTTAGTATTTCAATTTTAGGATTTTAGAATAACCAATTTTGTTCTTGTTGGCTTAGGTTGCATATATTATTTATTGATCCTCCCTGATCGCCCGAATTCCGCCACCCCGCACCAAGGCGCTGGAACAAATGGAGAAATCGCCAACCGCCCCGTCAACGCGCCCCCGGCGAATTCTGCCGTGGATCCTGTTCGCTTTCGGCCTCGTGATCGGCACCGTGGCCGGGCGCACGCTCCTGAACGCACTTGAGGGAGTCGTTTTCAAAACCAATTGGCACCGCGTGATCTTCATCAAACAAGACGTGCCCCATGCCGGCATCCGCACGATGCGGCTTGATGGGCACATCCTTGAGCATCGCTTCGTCACGCAAAATTTCGTCCTGACCAATGCGATCACGACGCGTGAAGGTGCCGCAAGACTGACCTTCATCTATCAATTGTCTGCCGAATCCCCAGCCATCAACACATCGATCGACCTGACGATCCCCAGTGAACGTCACTGCTTGTCCGAGATCGTTCTAACCGTCGATGGACCGATCAATCGAGGCTGCGTCGAGCAAATCAAAGCGCTGTTTTAAATGAAAGGATCAACCAATGTTCAACGACATCGCAAAAATCAAAGGCGAAGCGACGAAGATCGCCGATGGAACCGGTCCACCTGGCCATGTTAGCGGTCCGAACGATGCGCTGCGCCATATCATCGGATCGGCGGAGTTAACGCGGAACTATGGTCCGTTGCCCGCCTGGGCGATGCTGGAGTTCAATGAATTGAAAGCCAGCAATAGCGCCCCACTCGGCACCAAGCCGCAACCCGCAGAAGATGCCGCCATGGATCGGCATAACAACGAGATCGGCATCAAAATCGGCCGCGATGCGAAGTCGATCGAGGAGATCATCGAGCGCACCAAGGAAGCTGTCCAGGAAGGTATCGCGAACCAAGGAAGCGGCAAGGACGGCGGGCCTGTTTGGCTCGCACCTTCGGAATGGAAAGATCCGAACGGCAAGCATGACCCGCGGCCGATCCCGGAGGATTGGAAAGATGATGGCGCCGACGCGGGCAAAGCCGCGCCCCTATCGCATCGGACGGATGCCATTCTGCGCAAACCCGGCGACACCTGGACGGAGGAGGAAGCGCGACACGTTATGAGCGATCCGCCATACTGGAACTCACGTCGGCGCGATCTGCGGATCGCCGCACGCGTCGAGGAATCCTACAAGATGCGCTATGGCGCATCGCATGGCGGACCAATTCAAGACGCCGCCTATACGCGCGCCGATGGAACTGCGGTCGCTGCGCATAGTCGAGCGACGCCGCGCGCATAAAATCCTGCGCATTGCCCCGCCGCACCCGCTTGCCCTAGTGTCGGGCGGAACGAAACGCCGGGAGCGACGCGCGATGGACTACACGGCCCCGATCGACGAAATGCTGTTCGTGCTCGAAACGCTGGGGGCACCCCAGGCGCTGGCCGGTGTGCCGGGCGGCGAACATCTCGACGGCGAAACGGCGCATGCCGTGCTCGACGCCGCCGGGGCATTCGCATCGGGCGAATTGGCGCCGCTGAACCATTCGGGCGACAAGGCCGGGGCCAAGCTCGAAAACGGCGTGGTGCGCACGGCACCGGGTTTCGCCGAAGCCTATAAGCGTTTCGTCGACGGCGGCTGGAACGCGGTGCCCTTCGCCGAAGCGCATGGCGGCCAGGGCTTGCCCTGGGCCTTGGCGGTCGCGGTCACCGAAATGTGGCAATCGGCCAATCTGGCGTTCGGCCTGTGCCCGTTGTTGTCGCATGGCGCGGTCGAATTGCTCGCCACGCACGGCACGGCCGAACAGCGCCGGATCTACGTGCCCAAGCTCGTCTCGGGCGCTTGGAGCGGCACGATGAATTTGACCGAGCCGCAAGCGGGCTCCGACGTCGGCGCCATCAAAACGCGCGCCGTGCCCGACCCCGCCAACGATAGCGCGCTCGGCAAAGCCTATCGCATCACCGGCAACAAGATCTTCATCACCTATGGCGACCACGACATGGCGGACAACATCGTCCACATGGTGCTCGCGCGCACGCCCGGCGCCCCCGCCGGATCGAAAGGGATTTCGCTGTTCCTGGTGCCGAAATTCCTGCCCGCCGGCGCCGACGGTACGGCGCTGGGCGCCAAGAACGATCTACGCTGCGTGTCGCTCGAACACAAGCTCGGCATTTCCGCAGCACCCACCTGCGTCATGGCGTTCGGCGACGATGGCGGGGCGCTGGGCTGGCTGATCGGCGAAGAAAACCGCGGCCTCGAATGCATGTTCATCATGATGAACAACGCGCGGCTTTCGGTCGGCCTGCAAGGTGTGGCGATCGCCGAGCGCGCCTATCAACAAGCCGCCGCCTACGCCAAGACGCGCGTGCAAAGCCGCGCGCTGTCGGGCAAAGCGCCCGGCCCCGTCGCGATCATCGAACATCCCGACGTGCGGCGCATGCTGCTCGACATGAAAGCGCGGCTCGACGCGGCGCGCGCCCTCACCTACGCGGCGCATCTGTCGCTCGATCTGGCGGCCAAATCGCCCGACGCCGCGACGCGCGCCTATCACCAGGCGCGCGTCGATCTGCTCACACCCGTCGTCAAAGCCTGGTCGACCGATATCGGCGTCACCGTCGCTTCGCTCGGCGTCCAGATCCACGGCGGCATGGGCTATATCGAGGAGACTGGGGCCGCCCAGTATTATCGCGACGCGCGCATCACGCCGATCTACGAGGGGACGAACGGCATCCAGGCCAACGATCTCGTCTTTCGCAAGATCGCGCGCGACGGCGGAGCGGCGCTCAAAACCTTCCTCGACGAGATCGCCGCGATCGAAGCCGATCTTGCGAGCGATACGCAACCCGATCTCGTCCGCGTGCGCGAGACTTTGACGCGAGCGCGCGACGCGGTCGCCGGTGCGGGCGAATTCCTCGCCGGGATCGCGAAGTCCTCGCCCGATACGGCCGCCGCCGGTGCCGTGCCGTTCCTCGACATGCTGGGCACGCTGGCGGGCGGCGCGTTGCTCGCCAAAGGCGCCATCTTGGCCGCCAAGCGCCCCGGCGATCCGCATACGCGTCGACGCTTACTTGTGGCGCGGCATTTCGCCGACCATCTTCTGTCCAAGGTGCCGGGCGCGCTGCATGGCGTGCGCGACGGTGCCGCGTCGGTTTTGGCGGCCCAAGCGGCCGATTTTTAGCCACAGCGTGCGAGGAATCTTGGGGACAGGTTCAAAATTTTCTTGAACCCCGGGAAATTAGCGTTCAAAAACCGAGTCATAAGCACGGGGTGTCCGGCGTTGGAGTCGGCCGCCCCGTTTTTTCAATCGTGTCCCCGTCCGATGGGGATGGTTTGGAGGTGTGGGCAAGGAATGGCAAAAAACTCCGTACTGCGCAATTTGAAGGTCGTCACCGGTGATGCCCGTGACGCCTCCCCCAAATCCCTCAAGGCGCAGTCGGCCGATCAGCCGGTCCTGTCCACACACGCTCCCGTCGAAACGGTCGCCAAAGATCACTTCATCGAGCGCAACGGCGTGAAATACGCCGGCACCCATCTGCTGATCGAGCTGTGGGGCGCCAAGAACCTCGGCGACAGCGCGCTGACCGAAGCCGCGCTGCGCGAAGGTGCGGTCACCGCCGGTGCGACGATCCTGCATTGCCACCTGCACCATTTCGGGCCGAATGCCGGCCTGTCGGGCGTGCTGGTGCTGGCGGAGAGCCACATCTCGATCCACACTTGGCCGGAACGCGAATACGCCGCGATCGACGTGTTCATGTGCGGCGTGTGCGATCCCTATCAGGCGATCCCGGCGATCAAGCGCGCTTTCGAACCGGCCTCGATCCAGGTCGTCGAAAGCCGCCGCGGCATCATGGCCTGATCGCTTTTTCGCCCAATCACTTGGAAAGGGCGGCCGGCGACGGTCGCCCTTTTCTTTTCCGGAGTTACGCGATGACCGACAAGAAGCCCTGGTTCAAGGAAACGCTGTACCCGGCGATCGCGCAAACCTACGCGATGGACAAGGTGCTGTTCCGCGAGCGCTCGGAACACCAGGATCTCGTGATCTTCGAGAATTCGGTCTATGGCCGCGTGCTGGCGCTGGACGGCGCCATTCAGGTCACGACGCGCGACGAATTCGTCTATCACGAGATGATGACGCATGTGCCGATCCTCGCGCATGGCAAAGCCAAGCGCGTGCTGATCATCGGCGGCGGCGACGGCGGCATTCTGCGCGAGACGCTGCGCCACAAAACCATCAAGCACGTGACGATGGTCGAGATCGACCGCGCCGTGGTCGACATGTGCCTGAAATGGATGCCGTCGATCGCGGGCAAATCCTTCGCCGACAAACGCGTGAATCTGGTCATCACCGACGGCGCCAAATTCGTCGAGGAAACGACGGCGAAATTCGACGTGGTGATCGTCGATTCCACCGACCCCGTCGGCCCCGGCGAAGTGCTGTTCACCGAACGCTTCTACAAGGCCTGCGCCAAGCTGCTGACGCCGGGCGGCATTCTGGTGAACCAGAACGGCGTGCCCTTCCTGCAAGGCGACGAAATCACGATGACGTATAGGCGCCGGCGCAAGGCGTTCAAGGTCGCGTCGTTCTACGTCGCGGCGATCCCGTCTTATTACGGCGGGTTCATGGCGTTGGGCTGGGCGACGGACGACGCGAAAGCGTCGAAGCTGCCGGCCGCGACGATCGCCAAGCGCTTCGCCAAGGCGGGCATCAAGACGAAATACTACACGCCGGAAATCCACGCGGGCTGCTTCGCCCTGCCCGCTTTCGCGGCCGCCTATATCCGCTAACTAGCGGCGCATGATCGCGCCGGCGATGTCGGCCCCGTCGCTCTTGGCGAGCGACAGGTCGACGTCGAGCAGGATCGCGTCGCGCAGGATCGAGCGCGTGAAATTGGCGTCCAGCACGTTGGCGCGGTGAAGATTGGCGCCGGCGAAATCGGCGTCCTGGAAATTCGCGTCGGCCAAATTCGCGGGCCACAAGCGGCCGGACGGCTGGCCGTTGGGCAGCGGCATATTGACCGGGGCGAGCGAGGCTTTCGTGAACGTCGCGCCTTGGGCGTCGCAATGGCTGAGATTGGCGCCGTTGAAATTCGCTTCCGCGCAATTGGCGCCTTTGAGATCGGCGCCGGCCAGATCGCTCATGATCAACTGGCAGCGCACGAGCTTCGTGCCGGCGAGCTTGGCACCCGTCAGCGTGGCGCCAGAGAGATTGGCGTTGGAGAAATCCAGCCCCGACAGATCGGCTTTGGTGAAATCGGCGCGGCGGCCCAAGCGGCCCTCCGATTTGATCCACAAAGCGTGATCGCGCAGCTGCGCTTGCACGGCGTCGGAAAGCTGTTCGGCCTCGACCGCCAGATTGGCGCCTTGCGTATTGGCGCGGGAAAGATCCACACCCGCCAGGATCGCGCCGATCAGATTGGCGTCGCGCAAATCCGCGCCGTCCATGATGGCGCCCGACAGATCCACGCCCTTGAGATTGGCGCCGGCGAGATTGGCGCCCATCACGTTGGCGCCTTTCAGGATGGCGCCTTCCATATTGGCGCGCGGCATCGAGGCGAGTTCGAGATTGCAGCCCGCGAGCTTGGCGCCCGTGCAATCGGCCTCGGTCAAATTCGCTTTGGAAAGATCGGCACCTTGCGCGTTGGCTTTCGCCAGGATCGCCTGCTCGAGGTCGGAGCCTTGCAGATCGGCCGAGACCAGCGCGATGCCGTCGCCGCGGCGCGACTGCATCAGCGTGCCGCCGCGCAGATCGGCGCCGCGCAAATTCGCCCCGCGCAAACGGCAGCCGCGCAAATAGGCGCCACGCAGATCGGCCTTGGCGAGATTCGACAAGCTCAAATCCGCGCGATCGAAATTCGCGGCGAACAGATCGGCTTCGGACAAATCCGCGCCCGCGAGTACCGCGCGCGACAGATTGGCGCCCGGCAGCTTCGCCTGGCGCAGATTGGCGCGCGTCAGCGACACGCCGTGCAAATCGGCGAGCGTCAGGTTGGCGCGTACGCCCCCCGGCTTTCGATTCAGGAATTTCTCGTGGTCCGAAAGGATCTTGACGATTTCTTGCGGACTAAGCGGACCCGGCATGTATTGGTCTTAAGGGTAAACCTGGACGATTCAAAGACCCTAATTCACCCTCGGCGGGGCGGCAAGCGTCCCCGGCCCAGGCCGCGCCCCTTTCGGATGGCCGCCAGCCCGAATTTGTCGCGAACGGCGTCGATCGCCTTCTCGACCTTCGCCGATTGGGGGTCGTCCGGACCGGATACGGGTTCCGTCCCGAAAAGGTCGCTCTGGCGCACCGGCTCGGCCCCCGGCTCGGCCAATTCGCTGGCCCCGATCCCGATCAAGCGAAACCGGCGCTGGCGGTCGCGGGCGACCTCCTTGCGCAGCATCTCGTCCGCGGCGCGGAACAGGGTGTCGGCCAATTGCGTCCCCGCCGGCAGGGTCGTGCGGCGGGTCAGAATCTGGAAATTCGACAGCCGCAGCTTCAATTGGACCGTCCGCCCGGCCAAATGATGTTTTTTGAGCCGATAGGCGACTTCCTCGGCCAATGGCCATAGCTCGCCCGAAAGTTCCTCGGCGTCCCCCAGATCGCGCGCGAAGGTCGTTTCAGCGGAGATCGACTTCGCCTCGCGCTCGGGCTCGACCGTGCGGTTGTCGCGCCCCTCGGCCATCGCGAACAGCCATTTGCCGGTGTCGGCATAGCGCGCGGCGAGTTCCCGCTCGCCCGCGCGCTGCAAATCGGCGACCGAGACGAACCCGTCCTCGGCGAGGCGCGCGCCCAATTTTGGCCCCACGCCGGGCAACACGCGAATGGATCGCGTCGCCAGGAACGCGCGCGCCTCCACCCGCCCGATCACGCCGAAGCCGCGCGGCTTTTCGAGCTCGGAGGCGAGCTTCGCGATCAGCTTGTTGGGCGCCAACCCGACCGACACGGTGATGCCGATCTCGACCTCGATCCGCTTGGCGATGCGCGCGAGCGTCGCCGCCGGCGTCGCGTGATGGAGTTTTTCGGTGCCCGACAGATCGAGAAACGCCTCGTCCAGCGACAGGCTTTCGACCAAGGGGGTGGCTTCCTCGAAAATCGCCTTCACTTGGCGCGACACGCCCGCATATTTCGCCATGTCGGGGCGTAAGATCACCGCGAGCGGGCAAAGCTCGCGCGCCTTGAACATCGGCATCGCCGAGCGAACGCCGAATTTGCGCGCGATATAGCAGGCGGTCGAAACGACACCGCGCGTGCCCCCGCCGATGATCAGCGCCTTGTCGCGCAAGCTCGGGTCGTCGCGTTTTTCGACCGACGCGTAGAACGCGTCGCAATCGATATGCGCGAGGCTCAGCGTGTCGAGCTCGGGATGGCGGACGATGCGCGCGGAGCCGCACGCGGCGCAGCGCAACGCCGCCGCGTCCTCGATCCGCGCAAAACAATCCCGGCACAGCCCTGGGGTCATCGCGCGATTATATCGCCGCTTCGCGGGAACGCGGGAGGAAGCTATGGTTTCCGGGACAGCAACACGGGATTCCGCCATGCCGCCGCAGAAACTTATCCCCCGGATCGTCACCGTCGGCTGCGCCCAGATGGGCCCGATCGCCCGCGCCGAGAGCCGCGCCAGCTGTGTCGAACGCCTGATCGCGCTGCTGCGCACCGCCCACGCCAAAGGCTGCACGCTGGTCGTGTTCCCGGAATTGGCGCTGACGACCTTCTTCCCGCGCTGGTTCATGCCCGATTGGCGCGAGGTCGACGCTTTCTTCGAGACCGAGATGCCCAACGCGGCCGTGGCGCCGCTGTTCGCCGAGGCCAAGCGCCTGAAGATTGGCTTTTATCTCGGCTATGCCGAAAAGACGCCGGAGGGACGGCGCTTCAACGCCGCCGTGCTGGTCGACCGCGAGGGTGCGATCGTCGGCAAATACCGGAAAATCCATTTGCCCGGCCATGCCGAGAACGAGCCCGAGCGGCCGTTCCAGCATCTGGAGAAACGCTACTTCGAGCCGGGCGATATCGGCTTTCCGGTGTGGCGCACGATGGGCGGGATCGTCGGCATGGCGATCTGCAATGATCGCCGCTGGCCGGAAACCTATCGCGTGATGGGCTTGAAGGGCATGGAGCTGATGCTGCTGGGTTACAACACGCCCGCGATCAACGGCTGGGCGATGGTGCATTCGCAAGCCGAGCCCGAGCATCTACGCCAATTCCACAATCATCTGGTGATGCAGGCGGGCGCCTATCAGAACTCGACCTGGGTCGTCGCCGCCGCGAAGGCCGGCATCGAAGAAGGCTGCTCGCTGATCGGCGGGTCGTGCATCGTGGCACCGACGGGCGAGATCGTGGCGCTGGCACGTTCGGTCGGCGACGAGTTGATCGTCGCCGATTGCGATTTGAGCCTCTGCACCTACGGCAAGGAAACGACCTTCGCCTTCGCCAAGCATCGCCGCATCGAGCATTACGGCTTGATCGCGTCGCAGACCGGCGTGATCGAGCCGGATTAATTCCCAGATCGAGATCCCGGGTCTCGCTTGCGCTCGCCCGGGATGACGACACACACCCGTCATCCCGGGCAAGCCGGCGCGATAGCGACGGCGCGACCCGGGATCTCATACGATGCGGGCGTAAAGATCGTCCCAATTGGGATTGAGCGCTTCGATCAATTCGAATTTCCACGCGCGATGCCAGCGCTTGAGCGTTTTTTCGCGCGCGATTGCCTCGGCGATATCTTCATGCCGCTCGAACCACACGAGAAGCCGAAGGCGGTAGCGCTTCGTAAAGCCTTCGACGGCGCCGGCTCGATGCTGATAGGCGCGGCGCGGCAAATCCGACGTGACGCCCGTGTAGAGCGTCCCGCGCGGGCGGTTGGTGACGATATAAACCCACCCGCCTTTCTCCATGTCCGCCCCTATCCGTCATCCCGGGTCGCGCGAACGCCTCCGGCGTCCGCTTGCCCGGGATGACGGATTTTATTTCGTGCCGAACAGGCGATCCCCGGCGTCGCCCAAGCCCGGCACGATATAGCCGTGATCATTGAGATGGGAGTCGAGCGAGGCCGTGAAGATCGGCACGTCGGGATGCTGTTCCTGCATCTCCTTCACGCCTTCGGGGGCGGCCAGCAAGCAAACGAATTTGAGCGACTTCGCCCCCGCCTGCTTGATCCGCGCGACGGCCGCCGACGCCGAATGCCCGGTCGCGAGCATCGGGTCGACGATGATCGTTTCGCGTTCGGCGATATCCTCGGGCAGCTTGCAGTAATACTCGATCGCGTTGAGCGTTTCGGGATCGCGATAGAGCCCAACGAAACCCACGCGCGCCGAGGGCAGGATTTCGAGCATCCCGTCGAGAATGCCGTTGCCCGCACGCAAGACCGAGACGAGGCAAATTTCCTTCCCCGCCAGAACGGGCGCGCGCATCTTCGTCAGCGGCGTTTCGATTTCCTGCGTCGTCAACGCGCGATCGCGCGTGACTTCGTAGGCGAGCAGCATCGCGATTTCCCGCGCCAAGCGGCGGAAATCGCGCGTCTCGGTTTCCTTGCGGCGCATCTGGGTCAGCTTGTGCTGGATCAGCGGATGGCCGACGACGTTGAGCGTGCCCGTCATTCTTCTTCCCCGTTCGCTTAGAAAACAGTTCCGTCGCTGTCGATGGCGAGCGGCGGTCCGCCGCCCGGACGCTTTTCCGCCGCGATCACGCGGCCCGCGGTCCAAGTGCCGCCTTGCAACACCTTGGCCAGCGGAAAATCCTTCGCGGCGAGGCCAAGCTGTGCACGTACGCGCTCGGCCACCAGATCGAGCAACTCGACCGTCAACGCGCGCCATTCGACGACGAGTTCCGATGTCGCATCGTGGCGACGCGTCGCTTGCGAAGCGTCCTTCAGCGCCAGCACGCCGGTATCGAGGAACAAGCCGCCGTTGCGATATTCCGGCAAGCCGGTCAACGCATCGATATCGACGATCTCGATGCCGAGCCATTCCATCGGTTCGAGCAGCGAATAGGCGAGCCATTGGCTGAGCTTGTGGAACGGCACCAAGCCATCCGTCGCCGCCGGATGGCGGCCAACATCGCCAACATTCACGCCGTCGATCACCACACGCGCGGGCCAAGCATCGGCGAAACCGTCGAGCAGATGATGGAGCACGCGGGCCGCCGGCAGCTTGCCTTCGCGCGCATCGAACATCAGCCGATCGACGAGATTGCCCAGGCGCGGTTCCGGCCCGAAAATATCCGGGCGCTTGGCGATGGCCGCCCCTAGGCGCCGCAGCAGCGCCGCGCGGGATTCCGCGCCCGCCAGCGGATTGGTGGCCGAGACTTGAAAACCGGCGGCGAGTTTCTCGCCGGTCAGCGCTTGCAGCGTTTCGGCCGAGCCCGAAAGCGCGCCGCTCGCGAACATATCGAAACTCGCGACCGCCAAACCTTCGGAGCGCGCGAACACGCCGTCTTGCGTCGTGTATTTCCAATCGGGGCCGGACCCGGCGTCGAGCAGCACCGAGGTGACGGCAAGGTCCACGCCCAAGCGGCTGCGTTCGAGCTTGTCGTCCACGCTTGCGGCATACTTGCCCCACCGATCGATGCCGCCGACATCGAAATGCCGCCAGCGCGAATGATAGGGCACGGCGAGATCGGGATAGTCGCGGCGGATGACCGCGACGGTGCGCGCGGCCGCGTCGTCGAGCTTGTCGAGATCGACGGCGAAATGCGGCGTCGTCCCCGCGCAGGCCGCGTCGAACACTTCGCGCGCGCGGGCGCGGATCGTGCGCGGATCGCGCAAATGGCGCACGCGGGAAGATGGCAGGCCAAGTTCGGGCATATCCGCCATATCAGGAATCCAGATCGCGGCCCTTGGTGGATTCGAGCTTGGCCGCGTCCGGTGCCGGGCCGCCGGTGAAGTAACCCGCCGCCTTCTTCGCTTCCATCTCCACCGACGCGTCGGCGGGGATGAGATCGGGCGGGATCTCGACCTGCTCGACGATCTGAATGCCGGTGCGGGTGATCGCCTCCGACTTCATGTTGCTCATCGACGCGAAACGGTCGATGCGCGAAATGCCGAGCCAATGCAGCACGTCGGGCATCAATTCCTGGAAGCGCATATCCTGCACGCCCGCAACGCATTCGGTGCGCTTGAAATAGGTCGCGGCCTGATCGCCGCCTTCCTGGCGCTTGCGCGCGTTGTAGACGAGGAACTTCGTCACCTCGCCCAGCGCCCGGCCTTCCTTGCGGTTATAGACGATGAAGCCCACGCCGCCTTGCTGGGCCGTTTCGACCGCGACCTCGATTCCGTGCGCCAGATAAGGCCGGCAGGTGCAGATGTCGGACCCGAACACGTCCGAGCCGTTGCACTCGTCATGCACGCGCCCGCCGATTTTGGTCGCAGGGTTGCCGAGGCCGCGCACATCGCCGAACAGATAGACGGTCGTGCCGCCGATGGGCGGCAGGAACACCTTCATGTCCGGCCGCGTCACCAGTTCGGGGAACATGCCGCCGGTGTATTCGAACAAGCCGCGCCGCAGATCGGTTTCGGAAATGCCGAAGCGCTTGGCGATGCCCGGCAGGAACCACACGGGCTCGATCGCGACTTTCGTCGTGCGCACCGTGCCGTCCTTCTGGACGATGGCACCGTCGATCTTCAAACGCCCGGCGGCCAACGCCGCGCGGATTTCGGGCATGTCGATATGCGCGCGCGTCACCGCGATAGTCGGGCGAATGTCGAGCCCGCGCGCGAGTTCCGCCGCGAACACGTCGCCGACCATATGGCCATAGGGATCGAGGCTGACGATCTTTTCGGGATCGCCCCATTGCGGGAACGGACCGATCGGATCGGGCGGCGAGGTGTTGGTGAGGTCGGGCTTGTGCATCGGCGACAAGGCGCCGGCCGCCACCGCCAAAGCGCGATAGAGCATATAGCTGCCCGAATGCGTGCCGATCACGTTGCGCACCGACGGATCGGTCGTCGAGCCGATGATCGGCCCGCGCGCTTGGGCACCCGGTGCCCCCCATTCGATGCGCGACGGCAGCGGCCCGCTTTTGGGCGGGTGCGAGGTCAGGGTGATGTGTTTCGATTTAACGGGGGTGGGCGCGCCGGTGGTCATCGGAAACGGCTCCGCTTAAAAAAGCAGTATAGAGCGTTTTCCGGCGATTTGAACAGATTTCGCCCGGTGAAGGTTTAGGCGCCCTGAACCGCCATCGTGCCGGACCTTCCGTCGACCGTGCCCTGGATCAATTCGGCGATTGGCAGCTTGGCGGGATCGAGCTTCTTGGCCTCTGCCGCGAGGTTGACGAATTCCACGTCGCGCGCGGCCGCCGCCGCCAGCAGCTTCTCGAACCAGCCCGCATAGCGCATGCCTTCGAGCTCGGCATGGACGGTCAGCGTGTTCAAAGCCCCCGGCTTCAGCCAGCCGATATAGCGGTCGACCAGTTCGGCTTCCGGATATTCCGGCCGGCCGAGCAGCTCGTCAAGCGTGGGCAGCGTCGTCGGGATTTGGATCGTGCGGAACACCTTGTCGCCGACGCGCGGAATGAAGGGTTCCGTCCCGCGCGCGTCGGAGGCGTAGTCGAGCCGCGCTTCGTCATACGCTTCGAGGCTTTTGGCGTCGGCCTGCCAGCCCGCCGAGCCCGCCGTGCGCGCGGCATGCCCGAACACGCGCACATAGGCTTCGCGCGCCTTGGCGAATTCGTGACGCGTGCGCTCCAAGCTCATCGTCGCCAAGCCATCCTGCCAGAAGACATGATCCCAGCAATGGATGCCGGTCTCGTGACCCGACAAGGCGATCGCGCGCATCATATTGGCGTTGCGCTTGGCGATATCGGGGCCCGGCAAAAGCACGCCGTTCATCAGCGTGCGCAAGCCATAGACTTGCACGACGCTAGTGCGGCTGACCTTGGCGAAGAAGCCGGGGCGGAAAATGCGCTTGATGGCGCGGCCCGTGTTATCCGGCCCCATCGAGAACAGGAACGTGCCGAGGATTTTGTGCTTCTCGAGCGCGCGCGCCAAGGGGGCGATACCCTCGCGCGTGCCCCGGTCGGTATCGACGTCGATCTTGATGGCGAGGCGCGGGCGCCCCGTCATTGCACCGGCGAGGACGAGAGATCGCCCGCGTCCTTGGGCTTCGACAGCAGGTAATAATCGAGCGTCAGGCGCAACGCCGTGCGCAGATCGGTCGTCGGGCGCCAGCCGAGATATTTCTCCGCCGCCGCGACCGAGGGCACGCGGACCTGGATATCCTCGTAGCCCTTGCCGTAATAGGCGCCGGGATCGACGTCGATCAGCTTCACCTTCTTGCGCACGTCGTCGAAGCCCTTATAGAGCGCGATCTCGTCGAGCAAAGCTTCTGCCAATTCGCGCACCGAGCAATCGTTCTTCGGTTCGCCGATATTGAAGATGCGCTGATCCGCGCAACCGTCCTTGTTGGCGATGATGCGCACGAGGCAATCGATCGCGTCGTCGATATAAAGGAAGCAACGGCGCTGGGCGCCGCCCGCGACCAAGCTGATATTCTCGCCGCGCACGATATTGCCAACGAATTGCGTCAGCACGCGCGAGGAGCCTTCCTTCGCCGCCCAGATATTGTCGAGCTTCGGCCCGATCCAATTGAACGGGCGGAACAGCGTGTAGCGCAGCTTGCCTTCGAGGCCGTAGGCGTGGATCACGCGGTCGAGCAATTGCTTGGAGCAGGAATAGATCCAGCGCTGCTTGCCCGTGGGCCCGAGCACGAAGTTCGAATGCTCCTCGTCGAACGGCGTATCGGCCGACATGCCGTAGACTTCCGACGTCGACGGGAACACGACGCGCTTGTTCCACTTCACGCAGTCGCGAACGATCGCGAGATTTGCTTCGAAATCGAGCTCGAACACGCGCAGCGGTTCGCGCACATAGGAAATCGGCGTGGCGATCGCGACCAGCGGCAGGACCACGTCGCATTTCTTGACGTGGTACTGGATCCATTCGCGATTGATCGTGATGTCGCCTTCGACATAGTTGAAGCGCGGATTGCCGAGAAACTCCTCGATCTTGTCGCGCTGCACATCCATGCCGTAGATCGACCAGTCGGTCGTCTCGAGGATACGTTTCGACAGATTCGAACCGATGAATCCGTTGACGCCGAGAATCAGGACTTTGAGGCTCACGAGGACGGCCTAGGGAAAAGTGAACAAGACGGGCTTTCTAGCCCAGAGAGGCGCCCGTTTCCAGCCCCAGCCCCCCGGCCTCGGCTTTGGGCTGGTCCGCCCAGTTCCAGCGCATCAGCTGAACCGCGCCCTGCCCCGAAGCGATCACCGGCGGAACGGCCGAAATCAGCGTGCCGGGCTTGCCTTGTCCCGGCACGGCTTTGGCGCGCCAAACGAACAGGCGCTTGCCGTTTACATCGCTGAACGCGCCCGGATAGGGCTCGCTGACCGCGCGCACGAGATTGACGATATCGGCGGCCTTCTTCGTCCAATCGATCCGCCCATCCTCCGGCTTGCGGCCGCCGAAATAGGTCGCCTGGGACTCGTCTTGCGGAATGCGCGGCGCGGTCCCGGCCAATAGCGCATCAATCTGCCGCGCCAGAACCCGGCGGGCGGCGGCCACACATTTGACGGTCACGTCGGCGGTCGTTTCTTCCGGCCCGATCGCGACCGCTTCCTGATCGACGATGTCGCCCGCGTCGGCGCGCTTCACCATGTGGTGGAGCGTCACGCCGATCTGCGTCTCGCCATGCAGGATCGCCCAATTCGCCGGCGCACGGCCGCGATATTTGGGCAGATACGAGCCGTGCATATTGACCGCCCCGCGTGCGGCGCGATCGAGAATGCGCATCGGGATCATCCGCCGGTAATAGGCGGAGAGGATCAGATCGGGGGCGATCTCGGCGACGCGGTTTTCGAGCCAGGGGCCGTCCTTGGCTTCGAGGATCGTCGTCTCGATCCCCGCTTCGCGCGCGCGCTCGGCGACCGAGCGGAACCATTTGTTCTCGCCCGGATCGTCCGCATGCGTGGCGACGAGGCGCACGTCGTGGCCGCGCTTCAACAACTCGTCGAGGCACGCATGCCCGACTTCGGAATAGGCGAAAACGACGATGCCCGGCATTACGTATCCAGTTTTTCGTGGACGGCGCGGATCTGGAAGCGCGGGCGCTTGCGCACTTCCTGATAGATGCGGCCAACATATTCGCCCAGCAGCCCGATCCCCATGATCATCACGCCCGCGAGAAAATAGAGGAAGGCGAACAGCGTGAACACGCCGTCGGCTTCCGAGCCGATGAAGATGCGCCGGCCGAGAATGATCGCGACCAGGCCAAGCGAGCCCAACGTCACGAGCATGCCGACGATGGTGAAAAGCTGCAGCGGCACGACCGAGAAGCCGGTCATCAGATCGAAATTGAGGCGCACGAGCTTGTAGAGCGAGTACTTGCTCTCGCCCGCATGGCGCGCGGCGTGGTCGACTTCGACCTCCGCCGGATTGGCGGCAAAATGCTGGCCGAGTGCGGGGATGAAGGTCGATTGCTCGCCCGTCGCGACGATCAGGCGCACGACGGGTAGCGAATAGGCGCGCAGCATGCAGCCTTGATCGGTCATGCGAATGCCGGTGATGCGCTCGCGCACCCAGTTCATCGCGCGCGACGCCCAGACGCGCCAGCCCACGTCCTGGCGGTTCTTGCGGATCGAACCGACCACGTCGTGGCCTTGATCGGCCAGCGCCAGCAGCTTCGGAATTTCCTCGGGCGGGTTCTGCAAATCGGCGTCGATCGTCACGACCGTTTCGCCGCGCGCGCGCTCGAACGCCGCCATGATCGCCATATGCTGGCCGGCGTTGCGCTCGAATTCGATCACGCGCACTTCCGCGGGCCGCGCCGCGTGGAACTGCTTCAGCAGGTCGATCGAGCCGTCCTTGCTGCCGTCGTCGGTATAGAGGATCTCCCAGCTTTTGCCCGTGCCATCGAGCGTCTTGGTCAAGCGCTCGTGGAGCATGGGCAGGTTCTGGCGTTCGTTGAACACCGGCACGACGATCGAGATTTTCGGCTGCTGGGACATTTCGTTCACGCGCGCGACAGGATCCAAACGCCGGCGCAGATCGTGGCGATCCCGGCGATTTTCATGGCCGACAACGGCTCGCCCATGAACCACCAGGCGATCAGCGCGTTGACGACGTAGCCGATGGACAGCATCGGATAGGCGAGGCTGACGTCCACGCGGCTCAACACCAAGAGCCACACGCCGACGGAAACGACGTAGCAGAACAAGCCGAGCGCCACGAACGGGTTCGTGCCGACTTGCCAGCCGATCGGCAGCAGATTCGCCATGGCGAAATCGAAATGGCCGATGCGCGTCATCCCCGCCTTCAACGCGAGCTGCGCCGCGGCGTTGAGCAGGACTCCGGTCAGGATCAGCGGCAGATATTGGACCATCAGGGCGTTCGGTTAACGATCAACATGAAGCGGCGCGTGCGCGCGAGTTCGGTGAACCTTGCCCCGACCGCTTCTTTGACTTCCGATTCAAATTGCAGCGGGACGATCATATAGACCGTCCGGTCCGCCTGCCAGCGGCGCCACAATTCCTCGGGATCGTCGAACATCCAGGCGGTCGTATCCTCCCATTGGCGGCCGAAATCGAGCTCGCCCGACCATTGGAAGACCGAGATGCGCCGGCCGAGATAGACCGGCATATCCTGCGGATAGGCGCGGAAGGCGATCACCTCGTCCGTCGGCGCGGCGACCGCGTTGATCGCTTGGGCGATCGGCTTGGCCGAGCGCGGCTGTAAATTCGCCATCGTCGTATCGACGCCTTGCAGGAACACGGCGGAGGCCACGCACGCCACCGCGAAGGCGGTCGCGGTCGAACGGCGCAGCGTCCACAGCAAGCCCGCGAGGGTGACGACGCCGCCCAGCGCCAGCCACGGCAAGGCAGGTGCGGCGGCCGCGACATCCAACGCCGTGTCGCCCGAGAAGAAGCGCGCATGGCCCAGCGCCACGACCACCGCCGCGACGGCGAGGGCTGCCGCCAAGCCCGCGACGATCATCAGCGCCACGCGCAGCGATTTGGCCCCCGTGTCGAGCGCCACGGCGACGTAGCGCCCGGCGAACACGGCGACGGGGACGACGATCGGCGTCACATAGGGGATGAGCTTCGAATCCGACGCCGAGAAGAACAGGAAGATCGCCCAGAACCACAGCGCCAGGAACAGCTCGTCGCGCCAGTTTTCCGTCCGCGCCGCGATGGCGCGCAGATTGCCCCAGAGCGACTGGAAGACGATCACGGTCCACGGGAAGAAGCCGAGCACCATCACCGCCGCGAAGAACCACCAGGGCTGCGTGCGGCCATGGACGGTGCTGGTGAAGCGTTCGAAATGCTCGCGGATGAAATAGAAATGCCAGAACTCGGGCGATTTCAGCCCGACCGCGACATGCCACGGCACCGTCAGCACCAGGAACAGGATCAAGCCCTGGATCAGCTTCACCTGCAGCAGCAGGCGCCAATTCCAGGTCAGCACGATCCACAGGCCGATGACGAGGGCGGGCAGCACGATGCCGATCAGGCCCTTGGTCATCGTGGCCGCCGCCGCCGCGACATACATCGCGTAAAGCCAGCGCGAACGCGCGGCACTGCCATCGGGAGCTTTCACTGCGAACAGGAAGGCCATGAAGCCGAAGCTCATGAACACGCCGACGGGCACGTCGAGCAGGATCACCCGCGACAGCGCGAACCACAAAAGCGTCGTCGCCACGATCGTGGCGGCGAGCCAGCCCGTGCGCCGGTCATGGACCAGGCGCCCGGTCGCGTAGGCGATAACGACGCCCCCCGCCGCCATCAACGCCGTGGCGAGGCGCAGCGCGAATTCGGTCAGGCCGAACAGATGGATGAAGCCCGCCTGCATCCAGTAGAATAGCGGCGGCTTGAAGAAGTATTTCACGCCGTTGATGCGCGGGGTCACCCAGTCGCCGGTCGAGAAGATCTCGCGGCCCAGTTCAGCGTAGCGCGCCTCGGACGGCACGGCCAGCGGCCGCGCGCCCAGAAACAGCAGGAAATAGGTCCCGACGATCAGGGCGACCAGCAGCAGGTCGATCGTCCAAGTCGGGTCCCTTGGCGCGGCGGAAGCCGGGGTCGAGGGGGGCTCTTGCGCCGCCGGGGCGGGTTGGTCCACAAGCATGGGGCTTGGTACGCCCCCGGACGATACCGCTTCAACCCCTATTTTCGGACCCGTCATGGCCCTGGTTCCCAAAGAAACCCTGCATTCGGCGGCGGAAATCGCCGCGCGCGTCGAGGCCCTGGCGGGCGAAATCGCCGTCAAGCTGCCGGGCGATTTCACGATCATCTCGGTGCTGAACGGCGCCTTCGTGTTCACGGCCGATCTGATGCGGGCCCTCGCCAAGCGCGGCGTCCATCCGCGCGTCGAATTCGTGAACCTGAAAAGTTACGGTGACGCGACGACCAGTTCGGGTCAGGTCCGCGTCACCGGCACGCTGCCGGAGGATTTGAAGGGCCGCCCCGTGCTGCTGATCGACGATATTCTCGACACCGGGCGCACCTTGTCCTTCGCCAAGCAATTGCTGGAGGGCCTGGGCGGCACGCCGGTCAAAATCGCGGTCTTCGCCGACAAGCCCGCGCGCCGCGTGGTGCCGCTGGAAGCCGATTTCGTCGCGTTCAAAATCCCCGATCGTTTCGTCGTCGGCTACGGCCTCGACCACGCGCAGCAATGGCGCGGCCTGCCCGATTTGGCGACGGTCGACTAACGGCGAAACAAGCGTCCGTCGACCAAGGCGAGGCCGAGCAAAATCACCGCGAAGCCGATGAGGGCCGGCATCGTCGGCGTTTCGCCGAGCACGCCCCAGCCCAACAGCATCGCCGAGGGCGGGATCAGCATCGTGACGAGGGCGGCATTGCCCGCCCCGTTGCGCGCCATCAGCGCGAAATAGATACGATAGGCGAGTGCGGTCGACGCCACCGCCAACGCGATCACCGACGCGATCACCTCGAACGACGGCATTGGCAGCGTCCACGGCTTGTCGACGATCAGCGCCGTGGGGATCGCGAGCAGGCTGGAGCCGATCAACTGCCCCGCCGCCGGAACGACCGGCGACAGCCCGCGAAACCGCCGCGCCCACATCAAAGCGATCGCGTAGCTAAACGTCGCGCCGAGGAAGGCGAGCTGCGACAAGCCGGCCGTGCCCAGCCCGCTCAACGCTTCGGGCCCGATCAGCAACGCCACACCCGCGATCCCGACCAATACGCCGGCGAGGCGCAAGCCTGTCAGCTTTTCATCGTCGGTCACGAAATGCGCGAGCAGGATCGTCCAGAGCGGCGTGGTCGAATTGACGATCGCGGCGGTGCCGACGCCGACTTCCTTCTGGCCCCAAAAATTGAGGCCGAAGGGAATGATGTTGTTGAGGAAGCCCATCACCAAACACGCGAACCAAATATGTCGCGGAATGGCGAGGCCTTGGATCCTCAGCCACACCACCAACGCCAACGCCGCCAAGCCGACGCGCAGCGCCACCATCGTAAAGGTCGGGATCGCTTCGACCGCGATTTTCGAAAACAGAAACGCCCCGCCCCATAACAGCGAGAGGGCGATCAGCATGGCCCAGGCTTTGCCGTCCAGAGTCATCGGGGTGTTTTGCGGCGAAGCAAGGCGGCGTTCCACCCGCTTCTTGCGCGCGGCCTCAAGCGACCGAAATGCCGCGCGCGGCGACGGCCGATTTGAACGCGGCGAAACGGCCGCGCAGATCGGCGATCGCGGGCACGTCATGCGCGTAGGCGCCGTCTTCGATGCGCTGTTCGATATCGGCGGCGAGGGCCGCGAGCGACGTGGCGCCGAAACTGCCGGCCGCACTTTTCAGCGAATGCACCGCGCGATGCATCGCGGCGGTGTCGCCTTTCGTCTCCGACAGCGCTTCGAACTCGGTGATTTTGGCGACCGCCTCGCCATAGAACGTGCGCAGCAGGCGCGGCAGGATATCCGCACCCACTTCTTCGGTCAGCTGGTCGAGCGTCGCCCAATCGAATTCGGTCATGGGCGGAAATTACCCCCGCCCTCGCCGTCTGACCAGACTTACTGGGCTGCCGCCGCGACCGGCTTCTTGCCCGCCGTTTCGGCCAGATAGGCCATCGCCGCATCCACGCCGCCCTTCTTGTGCGGCACGTTCGCCAGCGTCAGGCCCATTTCCACGCCCGCCAGCGTGCCCATCAGCATCAGATCGTTGAACGACCCCAGATGCCCGATGCGGAACACCTTGCCCGAGACCTTCGACAGGCCCTGGCCCAGCGACATATCGAACGCATCGAGCACGGCCTTGCGGAACTTGTCTGCATCGTGGCCCGCGGGCATCAGCAGCGCGGTCAGCGCGCTCGAATATTCCTTGGGTTCGAGGCACAGGATTTCGAGACCCCACGCGCGCGCCGCGCGGCGCGTGGCTTCGGCATGGCGGTCGTGGCGCGCGAAGACGTTGTCGAGCCCTTCTTCGTGCAGCATGTCGATCGCTTCGCATAGGCCGTAAAGCAGGTTCGTCGCGGGCGTATAGGGGAAGTAACCATTGGCGTTGGCCGCGATCATCTCGTCCCACGCCCAGAAGGATTTGGTGAGCTTCGCTGTCTTGCTCGCTTCCAGCGCCTTCTTGGAAACCGCGTTGAACGACAAGCCGGGCGGCAGCATCAATCCCTTCTGCGAACCCGCGACGGTGACGTCCACGCCCCATTCGTCATGGCGATAATCGAGCGAGCCGAGCGAAGAAATCGTATCGACCATCAGCAACGCCGGATGCTTGGCGCGGTCCATCGCCTTGCGCACTTCGTTCACGCGCGTCGTGCAGCCGGTGGAGGTCTCGTTATGGACGACCATCACCGCCTTATAGGCGTGGCCCTTGTCGGCGATGAGTTTCGCCTCGACCGCGGCGGGATCGACGCCATGGCGCCAATCGCCTTCGACGAATTCGACTTCGATGCCGAGCTTGCCCGCCATCTTGCGCCACAGCGTGGCGAAATGGCCGGTCTCGAACATCAGCACCTTGTCGCCGGGCGACAGCGTGTTGACGAGGGCCGCTTCCCACGCCCCCGTGCCCGAGGCGGGGAAAATGATCGCGTGGCCTTCGGTCGTCTTGAAGATCGTCTTCATGCCGGCGAGCGCCTTGCGCCCGATCGCGCCGAATTCCGGCCCGCGATGATCGATCGTCGGGTTATCGATCGCGCGCAACACGCGCTCGGGCACATTGGTGGGCCCCGGGATCTGCAGGAAATGGCGGCCGGACGCGGCGTTGCTCAGCTTGATCATGGGGGCGATCCTCCAGGGCTTGGTTGATTTGGTATACCAATAGACCCGGTACCGGTCAATCAGGCTTTTCAATGTCGGATTTTTGGTATACCAAATAGGGATGCCAGACGATTCCGCCCTCCCCATCACGCTGCCCGCCAAGGCGGTCGATGCGCTGCGCCAGATGATCCTGGACGGCGAATTAGCGCCGGGGGCGCGGTTGAGCGAGCGCGCTTTGGGCGAACGTTTGGGCGTGTCGCGCACGCCGCTGCGCGAAGCCTTGCGCATGTTGGCGAGCGAAGGCCTGGTGCGGCACGAACCCAATCGCGGCGCGGTCGTGGCCCCGCTCGACCGCGCCGACATCGAAGCGACGTTCGAATTGCTCGCGGCCCTTGAAGGTCTCGCGGGCGAACTCGCCGCCAAGCGTATCGATGCGGCACAGCTCGCCGAGATCAAGGCGCTGCATTTCGAAATGCGCGCCCATCACGCGCGCGGCGATCGCGCGGCCTATTTCCGCGCGAACCAGGACATCCACCGCCATATCGCCGCTGCCGCGAACAACCCCGTGCTGGTCGAAACCTTCGAGCGATTGAACGCGCGCGTCAAACGCGTGCGCTACGCCGCGAACCTCACGCCCGAGCGCTGGGCCAAAGCGGTCGAGGAACACGAGCGCATGATCGCCGCCCTCGATGCGCGCGACGGTGCGGCGCTGCGCGCGATCCTGGAAGCGCATCTCGCCGGCAAGCGCCAATCCGTTCTCGCCGCCTTTTCGGGCACGGCCGAAGCCTACGACTGAGAAAATAAAACCGAGGGAAGAAACATGCCGCTCGACGCCCCGCTTGCTTCCGATCTCGAAACGCGCCTGAAGCGCGAAGTCGAAGGCGACGTGCTGTTCGGCGCCTTCGATCGCGGCCGCTACGCGACCGACGCGTCGATCTACCAGATCGATCCGGTCGGTGTGGTGATCCCGCGCAACGCCGAAGCCGCGCGGATCGCCATCCAGATCGCGGCGGAAATGGGCGTGCCCGTCCTCCCGCGCGGCGGCGGCACATCGCAATGCGGCCAAACGGTCGGCGCGGCGCTGGTCATCGACAATTCGAAGCATCTCAACAAACTTTTGTCGGTCGAAGGCGATGTCGCCACGGTCGAGCCCGGCATCGTGCTGGATCATTTGAACGCCCAGCTCAAATCCACCGGCCAATGGTTCCCGGTCGACGTTTCGACTTCGGCCCAAGCGACGATCGGCGGCATGGCGGGAAACAATTCCTGCGGCTCGCGCTCCATCGCCTACGGCAACATGGTGCATAACGTGCTGGGCATCGACGCGCTGCTCGCCGATGGCACGCAAGCGCATTTCGGGCCCGTCGGCGGCAATCTCGAAGGGCTGAGCGGCCCTTCGCGCTTCGTCGATATCGTGCGCGCGATCCGCAATATCGCCGAACGCGAAGCGGACGAGATCGAAGCGCGTTACCCCAAGCTGCTGCGCCGCGTGGGCGGCTATAATCTCGAAACCGTCAAGCCCACGGGCCACAACCTCGCCCATTTGCTGGTCGGTTCGGAGGGCACGCTCGCCTATTCGCGCGCGCTGAAACTGAAGCTTTCGCCGCTGCCCAAGCACAAGACGCTCGGCGTCGTGCACTATCCCCATTTCCGTCAGGCGATGGAGACGACGCAACATATCGTCAAGCTCGGCCCCGTCGCGGTCGAGTTGGTCGATCGCACGATGATCGATCTGTCGCGCTCGATCCCCGCCTATGCCGGCATCGTCGCGAAATTCCTGAAGGGCGAGCCCGACGCGATCCTGCTGGTCGAATTCGCGGGCGAGGACAAGGACACGCAGGTCCGCAAACTCAAAGACCTCGTCACGCTGATGGCCGATCTGGGCCTGCCCGGCTCGGTCGTCGAAATTCCCGATGCGGCCTTGCAAAAGGACGTGTGGGAAGTCCGCAAGGCGGGCCTCAACATCATGATGTCGATGAAGGGCGACGGCAAACCCGTCTCGTTCATCGAGGATTGCGCGGTGCCGCTCGAGCATTTGGCGGACTATACGTCCCGATTGACCGAGGTGTTCCACAAGCACGGCACGAAAGGCACATGGTACGCCCACGCCTCGGTCGGCTGCCTGCATGTCCGCCCGATCCTGAACATGAAGCAGGACGGGGCCGCGAAGATGGCCGCGATCGCCGAGGAAGCGGCCGCCCTCGTGCGCGAATATAAGGGTGCGTATTCCGGCGAGCATGGCGACGGGCTGGTGCGCTCGCAATGGATCGCGCCCTTCTTCGGGCCGCGACTGACGGGTGCCTTCGGCGAAATCAAGAAGCTGTTCGATCCCAAGGGCGTGATGAATCCCGGCAAGATCGTCGAACCGCCGCGCCAGGACGACCGCACGCTGTTCCGCTTCAAGCCCGGCTACAAGACCGACGCAATCCCGACCGTCCTCGACTGGTCGGATTGGGGCGGCTTCGCCGGTGCGGTCGAGATGTGCAACAACAACGGCCATTGCCGGAAATTCGACGCCGGCACGATGTGCCCCAGCTATCGCGTCACGCGACAGGAGAAGGATCTGACGCGCGGGCGCGCGAACACGCTGCGCCTTGCGATCTCCGGCCAGTTGGGTGCGGATGCGCTGACATCCGATGCGATGTACGAAACGATGCGGCTTTGCGTCGGCTGCAAGGGCTGCAAGCGCGAATGCCCAACCGGCGTCGACATGGCGAAGATGAAGGTCGAGTTCCTGCATCACTACAAAACGCGCCACGGCCATTCGATCTTCGACAAGCTGGTCGGCTATCTGCCGCGCTACGCGAGCCTCGCGTCGAAGCTCGGGCCTCTGCTTGCGTTGCGCGACAAGATCCCCGCACTCGCGCGGCTTTCCGAAAGCCTGACCGGCTTCGCCGCGTCGCGCAGCCTGCCAAGCTGGGCCGCGAAGCCGTTCCGCGCGCGCGAGGCGCAATCGCAGAACGCCGAGATCGCCTTTTTCGCCGACACGTTCAACACGTGGTTCGAGCCGGAGAATGCGCGCGCCGCGATAAGCGTGCTCGAAGCTGCCGGCTACAAGGTGCATGTGCCGACCGCGAACGATGGCGGGCGGCCCTTGTGCTGCGGACGCACCTTCCTGTCGGCGGGCTTGGTCGATGAAGGCAAGCGCGAAGCGCAGCGCCTGATCGACGCGATGCTGCCTTTTGCCGAGAAAGGCATTCCCATCGTCGGCCTGGAGCCTTCCTGCCTGTTCGCGCTGAAGGACGAGCTATCGTCGCTGCTGCCGGGTGCCAATTCCGCGAAGATCGGCGCATCGGCGATGCTGTTCGAGGAGTTCCTCGCCCGCGAAGCCAAGGCCGGCCGCTTGAAGCCGATCTTCAAGGCGTTGCCGGAGACCAATGCGCTCGTCCACGGCCATTGCCATCAGAAGGCGTTCGGCGCGGCGAACGCCACGCTCGATGCGCTCAAACTGATCCCGGGCCTGACGCCCAGCCTGATCGAATCGTCGTGCTGCGGCATGGCCGGCGCCTTCGGCTACGAAGTCGCGAATCTCGACGCGTCGAAAGCGATGGCCGAAGCATCGTTGCTGCCGGCGATCCGCAAGGCGGGCGCCGATACGCTGATCGTCGCGGATGGCACCTCGTGCCGCCACCAGATCGCCGATCTGGGTGGGCGCGAGGCGCTTCACGTCGCACGGGTTTTGGAACGCGCGCTGGTCTAGGCGGATTTCTTCGCGGCGATTTCGCGCGCGGCGCGGTTGGCGAGCGTTTGCCAATGGCCGAGCGAGATCAGATGGCAATGCACCGCCGCGATCCAGCCCTTCTTGCGCCAGTCGAGATAGATATCGTCGGGCAGCGCATCGAACTTCGCGGGATCGACGGTGCGGAAGCCTTGCAGCGTCAAATCCTTGCCGCCGGGCAACTGCGCCTTGGCGTTGTTATCCATCAGCAGGTTCTGTTCGGCCAGCGCCTTCACGAAGCTGACGGCGAAATCATGCTGCGCATGGAAATCGCCCGAGAAGCGCAGCGCGTCGTCGATCACTTTCCCGGCCTTGCCGTCCGCTTCGAAAAACGGCTTGTCGCCCGTGTCGGCGATGGCATTGGCCCCGGCTTCAAGGCAAAGCACGAACTGGCCGTCCGGCGCTTGCGTGAAGATGAACGGGTAACGGCGGATATAGGCCGGGATGTAATGGTCGTCGGCCCAGAAGCCTTCGGCGTTGACGAACAGATTATGCGCGTTCTCCAGCCCCAACACCGCCAGCGGGCCGCCTTGCGCATTGGCCGGGAACACGATCGGATAATGCCGTGCGGCGAAGGCCATCTCCGCCATGCCCAGCGGCACGAAGGACGCGGCGCGCGCGAAACGCAAATTCGTCGGGGCCGCGTAGAATTTGCCCGCATGCGCGACGCGATCCACCGGGATCGGCTTCGAATAAAGCACCGGCAATTGGGCGTTGGCGGCGTCGGTCATATTTTTTCCTGCACGGCTGAATCGGGACGGCGGCAAACTACCACGGACGCGCCGTGTTTTCGCCATCTTCGCGCGCAAGCCTGCGCGTGCCAAATCCGGCCCGTCTATGCTATGCCGTTTGGCCCCGGGGGAGTTCGCATGCGTTTTGCCGCCGCCCTATCGATGCTGTTCGCCGCGACGATCGCCGCGGCCGCGCCGGCGCGCGCGGCCGAATGGACGAGTGCGGGCGAAACCGCGAGCGGCAACCCCGTGTTCGTCGATATCGCGGGCATGCGGTCGGCGGGCCAGATGCACACGGCGTGGATCCGCGTCGTCTACAAGGCGCCGATCCAGGCCGGCAATTCCCGCGTCGCGTCGATGCAAGCGCTCGCGCATTTCGATTGCGCGTCGGGCGAGAACGCGGGTATTCGCGTGCTGATGTACGAGGACGAGGCGGGCGAGAATCTCGCCATCTCGCGCGAGGAGCGCGAGGTGCGTTTCGGCATGGAGCCCGACGGCTCTGTCGGGCGAATCGCCCACGCGCTGATCTGTAAAGACGCGCCAAAACCCGCTCAATAACGCTCGACCAAATCAGCGTGACGCTTGACGCACGCGGCGAGCGCGTAATCGCGCAGCACTTTGGCGCGCGCGCGCGTGCGCATCGCCCGATAGGCGGAAGGTTTCTCCAATACAGCCGCCACCGCATCGGCCAAGCCGTCGCGATCGAAGAAATCGACCAACACGCCCGACTTGCCGTCCTCGATCGCTTCGGGCACGGGCCCGGTGCGCGAGGCGACGATCGCGCATTCGGCGGCCATCGCCTCCAGCAGCGACCACGACAGCGCGAAGGGATAGGTCAGATAGACATGCGCCGCCGAAACCTGCAGCACCTTCAAATAGGTTTCGTAGGGCACGCGACCGAGGAAATGCACGCGGCTGAGATCGATCTGGTCGCGCATCTCGGCGAGATAGCGTTCCTTATATGAAACGCCGTCCGGCGGCTTGATGCCGTAGCTCACACCATCGCCGCCGACGATCAGCACTTGTGCGTCGGGCACTTTCGCCAGCAAGCGCGGCAAGGCGCGCATGAACACGTGATAGCCGCGATAGGGTTCGAGATTGCGGTTCACGAAGGTGACGATCTTTTGCCCGGCGGCGAAACGCGTGCCCGCGATCTCGATCGACGCCGACGGATCGGCGACGACGCGATCGACATCGATCCCGTCGAAACAGGTTTCGATACGCGGCCGATAAACCTCCGGAAAGCGCTCGCGCTGCCACGCGGTCGGCGCTACGGCGCCATCCATCGCGTCCAGCGCCAGCAACTGCGCCGCCGAGCGTGCGCGAAGGCGCGCGGGCCCGTCGAATTCCGGATGCGGGAATTCGGGATCGAAGCCGAAATCGCCGCCCTCGGCGCGATAGAAGAATTCGAGATAGAGATGCAGCTTCGCGGCCGGCAGCGCGTCTTTCAGGAACAGCGATTCGCCCCAGCCGGGATTGGCGCAGATCACGTCCGGCACGAAGCCGTCGCGCGCGAGATCGATCGCGGCACGCGCGCAAGCCTCGCCGCGCAGGATTTTGGTTTCGAAATCCTGGCTCCAGGGATGGGCGGCCAGCGTCGTGCCCCGGCGGGGGGCGTAGCGACGAATCATCGTGTCGCCCGCCGGCCCGCCGCGCTCGATCGCCAGCGCCATCGTGCGATGCCCGCGCCGCGCCAATTCGGGGGCCAAATGCAGGTATTGGCCGGGAAAATTCTGATGGACGAACAAGACGTTCATGCCCGGCCACCCTGGCAAGACGGGCCCCTTCCCGCAAGCTTGCCTTCCGCCCCGAGGTGGGCTACATGACCCGGCCTTGCGGGACACCACGACCCGCACGGATCGATTTCGGCGGCAGCGTAGCTCAGTGGTAGAGCAGGGGAATCATAATCCCTTGGTCGGGGGTTCAAATCCCTCCGCTGCTACCAAATCGGCCGTCCGGATTGGCGCCACTAGGGCGCACCGGACACCCGATTAACCACCTGAAAAACATGAAAGATCCGGAACGTGCCCAGCCGCCTAGACGACGCGGGGCTTCAGAAAACCGCGTGATCGCCGCGTTCGGCCGTCGCGGTTCCGGCGATGAGCTTGTCGTAATAGTCGAACAGCGTTTGCGTGCCGGTCGACGGCGTGGCGGCGGCATCGTATTTCCCCGTCACCGCATCCCAGACGAGCATGGACTCGGTCGCGTAATAGCGCCCGATCCGCGCGAACTCGGCCTTGTCGGCCAGGAAGGGCACGATGCGCCCGGCAAGCCCGAGTGTGGCCGCGATCGCGTCGAGCAAACCCACCGGCACGGATTTGAAGCGCGACGGCCGCCCCAGCGCGCGAAATAGATATTCGCCTTGTTCGCGCGGCGTGATCGCGGCCCCCGGCCCGCCGATGGGAAGGATGCGATCCATCCGCGCCGGATCGTCGAGGCAATCGGCGAGATAGCGGCCCAAATCTTCGTCGCCGATCGGCTTGCACGCCGTCAAAGCGCCGTCGCCGAAAATCAGGAACGGCTTGCCCGCGCGCACGCGGTCGACTTGCCCCGACAGCGATTTGAAATAGGCCGTCGGCCGGACGATCGAATAGCGCAGGCCCGAGCCGATCAGCGCATTCTCGAACGCGAGCTTCGCGTGCTGAAAGGCGAGCTTGGGTTTTTGCACGCAGATCGCCGACAGCAACACGAACTGCGCAACGCCCGCGTCGCGCGCGGCCGTCAGCACGTTCAGATGCGCTTGATGATCGATCGCCCAGGCATCCTTCGGCGCGCCGGTGCGCGAGGCAAGGCACGAAACGACAGCGTCGAAACGCTCGCCGCGAAACCCGTCGCGCCGGATCGAAGAAAGATCGGTCACGTCGCCCGCACGAAACGCGCCCGTGGCCCCGCGCCGGCCAAAGCAAACGACTTCGTTTCCCGCCGCGATCAAGGCGCCATGCGTCGCGCGGCCGATGGTCCCGGTCGCGCCCAACAACAGAACGCGCTTGGGCGACGCCATCAGCTATTCGCCAAATCCAGCGGCTTCTGGTCGGGGTTGAGACGCAGCATGGCGAGGTTCAGTACCGCCGCCACGCTGACCCAAGCCAGATAGGGCGCGAAGGCGAGCCCCGCCCATATGTCGAGTTGCCAGTGGGTGATGGTCGCCCCCAGCACCGCGCACCACAAACACACCATCACCGGGATCGAGGCGCGCAGATTGCGCAACCCGAAGAACACCGGCGTCCACAGCGCGTTGAACGCGATCTGCAACGCCCAGAACGCCATCGCATAGGCGCTGCCTTCCAGCGGCGCTACGCGCGCCCCGGCGAACGCGATCAGCAGATAGATCGACGTCCACATGACGGGAAAAAGCCAATTCGGCGGGACCCAAGACGGTTTGCGCAGGCTTTCGTACCAAGCCCCCGTCGGAAACAGCGCGCCGGTCGCCCCCGCGCCGAAAGTCGCGCCGAGAAAGACGAGAAACAAAACAATGTCCATAAAACGCCCCGATCGGCCGTAACCCTAGATACGTTGCGGCCCATGTTACCCGCAATCGGGGGCACCGGCACGGCGGAAGACGCAAATCCGAAAACACGTAATTCGCGTAAGGTTGACAGGCCGCCGCAAGGGGTAAAATAGTGCCCGGCGGAACGGCCCCCGGCTCGACATCTTGGGGCGACCGCATCATCCGTACGAAGGAGCGACAAGATGGCTTTCGAACTTCCCGCTTTGGACTTTTCGCTGAACGCGTTGGCCGAGCGCGGCATGTGCCAGGAAACCCTGGAACTGCATCACGGCAAGCATCACCAGACCTATATCACCGCGCTGAACGGCCTGGTGGAAAAGAACGCGGCATTGCAGGGCAAGTCGCTCGAGGAACTGGTGAAGCTGTCGGCGACCGACGCCGCGCTGACGCCGGTGTTCAACAACGCGGGCCAGCACTGGAACCACTCGTTCTTTTGGAAGTCGCTGTCGCCCAAGGGCGGCGCCATGCCGGGCAAGCTGAAGGCGAAGATCGAAGCCGATTTCGGCTCGGTCGAAGCGTTCAAGGATTCGTTCAAGACCGCCGCGACCACGCAATTCGGCTCGGGCTGGGCGTGGCTCGTCCTCGGCAAGGACGGCAAGTTGAAGACGACGAAGTCGGCCAACGCCGGCACGCCGATCGCTTCGGGCGAAGGCAAGCCGCTGCTGGTCATCGACGTGTGGGAACACGCCTACTACGTCGATTTCCGCAATCGCCGGCCGGATTTCACGACCAACTTCCTCGACAAGCTCGCCAATTACGAGTTCGCGGAAGCCAATCTCGGTTGAGCCACGGCGGCGGCGGGCGCGCAATCCCGGCACAAGGGAACTTGTTCCGGGTAATCGACGTTATAGACCCGCAAGCGCGTTCCGCCGCCTTCGCCGCCGCTCGTCGTCGCCGGCATCGACGCCAACAAGGCGGCGATCTCCTCCGCCGTCGGCGGTCCGCCCGGCCCGCGCACGACCAGCGTCAGGCTGCGCGAAGCGGGAAGTCCCTCTCGTCGATTTATCGTGACGACGCTGGTCATCGTTTGCGCTCCGGCCGGCCCTGCGGCAGCACGACGCGCTGCGTGAACCAGCTCAACACCGCGCAGCGCACCTTCGACGAGAAATTCGCGTCGTCCGACAGGCCCTGGCGCAGTTCCGACAGGAAGCGCGACATGGTGATGCCTTCGACCCGGCACATTTCGCGCAATGCCGCCTGGAATTCCGTTTCCAAGCGCAGGCTGGTCCGCCCGCCTTCGGCGCCGATCTTGTAGGATCGCGGCGACGGCCGGGATTTGCGCCCTTTGGCCCGCCCATGGGGGCCGAGCGGCAGGGAAATCGGCGTCGTCGCCGGCAGAGCGGGAAGAATTGCGGGGACGGTGGTCGTTTCCATGGGTCGGTCTCGCCTTTCTCGTCTCCGGCCACCGCGCCCACCCCAAGCCCCCCGAGGAAATTGGGGAGCACTAGGCCGGAACGCCGTGCCGCGCTATTGTATGCCGGCCTGGGTCGACCGGACTGTTCGACGGAAATCCTAGTCGTCCGGCACCCGCAGTTCTGCGGGTATGGAGAAATTTGTATGCCGAACGTGCGCGAACGATTTTTGGAGGCTTTGGCCCGGCGGCGGATCCGCCTGGCCCATGCCGCGCGCATTTGCGGCACCAGCGCCGACACGTTCGAACGTTTGAGCGCGGGCCTGACCCGCAAGGTCAACGCCGATTGGCTGCAAGCCATCGCCGCGTCGCTGCCGATCACCGACCGTATGGCCTTTCTGCGCGAAGTCGTTTTGACGCCCGATATGAAATCGACCGAGCGCCTTGCCGGCGTGGAATCGGGCTGGATTTCGGAGGAAGGCGAATTCCTGTCCGCCCCCGACGGCCTGGTCGAGGAAGCGCGCCGGCGCCTGGGCACGCCGGGCGAAGGATACGGCGACGTGCGCGCTTTCGTGGCGCGCGGCTTCGGCTGGGCGGGGATCGAACCCGTCGGCCATGACGGCATGCGCGTGACCTTCGACCGTCTGGCGCTGACCGGTGCGGCGGCCGTGGCGCTCGAAGACGCGATCCATGCCAGCCGCGCGCGCTTCGCGCTGGTCGGCATGGGCGAGCCGAACGCGCCGCTTCAGAAATTCGAGACGCGCGAACTCGGCGCCGTCGTCGCGCGTATGATCCGCGCGCGCACGCCCATCCCGAAGGGCTGGGTCGATATGCGCATGCCCTATGGCGAGTTGAAGCCGGAGTTGCGCTCGGTGCTCGACAGCGGGGCCGCCGGCGACATGGCGCATTACTTCGTCGAGATGTTGAAGGGCGGCACGACGTCGCTGTTCAAGATCGTCGACGGCGAAGCGGTGTGCTTGCATATCGGCTCGCGCTTCAACGTGCCCACGCGCCGCTGGATCGGCGCGCGCGTGCTCGACCGCACGCAGCTTGTCCCTTACGCCGCCATGATCGACCGCCACGCGCGCGAAGCGGCCGAACGCGCCCAGCCCGAAGCGCGGGTGCTGCGGGTCGATTTCGGCACGCACTGGACCGCCTACCAAAAGTTAATTTTGCCGTTCCGGCTCGACGACGCTACCTTCGTAGCGACAACGTCGGTTGTGCTCGAAGAAAGTTCGTCGCGCCCGCCGAATTGACGCGCGACGCACCTCCGGTCGTCGCGGGAATCGTGTTCAATGGCCGCCTCCCCTTTTCGTTCCCGGAGGTACAAGCCATGAAATTCCTCGACGTCTTCCAACGCCCGGAAAAATCGGTCCTCGATCCCAAGATCGCCTTCACGCGCTGGATGCAGCTCGGCGCGTGGTTCGAAGCGCATGGCTACGATATCGACGTGAGCCACCGCCTCGACGACGTGCGCCGCTTCTGGGAAAAGCTGCCCGACGACAAGCGCGCCAAGGTGCGCATGCCGCCGGCGCAAGACAGCCGCTTCCACAATCCCGCCGAAGCCGACGTGATCGTGTTCACCGCGTCGCGCGCCGACGAAGGCCCGGTCGCGACGATCGGCATGCGCCGCGTGTGGCTCGAACGTTCGCTCGCGGAGATGATGAGCGATCTTTCCTTCTGGTACGGCGACCAGGCGCAGGCGATGGCGGGCGAAGGCCGCACTTGCGCGGTGTCCGCACCCGCGGCCTACGAACTCGAATCCTCGCATCTCGGGTGGTTCGGCGGCGGCATCAACGTGTCGAAGGACACGAAGATCTACAAGGCGCTGGCGCGCGCGGCGCTGTTCTACGTCGCCACGCATTGGCAGATCAAAGCGGTCGCGGCGATCGTCGAAGGCTCGACCTTCCGCCTGCACGGTTTCGACTGGTACGGCTTCACGCGCTGCGAATTGGGCGTGTGGCGCGACCAGAACGAATTCCTGCTGGCCAGCATGTCGCGCCGCGAACTGATCACCGCCGCCGCGATGCCGGGCTTCTGCGAGGCCGAAACGCCGTTGAAGGGCTTCCTGCGCGATCAGTCGCGCGGTCTGCTGCCCGCGTCGCTGCGCGCCTTGCCGGCGTTGACCTCGCCGGTTCCGCCGCCGACGGCGAATTTCGCGTTGGAGACCGCGGAGCCCGGCATGGTCGCCTGAAACGAATGGGGCGGGCCCGACAAGCCCGCCCCTTTTCGTTTACGCCGCTTCGATCGAAATCGGCTGCGCGCCTTCCCACAGCACCTTCTTGCCGAGGGTCGCGAGGTTTTCCATCCCGTCGGTGATCGTCATGAAATGATTGCCGGCGAGCTGGCCCATCTTGCTGGCGAATTGCACGCCGCCATAGGCGACGATGATCTCGGTTTCGCTGATCCCGCCCGGATAGAGCAGGAACTGCCCCGGGGCCGGATAGCTCGTGTGATTCTCGTAGCCCAAACCGAAATCGAAATCGCCGAGCGGAATCCAGCAGCCTTCGCCGCTCCAGCGCACATGGATCAGTTTCTGGCGATAAGGCAGCAGCGTGCGGAATTTCGCGACCGTCTTGGGCGCCGCATCCTCGAATTTCGCGCCGAACACGAAACCGCCGGCGGTGATCTTCAACTTCTCCATACGCTGCCTCTCTTTATTTCTTGAGCGATCATCTTAGAACGTCCCGAGCTGTTCGGCGAACATCTCGGCGAAGGACGCCGCGGCGACCGGCAGATTGCGCCCGCGCAACTGGCCCAAAATCAGGTCGGCGGGGGGTGCGTCGCGCTCGTCGATCGGGCGCGCGACGATCCCGTCCGTCGATTTGGCGCGCGTTTTGACCACGCCCGCCTCGATCTGGAACGAGATCAGCCCGGTGTGCCGCACGCAACCGCGTAGCATCTCGAACGAGTTCGATTCCACGGCGGGTGCGATCCGGATGCCCGCACGGCCCGCGAACTCCTCCAGCAGCACGCGGGCCCCCAACGGCCGCTCGGGCAGCGCCATCGGATAGCGCACGCAGTCACGTAGACGCAGCGGCCCCTTGCCCGCCAGCGCGTGGCGTTCGGGCAGCAGCGCCACAAGCTTTTGCGGCAGGCGCTTCAGCACATGCAACACCCCCGCCGCCGGGGCGGGCCGATAGACCAGCACCAGATCGACCCGGTAATCGGCCAAGGCCGACACCGCCGCCTCGCGGTCCAGCACCTCGACATGGAACGAGATTTTCGGATGTTTCTCGGTGAAGCGCGCGATCGCCTGGGGCAGCAGATGCGGGGCCGCCGCCTGGCTGCATGAAATGCGCACCGCGCCGCGCCGCACGCCGCGCATATCCTCGATCTGCGAAGCCAGACGCTGCGCCTCGGCGTTTTGCGCGCGGGCATAGGCGAGGAACATTTCCCCCGCCGTCGTCAGCCCCACGCCGCGCGCGCGCCGCTCGAACAACGGCGCGCCAAGCTCCTGCTCCAAATCCTGGATGCGCCGGACCAGCGCCGAGCCCGTGATATTCGCCCGCTCGGCGGCCTTACGGAACGAACCGGTCCGCGCCACCGCGTCGAAATAGGACAATATCCGCTGATACTTCATTGGGCAGGCCTTCGCTTCCGGCGGGTCACGGCGCCCAAACGCAGGGCAGTGCCGAGGGACCGTGTCCTTTTTCGAACCGCTTTCCTTCGAAAGCGACAGTTTTTGGAAGCAATAACCGCGCCTAGGCTTTCCCCATGGAAAGCGAAGAACGGCGCAATTTCGTAAGCTTCGTGCGGGCGGTTCCCGCGCCGCGCCGCGCGTTGATCGACACCGATCCGCAAGCCATCGAAATCGATCTCGCGCGTACCGCCTTGCTGGTCGTCGACATGCAGAACGACTTCCTGCACGACGACGGTTGGTTCGCCGCATCGGGTATCGATCCCACGCCGGTGCGCAGCGCGATCGGCCCGGTGAAGGCGCTGACCACCGCCGCGCGCAGCGGCGGCGTGCCGGTCTTCTGGGTCAATTGGGGCGTGCGCGCGGACGCCGCCAATCTGCCCGCCTTCGCGCTGGAGCGCGCGCGCAACAACGGCCAGCGCCCGACCTATGGCGATCCCGCGATCTCCGGCAAGGGCCGCACGCTCGTCGCCGACGATTGGGGGGCCGCCAATATCGACGAGCTGCCGATCGAACAAGGCGACATTCTGGTCCACAAGCATCGCCTGTCGGGCTTCTGGGACAACGAGCTCGATTCGATTTTGCGCCGCCGGCAGATCACCACACTGGTCTTCGCCGGCATCAACACCGATCGCTGCGTGTTCGCCACGCTGAGCGACGCGACCTATCTCGGCTACGACGTCGTGCTGGCGCTCGACGCGTGCGCCACCACGTCGCCGCAATACGTCGCCGACGCGATCCCCTTCCTCGTGCGCCTGCTTTACGGCGCGGTCGCCGGCAATCCCGCGATCGCGCGCGCCTTCACGTCCGATATCGACAAAAAACCCCAAACAGGAGAGTCCGCATGAAATTGCGTTATCTCGCCGCCGCGATCCTCGCGCTGGCCGGTGCGGCGTTGTCGGCTCCGGCCGACGCGCAGACCAAGCTCAAAATGGTACTGAACTGGAAGTATCAAGGCCCGCAGGGCTATTTCTTCCTGGCGCAGGATCGCGGCTATTTCGCGCGCGAAGGCCTGGAGGTGACGATGGATCCGGGCACCGGATCGGGTGCGCCGATTTCGCTGATCGCCTCGGGCGCCTACGACGTGGGCTTCGGCGACATGAACGCGCTGATCGACTTCGCCAGCCAGAAGCCCGACGTGGCACCCATCGCCGTCTACGCGATGTTCAACCAGCCGCCCTTCACCATCGCGGTGAAGTCCGGCTCGCCGATCAAGACGGCGAAGGATTTGGAAGGCAAGACGCTGGGCGGGCCCGCCAATGACGGCGCGCTCAAGCTTTTCCCCGCCTTCTGCACGCTGGCGAAGATCGACTGCGCGGGCGTGAAGCTCACCAACATCCAGCCGAACTTACGCGAACAATTGCTGATGCAAGGTCAGTTCGATGGCGCCTTCGGCTTCGTCAACACGATCCGCTTCTCGGCCAAACTGATCGGCATCGATGCGGACAAGGAGCTGCGCTTCATCAAGTTCGGCGATTTCGGGATGGATCTCTACTCCAACGTCATCATGGTGTCGCAGAAGCTCGCCAAGGAAAATCCGCAAGCGGTGCGCGGACTGCTGAAGGCGATCAACCAGGGTGTGGTCGACGCGCTGAAGGACCCGACCGCCGCCGTCGCCGCCGTCGCCAAGCGCGACCAGCTGATCGATCTGAAGATCGAACGCGAACGCTTCGACGCCACAATCCTCGACGAGATGAACCATCCCGAGATCGCGAAGATCGGGCTGGGCGACGTGGACGACGCGCGCCTCAAAGCGTCGATCGACATTCTGGCGATGGCGTTCGACCTCAAGACCAAGCCGCCGGTGGAACAAGTCTTCAACCGTTCCTTCCTGCCGCCGCGCGCCGAACGCCCCTCGTCGATGAAGTGAGAAAGATGGACCTCCAACTCAACGGCAAGATCGTTCTTATCACCGGTCCCGCCAAAGGGATGGGGGCCGCCATCACCGCCGCGTTCGCGGCCGAGGGGTGCGATCTCGCCCTTCTCGGTCGCGACGTCGCGGCCATCGAACCCGTCGCCGCCGCCGCGCGCGCGGCGGGTCGCAAGGTCCAAGTCGAAGCCTGCGACCTGACAGATGCGCCGGCCGTCGAACGCGCGGTCGGCGCTTGCCTTGCGACCTTCGGGCGGATCGACGTGCTGGTGAATGTCGCCGGTGGATCGGGCCCGATCGGCAAGACCGGGGCCGAAACCACGGCCGAGGAATTCGACGAAATCGTCACCCTCAACATGAACGGGTGCTTCCACACGATCCATGCCGTAGCGCCGGCGATGATCAAGCAGCGCTACGGCAAGATCGTGAATGTCGGCGGCACGTTCGGCATGCGCGGGCGCGCCGGACGCCTCGCTTATTCCGCGTCGAAATGGGGTTTGCGTGGCATCACCAAAAGCTTCGCGCTGGAGTTGGGGCCGTACAACATCAACGTCAACAACGTCGCCCCCGGCATGGTCGATGGGCCGCGCTTCCGCGAGAAGGTCTGCGCGGAAATGGCGCGGCGCTTGAACATCACGCCGGAGGAAGCCGCCCAACGCCACGCCGCCGACTATGCGCTGCGCCGCGTGACGATCGACGCCGACGTCGCCAATGCGTGCCTGTTCATGGCGAGCGACGCGTCGCGCCAGATCACCGGCGTCGATCTGCCGGTCGATGGCGGCTGGGCCGCGCTCTAAAAAAACGAGGAAAAGACAATGACCGTCACCGCCGACATCGTCTTGCGCAACGGCACGCTTGTTTATCCCGACGGCGTGCGCGAAGGCAGCCTTGCCATCAAGGACGGCAAGATCTTCGCCATCGGCGACGACGCGGCGATGCCGCAAGCCAAGGAAACGCTCGACGCGACGGGGATGCATATCCTGCCCGGCGCCATCGATGCGCATGTCCATTTCCGCGAGCCCGGCTATACGCATAAGGAAGATTGGCAGACGGGCACGGCCGCCGCCGCGATGGGCGGTGTGACGACCGTGTTCGAAATGCCCAACGTCAATCCGCCGACGGCGGGCAAGGTCGAGCTTGCGCAGAAACACGCGCTCGCCGCCGCTAAGGCGCATGTCGATTACGGTCTTTACGGTCTGCTGGGCGAGGAGAACCTCGCCAATCTCGAAGATCTGGTCGCGGGCGGCGTGATCGGCTTCAAATGCTTCATGGGCAACACGTTCGGCAATCTGCCCGCCCCGTCGACCGGTGCGATGCTGGAAGGCTTCGAGATCGTCGCCCGCCACGGCAAGCGCATTTCGCTGCATGCCGAAACCGCGTCGATCATGGCGCGCCGCCAAAAGCATTTGCAGGCGGCCGGCCGCAACGATCCTTTGGCGCATCTCGCCGCGCGCCCTGCCGTCGTCGCGATCGAAGCCGTCAGCCGTGCCGCGATCCTCGCCGAATGGACGGGGGCACGCATCCATGTGCTGCACATCTCCTCGGCCGACGAACTCAAACCCTTGCGCGAAGCCAAAGCGCGCGGCGTCGACGTGACCGGCGAGACCTGCCCGCAATATCTGCTGCTGGGGGCCGAAGATTACGGCCGCTTGGGCGGGCGCATCCGCGTCAACCCGCCGGTGCGAGAGGCGCGCAATCAGGGCCCGATCTGGGAAGCGCTGAAGGACGGCACGATCGACATGATCGCGACCGATCACGCGCCGCACGTGCCCGAAGAAAAGCTGCGCGAAGCGATTTGGGATTGCGATTGCGGCTTCCCCGGCGTGGAAACGCAGATGTCGCTGATGCTGACCGAGGTGAACGCGGGCCGCATGTCGATCAGCGACTATGTGCGCTGGACGTCCTACAACCCGGCGCGCGCCTGGGGCTTGTTTCCCAAGAAGGGGATTCTGCGGGCGGGTGCGGACGCCGATATCGTGCTGGTCGATCTGCGCCGCTCGTCGATGATCTGCGACGCCGATCTGCAATCGCGCGCCAAGATCACGCCGTGGAACGGCCGCGCCGTGCGCGGCGTTCCCGTCCATACGCTGGTGCGCGGGCGTTTTGTTGTACGAGATCGTCAGCTGATCGCGGACACGAAAGGCTGGGGCCAATCGGTCCACGCAATCCAGGAAATGCCGCCGGCCAAGCCCCGCCATGTCGATCAGACGACGGCGGCGATCGTGCGTCCCCCGCTGGCGGCGCAGTGATGCTGTCCGTCGCCATCGACGGCAGGAACGTCGTCTACGAGAAATCGGGCGCTGGATCGCGGCCCGTGGTTTTCGTTCATGGCGGCTTCGGCTCGTCTTCGGTGCTGTGGCGCGAGACGATGGCGCGCCTGCCCGAGACGCACACGGGCTACGCGATCAACAATTTCGTTTGGTCGGACGCGCCGCCGGACGGCTATTCCGTCCATATCTTCGCGAAGCGCGTCGTGAGTTTCGCCGCTGCGCTCGGGCTCGAACAACCCGTGCTGGTCGGCCATTCGATGGGCGGCGTGGTCTGCCAGCTCGCCGCCCTCGCCGCGCCCGACAAGATCGGCGGGCTGGTGTTGATCGGCACCGGCGCTTCGGTGCGCGGCCACGGCTTGGCGCGCGGGCTGCTGGCGGAGATGGAGCGCGACGGTGTCAACGCCGCGCAGATCCGCAAGACCAGCGAACATTGGTTCGCGACCACGCCGCGCGATTTCTTCGAACGCTATGTCGAAGCCGCCGTGCTCGCCCCCGGGCAAGCGATTATCGACGTGCAACGCAGCCTGATCGAAACCGATCTCGAGGATCGGCTCGGCGCGATCGCCTGTCCCGCATTGATCGTGCATGGGCGCCTCGATGGCGGCCGCACGGTCGATCACGCCCAAACGCTGCATCGCGGGATCAAGGACAGCGAATTGCTGATCCTCGATTCATGCGGCCATTCGCCGATGGTGGAAGCGCCCGCCGAATTCGACGAACGCTTCCACGCGTTTCTCGCGCGGCTTTAGAACAGCTTGAAATCCGACAGCAGCGTCGCGAGGCCCAGCGCCAGGAACAGCGCCGCCGCAACGCGATGCACGAATTTCGTCGGGATCTTCGCCGCGAATTTGTCGGCCAGGAACACGGCCGGCACATCGGCGATCAACATGCCCAGCGTCGTGCCCGCGACCACCGCCACCGCCTGCGCGTAATGCGCGGCCAACGCGACCGTCGCGATCTGCGTCTTGTCGCCGATCTCGGCGATGAAGAACGTCACGAAGGTCGTGCCGAACACGCTGATCTGGCGTGCGATCTGGGCCTCTTCCTCCTCGATGCTGTCGGGGATCAGCGTCCACACCGCCATCGCGATGAACGACAGGCCCAGCACCCAACGCAGGATATCCCCGCCCAAAGCTTCGGCGATCCAAGCGCCGACCGCGCCCGCGATGGCGTGATTGAGGATCGTCGCCGCGACGATACCCGCGACGATCGGCCAGGGTTTCTTGAACCGCGCGGCGAGCAGAAAAGCGAGCAGCTGCGTCTTGTCGCCGATTTCGGCGAGGGCGACGGCGCTGGTCGAGACGAGAAAGGCTTCCACTGATTTACGCTCCCACGGCCAGACGCAACGCGACCTTGCGCTTTCCCCGGCCGTACCGGCAAAGCGAAGGTCCGTGGTCTTGCCAAACCCGCTGAAGCGGGCTGCTCGCGCCATGGCTCCGAAGAACCAAGTATGTTGACGCGAACGCGTTTCGGGAACGCCGACTACTCCCCAAGGAGGAGTGACGCGTACCAGCGCCGCCGGGAGGGGTCAAGAATTTTGTGCGCTGCGAAGAAGTCGCGACAACTTCGCCAGCGCCGTCTCGCGCTGCTCGTGGAAATCGATCGTGCCGGCGAATTGGCCCGTCTTGTCGACCATGAACACCGTCGCCGTGTGGTCGATCACGTAGCTGTCGCCTTGCGGCACCTTTTTGTAGACGACGCGCCAAGCATCCGCGATGCGCGCGGTTTCGGCCGGCGTGCCGACCAAGCCGACGATCCGCCCGTCGAACGCGGCGAGATAGTCGCGCAATTGTTCGGGCGTATCGCGCTCTGGGTCGACGGACACGAAATAGACCGCGAGATCCTTCGCCTCCTCGCCCAGCGTGTCGAGCCAGCCCGAAATATCGGTCAGCGTCGTCGGGCATACGTCGGGACAATAGGTAAAGCCGAAAAACATCAGCGACGGCCGCCCGGCGAGATCGCGCTCGGTCACGCGCTTGCCGTTCATGTCGGCGATCGAGAACGTGCCGCCGAATTGCGACAAGGCGCTGGAAATCGGCACGGCCTCGGGCACGGGCTTCAACGCGCGCGTCGCCCAAATGGCGCCCGTGAAAACGGCGAGGACGACGACCAAAAACCACGCCGCCATGCGGATCGTGCGCAAGATATTCATCGGCGGAATCAGACGTCCTCGTGGCGCGGTTTGCGGACATGTTCGAGCATGTCGGTAACGAAGCGGGTGATAGGGTCTTCGGGCGCCGGACAATAGACCCGATCGCCACGACGCCGGAAGCGGCCGGCGGCCATCCGTATAAACATATGAAAAACCTTAATAAATAGGCGCGGGCCTGATCTGCGCCAATAGCGGTCGACGCCGGAACGCCACAACGATTAATCCTTGGGGCAACGGAGTAAACGCCCCATGCCCGACGATACGCGCGGCCCAGCCGCCGCCTTGACCGCTTCCCCCGCCGATTTCGCCGCCCCGAAGATCGCCCCCACCGCCGCCAACGGCGCCTTCGCGGTCGTGTTCTCGCTGTCGTTCTGCCATTTCCTGAACGACACGATGCAGTCGATGATCCCGGCGATCTACCCGATCCTCAAGGAAGCGCATGGGTTGGATTTCGGGCAGATCGGCCTCATCACCCTCGCCTTCCAATTCACCGCGTCGATGTTCCAGCCGGTGATCGGCTTCGCGACCGACCGCAATCCCAAACCCTATTCGCTCGCCATCGGCATGGGCTCGACGCTGATCGGTTTGCTGCTGCTGTCGCAAGCGCATAGCTATCCGATCATTCTGCTGTCGGCCTGCCTCGTCGGGCTCGGCTCGGCGGTGTTCCATCCCGAAGCCTCGCGCGTCGCGCGCCTCGCCTCGGGCGGGCGCCATGGTTTGGCGCAATCGCTGTTCCAGGTCGGCGGCAATGCGGGCTCGGCGATCGGGCCGCTGCTCGCCGCATTGATCGTGCTGCCCAACGGTCAAGGCAGCATCGCCTGGTTCTCCGCCGCCGCCTTCGTCGGCATGGCGGTGCTGTTCTGGATCGGCGGCTGGTACGCGCGCAACATGAAGCCGCGCGCGGTCCATGCGGGCGTTTCGGCTGCGAACATGGCCGCCGCGCTGGGTAAGCGCAAAGTCGCGATCGCCGTCGCCGTGCTGGTGGCGCTGGTCTTCTCCAAGACCTTCTACATGGCGGGCTTCACGTCCTACTTTACCTTCTATCTGATGGGCCGTTTCGGCGTGGACGTGCAGACCGCGCAATACGCGCTGTTCGCCTTCCTGCTCTCGGCCCCCATCGGCGCGCTCGCGGGCGGCTGGCTGGGCGACCGCATCGGCCGCTTGCCGATCATCTGGTTCTCGATCCTGGGCGCGCTGCCCTTCTCGCTGGTGCTGCCTTATGTCGGGTTCCAGGCGACGCTGGTCCTCGCCTTCACCGTCGGCCTCATCATGTCGTCGGCATTCTCGGCGATTTTGGTCTACGCGCAGGAACTGATCCCCGGCCGCGTCGGCTTGGTCGCGGGCATGTTCTTCGGCTTCTCGTTCGGGCTGGGCGGTATCGGTGCGGCCGCGTTGGGCGAGATCGCGGATATCCACGGTCTCGATACCGTCTACAAGATCTGCGCCTATCTGCCGGCGATCGGGTTGCTGACGATCTTCCTGCCGCCGCAGCCCTCGCGCGTCGCGAAGAAAGCCGCCGCCTAGACCGACATCCGGCGGCGGATTTCGTCTTCGTCCATATTCGCCTTGGTGCCGGCGAGGGAAACCTCGCCGCGCTCCATCACGTACCAGCGATCGGCGAGTTCCTTGGCGAAGTCGAAATACTGCTCGACCAGCACGATCGCCATGTCGCCGCGCTGGCGCAAATAGGCGATCGTCCGGCCGATATCCTTGATGATCGAGGGCTGAATGCCTTCGGTCGGCTCGTCGAGCACGAGGAGCTTCGGGCGCATCGTCAGCGCGCGGCCGATCGCCAATTGCTGCTGCTGGCCGCCCGACAAATCGCCGCCGCGCCGCCCAAGCATTTCCTTCAGCACCGGAAACAGATCGAACAGATCGTCGGGGATCGTGCGCTGGCCGCGCGGTAGCGGCGCGAATCCGGTTTCGAGATTCTCCTTCACCGTCAGCATCGCGAAAATCTCGCGCCCTTGCGGCACGTAAGCGATGCCCGCGCGCGCGCGATCTTCGGGCGCCATCGCGTCGATGCGCTTGCCTTCGAAGGTGATCGAACCGGCCGAAATGCCGCGCTGGCCGGTGATGGCGCGCAACAGCGAGCTTTTGCCCACCCCGTTGCGGCCCAGCACGCAGCACACTTCGCCGAAATGCGCTTCGATCGAGATGCCGCGCAAGGCCTGCGCCTGACCGTAATGGAGATCGATTTTGTCGACGGCCAACATGCTGCTCAGCGCCCCAGATAGACTTCGATGACGCGCTCGTTCGACGCGACCGTGTCGATCGAGCCCTCGGCGAGCACGGAACCTTCGTGCAGACAGGTGACCCGGCAATCGAGCGCGCGCACGAAGCTCATATCGTGTTCGACCACGACCACGGTGTGATCGCGGTTGATCTCGCGCAGCAATTCGGCCGTCGTTTCGGTTTCCGCGTCGGTCATGCCGGCGACGGGTTCGTCGACCAGCAGCAATTTGGGATTCTGGGCGAGCAGCATGGCGATCTCGAGCCATTGCTTCTGCCCGTGCGACAACTCGCCCGCGCGCCTGTCGCGATGGGCGAGCAAGCGCACGGTTTCCAGCGCTTCATCGATCCGCTCGCGTTCGACACGCGCGCGGGCACCCCACAGCGAGGAGAAGGCACCCCGCGGGCCCGCCGTGGCGAGCAGCACGTTGTCGGCCACGGTGTGGCTTTCGAACACGGTCGGCTTCTGGAATTTGCGCCCGATGCCAAGCTCCGCGATCGACGCTTCGTCGTGGCGCGTCAAATCGACCGTGCCGTCGGCGAACAGCACGTCGCCGTTATCGGGTTTCGTCTTGCCGGTGATGACGTCCATCATCGTGGTCTTGCCCGCCCCGTTGGGGCCGATGATGGCGCGCATGGCGCCCGTCTCGACCGTCAGCGACAACGAGCGTAGCGCACGGAAGCCGTCGAACGTCACGTTGACGCCGTCGAGATAGAGGAGTGCGCGAACGACAGGGGTGTTCATCTTCGGCGCCCTCACTCGGCCGGCTTGCGGGCGGGTGCGTCGCGCCCGCGCAAGCGTTTGAGAAGGCTTTCGGCCGCCCCCAGAATGCCCGCCGGCAATGCGACGGTGACGAGCACGAACAACGCGCCCAGGACGAACAGCCAATACGGCGCCAAAGCGCCGGTCGTGAACGTCGTCTTCAACGCGTTGACGATGCCGGCGCCCAGCGCCGCACCGACCAGCGTGCCGCGCCCGCCCATCGCGACCCACACGACCGCTTCGATCGAGTTGATCGGCGAGAATTCCGACGGGTTGATGATGCCGACTTGCGGCACGTAAAGGGCGCCCGCCACACCCGCCATCATCGCCGAAACGACGAAGACCAGCAGCTTGAAGCGCTCGACCCGATAGCCCAGGAAGCGCGTGCGGCTTTCGGCGTCGCGGATCGCGACCAGCACCTTGCCGAAGGTCGACGTCACCATGAACCGCGCGATCAGAAAGGCCAGCACGAGGCCCGCGACGCTCGCCAGGAACAGCACCATGCGCGTGCCCGCCGACTGCACGTTGAAGCCGAAAATGTCCTTGAAATCGGTCAGGCCGTTATTGCCGCCGAAACCCATATCGTTGCGGAAAAAGGCCAGCAACAGCGCGTAGGTCAGCGCCTGGGTGATGATCGACAGATACACGCCCGTGACACGGCTGCGGAAGGCGAACCAGCCGAACACGAAGGCGAGCGCGCCGGGGACCGCCAGCACCATGAACATCGCGTAGACGGGGTTCTGGAAGCCCCACCACGCGACCGGCAGCTCCGTCCAGTTCAGGAAGACCATGAAGTCCGGCAGGATCGGATGGCCGTAGACGCCGCGCGTGCCGATCTGGCGCATCAGATACATGCCCATCGCGTAGCCGCCGAGCGCGAAGAACGCGCCGTGGCCCAGCGAAAGAATGCCGCAATAGCCCCAGACGAGGTCGAGGGCGACGGCCAGCATCGCGTAGCACAGCCATTTTCCCATCAGCACGACCGTGCCCGTGCCGATATGGAAGGCCGAGCCCGCGGGCACGATCAGATTGCAGATCGGCACCAGGACGGCGAGCAGCGCCAAGAAGATCAAAAAGATCTTCCCGCGCCCATCGAGTTTTTCGGCAAGCAACGCGGCGATCATTGTTCGACGGCCCGGCCTTTGAGCGCGAACAAACCGCGCGGACGTTTCTGGATGAACAGGATCAGCAGCACCAGGATCAGGATTTTGCCCAGCACGGCGCCCGCGAAGGGTTCGAGCAGCTTGTTAGCGACGCCCAGCGACAGCGCCGCGACCAGCGTACCCCAGAGATTGCCGACACCGCCGAACACGACGACCATGAAGCTGTCGATGATGTAGCCCTGCCCGAGATTGGGGCTAACATTGTCGATCTGACTCAGCGCCACGCCCGCGATGCCAGCGATGCCGGAACCCAGGCCGAAGGTCATCGCATCGACGAAGCCGGTGCGAATGCCCATCGACGCCGCCATGCGCCGGTTCTGCGTGACCGCGCGCATATGCAGGCCCAGCGACGTGCCCTTCAGCACCAGCAGCAGCATCGCGAAGACGAAGATCGCGAAGACGACGATCCACAAGCGGCCATAGGTGATCTGCAGGCCGAAGAATTCGAAATAGCCCGACATGAAGCCGGGCGCGCCGACTTCGCGATTGGTCGGGCCGAAGATGGTGCGCACACCCTGCTGCAGGAACAGCGACACGCCGAACGTGGCGAGCAGTGTTTCCAGCGGGCGGCCATAGAGGAAGCGGATAATGCCGCGTTCGATCGCCACGCCGATGGCGCCGGCGACGAAGAAGGCGAGCGGCAACGAAATCAGCAGCGAATAATCGAACAGATGCGGCGCGGAAGTACGGATCGTTTCCTGCACCATGAAGGTGACGTAAGCGCCGATCATCACCATCTCGCCATGCGCCATGTTGATGACGCCCATCACGCCGAAGGTGATGGCAAGGCCGATGGCGGCGAGGAGAAGGACGGACCCCAAAGACAAACCGAACCAGAAGGTCTGCGCGATTTCGCGCATCTTCAACACGTTTTCGATCCGCGCGATTCCGGCTTCGAGTGCCGGCTTCAGCTCGGCGGGGGCGCGGCCCATCACTTGACGCAACAAGCCGATCCGGTCGCGGTCGGCGGACGCCGACACGATATCGACGGCGGCGATACGATCGGCCATCGGCGTCGCGTCGTCGGTCAGCACGATCGCCGCGCGCGCCAGACGCAGCGCCTCGCGCACGCTGGGCAGGGTTTCACGCGCCAAGGCTTGATCGATCGCCGGCAAGGCGGAGGCGTCGCGCGAGCGGAACACGGCCTCGGCGGCTTGGCGGCGGCGGGCGGGATCGGGCGACAGAAGAGTCATGGCGCCCATTGCCGCTTGCGCGATGCCGCGCAAACGATTGTTGAGGCGCACGGTCGTGGGGCTGTCCGGGGCGGCGGCAGGCTCGCCGGTACGCGCGTCGAACGTGGCGCCCGCGCGATCGCGATAGACGATCGCCTTGGCCGCTTCGTTCACCAGCAAACGCCGGTCGAGCAGCGCTTCGATGACGGGAACGCCGCGCGGATCGCCGGCGGCTTGCACGCCCGCGATACCCGCTTCGGTATCCGAAAAGGAATCCGACAGGAACTTGTCGAGGGCGGCGTTGTAATCCTGCGCGCGCGCCGGCAAGGCCGCCAGACATGTCAGAAGGAACAGGACCGCCAGCGCGAGAAGCACCGGGGACGCAAGACCGGGCGCGATTGCGCGCGCCCGGTCCCGCAACGTCGTGTGACGATGATTCACCAGCGTCGCTTCTCAGCTGCCGCAGGTGTTGGTCTTGGTGTTGAAGTTGCCGCAGTTACGCGTCACCCAATCGCCGATCAGGTCCTTCGACCCGTCGAGATGCTTGGACCACGCGTCGCCGGGGACCAGATCCTTGGTCTGCCACACCACGTCGAACTGACCGTCCTCGCGGACTTCGCCGATCATCACGGGCTTCGTGATGTGGTGGTTGGGCAGCATTTCGGAGATGCCGCCGGTCAGGTTCGGCGCCTTGGTGCCCGGCAGCGCCTTGATGACGGCGTCCGGATCGACCGACTTGGCCGCTTCGACCGCCTTCACCCACATATTGAAGCCGATGAAATGCGCTTCCATCGGATCGTTGGTCACGCGCTTCGGGTTCTTGGTGAAGGCCTGCCATTCCTTGATGAAGGCGTCGTTGATCGGGTTCTTGACCGACTGGAAGTAGTTCCAGGCGGCGAGATGGCCGACCAGCGGCTTCGTGTCGATGCCGGCGAGTTCTTCTTCGCCGACCGAGAACGCGACGACGGGAATGTCCGTCGCCTTGATGCCCTGGTTGCCGAGTTCCTTGTAGAAGGGAACGTTGGCGTCGCCGTTGATCGTCGAGACGACGGCGGTCTTCTTGCCCGCGGCGCCGAAGGTCTTGATGCTCGACACGATCGTCTGCCAATCGGCGTGGCCGAACGGCGTGTAGTTGATCATGATGTCGGCGTCGGCGACGCCCTTCGACTTCAGATACGCCTCGAGGATCTTGTTGGTCGTGCGCGGATAGACATAGTCCGTGCCCGCGAGGACCCAGCGCTTCACTTCGCCGCCGTCCTTCGACATCAGATAGTCGACGGCCGGGATGGCCTGCTGGTTCGGCGCCGCACCCGTGTAGAACACGTTGCGCTCGCTCTCCTCGCCCTCGTACTGCACGGGGTAGAAGAGGATGTTGTTCAGCTCCTTGAACACCGGCAGCACCGACTTGCGGCTGACCGAGGTCCAGCAGCCGAACGTCGCGGCGACCTTGTCGCGCGCGATCAGTTCGCGCGCCTTTTCGGCGAACAGCGGCCAGTTCGACGCGGGGTCGGCGACCACCGCTTCGAGCTTGCGGCCCAGAACGCCGCCCTTCTTGTTCTGCTCTTCGATCAGCATCAGCATGACGTCTTTCAACGTCGTCTCCGAAATCGCCATCGTGCCCGACAGCGAGTGGAGAATGCCGATCTTGATCGTCGGCGCCTGGGCGAACGCGCCCATACGGCCGTAGTGCAGAATCGCGGCGCCACCAACGGCGGAGCCCAATAGACGACGACGAGAAATACCCATTTTCGCGAAACCCCCATGTTTCGTTGCGCGGCCGATCGGCCGAATTCATGGGGGAGCAAGGGGCATGCCATACGCGAGAATACCTACGCTCGCGTGTAGAACGGCGCGCCCGGATACCACGCGCGGATGGGCAAGATCGCGGGGCACGCAACCGATACGATAGCGCCCCAGAGCGAAATTCGATGCCGATCGAGGGCGATCGATCGCGTCTGCTTAAATTTGCGCCGTCCCGCCTTTTACGAAGGCGACCAATCGGGATTGGTCTTAAGGAACGGTACCCGGCGGCAGGCTGGCGGCATGCGCGGCGATCCGGCCCGATGTCGTGAACCAAATCTCCGGCCACGCTTGGCGGATATGGGTGAGCGCACGGCGCAGATGCTTCAACCGATGCGGCTGGCCGACGAGATAGGCGTGGAGGGCGATGCCCATGACCAGCGGCTGGTCTTTCGCTTGGCGCAGCATTTCGTCGAACGCATCGACGATCATGTCGGCGAAAGCATCGCCGCCGATCTTGCGCCCGACAATCATCGGAATGTCGTTCAGCTCTTGCGGATACGGCACCGCCAGAATGCGGCCTTTGCGCGTTTTGAACCAAATCGGCTGGTCGTCCATGCACCAATCGAGCACATAGCTATAGCCCGCCTCGTGCAGCAGGTCGGGCGTGACACGGCTTTGGCTGATCCAGGGGCCGAGCCAGCCTTGCGGCGCCTTGCCCTCCTTCGCGCGCATCGCCGCCGTCGATTCCGCGATCAAGGCCGCTTCGTCCGCTTCGGGCAGCGTGCCTTGGCGCTCCGCGTTGGTGCGGCCATGGCCGACGAATTCGTCGCCGCGCTTGCGGAAAGCGGCCAGCAATTCGGGCGCGTAATCGTACATCGACGAATTGATCAGCACCGATGCGGGCAGCGACAATTCCTCGAAAAGCTCCAGCATGCGCCAAGCGCCCACGCGATTGCCCCAATCGCGCCACGCGTAGTTCAGCACGTCGGGCTGCGGACCGCCGGGGGCGAGCTCGGCGCCCAGCCCTTCGCCGAACGCGAAATGTTCGAGATTGAGCCCGAGATAGACCGCGAGCCGCTTGCCGTTGGGCCATTCGTAAGGCTTGCGCGTCGAAATCGGCGAATATTCGTAACGGCCATGCGTGGGAAGCTGCATCGGATTCCTCGGAACATCGGCATACGTGGGAAAGCGGAAATGTAGCGCCCGCCTTGGCGTCGCGATAGGCTCGCAATATGCGCGCCATCGCCGCTCTGCTGGCCGTTTTGATCGCGGGCCCCGCTTGGGCGGGCGACGTGCTGCGCGATCTGTCGATGCCGAGCGCAGCGCTGGGCCGTCCCCTCGTCTATTCGATCTACAAGCCCGACGGCGCCGCCCGCGATCTGCCGGTCGTCTATCTGCTGCACGGGCGCAGCAGCAAACCCGCCGATTGGCTGGACATGGCGCATGCGGCGCAGACCGCCGACCGGCTGATCGCCGAACGACGCATCCCGCCCTGCCTGATCGTGCTGCCCAATGGCGGCAATAGCTGGTATGCGGGCGCGATGGCCACGGCGATCGCCGTGGAACTGCCCGCCGAGATCGAGCGGCGATTCGCAGCCAGCCCCGCGCGCGGCCAACGCGCGATCGCCGGCAATTCGATGGGCGGGTTCGGCGCGCTGGGGATCGCGCTCGCCTATCCCGAGCGCTTCATCGCGGCCGCGTCGATGTCCGGCGCGCTCTGGACGATACTGGAAAACGACGCGGCGCTCGATGAAGCGATGCAAGCACGCGTCGCGCGCGTGTTCGACGGCGCCTTCGGCACGCCCTTCGTGCGGGCGAACTTCCTCAAACACAGCGCCCATGCGCTGGCGGTCGCGTTGCCCGCCGCGATGCCGAAGCCCGCGATTTACCTCACCGCCGGGACGACCGATTTCGGCACGATCCAAGCGCAAAACGCGGATCTTGCGCGCATGCTGAAGGACAAGGGCTTCGACGTCGAAAGCGAGACCGCCCCCGGCGGTCACGAATGGGGCACGTGGGAACGCGCCTTGCCCCGGGCGCTGGAATTCATCGCACGACGCTGGGCACGTTGATCGCCGTACCCGCCGCCGGCGGCGGCTTCACGCCGGTCTTCCACGGCGCGTTCTTCACATAGGCCGCGATGCGCGCGACGGCGAACAACGCCGCCACGCCGGCGCCATGGACCGCGATCTGATCTTCGATATCGGTGCCGTAGATCGCCAGCGCGATCCCGCCCAGATGCGACAGCACCATGCCGGCGAAAAACACCGGCAGCGCTTGCCGGCCGAGCATGACGAGGGGCCGCGCCGCCACGCCTTCCAGTATCGCCGGGCGCTGGCGCACGACCCACAACGCGACGACCGCCAAAGCCACGAAATGCGCGAATTGGCGCGCGTCGAGATTTGGCTTGTTGGCATGCGCATAGGTCCAAGCGTGCAACGACGCAAGCTCGGGCAGCAGCGACCAGACCGCGCGGAACTCGACCACGAAGCCGAAGACGAGATAGGCGAGGCACAGCGCCAGCACGGCCGGTCTGGGCTTGGGCGGGGCGATCCAGCCGCGCGACTGCGCATAGCCGGCGAAGAACAACATCTGCCAGGCAAGCGGGTTGAAACCCCAAAAGCGCCCGTCGCCAGCCGGCAGATTGAAGCCGGTCGCCTGGACGAATCCCCACAGCGCGACGCTGACCGCGATCACCAAACCGGGATGCACGCGCGCCAAAGCCATCGCCAGGGGTACGGCGGCGAGCACGACCATATAAAGCGGCAGAATGTCGAAATAGGTCGGCACGTAGCGCAGCGTGAACAGCTCGACGATATGGCGCATGGGATCGGCGAAGAATCCGTCGATGCCCAGGAATTCCGCGTAACCGGGCGATAGCGACGCGACCAGGAACAGCGTCACGAAGAATAGCGCGATATGGCAGCCGTAAAGCTGCGCGGCACGCCAGGCGATGCGCGCGGTTCCCGTCGCGAAGCCCATCCGGCCGAACGTGCCGCCGAAGGCGATCGCCGCCGCGAAGCCGGAGATGAAGACGAACACGTGTGCGGCGTCCGACAGGCCGAAGCGCGCCCAGATGATTTCGCGCGCCCAGCCGCCGGGCACGTGGGCGAAGAAGATCGCGACCAAGGACAAGCCGCGAAAGAAGTCGAGGCGCGGATCGCGCGGCTTTTTGGGTGCCGCACTCATGCGTAGCGGCCGACCACCGGCAAATGCCGCGCGAGATCGAGCGCTTCGTCGCGCCGCAGCCACAGAATGGCGAGGGCGGCGAGCAGCACGAGGCAGGCTTCCGTGAACAACACACCGCCGTCTTCGTAGGGGTCGATCCCCAGCGGCGAGACGACATGGAAGAAGATCGCACCCGCCATGATCCCGGCGGACAAGGCGGCGCCGAGAACTTGCGTGCGCCGGATCAGCACCAGGATCGCCGCCAGCAATTCGGCCGAGCCGACGCCGATGCGCATGGGCTTTTCGTAACCGGAAACGCCCAGCCAATCAGTCAGTACGGTGAACAGCCACACCGAGCCATCCGCGCCGGTGAATTTGTATTGCAGATACCAGACGAAGATATAGGCGATCCACAGGGACAAGAGCCACGGCATGGCCCCGACGATCCGTCGCGATACTGTCATCTCCCGTCTCCCGGACACGGTTGTCAGTCCTTGTTCGCGCCGCGTCGCGCCGGGGTTACGCCGGTAACCTTTTCGGCTCCGCGCGCGAAACCGGATCGCAATCTCCGGGGAATTCGCCATGCGTCTCGCCAATCTGCCCATCGCCCGCAAAATCTTGCTGGCGGTGATGGCGCCCAGCCTTCTCGCCCTCGCCATGGCGGCCGGTGCGGCTTGGAGCCTGTCGCAAGCCGTCGATTCCGCCCGCGAAATCAACGCGGCGGCCCGCAACGTCGAAACGACCGGCTATATCGGCGCCTCGACGATCTCCTTCGCGCGCAATGTCGAAGCGCTGGGCCTCGACCTGCCCGCCGCGCGGCGCGACGAGCTCGCCGCCTCGGCCGCCAAGGATTTCGAGGTGATCCGCGACAATCTCGCCGCCCTCGTCCCCAATTTGCTCGACGCGCCCGCGCGCGATGCGGCGGCCAAGGCGCGCGCCGCGCTGGACGCTTACAAGCCCGTCGCCGACAAGGTCGTCGATTTGGCGAAAGCGGGCGCACGCGAGCAGGCGGGCGCCGCCGCGGTCGATGGCGGCGGCTTGGTGCTGGAGGCGATATTCGCGCTGACCGATCTTTACGACCGCAACGCCCGCGCGGCCGACGCCGCCACGGCGACGGTCGTCGGCTTGCTCGATCGTTTGGCGTTTTGGCTGCCTGTCCTGTCGGCGTTTGCGATGTTGATCGGGGCACTCGCGGGGCTGGCCATCGGCCGGCGCGGTATCGCCAATCCCCTCGCCGCCATCGTCGCGCGCATGAAATCCGTCGAAGCCGGCGACTATACGGGCGAGATCGCCCAATCCGCCCGGCGCGACGAGATCGGCGACGCGGCGCGCGCTTTGGCGACGTTGCGCGACGGTCTGGCCGAAGCCGAGCGTGCGCGCCTGCGCCAAGCCGAAGATCGCGCGCAAGCCGAGGCCGCACGGCGCGAAGCGCTGGCGCAAATGGCGCAAACGGTGCGCAGCGCCACCCGCAGCACCGCCGACGCCACGGCCGCGAAGACCGGCGAAATGACCGGGCTCGCCGGTACGCTTGCCGCCACCGCGCGCGGCACGGCGGCGGATTCGCGCGACGTGGCCGAGGCCGCCGACGCGGCGTTGCGCAACGCCGAAACGGTCGCGGCGGCGACGGGCGAGCTCTCCGGCGCGATCGACGAGATCGGCCGCCAGATCGCGACCACGGCGCAAACCACGCGCGTCGCCGTCGAACGCGGCGGGGCCGCGCGCGCCACCGTCGCGCGGCTATCCGAAGCCGTCGGCCAAATCGGCACGGTCACGAAGCTGATCGCGGAGATCGCCGCGCAGACCAATCTCCTCGCCCTCAACGCCACGATCGAAGCGGCGCGCGCGGGCGAAGCGGGCAAAGGTTTCGCGGTCGTCGCGGGCGAGGTCAAAAGCCTCGCCGGGCAAACCGCCCGCGCGACCGAGGATATTTCCAAACGCGTCGCCGAGATCGGCGCGTCGACCGAAGCGGCCGTACGCGCGATCGGCGAGGTCGAAACGACGATCGCCGCGATCGACGGCACGGCGGCGGCCATCGCCGCGGCGATCGAGGAGCAAGGTGCCGCGACGCGCGAAATCTCGCGCGGGATCGCGGGCACGACCGATGCCGCGCGCGGCGTTTCGGCGCGTATCGCCGCCGTGGCGAACGCCGCCGCGCAGGCGGACGAGACCACCGCCAGGCTCGCCGAGATGTCGAAGGAAGTGGCGCGGGGTGCCGCCGCGCTCAACGACGCGATCGACGGCGCGTTGACGCGCGCCGCTTAAGCGTCAGTAGGCGCGTTCGATCGCGAAATCGACCAGATCGATCAGCGCGCGCTTCTCGGCCCCGTCGGCGAAGATGCCGAGCGAATCCTTGGCGATGCGCCCGTAATGGCGCGCGCGTTCGATCGTGTCGGCTAGCGCGTTATGCTTGCGCATCAGCTCGACCGCGCGGGTCAGGTCGCCGTCCTTCTGGTCGAGATCTTCGAGGGTGCGGCGCCAGAACGCGCGCTCCTCCTCGTCGCCGCGCAGAAACGACAGCACGATCGGCAACGTGATCTTGCCGTCGCGGAAATCGTCGCCGACTTCCTTGCCCATCGTCGCGGTGTCGGACGCGTAGTCGAGCGCGTCGTCGACCAATTGGAACGCGATGCCGAGATTGAGGCCGTAAGCCTCCAGCGCGTCTTCCTCAGCCTTCGGGCGATCGGCGACGGCGGCCCCCACGCGGCAGGCGGCGGCGAACAACGCCGCCGTCTTGGCGCGGATGACTTCCAGATACGCCTGTTCCGACGTCTCGGTGTCGTTGGCGGTGGTGAGCTGCAACACCTCGCCTTCCGCGATCACGGCCGACGCGTTCGACAGGATCGCGAGCACGGGCAGCGAGCCGTCCTCCACCATCACCTGAAAGGCGCGGCTGAACAGGAAATCGCCGACGAGGACGGAAGCCTTGTTGCCCCACACGGCGTTGGCCGTGGCGCGGCCCCGGCGCAGATCGCTTTCGTCGACCACGTCGTCGTGCAGCAGCGTGGCGGTATGAATGAATTCGACGCAAGCCGCGAGCCCGATATGGCGCTGGCCGCGATAGCCGCACATGCGCGCGGACGCGAGCGTCAGCATCGGGCGCATGCGCTTGCCGCCCGCCGCGATGATATGCCCCGCGAGCTGCGGAATCAGATCGACGGAGGAATGCATGCGCCGGACGATCGTCTCGTTGACGGCCTTCAAATCGCCGTCGACGAGGGCCAACAGATTTTGAAGCGCGTTTTTCGCACCGCTGGGGCGGGGATTTTTGCGCTCGCCTTCGAGATTGACGACGACGGCCACGTCCGGTGTTCCTTCCTGCCTAGTCCGAGGGCGGACGCGCTTGACGACCGCGCCCGCCGGTTGCGAGCATAGAGCCCTCAACCGGGGAATCAACACTCGATGCGCGAGGTCCTGCGCACCACCGATGCGGTCGCTCTATCCTTCGCGCAAGCACTTTTGCGCGATGCGCGCATCGAATTCGCGACGCTGGACGCGCATATTTCCGCGCTGGAAGGCTCGATCGGCGCGTTTCCGCGCCGTCTGGCGGTCGACGAAACCGACTATCCCGCCGCAAGCGACCTTTTGAAGCAGGCGGGATTGGACGAAATACGATGATCGAAACCACGCAGGACAAGCTGCTGGGCGGCAAACTGCGCTTTACGCAGCCCGCCGATGGCTATCGCGCCGCGATCGATCCGGTCCTGCTCGCCGCCGCCGCCGGACAGCCTGTCAAAGCGCTGGATCTGGGCTGCGGGGCGGGTGCGGCGATGCTGTGCCTGCTGGCGCGCGTGGAAGCCGCGCAAGCCGTGGGCGTGGAGATCGACCCCGATCTCGCCCAGCTTGCGCGCGACAATCTCGCCGCCAACGATTTCGCCGCGCGCGCGCGCATCGTCGAAGGCGACGCGAGCGCCTTCGGGGAAGCAGGTTTCGATCTGGTGATGGTCAATCCGCCTTATCTCGATCCGGCACGCGCCGATCCCTCGCCGCACGCCCGCAAACGCAAGGCGGATATGGAAGGCGAACTCGACCTCGCCGGCTGGGTCAAGGCCGCCAAGCGCGCGGCCGCCCCCAAAGCCCATATCCTGTTCGTGCAGCGTGCCGACCGGCTCGCCGATCTGCTCGCGGCGATGAAGGGCTTGGGCGAACTCGTCGTGTTTCCGCTGTGGCCCAAGACGGGCGAACCCGCCAAACGCGTGCTGGTGCGCGCGCGAATGGGCTCCAAAGCGCCGTTGACGCTCGCGCGCGGCCTGGTTTTGCACGGGTCCGACGGGAAATTCTCCGCCGCCGCGGATTCGATTCTGCGCGACGGCGGCGAATTGCCCTTGCTATAGAAACACAATGTTCGACCAGCTCCGTCCCGCGTTCGCGCGCCTTCTCGGGCGCACGCCCGCCCCGATCGTCGCGGTCATGCGCCTGCAAGGCCCGATCGGCATGGGCGGAAGGCGCGGATTGTCGATGGAACGCCTCGCCGGGCCGCTGGAGCGCATGTTCAAGACCAAGGGTCTTGCCGCCGTGGCGCTGGTGATCAATTCGCCCGGCGGATCGCCCGCACAAAGCGCGTTGATCGGGGCCCGCATCCGGGCGCTCGCCGAACAGGAAAAACTGCCGGTCTACGCCTATGTCGAGGATGTCGCCGCGTCGGGCGGGTATTGGATCGCGGCGGCGGCCGACGAAATAATCGCGGACGCCAATTCGATCGTCGGGTCGATCGGCGTGATCTCCGCCGGGTTCGGCTTTCAGGAAATGATCGCAAAGCTCGGCATCGAGCGTCGCCTGCACACGTCGGGCGAGCGCAAATCCCTTCTCGATCCGTTCGGGCCGGAGAAGGCGGACGATGTCGCGCGGCTCAAATCCATCCAAGTCGAACTGCACGAGAATTTCAAAGCTTGGGTTCGCGCGCGGCGCGGCGCCAAGCTGAAAGCCGATGATGCGACCTTGTTCGAAGGCGAGTTCTGGACCGGCATGAAGGCGCTGGAACTGGGGCTGATCGACGGCGTCGGCGACGCGCGCGCCGATTTGCGCAAGCGCTTCGGCGAGAAAGTCCGCTATCGCGGCTTCGCGCTGCAAGGCGGCGGCTTCCTGCGCCGCCTGCTGGGCCTGTCGTCGCAAGCCGACTATGCAGGCGACGCATTGGACGCGATCGAAGCGCGCGCCGCTTTCGCGCGATTCGGGTTATAAGATCGCCATGGGTTCGATCGGCAAGATTCTGATCTTCGTCATCGTCGTGATGATCGCGTGGTTCGGCTGGCGCTATTTCCGCATCAGGGAAAAGGAAGCGGATATCGCCGCCCAGCGCGCCAAATCGCGTGACGTCGCCAAGGCCGATATGGATGCGGGTGCGACGACGATGCGCGCCTGCCCGCGCTGCGGCACGTTCATCGCGGCGGGCCTGACCTGCACCACGCCCGGCTGCCGCGCGAAGGCATAACCTAGACCTCGTCGGGGCCCGACCATTCGGGCACATGCGCGGCGAGCTTGTCGAGCAAGCCTTCCAGCGTCTTCAACTCGGCGCGGCTCAAACAGGCGAGCATCGCCTCCTCGCGCGCGCGCAATTGCGGGATATAGCGCTGATAAAGGGCGCGGCCCGTCGGCGTGATGTAGAGCTTCTGCAAGCGATTGTCGGCCGCGTCCATCGCGCGGCGCAGCAGGCCCTTCTTCTCCAGCGCGATGATGCCGCGGCTGATATTCGCCTTCAGATGGCCGGAGTATTCGCAAATGTCCTTCGCGGTCACGCCATCGCGATACATCAGGAAGATCAGCGTCACGATCTCCGGCCGCGTGATGCCGTGCTCCATCTCGATCTTCCGGAACGCGGGCTCGCGATAGAAGTTCAGCACGTAGCCGATCTTATACGCGATCTTGATCTCGGTCCCGCCCAGGACCCCGGACGCATCCGATTCTGGGGCGGTTTTCGGCGATTTTTCTGGTTTATTTGCAGATAGTCTCATATGTGACTTTCTTCTTGCCTGTCAGCGGGACCGACCTTACCATGATCGCAATGGGGCCCGCGAACCGGCGGGAACCCCGCGCGGGAGAAACGCCGGCGCCGGTTTCCGGCAAGGATTTTCATGGACGGCACACCCCTTTCGGGTTCGCGCGCAAGCGCGCCCTGCTTTTATTCCGGCACGACGGCGCATCCGATCTACGTCGATCGGCTGAGCGCCGCCGCCGGCAAGCCGGGCCATAAGCCCGTCGTGATGATCCATGGCGGCGGCCATACGGGCGCTTGCTACCTGGCCACGCCCGACGGGCGGCCGGGCTGGGCGCCCCTTTTCGCCGCGCAAGGCCGCGACGTGTTCGTGCCCGACTGGCCGGGCCATGGCCGCTCGCCCATGGGGGCGGATTTTCCCAGCCTCGGCACGCGCGACATCGCCGAATCCCTGATCGTCCTGCTCGAGGCGACCGGCCCCGCCGTTCTGCTCGCGCATTCGGCCGGCGGTCCGATCGCGTGGTGGGTGGCCGAACGCCGGCCCGATCTCGTCGCCGCCATCGTCGGCGTGGCCCCCGGCCCGCCCGCCAATCTCCAACGCGATCTGCCCGACGATCCCGCCGCGATCGCCGCGTTGCGCGACGATGCGAGTGCTGGCTGCCCCGTCTACTCGCCCGAGGACCGCGCCATCCGCTTCGGCGCCGAATTCGCCGCCGCTTTCTGGGCCAACGCGCCGCGCTTTCCCAAGGCGGCGTTCGAGAATTACCGGCGCGGCATCGTGCCCGAAAGCGCGCGGGTGCTGAACGAGCGCTTCAACATCGGCGGCCGGGGCTTGAAGATCGACGATCCGCGCAATCTCGCGCGCCATCCGATTCTGATCGTCACCGGCGATCACGATCCGCGCCATCCGCGCGCGGTCGACGAAGCGACGGCGCGTTATCTGGGTGCCGAATTCGTGTGGCTGCCGGATATCGGCATCGCGGGCAACGGCCACATGCTGATGATCGAAGACAACAGCGACGCGATCGCGCGCCTGATTCTCGAGTGGCTCGACGCCAAGGGGCTCTGAGCGCGCGCGCGAAACCATCCAAGGGAGGAACCACGACATGAAATCCGGAACCATCGCGGGCGCGCTGCTCGGCGCGCTTTTGCCCTTCGCGGCCAGCGCGCAGATCAGCGGCGACGTCGTTAAGCTCGGCGTGTTGACCGATATGGCGGGCGTCGTCGCCGACATCACGGGCAAGGGATCGCTGATCGCCGCCCAGATGGCGGTCAAGGCGGCCGGCGGCACCGTGCTGGGCAAGCCCATCGAAGTTATCGCCGCCGATCACCAGCACAAGACCGATGTCGGCGTGACGATCGCGCGCCGCTGGTTCGACGTCGACGGGGTCGACGCCGTATTCGACGTGCCGAACTCCGGCGTCGCGCTCGCGATCCAGGGATTGGCCCGCGAGAAGAAGAAGATCGTGATGTATTCGGGTGCGGGCACCACCGCCCTGACCAACGAGCAATGCTCGCCCTACGGCTTCCACTGGACCTACGACACCTATGCCGTGTCCCACGGCACCGCGTCGGCGGTCGTGAAAGCGGGCGGCGATTCCTGGTTCATCATCGCGTCCGACTACGCCTTCGGCCATCAGCTTCAGGCCGATACGACCAACGTCGTGACCGCCGCCGGCGGCAAGGTCCTGGGCGCCGTCCGGCATCCGCTGAACAATCCCGATTTCTCGTCCTACCTGCTGCGCGCGCAAGCATCGAAGGCCAAGGTGATCGGCATCGCCAACGCGGGCGGCGACACGACCAACACGATGAAGCAGGCGAACGAGTTCGGCATCGTCCAGGCGGGCCAAAGCCTGGCCGCGCTGATCTTCTTCCTGCAAGACGTGCATTCGCTGGGCCTCGCCTCGGCGCAAGGCACATATCTGACGACGGCGTCCTATTGGGACACGAACGACGCGACGCGCGCCTGGTCGAAGGAGTTCTTCGCCCAAACCGGCATGATGCCGTCGATGCTGCATGCCGGCGTCTACGGTTCGGTGCGCCATTATCTCAAAGCCGTCGCCAAGGCCGGCACGGACGATTCCGACAAGGTCGCCGCCGCGATGCGCGAAATCCCGATCGACGACATCTTCTCGAAGGACGCCAAGATCCGCGACGACGGGCGCGTCACCCGCACGATGCAGCTCGCGCGCGTGAAGAAGCCGTCGGAGTCGAAGGCGCCGTGGGACTATTTCGAAATCGTGCGCGAGATCGCGCCCGAGGACACCGTGTGGCCGCTGTCGGAAAGCAAATGCGCACTGGTTAAGAAGTAAACCCGGACCGCATACTCGGTATTTACGGCGGGGTCCGGCCTGGGCCTCGCCGTTTTCTTTTCGGGCGGCCCGATTATTGCTGCCCACGCGGCTATGAACCGCGAAGCGCTCTCCGCCCTTGCCGCCCAAGCCCGCGCCGACATGGCGGCGATGGCCTATCCCGCCCGTATCTGGATGCCCGCACCGGCCGAAGCGGACCGCCACAACGTGCTGGTCGTGGGCGGCGGGCAAAGCGGCCTGGGTGTCGCTTTCCAATTGACGCGCGACGGCGTGGCGGGCGTCTCGGTCATCGACAAGGCGCCGCGCGGCGCGGAAGGCCCGTGGCTCAACTATGCGCGCATGGCGACCTTGCGCACCCCCAAGGATCTCGTCGGGCTCGATGGTGGGTTGCCGTCCTTGTCGGTGCGCAGCTGGTACACGGCCGCGTTCGGGCCGGATGCGTGGGAACAAATCGTCCGTATCCCACGCGCGCATTGGGCGGCCTATCTCGATTGGTTCCGCGAGACCGCATCGATCCCGGTACGCAACGGCGTGGAACTGCGGCGCCTGGAGCCACAAGGCGATTGGATCGCCGCCGATCTCGTCATCGACGGCAAGCTTGTTCGCGAATATGCGCGCCGCGTGGTGCTGGCCCATGGGTTCGAGAATGCCGGACAATGGACCTTGCCCGAATGGGCCGAGGCATTGCCCGAACGCTTTCGCGCGCATTCCAACGGACCGGTCGATTTCGCCGCGTTGAAGGGCAAGCGCGTCGCGGTGCTCGGCCATGGCGCGTCGGCGTTCGACAACGCGCTTGCCGCGCTGAAGGCCGGGGCCGCACGCGTCGATCTCTGTTTCCGGCGCGAAACCCTGCCGGAGATCAATCCCCATCGCTGGGCGGAATTCGCGGGCTATCTGCGCCATTACCCCGAACTGCCCGACGCGACCAAATGGGCGATCATGCGCCGCTTCCGTTTGATGGATCAGCCGCCGACCGCCGATGGCGTCAACGGCTGCAAGGCGTTCGCGAATTTCGCCGCCCATCCCGGCCGTCCGTGGACGAAACTCGTGGTCGCGGGCGACACGGTGCGCATCGACACGCCGCAAGGCCCGCTCGACGCGGATTATCTGATCTTCGCGACCGGTATGCGCGTCGATCTTTCACTACGCCCCGAACTTGCGGCGATCGAAGCCGATATCGCACGCTGGGGCGATATCCACACGACGGACGATCCCGATCCCATCCTCGCCGCGTGGCCCTATCTCGGCGCCGGGTTCGAGTTCACCGCAAAACCGGGCAGCAATGCGGCGCATCTTTCGCGCATCCATCAATTCGGTTTCGCGGCGGGCTTGAGCCACGGCGCGCAATGCGCCTCGGTCAGCGGCCATCGCCACGCGCTGCCGCGCCTTGTCGCCGGGATCACGCGTGGGCTCTTCCGCGATATCGAGCCGGGGCTGCTCGCCGATCTCGACGGCTACGACGCCCGCGAGAAGTTGCTTTAGCGGCCGAAGCAGGGACGATCCGGCAATCGCGAATCGCAAACATAGGCGTTGCGGATCGGTTCGACGAATATCTTGCGCATCTCCTCGTCCGTTATCGGCGTGGGCTTCACATCGGCGGGGCCCTGCCACTCGAACTGGAGCATATAGACCGCATCGCGGCCCTGGATGATCTTTAAATGCATGAATTGCTGGGGCGAAAGCTTCGTGCCCGGCGGAACGTGCCGGGGCGCGTCGGGCGCCAGCTCGCAAGATAAAAACGACACCAACCCAGGATATCCGCGCACGTTCAAATCCGTGGGCTGCGCCGAGAACTTCGCGCATCCGACTTTATAGCGACTCTCGAAAGTACCGTAGAGCTGTCGCGGCGCCACGTGCGCGATGCTATAGAACAAATGAACGCTGAGCATGAGCGTCCAATCCTCTTTCGTCTCGCCCTCGCGCACATACTGCGCCAAAGCGCTGACTTTCGGCTGGCCGCTGCTGACCACCTGTTTGAAGCCGCGCGGCATCGTCATGATCAAATTTTCGCCGGTCGGCCCGGCGGGCCCTTGCTGCGCCAAAGCTGGAAAGCCCAAGAGCGACGCCGCCATGGCGAGCGCCAACAATGAACTACGCATGGAATCTCCCTCCGATTCCACACTACCGTAGCACGAGCGAAAGCGATCAGCGAATCTTGCCCCGTGCCGCGACCGGCCAAGCCATTGTCGGCTTGCCGCCCGACAGCACCTGATATTCGTCGTGCAGATTGATCGTCGTGTCGCCATGGGCAGGCACGATGCGCAACTTCTCGCCGAGCTTGGGCAGGCGTGCGGTCGCATCGGCGCGGCGCAAGATTCCGTGCTCATCGCCGCCGAAGCCGAAATTCCAGCCGGGCAAATCCATCGCCTCGGGCATGCCGCCATCGACCGACAGCGTCTTGTAGCCGCAATCGAGCACGACGCGGTCGTTCGACGGAAGGCTCATCACCGTCGCGAGTACGAACAAGGCTTGTTCAAAACGGCCGTAGCGTTCGCCGGTTTCATCGCCCACGTCGCGATACTGCTTGTCCATGAACACATAGGTGCCGCACTGGAATTCGGTATAGCCGGCGTTCGTCTGGAATTCGTAGCTGCCGGTTCCCGCCCCCGAGATGATCGGCGTGGCGATCCCGGCGGCGGCGAAGGCCGTGCGGAATTCGGCGAGCTTGGCGTTGCACGCCTCGGCCCCCGCCCGGCGCTGCGCCCAGCCGGCGATATGCTGGATCTTGCCGTGATAGGCCTGCAACCCGTCGAAGCGCACGCCCTTCGTTGCGATGGCGCGCTTGGCGAGCGAAACGGCTGCCGCCGGATCGGCGATGCCGCAGCGGCCCATGCCGAGATCGCACTCGACCAGCACGCCGATCTCCACGCCCGCCGCGACGCAAGCGGCGGCCAGCGCGTCCAACCCGTCCGGGTGATCGACCACGGTGCGAATCGTCGCCAAGCGCGCGAGCCCCGCAAGCCTTGCGACCTTCGTGGCGCCGACGATCTCGTTCGTAACCAGAATGTCGGTCACGCCGCCCTCAACCATCACCTCGGCCTCGCCGACCTTCTGGCAGCACACGCCGACCGCCCCTGCGGCGATTTGGCGCCGGGCGACGGCCGGGCTTTTATGCGTTTTGGCGTGGGGGCGCAGCATTACCCCGGCTTTGCGGGCGAAATCGGCCATCTTGGCGATGTTCCGCCCCATCGCATCCAGATCGAGAACCAAAGCGGGCGTGTCGAGCGCGTCGAGATTCATGGGACTTTTTCCACCGCAAAACCGGCAAACCGGGCTCCCTTTAACATACGGGCATTGATCCGGCGAAACGCCTTTGTCACAGTCGGCCTGGGCATTGACGCCCCCCAGGGAGACGATAACCATGAAGACCCCCGTTCTCGCCGCGGCCCTCGCGCTCGCGATCGCCGGTTCGGCCGCCGCCCAGACGCCGCCCGCGGTGATGTTCGACATCGGCGGCAAGTTCGACCGCTCGTTCAACCAAGCGGCCTATGACGGCGCCGAGCGTTTCAAGAAGGAAACGGGCGTCGCCTACAACGAGTTCGAAATCACCAACACCGCCGAACGCGAACAGGCGATCCGCAACCTCGCGCGGCGCGGCGCTTCGGTCGTGATCGCGGTCGGTTTCAATAACCACGCGGCGATCGAAACGGTCGCCAAGGAATTCCCGAACGTCAAATTCACGATCATCGATTCGGAAGTGAATCTGCCCAACGTGCAGTCGGTGACGTTCCGCGAGCACGAAGGCTCGTTCCTGGTCGGCATGGCGGCGGCGCTGACCTCGAAGACCGGCAAGGTCGGCTTCGTCGGCGGCATGGACGTGCCGATCATCCGCAAATTCTACAAGGGCTACGAGGAAGGCGCCAAATACGCCAAGCCGTCGGTCGAAGTGTTCATGAACATGACCGGCACGACGCCGACCGCCTTCCGCGACCCGACGCGCGGCGCGGAACTCGCGCGCGGCCAGTTCGATCGCGGCGTGGACGTCGTGTTCGCCGCCGCCGGCGCCACGGGCACGGGCGTCTATCAGGCGGCGAAGGACGCGGGCAAATTCGCCATCGGCGTCGACAGCAACCAGAACCATCTGCATCCGGGCACGATGCTGACCTCGATGGTCAAGCGCGTGGACGTCGCCGTTTACGAAGCGATGACCCAAGCTCGCGCCGGAACCTGGAAGGCGGGGGCGCGTGCGCTCGGCCTCAAGGAAGAAGGCGTCGGCATGGCGATCGACGACAACAACAAGGCGTTGCTGTCGGCCGACATCCTGAAGCGCATCGACGAAGCGCGCCAGGCGATCATCGACGGGAAGATCACCGTCACCGACGTCATGCGTTGACGGCGGCATCGTGACGCAACCCGCGCTGCGCTTGTCGAGCATCGACAAGCGCTTCGGCCCGGTGCATGCCAATCGTGGCATCGACTTGTCGGTCGCCAAAGGCTCGATCCACGGCATCGTGGGCGAGAACGGGGCCGGCAAGTCGACGCTGATGAGCATCGTCTACGGGTATTACCAAGCCGATTCCGGCACGATCGAAGTCGACGGCAAGCGCGTGAACATCGCTTCGCCGCAGGACGCGATCGCCGCCGGGATCGGCATGGTCCATCAGCATTTCATGCTGGTGGAGAATTTCACCGTGCTGGAGAACGTGCTTCTGGGTGCGGAAGGCGGCGCGCTGCTCGCCAAGGGCGAAGCGGCCGCGCGCGCCGAACTCACGCGCCTCGCGCGCGACTACGGCCTCGACGTCGATCTCGACGCCAAGATCGAAGATCTGCATGTCGGCGCGCAGCAGCGCGTCGAAATCCTCAAGGCGCTCTATCGCGGGGCGCGCATCCTCATTCTCGACGAGCCCACCGCCGTCCTCACCCCGCAGGAAGCCGACAAGCTGTTCGAGCTATTGGCGCTGTGGCGCAGCCAAGGCAGCACGGTGCTGCTGATCACGCACAAGCTGCGCGAGATCATGGCGATCACCGATCGCGTCACCGTGATGCGCCAGGGTGCCATCGTCGCCACGCGCGAAACGAAGGACACGAACCAGGCCGAACTCGCCGAATTGATGGTCGGGCGCCGCGTGGCGACGCGCGTTCCCAAAGGGGCGGCGGCACCCGGAGCGGAAATCCTGCGCGTCGAGCATCTCAGCTGCATCGACGAACGCGGTGCGGCCCGGCTTCAGGACATTTCGTTTTCGGTCCGCGCGGGCGAGATCGTCGGCATCGCCGGCGTGTCGGGCAACGGCCAGACCGAAATTCTGGAAACGCTGGCGGGCTTACGTCCCGTTGCGTCCGGCCGCATTCTCTATAAAGGCGACGCGTTGCCGCCGCCGGGATTGCCCGCGCGCGCCAAATTCGCGCGCAGCGTCGCCATCGCCCATGTGCCCGAAGACCGCCACCGTATGGGCATGGTCACGGGCTTCGAGGCTTACGAGACCGCGATCCTCGGCTATCACGACGACGACGCGCTGCGGCGCGGGCCCTTGCTGTCCGAAAGCCGCTCGGTCGAACGCTGCCGCGATTTGATGGGCCAGTTCGACGTGCGCCCCGCCGATCCGCGTTTGCGCTCCGGCCAATTCAGCGGCGGCAATCAGCAGAAGATCGTGCTGGGCCGCGAGATCGATCGCGATCCCGATCTGCTGCTGGTCGGCCAGCCGACGCGCGGCGTGGATATCGGCGCGATCGAATTCATCCATAAGCGCATCGTCGAAATGCGCGACCGCGGCAAGGCGATCCTGCTGGTGAGCTGCGAACTCGACGAAATCCTGGCGCTGGCCGACCGCATTCTGGTCGTGTGCGGCGGCCGGATCATCGGCGAGGCCGATGGCGCTACGGCCGACGAAAAGCGTCTCGGCCTGATGATGGCGGGTATCGCGGCATGAATTCGCGCGGCGATATGCCGGCCTGGGCGGATTACGTCCTGCTGCCGCTCATCAATCTGCTTCTCGCCTTCGTGCTGTCGGGCTTGGTCGTGCTGGCGATCGGCGAAGACCCGTTGCGCGCCATGCGCATTCTGGTGGAAGGCGCCATCGGCTATCCCGAGGCGATCGCCTTCACGCTTTATTACGCGACGAACTTCATCTTCACCGGCCTCGCCGTGGCGCTGGCTTTCCATGCCGGCTTGTTCAATATCGGCGGCGAAGGTCAGGCTTACGTCGCGGGGCTCGGCGTGGCGCTGGTGTGCCTCTATCTCGATTTCCTGCCTTGGCCGATCATCTTCGTCGGCGCCATCGCGCTGGGCATGGCGTTCGGTGCGGTCTGGGCGGCGATCCCCGGCTGGCTGCAAGCCAAGCGCGGCAGCCATGTCGTCATCACGACGATCATGTTCAACTTCATCGCCGCCGCGCTGATGACCTATCTGCTCAGCAACGTGATGCTGGAGCCGGGCCGGGGTGCGCCCGAAACGCGGCGCTTCATCGCGAACGCGACGTTGCCCTCGATGCAGACGATGCTGAGCTGGATCGGCATCGAAGCGCCCCGCTCGCCGCTCAATTTCGCGTTCTTCATGGCGATCGCCGCCGCGTTCCTCGTCTATGTCTATATCTGGCGCACGCGCTGGGGCTATGCGCTGCGCGTCGTCGGCCAGAACGAACAGGCCGCGCGCTATGCCGGCATCGATCCGGCGAAGACCATCATCGTCGCGATGGCGATTTCCGGCGCGCTCGCCGGCTTGATGGGCGTCAACGAGATCATGGGGGCGCATCAACGCCTGCTCGTCGCCTTCACCGGCGGCTTCGGCTTCGTCGGCATCGCCGTGGCGCTGATGGGCCGCAACCATCCGCTCGGCGTTTGCCTGGCGGCGCTGCTTTTCGGTGCGCTGTATCAAGGCGGGGCCGAGCTCGCATTCGAGATGCGCGCGATCAGCCGCGAGATGGTCGTCGTCATCCAGGGCTTGATCATCCTGTTTTGCGGCGCGCTCGAGAACATGTTCCGCCCTTGGATCGCTTCGCTGTTCGCGCGGCGCAAGGCGGCCTGACATGGACGATTTCGTTCAACTCGTCTCGCTGCTCGCCTCGACCGTACGCCTGTCGATCCCGCTGATCCTGTGCGCGCTGGCCGGGCTGTTCGCCGAACGCGCGGGCGTGGTCGATATCGGCCTCGAAGGCAAGATGCTCGCCGCCGCCTTCGCCGCCGGCACGGTCGCGGCCTTGTCGGGCTCGGCCTGGATCGGCCTGATCGCGGCGATCGTCGTCGCGGTCGTGTTCTCGATGATCCATGCTTTCGCATGCATCACCCATCGCGGCAATCAAGTCGTGTCGGGCATGGCGCTGAACGTGCTGGCCGTCGGCCTCACCGCCGTGCTCGCCTTCGCCTGGTTCCGCGAAGGCGGCCAGACGCCGACATTGTCGGGGGCGGCGAGATTCGCACCCATCGTTCTGCCGTTCGCCGAGACGATCGGCCAGATCCCGATCATCGGGCCGATCTACGCGCGGCTGATCTCCGGCCACAACGCGCTGGTGTATCTCACCGTCGCGATCGTGCCGCTCGTCTCGTTCGTGATCTTCAAAACGCGCTTCGGCTTGCGTTTGCGCGCCGTCGGCGAAAATCCGCACGCGGTCGACACGGCCGGCATTTCGGTCGCGTGGCTGCGCTATCGCGCGCTGATCTGCACGGGCGTGCTGTGCGGCGTGGCGGGCAGCTATCTCGCCACCGCGATGGCGTCGGCCTTCCAGCGCGAGATGACCGCCGGGCGCGGCTTCCTCGCCTTGGCGGCGCTGATCTTCGGCAAATGGATGCCGGTGCCCGCCGTGCTCGCCTGTTTGTTGTTCGCTTTCGCCGATGCGCTGCAAGGCCGCCTGCAGGGTGTCGCCCTGCCGATCGTGGGCGTCGTGCCCGTCCAGGCGATCCAAGCCTTGCCCTATCTGCTGACCGTGTTGTTGCTGGCGGGCTTCGTCGGCAAAGCCGTGGCGCCCAAGGCCAGCGGCATTCCCTACGCCAAGGAGAAGTGAGTTTGTCCCCCGCAAAAGCCGCCGACGCGATCCGCCCGCTGCTGAAGGGTCTTTCACCCAAGATCGCCATCGTGCTCGGCTCGGGCCTCGGCGGCATCGCCGAGACGATCGCCGATCCGCGCACGCTTCCCTATGCGGATATTCCGGGCTTTCCGGTCAGCAAGGTGCAGGGCCATTCGAGCCGCTTGATCGCCGGTAAGATCGCGGGCGTCGACGCGATCGTGCTGCAAGGCCGCGCGCATGTGTACGAAGGTGCGGACGCATCGCAGATCAAAACGCCGATCCGCGCGCTCAAAACGCTCGGCGTGGAGAAACTTCTGCTGACCAACGCGGCGGGCTCGTTCCATCCGTCGAACGACGAAGGCTCGCTGCTGCTGATCGAGGATCATATCTCCTGGGCGGGCTGGTCGCCGCTGCAAGGTCCCAACGACGACGAATGGGGCCCGCGCTTCGTGGCGCTGACGGACGCCTACGACCCGAAGCTTCGCGACGTGCTGAAGGCGAAGGCGGCGAAGCTTGGCATCGCATTGCCCGAAGGTATTTACGCCTGGTATCTCGGCCCCAATTTCGAGACGCCGGCCGAAATCCGCGCGCTGCGGGGCCTGGGGGCCGATATCGTCGGCATGTCGACCGTGCCGGAGGTGATCGTCGCGCGCCATTGCGGGCTTCGCGTCGCCACGATCAGCGCGGTCACCAATCTCGCGGCCGGGATGCGGGTAAACCAGCATTTGTCGCACGATCATACGCAGCGTATCGCGAAACTCTGCGCCGAGAAGCTCGACCGCTTGATCCCGGCGGCTTTGCCTGATCTGGTAAGGGCATGAGCGACCTCGCGCGCCGCGCCCTTGCCTGCCTCGATTTGACGAGTCTCAACGACGGCGACGACGAAGCCGCGATCGCAAAGCTTTGCGCGCGCGCGGTCACCAAGCACGGCAACGTCGCGGCCGTGTGCCTGTGGCCGAAATTCGTGGCGCAAGCGAAGACGGCGCTGTCGGATGCGGGCATAAAGATCGCGACCGTGGTGAATTTCCCGGGCGGACTGGAACCGGCCGCCGACGTGGTCGCGCTGACCAAGACCGCGCTGGCGGACGGCGCCGACGAGATCGATCTGGTCTTTCCCTATAAACGCTGGCTGCGCGGGGAAAAGGTGCCCGCCGTCACCGTCGTCGCACGCGTGCGCGAAGCGTGCGGCACGGCGACGCTGAAGGTCATCGTCGAAAGCGGCGCCTTTCCGGCGCTCGACAAGCTCGATCGCGCTTGCGGCGAGATCGTCGAGGCGGGTGCGGATTTCCTCAAAACCTCGACCGGCAAGATCGAGATCGGCGCCACGCCCGACGCGGCGCGCGTGCTGCTCGAAGTGTCGGCGCGCAATCCCTATCGCGACGTTGGCGTTAAGATCTCCGGCGGCGTGCGCACGCTGGCCGATGCCGCCGCCTATCTCGCTTTCGCCGACGAGATGCGCGGTCCCGATTGGGCGAAGCCAACCACGTTCCGCTTCGGCGCATCGGGCTTGCTCGACGCGCTGCTCGCCGATCTCGACGGCGAAGCCGCGCCTACGCCCGGCAAAGGCTACTGAAATGCTGCCGCAAGAACTGATCCGCAAGAAACGCGACGGCGGCCGCTTGTCCGACGCCGAGATCGAATTCCTGGTGCGCGGGATCGCCGACGGTAAAGGCTTGGCCGACGCGCAAGTCGGCGCCCTCGCCATGGCGCTGTTCCTCAACGGCATGGACAACGCCGAACGTGTGGCGCTGACCCGCGCGATGACGCATTCGGGCGAAGTCCTGTCGTGGAAGGGCGAGAACCTGCCCGGCCCCATCGTCGACAAACATTCGACGGGCGGCGTGGGCGACAAGGTGAGTCTCATGCTCGCCCCGATGGTCGCGGCGTGTGGCGCCTTCGTACCGATGATTTCCGGGCGCGGTCTTGGGCACACCGGCGGCACGCTCGACAAGTTCGAAAGCATTCCCGGCTATTCCGCGAAGCCCGATCTGGCGCTGTTCCGCCGCGTGGTGCGCGACGCGGGCTGCGCCGTTATCGGCCAGACCGCCGATCTCGCCCCCGCCGACAAGCGGCTTTACGCGATCCGCGACGTGACCGGCACGGTCGAATCGATCGGCCTGATCACCGCATCAATCCTGTCGAAGAAGCTCGCGGCGGGGCTCGACGCGCTGGTCATGGACGTCAAATTCGGTTCGGGCGCTTTCATGGCGAAATTCGACGACGCCAAGGCTTTGGCGCAAAGCATCGTCGATGTCGCGAACGGGGCCGGGCTGCGCACGCGTGCCTTGCTGACCGATATGGACCGGCCGCTGGGCCGTACCGCCGGCAACGCGCTGGAGATGCGCGAAGCGGTCGCGTATCTCAAAGGCGAGCGCGACGCGCGCCTGCACGATGTGACCAAAGCGCTGGCGGTCGAGATGCTCGATCTGTCGGGTGTCGCCCCGCGCGCGCAAGCGGACGCCAAAATCGAAGCCGCGTTGAGCTCGGGTCAAGCGGCCGAGCGTTTCGCGCGTATGGTCGCCGGTCTCGGCGGGCCCAAGGATTTTCTGGAACGCATCGATTCCTATCTGCCGACGGCGCCGATCATCCGGCCCGTTTACGCGCCGTCGCGCGGCATCGTCGCGACGATCGACACGCGCGCGATCGGCATCGCGGTCTTGGAACTCGGCGGCGGGCGCGTCGATCCGGCCCAAGCCATCGACCACGCCGTCGGATTTGCGGAGATCGCGAATACGGGTGCCGAAATCGGCCCCGATCGGCCGATCGCGATTCTCCATGCGCGCGACGAGGCTTCGGCCGAAAAAGCGGCGCGCACGCTGATCGCGGCGTATACTCTTGGCGATGCGCAAGCCGCCCCGCCGGTCGTGCGCGAAACCCTGGGGATGTGATGGCGCGCGCTTTCGTTCTGGTGATGGATTCCTTCGGCATCGGTGCCGCCCCCGACGCCGCGAAATTCGGCGATGCGGGGGCCGATACCTGGGGCAGCATCAAGAAAGCGCAGGCGCCCGCCGTCCCTAATCTCGTGCGTTTGGGTCTGGATGCCGCCCATGCGCGCGCGACGGGCGGCGTCTATACGGGCCCCGCGCCCGAAGGGCTCTACGGTGCCGCACGCGAGCGTTCGCACGGCAAGGATACACCGTCGGGCCATTGGGAAATCGCGGGCGTGCCGGTCGAGTTCGACTGGGGCTATTTCCCGCACACGGTGCCGAGTTTCCCTGCCGAACTGACGCAAGCCCTGATCGCCAAGGCGGGCCTGCCCGGTTTGCTCGGCGATTGCCACGCCTCGGGCACGACGATCCTCGACGAATTGGGCGAGGAACATATCCGCAGCGGCAAGCCGATCGTCTACACGTCGGCCGATTCCGTATTCCAGATCGCCGCGCACGAAAAACATTTCGGCCTCGATCGGCTTTACCAAGTTTGCAAGATCGCGTTCGAATTGGTGCAGCCCTATCGCATCGGCCGCGTGATCGCGCGGCCTTTCGTCGGCGAGAAATCGGGCGCCTTCAAGCGCACCGGCAATCGCAAGGATTACGCGGTGATGCCGCCCGCCCCCACTTTGCTCGACGTCGCCAAGGCAGCGGGGCGCGAGATGCGCGCGATCGGCAAGATCGGCGATATCTACGCCCATAGCGGCACGACCCAGGAAATCAAAGCCGACGGCAACGCAGCGTTGATGGCCGCGACGATGGACGCGTTGGCGCAAGCGCCGGACGGCGCTTTCGTGATGACGAATTTCGTCGATTTCGACTCGCTCTACGGCCATCGCCGCGACGTGCCCGGCTATGCGCGCGCGTTGGCCGAGTTCGATGCGGCTCTCCCTGCGTTCCGCGCGGCGATGAAGCCGGGCGATATCGCAGTACTTACCGCCGATCACGGCTGCGACCCGACCTTCAAGGGCACGGACCATACGCGCGAGCATATTCCCGTGCTGTGGTTCGGGCCGGGTATCGCGGGCAAGGATATCGGCATCCGCGCGAGCTTCGCCGATATCGGCCAAAGCATCGCGGCGCATTTGGGCTTGAAGCCCCTCGCCCACGGCGAAAGCTTCGTCTAAGCCGCCAGCGGATAGGTCGCCAGCGCGCGCTGCCCGCCGGGCAGATCGATCCAGCGCGAATCCACGCCGAACACGCTGCGCACCAATTCGGGCGTGAGCGCTTCTTCCGGCGTGCCTTGCGCGACCAGCCGCCCGCGTTCGAGCACGGCAACGCGCCGGCAATGCAGCGATGCGGAGAATAGATCGTGCAGCACCGCGAGCACCGCGCCGCCTTGCGCGGCGACGCGCTTGGCGAGACTCAAAACCGCGTGCTGGTGCGAAAGATCGAGGCTCGATGTCGGCTCGTCGAGCAGCAGCAACGGCTTCGACGTGCCGCCAATCTGCGCCAGCGCGCGCGCCAATTGGATGCGCTGCTGCTCGCCGCCCGACAACGCCGCATAGCCGCGCGACGCGAGCTTCACCGCGTCGCACGCATCGATCGCGTCGGCGACGGCTTGCGCATCCTGCGCGCGGGTCGAACGCCCTTCATGCGGCAAACGGCCCAGCTCGACGATCGCGCGCGCGTCGATATCGAACGCCACGGCGGCGTGCTGGGGCAGCACCGCGCGGCGGCGCGCCAGATCCGCGCGCGTCCAGGACCCGAGTTCCGCACCGTCGATCTCGACGCTGCCGCCTTCGGGCGGAAACTCGCCCGCCAAGACGCGCAGCAATGTCGACTTGCCCGCCCCGTTGGGGCCGAGCAGGCCGAGGAATTCGCCTTCGCCCAGCGACAGCGAGACGCCATCGACGAGGTTTCGTCCGGCGCGGCGCACCACGATGTCGGTTGCGCGGATCATGCGGCCAAGCGGCGCTTCTCGCGCCGGATCAGGAAAGCGAAAAACGGCGCGCCGATCGCCGCCGTCACAAGGCCGACGGGAAGTTCGGCGGGGGCGACCAGAATGCGCGCGAGCGTATCCGCCGCGACCGACAGCGCCGCGCCATAAGCCGCCGCGAGCGGGATCAAGCGGCGATGGCCGGGCCCGTGGGTGAGCCGCACGAGATGCGGCACGACCAAGCCGACGAAACCGACCGGTCCCGCGACCGAAACGACCGCGCCCACGCCTAACGCCGCGACGCCGACGGCCAAGCGCTTCAGCGTTTCGACGGGAATGCCGAGATGTCCCGCTTCGCGTTCGCCCAGCATCAGCGCGTCCAGCCCGCGCGCGAAGAACGGCAACGCGCAAGCCGACAGCAAGGCGAAGGGCGCAATCAGCAGCAAGCGATCCCACGACGCGCCCGCGTAGCTGCCGAGCAGCCACAAAGTGATGTCGCGCAGTTGCCGATCGTCGGAGGCGTAAATCAAGACACCGGTCAATGCGCGCGACAAGGATTCGAGCGCGATACCCGAGAGCAGCAGCGATGCAACCGGGATACGCCCGTCAACGCGCGCCAAGCGATCGACCGCCACGGCGGCGGCGAGTGCCCCCGCGAACCCGGCGAGCGGCAGAACGGCCCCGCCCATAGCGCTCGCCCCGAAAAAGATCGCGACGACGGCGCCGAGCGTGGCGCCGCCGGTGATGCCGAGCACGCCCGGATCGGCCAGCGGATTGCGGAACAGGCCCTGCAACGTGGCGCCCGCGAGAGCGAGCATGCCGCCGACCAATGCCGCCATCAGCATGCGCGGCAGGCGCAGCGACGCGACGATGGCGAGCGTACGCTCGTCGACGCTGAAATCGAGTCCCAGCCCTTGCGCCAGCGCCGCGACCACGTCGGCGGGCGGAATGCGCGACGGGCCTAGCGACAACGCGGCCAGACACGCCGCCAGCAGCCACGCCGCCGCGACGAAGGCCGGGCGCATCGTCATTGCCCGGCGACCCAGGGCCGTTCGGGCAGCTTGGCGATCGTTTCGTTCGGGCGCAACGCGGCGGCGAGATCGCGCGCGGCATGCGCCGTGCGCGGCCCGAAGCCGAGCAGGTAATCGGCGTCGAACGACACGACGCGCATGTTCTTGGCGCCGACGAATTGCGGCAAAGCGCGCATCGCCGCTTCGCCGCCCAACGCTTGCAGCGAATGCGTGACGGTGACGATCACCGTGGCGCCCGATCCCGCCAAAGCTTCGGCCGAAAGCGGCTTATAGCCCTTGTAGCCGTCGATGGCGTTGACGGCGCCGGCGAGTTTGAACATCGCCTCGGCCGACGTCTCCGCACCCGCCGCGAGCGGTGCACCACCGCCCGCCGACAGCACGAACACGATTCGCGGACGCGTCGGCGACGCGGCGAGCGATTGGGCGAGCGTCGCGAAATCCGCCGCGAGGCCCTTTTCCAATTCGTCCGCCGCATCGCCGCGTTCGAGGATCGCACCGACCACTCGAACGCGTTCGGCCAAAATCTCGACCGAATGTCCTTCGCGCGCCTTCACCACGCGCAATCCAGCGCCGGAAAGCTGCGCGAGTACCGCCGGCGGGCCCGCATCGTCCGTCACGAGCAGCAAGTCTGGCTTCAGCGACAAGATGCCTTCCGCCGCCAAGGCGCGCAGATATCCGACCTTGGGCAGATCCTGCGCGCGCTTCGGGTATAGGCTGGTCGTATCGACCGCCGCGACGCGATCGCCCGCCCCCAGCGCGTAGACGATTTCCGTCAGCCCGTTGCCCGCGACGACGATACGCTTGGGCGGTTCGGCGAAAGCGGGAACGGCGCTGGAAACAGCCAGCGCCGCCGCAAGAAGAAGCCTGCGCATCGCGTCAGGCGGCCGCGCGGCCGACCAGCGATTCCGCCAATTCGCGCCATTCGGGCAGTTCCGGCTTGCCGGGTTTGCGCGCGCCGAACAGCATGGCGATGTTCTCGCCCTGCTTGTCGAACACTTCGACCGACGTGACCACGCCGTCGCTCGTCGGCTTGCGCACCAGCCACACCGACCCGATGCGATCTTCGCGCAGATGCAGGTTGAAGGTCGGATCCATCACGTTGATCCAGGTGCCCATCGGCACGATCTTGGCGACGGGACCGGTATGGATCTGGATACAGCCGGGATTGCCGACGAATACCATGATCGGCGTGCCGCTCGCCGACGCACGTTCCAGCGTGGCGCGCAGATCGGACGGCGCCAAAGGCAGCGCCAGATCCTCGCCCGCCAAGCGCATGGCTTGCAAACGCGAGGCGCCCACCTTGCGCACCAGGCCGAAGAAATCATGCGTATCCTTCAGCGATTTCCAGCCGTCGCGCAACGCCTTGGCGTCGATCTCAGCATCGGGCTTTTCCGCCTTCTTCGCGGCGCGCGCCGTGAAGACCGGCGCTTCGGCTCCGGCCGGTGCGGCGAAATCGGCAACCAGGCGATTCCATGCCGCCATGTCCGTCTCCTCCAGCGCATGCACCTTGTGCACGGCGTCGCCCGCCGCGTCGAAGAATTGCAGGCTGGGGCGGCGCTGCGCGTCGTTCGGCGCGACGGCGTAACCGAATTTCCACTGGCCCAGGAACAGGCGCAGATCGATATCGGGGCCGAGCACGAGGCCGACATGGCCGCCTTCGGCCGAGAAATTCTCGTACACGCCCTTGCGCTCGTGCACGACGGATTCGTTGCGCGTCAGCGCCATCACGCGGCCGAGTTCCTTGAAACGCGCGAGCATCGCGGCGAATTCGGGCTTGAGGCGCGTGACGATCGCGGAATCGTCGATCGGCAGCAAAGCGGCTTCGCCCACACCCAGCTTCTGCGCGACGTCGTAAGCGCGCAGCTTGGGTTCGGCGGCGAGCAGTGCTTCGCGGCGCGCGGCGAGATCGGATTGGATCGGTTGGACGGACATGATGACTCCCTTCGTCAACGCAAAATGAAACGCACCGGCACTTCGACCCAGGCGGTCAGCAGCCGGTCGCCGCGCCGAGCCGGTTCGAACCGCCATTGGCGCGCGGCGGCCAAGGCGGCTTCGTCGAGCAGGCGCATCCCGGAGCCCTGCCAGACGATCAGTTCGAGCGTGTCGCCGGCTTCGCCGACAAGGGCGCGCAGCACCGTGGTGCCTTCGACGCCCATGTGGCGCGCACGCGGCGGATATTCCGGTGCTGCCGGCTTCGTGCGGAAGCGCGCATCGGTCGTGACCATGATCGCTTCAGCCGGCGGCGCCGATACGGTGGCGGTCTGCGGGACGATTTCTGGTGCGGCGCTTGGTGCGGGGGCGGCCAAGACCGGTGCCGGGTCCGGCGCCGGTGCGGCGGCTTGAACGAGCTCGGGCGCTTGCACCGATGCGGGCGGCATTTCGACCGGTTTGCGCGCGATCGGTTTGGGACGCGGCTTCGGTACCGGCTTGACGACCGGCGGCGGCGGTTCGTGCAGTTCGGCGATCGGCTCGGGGATCGGCTCAAACGCTGGCGGCGGCGGCTCGGCGATAACCGGTTCGACAACGGGCTCGGGCGAAGCCGCTTGCATCACGACCGGCGCTTCGACGGGGGCCGCGACGGGCGCTTCGATCGGGGCGGCGATCGCGATCTCGATCCATTCGATCGCGCGTTCGGGCGGCGGTGCGGCCACGCCACCCAGCGTGGCCGCGGCGGCGACCGCGCCGAACAGGAGCCCGTGCGCGAGCAGCGAACCAAGTGCCGCGCGCGGGTCCAATCCGGATCGCGATGTCGCCGTCATCGCCATCGCGTCAGAACTTGTAGGTCAACGCGACCTTCGCGTTGCGCCCGGTTTCGTAGAACGCGGCCGGCGTGGCCGAGTTCCAGTTCGAACGGCGATACACCTTGTTGAAGACGTTATCGACGCCCGCATCGATGGTGAAGTCCTTGAGGAACGTGTCCTCCGGCGTCCAGCTCGCGTAGAGATCCCACACGGCGTAGCCGCCGGTGACGGGCGTCGTGCCCGAAACGCGGTCCTGACGCGCGCTGGCGGTCACGCGCCCGCCCAGCGTCAAACCCCATTCCAGCCAGCGATGGCCGAGACCCAGCGTCACCTTGTCGGCGGGCGTATCGGTCAAGGGAAGCTTGGTGACCTTGTTCTCGCCGCGCAGGATCGACGTGCCGACCGTGCCGAACCAGCGGCCCGAATCGTAGCGCGCCTCGCCCTCGAAGCCCTGAATGCGCGCCTCGGCGACGTTCGTCGTCGTCGTCGTCGTGCCGCCGACGACCTGCTGGATGTAATCCTCCAGATCGTTGACGAAATACGCGGCGCGCACGCGCAGACGGTCGCGCGCGGCGAACACGTCGGAGAAGCGGAAATTCACGCCGCCTTCCTTGTTGAACGACGTTTCCGGCTTCAGATTCGGATTGGGCACGAAATTGTTGCCGGGGAAGTGCTGGCCGCTGACGTAACGCTCGGTCAGCGACGGCACGCGGAACGCTTCGGCGTAGGACACATAGGGTGCGGCCCACGGCGTGACCTGATAGGCGACCGACGCCTTGGGCGAAACGCGCTCGTCGCTTTTCTGCGTCGGGTTTCCGAAGGACGATTGCTCGAACCGGTCGTAACGCACGCCCGGCACGATCGTGACCTTGCCGATCTCGATTTCGTTCTGGATGAACGTGCCGAACACGGTTTGGTCGGCGTTGGGATATTCGGTGCGGCGCGCGCCGTTGCGCCGGCTCGACTGCTCGTCGCGATAGGCGTCCATGCCGATTGTCAGCGCGTTCATCTCGGCGCCGAACAGAGAGAAGCGCGACGTGTTTTGCACGTCGAAGCCGTTGGTCCGCAGATCGGTATCGTCCTTTTCGATCGCCGTCGCGGGCAGGACGCGCTTTTCGTAGATGTCGACTTCGTTGCGATAGACGACCGTCTTCAGGTCGATCAGCGGCGTCGAGGGCGCCGCGTAGGCCCAATTGACCGAGAAGCTGCGCTGCTTGGTGTCGCGGTCGACGATCGTGCTGGTGGTGGTCGCGTTGCCGAGATTGGCGTCGCGCGGGATCGTGTGGTCGTCGGCGTAGAGCAGCGTCGAGATGCCGATCTTGTGGCCGTTGCCGACGTCGTAGCCGCCCTTCAGCAGGCCGCTCGTCACGTCGTCGCCCGAAAAGGGAATGTCGATGCCGCGGCCGTCGGTGTAGTTGCCGTTGGTGCGGCGCGTCACGTTGCCCACCACTTCGCCGCCGAAGCCGCGCGCGGCGCCGGTGAGGCTCGCCAGACGCGAGGAATTGTTCGTCTGATAGCCCACACGCGCGCGGCCGCCAAAATTCGCACCCGGCTTCAGAATGTCTTCGGCGTCGACCGTGCGCATATTGACCGCACCGCCCAGCGCCCCCGACCCGAACAGCAGCGCGCCGGGGCCGCGCGAGACGTCCAGGCTCTTCAGCAGATCGGGCTCGAGGAACACGCGGCCGCGATGGCCGGCGTTGAAGTTGTTGCGCACGCCGTCGACGCGCAGCACCACACGCTCGTCCGACAGACCGCGCACGGTGAACTGGCGCACCGTGTTGCGCGGCACGCCGTTCGTCTCGACGCCGGGCATGTCCTTGACCAGATCGTCGATGCTTTGCGGCTGGCGGCGCTCGATCTCCTCGCGGTCGACGACGGAGACGGAGCCCGCGACGTCGCCCGCGACCTTTTCGGTGCGCGTGGCGGAGGTGGTGACGGCGTCGAGCGCCGTGACAGGCGCCGTTTGCGCGTAGGCGGCGGCGGAGAAGACGAGCAAAGCGGGAATGGCGCAGCTGAGCGCCGGACGGCGTGCCAACATATGGCGGACTCCTTGAACTTGGAGACCGTTGCTGGCTGGCTTGTCCGGAGCGCTCGCGCCCCGCTTGGCTGGCTGGCTGGGTCGAAGATTGTTTAGGTCACTTGGTCAGCAGCAGCTTTCCCGCACCCGTTACCTTCAGCCGATAGATCGATCCGGCATGGACGATCTTCACTTCGGACCGCCCCGCCAATATTTCGCGGCTGTCGACCGTAAGCTCGGCGTCGGGCGGCGTATCGGCGGGCGCGGCAACGGGGGCAGTCGAGTTGCTGCGACGCATGGGGGTGAAATAGCACCCGCGAATCTTAAATGCAAATGATTCGCACTAGCATTCTCAAAATAGATTGTAACGGTCCTACCCCTTTGAAAGGGCGCCATTTTTTACTTTTGTTTGCGCTGAATCCAGCCGCCGCCAAGCACGCGATTGCCGTCATAGAAGACGGCGGCTTGACCGGCGGCGACGCCGTATTCCGGTTCGGCGAGGACGAGCTCGGCCCTGTCCCCTTCCCCGCGCTCTAGATGCGCTGGCTTGGGCGACGTCGTGGAGCGGATTTTGACGGCGACATCCGCGCTATCGATCGCGCGCGGTCCCAGCCAATTCACGCCGGCCAGCGCCACGCGCCGTTCGGCCAACGCTTCGCGCGGGCCGACGACCACGCGCTTCAATTCGGGATCGACGCGCAGGACGTAAAGCGGCTCGGCATCGGGGCCGCGCGATTGCGACAACGCCAGACCGCGCCGCTGGCCGATCGTGTAGTGGATCGTGCCTTCGTGGCGGCCCAGCACGTTGCCGTGCAGATCGACGATATCGCCGGGCTCCGCCGCACCGGGCTTCAAACGCTCGACGAGCTTGGCGTAATTGCCGTCGGGCACGAAGCAGATATCCTGGCTGTCGGGCTTGGAAGCGACCGGCAAACCCAAGCGCTCGGCTTCCGCGCGCACTTGCGTCTTGGGCATGCCGCCCAAGGGAAACCGCAAAAACTCGAGTTGCTCGCGCGTCGTCGCGAACAGGAAATAGCTCTGATCGCGCGTATCGTCCTCGGCGCGATGAAGCTCCGCACCCTCCGGCCCCGCCACGCGGCGCGCGTAATGCCCGGTCGCCAAAGCGTCGGCGTTGAGATCCTTGGCGACCGCCAGCAGATCGCGGAACTTGACCGTGCGATTGCACTGGATGCACGGGATCGGCGTTTCGCCGCGCGTGTAGCTGTCGACGAATTCGTCGATCACCGCGTCGCGAAAACGGCTTTCGTAATCGAGCACGTAATGCGGAATGCCGATGCGGTCGGCGACGTTGCGCGCGTCGTGGATATCCTGGCCGGCACAGCACGCGCCCTTCTTCTGGACGGCCGCGCCATGATCGTAGAGCTGGAGCGTGACGCCGACGACGTCGTAGCCCGCCTCCTTCATCAACGCCGCAACGACGGAGGAATCCACCCCGCCGGACATCGCGACGACGACGCGCGCACCCGGCCGCAGACCGAGGGCATCCGGCATGGTCACGGCAAGCGCTCCAGCCCCATCCGCCAGAACGAGGTTTCCAGGCGGCAGGCACGATCAAAGATCGTCGCGAGCGATTCGAAGCGACCGCCGCCGGCGCGCGTATACCACAGGCGGTCGACGAAATCGGCCTTGCCGCGCGCGATGCGGCGATAATCGTCGCTCGAATAGGCGGCGATCCAATCGTTGTAGCGATTGCCTTCTTCGCGCCGCCAATCGGCTTCCTCGAGGCGCATCGCGATCTCGGCATAGCCCACGGTGCAAGGCACGAGCGCCGTCACGAGATCGAGGATATCGCCCTGCATGCCCGCCTCGAGCACGAAGCGCGTATAGGCGATGGTCGCCTCGGCTTCCTCGTAGGTCTCGATCTCGTCTTTCGAGATGCCCCAGCTTTCGCAATACTTCACGTGCATCGCCATCTCACCGTCGAGAATGGCTTTGACGCTGTTATTGACGAAAATCATGTCGGCGAGATTCTCGGCCTTATAGACCGCCAGCGCCCAGGCGCGCGCGAACTGCACCAGGAACAGATAGTCCTGGATCAGATAATGGCGGAAGCTTTCGACCGGCAGCGTGCCGTCGCCAAGCCCCCGCGTGAACGGATGCGTCGTATACGCGTCCCAGGAATCGCGGCACGCGTCGCGCAGGCGCTCGAACAGACCGTCCTTCTGCCACAGCACGACGCTCATCGCCGCTCCTCCAGCCACGCCATCTGGATCGCTTCCAGGATCTTCTCGTTCGACTTGTTCGGGTCGTCCTCGAAGCCGGGCAGCGCCTGGACCCATTTCCACAAATCGGTGAAGCGCAAATTCTCGACGTCGGCGTCGGGATGCGCCTCCTCCAACTCGATGGCGATGTCGTTCACATCGGTCCAGCGCAGCTTCTTCATCGCATTCAGGCCTTATCGACCATCATGTTGCGCGTGGCCGTGGGCAGTGCCACCGTCAAGCCATCGAGCTCTTCGGTCATCGTGATCTGGCAGCCCAGGCGCGAGGTATGCGTCAGGCCGAAGGCGAGATCGAGCATGTCCTCCTCGTCCTCCGAGGCTTCGGGCAAGCGCTCGTAATCGTCCTTGTCGACGACGATGTGGCAGGTCGAGCAGGCGAGCGAACCTTCGCACGCACCCTCGAGCGGCACGTCGTTGCGATGCGCGATTTCGAGCACCGAGAGGCCGACCGGGGCCTCCACTTCCTTCTTCGTGCCGTCGGGATAGACGAAAAACATCTTGGGCATGGGCTTCTCTTCTTTTCCTGAAGTTCCTATCCGCCGATATCGGCGACGGCACGGCCCGCGAGCGCTTTGCGGATTCCGCGATCCATCCGCCGCTCGGCGAAGATCTTGGTGCGGTGTTCGAGTTCTTCGGCAGCACCTTGAATTGCTGCACGATCGGTGCCGGACATCGCGCGCTCGACGATTTCGATCGTTTCGTCGATACGCGCGCGTTCTTCGGCCGACAGAAGATCGGCATCGACCGCCAGCGCGGCCTGCACCGCGTTGACGCCGCGGCGCGCTTCGACGCGCGCTTCGGTCAACAAGCGGCGCTCCATGTCGTCCTGCGCGTTGTCGATCGACGCGCGCAGCATCGCGGCCATTTCGTCCTCGGTCAGGCCATAGGACGGCTTCACCTCGATGCGCGATTCAACGCCAGTCGTCGCTTCCTTGGCCGAGACGGTCAGCAGGCCGTCGGCATCGACCGAGAACGTCACGCGGATACGCGCGGCACCCGCGACCATCGGCGGGATCCCGTCGAGTTCGAAGCGTGCGAGGGAACGGCATTGATCGACCATCTCGCGCTCGCCCTGCACGACATGCAGCGCCATGGCGTTCTGGCCGTCTTGATAGGTCGTGAATTCCTGTGCGCGGCTGACCGGGATCGGCGTGTTGCGCTCGACCACTTTTTCGACGATGCCGCCCATCGTTTCCAAGCCCAGCGACAGCGGCAGCACGTCAAGCAGCAGCGTATCCGAGCCGGCGGTCAACGCTTCGGCCTGCAACGCCGCCCCCACCGCGACGACTTCGTCGGGATCGATATCCGTAAGCGGCGGCTTGCCGAAGAATTCGGCCACGCGCTGGCGCACCAAGGGTACACGCGTCGATCCGCCGACGAGCACCACGCCGCCAAGTTCGCCGGGCGCCACGCCCGCATCTTCCAGCGTCGCGGCGGCGATTTGGATCGTCCGCTCGACCAAGGGGGCGATCAGCGTTTCGAATTGGGCGCGCGTGAGCTTGTGCTCGCTTTCGGCTTCGCCTAGATCGAGGAAGCCGTCCCAATCGTCGCGATCTGTAAGGCATTCCTTGGCGAGGCGCGCGGTGACGAGCGCTTGCTTCACATGATCGCGGTCGAGCTTGTCGCCGCGTTCGCCCATGAAGCGTTGCGCGATCGCGTGATCGAAATCGTCCCCGCCCAAGGCCGCATCGCCGCCGGTCGCGAGGACTTGGAACACGCCGCGCTCCAAGCGCAGCAGCGAGAAATCGAACGTGCCGCCACCCAGGTCGTAGACGGCGTAAAGACCTTCGGCCTGGCTATCGAGACCGTAAGCGAGGGCGGCCGCCGTCGGCTCGGCAACGAGGCGCAACACTTCGAGACCGGCAAGGCGGGCCGCATCGCGCGTCGCGGTACGCGCGGCGTCGTCGAAATAGGCGGGCACGGTCACGACCGCGCGATCGACGGCGCGGCCGAGCGCGATTTCCGCGCGCTGCTTCACCGCGCGCAAGATGTCCGCGCTGATTTCGACCGGCGTGAGCAAGCGTTCGCCGATTTTGAGACGCGCCATCCCGCCTTCGGCCGGCGGTCCCAATTCGTAGGGCAACGCGTCGCCGAGCTTGGCGAGTTCGTCGGGCCCGCGCCCCATCAAACGCTTGATCGACGAGACGACGACTTCCGGATTGTCGAGCAATTCGCGGCGCGCGAGTTCGCCGACCAGCGGATCGCCTTCGTCGAAATAGGCGACGACCGACGGCACCAGCCCCACGCCGCGGGCATCGCGCACGATCTCGGCCTTCTGGTCGCGCGAAAACGCGACCACCGAGTTGGTCGTGCCGAGATCGATGCCGACCGCGAGACCCTTTTCGGTCTCGTGGGGCAGCGGCGTCTCGCCCGGTTCGTGAATCTGCAGCAACATGTCGAGCGCGGCCGTTAAAGAAAGCAAACGTTTTGACGAGGGCTTCGGCGAACAAGTCGCCGAAGCCGGCAGCAGTTAGCACGAGCAATCAGCGCGCCAGGGTCAGGCGTGCGCGCCGCGCGCGGGCCTCTTCGCCCAATTTGACCAAGTATTTGAGGCGCAGATAACCGCGTTTGGCGGCGATCTTGTCGCCCGAAGCGAAGTCCGACGCAAGGGCCGAAAGGGCGGCCTCGGCATCGAGTTTGGCTTGGCGCGCGATGGCCTCGACCGCGGCCGGATTATCGGCCTCCATCAAGGCTTCGCGGCGCTCCAATTGCTCCATGAGCAATTCTTCGTCGGCGATGGTGTGGGCCCCCTCGCCCTCGACCTTTTCGCCCCAAAGATCGAGCAGATAGGCCGCGCGCGACAGCGGATCCTTCAAGATCTCGTAGGCCTCGTTGAAGGCCACCGCCTGGCTTTGCGAGATCTGTTTGGCCTTCGGCGCGGCCGCCGCGAAACGATCCGGATGCAGCTGGCGCTGGAAGCCGAAATAGAGCTGGTCGAGCACCGGCACTTTGATGTCGAAATCGCGCTTGAGACCCAATCGCGCGAAATGGTCGAGCGGGACCGGCGGCTGCACCGCCTTGCAGGTGTCGCAAAACAAACCGCCCCACGCGACCGGCCCTTTGCAGGACCAGCACACGGCGAGAGCGGGACCGTTATTCGTCGAAGCGGATGTCTGCGGCGCGTTCGTCATCGAGCATTAGAACCAGCGCCCGATCAGACGTGGAAACTATCCCCGCAGCCGCAACGGCCCTTTTCGTTCGGATTGCGGAAGACGAAGCCCGATTGCAGCTTCTCCTCGACGAAATCCATCTCGGTGCCGAAGACGAACATCGACGCCTTCGGATCGATGAAGATCGAGATGCCGGCTTCGGGTTCGACCACTTCGTCGCCCGGGCCCTTCGCGTCGGCGTATTCGAGCGTGTAGCTGAGGCCCGAGCAGCCGCGCGTGCGCACGCCCACGCGCACGCCCGCCGACGGCTTGCCGCGCTGGGCGAGCAGCGCTTTCACGCGCCCGATCGCCGCTTCCGTCACCGTGATGGCGGGCGGACGCGCGCGCGGAGCCCGCTTCACCGGGGCGGTCGTCGTCGTGTTCGCGGCGTCGGTCATCGCAACAACCCTCGCTTAAGCGCCGTGCTTGCGCTTGTAATCGTCGATCGCGGCCTTGATCGCGTCTTCGGCCAGTACCGAGCAATGGATCTTCACCGGCGGCAGCGCCAGATGCTTGGCGATGTCGGTGTTCTTGATCGTCGAGGCTTCGTCGATCGACTTGCCCTTGACCCATTCGGTCACGAGCGACGACGAAGCGATCGCCGAGCCGCAGCCGAAGGTCTTGAACTTCGCGTCCTCGATGATGCCGTCGGCGCTGACTTTGATCTGCAGCTTCATCACGTCGCCGCAGGCGGGCGCGCCAACCAGCCCCGTGCCGACGGCGGCGTCGTTCTTGTCGAACGAACCGACATTGCGGGGGTTCTCGTAGTGGTCGACGACCTTTTCGCTGTAGGCCATTTTCGTTTCTCCTTATTCGATCCGGTTATAGCCCGAAGATCAGTGGGCCGCCCACTGGATCGATTTGATGTCGATACCTTCTTGCGCCATTTCCCACAGCGGGCTCATCGAGCGCAGCTTGGAAACGGCCTGGACGATGCGATCGGCCGCGTAATCGACTTCCGCTTCGGTCGTGAAGCGGCCGAAGCCGATGCGCAGGCTGGTATGCGCGAGTTCTTCCTCGACGCCCAGCGCGCGCAGCACGTAGCTGGGTTCCAGCGACGCCGATGTGCAGGCCGAGCCCGAGGAAACGCACAAATCCTTGATGCCCATCATCAGCCCCTCGCCTTCCACGTAAGCGAAGGAGAGGTTGAGATTGCCGGGCAAGCGGTTCGAGAAATCGCCGTTGAGGAACACCTCCGGCAGCTTGTCGTGAACCGTTTTGAGGAAACGATCGCGCAACGTGGTCAGACGCGCGTTTTCCGAAGCCATTTCCTGGCGCGCGATCTCGGCGGCCTTGCCAAGGCCCACGCAAAGCGGCGTGGGCAACGTGCCCGAGCGCATGCCGCGCTCCTGCCCGCCGCCATGGATCAAAGCCTGCAAGCGCACGCGCGGCTTGCGGCGCACGAACAACGCGCCGATGCCCTTGGGCCCGTAGATCTTGTGGCCGGAGATCGACATAAGATCGATCTTCATCGCCTCGACATCGAGCGGAATTTTGCCGAAGGCCTGCGCGCAATCGGTGTGGAAGAACGCGCCCTTCTTGCGGCACAGCGCGCCGATCTCGGCCAATGGCTGGATCACGCCGATCTCGTTATTCGCCGCCATGATGGAGACGAGCACGGTCTTGTCGGTGATCGCGGCTTCCAGTTCCGCGAGATCGACGAGGCCGTCGGTCTTCACCGGCAGATAGGTGACCGTGAACCCTTCCTGCTCCAGATGGCGGCAGGTATCGAGCACGCATTTATGCTCGGTCACCACGGTGACGATGTGGTTCTTCTGGTCCTTATAGAAATGCGCCACGCCCGCGATCGCGAGATTGTTCGATTCCGTGGCGCCGGAGGTGAACACGATCTCGCGCTCGTCCGCACCGATCAGATCGGCGACCTGCTTGCGCGCGGTTTCGACCGCTTCTTCGGCTTCCCAGCCGTAATGATGGTTGCGGCTGTGCGGATTGCCGAACTTCTCGATGAAGAACGGCATCATCGCGTCGAGCACGCGCGGATCCATCGGCGTCGTCGCCTGATAATCCAGATAGACGGGCTTCGTCGGCGCGTTCGCCAGCCTGTCGTTGGTCGTTTGCGTGCTCATAAAATCTCTCGCTCCCGTACCCGAAACTACGCTGCCCGCGCCGCCTGCCGGCGCCGGGCGAATTCGATATAGGCGGCGGCGAAACCGTCGAGCTGCGCCGCTGTCGTCGCCGGCCCGAACGAGACCCGAATGGCCTCCGCCGCGCCGTCCCCCGCCCCCATCGCCAGCAACGTGGCGCTGGGGCCGACCTTGCCCGACGAACACGCCGAACCGGCCGACACCGCATACCCGGCAAGGTCGAGCGCCATGACCTGGGTATGCGCCGGAACGCCCGGCAGACCGATGCTCAACGTGTTGGGCAGGCGGGGGGCCTTCCTACCGTAGAAGATGGCCCCTATTCCGGCGGAATCAACCATGTCGATCACATGGTCTCTCGCCGCATAAAGCTTTGACCAAGCGTCGATTTCGCGCCGCGCCAGCTCGGCCGCCGCACCGAAGGCGACGATCCCCGGCAGATTGGGGGTGCCGGAGCGCCAGCCGCGCTCCTGCCCGCCGCCCAGCCACAGGGGCGAAACCGCGCGTTTTTCGCGCACGACCAGGGCGCCCACACCCATCGGCCCGCCGATTTTATGCGCCGACAGCGCCAGCGTATCGACGTCGAGTGCGGCGAAATCGACCGGGATTTTGCCGGCGGCCTGCACGGCGTCGCAATGGACGCGCAAGCCCGCCGCATGCGCGCGCGCGGCAAGCTCGGCCACCGGCTGGATCACGCCGGTTTCATTGTTCGCCAGCATCACCGCGACGAGCTTCACGCCCGCGATGTCGGCGCGGTCCAAATCCAGCACGCCATCCGCCGTGACGGGCAGCACGCGCCCATCGGGCAAATTGGCGCGCACCGCGTCATGCTCGATCGCCGAATACGCGGCGTCGGCGTCGAAGCCCGACAATGCGAGCGCGTTGGCTTCCGTGCCGCCGCTGGTGAACACCACGCGATCGGCCGGCGCGTTGACGAGGGCGGCGACTTGTTCGCGCGCCTTCTCGATCAGTGCACGCGCCGCACGACCGGCGTTATGGACAGACGAAGGATTGCCCGCCTCGACCAAAGCACGCGCCATCGCCGCCGCCGCTTCCGGGCGGACGGGCACACTCGCGTTCCAGTCGAGATAGGCGGTCGGCATCGCCGTTACTGCGCCGCGACCATCGGGATCGCTTCGGCCGTTTCGGCCTCCGTCCCGTCGATCACGCCCGCCGTGCCGAGCACGCGGCGCGACACCACGTTCGCCAGCGTCACCGACGACAGATAGAGATGGATCTGGTTACCCAGCTCCTCCCACAGATCATGCGTAAAGCAGCGCGCTTTGTTGGCGCGGCAGCCCACGGGCGAACCCGGCGCGCAACGCGTCGCGCGGATCGGCTCGTCGACCGCGAGGATAATGTCGGAAATGCGCGTCTGATCGCTGGCATGGGCGAGCAGATAACCGCCGCCCGGCCCGCGCACGGAGCGCACCAGCCCGCCGCGCCGCAGCTTGGCGAAAAGCTGTTCGAGATAGGAGAGCGAAATCTCCTGACGCTCGGCGATATCGGCCAGCGCCACGGGATTGCCTTGGCTGGTCGATGCGAGATCGACCATCGCCATCACGGCGTAGCGGCCTTTGGTGGAAAGCTTCATGGGATCAACCTCCCGATCTCAAACGCGGTCATTCGCGTAAACACGCAATGGAGCGGCTTCGCGTTCGTCCAGCGCCTTGCGCTGGGCGGCGACGATGCCTTCGAGCTCGGCCATGCGCGCGCGCAGGATGCCGAGATCGCCTTCGAATCGTTCGAGCGCGCGGGCGACGGGGTCTTGCACCTCGCCCGTCGTGCCATAGGCGCAGAAATCGTCGTTCTTCGGCCGGCCAACGACCTTCGCGGGAATGCCCACCACCGTGGCACCCGCCGGCACCGCTTCGAGAACGACGGCGTTGGAACCGACGCGCGCGTTCTTGCCGACCGTGAACGGCCCGAGGATTTTGGCACCCGCGCCGACGATCACGCCGTCGTCCAGCGTAGGATGGCGCTTGCCCTTGTCGAGCGACGTGCCGCCGAGCGTGACGCCTTGATAGAGCGTCACGTCGTCGCCGATCTCCGCCGTCTCGCCAACCACGACACCCATGCCGTGATCGATGAAGAAGCGTTGGCCGATGCGCGCGGCGGGGTGAATTTCGATTCCGGTCAGGAAGCGCGAGAACACCGCGATCGCACGGGCGACCAGTTTCAGGCCGCGCGTCCAACACCCATGCGCCAGACGGTGCAGCAGCACCGCATGGAAGCCGGGGTAGCAAAGCACAACCTCCAGCCGCGAACGGGCGGCCGGGTCGCGGGCCAAGATGGCCTCCATATCCGCGCGAATTGCCTTGAAACTCATTGTCTTAACCAATTAACATTCGGAACTGCCTCGAAAAAGCGGTATCCAAAAACCTTCCTGGCCCGCCATACCCGAGAAACGCAGTCGGAATTTAGGGAGACCGACAAAATCGGTCAAGTATGTTTATCCCTTGCCGCCGGAAGCCGAGTCGTCGTTTCGTACAGCCGCAAAACATAAGCAAATCCAACTTTGGGCTCGATCGCTGCGGATTTGCCAAAACAGTTCACCTCGTGGAGTAGGACCCGGGAATGCCGGATGTGACGATCAACGGTGCCGAAGGCCGGCTGGAGGGCAAGTTCGCGCCCGCCAGTGCGGGCGACCGCGCACCCATCGCGCTTCTGCTGCATCCCCATCCGCAGCACGGCGGCACGATGCACAACAAGGTCGTGTACACGCTGAACTTGGCTTTTCAGAAGGCCGGGTTCTCGACCTTGCGCTTCAATTTCCGCGGCGTGGGCCGCAGCCAAGGCAGCTATGGCCGCGGCGAAGGCGAATTGCAGGACGCGGCTTCGGCGCTCGATTGGATTCAGCAGAACCTGCCGAATTCGCGCGGCTGCTGGATCGCGGGTTTCTCGTTCGGCGCTTGGATCGGCATGCAGCTGCTGATGCGCCGTCCGGAGATCGATCGCTTCATCTCCGTCGCCCCGCCCGCCAACATCTTTGATTTCTCGTTTCTGGCGCCCTGCCCCTCGTCGGGCCTGATCGTTCAGGGCGACAAGGACGAGATCGTGCCCGAGGAATCGGTGCTCAAGCTTTCCGAGAAATTGGCGAAGCAAAAGGACATCGTCGTCGATTTCCGCGTCATCAAGGGGGCAAACCATTTCTTCGCCGACCGGCTCGATAAGCTCGATGCCATGGTCGCGGAATACGCCGCCTCGGCCCTGCCCACGATGCGCGACGCGGCCCCGCCGCCGCCGGTGATGGCGCCGCCGCCCCCGCCGCAGCCGGAACGCAAGCCGCCGGCGATTTCCCTGCCGCCCGACGCGCCCAGCCGCGCGGAAGCGAAGAAGGCCGCCGCCGCCAAGGCGAAGCCCAAGGCCGCCGCGCCGAAGGCCGCGGTCAAAAAAGCCGCGCCCAAAGCGAAACGCTGACGGACACGGCCTCGGCGTGTTATAGCGCCGCCGCCATGACGAAATTCCGCTCCGAATTCCTGCAAGCGGCGCAAGCGCGCGGCTTCATCCACCAGATCACCGACCCCGAAGGTCTCGACGCGCGCTTGGCGTCGGGCAAGCAGATGGTCGCGTATATCGGGTTCGATGCGACGGCGGACTCGCTGCATGTCGGGCATCTGTTCCAGATCATGACGCTGCGCCTCTTTCAGCGCTGCGGCCACCGGCCGCTGGCGTTGATGGGCGGCGGCACGACCAAGATCGGCGATCCCTCGGGCAAGGACGAAGCGCGCAAGCTGCTGTCCGAAGCCGATATCGCGGCCAACGTCGCCAGCATCAAGCGCAGCTTCGACAATTATCTCGATTTCGGCGAAGGCAAGGCGCTGATGGTCGACAACGCCGAATGGCTCGACAAGCTGCTCTACATTCCGCTGCTGCGCGATATCGGCCGCCATTTCTCGGTCAATCGCATGCTGACGATGGATTCCGTCAAGCTGCGCTTGGAACGCGACCAGCCTTTGTCGTTCCTCGAATTCAACTACATGATTTTGCAGAGCTACGATTTCGTCGAGCTCGCCAAGCGCTACGATTGCGCCATGCAGATGGGCGGCTCCGACCAATGGGGCAACATCGTCATGGGCGTCGAGCTCGGCCGGCGTGTCGCCGAGAAGCAGCTCTTCGGTTTGACGACGCCGCTGCTGACCACCGCCTCGGGCGCCAAGATGGGCAAGACCGCCGCCGGTGCGGTGTGGCTCAGCCAGCAGCGCCTGTCGGTCTACGACTACTACCAATATTGGCGGAACACCGAAGACGCCGACGTGATCCGCTTCATGAAGCTGTTCACCGATTTGCCGCTCGACGAGATCGAGAAGCTCGCCAAGCTGCAAGGGGCCGAGATCAACGAGGCGAAGAAGATCCTCGCCTTCGAGACGACGAAATTGTGCCACGGCGAAGCCGCCGCCGCCGAAGCCGCCGAGACCGCGCGCCGCGCATTCGAGGAAGGCCAATCGGCCGAAGGCTTGCCGACGGTCGAGTTGCCGAAAGCCGAACTCGCCGCCGGGATCGGCGTGCTCGATCTTTTCGTGCGCGCGGGCCTCGCCGCATCGAAGGGCGAAGCGCGCCGGCTGGTGCAGGGCAAGGGCGCCAAGCTCGACGACGCGATCGTCGAAAGCGACACGGCTGTCGTGAAGCTTGACGGCGGCACGGTCAAACTCACCGCCGGCAAAAAGCGCCACGCGCTGGTGAAGGCAGTTTAAATCGTCGTCATTGCAGTCCGTCAGATCCCGGGTCTCGCTCGCGCTCGCCCGGGATGACGGGAATTACCGGCGCGGATTGCGCGTGAAATACGCGTCGATCGAGCGCACGATGCCGCTCGCCACGCGCTGGCGATATTGCGGCTTGTTGAGCTGGCCTTCGTCCTGCGCGTTGGAGAGATAGCCAAGCTCGATCAATGCCGACGGCACGTCGGGGGCGCGCAGCACCGCGAAGCCCGCGAAGCGATGCGGGTTGACGGGCAGCAATTGAACTTCACGCCCCATCTCCTGCACCAGCGACCGCGCGAGCGAGATCGAGTGGTTTGAAGTTTCGCGTTGCGCGAGATCGATCAGGATCGATGTCACGTCGCGGCTTTCGCGGCTCAAATCCACGCCCGCGATGATGTCGGCGCGGTTTTCGCGCGCGGCCAAGGCGGCGGCTTCGGAGTCCGACGCGTTTTCCGACAGCGTGTAGATCGATGCCCCCCGCGTTTCGCGGTTGCCCATCGAATCCGCGTGGATCGAAATGAACAGATCGGCCGATTGCTGACGCGCGATGGCGATGCGATCGCGCAAGCGGATGAACACGTCCTGATCGCGCGTCAGGAACACGCGATATTTGCCGGTCGCTTCCAACTGACGCCGGATCTCGCGCGCCATCGCCAGCGTGATGTCCTTCTCGTGCGTGCCGCCAATACCGATGGCGCCGGGATCGACGCCGCCATGGCCGGGATCGAGCACGATCACCGGGCGATCCATCCGGCGCGGCGCTTGCGCCGATGGGGCCGAGGGCGCGGCCGCGCGCGGGGCAGGTGCGGCACTCGCGACCTGGGTTGACGGGGCGACGGGTGCCGGGGCCGCGACTTGCGGAACGCTCGGCGTATGGATCTGCGCCGGCGCGGCGGCGGCGCGCGGGGCGGGCGCCGTTTGCGCGGGCGCGTCCGGAACAGGTGGCGGCATATTCGCCTGCATGGCGCGCAACACGCCCGACGCACTCCAGGGCTGGACGTCCTGGGCGAAGGCTTCCTGGGTCGTGCGCTCGAACTCAATCGTCAAGCGATGCCCCGCCCCTTGGCGGGCGGGAAGTTCGAACCGCGCCTCGCGCACCCGTGCGGGCCCGGCAAGGTCCAGGACCAGGCGCCCGGTCTTCGCGTCGAAGGCGCCATAACGCAATCCGGCGACGAGCCCGCGCGGCGGCGGGTTACCGGCGTTCTGGCGCCAGACCACGGCGGGCAGATCGACCACCGCGCGCATCGGTTCCGACAGAAAGAACAACTGATATTCGATCCGGCGCGAGACCTCGACCGTCAGTCGAACTCCCCAAGGGGAGTCTGTTAAATTGACCGACTGCACGACGATTTCGCGTCCCGACCCCGGGCGCGCGGTACTCTGGGCATGGGCAATGGCCCCTGCCAAAAAAGCCGCCAGCGCTAAAAAGACGGCGCCAAAGCGCCGGGCCCACAACATATGGTCAACTCCGAGCCTGGATTCCGCCAGCTATATCCCGCGACGCGAGCGACCGACAAGCATCGAACGACTCGGGTGGAATTTCCGATTGTTACCAGGGGACCCGGTCTGTATGGTGGATTCGTCCGCTGGTGGGGGCCCCTTTAAGACCGGAGTGCCCTCCACCGTGCGAACGGCCTCGTGGCCTCCCGGCTTCCGACCCTTTTGGGGACGATCCGGGTTCGGTGCCTGGGACCGTTTCGCGGCGGACGCGCCAGGGCGGCCGGGTCATCTCCCGCGCGACGCCCCAGGGTTTCGGGTTCGATGCCCGGGCTGGCTTTCCTTCGGGGAAGGCTCCCGGCGCGGCATCCCCGGAATTCGGATTACCCCGCGGCGCGGGCCAAGGAACCCGCGCGCGACACGCGAACTCCCCTTGGGGCCGTGCGCGAATTCGATCCGGTCTTTGATTTTTTGGGACGCGAACCCGCGTGGTTCTCGCGCGATCTGGCGTCCCCCAGATAAGTTCGGAGCGGCAGTATGGCCACCAAACGTATGTTGATCGACGCGACGCACCCCGAGGAAACGCGGGTCGTCGTGCTCGATGGTAACCGCCTCGCGGAATTCGACTTCGAAATCGCGAGCAAGAAACAACTCAAGGGTAACATCTATTTGGCGCGCGTTACGCGCGTCGAACCTTCCCTTCAAGCGGCGTTCGTGGAGTTCGGCGGCAACCGCCACGGCTTCCTCGCCTTCAACGAAATCCACCCCGACTATTATCGTATTCCGATGTCGGATCGCGAGGCGCTGGACGCCGAGCACGATCACGACCACGACGATGTCCGCCACGCGGAACCGGAGCACGCCGCCCCCGCCATCATCGATGTGCCAGTCGACGAGCCGCCGATCGATCCTTCGTTGATCAACGTGACGCCGGCGGAAAACGCCGGCCCGATCGATCTGCTGCCGCCGCCGCATCTGCCCGAAGCCGCGGTGCCCGCGCCCGAAACGACCCCGCCCGCGCCCGCAAGCGACGCCGCCCCGGAACTGCCCTTCGCTTCACCCGCCCCGGCGCCGGTCGAAGCCGCGGCACCCGCGACGGACGCCACACCGGCCGATGCCGTTCCGACCGAACAGGTCACGGTGGAAACGGCCACGGTTGAAGCGGGCGGCGCCGACTTGCCGCCGCTCGAAGAGCATGCCGAACCGCGCCAGCATCACGTCGAAGACCTCGGCGGCGACACGGTCGAGGAAGCGCATGAGACGCGCCGCAGCCGCCGTCCGCAGCGCCACTACAAAATCCAGGAAGTGATCAAGCGCCGCCAGGTGCTGCTCGTCCAGGTCGTGAAGGAAGAACGCGGCACCAAGGGTGCGGCGCTGACGACCTATCTCTCGCTGGCCGGCCGCTATTGCGTGCTGATGCCCAACACCGAGCGCGGCGGCGGCATCTCGCGCCGCATCACCTCGCAGCAGGATCGCAAGCGCCTGAAGAGCCTGATCGAGGAACTCGACATGCCCGAAGGCATGGCGGTGATCCTGCGCACGGCGGGCATGGAGCGCGACACCTCCGACATCCGGCGCGACTACGAATATCTGATGCGCTTGTGGGAGGAGATCCGCGATCTCACCCTGCGTTCGTCCGCACCCGCTTTGATCTACGAGGAGGGTACCCTTCTCAAGCGCGCGATGCGCGACATCTACTCGGCCGATGTCGGCGAGATCCTGGTCGAAGGCAAGGCCGGCTATGAAGGTGCCAAATCATTCATGTCGATGCTGATGCCGTCGGACATCGGCAAGATCCGCCTTTACGAAGATCGCACGGCGCCGCTGTTCCAACGCTTCCAGGTCGAGAACGAGCTCGACGAGATGCACCAGCCCACGGTGCGCCTCAAATCGGGCGGCTATATCGTCATCAACTCGACCGAAGCCTTGGTCGCGATCGACGTCAACTCGGGCCGCGCCACGCGCGAGCGCCATATCGACGAGACCGCTTACAAGACCAATCTCGAAGCCGCCGACGAAGTCGCGCGCCAGCTGCGCTTGCGCGACCTCGCGGGTCTGATCGTCATCGACTTCATCGACATGGACGACCATCGCCATCAGGCGGCGGTCGAACGCCGTCTGAAGGAAGCGATGAAGTCCGATCGCGCGCGCATCCAGATCGGGCGCATCTCGGCCTTCGGCCTGTTGGAGCTGTCGCGTCAGCGCTTGCGCCCGTCGATCGCGGAAATGAGCTTCGAGGTCTGCCCGCATTGCGAGGGCACGGGCCGCATCCGCTCGACCGAGTCCACCGGCCTGCATGTGCTGCGCGGGATCGAGGAGGAAATCTCCAAGTCGCGCAACACGGGCGAGTTCGTCGTCCATGTGCCCGCGTCCGTGGCGCTCTACCTCTTCAATCACAAGCGCGCGGCGCTGGCGGATATCGAAACCCGCCACGGCGTGCGCCTGACCTTCCAGGCCGACGACAAGCTGATCTCGCCCGCCTATCGCGTGGAGCGCGTGCGCGCCAAGCAAGGCGGCAGCGAAGCGGGCCCCGCCCCGATCCGGCATGTCGAAGACTTCACGCCCAGCGAGCCGCCGGTGCGCGAGCGCGATGAATTCGCCGATGCGCGCCATGACGGCGAGCAAGGCGGCGAACGCGAGTTCAATCGTCGCGACGGACGCGGCGAAGGCCGCAACGAAAGCGAAGGCGAGGCCGATGGCGAACGCCGGGGCCGCCGCCGCCGCCGTCGCGGCCGCGATCGCGACCGCGATCGTGGCGATCGTCCCCAACACGCCGCCAACGGCGAAGCCCCGCAATCGGGCGGCGAGCCCGCGGCCCTGCAAGCACCCACCGGCGACACGCCGGTGGAAGCGGCGCCGATGGACCTCGTCCCCGGCGGCACGGAAGCCCATCGCCCGCGCGAACCGCGCCCCGTGCCGAACGGCGCCCCGCATAGCGAAAATGGCGAGAACGGCGAGGGCGATGATTCGCGCCGCCGTCGTCGTCGCGGCCGTCGCGGCGGCCGGCGCCGTCGTGGCGAAGGCGGCGAAGGTTTGGAATCCGGCGCGCCGCAAGCCGCGGAAGGTCAAACGCCCGATGTCGCGAACGGCAACGGCAATGGCAACGACGCGCAAACGCCGCAGACCGACGCTTACGCGCCAGCCCCCTATCGCGTGCCCGGCCCCGGCGACGATCTCGACCGGCCCGGCTTCGCCTCGGCCCCGCCGCCGCCGCGCGTTGCGGGCCCCGGCGACGCGCATGATTGGCCGTGGAATCGCCGCGTCGATCAACCCGCGCCGGCGGTCAACGTCGCGGCCCCGGTTTCGGCACCTGCCCCGATCGTTGCGGAAACCAAGCCGGAAGAACCGGCGGCACCGGCCCCTCAGGCCGCCGCCGCACCGGCCGCCGAGCCTGTGGCTCCGCCGCCGCCCGAAGACGATCCCAACAAGCCCAAGCGTCGCGGCTGGTGGAATCGCCTGACGGGCTAAGGCTCGTTACGGAAAAAGAAGAAGGGCGCCGGAATTCGTTCCGGCGCCCTTTTTGTTTGCGTGGGATTTATTTCCGCCAGGCTTTGAGGCGGGCGGCCGCCTCCTGCATATCGGCGAAAGTGCCGGCGAAGGAAAAGCGCATCGTGCGATGGCCGCGCAGCGGATCGAAATCCTTGCCCGGCGTCGCGGCCACGCCCGCTTCGTCGAGCATGCGGCGGCAGAATTCGGCGCTGTCGTTGGTCATGTGACCGACATCGCAATAAAGATAGAACGCGCCGTCGGGCGGCGCGAATTCCGCGAAGCCCGCCTTGGGCAACTCGGCGAGCAAATAGTCGCGATTGGCGCGGTAGTTGCGGATATGGCCTTCGAGCTCCTCGCTCGCGTCGAACGCGGCGACCGCCGCGTGCTGGGCGAGCGTGGGCGGCGAGATGAATAGATTCTGCGCGAGACATTCGACCGCGCGCACCAGATCGGGCGGCACGATCAGCCAGCCCAAGCGCCAGCCGGTCATCGAGAAATATTTCGAGAAGCTGTTCACGACGAACATGTCGTCGCCATAGCTCAGCGCCGTTTGCGTCTGCGCGCGGTTCTCGTAGACGACGCCGTGATAGATCTCGTCGGAGACGAGGCGAATGCCCTTCTTGCGGCAGGTCTCGACCAGGGCTTTGAGATCGCCGGGGCTCAGCATCGAACCGGTCGGGTTCGCGGGGCTCGCCACGATCAATCCCGCCAGCGTTTCGTCGAGCGAAGCCGGATCGGGCTGGAATTTGGTGCGCGCTTCGGCGGCCAAACCCACCGGCACGCAATCGAGCGCCTTCAGAATATTGCGATAGGCGGGATAGCCCGGATCGGCGAGCGCCACGCGGTCGCCCGCATCGAACGCCGCCAGAAAAGCGAGCAGGAACGCACCCGACGAGCCGACGGTGACGCACACGCGCTCCCACGGCAGATCGATGCCGTACCAATTCTTGTAATGCCGCGCGATCGCTTGGCGCAGTTCGGGAATGCCGAGTGCGAGCGTATAGCCGAGCTTATCGTTGTCGATCGCGCGCTTGGCCGCTTCGCGCACCAAATGGGGGGCGGGCGTGCCGGGCTGGCCGACTTCGAGATGGACGGATTTGCCCGACGCATCTTTGGCGCCGGCGTCGCGCGCGGCGGCCGCGCGCATCACGTCCATGACGATGAACGGCGCGACGTCGGCGCGCTTGGCGATTTTATGCGCCATATCAGTTGGAACCGATCGCGAGACCCGCACCGCGCCGATCGGTTTCGATCCGGCACGTATTGCCATCGGCGATCAAACCGCCGGGGCAATGGATCGCCTGCACGCGCGCGGCTTCGCCGTTCGCGGGCAAATTCGCGCGCGGCGCTTCGATCGACGCGGCCAGCGCTTCGCGGCCTTGCAGGGTGTCGAGAGCCGCGCGCGCCAATGCCAAGGGGGCCGCCGCGCCGCCGGACGCGGCACCGACGAAAGTTATGTCGTTGCGCTCGCGCAACGCGATCGCCACGGTCAGCCAGCGGGTATCGGGCCCGCCAATTCGCGGCGCGGGGGCCAGCGGAAACGCGGTCCCTTGCGGCAGCTTCGCGATCCCGAACGGCGTATAGCCGGTCAACGCGCAAGCGACCGCACCGCCGTCGCGATCGACGATCGCGAAACTCGTTCCCGATGCCGTATCGGGTTCGGCCGCGAACTCGCCGCCCACACCCGCGAGGCCGCGAACGCGCGCCGGCGCCATCGCTTCGCCCATCGGCACGCTCGACGTGAGATCGGCTTGCAGCCATTGCGCGCGATCGCGCGACGCGGCGGCGGCGGTCGACACCAGCAGCGGCAAGCGCGCATCGGGGGCGGTCGGCCGCCAGCGCGATTCGAGCGCGCCGAAGATTTGTCCCACGGCCAGCGCGCCGAAAGCCGGCGTCGTGCCGACGAACAGATCGTTGCTTTCGCCGATCCGGACCGCCGGTTGAATTTGCGCCATGCCCGCGGCCAAATCAGCGACGGTCACGCGAATGCCCGCTGCGTTGAGCGACTGCACCATTTCGCGCGCGTATTGCCCGTTATGCAGATCGCCGGGGCCGCGACTGCGCAACACGCCGAGCGCCGCCGCCATTTGCGGCTGCACCATGCGTTCGCCCTCCGCGATCGGGCGGCCCTGCGGCAGGAAGATCGCGCGCAATCCGGGATCGGCGGCGAGACGCTGCGCGTTCGCGGCGACGTCGATGGCGAGTGCGCGCGTCGCGTCCGTGCCGTTGCGCGCGAAACTCTCGGCCGGGCTCACGACCTGTTCCCAACGCAAGCGGCCATAGCGCGCATGCATGGCGAACAATCCGCGCGGAATGCCCGGCGTCGCGATTTGCGCGTCCGCACTTCCCGCCGTCGCGGGGAAGGAAATCGATTCGACGCTGCGCGTGCGCGCACTGCCCGTCGCGACCAGGCAGAATCCGCCGCCGCCCAAAGGCGCTTGGCTCGGCAACGTAACGGTGAGTGTCAGCGCCGCCGCGACCGCCGCGTCGGTCGCCGACCCGCCCGCCGACAGAATGTCGCGCGCGACCAATGCCGCGCGCGGCTCGGCCAATGTCGCCCCGCCCAGGAAACCGCGCACCGATCCGACGACGCCCAAATCCTCGGTTTTCGTGCCGCCCATTCCGAGCCAGGAACAACCCGACAAAGCCATGCCCGATGCGAGCAAGCCCGCCATGAAAAGGCCGCGCTTGGGCGATTGATTTGCCGTGCCTGTGGCCCTAGCTTGGGTCCGCACGCGGTGCGTCGGGCTTGGAAACTGGGTCATGCGATTGAAACTGCTCGATTATGCGAAATTCTTGCGGGCCGCCGGAAAGGCGAGCCTCGCGGGCGTTATCGCTCTTTCGGTCGCACTCTGGCAACCCCCGGCCGCGCACGCCCAAGCCCAGCAGCGCATCCAGTTCATCCGCGACGCGGAAACCGAGACGATCATCCGCGCCTATGCGACGCCGATTTTCCGCGTCGCCGGCCTCAATCCCGACGACATCAACGTCCATCTCATCAACGATCGCACGCTGAACGCGTTCGTGGCGATCGGCCAGAACATGTTCTTCCACACCGGCCTGTTGATGCGCACGGAGAATCCCGGTCAGCTGATCGGCGTGATCGCGCACGAAACCGGCCATATCGCGGGCGGACATTTGGCGCGCCTGCCCGAAGCGATGCGCGACGCGTGGACCGCGACGGTGGTCTCGCTGCTGGGCGCGGCGGCGGCGGCCGTCGCCGGGCGCGGCGACGCGGCGGTCGCTTCGGTCTTGGCCGGCCAGCAAATCGCGGAGCGCAGTTTCCTGCGCTATTCGCGCGCCCTCGAATCCTCCGCCGATCAGGCGGGCACCACCTTCCTCGACCGCTCGCAGCAATCGGCGAAGGGCTTCCTCGAATTCATGCAGATCCTGCAGGATCAGGAATTCGCGCTGGTCGAGCGCCAGGACCCTTACGTGCGCACCCACCCGGTCACGCGCGAGCGCATCGACTTCATCCAGAATTTCGTCGCCGGTTCGCGCTTCACCAACGCGCCCACGCGGCCGGAATTCGTCGAGATGCACAAACGCATGCGCGCCAAGCTGATCGGCTATATCGAGCCCGCGCGCGCGCTGTCCCAATATCGCGATGGCGACACGTCGCTCGAGGCGCGCTATGCGCGCAGCTGGGCCTATTACCGGCGCGGCGACATGATGCGCGCGATCCCGTTGATGGACGCGCTGCTGAAGGATTATCCCGACGATCCGTGGTTCGCCGAATCGCGCGGCCAGTTCACCTACGAAAACGGCCGTCCGCGCGACGCGATCCCGTTCTACGAAAAAGCCGTCGCCAAGGTGCCCAACAACGCGCTGCTGCGCTTGGGCCTGGCCGCGGCGCAGATCGCGACCGAGGATACCGCCCTGCTCAAAGCCGCGATCGACAATCTGATCCAGGCCCAGGCGCGCGAGCCGGAAACCGCCGAAATCCATCGCCAGCTTGCGGTCGCCTATGGCCGCGACGGGCAAATGGGCATGGCGGCGTTGTCGCAGGCCGAATACGCGCTGCTGATGGGCCAGCGCGTGGCCGCGCGCGGCTTCGCCGAACGGGCGGAACGTTTGCTCCCGGCCGGTTCGACTTATATCCTGCGCGCCCAAGACATCAAAAACGCGATCGACCCGAACCCGCCCCGCCCATGAAAAAAAACATCGTCATCACTGCCATCCTGCTCGTCCTCGCCGCGTGCTCGAGCGGACCGTCCGGCCAAGCGCCGGCCCCCGCCCAAGCGACGCGCGCCTCGGTCGTCGACGGCACGATCCGATTGCTCGACCGCATTCCGGGTGCGCAGGCGAACGCGGCGCCCGAGCAATGGTGGACGCGCCGCCAAGCGAACGAAGGCCCGCTGACGGTCGTCGATCTGCAAGGCACGCTCGCCATCCGCCCCGACGCGCCCGGCGGTTCCTTGATGGCACGGCGCGTGGATGCGAGCCTTGCCGCGACCCCCTTCCTGCGCTGGAGCTGGTATCTCGAGCCCAGCGTGTTCGGCGGCGGGCCGGGCACGGGCCAAGAGCGCGGGTTGCGCATGGTCGTGTTCTTCCGCTCGGTCGATCGGCCGTTCAGCGAGCGCCTTGCGTCGTGGGCTTTCGTCGAGCCGGCCGAATACGATCATTGGGTCGAAATCTCGTTCGGCGGGTTCGGTGCGGCGCGCGCGGAGATGGCGCAGCAGCGCAAATGGACCGCCGACGATTCCGGCCGGCGCATCGTGCTGCGCGAGCCGCGCGCCGAGCAGGCGGGCAATTGGCATGTCGAGGCGATCGACCTCAACGAACTCTTCAAGCGCTTCTGGCCGAGCGGCGATCCTTCCAAGATGCGCATCGTGATGGTGGGCTTGGGCGGCTTCTCCGGCAACGTGCCCGAAGGCGTGCCCGGCGCCATCGGCTACATCTCCGAAGCGTATCTCACGCGATGAGGCGCCTTTTCGCCGCGGTCGCGTTGATACTTGGGTTGATCGGACCCGCACAGGCGCAGACGCCCGCCCCCGATCGCGCCGCGATCGAGCAGATCGTGCGCGATCTCATCCGCCGCGAGCCGGAGATCGTTCTCGAAGCGCTCGACGCGCTCGAGAAACGCGGCGAAGCCCGGCAGCGCGAAGCGGCCAAGCAAGCGTTGAACGAGCGCCGCCGCGAGCTGGAGAACGATCCCGATATGCCCGTCGCGGGCAATCCCCAAGGCCGCGTGGTCATCGTCGAGTTCTTCGATTATCGCTGCCCCTATTGCAAGCGCATGGCCGCGCCGATCAAGGAACTGCTCGCGGCCGAAAAGGACGTGAAGCTGGTGCGCCGCGATTGGCCGATCCTGGGCCCGCCCTCGGTGATCGCGAGCCGCGCGGCTTTGGCCGCGCGCGCGCAAGGCGAGCAGCGCTACGAGAAATTCCACGACGCGATGATGACCGCGCGCGTGCAGCTCGACGAGAACTCGATTTTCCAGATCGCGCGCGAAAGCGGGATCGACATCGATCGCCTGCGCCGCGACATGGAAAGCCCGCGTATCGCCGCGATCCTTCAAAAGAACGATGCGCTCGCCCGCGCCCTCGCCTTCACCGGCACACCGGGCTTCGCGATCGGCGACGCGCTCGTGCCCGGTGCCGTCGATCTCGCGACGCTTAAAAATCTGGTCGCGGCGGCGCGCGCTCCAGCACCAAAGTAAGGTTCAGCATCATGTCGGGCGCTTTGCCGTCCTCGGCGAGCGGCAGCATGATGCGTTCGATCGCGCGCCACATCTCCATGAAGCTGAAAGCGGGCGCCCCGCGCCGCCAGCTGATCGCGCCCTTCGCCACAGCGTGATAATCGGGCAGCGTCGGGTTGTCCGCGAAATCGGGCGAGACCTCGTCCATGAACCGTCCGGTCGAACCGGCGAGCGGGCCGGTATCGAGCGCCGTGCCGATCAATCGATAGCGGAAGCGCGGCGGCGCGCCGACGATATCGAGCAGCCAGATATTGGGCATAAGGTCGGGTATCGCGGTCGGATCGAAATGCCGGCGCGCGGGCAAAAGGCCGGGACCGGGCGACAGGCTTTTCCAATGGTCGTGGAACAGGCGCACGCGCGGATCGGCGTCCGCCGGCACGTGATCGAGCGCGCCGTTTTCCTCGCCGATCACGGCTCGGCGTCCGGCTGATTTTCGGGCCGCGCCGCGTCGAAAGCGGGCACCGTCATGCAGGTTTTAAAAATCGCCATCAATCGCGGCCAAGCGGTTTCGAGTTCGGCGTCGCTATAGAAGCGCTTGGCGTTGAAGGTTTGCGGCACCAGGCACACATCGGCGAGCGTGGGCGTATCGCCGTGGCAGAATTTTCCCGTCGCGGGTGCCGCGAATTCCGTCTCCAGCGCGTCGAAGCCCACGGCGATCCAATGCCGATACCACGCCGCGACACCCGCCTTGTCGAGCTTCAGCGTGTCGCTCAAATAATTGAGGACGCGCAGATTGTTGAGCGGATGGATATCGCACGCGATCGCGAAGGCGAGATTGCGCACGCGCGCGCGGCCGGGAATGTCCGGCGGCAGCAACGGCTTTTCGGGATAGGCTTCGTCGAGATACTCGCAAATCGCCAGCGACTGCGCGATGCCGAGATCCCCATCCTGCAGATAAGGAATCAAGCCTTGCGGATTGCGCGCGAGGAATTCGGGCGAACGCTGTTCGGCCTTGCGCAGATGGATGAACTCGTTGTCGTAGGGCAAGCCCTTCAATCCCAGCGCGATGCGCGTGCGGAAGGCGGCCGACGAACGGAAATAGCCCCAATGTTTCATGTCCGGTTTTCCCGACGATTGTGCCGGGAAGATAGCGCCGGACGCTACGATTTGCACCCGCTCATGCCGCGTTCGGATTGCGCCGGCTGGCGAGCGCGATCGCGACGGCGATACACGCGAAACCGGCACCCAGGCGCCAATCCACCGCCTCGCCAAGCACGAGCGCGCCGCAGGCGGCGGCGGCGATCGGATTGAGCGTCACGAACAACGTGACGTTCGACGCCGAAATCCGCGTCAACGCGAAGAACCAAAGGTAATAAGCGAGAAGCCCCGCCGGGAAGGTGAGCCAGAACATCGCGAACCAGCCCGACGCGCTGAAATGCCCGAAGCCCGAGAAATCGCCGCGCAGGATCAACGCGGCGCCCAACACGGCCGCACCGGCGAGGCATTGCAACGCGGTCAGCGACATCGGCTTGTAGCGGCGCACGTAACGCGCCGACAACACGGTATGCGCCGCGCCGAGCACGGCCCCGATCAGCATGACGAGATCGCCCTTCCACGCCTCGGGCCCGCCGCCCGCCCGATCGCCCAGCGCCACCGCCACGCCCAATGCCGCCAGCACGCAAGCCGCGACCTTGTTGACGCTCAATTTCTCCTGCCCCATCGCCGCCGCCAACGCCAAGGCGAGCACCGGCATCAACGACAGGATCAGCGCCGCGCGCGCGGCGGGGATGTAGCGCGTGCCCGTCGCGAACAGCCAGCCGAAGCCCGCGAACATCAGCGCGCCCAGCAGAAAGATCGGCAGAATGTCGCCGCGTGCGATCCAGCCCGCGCGCCGCCCCGGCACGCCCCATGCGACGATCGCAAGCCCGGCACCCGCCCCCAGTGCCCGCAGGAACGCGACGGTCATCGGTTCGCTTTCGGCGACGGCATAGCGCGACGCGACGAAGGCGGTGCCGCCCAGAATAGCGGCGGCGGCGGCGAGTAGGACGGCGACCTGCTCTTTACTCATGACATTCCTTGTGCGGGCCGCGCATCATGCCCGGCAAATCGCGCCCGGCCACGTAAAACGCCCGCAACCGTCCCCTGCGCGGGGCGCAAGGCCTGGAAATCCCGGCCAAAAAGAGCGATTTGCGCCCCCCTCCCCCCTTGCTATAACCGCGCCCTAGCGACTCGTCCCCCATCGGAGGCCCGACGCCCTTGGAGCCCAAGCCGACTCTGCTGATCCTGAACGGGCCCAATCTCAATATGCTGGGCACGAGACAGCCGGAAATCTACGGCCGTACGACCCTTGCCGATGTGGAAGGCGAGTGCCGGGCGCTGGCCGAGGATTTGGGCGTCGAGGTCGATTTCCGGCAGTCGAACCACGAAGGCCAGCTTATCGACTGGATCCAGGAAGCGCGCCGGACCGCCGACGGCATCATCATCAATCCGGGCGGTCTGACGCATACGTCCGTGGCGTTGATGGACGCGCTGACCGCCGCCGATCTGCCGGTCATCGAAGTCCACATCACCAATATCCACGCGCGCGAGGAATTCCGGCACCATTCCTATGTCAGCCGCGTGGCCAAAGGCGTCATCGCGGGCCTCGGCCCGCAAGGTTACCTCTTCGCGCTGGAAGCGTTGGCGCGCATCGTCGATCCCGATCTCGAGTAAAATCATGGCAGCCAAGAAATCGAAACCCGCCCCCGTCAAGAAACAAGCCGCCAAGCCGGCGGCCAAAGCGGCCCCCGCGTTGCCGAGCTTCGGCCCGTCTTCGGCCGATGTCGAACGCTTGGCCAAGCTTTTGGAAAAGACGGGCCTCGTCGAGCTCGAATATCGCGAAGGCGACAAGCGCCTGCGCCTGTCGCGCAGCGGCGGTGCGGTCGCTTACGCCGCCGCCCCGGTCGCCGCACCGGCCCCGGTCGCCGCACCCGTCGCGTCGGCCGCCGCGGCCCCGGCCGCCGAGCCGAGCCTCGAGAACGCCGTGACCTCGCCGATGGTCGGCACCGCCTATCTTTCGCCCGAACCCAGCGCGCCCGCTTTCGTGCGCGTGGGCGACAAGGTCAAGGAAGGCCAGACGCTGCTGATCGTCGAAGCGATGAAGGTGATGAACCCGATCCGCAGCCCCCGTTCGGGCACGGTCGCGCGCATCATCGTGCAGAACGGCGCGCCGGTCGAATACGGCGAAGCCCTGATCGTGATCGAGTAACCCGCGCGATGTTCGAAAAAGTCCTCATCGCGAACCGGGGCGAAATCGCGCTGCGCATCCATCGCGCGTGCAAGGAGCTGGGCATCCACACGGTCGCGGTGCATTCCACCGCCGACGCGGACGCGATGCATGTGCGCCTGGCCGACGAAAGCGTGTGCATCGGCCCGCCGCCCGCGCGCGACAGCTACCTCAACAAAGCCGCGATCATTTCGGCCGCCGTCATCACCGGCGCGGACGCGATCCATCCCGGCTACGGCTTCCTGTCCGAGAACGCGGATTTCGCGCGGATGGTCGAGGATCACGGGATCACGTTCATCGGCCCGACGCCCGAACATATCTCGATGATGGGCGACAAGATCGAAGCCAAGCGCGCGATGATCGAACTTGGCGTGCCGTGCGTGCCCGGTTCCGACGGGCCGGTCGGCGATCTGGAAACCGCGCTGAAACTGGGCAAGGAAATCGGCTATCCCGTGCTGATCAAGGCGGCGGGTGGGGGCGGCGGCAAGGGTATGCGCGTCGCCAATTCGGCGTCCGAGCTCGAGGAAGCCTATCGCTCGGCGCGCGCCGAAGCGGGCGCCAATTTCGGCAACGACGTCGTCTATATCGAGAAATATCTCGGCCATCCGCGCCATATCGAATTCCAGATGCTGGCCGATACGCACGGCAACGTCGTGCATCTGGGCGAGCGCGATTGCTCGTTGCAGCGCAAGCACCAGAAGGTTCTGGAGGAAAGCCCGTCGCCCGCCCTCAACGCGGCGCAGCGCGAGAAGATGGGCAAGATCGTCGTCGACGCGCTGAAGAAGCTCGGCTACCGCAACGCCGGCACGCTCGAGTTCCTTTATCAGGACGGCGAGTTCTATTTCATCGAAATGAACACCCGCCTGCAGGTCGAACATCCGGTGACCGAAATGGTCTGCGGCCTCGACCTCGTGCGCGAACAGATCCGCATCGCCTCGGGTGCCCCGATGGCGTTCACGCAGGACGACGTGCGCTTGCAAGGCCACGCGATCGAATGCCGCGTGAACGCGGAAAACCCCGAGACCTTCGCGCCGTCGCCGGGGCTGATCGCCGAATATCACACGCCCGGCGGCCTGGGCGTGCGCGTCGATAGCGGGCTCTATTCGGGCTATCGCGTGCCGTCGAGCTACGATTCGATGGTCGCCAAGCTGATCGTGCACGGCACCAGCCGCAACGAATGCCTGATGCGCCTGCGCCGCGCCCTCGACGAATACGTGGTCGGCGGCATCCAGACGACGCTGCCCTTGCATCGCCGCCTGACGCGCTCGCAGGAATTCATCGACGGCAATTACGACATCCATTGGCTCGAACGCTGGATGGGTCTCAAGAAATGACCCGCCTCGCCGCGCGGCGATGCCCGCAGCGATGGAGGAGCTGACTTACCGCCATCTGCTGTGGGCCTACGCCAACGGGATATTCCCGATGGCGCAGACCGCCGACGACCCGAAAATCGGCTGGTACGATCCCGATCCGCGCGGCGTGCTTCCCTTGGACGGCGTCCATATCCCCCGCTCGCTCGCCAAGCGCCTGCGCAAAAACCCGTTCGAGTTCCGCATCGACACGGCGTTCGCGGCGGTGATGGAAGGCTGTGCTGCGCGCGCCTCGACCTGGATCAACAAAACGATCCGCGATCTCTATCGCGAACTTCACGAAGCCGGCCACGCGCATTCGGTCGAGGCGTGGGCCGGCGGCGAGCTCGCCGGCGGGCTTTATGGCGTGCGATTGGGATCGGCGTTTTTCGGCGAAAGCATGTTCGCGCGCCGGGACGACGCGTCGAAAGCCGCCCTCGTCCATCTGGTCGCGCGTTTGCGCGCGGGCGGCTTCGTGCTGCTGGATACGCAGATGACGACCGAGCATATGGCGCGTTTCGGCACGGTCGAGATTTCGCGCGCCGAATATCGCCGCCGCTTGGCGCGCGCGTTGAAAGGCGTGGCGCCGTTTACGGAAATTCCGCAAGCGCGCATCGACGCCGAGTTTTCCAAACTGATCGGCCGGGGTTAAGCCGGCCTCGCCCTTCGACAAGCTGAGGGTGAGGCCGAAGGAAAAGCCTCATGGTGAGCCTGTCGAACCATGAGGTCCGCACCGCCTAACGGCAGCCGACGACCCAGATGTCGTAGACCGGGTGATCCATCGCCGACACGGCCGGGGCGGAGGCGAACATCCAGCCCCGGAACACGGTCTGCGCCTGCTCGCCCGATTTGCGCTCGACCACGTCGAGATAGGCGGCACTTTCGGGCGGCTCCTCCGGCGGGCGCTTGCGGCAGGCGCGCACGACGACCGACAGCGTGCCGATCATCACTTCGCGTTCCACCGGCGCTTCGAGCGTGCGCACGCGCCCCGTGACCTTGTCCAGCGTCTGAAGCTGCGCCGTTTCCAGCGTGCGCCAATTGGCGGCGGGGGCGGTCTGCGCCCCGGCCGGGGCGGCGAAGGCGCACAGGATCGCGGCGAGGATGGAAAGAACGCGCATGGTCAGCGCGGGCTTAGCCCCTAACGGGCGGCGGCGCAAGAACCCGCTTAGCGCCCGTATTGGTCGCCGCTATCGATATCGTAGAGATCTTCGGGCAGGCCGCTATCCGCACGGCGCGGCACTTCCTGGAAGCCGCGCTGGCCGGGCTGGCGCAGGCCGATTTCGGCCGGCGCGTTGGCGACCGGACCGGCGGCGACCGGCGAATTATGGGCGTCGCGCATCAAAATCGCCGCCCCTTGCCCCGTCGCGGCGACGAGAACCACCATCGCCAGCGCGCAGGCCGATTGTCCGAAAGTCCGGCACAGCCACGCGAACGGCGCGAATAAAATTCCGTTTCGCATCGTTGTCCTCCACCACCACTCACATCGTGTCGAATTCCACGATGTCAATATGGCGTGGCCGAATTATGGCGCGCAGTGACCCCAGTCACAGCGCGATACATTACGACGCAAAAATTCGTCAGCGCGCGGGTGTGGAAAGGAAATCTTTCGGCAGATGCATCGCGCGCAGCACGACGCGCGCGATCTGGCGGCCCAGGCAGTCGTAAAGCATGTCCGCGACCTTGGTCATATCCTCGCGCGGCACGTTCTCGAGCTTCATCTGCCCGCTTTCGATCCAGTGGCGCATCGTCTCATAGCGCGGGAAGATCGCCACGTCGTGCCGCAGACCCGCCTGGTTCATCGCATCGATATAAGGCTGGAAACCGATCAGGCGCACCGTGTCGCGCGCGTATTGCGGCGTCACCAGCAGCGTGTCGGCCTTGGCCGCGGCGATCGCCGCGATCCCGTCCTCCAGCGTCGTGCCGAATTGATCGAGGTCGATCGAGCGCACGGCGTCGGCCGTGCCGGTTTCCCAGACGACCAGATCGGGCTTGAGCGACAGCACGTCTTTGGCCAAGCGCTTGGCCATCTGGTCGGCGGTCTCGCGCGGCTTGGCGCGGTTCGCGACCGTGACGGCGACATTGGGCAATCGGCGGCGCAGATCGGCTTCCAGCCGCGCGGGCCAGGCCGCGTCGGCGGACGAAGCGCCCATGCCCATCGTCGAAGACGAGCCGATCGCGACGATCGACAAGCGCTTTTCCAGGACGACGCGCTTGGCGGCGTGGACGAGCTTCGCGTCGGTGACGAAGACCGACGCCGGCACGCGGCACGCTTCGGGCATCGCGTTCGCGGGCGGCGTTTGGGCATGGGCGATCGACGCGGCGAACAACGCCACCCCCATCGACGCCCAGAACCTCGATCGCGACCCACGCCCCGCCATGGATCAGCCCTCACCTTTGCGCGGCTTGCCGTGCGCCTTATACCAAGAAAACAGCTTGGCGAGGGACAGCAGAATGAAGCATCCCGCCGCCGTCACCACGGCTTGATTGGCGACCGACGCGCCGTATTCGACCAGGGCCGCGTGGCCCAGGACCGAGAGGAAAATCCCCAGACAGAATATGGCGAGCGAGTTCGTGCCGCAGCGCGTGATGGCCCTGGCCCAGCGCAGATTGAGCCAAGCGGCATCGCGCGGCACGCGCCACACGACGACCGCGCACAGCGCCAAAATGCTGAGAAGCCTTAGCGGCCCTTCGTTGGTCTTGTCGGCGAATTGATAGATCGCCTCGGCGAAGGCGATCGGCACGTTGTCGAAGTAGTAGCCGACGGTGATCCAGGTGCGGATCGGGATCGTCGCGGCGAGGAAAATCGCCGCCACCCAATAGACCCATTTCGGCACGCCCACCGGTGCGTCGTCCACGCCCGCCCGCCAGCCGCAGAAAATCCCCAGCGCGAACAGGAATTGCCAGGCGAAGGGATTGAAGAACCAGCCGCCCTCGGGATAGCCGGGCAAATTCCAATCGAAGATCGGCACGCCGATATAGACCGCCGCCGACAGCACCAGCAGATAGCGGCCGTAGCGCGGGATCAGCGGCAGCAGCAGCGCGAAGCCCAGCAGCAGTGCGATATAGAGCGGCAGGATGTTCATGAACAGCGGCTGATGCGCCAGCAGCAGCGCTTGCACGATCGCGACATGCGGCCGGTCGAGGAACGCGGCGATCTGCATTTCCTCGATGAACAGCGGGTTGTCGAAATTCTGCGCCGTCCACGCGACCTGGGCCGTGTAGATCACGAACAAAAAGATATGCGCGACATAGAGCGTCCAAACGCGCGCCATCACGTTGGCCATCGCATAGGCCGTGCCGTCGGCGCGCGCGCGCCGTCCGAACACCAACGCGGCGGCGTAGCCCGACAGGAAAACGAAGATCTCGGCCGCGTCGCAGAACAGGAAATTGGCGAGCGTCAGGAACGAGAACGCGTTGTCGGGAATGTGATTGATGAAAATGAACAGCAGCCCGAGGCCGCGGAAGAAATCGAGCCGCTGGTCGCGGCCTTTGGCGGGCGCGCTCATGGGCGGCGCCTCCGGGGGCGTCAGTTGGGCTTGGCCGGTTGCTGCGTGGCGCTTTCGGCCGAATTGAAGATGAAGCGGCCGAGCAGCTGCACGAGATTGACCGGCGACTGCGTGAACTGGATCGTGCCGCCCGCGGCCAGCATCTTGTCGTCCGAGCCCGGCGACAGCGCGAGATAGGTGCCGCCCAGCAAGCCTTCGCTGGTGATCTGCGCCGAGGTGTCGCGCGGCAGCTTCACATGCGCGTCGATCGACAGCGTCAGCACCGCTTCGTAGGTGTCGGGATCGAGCGATTGCGCGAGGACCGAACCGACCTTGATACCCGCGAGCTTCACGTCGGTGCCGATGCGCACGCCGTCGATGCTCTGGAATTTCGCGGTGACCTGATAGCCGCGCACGGGGCGGATATCGGCCGTCGAATAGGCGAATACGACGAACATGCCGGCCACGACCAGCACAAGCGCGCCCATCAGGGTTTCGACCAGATTCTTGCCCATCGTCCTCGATCCGATTCGCGAATGACCGCCTCAGCTATGCGGCGGAATCAGTTCGGCGTCCAGGGTTCGTAATCGCCCGTCGCCTTCGCGCGCTGGCCGCCTTGGAAATCATGTCCCGGCGGCCGATAGGCCTGGGGCGAGCCCGTCAGATTGGGCTGGTGCGGGGCCTGCCAGGGCTTGCGCGTGGGCAAGCCCGACGCGGGCGGCGGCTCGGCCATCAGATGATGCAGCCAGGCATGCCAATCGGGCGGCACTCTCGATGCTTCGGCCTCGCCCTCGTACACGACCCAGCGCTTTTCGCGCCGCGCGCGCTTCAAGCCGGTCTTGTCGCGGTAGTAGCGATTGCCGAATTCGTCGCGGCCCATTTCTTCGCCGCGCAGCCACGTATAGATCAACGTTCCGATGGTCATAAATGCCCGTCCCTTGAAGCGGGCGGACTATCGCATGCGGCTTCGCGAGTCGTCCAGAATGGTGGCCGAATCCGCCGCAGCCGGCGTTTCGATTCCAGCCTGCGCCCAAGATGACGGATACAAGCGTTTGGGGGAGTCGCATCCCCGTTTCGGGTCCGCCAAAGCCGGATCGCGCGCGACGCGGCACCGCAAATTCCTCGCGTCGCGCGGCCAATGCCGTTTTTCAATGAATTTCAGAATTATACATTTTACCCGGTGTAGAATTAGGCACCTGAAATCGTTTGAAAAAATCCGAAATATGACGGTCTTGCAACAGTCGATGCTGCACTGCACACTAAGCCTCGGACATTTTCGAACCCATCGTTAATGCATTGATTTAGCGATCAAAATAAGCGCTTGACGGTTTTCGCCCTGGATTTTAGCGGTTTCCCGTCGGCAGACCCCCTGTATCTAGTTGTCGTATCTACATTTTGTGGTTCTTGCCGTGATCTCGCCAAAATCCTGTTGCGGGTGAATCCGGGGTTTGTTCAACATTTGGTAACGAGCTTCGCCATCCACCACGAAATCTAGTGAGCGGTTTTCACCCGCGACATTCGGGATCGGGGGACGAGTCGGCGAAGACGGGGGCTGATTCTGCGCGTTGTCCGGCAACGGGTCACGCGCAAACGGCTCAAGCAATCAGGCGATGAAGCGGGCCGAGAGAGGCCGCGCACATCGGGATCGAAGACGGCTGGAGGCTAGGATGCGGATCGAGCGGCGCTTTACGACGGACGGGGCCGATGCTTACGCGAGCATCGCGTTTACGACCACGAACAGCGAGATCAAGAACCCCGACGGCTCCGTCGTCTTCCAGGCGAAGGACATCGAAGTCCCCGCCGGCTGGTCGCAGGTCGCGTGCGACGTGCTGGCCCAGAAGTATTTCCGCAAGCGCGGCCTGCCCGCGGCGCTGAAAGCCGTCGAAGAAAACGACGTGCCGTCGTGGCTGTGGCGCAAGAAGCCCGATGATGCGGCGCTGGCGAAGCTTCCCGAGAACGCGCGCAATGTCGGCGAGAATTCGGCCAAGCAGGTCTTCGATCGCCTTGCCGGCACGTGGACGTACTGGGGCTGGAAGGGCGGCTATTTCGATTCCGAAGCCGACGCCCGCGCCTATTTCGACGAGATGCGCTACATGCTGGCGGCGCAGATCGCGGCCCCCAACTCGCCGCAATGGTTCAACACCGGTCTGCACTGGGCCTATGGCATCGACGGCCCCGGCCAGGGCCATTTCTACGTCGATTTCCGCACCGGCAAGCTGACGGCGTCGACTTCGGCCTACGAACATCCGCAGCCGCATGCCTGCTTCATCCAATCCGTCGAAGACGACCTCGTCAACGAGGGCGGCATCATGGATTTGTGGGTGCGCGAAGCGCGCCTGTTCAAATACGGCTCGGGCACGGGCTCCAACTTCTCGCGCCTGCGCGGCGAAAACGAGAAGCTGTCGGGCGGCGGCAAGTCGTCGGGCCTGATGAGCTTCCTGAAGATCGGCGACCGCGCGGCGGGCGCCATCAAGTCGGGCGGCACCACGCGCCGCGCCGCCAAGATGGTGACGGTCGATATCGACCATCCGGATATCGAGAAATACATCGACTGGAAGGTCGTCGAGGAACAGAAGGTCGCGGCCCTCGTCGCGGGCTCGCGCCTCGCCGCCAAGCATCTCAACGAGATCATGGCCGCCTGCGACAAATCGGCGGGCGAAGCCGGCTACGATCCGAAGAAGAACACGAGCTTGCGCAACGCCATCAAGGGTGCTCGCAAGTCGCTGATCCCCGAGAACTACATCCAGCGCGTCATCCAATTCGCGAAGCAAGGCTTCGAGAAGATCGACTTCAAATCCTACGACACGGATTGGGATTCGGAGGCGTATCTGACCGTTTCGGGCCAGAACTCCAACAACTCGGTGCGCGTGACCAACGCGTTCCTCCAGGCCGTGCTCGACAACGGCAAATGGGATCTGATCCGCCGCACCGACGGCAAGGTCCATGACCGCGTCGACGCCAAGGCGCTGTGGGACAAGATCGGCGAAGCCGCTTGGGCCTCGGCCGATCCGGGCCTGCAATACGACACGACGATCAACGAGTGGCACACCTGCCCGGAATCGGGGCGCATCAACGCCTCGAACCCGTGCTCGGAATACATGTTCCTCGACGACACGGCGTGCAACCTCGCCTCGGTCAATCTGCTGGCCCTGCGCCGCGAAGACGGCTCGTTCGACGCGCCCGCGTTCGAGCATGCGTGCCGCCTGTGGACGGTGACGCTCGAAATCTCGGTGCTGATGGCGCAATTCCCGTCCAAGCGCATCGCGGAACTCTCCTACGAGTACCGTACGCTGGGCCTGGGCTTCGCCAATATCGGCGGCCTGCTGATGGCGATGGGCCTTGGCTACGACAGCGACGAAGGCCGCGCGATCGCGGGCGCCATCACGGCGATCATGACGGGCGTCAGCTACGCCACGTCGGCCGAAATGGCCGCCGAGCTCGGCGCCTTCCCCGGCTACGAGCCCAACCGCGAGCACATGCTGCGCGTCATCCGCAACCATCGCCGCGCGGCGTATGGCGAGGCGTCGGGCTATGAAGGCCTGACGATCCTCCCCGTGCCGCTGCCCGCGAAGGATTGCCCCGATGCGCGCCTGATCGAAGCCGCCCGCAAGGCGTGGGACGACGCGCTGGAGCTGGGTGTCGCCCACGGCTATCGCAACGCCCAAGCCACGGTCATCGCGCCCACCGGCACGATCGGCCTGGTGATGGATTGCGACACGACCGGCATCGAACCCGACTTCGCGCTGGTGAAGTTCAAGAAGCTGGCCGGCGGCGGCTACTTCAAGATCATCAACCGCGTCGTGCCCGTCGGCCTGAAGACGCTGGGCTACACCCAGTCGCAGATCGACGACATCATCGCCTACGCGGTGGGTCACGGCACGCTGAAGGGCTCCAACGCCGTCAGCCATGGCGCCTTGAAGGCCAAGGGCTTTGGTCAACCGCAGATCGACACGCTGGAAGGCGCTTTGAAGTCGGCGTTCGACATCAAGTTCGCCTTCAACAAGTGGACGCTGGGCGAGGAGTTCTGCCTCAACACGCTGAAGCTGACCAAGGAACAGCTCGACGATCCGGCGTTCGACATGCTGGCCGCGCTGGGCTTCTCGAAGGCCGAAGTCGAAGCCGCGAACACCTGGTGCTCGGGCTCGATGACGCTGGAGGGTGCCCCGCACCTCAAGGAAGAGCATCTGCCGGTGTTCGACTGCGCCAATCCGTGCGGCCGTAACGGCAAGCGCTATCTGTCGGTCGACAGCCATATCCGCATGATGGCGGCCTCGCAGCCGTTCATCTCCGGTGCGATCTCCAAGACCATCAACATGCCCAACCAGGCGACGGTCGAGGATTGCAAGGACGCGTATCTGCTGTCGTGGCGTCTGTGCCTCAAGGCGAACGCGCTCTATCGCGACGGCTCGAAGCTGTCGCAGCCGCTCGCCGCGATCGTGGGCGACGACATCGACCTGAGCGAGGAAGTCGAGACGATCACGGCGGCCCCGCAGGTCGTGAAGGTCGAGAAGATCGTCGAGCGTATCGTGGAACGCGTGGCGGCCACCGCCCGCGCCCGCCTGCCCAACCGCCGCAAGGGTTACACCCAGAAGGCGATGGTCGGCGGCCATAAGGTGTACTTGCGCACCGGCGAATACGAAGACGGCAAGGTCGGCGAGCTGTTCATCGACATGCATAAGGAAGGTGCGGCCTTCCGCAGCTTGATGAACAATTTCGCCATCGCCGTGTCGATCGGCCTGCAATACGGCGTGCCGCTCGAGGAATACGTCGAAGCGTTCACCTTCACGCGTTTCGAGCCCAACGGCATCGTCCAGGGCAACGACGCGATCAAGAACGCGACGTCGATCCTCGACTACATCTTCCGCGAACTCGCCGTGTCGTATCTCGGCCGCGACGACCTCGCCCATGTGGTGCAGGACGATCTCGAGCCGGATTCGATGGGCAAGGGCGAGAAGGACTCGACCCTGCCGGGTGCGGGTTCCGCCGCGGCGGCCGCAGCACTCGACGCGGTGAAGAAGGTCGCGTCGACCGGCTTCGTGCGCTCGCGCTTCAAGGTGCTGCCGGGTGGCGCGCCCGCTTCGGCGTCGGCCGTGGCGCTGGCGGGCGACGTGGATCTGCTCGAGCCGGAAGTCGAGGACGACGTCGAAGTCGGCCTCGCCGAAACGGCGGAAGCGCCGGCCCAGGTCGAAGGCGACAAGCAGCCGATCGGCTTCGCGATCGAAGCGGTCGCCGCGGCGATCGGCACGGCGATGGATGCCGGTCAGCCCAAGGCCGCGTCGAAGGCCGACAAGATCCGCGAAGCGCGCATGAAGGGCTACACGGGCGATCCGTGCGAGACCTGCGGCTCGATGGCGATGGTGCGCAACGGCACGTGCACCAAGTGCATCGATTGCGGCTCGACCAGCGGCTGCTCGTAAGCCGTACGCGATACCGCGAAACACGAAAAGGGCCGGGAGAAATCCCGGCCCTTTTTCATTGAACACTGTGCGCCGACCGAATGCGCAACCTATGGATCTATGGTGTGCCGCGTAACAAAACGGTCCGGCGCGCCTTGCAAAATGCGAAGGCGGCGCAATCGAGAACGCGTCCACGATTATTCCACATGGGCACTGGCGGTGTTTCGCGTATAACTCCGATCCCGCAAATTTTACCGAATCTGATGGCATTGCGCCGCCGCCGATGACCGACGACCAAGAAGACAAAACCCGCCGTCCCGGCGCCGACGTCGAGAAGTACGATTTGCGGCCGTTGCGCGAGATGCTGCGCTTGGCCGCCGACGGCGTCGAAGGCCTGTTGATGCACAACGTGCCGGGCCGCGAGAGCACGATCGATCGCGAAATCTTCGACGACATCGCGCGCGCGAAATGCTTCCGCTTCAAGGAAGCGACGGGCGCCTTCGCCGACGCGCCGATCCGCTTCGACGCGACGCGCGGCCGGCTCGACGTCGTCACCAAGCTCGACGCGCGGGACGCCGACAGCGAAATCCAGATCGTGCGTTCGGGCAGCGACGCGATGCTGATGAAGGATACGGATCCGGGATCCGCCTATAACCGCCGCTTGGTCGAAATCGTCTCGCAGGTGCTGGGCTTGGGCATCGTCGACGAGGTCGTGTTCGGCCAGACTTTGCCGGAGGCTTCGCTCCTCTATCTGCGCCCGCTGCCCGATCCCGAGGAAAGCTGCGAACAATTCATCGACCAGATCGTCGGCGCGATCGCGCGCCACAAGCCGCAACCGATCCGCAACAAACAGGCCTTCAACGAGGCCTATGCGGGGCTGGTGATGCGGCTCGCGCGCTCGGGCATTCCGCCATCGCGCATGAACCCGATCGACATGCAGCAGACGATCCAGCAGGAAATGCTGCGCGGCATGATGAAGGTCGAAATCTGGCGCAAGCTTTGGCGCTGGACGACCGAATGCGAAACGAAGCTTCAGCCGGTGAAGGCGATTCCGGCGGTGCAGTCGGACAAGGCCTCGTCCCAGCAGATCGCCGATCTCGAAAAGGCGATCAAACGCGCCGCCAAGACGATCGGCGTCCACGTCACCAACGCGAGCCTGCTCTACGAGCGCGCGGTCGGCGGCGAGAATTTCTACGTCGAGGCGATGCCCGCCATCCTCTATATCCGCGAGGCGCGCCAGACGGTGGAAGAGCTCTACACCATCGCCAACGAGTGGTCGGTGCTGTGGACGGCCGTTCCGAAGAACGCCGCGTTGAACGACGTGAAAATGCTGCTGAAGCCCCTGCTCGTTTCGATCAAGGACGTTTTGTCCCGCCCCCAACCGCGCGAAGCCGTTTTGGGCACAAAATAGCCCGCGTCAAAATAATAACCGTAAAATTTTCGGATTAGCTTGCTGGGTGGAACACCCCTTGCTACCTAATCCCCATGGCGATCCAGGGTAACGATCCGCGCCGGCCGGGCGAGGATATCGACAAATACGACGATCGCGGCTTGCGCGAGATGCTGCGCTTGGCCGCCGAGGGCGTCGAAGGCCTGTTGATGCGCCACGTGCCCGGCAAGGAAAGCGATATCGACCGCGAGATTTTCGAGGATATCGGGCGCAGCGGCTGCTTCCGTTTCAAGGAATCGACCGGCGCCTTCGCCGACGCGCCGATCCGCTTCGACGCCGAGCGCGGCCGTCTGGACGTGGTGATGAACCTGAACCAGACCGGCCAGGAGACGGGCATCCAATTCGTGCGCTCGGGCTCCGACGCGTCGCTGATGCGCGATTACGATCCGGGCTCCGACTACAACCGCCGCCTCGTCGAGCTCGTCTCGCAGGTGCTGGGCCTGGGCATCGTCGACGAAGTCGTGTTCGGCCAGAAGCTGCCCGAGGCCTCGCTCCTCTATCTGCGTCCGCTGCCCCAGCCCGAGGAGAGCTGCGAGCGCTTCATCAACGACATCGTCACCGCGATCGGCAACTACAAGCCCCAGCCGATCCGCAACAAGCAGGCCTTCAACGAAGCCTATGCGCGCCTCGTGCAGCGCCTGGCCAAATCGGGCGTGCCGCCGTCGCGCCTCAACCCCATCGACATGCAGCACACGCTGCAGCAGGAAATGCTGCGCGGCATGGTGAAGGTGGAGATCTGGCGCAAGCTCTGGCGCTGGGTGATCGATTGCGCGGTGAAGGTGCAGGACCTGCGGCCCATTCCGGCGATCCTGTCGGATAAGCCGCTCTCGGCCCAAGTGCGCGACCTGGAAGACGCGTTGAAGCGCGCGGGCAAGATCATCGGCACGCATGTCTACAACGCCAGCATGCTCTACGACCGCGCGGTGAAGGGCATCAATTTCTACGTCGAGGCGATGCCCGCGATCCTTTACATCCGCGAAGCGCGGCCGGTGGTCGAGGAGATCTACGTCAAGGTCAACGGCTGGTCGGCCGCCTGGACGCATATGCCCAAGACAGCGTCGATCGGCGAAGCGACCAATCTTCTGGCCCCCACGATGGCGGGCGTGAAGGACGTGCTGTCGCGCCCCGCCCCGCGCGCGATCGGGGCCCCAGCCGGCGCGAAAAACTAGCGGATCATTCCGAAACGGCGCAGCGTGGCGAGCAGCGTTTCGCCCGCGACCGGCACGACGCGGATATCGGCGGGCGGCTCGAAAAGGCTCGCGTCGAAGCGTCCTGGCGTTACATCCTCGAAATTCCAATCGAGGCGGCCGGGCTGACCGCCGACCGTGCCGGTCCCTTCCAGGCGCCACAACACGCCGCGCCGGTCGACCAGCGCCGTCGCGTCGAGCGCGACATCCGAAGCGTCGCGCTGCACGCGCAATTGCGACGCGGGCACGCCGTCGACCGACGTGCTGCGGATCGCCGATTCCCGGAAGCCGCGCCCGCGCAAAATCGCGGGCGGCAAGCCCAGCCCTGTCAAATCGGTTTCGAACGCCATGCGCAACGCCGGCGCCATCAGCCACGCTTTGTCGCGGTCGAGCCTGGCGATCACCACATGCTCGATCCCGTCGGTCGCGTGATAGCGGATCGCGTCGCGCGTGCGATGAATGCGCGCCGAACGTTTGGCGTCGCGCCCGAACCAGCCGATGGCGGTGTAGTCGATTTGCGGCGCGAAGATCGACGGCCGCGCTTGGCCGTACGCGGGGGCCGCCAGCAAAGCCAGCCCCGCCAAAGCGCCGCGGCGCGAAATCAAGCTCAGGAGCCCCGCTCCGGATCGAGGCCGGCGGCGCGCCGATAAAGCTTCGCCGCCTCGGCCGGATCGCGCGCCACGCCGCGCCCGGTTTCGTACATGCCCGCGAGATTGTTCATGGCGCCGCGATCGCCCAAGCGCACCGCGCGGCGGAAGAAATCGACCGCGCGCCCATCGTCGCGCGCGACCAATCGTCCGTCGCGATACCAGCGGCCCATATTGTTGAGCGCGGAGGCGTTGTTGAGCGCCGCCGCGCGCTCGTACAGCGCGAAGGCCGCCGGATCGTTGCGATCGATGCCGCGCCCGGCGGCGAACAGCGAGGCGAGGTTGTTCATCGCGGCGGCGTTGTTCTGCGCGGCCGAGCGGCGATACCAATCGACGGCGGTCTTAGCGTCCTGCGGGCCGCCTTCGCCGATATCGTTCATCACGCCGTACATGAATTGCGCGCGCGGATCGCCAAGCTCCGCGCCGCGCAAACTCCATTCGCGCGCCGAGGCGAGATCGCGCGACACGCCGCGCCCGTTGTAATGCGCTTGCGCCAGAAAAAACGCGGCCGAGGGCAAGCGCGCGGACCAGGCGCGCTCGAACATCTTGACGGCCGAGGCTTCGTCCTTCGGCACGCCCGCGTCGCCGTTGGCGGCGAGCAAACCCATCTCGACATAGGCGACCGGCTCGCCCTTGCCCATCGCCTGGACCAGCAGCTTGCGCATCTCGGCCAGATCCTGCGCCACGCCGTCGCCGCGCCGATGCATCATGGCGAGGCGCACCAGCGCCAAACCTTCGGGCGTCGAGCGCAGATTTTGTTCTTGGGCGGCGGTTTGCGGACGGGGGGCATCGCCGGAATTGGCGACGCAAGCCCCGAGGGCCAACGCCAGTCCGGCCGCGACGCCAAAGCGGAAAAGTTTCGAGCGCATGGGAAGATGATGGGCGAGCCGCGCCCGCCCGGCAAGCCCCCTGGCGTAACCCGGATGGGGCCGCTATCGTCGCGCCCTTTTCCGCCTCCAGCGAAGGGAAATACCCATGACCGGCACGATCGACGCTCGCCTCAAACAACTCGGCATCGAATTGCCGCCCGGCTCCGCCCCGGCGGCGAATTACGTGCCCTTCGTCGTGACCGGCAAGCTCGTGTTCATCGCCGGCCAGATTTCACAGAAGGACGGCAAGCCGGAGTTTTTGGGCAAGCTCGGCCGCGAGTTCGGCGTGGCGGAAGGCCAGCAGGCCGCGCGCCTATGCGCGCTCAGCATCCTGTCGCATCTCAAGACGGCCGCCGGCGGCGATCTCGACAAGGTCGTGCGCTGCGTGCGCCTGGGCGGCTTCGTCAACGCGACACCCGAATTCACCGACCATCCCGCCGTGATCAACGGGGCGTCGGACATGATCGTCGAAATCTTCGGCGACAAGGGCAAACATGCGCGCGCCGCCGTGGGCACGTCGTCGCTGCCGCGCGGCGTGGCGGTCGAGATCGACGCGATCTTCGAACTCGCGTGACTTTGGGCGAACGCGTCGCGAAGGCCGGGCTGGTTCTGCCGCCCGCCTTCGCGCCGGTCGCAAGCTATGCCGGTATCGTGCGGGCGGGCGCGCAACTCCATGTCTCCGGCATGGGCCCCACACAGGGCAAGGCGATCGTCGAAAGCGGCAAGATCGCGGACGGCCGCGATCTCGACAAGGCGCAGCGCGCCGCGCATCTGACCGCGCTGAACCTGCTGGCGCAGATCGACGCGAATATGCGCGTGATGCCGGTCAAAATTTTCGCGCTGGTGAACGCGGGCCCCGAATTCACGGCGCTGGACGAGGCGATCGAAACCGCCCGCAAGCTTTTCGCCGATCTGTTCGGCCATCCGGGGGCGTGGACGATCGTCGGCGCCCCCGCCCTGCCATTCGCCATCACGACCGAGATGGAAGCGATTTTCGCCCTGGAAGATTAGGCGGCGGGGACTATTCTATTCGCCATGCCCGATGGCGCGCTGACGCTGAAGATCGACGCGGTCGAAAGCCTGGCCGCGATCACCCCCGCGGAATGGGATGCGTGCGCCGGTGCGGATAATCCGTTTTTGAGCCACGCCTTCCTGTCGGCGCTGGAAGATTCGGGCAGCGTGGGCCCGCGCACCGGCTGGGCGGCGCATCACCTGGTCGCGCGCGACGACGCGGGCACGCTGGTCGGCGCCGTGCCGCTTTACGCCAAAAGTCACAGCCAGGGCGAATACGTCTTCGACCATAGCTGGGCGCAGGCCTATCAGAACGCCGGCGGGCGCTATTACCCGAAGCTGCAAGCCTGCGTGCCGTTCACGCCCGTTCCCGGCGCGCGATTGCTCGCAAGGCCCGGCGAAAGCCGCGACGCGGTGCGCGAAGGCCTCGCACAAACCCTGGCCGGTTTGCCGCGCTCCAGCGGCGTGTCCTCGCTGCACGTCACGTTCTGCGACCAAAGCGACGCCGAGCTGCTCGCCGAAAACGGCTTCGCGTTGCGCCGGGGCGTGCAGTTCCATTGGGAAAATCGCGGCTATGGCAGCTTCGACGATTTTCTGGGCGCGCTGTCGCATTCGCGGCGCAAGGCGATCAAGCGCGAGCGGCGCGACATTGCCGCGACCGGGATCGAGTTCGTAGGCCTGACCGGCGGCGATTTGCTGCGCGAGCATTGGAGCGCGTTCTTCGCGTTCTACATCTCGACCTCCGACCGCAAATGGGGCAATCCCTATCTCACGCGCCGCTTTTTCGATCTGCTGCATGATCGCCTGGCGGACAAAGTGCTGCTGATCCTGGGCCGCAAGGACGGCGAATGGGTGTGCGGCGCGCTGAACCTGATCGGTAGCGACACGTTGTACGGCCGCAATTGGGGCGCTTCGGTCGATCTGCCGTTCCTGCATTTCGAAGCGTGCTACTACCAAGCGCTCGACTTCGCGATCGCGCGGGGATTGAAACGCGTCGAAGCGGGGGCCCAAGGCGAGCACAAGCTGCAACGCGGCTATTTACCCGTGTCGACATGGAGCGCGCATGCGCTGCGCGATCCGGGTTTCGAGAAAGCCGTGCGCGATTTCTGCCGCGCCGAGGACGACGCGATGCGCGCCCATATCGACGAGCTCGCTGCCGAAGGGCCCTATAAATGAGCCTGCCCGCGATCCGAGATTTCGCGCGCGAAGGCTACGATCCCGCGCGTTATCAAGCGCTGGGGCCCGATTGGTTCCTCGCCGTCGCGGATGTGGAGGCGAGCACGAAGCTCGCCGGGGCGGGCCGCGACCGCGACGTGAATTTCGTCGCCGGGGCGGCCGTTGCCGTGCTGTCCACCGTCGCGACGAAGCCACCCGACATGACCGCCTGCCAATTCGGCGGCGACGGCGCCATCGCCGCCGTGTCGCCGGGCTGCGAAGCCGCGACGCGCGCCGCGTTGGCGGCGCTGGCGCATTGGGCGGCGGCGGAGATCGACATTCCCTTGCGCGTCGGCCTCGTGCCCGTGAAGGCGTTGATCGACGCGGGCCACGATGCGCGCGCGGCGTTGCAGGATTTCGGCGGCGGCAATGTGTTCGGCCAATTCCTCGGCTCGGGCATCGCGGCGGCCGACGCTTGGGTCAAAGCCGACGGCAAATGGCGCATCGATCCCGCCCCCGGTGAATTGCCGGGGATCGAGGGCTTGTCGTGCCGCTGGCAGCCGGTCCCTTCACGGCGCGGCCATGTGCTGTGCGTGATCGTCGATCCCGCCCCCGGTGCGGCGGGCGAAGCGGCCCTGGCGCGCTTGCTGGCCGATTTCGAGCGCATCGTGCCCGGCGCGACCGCGGCCCCGCTGGGCAATGGCGATACGCTCGAACCCAAAGGGATCCCCGCCTGGCGCGCCTTGCGCAACGAGATGCGCGCGCAGAAACCGGGTGCACGGCTCAAGCGCCTGGCGGCGGCGATCGGCGGGATGATGATCCTGAAGACCGTCCACGCACTGGGCGGCAAATGGGGCCGCATCGACACGAAGAATTATACGCGCGGCCTTGCCGAACGTTCCGACCACCGCAAGCTCGCCGGCGGCCCGCGCTTCGTGCTGGATGTGACCGACGCGGAAGAAGCGGCGATCCAGGCCGCCCTGGCGCGCGAGGAGAACGCGGGCGCCATCGCGTTCGGCACGGCGCGCGCCGACAGCACGACGATCACCTGCCTGGTCGGCGATTTCATGGCCGACCGGCATGTCCATTTCGTCGATGGCGACGGGTTGGGTTTCTGGCGGGCGGCCAGCGCACTTAAAGCCAAACGCACTTAGAGTTTATTGGGACCGATCTTGGTCCGGCCTCACCCTTCGACATGGGCGTCTATTGGCGGCCACAGGGTGAGGCCGAAAATAGACCTCATGGTGAGCCTGTCGAACCATGAGGTCAGACGAGCACGCCCTCAAAGCCAAACGCGCGGCGTGACGCTTACGCCGGCGGCGCTTTGGGGTCGACGTCGTTTTTGATCTCGACGCCCATTTCCTTGAGCTTGGCGCGCAGCACTTCGTTCTGCGTTTGCGAGATCAAGGCATTGCGCGTCATCACGCGCAGATTTTCGACGAACATGCGCAGCAAGGCGCGCACGAACGGGTCGGCTTGGCGCATCTTCTCGGTGAATTGATCGGCCGAAACCAGAATGACGGTCACGTTGGTCGAAGCGATGGCGTCCGCCATGCGCTTCTTGCCGTCGATCAGCGCCATCTCGCCGAAAATCTCGCCGGCGGCGAGCTGGGCGATGCGCTTGGTCTGGCCGCCCACGTTGCGCACGATATCGACCGTGCCGCTTTCGATCACGTAAGCCGCGTCGCCCGCGTCGCCGGTGCGGAAGATCGTCCGCCCATTGGCGAAATGCTTGCGGGGAAGAATCGTTTGCTGCGACATCCGTCGAGTATCGCGCGATTCCCCCGGCCCCCAAAGCGAAACGGGCGGGGTTTCCCCCGCCCGTCCGGTCCTTACTCCACCATCGCGGGGAGCTTGGGAACGTCCTTTTCGGGATTGGCCGGCGGCGGGTAGTCGAAAGCGAGCTTGCCGTTTTCGACCTTCACGCGGACCTTGCCGCCCTTCGCCAAGCGGCCGAACAGCAATTCGTCCGCCAGCGGCTTCTTGATGTTCTCCTGGATCACGCGGCCGAGCGGACGCGCGCCATAGAGCTCGTCATAGCCCTTCTCGGCGAGCCAGGTGCGCGCCTCGTCCGACACCGACAGCACGACCTGACGGTCGGTCAGCTGGCGCTCCAGCTCGCCGACGAATTTGTCGACGACCTTGTTGATCACTTCCGGCGACAGCCGCGCGAACGCGACGGTCGCGTCCAGACGGTTGCGGAATTCCGGCGTGAACATCCGCTTGATCGCTTCTTCGTCCTCGCCCACGCGCATTTCGTTGCCGAAACCGATCGCGGGCTTGGCCTGTTCGGCCGCCCCGGCGTTCGTGGTCATGATCAGGATCACGTTGCGGAAATCGACGTTCTTGCCGTTATGGTCCGTCAACTTCCCGTGATCCATGACCTGGAGCAGGATGTTGTAGAGATCGGGATGCGCCTTCTCGATTTCGTCGAGCAGCAGCACGCAATGCGGATGCTGGTCGATCGCGTCGGTCAGCAGACCGCCCTGATCGAAGCCGACATAGCCCGGCGGGGCGCCGATCAAGCGCGAGACCGTGTGGCGCTCCATGTATTCGGACATGTCGAAGCGCTTCAATTCCACGCCCAGCGACAAGGCCAATTGGCGCGCCACTTCCGTCTTGCCGACACCCGTGGGGCCGGAGAACAGATACGAGCCGATCGGCTTTTCGGGTTCACGCAAACCCGCACGCGCCAGCTTGATCGCCGCGCACAAGGCTTCGATCGCCTTGTCCTGGCCGAACACGACGCCCTTCAGCTGCTTGTCGAGATTCTGCAGCACTTCCTTGTCGTCGGTCGAAACCGATTTGGGAGGAATGCGCGCGATCTTGGCGACGGCCGCTTCGACGTCCTTGACGTTGATCGTCTTCTTGCGGCGTGCGGCCGGCAGCAGCATTTGCGCCGCCCCCACTTCGTCGATCACGTCGATCGCCTTGTCGGGCAGCTTGCGGTCGTTGACGTAGCGCGCCGACAATTCGACCGCCGCGCGCACCGCGTCCTTGGTGTAGCGGACCTTATGATGCTCCTCGTAGTAAGGCTTGATGCCTTCGAGGATCTTGATCGCGTCCTCGACCGACGGCTCGTTGACGTCGATCTTCTGGAAGCGGCGGACCAGCGCGCGGTCCTTCTCGAAATAGGTCCGGTATTCCTTGTAGGTCGTCGAGCCGATGCAGCGCAGGCCGCCCGAGGCGAGGGCGGGCTTCAGCAGGTTCGATGCGTCCATCGAGCCGCCCGAAGTGGCGCCGGCACCGATCACGGTGTGGATTTCGTCGATGAACAGGATCGCGTTTTCCTGCGCTTCGAGTTCCGACAGAACGGCCTTCAACCGTTCCTCGAAATCGCCGCGATAACGCGTGCCCGCCAGCAACGTGCCCATATCGATCGCGTAGATCACCGCGTTCTGGAGCACTTCGGGCACTTCGCCCTTCACGACCTTGCGCGCGAGGCCTTCGGCGATCGCCGTTTTGCCCACGCCCGGATCGCCCACGTAAAGCGGGTTGTTCTTGTAGCGCCGGCACAGGATCTGGATCGTGCGCTCGACCTCGGCCTCGCGGCCGATCAGCGGATCGATCTTGCCCTGCGCGGCCTTCTTGTTGAGGTTGACGCAGTAAGCTTGGAGCGCGCCTTCCTTCGGCTTCGCCCCTTGCTTGCCTTCGCCGCCGCCGGATTGACGCTCCGGCCCGCGATCGGCGGGGCCGCGCTCGCCCGATTGGCCGGTCGCCTGTTCCTCGTCGGCGCCGCGCACGCGACGCGGCTCGGACTTGCCCGGCACCTTCGCGACGCCATGGCTGATGTAGTTGACCGCGTCGAGGCGCGACATGTCCTGCTCTTGCAGGAAATAGACGGCATGGCTCTCGCGCTCGGAGAACATCGCGACCAGCACGTTCGCACCGGTCACTTCCTCGCGGCCCGACGATTGAACATGGATCGCGGCGCGTTGCAGCACGCGCTGGAAGCCGGCGGTCGGCTTCGCTTCGCCGCCGCGGCTGGTGACCAGCCCCGCGAGCTCGTTGTCGAGATATTGGGTCAGGTCCCGGCGCAGCTTGTCGAGATCGACGCCGCATGCGCGCAAGACCGCGATCGCGTCCTGATCTTCGGTCAGGGCCAGCAGAAGATGTTCGAGAGTCGCATACTCGTGACGCCGCTCGTTGGCGAGGGCGAGCGCGCGGTGCAGGCTCTGTTCGAGATTGCGCGACAGCATCGAGAGGTCCGCTCCCTTTCCGTCACGCCCCGTCGCGCAATTGCGGCGGAGCGGCCCACAAACCGGGCTTTGCAAGCCTCGCGCCGGGACGCCCGGCGCGAGTCCTAAGACTATAAATGTAAGTGCGCTGCGGTGACTTTGCCAGTGATGGGCGGCGAAGAGCCGCGAATGCCGGAAAACTTATCACTCTTTTTCGAGTGTGCAGCGCAGCGGATGCTGATTCCGCCGGGCGAACTCGGTCACTTGATTGACCTTCGTCTCGGCGACTTCATAGGTGAACACGCCGCACACGCCCACGCCGCGGCGGTGGACATGCATCATGATCGTCGTCGCTTCCTGGCGGGATTTGCCGAAAAACCGCTCCAAGACGTGCACGACGAATTCCATCGGCGTGTAATCGTCGTTGAGCATCAGCACCTTGTACATCGCCGGCTTCTTGGTGCGGGTGCGCGTTTGCAGCGCAATGCCCGAACCGTCGTCGCCGCCGCCGGTGCGATCGGTATCTTTGTCCTCGCTCATGCCGAAATCCGAAACCCTCTTTCAGCCCGATGATATGGCATCCGGGCGGGGCGAATAAAGGGGCTGGTGCCGCCAAAAGAAAAACCCGGCCGCCCTTGCGGGCGACCGGGTCTTTGCCGGCTTGAAGCGTCGAAGGGGCTTTTAGGCCGCCAGCGCGGGCTTCAGCATCTTTTCGACCGCGACGTTGACGCGGGCGTTGATCGGCTCGAGCGCCTCGTTCGTCACCTTGATCGAGGCTTCCGAGACCTTCGTGCCTTCGGCGACGAACTTGTCGAACGTCGTCTTGGCGAAATCGGTCTGCAGGTCGACCGCTTCCTTCAGCGTCTTGGCGCCGAGCATCGCCTTGGCGACGTTGGCCGAAGCCTCGAACGTCTCCTGGGCGAACGCGGCCCACGACTTCGACACCGATTCCACGCCCTTGGCGTAGGTGGTCGAGGCCACGACGAACGCGTCGAGGTTTTCCTTGTTGAACTTGGCGGCGTCTTCATACGCCTTCATCGTCTGGGCCGAGGCCTTTTCGACCTGGGCCTTGGCGTCGCCGAAATACTTGTCGAACGACTTGATGTCGAAGAGCGCTTTGAACTGGTCGGTCATGGCGAATGTTCCTTTGACGAACTGTTCCCCGATGGCCGGGGCTGGGACGGGTTTGGCCGCAGGCGCCGCCGGAGCGGCCGCGACTTGGACGGGAGGAAGGCTGGGCTTCGCGGCCGGGACGGGCTTGGCAGCGGCCGCAACGGCTTGGGCCGACGCCTTCGGCGCGGCTTTGCTCGGTTGCTTTGACTTGCCTTTGCCCATCTTGGTCGCCTTCGCTTCGTCGTCCTCGAGTGGGGTTGTGCCGCTTTGTGCAGCGCAACATGACGTGAATATAGCCACTCGCGCGCGAGGGTCAAGGGAGTTTTGTGCGGCGCAGCAAAAATCCCTCGCACCGCAACATAAACCCTTGCGGCGTCGAGGGATTTTTTTAGGACCGAATACGCCTCAGCGGTATTCCGCTGATCAGAACGGCGTCAGGATGTTCCCGAGCTCGCCCTTGCGCACGATCATTTCGAAATTCCGGTCGGGCCCCAGATCGCCGGTGCGCCGGCTGATATAGGCGCCATAGGTGTTGGCGAAGGGTTTGGCGGGCGGAATGCTGGTCGTGTCGTGGCTGTAGAGGAGCTGCGGGAAACGCAAGGCGGCGAAGCCCGGCGTCTGGTTGACCCAGGCGTTGAAATGGAATTTGCCGCCCGCGCAGGCGCTGACCGCCCAATAGAAATCGTAGGATTGCAGCCGCAGGCCTTCCTGCGCCGGGGCGCCGAAACCGTCGGCCTCGACCTGGCGGATCAAGGCGAGATAGTCGGCGCGGTTCAGTTCGGCCTCGGCCTGGCGTTTGATGCCTTCGGGCCGGATCGGCCAGGACAGCGGGAACTCGAAGACCCGGATTTCCGAGTTGCCGACATTGACGTTCAATTTTCCGCCATCGCCGGTCTGAACCAGGTCGTAGCTGCGGACTTGTTCGTCGAATACGGCGTTATAGACGAAGCGATAGCGCGCGGGCGCATCGGCCGTGCAGGCGGCTTTGATGTCGTTTCCGGCGAGGTAGGTGAAGTAGGACAGCCCGCCGACGACGGGGGTGTGAACCCGCGACGTGTCGGCGCAAGCGGCCAACGCCAAGGCAATCCCCAACAGCGCGACGCGTTTCATGTGTCTCCTCGATTCGAGTCGAATGTACGACGCCAATGGCATGGAATCGCGGTTTTTTATGGACATCAAGATTCGCTCTCGATTATCGTTCCGACTGCAACGAATTGAAACATTCGTCGAGTCGCACCCTCCAGACTCGGGCCACGAAAACCACTCACTTCAGGAATCTTTTCGCGTGACCCCTGCTCTGAATATCCTAACGCATCGCTTCGCCCGGTTGTTCCCGATCCTCGCCGTACTGGCGGCGATCGTGATCGGCGGCACGGCGCCCGCGCAAGCGCGCTACGCGTCGATCGTGATCGATTTCGAATCCGGCCGCGTGCTGTCCGAACAAGGTGCCGACGAACGCCGCCATCCCGCCTCGCTCACCAAGATGATGACGCTGTTCCTCATCTTCGAAGCGCTCGATGCGGGCAAGATCACGCTCAACACGCGCTGGAACGTGTCGGAATACGCCGCCGGTCAGGCGCCGACGAAACTGAACCTTCAGGCGGGCGACCGCGTGGCGGTGCGCGACATCATTCTGGGCATGGTCACGCGATCGGCCAACGACGCGGCGATGGTCGCGGCGGAAGGTCTTGGCGGTTCCGAAGCGAAGTTCGCCGACCTCATGAACAAGCGCGCGCGCGAGATCGGCATGACGCGCTCGAATTTCGAGAACCCGCACGGCCTGCCGAACGACGCGCAGATCACCACCGTGCGCGACATGGCCACGCTGGGCCGCGAGATCATCAAGCGTTATCCGCATCACTACGCGTTCTTCTCGACCCAGCAATTCACCTTCGAAGGCCGCAAATACGCGAACCATAACCGGTTGATGAACTGGTATCAGGGCGCGGACGGCATCAAGACCGGCTATATCCGCGCGTCGGGTTTCAACCTGGTCGCATCGGCCGTACGCGACGGGCGGCGCATCGTCGCCGCCGTGATCGGCGGGCCGAACCCGTCGGAACGCGATCAGTATACGGGCAAGCTGCTCGACGCCGGTTTCGGCCGCGGCGATCTGCCCGTTGCCACAACGCGCGTCGCGAAAGCGCCGCCCGCGCGCAACGCCGCACCCGCGCGCGCGCAAGCCAGCAGCGCCACGCCCAGCAACGCACCGGCACGCCGCGCCAACCCGCCCCAGCGCGCGCAGCAAACCTCCGCCGTCGAACACGCCGACAAGCCCGAAGAATGGGGCGTGCAGGTCGGCGCCTTCTCGCGCATCGACGCCGCGCGCCGTGCGGCCAACGCCGCGCAGAAGATAGCACCCACCTATCTCAGCGACGCGACCGTCGATATCAGCGAAGCGGGCAAGCGCTATCGCGCGCGCCTGTTGGGCATCACGCAAGCACAAGCGCGCGAAGCGTGCCGGGCGCTCGACAAGCGCGATATGGACTGCATGACGCTGGGCCCGGCGCAAAGCCGCCCGTCGACGCGCCTCGCCGACGCGAATTCGCGCCGCAAGTAAGTTCCGCAAAAAACCCTAACGCCCCACGCCGGCCATCGCCGGCGGTTTGGCGGTCGTCGGCACCATGCCGCCCGCCGCCCCGCCGGTGCGCCCGTCGGTCAGGCGGCGCAATTTGCCCTCGGTCACCATCCGCTCCAGCACCGAGAAGACCTGCATCGTGGGGGCGCCCACGGCGTCGGCGATTTGGCCCAGCGAAAACGTGCCCTTGCCCTTCACCGCGGCGCGGATCAGGGGTTCGGCCAGTTCGGGCGAGAGCATCTTGGGTGGGGCGGCCATAAGCCCGATTTTGGGCCTGTCGGGGCCCTTGCGCAAGGCGAGTTGCGGCCCGCGCCCGTCTATGGCATAGACCCGGCCCCGCGCTGATTTTCGGGCCCCTCGGGACCCGGAGCGCTGCCGTAGCTCAGTGGTAGAGCGCGTCCTTGGTAAGGACGAGGTCCGGAGTTCAATCCTCCGCGGCAGCACCAGCGGGGTTCAAGGAAATCCCCGCCTTAAAACGGATCAAAACGCCGGCAGAAGCCGCGTGAGCGCGTCGACGACTTGGCGCTCCGAAATCGGCTTCGAGATCGCGGCGTCGGCGCCCATCTTCTTGGCGGCGAGCAGCGCGTCGTCGGGCGTCATGCGCGTATCGAGCCCGCCCGAAATCGCGACCACGGGCAGATGGCCCCAATGCTCGCGCACGTATCGAATACCTTCCACGCCGCCCATGCCGGGCATGAAGATATCGGTGATGACGATATCCGCCCCCAGCGTGTCCCAGCCCGCGAGCGCTTGTTCCCAGGTCGGCTTCACGACCGAATCGTAACCGCGCTTGCGTAAGTACGCTTTGAGGATTTCGCCGATTGTCTCGCTGTCGTCGACGACCAGCGCCATCGGCTTGCGCTTGGCGCCGCAGCCCTTGCGCATGAGGTCTTCGATCCGGCGCGCAAGATCGTCGTGCGACACGGGCTTCATGGAGAGGAAATGCGCGCCGGCGGCGCGCGCCCCCGCCAGCATTTCCGTGTCGGTCTTGTCGCGCTGGGGCTGCGCCAGCGCGATCACGCCCATATGCGGCCAGCGCTGCTTCAAGCGCGGCATGTCGGCGATCATTTCGTCGTCGAGCCCATCGACATCGACCACGGCGATTTTCGGCGCCATCGCCAGCCCCGCGACCGAAGGATCGCCGGGCGTGCGCGCCGTCACCGTTTGATAGCCTTTACCGGCAAGACCGGCCGCCAGCGCCTGCAACGATTCTTCGAAGGCGTCGACGATGAGAATGGGACCTTTCATGGCCCGGGGCACTTAGCGCGCCCCTGTTGTCCTGACAAGCCCCGTATCGGCCTTGGGTACCGTCAGCTACGCAAGGGCTCCAAGATAGAGACGTAATTCGCCACGGCGGCGCCGCCCATGTTGAAAACGCCGGTAATGCCGGGCTTAGGAACCTGCATGTCGCCGGCACGGCCCGTAGCCTGCATCGCGGCCATGATGTGCATCGAAACGCCTGTCGCGCCGATCGGATGGCCTTTGGCTTTGAGCCCGCCCGAAGCGTTGACGGGCAATTTGCCGTCCTTTTCGGTGAGGCCTTCCATCGCGACGCGTCCGCCTTGGCCCTTCGGCGCCAAGCCCATCGCCTCGTATTGGATCAATTCGGCGATGGTGAAGCAGTCATGCGTTTCGACGGCCGCGAGATCGCCGAGCGTGAGTTTCGCGTCGCCCAGCGCCTTGCGCCACGCCAGCGCGCAGCCTTCGAAATCGACGATGTCGCGCTTGGACATCGGCAGCAGATCGTTCACCTGCGCCGTGGCGCGCAGGGCGACCGCCTTGCCGCCCAGCGCCAGCGCCGTCGGCAAATCCGCGAGCACGAGGGCCGCGGCCCCATCGGAGACGAGGCTGCAATCGGTGCGGCGCAACGGGCCCGCGACCAGCGGATTTTTGTCTGAGACCGTACGGCAGAATTCGTAGCCGAGATCCTTGCGCAACTGCGCATAGGGATTCACGGCGCCGTTTTTGTGATTCTTCGCCGCGATCTTCGCCATCGCGTCGGATGGGTCGCCATAACGTTGCGCGTAAAGCTGCGCGATATGGCCGAACACGCCCGCGAAACTCATGCCGGGGCGATCCTCCTCCTTGACGTAGGAGGCCTTCATCAAAATCTCGCCGATCTTGTCGCCCGGCGTTTCGGTCATCTTTTCGACGCCGACGACCAGCACGACGCGTGCCTTTTTCGCGGCGATCGACGTCAGCCCCAAATGCACCGCGGCCGATCCGGTCGCGCAAGCGTTCTCCACGCGCGTCGCCGGCTTGAAACGCAACGCTTCCGACGCTTGGAACACGAGCGATGCGGGAAAATCCTGCTTCACGAAGCCGCCGCCGAAATGGCCGACATAGATTTCGTCGACGTCGCCGGGCGCCACGCCCGCATCGTCCATCGCCTGAACCGCGACTTCCGCGATCAACGCTTCGAGGTCGAGTCCTTCGCGCTTGCCGAACTTGCCGTGCGACCAGCCGACGATGCATCCCGCCATGGCGCCCTCCTCGGACGAATTTCAAGCCGTCGAATTTCCGCATTTTATCAGGGGCTTGACGATGCGGCAATTCGCCGGATGCCGCGCGTCCAAATCGCACGCAGAAATGTCACAGAAAGAATGTGGTTATTGAGGGGGACCGGTCCGATGACAAAACCGCGCGATATCGCTTCGATCCGGGCCGGATTGCACCGCGCATTGGGTCTGCTGCCCGAAGACAGCATCGCCGCCGCCACGGGCAAATCGGCCTCGCTGTTCCGTAAATGCGCGGACCCCGACAACAAGCGCCATCGCCTGCAAGCCGAGGATGCCGTGGCGCTCGACGCCGCCTGCGTGGTCGCGGGCGAACGCGCGCATATCCTCGAATCCTATCGTCAGGCGCTGGATGCGCGCGTGGCGGAGCTGGGCGGACCTTGCGCGCATCGCGCGGCCGACCCGTTGCACCGCGTGGCGCAAGCCACACGCGAATTGGGTGCGGTCGCCGGCGCCGTCGCGGAAGCCGAGAAGCCGCCCTCGCCCGAGACGACGCAGCGCATCGCCAATCTGGTCGATCGCGCGCTCGATACGCTCACGCATCTCAAAAACGATCTGCGCGAAACCGCGCGCGACGCGGGCGCCGTGCAAGCCGCCGAGTGACGCGCACTAATTGTCGATCATCGTTTTTTGGACTTGTCGTTTTCTGGCGAGTCATCGCCGGCTCGCCAACCTCTGATTTTTACGTGAGGCTTTTTAAGCAAGCCGCTCTGCGTAGCTTTCTTACTTACGACAGCCTTCTTCTTCGCAGCTGCCTTCTTCTTGCGCTGCTTCATTAGACCCTTCGTGTACAGGTGAGCATATGGATCATCTGACACAAAACCCATTTTGGGATTTCCAAACTCTTTGGAATGACCACCTAAATAGTATCCTTTCTTACTCATTGATTGCCCCCCATGATCATCATAATTGTATTGAACAAAAATATTGTCACTTGGAATTTATAAAAAAATTTTAGATTATTATACAAAATCCACCGAAATTTATTCAGGCCATTAGAAATACTGAGATTTTCTTGACGGGGCCCCCGCCCCCGGCCAAGTTCTGCCGCCATTGAGCGTAAGACGGCGGGGGCTTCGGGCATGTCGATTCGGGTATTTGCGTTGGCGGCGATCGGGGCCGTTTTGCCGGGGACCGTGTTCGCGGCCGATTTGAATGGTGCGGCGCTCGCTTGGCCGTGGGCCATTCCATTCTGCGGCCTGCTGCTGTCGATCGCCATTCTGCCGCTGGCGGCGCCGTCGCTTTGGCATCACCACTACGGCAAAATCGCGCTGGCCTGGGCGCTGGCGATCATCCTGCCCTTCGTCGCCTCGTTCGGGTTCGGCACCGCCTTCGCCGCGATCTGGCACACGATGGCGGCCGAATACATCCCCTTCCTGATTTTGCTCGGCTCACTGTTCACAATCGCGGGCGGCGTCTACGTGAAGGGCAATCTGCACGGCAGCCCGAAGACAAACACGGCCCTGCTGGCCGTGGGCACGGGCATCGCCAGCGTCACCGGGACCACGGGCGCCGCGATGCTGCTGATCCGCCCCGTCTTGCGCGCCAACGACGAGCGCCGTCATAACGCGCATGTCGTGATCTTCTTCATCTTTCTGGTCGCGAATATCGGCGGCAGCTTGACGCCGCTGGGCGATCCGCCGCTGTTCCTCGGCTTCCTGAAGGGCGTCGGCTTCTTCTGGCCGACGGTCCATCTGTTCCTGCCGATGCTGACGGTGACCGTAATCCTGCTCGTCGCGTTCTACGCGCTCGATAGCTGGTTCTATCATCGCGACGAAAGCTTCAAGGCGAAATACGATCCCACGCCGGACGCGCCGCTGTCGATCGAAGGCAAGGTCAATATCCTGCTGCTCGGCGGCGTCGTCGCCGCCGTGCTGATGTCGGGCCTGTGGAAGCCCGGCATCTCGTGGAACATCGCGGGCACGGTCATCGAGTTGCAGGGTGTCGCGCGCGACGTGATCCTGCTGGCGCTCGCATGGCTGTCGCTCAAAATCACGCCGCCGGGCTGCCGCGAGGCGAACGCGTTCTCCTGGGGCCCCATCCAGGAAGTGGCGAAACTGTTCTTCGGCATCTTCGTCACCATCGTGCCGGTGATCGCGATGCTGAAGGCCGGCAAGGACGGCGCTTTCGCGGGCGTCGTCGCCGCGGTGACGAATCCCGACGGCTCGCCCAATGCGGCGATGTATTTCTGGCTGACCGGCATTCTGTCGAGCTTCCTCGACAACGCGCCCACCTATCTCGTGTTCTTCAACACGGCGGGCGGCGATCCCGCGACGCTGATGGGCCCGCTCGCCACCACGCTCGCCGCGATTTCGGCGGGCGCGGTGTTCATGGGGGCCAACACCTATATCGGCAACGCGCCGAACTTCATGGTCAAGGCGGTGGCGGAGGAGAACGGCGTGAAGATGCCGAGCTTCTTCGGCTACATGCTGTGGTCGATCGCGTTCCTGATCCCGTGCTTCATTCTGGTCGACGTGATCTTCTTCCTATGACGCCTTCGGCGGCTTCGCGCGCCAGCGCGTAGATCGCGTCCGCATCGTCGTTCGGCGAGGTGCGGCAGCGGCGCGTGACGCCGCATTTGTCGCAGACATGCACGATCGAGCGTTTGCCGCCCTTCTCCTCGACCGCGACGGGGCGCATGGCGCCGCCGCAATCCTCGGCGCGGTCGCCGGGCGCCACGTCGACATGAAGCGACCACAGGCATTTCGGGCAATGATTGGTGTAGCCGTCGCCGCGCGTTTTGGCGCCGCATTTGACGCACACGAAATCCTCGACGCGGCGGGTGAACGAACCGCTCATAGCCCGGCGAGCATCCGCACGACGCCGTAAGCCGCCCCGCCCGCGACCAGATAATGGATCGGCGGGTTGAAGCGCACCGACATCGCGAAGGCGATCGCCGCCACGGCGATGGCGATGAAATCGGGTCCGGTCTTGGGCAAGAACACTTCCTGGCCCAGGAACACCGCGAGATTCAAGATCACGCCGACGATCGCGGCGGTGATCGCCGCCAACGCCGCCGACACCGCCTTGTTGGCATGTAAGCCTTCGACGTAAGGCGCACCCGCCAAGATGAACAGGAAGCTCGGCAGGAAGGTGCAGTAAGTCGCGAGGAACGCGCCGACGATCGCCGCCGTCGCGGGATCGGCGCCGCCGCCATTCCAGCCGGCATAGAAGCCGACATATTGCAGCACCAGAATCAGCGGCCCCGGCGTGGACTCGGCCAGCGCCAAGCCGTTCAGCATGTCGTCGGCCGACAGCCAGCCATAGAGATTGACCGACGCGTCGGCGATATAGGGCAGCACGGCATACGCACCGCCGAAGGTGACGAACGCCGCCTTGGTCATCAATTCGGCGAGATCGGCGAAGGGATAGGCGCCGAACGTGGCGACGACCGCATAGACCGGAATCGCCCACAGCACGGCGAAGATCGCGACCAGCTTGGCGATGCGCGCGGCCCCGTTGCGCGGCAATTCACCCGCTTCGCCCGGCTTCACGGCGTGCCCGGCGGGCGCGAAGAAATTGCCGAAGCGCGAGGTGAAAGATCCCAACGCCGCCGCGATCGCGACGACCCAAGGAAAGTCGATTCCGGCGAAATGAAGCGCGCCGAAGGCGAAACCGGCCAGCGCCGTCGCCTGCCATGTCGTCAGCGCCTTCTTGCCGATGCGCCACACCGCATGCGCGACGATGGCGACGACGACGGGCTTCAATCCGTCGAACACCGCGCCGACCCATTTCGTGTCGCCGTAATGCGCCGCGATCCACGACAGGATCAGCATCGCCAAGGCGCCGGGCAGCACGAACAAGCCGCCCGCGACGATGCCGCCCCAGGTGCCATGCAGGCGCCAGCCGATATAGGTCGCAAGCTGCTGCGCTTCCGGCCCCGGCAACAGCGTGGCGAAAGACAGGCCGCGCAGGAACGGCCCCTGCCCGATCCATTTATGCCGATCGACCAGATCGGTCTGCATCATCGCGATCTGCCCGGCGGGTCCGCCGAAGGACAGGCAGCCGAGTTTCAGCCAATAGGCGAAGGCTTCGCCGAAACTCGGGCGGTCGGGAAAAGCGGGCGCGTTGGCATCGGGCATGGGCGCGTTCATCCTTTCGGCGTGAACTCGCACATGCGCCGGGCCCGCGCAATCTCGCTTATTTGAATTTCACCTTCATGATTTCGTAGGCCTTATGGCCGCGCGGTGTCGCGACCTCGACCGTATCGCCGGCCTGCTTGTTGATCAGCGCGCGCGCGAGCGGCGAGGTGATCGATATGCGGCCTTTCTCGATATCGGCTTCGTCCGCGCCGACGATCTGATAGGTCGATTCCTCGTCCGTATCCTCGTCCGCCAGCGTCACCTTGGCGCCGAACTTGATCTGCTTGCCCGACAGCGAGGCGATGTCGATCACCTCGGCGCGGCTGATCTTGTCCTCGAGCTCCAGAATGCGGCCCTCGATGAAAGACTGGCGCTCGCGCGCGGCGTGATACTCGGCGTTTTCCGAAAGGTCGCCGTGATCGCGCGCCTCGGCGATCGCGCGAATGATCGCGGGCCGCTCGGTCGACTTCAAATTCTTCAACTCGGCTTCGAGGCGCTCGTAGCCCTCGGGCGTCATCGGAACTTTGTCCATTTATCGCGAACTCTCGTCCGTTTCCTATACCTCGCCCTCTTCGGCAAAATCGCACGCCCGCGGTCGGTTCCGGGGGAACCGGCCGCCCGGTCCGCAACGCGTTTCGGGAGGCGCCTTCAGAAGGCGCCCTTAAAGTACGCCTGGAGGGGGGCCACTTCAAGACTGCCGGCGCGCAACGCCCCGATGGCCTCCACCGCCGCCCGGCAGCCCGCCAAGGTGGTGTAATAGGCGATGCCCGACATCAGCGCCGTATGCCGCAAACTGAATGAATCTTCAACGGCTTGCGCCCCCTCGGTGGTGTTGAAAACCAGGTCGATCTGACCCGATTTCATCGCATCCACGATATGGGGGCGGCCTTCCAGAACCTTGTTGACCTCGGTGATGCCCTCGACCCCAGCCCTTGCGAGATAGGCCGCCGTGCCGCGCGTCGCGACGATCTTGAACTCCATTTCCTGAAGCCGCTTGGCCATCTGAACGGCGATCTTCTTGTCGCCGTCGCGCACCGACAGGAACACATTGCCCTTGGTCGGCAGGCGTTGACCCGCGCCGAGCTGCGACTTGGCGAAGGCATGGCCGAAATCGGCGTCGATGCCCATCACCTCGCCCGTCGATTTCATCTCGGGCCCGAGCAGCGTATCGGTGCCGGGGAAGCGTGCGAAGGGGAACACGGCTTCCTTGACAGCGACGTGGTCGAGCTTGCGGTTCTTTTTGAGCTTGAACGAGGCGAGCGTTTCGCCCGCCATCACGCGCGCGGCGATCTTGGCGATGGCGATACCGGTCGCCTTCGCCACGAACGGCACGGTGCGCGAGGCGCGCGGGTTCACTTCCAGCACATAGACCTCGCCGTCCTTCACGGCGAACTGGACGTTCATCAACCCGACGACGCCCAGCGACGACGCGAGCGCCACCGTCTGGCGCTCGATCTCCGCGATGATCGCCTTGGGCAGCGAGTATGGCGGCAACGAACACGCGCTGTCGCCCGAGTGAATGCCCGCTTCCTCGATATGCTCCATGATGCCCGCGACATGCACTTCCTTACCGTCGGCCAGCGCGTCGACATCGACCTCGATCGCGTCGGTCAAATAGCTGTCGATCAGCACCGGGTTCTTGCCGGAGACGCGCACCGCTTCATGGATATAGGTGCGCAGCGCATCGGGCGTGTGCACGATCTTCATCGCGCGCCCGCCGAGCACGTAAGACGGGCGCAGCAGCACCGGATAGCCGATGCGCGTCGCTTCGGCTTCCGCTTCCTTCAGCGAGAACGCCGTGCCCGAGGGCGGCTGCTTGAGCTTCAGCTTGTCCAGGAGCTTCGCGAAGCGCTCGCGGTCTTCGGCCAGATCGATCGCATCGGGCGATGTGCCCAGAATGGGAATGCCCGCGGCTTCCAACGCGGAAGCCAAGCGCAACGGCGTCTGACCGCCGAATTGGCAGATCACGCCGACGACTTCGCCGTTGGTTTGCTCGCGGCGCACGATTTCGATCACCGTTTCGGGCGTCAGCGGCTCGAAATACAGACGATCGGCCGTGTCGTAATCGGTCGAGACGGTTTCCGGGTTGCAATTGACCATGATGGTCTCGAACCCGGCCTCGCGCAGCGCGTAGACCGCGTGCACGCAGCAATAATCGAATTCGATGCCCTGGCCGATGCGATTGGGCCCGCCGCCCAGGATCACGACCTTGCGCTTGTCGGTCGCCTCGTCCTCGCTCTGCGCCACGCCGAAGGACGGCGTCTCATAGCTCGAATAGAGATAGGGCGTGCCCGACGCGAACTCGGCAGCACAAGTGTCGATACGCTTGAACACCGGCAATTGGCCGGTGGCGCGGCGCGCGGCGGCGACGTCGGCTTCGCTCTTGCGCGTGAGCGTCGCGAGGCGCGCATCGCCGAAGCCGAGCTTCTTCAATTCAAGCCAGCCCGCCTCGTCCTTCGGCAAGCCCTTGCGCTTCACCTCGGCTTCGGCGGCGACGATCGCGGCGACTTGGCGCACGAACCACGGATCGTAGGAACAGGCGCGGCAGATTTCCTCGACCGACAACCCAATGCGCAAGGCCTGCGCGATCACCAGCAGGCGATCGGGCGTGGGCTTCGACAGCGCCGCCAGCGCCGCCATGCGTTCTTTGCCCGGCTCCTGGCCCGGCACATCGATTTCGTCAAGGCCGGTCAGGCCCGTTTCCATCGAGCGCAGCGCCTTTTGCAGCGCCTCGGCGAAATTGCGGCCGATCGACATCGCCTCGCCCACCGACTTCATCGCGGTGGTGAGAAGTGCGGGCGTGCCGGGGAATTTCTCGAAGGTGAAGCGCGGCATCTTGACGACGACGTAGTCGATCGTCGGCTCGAACGACGCGGGCGTCGTCTTGGTGATGTCGTTGGTGAGCTCGTCGAGCGTATAGCCGACGGCGAGCTTGGCCGCGACCTTGGCGATCGGGAAGCCCGTCGCCTTGGACGCGAGCGCCGACGAACGCGACACGCGCGGATTCATCTCGATCACGATCATGCGGCCCGTTTTCGGGTCGACGGCGAACTGCACGTTCGACCCGCCGGTTTCGACGCCGATCTCGCGCAACACCGCCAGCGAGGCGTCGCGCATGATCTGGTATTCCTTGTCGGTCAGCGTCAGCGCGGGCGCCACGGTCACGCTGTCGCCCGTGTGCACGCCCATCGGATCGACGTTTTCGATCGAGCAGACGATGATGCAATTGTCGTTGCGGTCGCGCACGACCTCCATCTCGTATTCCTTCCAGCCGAGGACGCTTTCCTCGACCAGCGTGGAACCGACGGGCGAGGCGCGTAGCGCCCCCAGCACGATCTGTTCGTATTCGTCGGCGTTGTAGGCAATGCCCCCGCCGGTCCCGCCCATCGTGAAGGACGGGCGGATGATCGCGGGCAGGCCGACATGCTCGAGCGCCTTTTTCGACTCGTCCATCGACGTGACGAGCATCGAGCGCGGGCAGTCGAGCCCGATCTTCGCCATCGCGTCGCGGAAGCGAAGCCGGTCCTCGGCCTTGTCGATCGCGTCGCGCTTGGCGCCGATCATCTCGACGCCGTATTTCTCCAGCACGCCCATCTCGGCGAGCTTCATCGCGGTGTTGAGCGCGGTCTGTCCGCCCATCGTGGGCAGCAGCGCGTCGGGGCGTTCCTTGGCGATGATCTTCTCGACGATCTCTGGCGTAATCGGCTCGACATAGGTGGCGTCGGCCAAGCCCGGATCGGTCATGATCGTCGCGGGATTGGAATTCACCAGGATGACGCGATAGCCCTCGTCCTTCAGCGCGCGGCAGGCTTGCGTGCCCGAGTAATCGAACTCGCAAGCCTGGCCGATCACGATCGGCCCGGCGCCGATGATGAGGATCGAGGAAATGTCTGTCCGTTTCGGCATGGCTCAGCGCGCCTTCTCTTTGGCGATCAAATCGACGAAGCGTTTGAACAGGTAATGGGCGTCTTGCGGACCCGGACTCGCTTCGGGGTGGTACTGCACCGAGAAGGCCGGGCGGTCGGTCGCGGCGATGCCTTCGTTCGTGCCGTCGAACAGCGACACATGCGTGACGCGCGCGTTGTTCGGCAGCGTTTCGGGCAGCACGGCGAAACCGTGATTCTGGCTGGTGATCTCCACCTTGCCGGTGTCGAGATCCTTGACCGGATGATTGGCGCCGCGATGGCCGCGCGGCAGCTTCGCGGTCTTGGCACCGAGTGCCAGCGCCATCATCTGATGGCCCAAGCAAATGCCGAAGGTCGGGATTTTTTTGTCGAGCAGTGCCTTGATCGTCGGCACGGCGTAGACGCCCGTCGCCGCGGGATCGCCGGGGCCGTTGGACAGGAACACGCCGTCGGGCTTGTGGCGCAGCACGTCGTCCGCACTCGCATCGGCGGGCACGACGGTCACGTCGCAACCGGCGGCGGCGAGGCAACGCAGGATGTTGCGCTTGGCGCCGTAATCGATCGCGACGACCTTGAAGCGCGGCCGATCTTGCGTGCCGTAGCCCTTGCCCAGCACCCAGGTCGTTTCGGTCCAGTGATAGGACTGGCGCGTGGTCACGTCCTTGGCGAGGTCCATGCCCTCCAGGCCCGGCCACGCTTTGGCTTCGGCGCGCAACGCCTCGACGTCGAACTTGCCGTCAGGGGCGGTCACGATCGTGCCGTTGGGCGCCCCGCCGTCGCGGATATGGCGCGTCAACGCGCGCGTATCCACGCCGACGATGCCCGGCAGCCCGTGCGACTTCAGCCACGCATCGAGCGATTTGTCGGAGCGGAAATTCGACGGCTCGGTCGGCTCCTCGCGCAGCACCAGGCCACGCGCCGCCGGCGTGATCGTCTCGATGTCTTCGACATTGGTGCCCACGTTCCCGACATGCGGGAAGGTGAAGACGATGATTTGCCCGGCGTAAGACGGGTCGGTCAGAATTTCCTGATAGCCGGTGATCGAGGTGTTGAAGCAGACCTCGCCGCTTTTGCGCGCGGGCGCCCCGATCGCGCGGCCCCAGAAGATCGTGCCGTCGGCGAGCACCAACGCGGCGGTCGCTCCCGCGGGAATCCCCGCCTTGTTTTTCGTTTGGGTGCGGGTGGCGCTGACCATGCGGGGCTCCTCGGTTGGCGATCGGCGGCGGGTCTAGGGGCTTGCCCAAGCTTTGGTCAAGTCCGGATACGTCGCCCGCAAGTGGCTGAAATCATGTGAATTTCCATGCACCGTTCGGCGGCAGCACCGACTCGCCGGGCGATTCCGGTTCACTTTAATGGACCGATTGGTTTAGTCTGTACCTATCGGTCCACAAAGATTTACCGCCATGCCCCGAATTGTCGCCGAACGCCAAGACGTGCTGCCCAAGCTCGCGGAAATCTTCCGCAAGCGCGGCTATGACGGCGCCAGTCTTTCCGAAATCGGCAAGTCGACTGGCTTGGGCAAAGGCAGCCTCTATCACTTCTTCCCCGGCGGCAAACCGCAAATGGCGGAGGACGTGCTCGCCGAGATGGATGCGTGGTTCGAAGGCAATATCTTCGCGCCCTTGCGCTCGATCCCGGCGGGCGACGCGAAGGAAGCGCGCGCGCGTTTGACCGAAATGTGCAAAGCGCTCGATTCCTATTTCAAATCGGGGCGGCGCGTGTGCCTGTTCGGCGCCTTCGCGCTGGCCGATACGCGCGAAGCCTATGCCGCGCGCATTCGCGGCTATTTCCAGCGCTGGATCGAGGCGATCGCGCGCGCCTTGGTCGTCGCGGGGCATGCGCCCGCCGATGCGCGCACCGAGGCGTTCGACGCGGTCGCGTGCATCGAAGGCGCCATCGCGTTGTCGCGCGCCGCCGATAACCCGCCCGCTTTCGCAGGTGCCATCGCGCGTTTGCAAACACGACTCACGGCCTAACGCCAACCGTCATCCCGGGTCTCGCTGACGCTCGCCCGGGATGACGAAGAATTCAGTATTCGATCTTAAGGACTTCGAGTGTTTCCACGCCTTTGGGCGTGCGCACGTCGATCAAATCGCCCACGCGCGCTTTCAACAACGCGCGCGCGACGGGGGCGACCCAGGCGATGGCGCCCGGCTCGCTATCGGTCTCGTCCACGCCGACGAGCCGCACCGTGCGTTCCTCGCCCTCGCCATCGGCATAGGTGACGCGCGCCCCGAAGAACACCTGTTCGCGGTTAGTCTGGCGCGCGGGATCGACGATCTCCGCGATCTCCAACCGCTTGGTGAGATAGCGGATGCGCCGGTCGATCTCGCGCAGGCGGCGCTTGCCGTAGATGTAATCGCCGTTTTCCGAGCGGTCGCCATTGCCCGCCGCCCAGGACACGGTCTCGACGACCTTCGGCCGTTCGACGCGCAACAGATGCTTGAGCTCGTCTTGCAGCTTTTGCCAGCCGGCGGGCGTCATCAGATTGCGCGACCCGCCCGGCAGCGGCGGCATTTCGGGGCCGTCGTCGTCGTCCGCATCGTCGTTCTCTTTGGTGAAGGCTTTACTCACGCCAACGCCTCGGGCTTCGGGCCGCCGGCCGCCCAATCGAGCAATTCCACCGTATGGACGACCGGCACGGACGCCGCCGCCCCGATCTGCGCCATGCAGCCGATATTGCCCGCCGCGACCAGATCGGGCTTCAGCGCTTGCAGGTTGGCGACTTTGCGCGCCTGAAGTTGCTGGGCGAGTTCGGGCTGCATCAGATTATAGGTGCCGGCCGAACCGCAGCACAGATGACCTTCGGCGGGATCGCGGATCTCGAACCCGACATCGGCGAGCAGCTTGCGCGGCACAGCGCCCAGCTTCTGCCCATGCTGGAGCGAGCAAGCGGAGTGATAGGCGACGACGAGTTGTTCCGGCGCCTTCGCGTTGCCCATGCCCAGCTCGGTCAGCAATTCCGAAATATCCTTCGTGCGGCGCGACACGTCTTCTGCGAAGGCTTTCAGATGCGGGTCCTCGCGGAACATGAAGCCGTAATCCTTGACCGTCGTGCCGCAACCCGAGGCGTTGACCACGATCGCGTCGGGCCCCGCGCCGTTCCACAGCTTCATCCAAGCGCGGATATTCGCGGCGGCGGCCTCGTGGCTCGCCTCGGTCTTACCCATGTGATGGACGAGCGCCCCGCAGCAACCCGAGCCGTCGGCGATCGCGACGTCGCAGCCGAGCCGCGTCAGCAAGCGGATCGTCGCGTCGTTGATTTGCGGCGCCAACACGCGCTGCGCGCAGCCTTGCAGCAGCGCCACGCGTTTGCGCGCCTTGCCGCCTTCGGCCGGAAAAAGTTTCACGCCCTCCATCGGCGAAGGCGACGGAATGCGCGCGGGCGCCATATCGAGCAACGCGCGCATGCGGCCGAAGAAACCCTTCGACGGCAGCAGCACGCGCAACGGCTTGGCCAGCAACGCGCCGATCAACGCCACGCGCATCCGCCCCGGATAAGGCAGGATCGCGGCGAGCACGGCGCGCAACGCGCGATCCAGGAACGGGCGCGTATAGGTCTTTTCGATATGCGCGCGGGCATGATCGACGAGGTGCATGTAGTTCACACCCGACGGGCACGTCGTCATGCACGACAAGCACGACAAGCACCGGTCGACATGCTTGACCGTGCGCGCATCGGCGTCGCGGCCCGCTTCCAGCATGTCCTTGATCAGATAGATGCGCCCGCGCGGACTGTCGAGCTCGTCGCCCAGCGTCACATAAGTCGGGCAGGTCGCGGTGCAGAAGCCGCAATGCACGCATTTGCGCAGGATCGTTTCGGATTCGCGCGTATCCGCATCGGCCAATTGCGCGAGGGTGAAATGGGTCTGCATGACTTAGACGCCCTCGTACATCCGGCCGGGGTTGAGAATCCCCGCAGGATCAAACTGTGACTTGATCCCGCGCGTCAACGCCATCACGGGGGCGCTGAGCGGCTCGAAGACCGGCACCGAGGCGCGCGCGGCATCCGAGGCGCGGATCAGCGTCGCGTGGCCTTCGCCCATCGCCGTGCGCAAGACCGTGGCTTGCGTTGCAACGGCGGCATCGTCCATCGCGAGCCAGACGAGCCCGCCGCCCCAATCAAAGTAATAGGCGCTGCCGGGCAGCGCTGCGACCAAGGCGGAGGCTTGCGTCGCCGCGAGCGACACGCGCCACAGAGCGACGTTGGCGGGCAGAAGGACGCGCACGTCGCGCACTTCCTCCCAGAAAATCTTGGAGCGCATCGAGTGCAACTCCTCCTGCCCCGCTTTCGCGGGCAAAGCTTTGCGCAACGCTTCGCAGCGCGCCGTGACGGAAACGGACGTACCTTCGACACGGATCGCGGTGACGGAAGCCCCGGCGTTCTTCACATGATCGACCGCCGAATGCGCGGCGGTGGCGGCAGGCAGATAGGCCGCGCCGGAGACTTCCCACGGCGAGTTCAACGCGTCAGCCAGCACGGCCACCGCTTCATCCGGCGTCAGGCCGAAAGCCAGCACCGTGCGCGATTTGGGCGGGGCGGGCATCACCTTGACCGTCACCGTGTCGAACACGGCGAGCGTGCCCATCGAGCCCGCCATCAGTTTGGGCAAATCGTAGCCGGTGACGTTCTTGACGACTTTGCCGCCGCCTTTGAACGCCTCGGCGCGGCCCGACACGGCCGAGAAACCGAGGAAATGGTCGCGCGCCGAACCGATCTTGACGCGGCGCGGGCCGCCGAGATTGGCGGCGAGCGCGCCCCCGATCGTGCCGCCGCCCGCTTCGCCGCCGTAAAGCGGTGCGAGATCCGGCGGCTCGAAGGCCAGCATCTGCGCGCGCTGTTCCAGCAGCAGCAGAATGTCGCGCATCGGCGTGGCGGCACCGCAGGTCAGCACGAGTTCCTCCGGCTGATAGTCGATATCGCCTTTCAGCGCCGAAATATCGAGCACCAACGACGACGCGACCGACCGGCCGAGGCCCCGCTTGGTGCCGAGGCCGCGCACATCCACCTTGCGGTCGTTGCTGACGCAGGCGGCGATCGCGTCCTTCAATTGGGAAGCGTTGGTTGGCTTGAAGATCTCCATCTCAGAACCGCGGCAGATCGGGGAAAGGAATGGCGCCGCGCTGCACATGCATCCGGCCCATCTCGGCGCAGCGATGCAGCTGCGGGAAGACCTTGCCGGGATTGAGCAGACCGTCGGGATCGAAGGCGCATTTGACGCGCAATTGGTGCGCGAGATCGGTCTCGTCGAACATCGACGGCATCAGATCGCGCTTCTCGATCCCCACGCCATGCTCGCCGGTCAATACACCACCGACTTCGACGCACAGGCGCAATATGTCGGCACCCAGCATTTCGGCCGCGGCGAGTTCGCCGTCCTTGCTGGCATCGAACAGGATCAGCGGATGCAGATTGCCGTCGCCCGCATGGAACACGTTGGCGACGCGAAGCCCATGCTTGTCGCCGAGCTGGCCGATACGCGTGAGCACTTCGGCGAGTTTCTTACGCGGCACGGTGCCGTCCATGCAGACGTAATCGGGGCTGATGCGGCCGACCGCCGGGAAGGCGGATTTACGGCCCGCCCAGAAGCGCAAACGCTCCTCCTCGCTTTCCGAAATGCGGATCGAGGTCGCGTTGTTTTCCTTCGCGATGCGGCCGACCATGGCGATCAACTCGTCGCATTCGGCTTGCGGCCCATCGAGTTCGACGATCAGCAGGCTTTCCGCGTCGAGCGGATAGCCCGCCTTGGCGAACGCCTCGGCCGCATGGATCGCGGGCTTGTCCATCATCTCGATCCCGCCGGGGATGATCCCTTCGGCGATGATCTGCGCGACGCAATTGCCGCCGTCCTCGACCGTCGGGAAGCCGATCAGCGCGCCGCGCGCGGTTTGCGGCTTGCGCAGGATGCGCACGGTGACTTCCGTGACGACGCCGAGCAAACCTTCGGAGCCGACGACGAGGCCGAGCAGATCGTAGCCGCCCGCATCCATATGCTTGCCGCCGAGGCGCACGACGGTGCCGTCCATCGTCACCATCTCGACGCCCAGCACGTTGTTGGTCGTCAGGCCGTATTTAAGGCAATGCACGCCGCCGGAATTTTCCGCGACATTGCCGCCGATCGTGCAGGCGATTTGCGACGAGGGATCGGGCGCATAATAGAAACCGGCATGCGCGACGGCGTTGCTGATGCCGAGATTCGTGACACCCGGCTGCACGCGCGCACAGCGATTGGTGTAGTCGATCTCCAGCACCTTGTTGAATTTGGACATGCCGAGCAGCACGCCGTCTTCCAGCGGCAGCGCGCCACCCGACAAGCCCGTGCCCGCCCCGCGCGGCACGACCTTGATGCCCTCCGCGTGGCAGTATTTCAGCACGGCGGCGACCTGCTCTATCGTCGAAGGCAGCACGACGACCATCGGCAATTGCCGGTACATCGCCAGGCCGTCGCATTCGAACGGGCGGCGGCCAATTTCCGAATCGATCACGCCGTCGCCGGGCACGATGTCGCGCAAGGCGGCGACGATCGATTCGCGGCGCGCGAGGATTCCCCGATCGGGGGCGGGCATCACGAGCATGGGCGGCTCCCTGGACTTCGTTTCCTTGTAAAGCGGCGGGCGCCAAAAAGAAAACCCCCGGTACCGGATCCGGTACCGAGGGTTTTTCGTTCCTCAAGAAGCGGCGGAGAATTTCCCGCCGATTCGCGCCAAATCAGCCCTGGCGGGCCTTGAAGCGCGGGTTCTTCTTGTTGATCACGTAGACGCGGCCCTTACGACGGACGATCTTGCAGTCCTTGTCGCGCTTCTTGGCCGACTTCAGCGAGTTCACGACCTTCATGGCAAGCTTCCGTCCGAGAGTGAAATACGGGTTCGGCCGAGGTTGCCCCCGGCCGAATGAGGCGCGGAACATAGGGACATCCCCCGCCCCTGTCAACCGGGGTCTATGGCGGCGGATCGTCGGGGTCCGCACGTACACGGAAATGTCCAATTTCCCGTGCGCTGCCGTGCTTTAGCACGATGGACAGGCCGCACACCCGCCCGTACAGTGCCCGCTTTCAGGGACGCTTCAAACGCCGCCAATGTCACTCGAAAGCTGGATCGACTGGATCGCCGGGTACGGCGATTGGTTCTACCTTGTAACGTTCGCCTGGACGTTTTTCGAGGGCGAAACATTCGTCATCTTCGCGGGCATCGCGGCGAGCCCCGCTTTCGGCATCCTGCGCGTCGACTATCTGATCGCCTGCGCGTGGATCGGCAGTTTTTGCGGCGACAATCTCTATTTCTTCCTCGGGCGGCGCTACGGCCACCGTTTGATCGCGCGCTTCCCGCGCCTCAAACCCGGCACCGACGTGGCGCTCGATCTTCTGCACAAATACAACACCGGCTTCATCCTCGCCTTCCGCTTCATCTATGTGGTGCGGAATTTCAGCTCCTTCGCCTGCGGCATGAGCAACCTGTTCTGGCCGCGCTTCATGGTGCTGAACTTCATCGCGGCGGGCGTGTGGTCCTGCACCTTCGCGGGTGCCGGTTATCTGCTGGGCGAGGTGTTCACCAAGGCCGCGTGGCCGATCAAGATCGTGGTGCTGTGCTTGTTCGCCACGCTGATCACGCTGGCGATCCGCACCCACCGCGCCAACAAGCGCCGCGTGGCCGAAGCCGCTGCGCGCGAAGCGGCCGAAGCCAAGGCGATCGAAAACTCGCCGGCCTGAGTTATTGCGCGGCCGTCGCGAGGATGCGCGCGACGCGCAGATCGCCCGATTGCAGCGCGGCCAATCGGCGCTGCCACAACTCCGCCTCGCCCATCAGCGCTTTGCCTTCGTCGGCGTTCAACTCGCCGCGCTTCACCAGCGCGTCGATCTTCGCCCAGCCGGTCAGCACCGTGCGCATGAAGCTTTCGGTGTGATCCTCCACGCCCAGGACCGCGAGCCCCGCTTCTTTGAGGCGCGACGCGAGCACGGGCAAGGTCGCAAGCCGCGGCGCGGTCGCCTCGCCCAAGCGATAGGCGTCCAGCGCGGCGCCATGCGCGTCCTCGCGAGCGAGGCAGAATTCGACGACCAGCATGCGCCCGCCCGGCTTCAACGAAGCCGCGACGCGCTTGAGCAGCACGGCCTTGTCCGACATCAGCGACAACGTGTTGCGGATCAGCGCCGCGTCGTAGTGCTTGGACTTGAATATGTCGCGATCCATGTCGAGGAAATCGATCGGCGCACGGTCGCCCAGCGACGCGGCGATCGATAGGCCGTGGCCTTCATGGGCGAGTTCGGGCGACAGATCGAAGCCGTCGACGATCGCCCCGAAAGCGGCCGCCATCGCGCGCGTCCCGCCGCCAAGGCCGCTGCCGATATCGAGACCCCGTCCCTCGCGCGGCAATTTCAGCGCCTGCGCGATCGTGACCGTGTAGTCGATGCCGCCAGGGAACGAGAACCCGTCGCCCCACACCATCTGCGCGACCTTCACGCGCTCGGGCGGCCACAATTCCTTGACGATGACCTTGCCCGTGGGCTTGACGCGCGGGCGCGGTGCGGCGACCACGGGCGGCGGCGGCGTTTCCGGCGCGTCGGCGGCCCGGCCGCGCGCCTGGAATTCGTAGCCTTCCCACCAAGCGTGGAATTTGGCGCGCGCTTCGGCCTTGCCGTCCCACCACCGCGCCAGGGAACTCCGCTCGCCCGACATCAATCCGCCGGCCGCAAACCGTCGCGCGGTGTGGCGAAGCGCGGCGGGGCACTACCCACGCCAAGCCCGATCAACTCGCCCGCCGCATCGAAGGTCAGGATCACCACTTCGCCGCGCCCGTTGCGCGCCGTCGCCCGGTAGCAACCGTCGACGAGCTCCATCTTGTCGAGCCCGACGAAACCCATATCGAGCAGCGTCGACGTGATGCGATCGATCTTGTCGCGCGCCAAGCCTTCGGCCGTGCACTCGGCGGCGCCTTGCGCGGGCGGCGGCACGGGCGCCGCCGGCGATTGCGCGAAAGCGGGCGCGGCGAAGATCGATAGAAGAAGGGCGATGAAGCGGGTCACGATGCGCAATTCTACATCACGTCAGCCACGCCGCCAGTGCGACGGCGCCGGTTCCCGCCCCGCAGCCCAGGAAGACGTTGCGTCGAGCCAGGAAGAACACGCCGATCGCCAGCGCGAAGGCCGACAGCCGCACAAGCAGCGTCAATTCCAGCAAGCCGCCCGCCGGGAAAACCACGAGCCGTACGACCAGCGCCGCGAGCACCGCATAGGCGATGCAGGAAAACCATTCGAAGGCGCGCCCCTGCGGATCGAGCCGCCCGCCGACCGCCACGCCGAAGGCGCGCCAGAAATAAGTCGCGAGGGCGGTGACCACGGCGGCGATATAGAGGCCAAGCGGGCTCATGCCCCGACCCGCTTCGACAAAAGATAGGCGAGCGACCCGCCCGCCACACCCGCGATCAGCAAACTCCATTCCGGCACGAAAGGATGCAGGATCGCGCAGAGGACGGCGCCGCACAGCATCGACAGCACGCGCTGGCGGTTGCGCAAATCCTGCAGCATCAGCAGGCCGAAATAGAGCGGGTTGAGGAACACGAGCGCCAACGACACCGGATGCGGGAACACGCCCGCCGCGAAATACCCGATCGCGCACCCGGCCAGCGACGCCGCCCACAGCGTCAGCGCGCAGCCCATGAACCACGCGAGGCGCTGCTCGCGCGGCACATTCGGCGCGTGCAGCATGGTCAGCGCCCAGCACGTGATCGCGACCCAGTTGGCGGCGAGATAAAGCCGCCACGCGGGCCGGCCTTCGACGCGCACGACGGGCAGCATCACCGTGCACATCGGCGCCAAACGCATATTGGCGAGCGCCACGCCCAGCGCGATCGCCAGCAGCGGCGCGCCGGCGAGATAAAGCTCCACCATCACCAGCTGGCCGGGCAGCGCCCAGGCCGTGAACGTGGTGAACATCGCGATATCGAGCCCGAGCGCGTTGTCGCGCACGAAGCCGCCGAACCCGACATAGGAGGCGCCCAGCACCAGGGCCGGCATGCCGGCGCCGACTTTGGCGCCCGCGGCCAATCCTTCGCGCACCGGCGATGGCGATGTTGAGGAAAACTCCGTCACGCGGGCGATTGTGACGCGGCCGGGCGGTAGAATTCCAGCGCCGTTTGATACAGCGCCTTGCGGGCCAGCTCTGCGCCCAAAGCACTCTCGATCAAGGCGAGGTCCGCGGGCTCGAACGGACGGCGCGCGCGCGTCGCGGGCAGATCGCTGCCGAACATCAGCGCATCGGGCGCCGCCGCCGCGATCTTCTCCATCGCCTTTACGGGATCGAGCAACGCGCGCCCGAACCCCGCCGCCTTCACCTTGGCGCCATTGCGCGCGAGTTCGACGACGTGGCCCAAACTCGGTTCGTTGAACCCCAAATAGTCGATCGCGAGTTTTGGCAGACGCGCGAGGGTGGCGAGTTCATCCCCCGATAGCTTGGAGAGATCGGCGTAGATCTCGACATGCCAGCCGCAGAGCTTATGGAGGCGCTTGGCGAAACTCTCGATCCGCGCCAGACCTTCGGCCGGATTGCGGCGCAAATCGTAGCGCACCGCGCGCACCCCGCCTTCGTTCAAACGCAGGATTTCGTGATCGAGCATCGATTGCGGGATCTGCGTCACGCCGACATAGCGCGGCCCGAGCTCGGCCAAGGCGGCGACGAGATATTCCTGATCGAAAGCCTGGAAACTGCCGGAAATGATCGTGCCGCCCGCGAAGCCGAGGCCCTCGATCGCGTGACGATAATCCGCACTCGTGTAGCTCTCCGGCGGCGCGTCTTCGAGGGCGATCAGCGGAAAGCGCGGATCGACGATATGGAAATGGGCGTCGAAGATCGGCGCCGTCATAAGGCTTCGACGGCGAAGCGGATCTCGCCCGACAAGGTTTCGCCGGGAGCGAGCACGCGCACGCCGGTATCGGCGGCGCCTTTCGCCATGCGGTTCATACCGTCATTGGCATGGCTGACCGGCTCGACGCAGAAATAGGGTTTGCCCGGCGGCACGTAGATCACCGCATGGCCGAAGACCGGATCGGCCGCCATGTGCAGAACGAGCCCCGCTTCCGGCCATTCGATCCGGGCGGAACCGGTCCAGCCGGCGAAACAATTGTCGATCGCGAGCGGGGCGACCAGCTTGCCTTCGGCGAAATTCCACGCGGGCGGCACGGGTTCGAACGCCACCGGCATCATGCCGTCGTCGTTGCGCCAATAACCCGCGGCCTGCGTGGAGAGGCGCGCGCCCGTGGTGCGCGCGAAAAACGGATGGATGCCGATACCGGCGGGCGCCGGCGCGTCGCCCGTGTTGGTCAGCGACAAGGCCAGCGCGAAGCCGCCCGCGTCGATCCGGAAGCGCTGCGCCGCGCGGTAGGCGAAAGGCCATTCCGCGGCGCGGCTACCGTCCGCGTCGTGCTCGAGCGTCAACGTCGCTTGCGTGGCGCTGGCTTCCGCCACGTTCCAGGCGCGCTGCCACGCATTGCCGTGGATCGAATGCGGGTGCGAACCGAAATTGGGCGCAAGGCGGAACTTACGTTTGGAAAAATACAACGTGCAATCGCGCATTCGATTCGAATACGGAATAAGCGGATAACTCGCCGCCGCGCCGGCGTTGCGCGCGGACAACGCCGCCTCGCCGATCGGCCGCATCAAATCGAAACCGCCGCCCGCCTTGGTGCGGAACGCGCCGATGATTCCGCCCATTTCGGGCACGAGGTCAAGCGTCAGCTCGCCCGCTTCGAGCGTCAAGATTCGGGGAAGATGGGCCGCACCGGCAAATGTCACGTCGCTATTCCGCGCAAAGGGAGTCGGTGAAAATGCCCGCGAATTGTAACCCGAATCGAGGTCCGATCGGGAAGGACCGGAGTGATTGCACCGCCCCCGCAGGTGGAATATTGTTGCCGTCCGTTTTTCACCTTTCGCCGCAGTGACCGCATTGAACGCCCCGCCCGCCAAGAAGCCCGACCCGAAGAAAAAGAAGAAGTCGCTGTCCCCGATCCTCGATCAGATCGTGTATGGCGGCTCGTCGGTGGCGTTGAGCCTGATCAAGATGCAGGCGATCGCGGGCGACAAGGCGCTGTTCCGCTCGCCCAGCCTCAATAAGACGGTCATCTTCAAATACCCGAATTTCGATCAGCAGCTTGCCGATCAGCCCACGCCCCCGCCGGCGAACGCGACGCCGGCACCCGCACCCGCCGGCGAAGGCGACGGGCCGAAGAAAGCCGATCGCCCGATCGAAACCGCGATCTACATTCCCCACGACGCGGAGGAAATCGCCGCCGGCGGCTACGCGATCTATCTGCGCCAGCGCGATTTCGAGAATTTGATCAAGCACCATGTCGGCATCGACATCGGCCAGATCTCGCAAGCCTACGAGCGCGACGTCGAGATTTTGCGGCTGATCGATTCGATCCCGTCGCTCGACCCGTTCCTGCTGAAAAGCGCGCTGGCGAAGTTCCAGGACGAAGTCCATCCCGGCTATTTCTCGATCTCCGAGGCCGAGGAAACCGGCATCAAGACGCTGATCGCCGGCAAGGTGAACCCGATCGTCGCCAAGGCGCTGGGCCTCACCTCCGCCAACGACGTCAACGAACGTTCCGCGCGCTTCCTGCAGGCGCTGTGGGACCCGACCATGCCCGAAGCGAAACTGTTCGTTTCCGCCTTCGGCATTTCGGGCGATCAGGCGCAGCAGATTTTCGAAGGCTGGAAGGGCGTGTCGTTCTACGAGCACACGTTCAACCGCAACAAGGCGGCGACCGCGAAAGTGCTGTCGTGGCTGAATTCGCCCGACGCCATCCCGCTCGATATCCGCGAATACAAGCACTACAAGGAACAGCAGGATATGTTCCGCCAGCAGGTCATCAAGAAGCTGCGGAACATCATCTCCACCGTGTCGGCGATTTTCGGCGAATACACGATCTGCCACGGCAAGTTCATGAACGAGGGCGATCCCAAGCCCTTCCGCCAGTTCCTGGCTGGCGTCTATCGCCGCTACTGGGTGCTCGGCTATTGCTCGATGGCGGTGCTGCACGCGTCGAGCATTTTCGACCGCTTCATGCAGGGCGCCATCCAGAACCGCCTGCAATTCGACCAGCTTGAGGAAATGCTGAAGCGCCTCGACGTGTCGCTCAACAGCCAGTCGGACGGCACCGTTTAACGCGCGCCATCGGCGCGCTGCACGATCGCGCCATACCAGCCCAAACCCGGATAGGTCTCGTAGCCCGGCGTCGCCGCGAAAGCGACCGTCGTGCCGTCCGCGAGCTCGTAGGCGCCGGCGCGCTCGCCCTTCGTTTCCAGGCGGAAATGCGCCGCGAGCGCGCCCTGGTCGTCCGACGCGGCGATGATGCGCCCGGTCGAATCGACGATCAGGCAGCGCGTGCGCTCGCGCTCGTGCGCCAGCAGCCGCACGGATTTGACGACGGCCGCCGACTGCGCGGCCCAATCGAAATGGATCGCCAGCGCGCCGATAACCGCGCCGTCGCTCGCGCCGCCTTTGCGGATGGCGGTCGCGAACGTCGCGACCGGCGCATTCCCCAACAGCATCTCGCGCTCGACCTCCATCGCGACGTAATCGTCGCCGCTGCGCGATCCCATCGCGCGGCGGTACCATTCCGCACGCGAGACGTCCGTTCCGGCGACCGGAAACCGCCCGGCGCGGCCGCTGGCGACGATCCGGCCCGCCGCGTCGGCCACCCAAATATCGAGATAGACGGTATAGGCGCCCAGAATGACGCCGAGCCGATGACCGGCGATCGCGGCCGTCTCGGGATCGGCGCTCTCCAACGCGCCGACGACGGCGGCATCGGTCGCCCACCAGCGCACGTCGCAGGAGCGTTCGTAGAGATTCCGATCGACGATATCGATCATCGCCAGCGACAGATCGGCCAAACGCTGGCCGCGCATGCCCGCGACCATTTCGGCGCCGAGCGTGGAGAGTTCGCGCGTCGCCGCGGCGAGATCGTTCGACAGCTCGTCGGCGATGCGCGAAATCGATATCGACACGGATTTGACTTCGTCGGCGACGACGCCGAAACCGCGTCCCGCTTCGCCCGCGCGCGTCGCTTCGATTTTGGCGTTGAGCGCGAGCATCTTCACGCCGCGCGTGACCGCGTTGATTTCGCCGATCTTCTCCTCGGCCAGCCGGCCGACATTCCACGCCAAATGGACGACTCGTTCCGGATCCGCCACGTCTTCGCTCCGCAAAATTTCCGCACGCGCAACTTGCGCGTCGCGCGCGGGCTTGCAAGCGTCAAGCCAGATCCGACGGTCAATCGCGCGGACGCGCGGCGACGATTTCGATTTCGACCTTGAATTCGGGCTTGGTGAATCCCGACACGATCACCAGCGTCGAGGCCGGCGGTTCCAAGCCTTCGAGCCACGCGTCGCGCGCGTCCATATAGGGGCGCATCTCCTCGCGCGACGTGACGAAGGCGTTGATGCGCACCACATCGGCGCGCGCCATGCCCGCGGACGCCAGCATCGCGTCGAGATGGCGGAAGATGACGGCGCATTGCCCCGCGCAATCGGGCGGCAGCGTGCCGTCTTTGGCGAGGCCGAGCTGGCCGGAAGTGAACAAAAACCGCCCCGGCATGTCCACTTCCACCGCATGGGAATAGCGCGCGAACGGGGCCGAGAGTTCCGGCGGATTATGGCGTTTCATGACTAAACCTCTCGCCTCCTGGCGCGAACGGGACGGGTCCACTATATATCCGCCGGCAAACATTTCGGGGAAGTACGACATGGCCCAGGCTTGGCGCGATTGGCTCGACCTCACGACCGAGGAATTCCGCACCCTCGACCCCGCCAAGACCGTGGCGTTGCTGCCGGTGTCGGCGGTCGAACAGCACGGGCCGCATCTGACCGTCGCGGTCGATCAAGTTCTGTGCGAAGGCATCGTCGCGCGCGCGGCGGGCATGGCGGGCGCCACGCCGGTCGTCGTGCTGCCGCAGCAGGATGTGGGCAAGTCGAACGAGCATCTCGCCTATCCCGGCACGCTCTCGTTCTCGGCCGAAACGCTGATCCGCATTTGGACCGAGCTTGGCGAATGCGTGCATCGCGCCGGGCTTCGCAAATTCGTGATGTACAACTCCCATGGCGGCCAGCCGCAGATCATGGACATCGTCGCGCGCGATCTGCGCGTGCGCCTGGGCATGGCGGCGGTCGCGACGTCGTGGTGGGCCTTCGGCATGCCCGAAGGCCTGTGGGACGCGAAGGAAGCCAAGTTCGGCATCCATGCCGGCGGCGTGGAAACGTCGATGATGATGCATTTGGCGCCCGAAAAAGTGCGCGACGCCAAGATCGACAATTTCGTGCCCGGCCAATTCGCGCTCGCCAAGGAATTCGAATTGCTGACCTTCACCGGGCAAAGCGCGCTCGCCTGGCAGGCGCAGGACATCCACATCTCCGGCGCGGTCGGCAACGCGCGCGACGCGGACGCCGAGCGCGGCCGCAAGGTCGTCGATCACGCGGCGGCGAAGCTCGTGAAGCTGCTCGACGAAGTCTCGCGTTATCCGCTCGACCGCATCCGGGACCTGCCCTGATGCCGCGCCCGGGCGACCGTTCGCTGATCCCGGCCGAGGCGGTGCGCCTGGCGGCGTTGGGCGAGCTGTCGCGCGGCAACGTGACGCTCGGCGCCTTGTCGATGTCGGTGCGCGGGTTCGTATCGCGCCTGATGGGCCCGTCGCTGGACGTGCTGGGCGTGTCGATCGAGCAATTGCGCTACGACGGCATGATCGAAACGGTCGGGCGGCGCGCGGGTCCCGGCCAAAGCCTGACCGCCGAAAGCGAATTGACGCTGACCGACAAGGGCCGCGAAGCCTTGCGCGACTTGTTGCGCGGGCCGGTGCGCGGGCCGATGACCGATCTTTCCAAGATGGTCGTGGCGCTGAAGCTGCGCTTCCTCGAATTGCTGCCGCCCGAAGATCGCGCGGCGCAGCTCGACCAGCTCGTCGAACTCGCGGAAAGCGAGATCGCGCGCCTTAAGGATCTTGCCGCGCGCGGCGCCGACGGCTTGATGGGCGAATGGCTCGCCCAGGACATCGCCGAAGCCGAACGCTGGCGCGATTGGTACGCCGCCAAACGCGCGGCCCAGCAAGCTTGATCGCGCGACGGCTACGCGCTTTCGTTTTCGCCGTCTTGCTGGCCCCGTGCGCCGCGCAGGCGCAGTCGCGCCCCGAGCCGGCATCGTTCGATCCCGACGCCGTCGTCGCGGGAATTTCGATCGACAAACGCCAATGCGCCGGCTTCGAACGCGCCGAGACCGCCCTTTGGGTCGACGGGTATTGCCTGCGCTATTACGCCGCCGGCTTGGCGCCGCGCGCCAATCCGATCGCCACGCTCTGGCTCAACGGCGACATTCTGGGCCCGAAAGGCGACAACGCCGACAAGCGCCAAAAGGGTATTGGCCCTGCGACGATGACCTCGCAAATGGAGACGCTATCGCAGCGCTTCGGCGCGCCCGCGATCTTCCTGGCGCGGCCCGGCACCTATGGCAGTGCGGGCAAGCACCACGCCATGCGCGGCCGCAAGATCGAAGCCGATCTGATCGCGGCGGCGATCGACGCGCTCAAATCCCGCTACGGCATTCGCGCATGGGCGCTGGGCGGGCATAGCGGCGGCGGCACGCTGGCGGGCGAAATGCTGGCCCGCCGCGACGATCTCGCCTGTGCGGTGATCTCCTCGGGTGCGGTCGCCTATCGCGCCTATCTCGAAGCGCGCGGCCTGATCAAACCCGGCGCCGCGCTGACGCGTTTCGATCCGTACGCGTCGCTCGACCGCGTGCCCAAAATCCCGGCGCGGCGCGTTTTCGTGATCGGCGATCCGCGCGAGACGAACGTGCCCTTCGCCACGCAGAAACTCTATTACGACGGCCTGGTCGCACGCGGCCATACGGCGACGCTGATCCCGCTCGCGCGCGCCACGGATGCGCGCCATCACGATCTGGTCGATTTCGCGGAAACGGCACTCGGCCTGTGCGCGGGCGGCGCATCCGACGACGCGATCGTCGCGACATTGCGCGCGATGCCCGACCCGCCGCCGCGCGTGACGAACTAAGCGTTTCGTCACACCAAATTCTGCCCGCCGTTGACGGGAATTTCGGCCCCGGTGACATAGGCGAAATCGGGCGAGCACAACGCGAAGATCGCGTCGGCCGTTTCGGCGGCCGTGCCCATACGCTGCATCGGGATGCGGTTGATCAGCGGCTCGTATTCCGGCGAGATCATTTCGGTCACGATCTCGCCCGGCGCCACAGCGTTGACGCGAATGCCCAGCGGTGCCAATTCCACCGCCATCTCGCGCGTGAGGCCCGAAAGCGCCGCCTTCGACGTGGAATAGGCCGAGCCCGCGAACGGGTGGGCGCGATGCGCCGCGATCGAGGTGATGTTGACGACCGAACCGCGCGCGCGCGCCAGCGACGCCGCGAAACCGCGCGTGAGATCCAGGGCGGCGAAGAAATTAAGCTCGAAGACTTTGTGCCAAGCTTCGAGCTCGCCGTGCAGCACGCCCAAACGCTCCTTATAGGGAGTCTTGGGGCTCACACCCGCGTTGTTGACCAGCGCATGCAAGGGTGCCTCGCCCAAAAGTTCGTTCACCTCGTCGACGAAACGGCGGCGATCCGCGGGCACCGACAAATCGCAAGCGACGTGATGGGCCCAATTGGGATCGACCCGGCAATCGGCGGGGATCGCCTCGCGCGAACACGTGAACAATCGCCAGCCCGACGAGGCGAAGCGCTTCACGGTCGCGTGGCCGATCCCGCGCGAAGCGCCGGTCAGGACGAGGGTTTTTTGAACTTCCGCCATGGGCGGAGTTTAGCGCGCAAACTCAGCGGACGGAAACGACCTTGAACGGCAGGGTTTCGCCGTCGTGTTCGGTGATCGACACGTATTCGCCGGGCGCGAAACGATGGCGGTCGAATTTGAAGATCGGCTCGTCGTCGTCGTCGCCGGCGGCGTAGGAAAACGCCCAGCGCCCGCCGCGCCCGTGGATCAGCAGGCCGGTTTCGTCCGCTTCGCCGCGCGCGAAACGGCGCACGGTGCAGCGGTCCTTGTCCTTCTTCCAGCCGTCCGGATCGAGATGGCCGTCCGCCGTGAGCGGCGCCGCGAATTCGTAGCCGATGCCGGAATCGCCATCGGGCTTCGTCTTGGTGCGCGCGAGTTCGAGACGGATATGTTTCAAGGCCATCGTGTTCCCCACTTCAAATCAGTTCGCCTTGCCGCATTCCGGCCCCACGGCGGGATTGTCGGGATGCGTTTGGCAGAAATGCCGCAAGGCGAGTTTCAGCGTCGCCGCGCGGACATGATCGCCGCGTTTCATCGCTCCGGCGATGTCGTCGAGGATCATCGCCTTCACATGTTTCACGCCGGCGGAATCCTGGCACAGGAAAGCGCCAAGCTCGACGGCCGCCATCTCGGAGATATGCTCGTGCTCCGCGATCGCGCGCACTTCGTCCGCCGTCAAGTCGGCGAGCGATAGGCAATCCACCCAGGTCAACATGGCAAGCCCCTCCCCCCGGCGGGCTTGCCGGTGCCGTTCGCGGCGCGGTGTTAATGCGCCATCAGCACCGGCAGCGTGGCGTTTTGCAGAACGTGGCGGGTGACGCCGCCGAACACGAGCTGGCGCAGGCGGCTATGCGTATAAGCCCCCATCACCAGCAGGCCGCAGCCCGCCTTGACCGATTCCGCGAGCACGTGCGGGCCCGCTTGGATCGTCGGCACGTCGGCGCGCGCGATATCGATCTTCAGCCCGTGGCTCGCCATATAGGCTTCGAGCGGCGCTTGATCGTTCTCGGCCACCTTGATGCCCGCGACGATCGCGACGACCTTGCTGGCCCCTTTGAGGAACTGCATGCCCGCCCCCAACGCGCGCGCCGCTTCGCGGCTGCCGTTCCAGGCGAAGGCGACGGGGCCGTCGAACGAAACCTCGCCCGACAGCGGCGCGACCATGACCGGACGGCCGGTTTCCAGCAGCGCCGTTTCGAACGCGACGGTGGAGGCGATTTGATCGTCCTCCGACGGGCGCGGCAGCACGATAAGATCGGCGAAGCGGCCATAGCGCGCGATCGCGTCTTCCTCCGAGCCTTCGGGCTCGATGAGTTCGCTATCGACGCCGGCGGCTTTGCTCCACGCCGCGTAGGTCGCGCGCGCGGTTTCGGCGCGGCGCTTCAAATCCTTCTCGGCGGCGCCGACGATCTGCTCGACCAGCGCGCCCGAAGCGCCCTCGCCCACGAAAGGAACCGCGTCGCGCGGATCGCCAGCGGCGTGCAGCGCTTCGACGCGCGCGCCGAATTTGCGCGCGACGGCGGCGGCCGTCGCCAAAGCGCGTTCGTCGGCGGCGGAACCCGACAGCGGAACCAGTACGACCTTGAAGCCCATAGCGACCTCCATTTCACGAAGGAGATTACACCCTAGATATCGGGTCGGGATTGACCTGCATCAACCGCAAGGCGCGCTTCGGAAACTACCTGCGCCGGCGCGGCGGCGGCATCGAGATGCCGCCAATCGATCTCCCCCAACGCGCGCGCCGTCTGCCCGGCCGCCACGGCGACACCGGCATCCGACGCGTCGTCCGTGCGTCCGGCGACGCGGGCGAGCCGCACTTGCGCCGGACAATCGAGCCACAGACCCCGGAATTCTACACCCGCGGCACGGGCGATGTCGCGCATCGTATGACGCTCGGCCGGATCGGCGAACACCGCGTCGACGACCACCGTATGCCCGGCAGCCAGCGCCGCGCGCGCGCGCGCATAAAGGCTTTCATAGACCGCGCGGCTGGCTTCGCGGGTATAGCTTTCGGGGGGCAGCGTCGCTTCGGGTTCGATACCAGCCAGACGCTTGCGCTCCACATCCGTGCGCAGGATCACAGCACCGGGTGCCGCGCCGAGCTGCGGCGCGATGCCGGCGGCGACCGCCGATTTGCCCGAGCCCGACAAGCCGCCGACGGCGGCCAGGATCGGCTTGGGCCGTTCCGCCAAGAACGAACGCGCCATCGCGAAACATTGCGCGGCGATGTCGCGTTCGCCGCGCGCGCGCGTTTCGTCCTTCTGATTGGCGGCGGAAAAGCCGCGCGTCTTGGCGGCGATCGCCGCGCGCAACGACAAGAACAGCGGCATCAGGGCAAGACCCGCCTCGTCGGGCCGGCGTTGCAGATAGCGCGCGAACAGCACGTTGGCGAGATCGCGCCGCCCGATGCGGATCAAATCGAAAATCGGAAAGGCGAGATCGTAGAGCGTATCGATACACGAAACGCGATCGTCGAATTCGATCCCGTCGAAGGGCACGGGTGCTTCGTCGATCGTGCAGATATTGCGCAGATGCAGATCGCCGTGACAGCGCCGGACCGAACCGCCGCTCCGGCGCGCTTCGATCAAGCGGCGATGTTGCGCGATTTCATCGCGCGTCGCGCGATCGAGCGCTTCGACCGCGTTCTTGTCGAACAGCTTGGCGAGATCTTCGGCGTCGCCGTCTTCGACCCAGCGCAAATCGCCGGTCCCGCCATGCGTCGCGACGATTTCCGCCGCGTCGTGCACGCGCGCCAGCACATCGGCGAGCTGGCGCATGTCGCGGGACCCGAGATCATCGCGTTTCGCGCGCGCGTCCCACAAGCCGTCGCCGTCGAAGCGGCGCATCACCACGACCCAATCGAGCGGTTCGCCCGATCCGCCGATCCCGGTTTCGGTCACGGCCTCCACGCCAAGATAGAGGCCCGGCGCCCAGGCGCGATTGACCGTCAGCTCCGCACGGCACATTTTCGCGCGCAGATCGGGCGTCGAGAAATCGAGGAACGGAAACTTGACCGCGCGTTTGAGCTTGTAGGCGCGCGTATCGGTCAGGAACACCGCCGAAATATGCGTGTCGATGCGCGACGGCGTTTGCCCGCCATGCGTCGCGGGATCGGCGAGGATCGCGATCGCGCGGTCCTGGCCCATCGCCGCCATCAATGCACGTCGCGTCGGGATTCGACGATGCCGGCGGGATCCATATGGACGATCACATCCGATCCCGGGAATGCGGCCATCACCGCCTCCTCCACCGCATCCGCCGCGCCATGCGCCTGGTTGAGCGTCAGATTGCCGTCGATCTCCAAATGCATCTGCACCGAGATGTTGGGCCCGACCGCGCGCGTGCGCAGATCATGGACGTCCAAAATCAGCGGATTGGCGCGCGCGATGGCGATGATCTTTTCGCGCGTCGCTTCCGGCAATTCGCGATCCATCAAATGGTCGAGCGCATCGCGGCCGATCTTCGCCGCCCCCCATAGAATGTAGGCGCCGATCGCAAGCCCCGCGAGCGGATCGAGGATGTCGATCCGGAACACCATCGACGCGAGCAGCGACACGATGACCGCGCCGTTCAGCAGAAAGTCGGACGCGTAGTGCAAACGATCGGCACCCACCGCCAGCGAACCGGTGCGCGCGACGACGTATATCTGATAGCGGACCAGCACGAAGGTCATCGCCATCGAAAGCGCCATGACCGCGATGCCGATCTCGCCGCGCTCGACCGGAACGGGCGTCCACAAGCGATGCACGGCTTCGGACAGCAGCAGCAACGCCGAGCCGCCGATGAACGCGGCTTGGGCGAGACCGGCCAGCGCTTCCGCCTTGCCGTGACCGAAGCGATGTTCGGCGTCGGCGGGGGCGAGCGCATGACGCACCGCGAACAAATTGACGAGCGACGCCGCCGCATCAAGCAACGAATCGAGCAAGCTCGACAGCACCGACACGGAATCCGTGATCGCCCAAGCACCGGTCTTCGCGACGATCAGGATGCTGGCGACCGCGACCGACGCATAGGTCGCGCGGCGCATCAGCGCGCCGCGTTCCTCGGGGCTAACGGTCGCGGTCGTCGCGGTCACGGAAATTGACGCTCGGTGCGCCATTTGTCGCCGTCGCGCCGATGCACGAGCCGCTCGTGCAGACGGAACGGCCGGTCGTGCCAGAACTCGATCGTCACGGGCTTCACACGGAAGCCCGACCAATGCGGCGGGCGCGGCACGGCACCCAGCCCGAATTTCAGCGTGTACTCGGCGACGCGCTTCTCCAGCGTGAAGCGCCCTTCCATCGGGCGCGATTGCTGCGAAGCCCAGGCGCCGATCTGGCTGCCGCGCGGGCGCGAGGCGAAATAGGCGTCGGCCTCGGCGTCCGTCACGATCTCCACATCGCCTTCGATGCGCACTTGGCGGCGCAGCGATTTCCAATGGAACAGCAGCGCGGCCTTGCGATGCGCCAGAAGCTGCGTGCCCTTCTTGCTTTCGAAATTCGTGTAGAACACGAAGCCGCGTGTATCGAAATCTTTCAGCAGCACCATTCGCAAGCTGGGCATGCCATCCTGGCCCACCGTCGCGACGGCCATCGCTTCGGGGTCGTTGATTTCCTTCGCGCGCGCTTCGTCGAGCCACGCCGCAAAACGTGCGACGGGATCGACGCCGGCATCAAGCTGGGGCGGATCGAGTTCGACGGGGGGCTGGGATTCGCTTTCCATGCCCCCTAAATAGACTGCGACCGCGCTTCGACCAAGGCCGCGATTGGAATAGAGTGCGAACGGGAATCGTTATCGTTTCAGGACGGATTTTCCAAACCGTCGACCCGTCTAAGGAGGACGGAAAAATGCGTGGGATCAAGATTTTCGCCGTCGGTGCCATCGCCCTTTCGCTCGCCGCCTGTTCGGAAGGCGGACAGAAGGAAAATTTCGGCACGATTTTGGGCGGCATCGGCGGCGCCGTCGCCGGCTCGCAATTCGGCGGCGGCCGCGGCCAGCTCGTCGGCGTGGCGGTCGGCACGCTCGCCGGCGCATTCCTGGGCCGCGAAATCGGCAAGTCGCTCGACCGCGCGGACCGCGCGCATATGCAGCGCGCCGAGACGACCGCGCAGACCGCCCCGGTCGGGCAGAAGATCAGCTGGAGCAACCCGGATTCGGGCAATTCCGGCACCGTGACCCCGACCCGCGAAGGCCGCGACTCGGCCGGCAACCAGTGCCGCGAATACCAGACGACGGTGACCGTCGGCGGCAAGGAAGAGCAAGCCTACGGCACCGCCTGCCGCCAGCAGGACGGCAGCTGGAAGGTCGTCAACTAACCGCGCGCCGCGCGTCTTCGGGAATGCCGAACCCGGCTCCGCGCCACGCGGAGCCGGGTTTTTTATTGCTCCGCACACAAACGCGCCATCCCGGCGTTGCCTGCCCCGGACTTTCGTGTAGGATGCCGGCCAATTCGCCAGTCGAAACGCGGACTTAGAAACGCATGTCGGAATCCAAAGCCCTATTGCAGGGCAAACGCGGCCTCATCATGGGTGTGGCCAATGATCGTTCCATCGCCTGGGGCATTTCCAAGGCGGTCGTGGAACACGGCGCCGAAATCGCCTTCACCTATCAGGGCGAGGCGCTGGAAAAGCGCGTGCGTCCCTTGGCCGCACAGCTCGGCTCGGATTTTCTGATCTCGGCCGACGTCACCGATCCCGCATCGCTCGACAAGGCTTTCGACGAAATCGCCAAGCGCTGGGGCAAGCTGGACTTCGTCGTCCACGCCATCGCCTATTCCGACAAGGATCAGCTGAAGGGCAAATACGTCGATACGACGCGCGAAAACTTCCTGAACTCGATGGACATTTCGGTGTTCTCGTTCACGGACGTGGCGCGCCGCGCGCGCCCGATGATGAAGGAAGGCGGCACGATGCTCACGCTGTCCTATATCGGCGCCGAACGTATCATTCCGCATTACAACGTGATGGGTGTGGCGAAGGCCGCGCTCGAAGCGTCGGTGCGCGCCCTGGCCGCCGATCTGGGGCCGGAGAATATCCGCGTCAATGCGATCTCGGCCGGCCCGATCCGCACGCTCGCGGCGTCGGGCATCGGCGATTTCCGTTACATCCAAAAATGGAACGAGCTGAACGCGCCGTTGCGTCGCGGCACGACGATCGAAGACGTCGGCGGCTCGGCGCTCTACCTGTTGTCGGAACTCGGCTCGGGCGTCACCGGCGAAGTCCTGCACGTCGATAGCGGCTATCACGTCGTCGGCATGATGGCGACGGAATCGGCGGGCGAGCTTTCCGATCTGCTCGCCGGCTTCAAGAACAAGGGCGCATGAGCGCCAATTCCTTCGGCACGCTGTTCCGGGTCACGACCTGGGGCGAAAGCCATGGCCCGGCGCTGGGCGCCGTCGTCGACGGCGTGCCGCCGCGCCTGGCGCTGGACGAAGCCTTCATTCAAGGCTTCCTCGACAAGCGCAAGCCGGGCACGTCGCGTTTCGTAACGCAACGCCGCGAGTCCGACACGGTCGAGATCCTGTCGGGCGTGTTCGAAGGAAAGACGACCGGCACATCCTTGTCGCTGATGATCCGCAACGAGGATCAGCGCTCCAAGGATTATTCGGAAATCGCGGCGAAGTTCCGCCCCGGCCATGCCGACTACACCTATTGGGCCAAATACGGCATTCGCGATTATCGCGGCGGCGGGCGTTCCTCCGCGCGCGAGACGGCGGCGCGCGTCGCCGCCGGTGCGGTCGCGCGGCGCGTGCTGGGCGATGGCGTGACGATCCGGGGCGCGGTCGTGCAGATCGGTCCGCACAAGATCGACCGCGCGAAATGGGATTGGTCGGCCTGTGGTGAAAATCCCTTCTGGTGCCCCGATCGCGATATGGCCGCGAAGTGGGAAGAATTTCTCGACGCGACGCGTAAAGGCGGATCGTCGACCGGTGCGGTGATCGAAGTGGTCGCCGACGGCGTGCCCGCCGGTTGGGGAGCACCCATCTACGGCAAGCTCGACGCCGATCTTGCTTCCGCGATGATGGGCATCAACGCGGTGAAGGGTGTCGAAATCGGCGACGGTTTCGCCGCCGCCGAATTGTCGGGCGAAGCAAACGCCGACGAGATGCGCGCCGGCAACGCGGGTCCGACTTTCCTCTCCAATCACGCGGGCGGCATTCTGGGCGGCATTTCCACCGGTCAGCCGGTCGTCGTGCGCTTTGCCGTGAAGCCGACCTCGTCGATCCTGTCGCCGCGCCGCACGATCGATATCGACGGCAACGAGACCGAGATCGTCACCAAGGGCCGCCACGATCCCTGCGTGGGCATTCGCGCCGTCCCCGTGGGCGAAGCGATGATGGCCTGCGTGCTCGCCGATCATTTCCTGCGCCATCGCGCGCAATGCGGCTGATTTCGTGGCGCTCGATCTGAAGACGTTGATCGTGCGCCGATCGCGGCGGATGGCGGGGCTCAATCTGATTTTCGCCTCGGGCGTGTTCGGGCTCGCGGTCGCCGTCACCTGGCAAGCCTGGCAGCAGGGCGAGTCTTTCGGCGCATCGCTGCTGTTCCTCGGTATCGCGGCTTTCTGGGGCGTGTTGATCGGCCAGCAATTCCGCGACGACACGCCCAAGATCGTCGTCGGTAAGGACGGGCTCGACATGCAAGGCGTTTCCGACGGACCGATCGGCTGGGACAAGATCGAGGAATTGGCGCTCGGCACGGGCATCCGCGCGCTTGGCGGCGGGCGCCTCGATGTTTATGTCGATCCCGAAACCTATTCGAAGCTCAAACTCGGCAATCGCTGGATGGGCGATCTGATCGTGCGCCGCCCGGGCACGAAGCCGGGCTTCACCATTCTGGGTGCGGGGCTCGACACCAAGCCGCGCGTGGTGTTCGAGGCGATAAGGCGCCATTGGCCGCCGGCGGAAACCCCGCACCAGGAATAAAGCGATGGAACGGGTTCAAGCTTTCGTCGGCATGTTCGCGATTCTGGGCATCGCCTGGGCGCTCGCCGAAAATCGCCGCCATGTAAGCTTGCGCGCTGCGCTGCTGGGGCTCGCCGTCTCGTTCGTCTGCGCGGCGTTGTTCCTGAAAGTGCCTTACGTCGCCACGACGATCGGGCTGCTGAACGCGCCCGTGCAAGCGATCGCGGACGCGACGCGCGCAGGGACCACCCTGGTCTTCGGCTATTTGGGCGGCGGCCCCTTGCCCTTCGACGAGAAATTCCCGGGCGCTTCGTTCGTATTGGCGATTCAAGCCTTGCCGATCGTGCTGGTCGTCTCGGCGTTGACCACCGTGTTGTTCCATTGGGGCGTGATGCCGGCGATCGTGCGCGCCATCGCCTGGGCCTTGCGCCGCACGATGGGCGTCGGCGGCGCGGTGGGTCTGTCGACCGCCGCCAACGTGTTCGTCGGCATGGTCGAAGCGCCGCTGTTCATCCGCCCGTATCTCGCCAAGCTCACGCGCGCCGAACTCTTCATCGTCATGGTCGGCGGCATGGCGTCGATCGCGGGCACGGTGATGGTGCTCTACGCCACGCTGATCGGGCGCATCGTGCCCGACGCCTTCGCGCATATCCTGATCGCCTCGCTGCTGTCGGCCCCGGTCACGATCCTGGTCGCGCGGATCATGGTGCCGGAAACCACACCGGGCGCGACCGAGGGCGAATTGGGCCCGCTGGAGCCCGTCGCCAACGGCACGATGGACGCGATCGTCAAAGGCACGGCCGCCGGACTCGAGTTGCTGCTCAATATCTGCGCGATGCTGATCGTGCTGGTCGCCCTCGTCGCCCTCGTCAATGCGGGCCTTGGCCTGCTGCCGGACGCGTTCGGCGCGCCGCTGAAGATCGAGCGCATGCTGGGCTGGATCTTCGCGCCGATCTGCTGGCTGATGGGTATTCCGTGGGCGGAAGCGCCGCAAGCCGGTGCGCTGCTCGGCCTTAAAACGGCGCTCAACGAATTCGTCGCTTATCTATCGCTCGCGGGCGACGGCGGTGCGGGATTGTCCGAACGCACGCGGCTCATCATGCTTTACGCGTTGTGCGGCTTCGCCAATTTCGGGTCGCTCGGCATCATGATCGGCGGCATGGCGACGATGTGCCCGGCGCGCCGGCCGGAGATCGTCGAGCTTGGCTTCAAATCGCTGGTCGCGGGCACGCTCGCGACCTGCCTCATGGGGGCGATGGCGGCGGTTCTCTACTAAGCGTTCTTGCGCGCCGCAATCAGAAATTCGCGGTTGCCTTCGGGGCCTTGGATCGGGCTCTCGTCCTCGCCGAACACGGTCCAGCCGATGCGCGGCAGCCATTGCGCGATGCGCTGGCGCACTTCCGCGTGAAGCTCGGGCTCGCGCACCACGCCGCCCTTGCCCACGCGATCCTTGCCGACTTCGAATTGCGGCTTGATCAGCGCCGCGAGGACCGCGCCGGGCTTCGCCAGCGCCAACGCGGCGGGCAAAACGGTTTCGAGACCGATGAAGCTCGCGTCGCACACGACCATATCGGGCGCTTCGGGAATCTCGGCGGCGGTCAGATGCCGGGCATTTGTCTTTTCGAGCACGATCACGCGCGGATCGTTGCGCAGCTTCCACGCCAACTGCCCGTGGCCGACATCGACGGCATAAACCTTCGCGGCACCTTTGGTCAGCAACACGTCCGTGAAGCCGCCGGTCGAGGCCCCCACATCGATCGCGATCTTGCCCGCGACGTCGATGCCGAACGCGTCGATCGCATGGGCGAGCTTCAAGCCGCCCCGGCTGACCCAAGGATGCGGCTGGCCGCGCATTTCCAGCGCGATGTCCTCGGCAACCGGCGTGCCGGGCTTGTCGAGACGTTTTTCGTTCGAGAAGACGAGGCCCGCCATGATCGCGGCTTGCGCCTTGGCCCGGCTTTCGGCCAAGCCGCGCTCCACCAGCAACTGGTCGAGGCGCTTCTTCAAGCGCGCTTTTCGACGCGGCCCATCGCGGCGAGCGCCGCGTTGGCGATCGACCGCGCGTCGAGCCCCGCTTGCGCATATTGCCGCTCGGGCGTGTCGTGGTCGATCAGGCGGTCGGGCAGCGTCAACGCGCGGATTTTGAGGCCCGCATCGAGTGCCCCCGCATTCGCCAAGGCCTGGAGCACGGCAGCAGCGAACCCGCCGGGACTGCCTTCCTCGACGGTCAGCACGACTTCGTGCGAGCGCGCCAGACGCAGCACCAGATCGAGATCGAGCGGCTTCAAGAAGCGCATATCGGCGAGCGTCGCCGACAAGCCTTGCTGGGCGAGCGCATCGCAGGCCTTTTGGCATTCGGCCAAGCGCCCGCCGAGATTGAGGATCGCGACGGCATTGCCTTCGCGCAACACGCGGCCCTTGCCGATTTCCAGAACCTCGCCCGGTTCGGGCATGGCCACGCCGATCCCCTCGCCCCGCGGGAAGCGCACGGCGATCGGGCCTAGGTCGTAGGCGGCGGATGTCGCGACCATGCGCGCGAGGTCGGCTTCGTCGCCCGGCGCCATGATCACAAAATCGGGCAAGCAGCCGAGATAGGCGAGATCGTAGATCCCGGCATGGGTGGCGCCGTCGGCGCCCACCAGCCCCGCGCGGTCGAGCGCGAAGCGAACCGGCAATCCTTGCAGCATCACGTCGTGCACGACTTGGTCGTAGCCGCGCTGCAGGAAGGTCGAATAGATCGCGACGAAGGGCTTCAGCCCATCCGCCGCCATGCCGGCCGCGAACGTGACCGCGTGCTGCTCGGCGATGCCCACGTCGAAGCAGCGCTTGGGATGTTTCTTGGCGAATAGGTCGAGGCCCGTGCCCGACGGCATCGCCGCCGTCACCGCGACGATCTTCGCATCCTTGTCGGCGGCGTCGATCAGCGCGTCGGCGAAGACGCGCGTATAGGTCGGCGCCTTGGCGCCGGCAGGCTTGGCCGCCCCTTTGAGAACGCCGTCGTTCGCGACCTGAAGATCGAATTTATTGACCGCGTGGTAATGGTCCTCGGCTTCCTTGCCGAAGGGATGGCCCTTGCCCTTTTGCGTGATCACATGGATCAGCACCGGCCGGTCGTCGCGGCTGTCGCGCACATTGCGCAGGATCGGCAGCAGATGGTCGAGATTATGGCCGTCGATCGGACCGACGTAATAGAAGCCCATCTCCTCGAACAACGTACCGCCGCCCGCGACCATGCCGCGCGCGAATTCCTCCGCGCGCTCGGCCGCTTGGAACAAGGGCTTGGGCAAATGGCTCGCGACTTCGCGCGCCAGGCTGCGCAAGCCCACATAGGGCCGCGAGGAAATGAGCCGCGAGAGATAGGAGCTCATCGCACCCACCGGGGGTGCGATCGACATGTTGTTGTCGTTGAGGATGACGATCAGGCGCGCGCGCATCGCGCCCGCGTTGTTCATCGCCTCATAGGCCATGCCGGCGGACATCGAGCCGTCGCCGATGACCGCGATGCAATGGCGCTTGTCACCGTTGAAATCGCGCGCGACCGCCATACCGAGCGCCGCCGAAATCGACGTCGAGGAATGGGCCGCGCCGAACGGATCGAATTCGCTTTCGCTGCGCTTGGTAAAGCCCGACAAGCCGCCACCCTGGCGCAGCGTGGACATGCGATCGCGCCGCCCGGTGAGAATCTTGTGCGGATAGGCTTGGTGGCCCACGTCCCAGATCAACCGGTCGCGTGGTGTGTCGAACACATGATGCAAAGCGACGGTGAGCTCGACGACGCCAAGCCCCGCCCCCAAATGCCCGCCCGTGCCCGCGACGGCCGCGATCGTCTCGCGGCGCAATTCTTCGGCGACGTGCTTGAGCTCGCTCGCGTCCATTTTGCGCAATTGCGCATGGTCGCAAGCGCGGTCGAGATGGGGCGTTTCGCCCGAATTATGCCCGGGGCCGCTCATGCCTTGCGCGCCACGGTCCAGCGCGCGAGGGCGCGCAGATTGTCGGCCTTCGCGTCGAACAAATCGAGATGCTTCGCCGCTTGCTCGGCCAGCAATGCCGCCTGGGCACGCGCGCGCTCGGGCCCCAGGATCGACACGAAGGTCGCCTTGCCGCGCGCTTGGTCCTTGCCCGTCGCCTTGCCCGCTTCCACTGAGGAACCCTCCACGTCGATCAGATCGTCCGCCATCTGGAACGCGAGACCAAGATCGTGGGCGAATGCGACGAGGGTATGGCGGATATGGGCCGGCGCCTTGCCGAGAATGGCGCCCGATTGCGCCGCGAAGGCGATCAGCGCGCCGGTTTTCAGGCGCTGAAGCCGCGTGATCTGGCCGATATCGAGGCTCTCGCCTTCGGCCGCGAGATCGATCTGCTGACCGCCGACCATGCCGTCGGCCCCCGACGCCAAGGCGAGGGCGAGCACGAGGTCGGAGCGCACCAGCGGATCGGCATGGGTCAGCGGATGGGCGAGAACTTCGAACGCCTTGGTGAGCAGCGCGTCGCCCGCCAGGATCGCGGTCGCCTCGTCGAACGCTTTATGGACGGTCGGCCGGCCGCGCCGCAGATCGTCGTCGTCCATCGCGGGCAGATCGTCATGGACGAGCGAATAGCAATGGACGAACTCGATCGCGCATGCGACGCGCAGCGCGCAGGCTTCGTCGACCGCGAACAGCTTGGCCGTTTCCATCACCAGGAACGGGCGCATGCGCTTGCCCCCACCCAGGCACGCATAGCGCATGGCCTCATGCAGATCGGCTTCGAGACCTTCGCCCTTGGGCAAAAACGCGTCCAGCGCCGCCTCGACCTTGGCGGCGGTCGCGGTCAGCGCTTGGGTCAGCGTATCGGTCATCGATCCGCGTCGAAGGGGGCGGCTTTCGCCTCGCCGCCGGAAATCTGGATCTTTTCGATCCGCGCGGCGGCCTCGGCGAGCTTCTTCTCGCAATGCTTTTTTAGCGCGGCGCCGCGTTCATAGGCGGCGACGGATTCGTCGAGCTTGCCCTTGCCCTGTTCGAGCGCGCGCACGATCCCTTCGAGCTCCGCAAGCGCGTCCTCGAAGGAGAGTTTGGCGATATCGGCCGGAGTCCCTTGCGTCATGCCCGGTTTATAGGCGGCCTGGAACGCAAGGGCAACGGGGTCGGGCGACCCGCCCCAGCCCCGGCGCCTGGGGATGAGTCCGGACAGGGGCTCGCGAACTCGGATCGCTTGGCCCCGCACGGCCGGAATCGTCCGCCCGCGAACCTTGTTTCGGACGCTCGAAATTCGGCGGCCGTCATCGTCAGTACTTCGACTACTTTCGAAAACATTCGACTTTAGGATTCATCTCTCTTGTATTGGCGATTTGGAATCCTAACGATAGGCCATCGTTCATAGGACGACCCAAAAGCCGGGAGGCAAAAATGAAGCGAGTGGTCCGGGGCGCGATTTTCGCGGCTATCTCATTTCCATTGGCCGCATGCTCGGACATGGACGATTCTTGGCTCGGCGGGAAGCGCGCCAATCTGACGGCCCAGTATCCCGTGGTCGACGTGAATTTCGAGCGCATCGACTTGATCGCGGCACTCGCTGGCGACGCCGCAGAAACCCGCCGGATACGCGCCGAAGCCGCGCGAGCGCAACCGGCTCAATCTCGCGAGACGACATTTCCCACAGGCTCGAGCGAAGTGCGCGTCGCCTCTATCGAGCTGTCGATGGCGTATCAGGCATTCTATGCGCGGACCGCCGCATTGCCGGAGACTGCCGGCCGTCAGGAACGCAACCGAATTCAAGATCAAGTCTTCAGTTCGTCGCAGCTCGCTTGTGCGATCTTCAAGCGCAATCTGCGCATTCAAGAGTCTCGCGTTGGCTTCCTAAGCGGAGCCGCTACCACGGTCCTGGGTGGGCTAGGCGCGATGTTTACGTCTGCGAACACGGCCCGCGCATTGGCTGGATCGGCGGGTATCACGAGCGGGCTAGGCGCCGAGTTTCGGCAGGCGCATTTCGCCAATCTCGCGACCGAAGTCATTACTGCAGGTATCGATGCCAAGCGCGCGTCGATCTACGATCAAATCGACACACGCCGGCACCATACGGCAAACGGAACGCTGTCCGCCTACTCGATGGAGAATGCGATCCACGACACGATCCGCTATCACGCTGCATGCTCGGTCGATGCGGGCTTCGAAGCGGCTAAAGACGCTATCCAATTGACGCGCAATCCGGGTCTTAACGAACTCGGAAATGTCATCGACCGCGTTAATTCGCTGCGCAATCGCCTGCGCAATCCCGATTCCGCCGATGAGCCACCCAGCGGCGTCGGCGGCGCATCGTTACGCCCAGGTTCGTCCGGCAGCGCTGAGCTTGGGTTCCATATCGGCGATCTGCCGCTGCAAACACTGTCCGCCTTCCGCCAGCAGGCTCTCGCTCAAACCCAGCGCCTCTACCGTGCGGTGGAAGGCCGGCTCGACGACTTGAACCTGCTGGACGACTACAAAGCAGATTCCGGCCAAATGACATTGGCAGGACAACTGGCGCCGCTCGCGGGCGCGATCGCCAACGCCTGCACGAGGATGCGTGTGCTCGCCGACGAGATGCTGGCGATTGACAAAACAAAAGGCTTTTCGGTCGATATAGCCGCACGAAAGGCCCAACTCGACGGGAACACTGCGAACTATGCCGTCGATGACAAGCTACGCATACTCAACTGGCAAGCCGACGCCGAAATCATCCAGAACGCGATCAAGGCGCAGTCCTTGTGGGACATTCGCGCCACACGATTGCGAGGCGAGTTACTGAAAGCGCCTGACGCACGCCGAGCCGCCGCCGCAGCGGCGGAAGCCACCGCCATGAACAACAAAATCGGCGAACTGCTAGATCCGATTCTGACCGCAGCTGGAAAACAATTGGCGAGCGTCGTGGATGATTCGGCATGCGTTGTCGGCGAGGACAGCAGCCTGGGGAAATTGGTGGCCAGGACGATTGCGCTTCCAGCAGCACCAGCGGCTCCGCCACCGGCGCTGGTCATTGAAGAGCCGGCGCCACCCCCTCCACCGCCCGTCCGCTAACCCAGCCGGTTGATCCCGTCGAAGGCGGCGGTTTTGTAGCATTCGGCGAGAGTGGGATAGTTGAACACCGTCCGCACGAAGTAATCGACCGTGCCGTCGAAGGCCATCACGGCCTGGCCGATATGGACGAGTTCGGACGCGCCCTCGCCGATGATATGTACGCCGAGGAGCTGGCGCGTTTCGGCGTGGAAGACGAGCTTCAGCAAGCCCGTCTTGTCGCCGATGATCTGGCCGCGCGCGATTTCCTGATAGCGCGCCTTGCCCACTTCGTAGGGCACGCCGGCTTCGGTCAGCTCTTCCTCGTTCTTGCCGCAGGTGCTGATTTCCGGGATCGTGTAGATGCCGTAGGGGAACAGTTCCGGCACCGACGTCGCGTCGACGCCGAACGCGTGGCACGCCGCCAAGCGCCCCTGCTCCATCGACGTCGAGGCGAGCGCCGGAAACCCGATCACGTCGCCGACGGCGTAAATACCCTTCACCTCGGTATGATAATGCGCGTCGACCTTGATGCGTCCGCGTTCGTCGGCCGTCAGGCCCGCATTGGCGAGATCGAGGTTACTCGTGGCGCCCGTGCGGCCGATCGAATAGAGCGCCTTCTCGGTGACGATCTGCTTGCCCGATTGCAACTTCACCTTGACGCGCGCGCCATGCTCGGCATCCTCGGTGTATTCGAGGCCTTCGACTTCCTCGCCCAGGCGGAACGTCACGCGGTTCTGGCGCATCTGATAGACCAGCGCGTCGGTGATTTCGTGGTCGACGAAATCGAGCAAGCGGTCGCGCTTGTCGACGACCGTCACGCGCACGCCCAGCGTGGCGAAGATCGTCGCGTATTCGGCACCGATGACGCCCGCCCCGATCACGCACAGCGATTTGGGCAGGCGCTTCAGCCCCAACACGTCGTCGGAAATGAAGATGTTCTGCGCATCGAACGGAATGCGGCCGGAGCGCGTGGCGTTGGTGCCCGTCGCGATTACGATGCGGCGCGCGCGGACTTCCCGCCGCCCGCGCCCGTCCAAGCCGACCAGCGCCACCGTGTCGGGCCCGGCGAATTTCGCTTCGGCCGCGATCATCTCCACGCCGTTGCGCTGGAGCTGGTGGCGCACGACGTCGAGCTCGGCCTGAATGACGAACTGCGCGCGGAACAGCAGATCTTCGATCGTGATGTTTTGCTTCACCTGATACGAGGAGCCGTAGATGTTGCGCTCGCGATAGCCGGAGAGATGCATCACCGCTTCGCGCAGCGTCTTCGACGGGATCGTGCCGGTGTTGATGCACGCCCCCCCGACGACGGCCTTATGCTCGATCACCGCGACCTTCTTGCCGAGCTTGGCGGCCTGGATCGCGGCGCGCTGGCCCGCGGGGCCCGAGCCCATGACGATCATGTCGTAATCGTATTCGACGGCGGCGTTCATGGGATCATCCTTGGAGAAGCGTTTCGGCGAGCAGGAGCAGATCGCTTTCCATCTGGTCCTTCACGCAGCGATAGAGATCGCGGATCGACACGATCGCGACGATCTTGCCGTCTTCGACGACGGGCAAATGGCGGAAGCCGCGCTCGGCCATGATGTCCAGCGCTTGCTGCACGGTCGCGTCGGGCGCGATCGTCACGGGATCGGGCGTCATCGCGTCGGCGATCGTGGTCGTGGCGGGATCGAGTTCCTTGGCGACGACGCGGGTCAGCGCGTCGCGCTCGGAGAAGATGCCGACGAGCTTGTCGTCCTCGACGATCAGCAGCGCGCCGATGCGCAAATAGGCCATCATCCGCGCGGCTTCGAGCACGGTCGCCGACGGCTCCAGCGTCGCGAGGCTTTGCTCGCTGACGGCGTGGGGGATGACGGTACGTTCGGCCTGGATCATTCCCGCCCCGTCAGAAGAAAAGTTTTTCGAGATCGACCGAGGAATCGCGGCCGAGCTGATCGAAATTGACCTTGAGCCATTCGTCGGCTTTCCGCCGGCCGAGATCGCGCAAGGTCAAAAGGAAATCGAAATCGAGATTGTATTTCGACGACACGCCGAAGGCGGCCATCTCCTCCTCCGCCTGTACCATGTGGAAGAAGATGCGCCGCAAACCCGACCGCGCGGTCAGGCGATGGCGCTCCAGCAACCGCGTGACGAAGGCGATGGTGCGCATTTCGCGCATCATCGTGGCGTTGAAGCTGATCGCGTTCATACGGTCGGCGATGGCGCGCGATGTTTCGGGCAATTGCTCGATCCGGATCGGGTTGATCTCGATCAGCAGAATGTCCGACGCGCGGCAATTATAGATCAGCGGGAACATGGCCGGATTGCCCATGAACCCGCCATCCCAATAATGCTCGCCGTCGACCTCGACCGCCTGGAAGAGATGCGGCAAGCATGCCGAGGCGAGCAGCACGTCGGCGGTGAGTTCATGATTGCGGAAGACGCGGATTTTGCCCGTGCGCACATTGGTGGTGGAGATAAACAGCTTCACGCCTTCGCCTTCGCGCACTTTCTCGAAGTCGATCATCTCCGCCAGCGCGTCCTTCAGCGGATTCTTGTTCTGCGGATTGAACTGATAGGGCGACAGCAGGCGCGTCATCAGATCGAAGCCCTGATAGAAGGGCGACAGATCGAGATTGGCCGGGTTGCCGAACAGCCGGTCCATCGGCGTGGGCTGGAAAATCGAGAAGCGCCCGCTTTCGCCGATGCGATGCCAGAATTTTTCCAGCAACGCGCGCGCGGCCTGGGGCCCGCCTTGCGCCATGCCCCAAACGACTAGCGCGCCGTTCATCGCCCCGGCCGACGTGCCCGAAATGCCTTCGACGAGCAGACGATCGTCGTCGAGCAGGCGATCGAGCACGCCCCAGGTGAAGGCGCCATGCGCCCCGCCGCCCTGCAAGGCGAGCGTGATGTGTTTTTTACCGTCCGCCATTCCCCGAACCCGGTCCGTTGCCGCCACTCTAGCAGCAAATCTAACCGGCATCGGTTAAGAATTTGATATCGCTGGAAATTTGCTCTAGCCGGCCATCAGCGCTTCGACATGGGCCGCACTGGATGCGGCCAGCGCGTCGAGGTCGTAGCCGCCTTCAAGGCAACTCACCACGCGATCCTTGGCGTGTTTGCGCGCGATTTCCATCAGTGCGCGCGTGACCCAGGCGTAATCGTCCTCGTGCAGACGAAGCCCCGCCAGCGGGTCGTTCTCATGCGCGTCGAACCCGGCGGAGATGATCACCAGCTCCGGCTTGAACGCGTCGAGAGCCGGCAGGATTTTGCCCGTGTAAGCCGCGCGGAATTCCGTCCCGCCGGAACCGCCGGCGAGCGGCGCGTTGACGATATTGTGGGCGATGCCGTGTTCCTGCGCGGCGCCCGTGCCGGGATAAAGCGGCCATTCGTGGGTCGAGGCGTAAAACAGATCGGCGTCGCGTTCGAACATATGCTGCGTGCCGTTGCCGTGATGGACGTCGAAATCGATCACCGCCACGCGGCGAAGCCCGTGCTTCACGCGCGCATGCAACGCCGCCACCGCGACGTTGTTGAACAGGCAGAAGCCCATCGATTGATCGGCCTCGGCGTGATGCCCCGGCGGCCGCACGGCGCAGAACACGTTGCGCGCCTTGCCGTCGCACACCGCATCCACGCCCGCGACGGCGGCACCGGCCGCGCGCAGCGCCGCATCGCCCGAACCCGGCGAGACGATCGTATCGCCGTCGAGCTGATGGCGGCCTTGCGGCGGGATGGAACCGAGCACGCCATCGACATAGCTGCGCGGATGGACGAGGCAGAGCTGATCGTCGCTGGCGCGCGGCGCCGACACGCGCTCGAGCTTCGCGAAAGCCGGCTCCGACAAAGCCGCCAGCACGGCTTCCAGCCGGCGCGGGTTTTCCGGGTGATAGGGCCCGGGATCGTGATCGAGGCAGGCCGGATGCGTGATCAGTTGCGTGGTCATGAGGCGACGTCTCCCGATGTCCATTGTGACGCGCCAAAGCGCCGCCGCCAATCGGACATTCATCGCGCGTATACCGCCCTGCGACGCATATCTGGTCGCGTGCGTACCGCCCTGCGACATGGCGTCGCGCGGCCTTCGCCCACGGCGCGCGCTTCGCGTTCGGCGTGTACCTTCGACGACGCTATGAAGGCCCAGACCGACCCGATCCTGCGACTTCGCGCGCTGCTGCCCGCGGCATCCGTGCACGCCCGCGTCGCGGCGGCGATTTTCGTGCTGGGCTTCGTGTTCGTGCTGGGCGTGCTACGCAGCTAAAAAAGCAGCGCAAGCCGCATCCGCCGGCACCGGCGGCCCGAACAAATAGCCCTGGCCGTAGCCCACGCCCATTTCCGCCAGACGCCGCGCCTGCTCCGGCGTTTCGATCCCCTCGGCCACCGCGCTGATATCGAGCAGCCCCGCCAGATCGACGACCGAGCGTACGATCTCGGCCGTGCGTTTATCCGCCACCAGGCGGCTGGTGAAACTTTGGTCGATCTTGATGTGGTCGATCGGGAAGCGCGACAGATACGAGAGCCCCGAATAACCCGTCCCGAAATCGTCGAGGCTGACGCTCGCACCCAACGCCTTGACCCGCGCCAAGGCCTCGGCCGCATGCGGATTGACGATCAAGGTCGTCTCGGTGATTTCGACTTTGAGATGTATCGGGTCGAGCCCGGCTTCCTCCAGCATCGGGGCAAGCCGCCCGGCGAGCTGCGTATCGGCGAAATGCGGCGCCGAGAAATTCGCCGACAGAAAAGCCGGTGCGCGGCCCGCCGCCGCGAGATCGCGGTTGAGGCCGGCGACCTTGCGCGCGGCCGCCCCCGCCACGGCGAAATCGAGCGTTTCGAGCAAATCGGCTTCCGCTGCCGGGCCCAGCAACGCCGCGGGCGGCAACAAGCCGCGCGTGGGATGGGCCCAGCGCGCCAAAGCTTCGAAGCCCGCCGGCGCTTCCCCTTCCAGCGCGACGATCGGTTGGAGGAAGGCGACGACCTCGCCGTTTTCCAGCGCGCGGCGCAATTCGTGTTCGCCTTCGATGCGCGCGACGATCCGCGCGGTCTCGTCGGCGCCGATGGGCAGCGATGGCGACGCGATCCGCGACGTCGCCACGCGCAGGCGATGGATCAGCGTGCGCAGCAAAATGGACATCAGCGGCGTGGCGCCCGCGATCTCGCGATGGATCTGGTCGCGGCCCACGACCACGAACACGCAATCGTCCAGGCAGCGCGCGCTGGCCGATCGAGGCGCCCCGTCGACGAGCGCCATTTCCCCGAAAATCTCGCCCGGCCCCAGGCGGGTCAGCACCACGCTGCCCAACGCCCCATTGCCCGTGGCGCGCGTCGCCGCGATCTCCACCCGTCCGCGCTCGACGATATAGGCGCAATCGGCTTCGTCGCCTTCGTCGAACAGCAGCGTCCCCGCCGCCGCCCGGCGGCGGTACAACGCATCGACCATCACGCGAATCCCCGCCCCCGCGGCACCGGACCGGCACCGCTCCCAGACGGACCTTGGCATAGCCGGACCATCCGCGTCGAACGCTTACCGGCGGCGCTTTCGCCTGCGAGGCGGGCATACATCCGCCCGGATTGGGGCAACGGGATACGATTCTAGGCGGTGACGGAGTGTAACAGCCGGGCACTTTCCCCGCGCCACCCCCCGGTCTAGATTGAACTCAGCAAACTTGGCGGCACGGTCAGTTCCACCGATTCCGGAAAAGACCGCGCATGGCCGGGTTTTTGCTGTCGAATTGAACGCGGGCGGAAATCGTCCGGTCATACGATCGTGTTACGCGTCCCGGTATCCGGGGCGGGCCCCGATCGGAAAACAGGGTGGAGTTGCTTGGGCATGCGTGTCGTAAGTCAGTTGGTCGTCGTTGCGATCCTTGGCGCCACGGGCGCCGGCGGCTGGTACGCCTATAAGTCGTATGCCAGCGGCACCGGCGAAGCGGCCCAGCGCCAGGCGGCCCCCGCCCCGCTGGTCGAGTTCGTGACGCCCAAATCGATGACGGTCGTCGAAAAGGCGGAAGCCGTCGGCACGGCCCGCGCCAACGAATCGGTCACGCTGACCTCGCGCCAGTCCGGCACCGTGTCGCGCATCCTGTTCCAGGAAGGCCAGATGGTCCGCAAGGGCGAGGCGCTGGTGGAATTGGAAAGCCGCGAACGCGCCGCCGATCTCGACTCGGTTCGCGCCGAAATTTCCCAAGCGCGCGCCGTCGCCGACGAAATCCGCCAGCAGCTCGACCGCGCGCGCCAGCTGCGCGCCACCGGCAACGCGCCCGAAGCGCGCGTCGATCAGCTGGAAAGCCAGTTGCGCGCTGCCGAAGGACGCATCCGCCAGAACGAAAGCCGCCTGCGCGCGGCCGACGCGCGGCTCGACGATTTCCGCATCACGGCGCCGTTCGACGGCCGCGTGGGCTTGCGCCAGGTCAGCGTCGGCGCGCTGCTGCAGCCCGGCACCGTCGTCACGACGCTCGACGACGTCAGCAAGATTAAGCTCGATTTCTCGATCCCCGAACAATATCTCGCCGTGCTGCGCCAGGGCCTCGCGGTCGGCACCACCACGCCGGCCTATCCGGGCCGCGAATTCCAAGGCCAGGTCACGGCGATCGACACGCGCGTCGATCCGCTGACCCGCGCGGTGCGCCTCAACGCCACCTTCGACAACGCCGACGGCGCGCTGAAGCCGGGCATGTTCCTGAACGTCGCACTGGCCGTCGCGACGCGCGACAACGCGGTGGTCGTGCCGGAGGACGCGCTGGTCGCCGAAGGGACGCGCCAATTCGTCTACGTCGTCGCCGACGGCCGCGCGCTGCGCCGCGAGGTGCAGCTGGGCCTGCGCATGCAAAGCGAAGTCGAGATTCGCGAGGGCGTGAAGCAAGGCGACCAGCTCGTCGTGCGCGGCCATCAGCGCATCCGCCATAACATCCCCGTCCGCGCGCAGCCGTTCCGCGCCGAATCCGCTCCCACCTCCTGAGGCTCTTCCCCCGATGGTCCTCTCCGAAGTTTCGATCAAGCGTCCGGTCTTCGCGACCGTCATTTCGCTTCTCATCCTCGTGCTCGGCTTCGCGGCCTATTCCCGCCTGCCGGTGCGCGAATATCCCGCGATCGATCCGCCGATCGTGTCGGTGACGACGATCTACAAGGGCGCTTCCAACCAAGTCGTCGAAAGCCGGGTGACGGAGCTGGTGGAATCCGCCGTCGCGGGCATCGAAGGCGTGAAGACGATCACGTCGAACAGCCGCGAAGAACGCTCGCAGGTTTCGATCGAATTCCGCCTCGGCCGCGACATCGACGCGGCCTCCGCCGACGTGCGCGACCGCGTGGCGCGCATCCGCTCACGCTTGCCGACGGGCGTGGACGATCCGATCATCGCCAAGGTCGACGGCGACCAGCGCGCGATCGTCTGGTTCACCCTCGCCTCCGACCGTTTCTCGCAGCTCGAACTCACCGACTACGCCAAGCGCAACATCGTCGACCGCCTGTCGATCGTGCCGGGCGTGGCGCAGGTCTCGATTTCCGGCGAGCGCCGCTATTCCATGCGCGTGTGGATCGACCGCCAGGCGCTTGCCGCGCGCCAGCTGACGGTCGAGGACGTCGAAAACGCGATCCGCCGCCAGAACGTCGAATTGCCGTCGGGCCGCATCGAATCCACCCAGCGCGAATTGACGGTGAAGACCGATTCGCGCCTGTCGAATCCCGACCAGTTCCGCGACATCGTGCTGAGCACGCGCCAGGGCTATCAAATCCGCCTGGGCGAAGTCGCGCGCGTGGAAGTCGGCCCCGAGGACGAGCGTTCGGGCATCCGCGCCAACGGCAAGACCGCGATCGGCATCGGCGTCGTGCGTCAATCGACCGGCAACACGCTGACGGTCGCGGACGGCGCCAAGGCGGAAATGAACCGCATCGCGGAGAATTTCCCCGAAGGCGTCCAATTGATGATCGGCTACGACGAGTCGATCTTCATCGCGCAGTCGATCTACGAGGTCTATCACGCGCTGATGATCGGCGTGGCGCTGGTCGTCGCGGTGATTTTCGTCTTCCTGCGCTCCTGGCGCGCGACGCTGATCCCGACGCTGGCGATTCCGGTGTCGATCATCGGATCGTTCATGGTGCTGGCGGCGCTGGGTTACTCGCTCAACGTGCTAACGCTGCTCGCCCTCGTGCTCGCCATCGGTATCGTCGTCGACGACGCGATCGTCGTGCTCGAAAATATCCATCGCCGCATCGAGGAGGGCGAGCCGGTGCTGCTCGCCTCGATCCGCGGCTCGAACCAGATCGCCTTCGCCGTCATCTCGACCACGCTGACGCTGATCGCGGTGTTCGTGCCGATCTCGTTCATGGAGGGCAATACCGGCCGTCTGTTCACCGAGTTCGGCATCGCGCTCGCCGCCGCCGTGCTGTTCTCGGGCCTCGTCGCGCTGTCGCTGACGCCGATGCTGTGCTCGAAGCTGCTCACGTCGCATTCGGGCGAAGGCAAGCTGTACCTGATGACCGAGAAGGTCTTCACGGGCATGAACGCGGGCTATCGCTGGCTGCTGGTCCGCGCTTTGGGCGCGCCGATCGTCGTGCTGGCCGGCGGCGTGGCGATCTCCGCCGCGGCCTACGGCTTCTGGAGCGTGCTGCCCAAGGAATTCGCCCCGGTCGAAGATCGCGGCACGATCATCATCCCGATCACCGCGCCCGAGGGCGCCTCGTACAACTACACCCGCGATTCGGTCGCCCAGGTCGAGCGCGTGCTGCAGCCCTATATCGATTCCGGCGCGGCCGCGGGCGTCATGGGCAATATCGCGCCCGGTTTCTCGCGCCCCGCCCCGGTCAATTCGGGTCTGGTGTTCCTGCGGTTGAAGCCGTGGGGACAGCGCCACAAGGATTCGGAGAACGGCGCGCCCAAGCCGCCGGGCCGCGAAATCAAGCAGCAGGATATCGTGCGCGAGATTTTCCCGCGCATCACCGGCATTCCCGGCGTGCGCGCCGCACCGGTCAACCCGCCTTCGCTGGGCCAGCGCGGTTTCCAGCCGCCGATCCAGTTCGTCATCGGCGGCACGAGCTACGACACGCTGCGCGATTGGCGCGACCGCGTGATCCAGCGCGCCAGCCGCGACGCGCGGTTCCTCAATATGGACTCCAACTTCCGCGACACGAAGCCGGAGCTGCGCGTGCGCATCGACCGCGCGCGGGCCGCGGATCTGGGCGTGCCGATCGACACGATCGGCCGCACGCTGGAGACGATGTTCGGCTCGCGCAACGTGTCGACCTATGTCGACCGGGGCGAGGAATACAACGTCATCCTCCAGGCGCGTACGCAAGACCGCGCGACGCCGGCCGACCTCGCCGGGCTGTTCGTGCGTTCCGCGACGACACAGACGCTGATCCCGCTATCCTCGCTGGTGACGATGGCCGAGGCCGCCGGCCCGGCCGAACTCAACCGCGTCGATCGCCTGCGTTCGATCACGATCACCTCGTCGCTCGCACCCGGCTTCACGCTGGGCGAGGCGCTGAGCGAGCTCGAGAAGATCGCCGCCGAGGAGCTGCCGCCCGAAGCGCGCATCTCCTATCAGGGCCAGAGCCGCGAGTTCAAGGAGTCGGCCTCGTCGCTCTACTTCACCTTCGGCATGGCGCTGCTGATCGTGTTCCTGGTTCTGGCCGCGCAGTTCGAAAGCTGGATCCACCCGCTGATCATCATGCTGGCCGTGCCGCTGGCGCTGACCGGCGGGCTCGGGATCCTTTACCTCACCGGGATCTCGCTCAACATCTACAGCCAGATCGGCATGATTTTGCTGATCGGCCTGATGGCGAAGAACGGGATTCTGATCGTCGAGTTCGCCAACCAGCTGCGCGACGAAGGCCACGATATCCCGTCGGCGGCGCTCGAAGCTTCGGTCGCGCGCTTGCGGCCCATCCTGATGACCTCGATCGCCACCGTGTTCGGCGCGATCCCGATCGCCGACGCGCGCGGGGCGGGTGCGGAATCGCGCGAAGCGATCGGCTGGGTCATCATCGGCGGCGTGGCGTTCTCGACCGTGCTGACGATCTTCGTGATCCCGGCGCTTTACGTGCTGTTGGCCCGCTTCACCAAGCCGATCGGCGCCATCGCCGCCCGGCTCGCCCAGCAGGAGCGTGCGCACGAAAGCCGTCAGCCGCAAGCGGCCGAGTGACGCGCTACGACGTCGCGATCGCCGGGGCGGGAATCCTCGGCGCATCGGCCGCATGGCGGCTCGCGCAAGCGGGGGCGAAGACCCTGCTGTTGGAAATGGAGGCGCGGCCCGGGTATCACACCACGGGCCGCTCCGCCGCCCTCTACGAAACCGCCTACGGCCCGGCGATCATCCGCCATCTCACGATCGCCTCGGGTCCGTTTTTCCGCGAGCCCCCGCAAGGCTTCGCCGATCATCCGCTGCTAACCCCGCGCGGCACGATGTTCGTGGCGGGGCCCGACGGTGCGGCCGCCTTCGATCAAGCCCAAGCGGAAGCCTTGCCCGGCACGGTCGCCGAGATTCCCGTCGCGCGGGCGTTTGAACTTTGCCCCGTGCTGCGCCCCGGCTGGACGAAGCGCGTGCTGTACAACGCCGACGCGGAGGACATGGACGTCGCCGCGATCCATCAAGGCTATCTGCGCGGCTTCAAGGCGGCGGGCGGCACGCTTGCGTGCGACGCCGGCGTTCGCGCCCTTGCGCGCGAAACCGGCGGCTGGCGGATCGACACCGCCGCCGGCATTTTCACCGCCGGGACATTCGTCAACGCCGCCGGCGCTTGGGCCGACGAAGTCGCGGCACTTGCGGGGCTCGGTCCCATCGGCCTGGTCCCGAAGCGGCGCACCGCGTTCGTGTTCGAAACCGCCCAGGATGCCGCCGCTTGGCCCTTCGTGTGCGAGGTCGCGGAAAAGTTCTATTTCAAGCCCGATGCCGGGCTGATCTTCGCCTCGCCCGCCGACGAAACGCCGTCCCCGCCTTGCGACGCGCAGCCCGAGGAACTCGACATCGCGGAATGCGCCGCGCGGATCGAGGAAGCGACGACGCTGGAAATCAAGCGCATCCGCCGCAAATGGGCGGGCTTGCGCTGTTTCGTCGCGGACAAGAAGCCGGTCGTGGGCGGCGATCCGGCGGCGGAAAATTTCATGTGGCTCGCCGCGCCCGGCGGCTACGGCATCATGACCAGCCCCGCTTTGGGCAGGCTTTGCGCCGCCCTGGTCCTGGGCCGGGATTTGCCCGCCGATCTGGCCGCGAACGGCGTCGACGCGGCCGAACTCGCGCCCGCCCGCCTCGCAGGCTATAAGTTGGCGCGATGAATACCGCCGATCTTCAAGCAAATGCCCGGCGCGCTTCGGCGCTGCTGAAAGCCATGGCGAACGAGCGCCGCCTGATGATCCTGTGCCATTTGGCGTCGGGCGAAAAAAGCGTGGGCGAAATCGAAGCGCTGGTCGGATTGTCGCAATCGGCGCTGTCGCAGCATCTGGCGCGCCTGCGCCGCGATAAGCTGGTCGAAACGCGGCGCACCGCGCAATCGATCCGCTACCGCCTGTCGGGCGGCGAGGTCGAAGCGGTGCTCGGCACGTTGTATGGACTTTACTGCGCGCCCGCCGCCGCGCGCGCCAAGCCCGCACGCGGGCGCAATGCCGCCGAAACGCGGGCCTGATTTCCGGGGAGATTTCACGATGCGTGCAGCCTTTGTCGCGGCCATGCTGGCCCTTTCGCCGTGGTTTTCCCACGCCCAGGAAGCGCCGGCTTTCGATCCGGCGGCACCCGGCCGTTTGACCGCCTTCGTCTATCGCGACGTGCCCGCCGCCGCCGCGATCAAGATCACGCCGCTCGACGATTCGCGCGAGAACCGTCGCCTCGCCCAAGCCTTCGAACGCGCGCTGGAACGCAACGGGCGCAAGGTCGATCCGCGCGCGGCCCCGTTGTCGCTGAGCTTCACGACCGAAATCACGCAAAGCGGCCGGCCCGGCCCGTCGACGGGCACTTTGGGCGTGATCGAAGGCAGCCGCGACGAAGCGCGCGTCCGCCTCAATCTCTATTCGACCACGCAGGATAGTCTGGCCGCGGGCCCGCGCCGTTCCGACGGCGGCACGCCCAGCGTACGCTATATGCTGACCGCGATCGTCGAAGATGCGAGCGGCAGCCGCCTGTGGCAGGCGACCGCCACGCTGAACGGCACGCCGGCCGAGGAGCAGACCGCTTACGCCGCCATGGCGGGCGTGATCGCCGAGGAGATCGGCAAAATGGTCCGCCAGCGCAGCTTCCGCGTCGAGTAATCGGAGCGCGCGGTCAGACCGGACCGTCGAAACGCCACGGGATCGTCTTGCCGCCCAGGAAGGCGACGACGCCCGTCCCCGCCGCCGCGACGCGATCGGGGATCGCGTTTGCCGCACGGCTCAACGCGATCTTTTCCTTGTTGACCGGCAGACCGTAGAAAGCCGGGCCGTTCAGGCTTGCGAAGGCCTCGAACTTGTCGAGCGCCTTCTCCTCGTCGAAGACCTGCACATAGGCTTCGAGAGCCGCGGGCGCGTTGAAGATGCCGGCACAGCCGCACGCGGCTTCCTTGGTTTCGACCGTATGCGGGGCGGTATCGGTGCCCAGGAAGAAACGCGCATCGCCCGACGTCGCGACTTTGCGCAGCGCATCGCGATGGATCGCGCGCTTGGCGATCGGCAGGCAGTAAAGATGCGGGCGCACGCCGCCCTCGAAGATCGCGTTGCGATCGATGATCAGATGGTGCGGCGTGATCGTCGCGGCCGTGTTCGTCGCTTGCGCCAGCACGAACTCGGCGGCTTCCTTCGTCGTGATGTGCTCGAACACGATCTTCAACCCGGGGAAATCGCGGCGCAGCGGCGCCATCACCCGATCGATGAAGGTCTTCTCGCGGTCGAAAATATCGACGGCCTTGTCGGTGACCTCGCCATGGATCAGCAGCTTCATGCCGATCTTCTGCATGCGCTCCAGCCCCGCCTTGATCTTGGCGATGTCGGTCACGCCGTGCGCGGAATTCGTCGTCGCGTGCGCGGGGTAGAGCTTCGCCGCGACCCACACACCCTCGGCATAGCCGCGTTCGAGTTCGTCGGGGTCGATCCCGTCCTTGAGGTACACCGTCATCAACGGCTCGAAGCCCGGGCCCGCCGCCTTGCGGATGCGGTCGCGATAGGCTGACGCGGCCGCCACGGTCGTGACCGGCGGCACCAGATTGGGCATCACGATCGCGCGGGCGAATTGACGCGCGGTATAGGGGGCGACGGCGTCGAGCATCGCGCCGTCGCGCAGATGCACATGCCAATCGTCGGGCCGGGCGATGACGATGCGGTCGGTCACGTTTTCTCCCTTTCAGGAGATCGACATTAGAAGAGCGTCGACAGCATCCGCAAGCCCACGATCGCCAGCACCACGCCGAAGGCGCGGCGCAAGGCGGGCTGCGAGATCGCATGCGCGACTTTGGCGCCATAGCCCACGCACGGCAACTGGGCGGCCAGGATCGCCAAACCCGCCGGCAGGCTGACATAGCCGATCGAGAACGGCGGCAAATCGGCGACATGCCAGCCGCCGGCGATGAAGCCGAGCGTGGCCGGGATCGCGATGAACAGGCCCAAACCCGCCGCCGTGCCGACCGCCATGCGGATCGGGAAGGAGAACAGCGACAATGTGGGCACGGCCAGCGTGCCGCCGCCGATCCCCATGATCGACGACAAGCCGCCGATCATCAGCGCCATCGCGCGCTGGCCCATCGGACCGGGCAGCTCCTTGCGCAGCGCGACGCCGCCCGGAAACGCGACCATCTGGATCGCGACGATCAAGCCCACGCCGCCGAAAATCCCGGCGAGCAAGCGGCCATCGACGATCGACGCGAAGACCGAGCCCAGAATCGCACCGAGCATGCCCGGCAAGAACCAGCGCTTGAGCAAAGCTTCGTCGAGCGAGCCGCGCTTACGGTGCGCGCGCGCCGAAATGATCGAGGTGGGAATGATGGTCGCGAGCGACGTCGCGACCGCGACCTGCATGCGGATCGACGCGTCGATCCCCGCATGCGTCAGCACCCAAAACAGCGCGGGCACCACGACGATCCCGCCGCCCACGCCCAAAAGCCCCGCCAGAAACCCCGCGATCGCACCCGAAACCGCGATCACCGCCAACAGCAACACGACGGCCGACGCGCCGCCATCCAAGTCCAACATACTCACGCATCCTTTGTTCGACGAGCGCGGCTTAGACCACTTCTAACGCGCCGTGTCGAGCGCGTGGAACACGTCGCCCCCCGGGGCCATGCATCGCACATGCCGCCGGTGCCATAATGCGTAGAACAACAAGGTCCAGCAGGCGAAGCCCGCGCGCTTGTCCGAAGCCGCCGAAAACAAGCGTAAAACCGCGCCGGGCTTGACGATCTCGGCGATACCCGGATTGGCCGCGACCAAAGGGCCGAGCCGGTTTGCGTCCGCCGCAATCCAGCTCTGCACCGGCACGGTGAAGCCCTGCTTGGGCGCGAACGAATTCGCCTCGGGCAGCGCCGTCGACAGCCATTTGCGCAGCAGGAATTTTCCCCAGCGCTTGCGGATCTTCAACGCGTCCGGCAGGCGGAACGCGAAATCGGCGACGGAAGGATCGAGGAACGGCGTGCGCCCTTCCACGCCATGCGCCATCAAGCAGCGATCGAGCTTGCCGAGCAGATCGTTGGGCAGCCAGTCGGCGACATCGACGGCCTGCGCGATCTGAAGACGCGTACGGCCGTGGCCCGACACCAACGATTCCGCCGCCGCGATGCCCGCGCGCCATGTCGCCGCCGGGATCGACAGCGCATCGAGCCCGTCGAAACTGCCCTTGCGGCGCATCGCGCGCCCGCCCATCCACCAGGGCCGCATGGCGCTGCGATAGCGGCCATAGCCGCCGAACAACTCGTCGCCGCCCTCGCCCGACAGCACGACCTTGAAACCGCGCTGGCGCGCCGCGCGCGCCAAGCCCCAAGTCGGCACGATCGCGTAATCGGCGGCAGGGTCGTCCATAGAAGCGGCGATGAGGGGCAGATCGGCGAGGAAATCCGCGCGCGTGACCGGGATCTCGTGAAGCTCCGCGCGTGCGGCCTTGGCCACACGGCGTGCCGCCGCGCGCTCGTCCGCCGCACCCGTTTCCGGGAAATACGCCGTGAACGCCGTCACGGGGCGTTCGTTCAAACGCGCCATCATCGCCAGCACGGCCGATGAGTCGATCCCGCCCGACAGGAACATGCCGTAAGGCACATCGGAACGTTGATGGAGGCGCACGCTGTCCTCGAACACGCGATCGAATTCATAGGCCGCGTCGCGCTCAGTCTTCGCGATAGGTCCGCCGGAAGGCAACGCTTCGCGGCGGCGGCGTTCGACGATCTTGCCGCCATGCACGATCAACGTTTCGCCGGGCACGAGGCGATGGATGCCGGGGAAGATCGTGTCGCGGCCGGTGGTGAATTGAAGCTGGAGCAATTCGAGCCGCGCATTCGCTTCGGGCGGTTCGCCGCCGAACCCGGCCGCGCGCAAGCATTGCGGCTCGGACGCGAACGCGAACCCGCGCGCATCCTCGGCGTAGTAAAGCGGCTTGATGCCGAAAGGATCGCGCGCCAGCACCAAGCGCTTGGCGCCGGGATCGTGGATCGCCAGCGCGTACATGCCGCGCAGCGCGTTCGCGAAATCGGCCCCGTCGCGCAGGTAAAGCGCCAGCGGGCTTTCGCAATCGGATTTCGTGCGATAGGGAAAATCCGGCTGCTTCGCGCGCAGCTCGACATAATTATAGATCTCGCCATTGCCGATCAGCGCCGTGCCGTCGGGCGCGAACAACGGCTGATCGCCGGTCGCCAGATCGATGATCGACAGGCGCCCATGCGCCAGCGCCGTATCGCCCGCGATATGCGTGCCCGTGCCGTCGGGCCCGCGATGCGCCATGGCGGCGAGCATCGCGTCGATCGCCGATTGCGGCGGACGCGAACCGTCCTTGGTCATCATCCCGGCGATGCCGCACATTCAGCGATACTCCTTGGCGGCGCGGGCGATGAAATCCTTATAGGCGCCGATCACCTGCGCTTCGCCGAACTCGGCCAAGTGGCGCGCCTTGCCCGACGCCGCGAGATCGGCGGCCAACGCAGGTTCGGCGAGCACGCGCCCCAGCGCAAGCGAAAGCGATTTGGCATCGTCGACGGGGACGAGCAAGCCATCCTTGCCGTCGCGGATCAACGCGCGCGGGCCCTGGCTCGCGGCCGCGACCACGGGCTTGCCGCGCGCCCAGGCTTCGATCACGACATTGCCGAGCGGCTCGTGGCGCGACGGGCAGACCAGGACGTCGCACGCTTCGATGAACGCAGCCGAGTCCGCGCGCCAGCCGAGGAACCGCACGCGGTCGCCGAGTTTGGCGGCTTGCGCTTTGAGCTCGCCCTCCAGCGGCCCCGCCCCGGCGATCCAAAGCTGGGCGCCGGGCACGTTCTCCATGGCCGCGATCGCCACGTCGAACGCTTTGTTCGTATGAAGGCGGCCGAGCGCGAGGACGATCTTGTCGGCCCCATCGCGCGATGCGGGTGCCGCCGGTGCGGCATCGACGAAATTCGGCAAGTAATCGACGCGCGCGGCTGGCCAGCCTTTCTTGACGATCCACTCGCAAATATCGCGCGTATTGCCGATCAGATGATCGCAGCGCCGGTAGTATTTGAGATCGTAGTAGCCGCCGAGCCGGCCGACATAGGCCGGGCGCGAACGGGTCAGCACCTTGAGCGGCAGCTTGGCCGCCGCCCGGCTCATAAAAGCGAGAGCGACTTCCGCGTTGAAATCGTCGAACAGCGATTTCAAACGCCAGGGCGTCGCAAGATCGAATACCCCGCCGAAGGCGAGCGCGGCGGGATCGACACCCTTCGCGCGTAAGCGCGCTTCGCGATCCTTGTCGGCGCGGATCGCGACGCGCTGTTCGACGCCGTTCGCCCGCAGCGCCACGACAAGGCGCTCGAAGAACGCTTCCGCGCCGCCAACCTTGGCGCCCGCCATCAGCGACACGAGCCGCGTCATGGCAGCAGCCTTTCGAAGTCGGCGGCCATGTCGGCCCAGCCGCGCTTGTTTTGGGTCGCCAGGCAGGCGCGGTGCTGGGCGAGCCACAGCGCGTCGTCGCTCAACAGGCGCCGCGCGGCATCGACGAATTCGGCTTCGGATTTCGCGACGAAACCGGTTTTTCCAGCGATGACGCGTTCGGGCAAGGCACCCCGCGCATAAACGACGCTGGGAACGCCCAAGGCTTGCGCTTCGGCGACGGACAGACAAAACGTCTCGGTCGGATCGCCGGGATAAAGGAACACGCGGGCCCTGCGCAGCACATCGATCAACGCATCGCGTTGGACGATCGGCTGGAGTTCGATTCCCGCAACGCCCGCGACGCTGGCGAGCGCCTGCTCCATAGCTTCGCGCGTGCGCGGCTTGGCGGCGTAGAGATCCGCGCCCGAATGCGCGATCAGCTGGGCGCCCGCGGCGCCGATCTTCGGCCACATCGCCGCCAACTCGGAAAGTCCACGCAATGGATTGGCGGCGTAAAGCGCCACCGGCGGCGGAACGGCGCGCGTCGCTTCGTGGCGATAGGCGTCTTCGAGGCCGAGCGGGATCACGATGCGCCCGCCATCGGGCAGCCAGGACGGCGCCAAGCGGCGATGGGACTCGCTGACGAAGACCAGCGCGGGTTTGCGTCGCCACAATCGGCGCAGATAGCGGAATTTCTTGAGATACGCCGCGTCGTTATGCAGCCAGAACGCGATGCGCTTGGCGCCGGGCACGCGATCCAACACGCGGTCGCCGCGATTGGCGATGTAGAGATCGGCGTCGTCCGGCATCGAACCCAAGACCGGCGCCCACTTCACGCCGTTGACCATGCCGGTCTCGGTCGTGTTGCTGAACGCCGCCACATCGTGGCCGCGCGCGGCCAAGCTTTCGGCGAGGCGCAAGAATGCCGTCTCCGCGCCGCCCAGCCCGGTCCGGCTGCGGCCGTCGAACGCGATCCCGTCGTCGGCCAGGACGATGCGGGCCACGTTCCTATTCCTTCTCGTACTTGGCTTTCAGATGCGACACGAGCGGATACAAACCCGCCAATGCGGCGATAACGAGGCCGTAACCGCCCTCGCGATAGCCCTTGCGCGCGACGTAGCATTTCCAGAACCGCGAGAAGAAGCGCCGCACATAGCGCGACGTCGGGTCCGGGTCGCCCTTGGCGCGCAGATCGGCCGCGCGCGCGGAAGTGTAGCGATCCAAGCGGCGGATCGTTTCCGAGAGATTGCGATCGACGTGATGGATCAGGCGCGCCGTCAACGGCGCGCCTTCCGCGCCGTCGAATTTCAACGACGGATGCACGCGCTCGCGGCCCCAAATTTTGGCGCCCTTGCGGAACAGGCCGGGATAGGCATTCTTGCCGAAGGAGGCACCCCAGCCGTAACGCACCAGACGTTCGCCGATGTAATTGTCGACCGGGATCAGATGGCGCGACGCGCTCGAATTCGTCACGGTCGCGCGGATTTCGGCGGCGAGTTCCGGCGGCACGATCTCGTCCGCATCGACTTCCAAAATCCATGGGCCGGCGCACGCCGCGATCCCGGCATTGCGCCGATCGCCTTCGACCTCCCACCCGCCTTCGATGACTCGCGCGCCGAATTTCTCCGCCGCCGCGCGGCTGCCGTCGGTCGTGCGGTCGAGCACCACGACGATCTCGTCGGCGAAGGAAACGGCCGCGAGGCACGCAGGCAAGCGCGCTTCTTCGTTGCGGGCGACGATCAGGGCGGAAAGCTTGCTCATGCCGCCCTCGCCTGCACGCGCGCCAGAAGATCGTTGGCCGCGCGCTCGGCCATGTCGACACTCAGCGAGTCCATCAGGCCGAGAGCGCCCTTGGGCTGGAAATCGATCTTGGCGAACAACTCGGCCTTGCTTTCGGGCGTGCGCACGAAAGCGGCGTTCGGGCCCCAGGGGCGGAAATGCCGGTCCTCCGACGGGCCGAACAGCCCGAGCGTGGGCACGCCCGATGCGGCGGCGACATGCATCAAACCCGAATCGTTGCCGACATAAAGCGACGCGCGCGAAATCACCGCCGCGACAATGCCGAGATCTTCGGTGCCCACGAGATCGAGCGCGTTACCGCCCAACAACGGGGCCGCCATTTCGCGCTCGCCCGGGCCGCCGACGATGGCCACGCGCGCACCGGCCAACGCGGCCCCTTGCGCGATCAAACGCAAGGCGAGCTCGCGAAATCGCGTCGCGGCCCAGGCCTTGCCCGGCCAATTCGCCGTCGCACCCAGCACGAGCCATTTGCCGTTGCCCAGCAACGCGTCGGCGCGCGCGAGCGATTTGGGCGAATGCCACAAACGCGGGCTGGGCGGCGGCGACAACTTCAACACGCGCGCGGCGTCCTCGACGCGATGGAGCGCGTCGTTACGGCCCGACAGGATCGCGCGCCGCTTGGCGGCCAGGAACCAGGTGAGGCCGGAGCCGCGCATATCGATCGCGATATCCCACAACTGCGGCAGGCATTTGGCCCACAGCGAAAACCAATGACCCTTGAACGGCGCTTTGGTCAACGCGATCGTCGCTTCGCGACCCGGTACGGCGTCGAATAACGGAGCCGCGTGCGGTCCGCACGCGATCGTCACACGCAAACCGGGATTGGCGTCGATCAGGTGTGCGAGCACGCCCGAGGTCAACACCGCGTCGCCGATCCGGTTGGAAGTGACGAACAGCGCCTTCACGCGAACAGCTCTTCCCATTCCGCGGCGGCGATCGCCCAGGTCCGGCCGCGCCGCAGCGTCTTGCAATTGCCCGAATAGCGCGCATGCGTATCGGCCGAGGTGAGCAATTCCACCGCCGCTTCGACGAACGCGTCGTCGGACGCCGCGAGCTTTCCGGTCACGCCATCGGCCACGCGCTCGAACGCCACGGCGCTTTGCATGAAGCCGATCACCGGCAAGCACGCGGCTTGCGCTTCCATCAGCACGATCGCGGCGGGTTCTTCGGCCAGCGAAGGATGCAGCAACCCGCGCGCTTGCCGGTAGGCGTCGGCCATTTGCGGATCGGGCTGCGGCGGATGCACGGTGACACCCGCACTCGCCCAAGCTTGGCAAAGCTCGTGAACGGGGCGCACGGCGGCGGGCACGTCGCCGCCCCAGCGCCCGCGATCGAGCATCGCCGAATAGACGCGCAACTCCGCATTAGGCACCGCCGGGCGAATACGCTCGGCGAACAAGCGCACGAGGCGTTCGAGCCCGCCGAGCGGATGGCAGACGGTCAGCAGGCGCGGCGGCTCGGCCGGATGGACCGGAAAATCGTCGAGGAAGGCATGGCCCGGAGCGGGTTCGACGACATGCGTGGTCAAACCATTGGCGTTCAGCCAGCGGTCGCGTTGCGGCTTGGTATGGAACACGACATCGGGACGCCACGCGCCGAAGGACGAGACGGCGGCGGGCACATCGAGCGATGCGGCTGTACCCTGCGCCCAAACGAAGCGCTTCTCCGCATGCGGCACATGGGCGAGCAACGCCGGATCGTCCACCGCGATGGCGATGTCGGGATTGGCTTTGGGTTCTTGCGTCCAGCCGAGCCAGTCGACGCCGTCGCACAAGGCCGGGAAATCCGCCTTGTTGATGACGCTAACGTCGTGTCCGCGCTGGGCCAGCGCCGCCGCCAAATAGGCGAGTGCCCGGGGGCCCGCATCCAGCGGCCGGCTGGTGGGGCCGAAACCGTCGAACGGCACCGACGATTCGACGAAACAAATCCTTTTTCCCATAGGGACTTATAGGCCGCACCCTGGGGCTTGCCAAGGCCGGGCGGGGCCCCTATCTCCAGCCTATGACCGCCCCCGTTTTCGCCGCCGTGCCCGCCCGCGCCGTGCTCGCCGTTTCCGGCGAGGACCGCAAAACCTTCCTGCAGGGCCTGATTTCGGCGGACGCGCTGAAACTCGCACCGAGCCGTGCGGGCTATGGCGGGTTCCTGACCGCGCAAGGCCGCTTCCTGCACGAATTCGCGCTGGCCGATTTGGGCGAAACGATCCTGCTCGACGCCGAAGCTTCGCGCATCGACGATCTCGCCAAGCGGCTGAAGCTTTACAAGCTGCGCGCGAAGGTGACGATCGAGCAGCGCCCCGGTCTCGAAGTCGTGATCGCTTGGGGCGACGGTGTCGACGCGAAATTCGGGCTCGATGCCGCACCGGGCTCGGCGAAGACCGACGGCGAAGGCGCAATCTTCGTCGATCCGCGTTTGGCCGAATTGGGCGTGCGCGCGATTTTGCCGAAGGGCCGCTTCGCCGAAATCGCATCCACCGCCGGTCTCGCGCCGGGCGACGCGGGCGATTACGACGCGCTGCGCGTGAAGCTGGGCGTGCCCGACGGTAGCCGCGATCTGGAAGTCGATCGCGCCTTACTGCTGGAAAACGGTTTCGACGAGCTATCCGGCGTCGATTGGAAAAAGGGCTGCTATATCGGCCAGGAACTGACCGCGCGCATGAAGTATCGCGGGCTGGTCAAAAAGCGCCTCGTGCCGGTCGCAATCGACGGCCCGATCCCCGCCCCCGGCACGATCGTCAAACTCGGCGAAGCGGAAGCGGGCGAGATGCGCTCCGCCGCAGGCGCCATGGGCTTGGCGCTGCTGCGTTTGGAAGCGATGGCGAAGGCGCGCGACGAAGGCACGCCGCTCCAGGCGGGCGATGCGACGCTGACGCCGCACAAACCCAACTGGGCGAATTTCTAAGCCTTAGCGCTTCTTCGACTTCTTCGCCGGCTTCTTGACCGGCGCCTTCTTCTTCGGCGCGGGCTTTTTCGGCGCCGGCTTCTTCACGATTTTCTTCGGCGCGACCTTCTTCACCGGCACGGCTTTTTTCTTGGCGGGCGCGGCCTTCTTCGCGATGGGCTTCGCGGCCGGCTTCTTCTTGCCGGGGCGCGCGGTCGGGGCGGCGAAATTGCGTCCGGCCGACACGCGCGAACCGGCGGCGCGACGGCCGGCCGAGATCAGGACGCGGTTATGGCGTTCGGTGCTGGGCTTGGCGGTCGGCTTCGCGGCCGCCTTGGCGGGCTCGGCCTGAATTGCGGCCTGCGCCGCCGCCAGACGCGCGATCGGCACGCGGTAGGGCGAGCACGAAACGTAGTCGAGGCCCGTGCGTTCGCAGAAATGGATCGACGCCGGATCGCCGCCATGCTCGCCGCAAATGCCGACCTTCAGATCTTCGCGCGTCGCGCGGCCGCGCGACGTGCCGATGGCGACGAGTTCGCCGACACCGTCGGGATCGATCGACACGAACGGATCGCGTGTCATCACCTTCTGCGTTTCGTAGGCGCCGAGGAACGCGGCCGAATCGTCGCGCGACAGGCCGAACGTCGTTTGCGTGAGGTCATTGGTGCCGAAGGAGAAGAACTCCGCCGTCTCCGCGATCTCGCCCGCACGCAACGCCGCGCGCGGCAATTCGATCATCGTGCCGAGCATGTAGGAAATCTCGGCGCCCGTGGCCGCGCGCACTTCGTCGGCGACCTTGGCGATATGATCGCGCATTAGGTCGAGCTCGCGCTTCATCGCCACCAGCGGGATCATGATCTCGGGCTCGACCTTGCGGCCGGTTTCCTTGCCCACGATCGCGCAGGCTTCGAAAATCGCGCGCGCCTGCATCTGGTAGATTTCGGGATAGGTCACCGCGAGACGGCAGCCGCGATGGCCCAGCATCGGGTTCATCTCGGTCAGCTTCTCGGCGCGCGCCTTCAATTCGTCCAGGCTCTTGCCCGTCGCTTTGGAAAGTTCGGCGAAATCCGCGTCCGAATGCGGCAGGAATTCGTGCAAGGGCGGATCGAGCAAGCGGATCGTCACCGGCAGCCCGTCCATGATGCGGAACAATTCGGCGAAATCGTCGCGCTGGAAGGGTTGGATCTTCGCGAGCGCCTTGGCGCGTTGCGTGGCGTCGTCGGCCACGATCATCTCGCGCACCGCCGTGATGCGCGACGGATCGAAGAACATATGCTCGGTGCGGCACAGACCGATGCCCTCGGCCCCAAAACGTCGCGCGGTGCGCGCGTCGAGCGGCGTTTCGGCGTTGGTGCGCACCTTCATGCGGCGGAAGGAATCCGCCCATTCCATGATCGTCGCGAAATGGCCGGAGAGTTCGGGCTGCACCGTCGGCACTTCGCCCTTGAACACATCGCCGGTCCCGCCGTCGATCGTGATCGCCTCGCCCGCCTTGATGACCGTGCCGCGCACGCTCATCGTCTTGGCGGCGTAGTCGACGCGGATTTCGCCCGCACCGGCGACGCAAGCCCGGCCCATGCCGCGCGCCACGACCGCCGCGTGGCTGGTCATGCCGCCGCGCGTGGTCAGGATGCCGCGCGCCGCGTGCATGCCGTGAATATCCTCGGGGCTCGTCTCGACGCGGACCAGAATCACGGCCTTGCCTTCGCCGGCCAGCGTTTCGGCTTCGTCGGCGGAGAACGTGACGATGCCCGACGCGGCACCCGGCGACGCCGGAAGCCCGCGCGTCAGGATCGATTTCGCGGCCTTGGGGTCGAGCGTGGGGTGCAGCAATTGATCGAGCGACGCCGGATCGATGCGGCCCACCGCCGTCTTGCGGTCGATCAAGCCTTCCTCTGCGAGCTCGACGGCGATGCGCAACGCGGCGGCGGCGGTGCGCTTGCCGTTGCGCGTTTGCAGCATATAGAGCTTGCCCTTCTCGACCGTGAATTCGATGTCCTGAATGTCGCGATAATGGCGCTCCAGCTTCACGCGGATATCGCAAAGCTGCGCGAAGGTTTCGGGCATCGCTTCTTCCATCGACGGCAGCTTCGACTTCTGGCGATCCTTGCCGAGGATCGTGAGCTGCTGCGGCGTGCGGATGCCGGCGACGACGTCCTCGCCCTGCGCATTGATCAGGAACTCGCCGTAGAACTCGTTCTCGCCGGTCGACGGATCGCGCGTGAACGCAACGCCGGTGGCGCAATCCGGGCCCATATTGCCGAAGACCATCGCCTGGATGTTGACGGCCGTGCCCCATTCCTCGGGGATCTGGTGCAGGCGGCGATAGGTGTTGGCGCGCTGGTTCATCCAGCTGGCGAACACGGCGCCGACAGCGCCCCAGAGCTGTTCCTGCGGATCTTGCGGGAACGGGCGGCCGAGTTGCTTGGCCACCATCGCCTTATAGGCGGCGACCAGCGATTTCCAATCGTCGGCGGTCATGTCGGTGTCGAGCGACACGCCGCGATCGGATTTCGCCTGTTCCAGCAATTCCTCGAAATGGTGGTGATCCACTTCGAGCACGACGTCGCCATACATCTGGATGAAGCGGCGATAGGAATCGTAGGCGAAGCGCGGATCGCCGCTTTCGGCGGCGAGGCCTTCGACCGTCGTGTCGTTGAGGCCGAGATTGAGGACCGTGTCCATCATGCCCGGCATCGAGGCGCGGGCACCCGAACGCACCGACACGAGCAGCGGCTTCGCGGGATCGCCGAATTTACGCCCGGTGATCTTTTCGACATGAGCGAGCGCCGCGTTCACCTGGGCGCGCAGATCGGCGGGGTATTCGCGCTTGTTGGCGTAGTAGTGGGTGCAAACTTCGGTCGTCACGGTGAAGCCGGGGGGAACGGGCAGGCCGAGATTGCTCATCTCGGCGAGATTGGCGCCCTTCCCGCCGAGGAGATTGCGCATCTCCGCCTTGCCTTCCGCCTTGCCGTTCCCGAACGAGTAAACCCACTTGGCCATGGCGCGATCCCTTTAGCCTTCGATCTTGGAGAAATCGGCGACGCGCGCGGGCGCGGCACCGATCGCGGAAAGCAATTTGAGCCGATTGGCGCGCAAGCGCGCGTCCTCGGCATTGACGGTGACCTTGTCGAAGAACGCGTCGACGGGCCCGCGCAGCGTGGCGAGCGCGCCCATCGCGGCGGCGAAATCTTCGGCCTTCAACGCGGCGTCGAGCTTCGTTCCCACCTCGCCCAAACGAGCGAACAGCGCGTTTTCTTCCGCTTGCGTGAACAAGGCGGGGTCGGCGGCACCGGTTGGGGCGGCGCCATCCTTTTTCGTTTCGATGGCAACGATGTTGGCGGCACGGCGATAGCCGATCAGCAGATTGGCGCCGTCCTGGCCCTTCAGGAACGTGTCGAGCGCATCGACGCGCGCCAGCAGGCGCACCAGATCGTCCTCGCCGCCGAGCGCGAACACCGCGTCGATCAGATCGTGACGCACGCCCTTTTCCTTCAGCACGACCTTCAAACGGTCGGCGAAGAAACCCATCAGATCGGCGCCGAGTTCGGGCTTGGCCGCGCCGTAAGCGGCGAAAGCCGCGTCGAACACGGCGCGCAAGCCCAAGCGCAGCTTGTTCTCGACGATCAGGCGGATCACGCCCAGCGCCGAACGGCGCAGCGCGAAGGGATCTTTCGAGCCGGTCGGCTTCTCGTCGATCGACCAGAAGCCGGCGAGCGTGTCGAGCTTCTCGGCCAGCGCCACCGCGACCGACACGGGTGCGGACGGGCACGCGTCCGACGGGCCCAGCGGTTGGTAGTGCGCGCGGATCGCGTCGGCGATGTCGGCCGGCTCGCCGTCATGGCGCGCGTAATAGCGGCCCATGATGCCTTGCAGTTCGGGGAATTCGCCGACCATGCCGGACGACAAATCCGCCTTGGCGAGTTTCGCCGCGCGCGACGCGGCAGCCGGATCGGCACCCAGCTTCGTTGCGATGAAGGCCGAGAGCTTTTCCAAACGCTCGACCTTCTGCGCCATCGTGCCAAGCTTGGCGTGGAACACGCGCTGCTTCAGCGCGTCCACACGGTCGGCGAGCTTGGTCTTGCGATCCAAATCCCAGAAGAACTTGGCGTCGGACAAGCGCGCGCGCAGCACGCGCTCGTTGCCCGCGACGATCGTCGCCCCCGCATCGGTCGTTTCCATATTCGCGACCAGCGCGAACTGGCGGGCGAGCGAGCCGTCGGCGTTCAACAGCGCGAAGTATTTCTGATGCGCGCGCATCGACGTGATCAGCGCTTCCTGCGGCACGTCCATGAATTTCGCGTCGATGGCGCCGGTCAGCACGACCGGCCATTCGACCAGGCCCGTGACCTCGTCGAGCAAGCCCGGATCGTCGCGCAAGGTCAGGCCCAACGCCTTCGCCTTGGATTCGAGATCGGCGAGGATTTTGGCGCGGCGCTGGGCTGGATCGAGCAACACTTTCGCCGCCAGCAGCTTCGCTTGATAATCCGCGAAGTTCGTCACCGCGAAACGCGACGGCGCCAAAAAACGATGACCTTGCGTCGTGTCGCCGAAGGCGAGCGTCGAGCCGCCGAGATCGATGCCGCCCGCCAGCGTCTTGCCGTCCAGCAACGCCAGCACGCTTTGCAGCGGGCGCACCCAGGCGAAACGATTGGCGCCCCAGCGCATCGATTTGGGCCAGCCGAACGCCTTCACCGTGTCGGCGATCAAACCGGGCAGAAGATCGGCCGTCGCTTGGCCCTTCTTCTCGACGATCGCGAACCAGAATTCGGCCTTGCCGACCATCCGCTTTTCGCAACCGTCGAGCGAGGCGAGCCCCGCACCCTTCAAGAAGCCTTGAATGGCCTGGTCGGGCGAACCGACGCGCGGACCTTTCTTTTCTTCCTTCAGATCGGGCGTACGCGCAGGCAGGCCATCGACCACCAGCGCCAAACGGCGCGGCGTCACGAACACATCGGCGCGCGTGAAGGTGAGACCCGCAGCGGTCAAACGCTCGGTCGCGAGACGCTTCAAATCCTCGGCGGCGCGCGCCTGCATGCGCGCGGGGATTTCTTCGGAGAAAAGTTCGAGGAGCAGCTCAGACATTGGAGCCCTCCCCCGCGAGCCAGGCTTCGCAGCAGGCTTTGGCCAGTGCGCGCACGCGGCCGATATAGGCTTGGCGTTCGGTGACCGAGATCACGCCGCGCGCATCGAGCAGATTGAAGCGGTGCGAGGCCTTGATGCACTGGTCGTAAGCCGGCAGCGCCAATTTATGCGCGAGCAGCGACTGGCATTCCTTCTCGGCGTCGGCGAAATGCTTGAACAACGCGTCGGTGTCGGCGTGCTCGAAGTTATGCGCGGAGTATTCCTTCTCCGCGCGCAGGAACACTTCGCCGTATTTCACGCCGTCGTTGTTGAAGCGCAAATCGTAAACGTTCTCGACGCCCTGGATATACATGCACAGGCGTTCGAGACCGTAGGTGAGTTCCACCGCCACCGGATCGCATTCGATGCCGCCGACCTGCTGGAAATAGGTGTACTGCGTGACTTCCATGCCGTCGCACCACACTTCCCAGCCGAGGCCCCAGGCGCCCAAAGTGGGGCTTTCCCAATCGTCCTCGACGAAGCGGATATCGTGCTTTGCGGGATCGAGGCCGATTTCCTTGAGGCTGCCGAGATAGAGATCCTGGCTGTTCGCGGGCGATGGCTTCAGGATCACCTGATACTGGTAATAATGCTGCAAGCGGTTCGGGTTCTCGCCATAGCGCCCGTCCGACGGACGGCGCGAGGGCTGCACATAGGCGGCCTTCCACGGCTTGGGCCCCAACGCGCGCAACGTGGTCGCGGGGTGGAACGTGCCGGCCCCCACTTCCATGTCGTAAGGCTGCAGGATCAGGCAGCCTTGGGCCGACCAATAGGAATGTAGTTTGAGGATCAGGTCCTGAAAGCTCAGGCCTTTGGCGGCGGATACGGACATGGTTCTCGCGCGTGTGACTCGGATTCTGGGGCCGGTCTGATGCGGCGCAACATATCCATCGGGCTACCCCGGGGCAACGCCGGATTTCGCGCGACTCGGCGTTGTTTTTCGCTAGCCCGAACGATGCGGGCGCGCGCAACCTTTAATCCCGCACCACGGCGCTTTGGCGGGCACCCAAACCGAGCAATTCGGGCAATATTCGACGTCGTAGCCCGCGAGCTCGGCGGGTTTTTCGGGCGTGCCTTGGGGTGCCCGATCTTCCATCCGCACCATGATGAATAGATAGACCAGTACCAGCCCCAGAACGACCAGGGGCCAGACCGCGTCGAAGGCCCAGGCGAGCAAATCCATGGCCCTAGAATAGGCCGGGGATTGACTTCCCGGCCAGACAAAGCGATTTTCCGGCTATGGACGATATAGACCGTAAAATCCTGGCGCATATCCAGCTTAATGGGCGTGATTCTTACGCCGAAATCGGCAAATCCGTGGGATTATCTGTTTCGGCGGTCAACGACCGGCTGAAAAAGCTGATCGCTACGGGGGCGATCAAGCGATTCGCCGCACTGATCGAGCCCGCCGCCGTGGGGCGAAACCTGCTCGCCTTCGTGTCGGTGCTGCTGGAGCGGCCCGAACACGACAAGCCGTTCCTCGCCGCCATCGCCGATCTGATGGATGTGCAGGAATGCCATCACGTCACCGGCGATTGGTCGTATCTGTTGAAGATCCGCGTGGCGGACACCGCCGCGTTGGAGCGCGTGATCTCCGGCAAGATCAAAACGCTGCCCGGCGTGGCGCGCAGCCAAACGGTTATCGCGTTGTCCTCCGCCAAGGACGATCCCGCCCTCGCCTGCGACGCGGTGTAGCGATGGACGCGCCGCTTGTCGTCAAAGGGCTGTTGCTGGGTTTGTCGATCGCCGCCCCGGTCGGGCCGATCGGCGTGTTGTGCATCCGGCGCACGATGGCGTTCGGCTTCGCGGCCGGGCTCGCGGGCGGGTTCGGCACCGCGCTCGCCGACGCGCTCTATGCCGGCCTTGCGGCGTTCGGCTTCGCCACGCTGCTGGGCGACTGGATCGCGGCGAATGATTGGTTCCGCCTGATCGGCGCGGCGATGCTGCTTTACCTCGCGGTTCAAGCCTGGCGCTCGACGCCGGCGGCTGAAGCGAAGGTCGGCGCGACATCGCTTGCCGGCACGTTCGCCGCGACTTTCGCGCTGACCCTCGCCAATCCGACGACGATCCTGACCTTCCTGGCGATCTTCACCGCATTCGGGATCGAGGGCGCCGCGCCGGCCGATATCGCCCTGTTGATCGCGGCGGTGTTCCTGGGGTCGCTCGGCTGGTGGATCGCTCTGGCCGGCGCGGTCGCCAATTTGCGCACGCGCATCGACGCAAGAGCGACGCAAGCGATCAATCGCGGGTCGGCGGCGCTGCTCGCCCTCTTCGCCGTTTTGATCGCCGGCAAGGTTATCTGAGAAAGTTGCGCTTCCAGATTTCGGAAAGCTTCGGCGCGCCCTCGGTCGTCTTGGCGATCGTCGTGAGCTTCGGCGCGTGCGCGGCGAACCATTCGCGGCGCGGGGTCCAATAGGTCATCGCGACGATATAAAGATCGAGCGCCGAGAACCGGTTGCCGAGGAACCACGGCGCGCCGGCGGCGGCCTCCACCGGATGCCACAGCTTTTCGCGATACTCGCCGACCTTCGTCTTGAAGGCTTCGGCGGCCTGCGGATCGGGCACGAAGCGCGTGGGCACATCCCCATAGGCGAAGGTCTGGTAGACATTCGTCACCAGATAAACCAGCCAGCGCAGGAATTCCGCGCGCGTCGGATCATCGGGGCTGGGCACCAGCACGTTCGATTTGGCGAGATCGGCCAGATGCAGCGTGATCGCCGCACTCTCGGTCATGATCTGCCCGTTGGGCAGGACCAGCGTGGGCACCTGCATCAGCGGATTGACCTTGGCGAGGCGTTGGCGCGCTTCCTCGTCGCCGAACAGATCGCCGGAATCGATCATCTCGTAATCGAAACCGTAGAGCGCCAATTGCGGCTCGACCAATACCGAGCCCCAGCCTGGCCTTCCATACAACGTGAATTTCATCGGCCGCGGCTTCCTTGTTCGTCCTCGGCGGCACCCAGAAAATCGGGCATGCCGGCCAGCGGATCGTTTTCGTCGGGCACGGTTTCGGAATCGTCGAGCCCGTGCGCTTCCAACTCCACGGCCGAAACGAGGCCCTTGGCCGCGAGCAAGCGTTCGAGATTGAAGAGGCGCTCGCGCAAACGTTCGACCTCCGACGCCATCGCGAGCAAGGCGCGGTCGGCATTGCCGCGCCCGCCCGCCGGGGCGGCGGCGGCCGCGCGCTTGGCGCGCGCTTCGCCGGTGTCGTTCCACACTTCGTGCAGGACGATCCGGCCGCCGCGGATTTCGAACCGATCGACGAAGCGCAGATTGTCGAAGGGTGCCCCGTCCTCCCAAGCGCCGTGCAAAGAACCCGAGACGAACACGACGTCGCCGTCATGCATCTCGACGCGGTCGTAGCGTTCGATCTTCTTGCCGATCTGGCGGAAACGCTGGCCCAGGCGCATGACGATTTCGTCGAGCGAACCCGTTTCCGTGCCGCCGGGCGTCACGAACCGCGCGTCCGGCGCCACATAGCGGCGCGCGGCACCGGGATCGAGCTTGTCGATCGCGTCGAGGAACTCGCGCACCAGGACGATCGAGGGATGCGGCGGCAGTTGGGCCATACGGACTCCCTGGGTTCCTACCCAGCGTAATCCATCGCGGCCGTATCGCGCGACAGAAACGATCCGGGCCTTGCCCCCGTGGGTGCGCCGGCCTTCCACACCGCGCGCCCGTTAACGAACACGGTGTCGATCCCCGCCCCCGGCAAAGTCGGGGCGGCGAAACTCGCCCGGTCGATCACCGTTTTGGGATCGAACACCACGATATCGGCGAAGGCACCACTGCGCAGCACGCCCCGGTCGCGCAAGCCCAGGCGTTTGGCGGGCAAGGACGTCATCCGCCGGATCGCTTCCTCGACCGTGAACAGCCCGACTTCCCGCGCGTAATGGCCCAGCACGCGCGGGAACGTGCCCCACAGGCGCGGATGGGGATGGGTATCGTGCGGCAAACCATCCGACCCAATCATCGCTTCGGGCCAGGACAACACGCGGCGCACGTCGTCCTCCGCCATCGCGAAATAGATCGCCCCCGCCGGCTGCAAGCGCCGTGCGGCTTCTTCCAATTCGACGCGCCATTCGCCGGCGATGTCGGCAAGGTCGCGCCCGCCCGCTTCGGGCACGGATTTCGACCAGGTGATCAAGATGCGCGACGACGCGGCGATACGGTCGATCGTCAGCACGGTCGACGACGCGATATAGGGATAGACGTCGAGCGCCACGCGCTGGGTTTTACGCGCCGCATCGATCAAGGGCAGCGTGCGCGCGGTCTTGCCGTGGTTCGCCTTGCCCATCGCCTTGTGATGCGATAGCACGACGGGCGTATCCGCTTCGCGCCCGATGCGCAAGGCTTCGGCGACCGCGTCTTCCAGCGCGTCGGCTTCGTTGCGCAGATGCGTGGCGTAGACGCCGCCATGCCTTCCCGCGATTTTGGCGACCGCGACGATCTCCGCCGTCGGCGCGGCTTTCGCGGGCGCGTAGAACAGCCCGGTCGAAAGCCCCAGCGCGCCCTCGCCCATCGCTTGATCGAGCAAGCCTTGCATGCGCGCGATCTCGCTTGCGTCGGCCGCGCGGTCGAGCCGATCCATCGTCTGCACGCGCAACGACGAATGCCCGACCAGCGCCACCGCGTTGACGGCGGCGGGATCGGCGGCCAACGCCTTCGTCCAATCGGCGAAGCGTTCGTGGCGATAGGTCGCGCGCGTTCCCAGCAGATCGAGCGGCGGCGGCGGATCGCCCGCCAAAGTCATGGGGGCGACCGACACGCCGCAATTCCCGGCGACGACCGTGGTGACACCCTGGCTCGTCTTCATCGGCATGTCGGGCAGATCCAACAGGATCGCATCGTCATGCGTATGCGCGTCGATGAAACCGGGGGCGATCATCCGCCCCGAACAATCGAGCGTCGCGGCCGCTTCCAGCGTGCCCGGCGCCGCGATGGCGGCGATGCGGTTTCCGGCGATGGCGATATCGGCGCCGATCGCGGGCGTGCCGGACCCGTCGGCGACGCGGCCGCCCTTCAACACCAGATCGTGCTTCATCGCGCGAGCCAGGCGAGCAGCTGGTCCGCCGGCATCGGCCGCGCGATCAGATAGCCTTGGGCGAGGTCGATCCCCGCTTCGCGCGCGGTGTCGAGATCGGATTGCGTTTCCACGCCCTCGGCGACGGAAACGAGGTCCATGCGCTTGGCCAGCGCCACCGCCGATTCCAAAATCGCGCGCTTGGCCGGCGCATCGGCCGCCCCCGACACGAAGCCGCGATCGATTTTAAGCTCGTCGAACGGCAACGCCTCGAGGCGCGCGAGCGACGCGTAGCCCGTGCCGAAATCGTCGAGCGAGACGCGCACGCGCTTCATGCGCAGCCTCGCGAGGGTTTCGAGCGTACGCCGGTCGTCCTCGCCCAAACGGCTTTCGGTCACCTCCACGATCAAGCGTTCGGCGGGCATGCCCGATCGGTTGAGCGCGTTGCTGATCCAGGCGAAAGCGTCCGTCCGGCCCAGCGTGTCGAACGAGAAATTCACCGCGCAGCGCAAATCGGGATGGGCGGCGAAGACCGGTTCCATGTCGCGGGCGGCGGCATCGACCACCGCTTCGGTCATCCGATCGACCAAGCCGCAATTCTCGGCGAGCGGCACGAAAACGCCCGGCGACACGTCGCCATGCATCGGGTGCGACCAGCGCGCGAGGCATTCGACCGATCGCGTCAGGCCGCTCGCCACGTCGATTTTCGGCTGGAACACGGCCGCGATCTGCCCGCGTTCGATCGCGGCGGCAAGGTCGGCCTCGCCCATGCGCGGCATAACGCGTGCGGCGACGGCGGCATTCTCCGCCGCGGGTTGCAGGCGCGCGATCGCCTGGGTCAAACGTTCGGCTTCGATCGGCTTGGCGACGGCGCCCACGCTGGCAAGGCCGTAGCCGCGCGCGATGCGCAAAGCGCCCTCCAGCGTGCGCTTGTCCTCGCCGCTGACGATCAGCATCGGCGTTTGCGGCGCCTTGGTCGCGGCCAAGCGCAGGAACTCGATTCCGTCCATGCCGGGCATGTTGAGATCGCACAGCACGAGTTCTGGCTTGAACGTGTCGAGTTCGGCCAACCCGTCGGCGCCGTTTTCCGCCTCGCGGATTTCGCCGACGGCAAGCCGCACCAAGCACCGGCGCAGCAATGCGCGGATGAAGGCTTGATCGTCGACGATGAGAACGCGGCGCCCGGCGATGTCGTCCATATGCCTGCCACTCTAGCTTGATGCCGGGGCCGATGCTAGAACCGGACGGGTCGCGGTATCGGACGGAATGACGATGGAAATCAAATCACCCTATCTCTTGTTTTTGGGCAGCGCTGCCGACGCGCTGGCCGCCAAAACCTCCATCGGCGTGGCGCAATGGCGCCCGGAAAAATGCGTCGGCCAGTTGCGCCTGAAGGGCTGCAACGCCGATAGCGGCTTTCCCGATATGAGCGTGAAGCAAGCCGTCGCCAAGGGCGCCAAGACGATGATCGTCGGGACGGTCAATCGCGGCGGCGTGATTTCCAAAGACTGGATCAAGGTACTGACCGCCGCACTCGATGCGGGTCTCGATCTCGCCTCGGGTCTGCACAATAAATTGTCGGACGTGCCCGCGCTCGCCGCCGCGGCCAAACGCAACGGGCGCAAGCTGCACGATGTGCGCCATCCCGACCGCGAGTTTCCGATCGCCACGGGCATCAAGCGCCCGGGCAAGCGCGTGCTGACCGTCGGCACCGATTGCTCGATCGGCAAGATGTACACCTCGCTCGCCCTCGAAGCGGCGATGAAGTCGCTGGGCATGAAGGCGACGTTCCGCGCCACCGGCCAGACCGGCATTTTGATCGCGGGTCGCGGCTGGTCGATCGACGCGATCGTTTCGGATTTCGTCGCCGGTGCGGTCGAGACGATCGCCCCCGCCAACGATCCCGATCATTGGGACGTGGTCGAAGGCCAGGGCTCGCTGTTCCACGCGAGCTATGCGGGCGTCACGATGGCGCTGATCCACGGCGCGCAACCCGACGCGCTGGTGATGTGCCACGAGCCCGGCCGCCCGCATATGCGCGGGCTGCCGCACTACAAACTGCCCGACCTGCAAACCTGCATCGACGTCAACGTCGCCCATGCGCGCCTGACCAACAAGAAGGCCAAATGCGTGGGCATCAGCCTCAACACGTCGAAGATGACGGCCAAAGCGGCCGAGCGCGCGATCAAATCGACCGCCGACAAATACGGCTTGCCTTGCGTCGATCCGAGCCGAACGGGTGTCGCCGCCATCGCCGCCCAGCTCGCGAAAATCAAATGACGCGCACGCTGTCCGTCGCCCGTGAAGTTTGGCCGCTGCGCGGCGCCTTCCGCATTTCGCGCGGCGCCAAGACCGAGGCCGTCGTCGTCGTCGCGCGCATCGCGCAAGACGGTGCGGCCGGTGCGGGCGAATGCGTGCCCTATGCGCGCTATGGCGAGACGGTCGAATCCGTCCTCGCGCAGATCGAAACCGCGCGCGCGCTGATCGAACGCGGCGGCGGGCGAGACGAATTGCAGCGCGCTTTGCCGGCCGGGGCCGCGCGCAACGCGCTGGACTGCGCATTGTGGGATCTCGAGGCCAAGCGCGCCGGCAAGCGCGTGTGGCAACTCGCCGGCATGTCCGCGCCCCAAACGCTGACCACCGCCTATACGCTGTCGGTCGACGAACCCGAGCAAATGGCCGAGGCGGCGCGCGCCGCCGCCCATCGCCCGCTGCTGAAATTGAAGCTGACCGGGGCCGGCGACCTCGCGCGCGTCGAAGCCGTGCGCAAAGCCGCCCCCGGCTCGCGTTTGATCGTCGACGCCAACGAAGCCTGGGACGAAGCTTTGTTCGACGAGATCGCGCCGCATCTCGCCCATCTCGGCGTCGATTTGATCGAACAGCCTTTGCACGCCGATCGCGACGCGGGGCTGGCGGGGCGCGAACATCCCGTCGCGGTTTGCGCGGACGAATCCTGCCACGACACATCGTCGCTGCCGCATGTCGCGGGCCGCTACGAAGCGGTGAACATCAAGCTCGACAAGACCGGCGGCTTCACCGAAGCGCTGGCCTTGCGCAAGGCCGCCTTCGCGGCCGGATATCGCGTGATGGTCGGCTGCATGGTCGCGACGTCGCTGTCGATGGGCCCGGCCCATCTGATCGCGCAAGGTGCGGCGTGGGTCGATCTCGACGGGCCCTTGCTGCTGAGCCACGATCGCGATCCGGGTTTGCGCTTCGAAGGCAGCCGCGTTCACCCGCCGGATGCCGAGGTATGGGGCTGATGGCCGGGCTTGCCGACATTCTGGGACGCGACCTGCCGCTGCATGTGATCGACGTGGGCGCCGCGTCGATGGGCAAGGAAGGCGATCCTTATCATGCGCTGCTGGGCGATCCGGCCGTGCGCGTCACGGGGTTCGAGCCGCGCGCGGAAGCCTGCGCCGAACGCAACGCCAGTGCCCCGTCCAATCACCGCTACCTGCCCTATTTCGTCGGCGACGGCGCCACGCGCGATTTTCACGTCTGCGCCAACCCGCTGACCTCGTCGCTCTACAAACCCAACGACCGGCTGCTGAGCCTGTTCCATAACTTGCCGCTGCCGGTCGTCGAGACCGCGCGGGTGGAAACGCGCCGCCTCGACGATCTGCCCGACCTCGCTTCGTGCGATCTTTTGAAGATCGACGTGCAGGGTGCCGAGCTGGACGTGCTGCGCGGGGGCCCGCGCATCGCCGGCGGCGCGCTGGTGGTCGATGTCGAAGTCGAATTCGTGCCGATGTACGAAGGCCAGGCGCTGTTCGGCGATATCGACGTGCATCTGCGCGGGCTCGGCTTCATGCTCCATCGCTTCACCGCGCCGTTCAGCCGGCAATTGCGCCCGCTGGTCTTCGGCGGCGGGCCGTTCGGGCCGGGCAGCCAATTGCTATACGCCGAAGCGGCGATCTATATCCGCGCGATCGACAAGCTCGAGGCGCTATCCGACGATCGGCTGCTCGCCTTCGCGCGGATCATGCACGACGTCTATCGATCCTACGATCTGGTCGGGCTGCTGATCGCCGCGCACGACACGCGCAGCGGCGGCGATTTGCTGACGCGCTACAAGACGGCCCTCGCAGCACCGGGTTAAACGCCGAGGCGTCGGCAGGTCTCCCGCCAAAGTTCCGCGATCAGATCGCCCGCCGGTTTGGCTTGCGCCAGCGCCGCCGATTGCCCCGCCCAAGCCTGGATGCGCGAGATATCGTTCGCCTTGGTGGCGGCGTCGCGCATCGCTTGGGTGATCGCGCGCTGTACGGGATAGGGGGCGGGCGCAGGCGCTTCGGGCGACGCCGCCGCGCGCACATACTCGGTCGCGATCGAACGACCCGCGCGCCCCGAAAACGCGCGCGTCAAGCGCGTGGCTTCCGGCGGCGTTTGGCACAGCGCATCGGCCCACGCCGTGGCGATGCCCGCTTCGGGTGTGCGCAGAAACCCCGTGCCGATCTGCACGGCGGCCGCCCCCATGGCGAACGCCGCCGCCATGCCGCGCGCATCGCCAATACCGCCCGTCGCGATCACCGGCACTGTCACCGCATCGAGAATCGCGGGCAGCAACGCGAACAAGCCGATCGCTTCGGCTTCGGCCTTCGCCGCGTCGAAGGCGCCGCGATGGCCGCCCGCTTCGGCCCCTTGCGCGACAATGGCGTCGGCCCCCGCCTCGGTCGCCGCTTTCGCTTCGGCCACCGTCGTCGCGTTGGCGAACCAAGCGATGCCGCGTTCTTTGAGCTTGGCGACGAATTCGGGCGGATAGACGCCCATGATCGACGACACGACCGCCGGACCGGCGACGAGCAACGCCTCGCACTGCGCATTGAAATCGGGCGGCGTGGCATTCGCGGCCTCGGCCGGCACTTCCGGTCCGAACTTGCCGACGAATGCGCGCACGCGCGCTTCATGCGCCGCATCGCGCGGCGGTGCGGGATCGGGAATCCACAGATTGAGCTGGAACGCGCCGTTGGAACGGCCGCGCTGATCGTTGGCCCAGGCGAGGATCGCTTCGGGTTTCATCAGCAACGCACCGCACGCGCCCATTCCGCCCGCGCGCGCGACGGCGGCGGAAAGTGCTGGTGCGGGCACGCCGGCCATCGGGGCGAGCAGGATCGGCAACCTCAGCCCGAAGCGTTCGCAGAACGCGCGGGCGGGATCGAAGATCTTGCCCGCCGGGATCACGACGCGCGCTCCATCGCGCGCAACACGCGCGCGCGATCGGGGATCGGCTCGACCGCGCCGTAACCTTCGGTCGATAGCGCCGCCGCCGTCGCGGCGTAGCGCCCGGCTTGTTCCAAGCTATCGCCCGCGACCAAGCGCGCGATAAAGGCGCCGCCGAACGTATCGCCAGCCCCGGTCGCGTCGACCGGCTTGCATTTATGCGGCGCGATGCGCGTGCGCGTCTTCGCGTCGGCGACCAAAGCGCCTTGCGCGCCCAGTTTCAGCGCCACGACCTTGGCGCCGAGCTTCAGCATCAGATCGACCAGCTCGTCCGGCTCGTCCACGCCGAACAGCGTGGCGACGTCGTCGAGGCTGGGCAAGCAGATGTCGCAATTGGCGATCGCTTCCGCCGTCACGGCCTTGGCGCGCGCCACCGGCCACAGCTTCAAGCGCAGATTGGTGTCGAACGACACGAGGCAGCCCGACGCGCGCGCCGTGGTCATCGCGGCGAAGCCGGCATCGCAGGCGGAATTGGAGATCGCCAGCGAGATGCCCGAGAGATGCAGCACCTTCGCTTCCTGAATGGCGTCGAGCGGCAGATCGGCGGGGGCGTAGCGGCTGGCGGCCGAGCCCGACCGGAAGAACGAGAAATGATGGCCCTTCTCGTCATGCGTGACGAAATAGACGGCCGTGGGCGCGTTCTTGTCCTCGCGCACGGTCGATTCGTCGACACCTTCGAAGCGCCACAGGTCGCGGAACATCTGGCCGTAGATATCCGCCCCCAGCGCCGAGATGTAACCCGCCTTGGCGCCCGATCGCGCCGCCGCAATCGCGAAATTCGAGGTGTCGCCGCCGAAGCCTTGCAGATAGGTGCGGCTCGTCGCCCCGCCCGTCTGGTTGAATTCGATCATCGGCTCGCCATAGGCGAGGATATCGCACGCCATCGTTTCCCAACCCTTCGTTCGTCCCGGCTTTCGAACCGCCGGCGCCCTGTTTTAGGCGAGGTGGGGCGCGAACGAAAGGGTCACACGAGGGCCGCGCGCTGGCGGCGCAATTTACGGCGCATCAAGCTGCGCTTGGCCCAGATCCAAACGCCCGTGCCCAGCAATCCCAACATGGCCAAGGACAGCGCCACGTTCATCAGCGCCGACCACGCGCCCGCGAAATTTCCTTCGTGGAACAGGCGCGGCAGGTTGCGCGGCATCGGCACGGCGCCATCGCGCGTGACGGCGTAGACGCGATACTCGCCATCTTCGACGATACGCGCGAGATAGCGTCCGACCTGCGGCCGCAACCAGACCAGCGCCGACAGATCGCGATCCGCACCCAGCGCTTCCACCGCCTCGCGCAGTTTGAGCGGCGGCGCTTGCGGCAACTCCGGCGGTGGGCCGGCGAAGGTGATACCGAAGGCGAGGAACAGCCCGGTCAGCGGCGACAAAACGATCAACGGCAAGGGCAACCATGCCATCGCTTTGTGCCAGCCCGACACGGTGTTGGCGAAACGCGGCCAGCCCATCAAGACGCCGATCAACGAGACGACGAGCATCGCCGCCGTCGACGCGGTCACCAGCCAGCCCAGATCGAGCAACAAGCGCTCGTGCAATCCGCGCATCAGACCGAAGGTCTGCACGAGGATCGATGCGCTCTCGCGCGCTTCGCCGGTCGCCAAATCGACGGTCACGCCGCCGCCGCGCCCGGTTCCCAGCGACAATGTGGCGTCATAGCTGCGCAAGACCATCGCGCGGGCTTGGCCGCGCGGATCGTGCTGGTCGATCAGTTCGCCGATCCGTGCGGCGTCGAGCGATCCGGGCACGATCGACGCATCGACGATCCACGGTTCGAAGGACAGGACCAAGCCGCTCGCCAGCACGGCCAGCAGCGGCACGGCGAAAGCGAGGGCGATCCAGCGATGGAGCTTGAGATAGAGCGGTTTCATAGCCGCGACCATGCCGCGCGAAGGATGGTTACGGGGCGTTATTTGGCTACGCCCCGTAACGCCGTCATATGGCGGTGGTTTTCTTCGCGTCCGATCTGCAGCGATCGGAGCAGTATTTCACCTGCGCCCAATCCTTCGCCCATTTCTTGCGCCAAACGAAGGGCCGGCCGCAAACGACGCAGGTCTTCGCCGGCAGATCGGATTTCTTGCGCATTTTGGGCATAGGCGTTCGCCGTGATGTGGAAACCTGGAGCCTAGAGCCGTGTGCGGCCGCTTCAAGTCCCGATCGGAATCCGGTTGCCTTCCATTATCGATATCGATAATTTGCCCGTCCAAGGGAGGAATCGAAGCGATGGCGAAGACCGCGCGTCCGCGCGACATCGTCTATTCGGCGCTCAAGCGCCGCATCGTGCTGAACGAAATCCGTCCCGGCGAGCCGCTGACGGAGCTCGGCCTCGCGAACGAACTCGAATGCAGCCAAGGCACGGTCCGCGAAGCGCTGCTGCGCTTGCAGGAGGACGGCCTCGTCCAGCGTTCGGGTCATCGCGGCACGATGGTCACCACGCTCGATCCCGACGCGGCCGAGGAGATTCTCGATCTGCGCAAACGGCTGGAAACGCGCGGCGCCTTGCGCGCGGTGCGCGCCTATACGCCGGACGCCGCCGCCGAGTTGAAGGCGTTGCGCCAAGGCATGGCGGCCGCGGCCAAGCGCGGCGACGCTTACGGCCTGATCGAACTCGACATGCGATTCCACGCGGCGATCTTCCGCCTGGCGAGTCCGCCGGTGCTGGAGCAGATCCTGATCCGCTGCATGCTGCATTCGCACCGGCAAAAGCTTTGGGCGCCCGGCCATCGCCGCAGCCTGACGCGCACCGCCGATCGCCACGACACGATCATGGAAGCGCTGGAAGCCCAGGACGGCGAACGCTTGGCGCAGGAAATCGCCCACCACCTCGACACCATCGTCGAATTGCCCGCGGCGGCGCGCCGCAAAGGAAGTGCGGCATGAGCAACGTGTACGTCCATCCCGAAATGGCCGCGATCCTGGCCGCCGGCGGTCCGGCGCCGGACTATCCGAACATGGATCTCGCCGAAGCGCGGCCGATCTTCGTGAAATTCAACGAAGTCTGGAACGCCGACCGCCCGGCGGTCGCGGAATCACGCGACCTGACCATCGACCGGCCGTGGGGCAAGATGCGCGCGAAGCTGCTGCGCCCGACGACCGCGAAGAATCTGCCCGTGATGTTGTTCGTGCATGGCGGCGGCTGGACCTTCGGCTCGATCGAATCCCATCTGGGATCGATGACGCGCCTCGCGGTCGAATCGGGCGCGGCCGTGCTCGGCATCGATTATCGCCTCGCCCCCGAACATCCCTTTCCCGCCGCGATCGACGATACGCGCGCGGCATTGGACGCCATCGCCGGCGGTTTGCTGGGCGATGCGGTGGACGCCTCGCGCATCGCCATCGGCGGCGATTCCGCCGGGGCCGGCATCACATTGCTGACGCTGGCGGGCCACGAATGGCGCAAGCGCGTGCGCGCCGCGTGCCTGTTCTATGGCTGCTTCACGCCGATGTTCGATACGGCCAGCCACGCGAAATTCGGCCCCGGCGGGTACGTCCTCACCTCCAAGCGCATGCGCTGGTATTGGGACAATTGGCGCGGGCCTTCGACGCTGCCCGATCTGACCGGCCTTCCCAAACTCTATCTCAGCGCGGCGGCCCTCGATCCGCTGCGCGACGAGACGCCCGACCTCGCCAACAAATTGGCCGAGGCGGGCAACGACGTCCGCTTGGACGTGTTCGCGGGCGTCTGCCACGGCTTCATGCAGATGTCGTCGAAACTGGAACCGGCGCGCAAAGCGCATCGCGTCGCCGGGCAATTCCTGGCCGAAGCCCTCCAATAAAACAAACGGGAGAAACGCAACATGAAACGCAGAACTTTCCTCGCCGCCACGACGGCCGCGATCGCCGCCCCGGCGATCGTGAACGCGCAAGGCACGACGACCGTGCGCTGGTGGTACCATTTCGACAATCCGCAGCACTCGCCCGCCGAATTGATCGCGAAATTCGAAGCGGCCAATCCCGGCATCAAGATCCAAGCGGAGAGCATTCCCTGGGGTGGGGGCAACGACTACTACACGCGCCTCTACGCGGCCCTCGTCGCCAACAACGCGCCCGATTGCGCGATGGTGAAGCTCGCCAATATGTCGCGCTTGCTGGAAATGCGGGCACTCGAGCCGCTCGACCAGCAGATCGGCGCCTGGGCCGACGCGTCGGATATCTCCGCCAATCTGTGGAACCTGCACAAGGCGCCGGACGGCAAGCGCTATTACGTGCCGCTGCAATACGTCGTGCTCTATCTCTACTACCGCGTCGATCTGTTCCAGCAGGCGGGCGTGGCGGCACCCAAGACCTTCGACGAATTCCTGAAGGCGGCGCAGGCCACGACCAAGGGCGATGTGTTCGGCTTCGGCATGCGCGGCGGTGCGGGCGGCCACGACCATTGGGGCAGCTTCGTGCTCGGCGGCGGCGCCACCTTCGAGAAGGGCGGCATGGTGACGCCCAAGGCGCTGGAAGCCAATCGCTGGTTCGTGGCGCTGGGCCGCGAACACAAGGTGTTCCCGCCCTCGGCCCCGAATGACGGCTTCCGCCAGATCGTCGACAACTTCAAGGCCGGCCGCACGGCGATGACGATCCACCATGTCGGCTCGGCCAACGAAATGGTCCAAGCGCTGGGCGACAAGGTTTCGGCCGTGCCCGTCCCGCGCGCGGCCGACGGCAAGGGCTGGACGTCGTTCGGCGACGAGTCGAACGCGATCTTCGCGTCGAGCCGTAACAAGGCGGCGGCGTTCCGCTGGATCAGCTGGCTGTCGACGAACGAGTCGAACGTGGAGTTCAACAAGTTCACCGGCCAGCTGACCGTGTCGAACAAGGGGGCGGCCAACTGGACGCTGCACCCGAAGCGCTTCGTCGATGCCAGCGCGCAATCTCTGCCGATCGCCGACACGCTGCCCAACGTGCCCGCCACGGCGGATTTCCTGCGCACGGTGTGGCCGACCAACATGCAACGCGCGTTGCTGGGCCAGATCCAGCCCGACGACATGATGCGCGCGATCGAACGTCACTACCACGGTTGATGGACCGGGGCGGACCCGCAAGGGTCCGCCCTTTCCGTCACCCGCGAAAGCGAAAATGGTCTCCTCTCGTCTCACGCCTTACTACTTCTTGGCGCCCGCCGTGCTCGCCACCGCGGCGATCGTGCTCTATCCCGTCGCCTCGACGCTGTGGATGAGCTTCCACGATTTCGTGCTGTTCCGGCCGCACGACGTGCCGTTCACGGGTTTACGCAATTACCAACGCCTGCTCGCCGACGAAGCCTTCTGGATTTCGCTGTGGAATTCCTTCGTCTGGGTCGGGCTCGCGGTGGGCCTGCAATTCGCGCTCGGCATGATCGCCGCCCTCATTCTCAACGAGAGCTTCGCGTTCCGGTCCTTCGCGCGCGCGCTGGTGGTCGTGCCCTGGGCGCTGCCCTCGGTCATCATCGGGCTGATGTTCACCTGGGTCTACGACTACAATCTCGGCCTGCTGAACGACATTCTTCTGCGTTTCGGCTTCATCAAATCGCCCGTCGCCTGGCTCGCCGACCCCGATATCGCGCTTTACGCCGTCATTGTGGCGCTGGTCTGGCAGGGCTTCCCGTTCTTCGCCGTCATCATTCTCGCGGGCCTTCAGGCGATCCCCGGCGATCTGCACGAAGCCGCCGAAATCGATGGCGCCACGCGCCTGCAACGTTTCCGCCATGTCGTGTGGCCCGGCCTGAAGGGCGTGATCCTCACGGCACTTCTGCTGCGCACGATCTGGGTCGCGAACTCGCTCGACGTCATTCTGGTGATGACCGGCGGCGGCCCCGGCTACGCCACGCATACGCTGCCGCTTTACGCCTTCTTGCGCGCCTATAGCGGCATGGAATTCGGCTACGGCTCGGCGCTCGCCGTCGTGCTGACGCTGTTCTTGATCTCCGTCGCGGCGTTCTATGTGCGCCGCACGATGCGCGAGGCCTTCCGATGATCGACCGCAGGTCCCGCACCCAGCGCTTCTTCGAAATCGAACTTCCGGCCGCGATTTTGATCGTCATTGCCCTCGCCCCCTATGCGTGGATGGCGATCACGTCGATCAAGCCGACGGCGGATATCGCGCGCTTTCCCGTGGTCTATTGGCCCGACGAACCGACATTGATCCACTACGCCGATCTTCTGGCGCGCACGACCTTTCCGAAGAATCTGCTCGACTCCCTGATCGTCGCGATCAGCGCTTGCGCGCTGGGCCTGGGCCTATCGGTGCCCGCCGCCTATGCCTTCTCGCGCTTCGGCTTTTTCGGCCGACGCTTTTTGATGACGCAATTCCTGACCATCAACATGTTCCCGATCGTGTTGATGATCATCCCGCTTTTCGTGGCGATGCGCAGTCTGGGCTTGCTCGACACCGTGCCGGGCGTCGTGCTGGGCCACGCGACCTTCGCCATTCCCTTCGCGATCTGGATGCTGACGAGTTACCTCAACGGCATCCCGAAGGAATTGGACGAAGCCGCGATGGTCGATGGTGCCAGCCGCGTGCAGACGATCGTCAAGATCCTGCTGCCGCTCGCGGCCCCCGGTATCGTCTCGACGGGCATCTACATCTTCGTCGCGTCGTGGAACGAGTATCTCTTCGCGATGATGCTGTCGGGCCAGAACGTGCGCACCGTGACGGTCGCGTTGCAGCTGTTCATCGGCGAATACACGATCCAATGGGGTTTGCTCACCGCCGGCGGCACGCTGGTGGCGCTGCCGGTCACGCTACTGTTCCTCTTCGTGCAACGACACTTGATCGGCGGATTGACCGCCGGAGCCGTGAAATCATGACCAACAAAATAGGCGTCATCTCGATGTTCTACGCGCGGCCCTTCGGCCGGGCGAATTTCGGCACCTTCGCGCAAGCGCGCGCGTCGGGCATGGAGTTCATGGAACTTCTCGTCCCCGAGCCGGGCGAGTTGGACCCGCGCGAAACCAAGATCGCCGCCGCCGAACACGGGCTCGATCTCGTTTTCGCCGCGCGCGTGAATCTTCAGCGCGATCTCGCCAGCCCCGACGAGGCCGCGCGCAAAGCGGGCCTCGCTTATTTGCGCTTTTGCGTCGATGAAGCCGTCGCCTATGGCGTCAAGATCGTCGGCGGGCCGCTTTATGGCGCACCGCTGGTGTTCGCGGGGCGGCCGCCCGCCCCGGTCGATGCCGAAGCGCGCAAGCGCCGCTTCGATTGGGTCGTGAACGGCCTGAAGGACGCCGCCGCCTATGCCGCCGACAAAGGCGTGATCCTCGGCCTTGAGCCGCTCAACCGCTTTGAGACGGATGTCGCCAACACGACCGAGCACGCGCTGGAAATCGTCGACGCGGTCGGCAACAAGGCGCTGGGCGCGATGCTCGACACGTTCCATATGAATATGGAGGACCGCGACATCGCCGCCGCCATCCGCAAGGCGGGCAAGCGCATGGTCCATTTCCAGGCGAACGAAAACCATCGCGGTTTCGTGGGCGACGGCCATATCGACTGGCCGTCGGTCGCGCGCGCGATCGTCGCCGTCGGCTATACGGGGCCCATCACGCTGGAGCCGTTCCGCCGCGACGACGTGCAAGCGGGCACTTGCGTCGCGCAATGGCGCGCCCCCCATCGCAACGAGGACGCGGAATTGGCCGCGAGCGGCGCTTATCTGCGCGCGGCATTGGACTCGGCTCGGAGGGTCGCATGAGCAATCTACGGATCGGATGGATCGGCTGCGGTACGCATGCCGGCGAAATGCTGCTGCCCCATCTCGTGCGCCATAACGTGGTGCTGGCGGGGTTGTGCGACAAAAGCCCCGACAATCTGGCGAAGATCGCACGCAGCTATGGCGTGTCGGCCGAGAATTGCACCGACGACGCGGCCAAGCTGATCGCGCGCAAGGATATCGACGCGATCGGCATGGCGATCGGCCCGGCGGCGCATGTGGAATTGGGCTGTGCGGCACTGGAGCGCGGCCTGCCCGTGTTCATGGAAAAGCCGCCGGGCGGCGACGTTGCGGGCGCCAAGCGCCTGCAAGCGGCAGCCGAGAAATCGGGCAAGCCGCTCGTCCTCGGTTTCATGAAGCGCTATTCGACCGCCAATCGTATCGCGATCAATATCGTGAAGGGCGGCCAGTTCGGCGCGCCGGCCAGCTTCCTGGGCCAGTACATGACGGCCCCGACCTACTTCACCAAAGACCCGGATTATACGGGGTTCTATCTGCATCATTGCGTGCACTATATGGACCTCGTGCCGCATTTGATGGGCAAGCCGGTCGAGTTGCTGGCGCGCCGGCATGAATTGGCGCCCGGCAAGTTGCTGCTGCATGTCGATTTCAAATTCGACAACGGCGGCCTCGCCACGCTGGTGATGGGCACGCATCAATCGCGCGCCACGCCGATGGAGTGGTGGCAAGTGATGGGCGATCATAAGCGCGTGGAAGTGCGCAACGTCCACGAAGTGCGTTACTTCCGCGCGCCCGAGTTCAAGGTCTCGCGCAAGGAAGCCACGCTCGACGACGCGGTCGACACGCTGGTGTGGGAACCGAACCTGACGGTCGCCGCGAACGAAGACCACAAGGGCTATCACGCCATTCTCGGCGACTTCCTGGCCGCCGTGCGCGGCGAGAAGGTCGATGTGCCGGGTATTGCGGATGGCGTCGCCGCCATGCGAATTCTGGAAGCGATGATTTCGTCCTCCGCTTCCGGAAAGCCCATCGCTCTATGAACAGCCTCCAATGAAACGATTGTCGCGCACGACCCTCGTCGATCTTCCGGCCGCCGTCTCACAGCCGAAATTCGACCCGGCCAAGCTCGCACGCGGCATCGTTCATTTGGGCTGCGGCGCCTTCCACCGCGCCCATCAGGCTTGGTACACGCAACGCGCCATCGAAGCCGCCGGCGGCGATTGGGGCATCACGGGAGCGAGCCTGCGCGGGCTCGACGTTCCCGCGCAACTCAACCCGCAAAATGGGCTTTACGGCGTGCTGGTCCTCGACGACACGGCACGCCGCGTCGAAATCATGGGCGTGATCGGCGAAGTGCTGCACGCGCCCAGCGATCCCGCCGCGTTGATCGCGCGCATCGGCGACAAGGCGACGCGCATCGTCTCCTCGACCGTCACTGAGAAGGGCTATTGCCATATCCCGGCGACCGGCGATCTGGATGTGCGACATCCCGATATCGTCGCGGACCTCGCGAACCCGGACAAACCGCGCTCGGCCATCGGCATTCTGGTGGCAGGGCTCGCCCGCGCGCGCGACGCGGGCGATGCCCCGCCGACGGTGCTGTGCTGCGACAACCTGCCGTCCAACGGTCGCGTGGTCGCGAAGCTCGCCGCGCAATATGCGGGGCTTCGCGATGCGAAGCTTCGCGACTGGATCGAGTGCCACGTCGCCTTTCCCTGCACGATGATCGACCGCATCGTGCCCGCGACGACCGACGACGACCGCAAAACCGCCGCCGCGATCACCGGCGTCGACGATCAAGGCTTGGTGGTCGCCGAACCCTTCGCCCAATGGGTGATCGAAGACAAGTTCGGCGGCCCCCGCCCCGCCTGGGACCAAGCGGGCGCGCAGATCGTGCCCGACGTCGCCCCGTTCGAGCGTGCGAAACTGCGCCTGCTGAACGGCGCGCATTCGGCGCTCGCCTATCGCGGTCTCGCCAAGGGCCACACGACGGTCGCCGAAGCGATCGCCGATCCCGAATTGCTGGCGGCGACACGTGCGATCATGAAGGAAGCCGCCGCGACGCTCGCACCCGTGCCCGGCCTCGATCTCGACGCCTATGCCGATGCGCTGTGCGCGCGTTTCGCCAATCGCGGCATCCGCCATCGCCTGATCCAAATCGCGATGGATGGCTCGCAAAAACTGCCGCAGCGTTTGCTCGGCACGATTTCGGAAACGCTCGCGGCGGGGCGCGACGCGCCCGAGGCGATCAAGGCCGTCGCCGCGTGGATCGGCCATGTCCGCCGCGAAGGCGCCAAGCTTCAAGATCCGCTGGCCGTGACGCTGACGTCGTTGCGCGGGCTCGACGATTTCCTGGCCTGTGAGGTGGTGTTCGGCACGGATCTGCCGAGAAACCCGCGCTTCACGACGCCGCTACGCGCCCTCGTCCAATAGCTTTCCCCAGCGTTCGTCGAACGGATGAACGTCGCGGGTCGGGCCCGCCGCATTCGCCATGGCGCGGCCTTCCTTGGCCCAGCGGAACAACCCGCCGCGCAGATTGACCGCCCCGGTCCAGCCGCGTGCGCGCAACGCCGCCGCGAGCTTGGCGCTGCGCAAACCCACCGAACATGCGCAGACGATTACGCGCGCGTCGGGTGTGCCGCCGGGATCGGGCAATTCGCCCGGCGTCACATGGATGGCGCCGGGGATATGCGAGACGTCGTATTCGGGCTTCTCGCGCACGTCATACACAAGCGCATCCGCCGGTATCGCGCCGGCCGAAATATCGGGCACGTCGGGAAACATCGCCGCGATCGCGGCTTCGCACGCGGCAAGCGTTGCGCCTCTGGCGGTGGGATCGAAAATGGAAACCATGTTCGTACACCTATAAACCGCTGGCACATCACTTGCGAGAACCACCTTGGGTGGGGTAGGTGCGGCCATGGTTATTCGTAGTTCGGAAGGCGACCGGCAGTTTCGCGCGTTGGTGAAGCTGCTCGGCGGGTTGGTCGGCGAAACGGTTCGTGCGCATGACGGGGAAACGGCGTACGCCGCCGTCGAATCTTTGCGCACCGGTTTCGTCGAGTTGCGGCGCGGCGGCGAGCCGAAAGCGGCCGATGTCGCCCGTTTGGCGGCGGGCTTGCGCAAAATCGAGGCGGCGGATGCCACGTTATTGGCCCGCGCCTTTGCGCTGTTCTTCGCGGTCGTCAATATCGCCGAGGAAGCCTGGCGCGCCGCCGAGCGCGGCACGGAAACCGAGGCGTGGCCGCGCTCCTTCCCCGATACGCTGGCCCAGCTCGGCGCGCATGCCAGTACCAAGAAAATCGCCGCCGCCTTGCCGAAAATGTCGTTGATGCCGGTGATGACCGCGCATCCGACCGAGGCGCGCCGCCAATCGGTGCAGCGCGGCCATCGCCGGCTTTACGAACTGGTCATGCAGTTGGTGACGCTCGATCCGCGCACGGCGCCGCATGCGCGCGCCCTCGATGCGATCAAGGGCGAGATCGCGACGTTGTGGAAGACCGACACGGTGCGCGCCGACAAGCTGACCGTGGCCGACGAAGTCGCCAACGGCTTGCTGTTCTTCCGCGCGGCCCTTTACGACGCGGTGGCGGATTCGTTGCGTGCATTGGATGCCGCGACCGGTCAAGCGCCGCCGGGCTTGATCGCCTTCGGCTCGTGGATCGGCGGCGACCGCGACGGCAATCCGAACGTCACCTCGCGCACCACACTGTTCGCGATGCGCGCGCAATCGCGCGAGGTATTGCGCGAATACTTACGCCGCGTCGATGCGATGGCCGAGCGCTTGACGCAATCGCAGGCCTATATCCGCCTGCCCGACGATTTCGCCAAAAGCCTCGCCGCCGACGACAAGCGCTACGCCACCGCCGCTTTCGCCGATCAAACCCATGTGCTGGCGCGCGAGCCCTATCGGCGCAAGATCGCCTATATGCGTTTGCGCCTCGCCAAACGCCTTGCCTGGACCGAAGCGAAGATCGCGGGCAACGACGATCTGCCCTTGCCGGAGGAAGCCTATCCCGACGCCGCGAGCTTCGCCGCCGATGTGGCGGCGCTGCGCAAAGCGCTGGTCCATGATGGCGATCGATATCTATCGTCGGGCGCGCTGCTCGATCTCGAACGCCTCGTCGGTGTGTTCGGCTTCCATTTGGCGCGTTTGGACATCCGCCAGGAATCGAAGCGTCACCGCAAGGCGGTGAGCGAACTCGTCGCCGGCTTGCCAGGCCTGCCCGATTACGAAGCGCTGGACGAGGAGCAACGCCTCGATCTGCTCGACGATCTGATCGCGCGGCCGGGTGCGGTACTGCTGATGGGCCCGAAGCTGTCGGCGGATACCGAGGAAATTCTAGCAACGTTGAACGCCGTCGCCACGCTGCATGCCGAACTCGGACCGCTATCGATCGAGACCTACGTGATCTCGATGGCCGATCGCGCCAGTGCGGTGCTGGAGGTGCAGTTCCTGGCGAAGCTCGCCGGCCTCGCGGGAAAATTGCGCGTCGCACCGTTGTTCGAAACCATCGCCGATCTGCGCGCCGGGCCCGGCATCTTGCGCGCGTTGCTCGCCCGCCCCGGCTATCGCGCGTTGCTCGATGCGGCCGGTGGCACGCAGGAAATCATGCTCGGCTATTCGGATTCGTGCAAAGATGGCGGTATCCTCGCCTCCGGCTGGGCGCTGCATTCCGCGCAGACCGAACTCGCGCGCGTGTTCGACGCGGCGAAAGTGCCTTACGTGCTGTTCCACGGCCGCGGCGGCAGCCATGCGCGCGGCGGCGGGCCGACGCATGATTCGATCCTCGCCGGCCCGCGCGAGGCCGCGAACGGGCGCATCAAATTCACCGAACAGGGCGAAGTGCTCTCGTTCAAATATTCGAACCGCGACACGGCTTTCTACGAACTCACCGTGGCGCTCTCGGGCCTGTTGAAGAAGACGCTGGGCCCGCCCTATCGCAAGGGTGCGCGCCCCGCCGATTGGGAACGCGCGATGGCGCGTCTCGCCGAATTGGGCGAGGAAGCCTATCGCGATCTGGTCGCCACACCGGGTTTCCTCGACTATTTCTACGAGACCACGCCGGTCGACGAATTGGGCGGGCTCAATATCGGTTCGCGCCCGTCGCATCGCCCGCAAGCCGGGCGCGACATCCGCGCGATCCGCGCCATTCCTTGGGTGTTCGGCTGGTCGCTCGCGCGCCTCGCACTTCCCGCATGGTACGGGATTGGCACGGCGATCGAAGCCTTCGCCAAGGAATCGCCCGCGAATCTGCGTTTGCTCAAGCGCATGCATCGCGACTGGCCGTTCTTCCGCAACCTCGTCGACAATGTCGCGATGGCGGAAGCGAAAGCCTCGCTGCCCGTGGCCAAACTCTACCAGCCGCTCGCGCGCGACGCGGCCAGCGCCAAGCGCGTGTTCGAGATGATCTCGGACGAGCTTGCACTCACCGCCAAAGCATTGAAGCGCGTGGCGGGTGCATCCCCGCTTGCCGCCAATCCGTCGCTGGCGCTGTCGCTCGACCGGCGCAAACCCTATCTCGACGCGATGAACGCGTTGCAGGCCGTGCTGCTGACCAAGCTGCGCGACGGCGGCGGGGCCGATTGGCGACATCCGCTGTTGCTGACCGTCAACGCCATCGCCGCGGGCATGCGTAACACGGGCTAAGGCGCCAACGGGATCGCACCGCCGGTCTTGACCTGCTCCATGACCATATAGGTCCGCGTTTCGCGGATATGGGGCACGTCGACCAGCGTGCGGCCCAGGAAGTCGCGATAGGCTTCCATGTCGCGCACGCGCACCTTCACCAGATAGTCGAAGCCGCCCGCGACCATGTGGCATTCGATCACTTCGCGCTGGGCTTTGATCTTCGCGGCGAATTCGGCGAACGCCTCGGGCGAGGTGCGGTCGATCGACACTTCGAGGAAGACGAGTAGGCCCGCGCCCAGCCGCGTCGCGTCCAACTCCGCGCGATAGCCTTGGATATAGCCGTCGCGCTCCAGACGCCGCACGCGCTCCAAACACGGTGTCGGGCTCAACCCCACGCGCTTGGCGAGATCGACATTGGTGATCCGCGCTTCGTGTTGAAGCGCATCCAAAATCTGCAGATCGATAGCATCCATATCCAGATATTTACCTGTTTATAAGATTAAAAACAGGATTTTTCACTACCTTGTCTAAATATAATGGATATGTAGCCTAAGGATACTCGATTTAGCGGGATATCCGAATGCCCTTCCCCTTCGCGCCGGACAAGCTGCTGCCGGAAGAAACGGCACTGAACCGCCTCGCCGCCACCGCCGCTTTGCGCCCGGCCTTGGCCGAGAAAGTGGCACGCGAAGCGCTCGACCTTGCCGGGCGTTTGCGGGCCGAGGGCGGCACGCGCTTGGGCGTCGAAACCTTCCTTGCCGAGTTCGAGTTGTCGACCGCCGAGGGCGTGGCGCTGATGTGCTTGGCGGAAGCGCTGTTGCGCATCCCCGACAAGGCGACGATCGACGCGTTGATCGGCGACAAGCTGGGCGCGCCGGATTGGGACAAGCATCTCGGCCACGCGGACTCGGTTTTGGTCAACGCCTCGGCATGGGGCTTGGCGCTGACCGGGCGTTTCCTCGACTGGACCGGCGACAGCCAGGGCGGGGCCAGCGATCTGCTGCGCCACACCCTCGGCCGCCTGGGCGCGCCGGTGTTGCGCCGCGCGATCGAAGCGGCGATGCGCATCATGGGCCAGCAATTCGTGATGGGCGAAACGATCGATGCGGCGCTGTCGCGCGCGGCGCAAGCGCCCGCCCATCACACCCATTCCTTCGACATGCTGGGCGAGGCCGCGAAAACCGCCGACGATGCCGCGCGTTATTTCACCAGCTACAAAGCCGCGATCGCGGCCATTGCATCAAAGGCGCAAGGAAGCGATCCGCGCCGCAATCCCGGCATCTCGGTGAAACTCTCGGCGCTGCATCCGCGCTACGAACCCGCTTTGCGCGCGCGGGCTTTCGGCGAATTGCTGCCGCGCCTGTCGGCCTTGGCCGAACAAGCAGCACAAGCCGGGATCAATTTCACCGTCGATGCCGAGGAAGCCGACCGGCTCATTCTGTCGCTCGAACTTTTCGAAGCGCTCGCGCGCGACAAGCGGCTCGACGGCTGGGATGGGCTCGGTCTCGCGGTCCAAGCCTATCAAAAGCGTGCGACGGGCGTGTGCGCTTGGCTCGGCGATCTGGCGCATGATGCCAAGCGCCGCTTGATGGTCCGGCTGGTCAAGGGCGCCTATTGGGACAGCGAAATCAAATGGGCGCAGGAGCGCGGGCTATCCGACTACCCCGTCTTCGTGCGCAAACCCGCGACCGATCTTTCGTACCGCGCCTGCGCGATCCGATTGCTCGCGGCCAAGGGAGCGATCTACGGCCAATTCGCGACGCATAATCCGCGCTCGGCGCTCGAAATCCTGGCGCTGGCCGAGGGCCGCGAGGATTTCGAGTTCCAAAAGTTGCACGGTATGGGCGACGGGCTGTACGACGCGCTCGGTTCGCGCGCGCGCGTGCGCGTCTACGCGCCCGTCGGCGCGCATCGCGATCTGCTGCCTTATCTCGTGCGGCGCTTGCTGGAAAACGGCGCCAACACGTCCTTCATCCATCAGATCAAGGATCGGCAAGTGCCGCTCGGCGATATCGTCGCCGATCCGGAGACGGCGCTGGCACGCACGACCAAGCCGGTGCGTCTTCCCGCCGCCATGTTCGCCGATCGCAAGAATTCGGCGGGCTACGACCTCGCCGACGATAAGGTGCGCGGCGAACTTGTCGCGGCGATCGGCGCGTTGAACCTGGGCCCTGCCCCGGCCGAAACGCCGGTCGCGGCGGAAATCGAAACCGCGGCGCAAGGTTTCACCGCGTGGTCCAAACGATCCGTCGTGGATCGCGCGGCCATTTTGGAACGCGCCGCCGATCTGTTCGAAGCCAACGGCAAGGATTTGATCGCCGCAATCGTGCGCGAAGGCTTCCGCACGATTCCGGACGCCGTATCCGAGCTGCGCGAGGCGGTCGATTTCCTGCGCTATTACGCGAACGAAGCGCGCCGCGTTTGCGGCACCCAGACGCTGCCGGGCCCGACGGGCGAGCGCAACACACTCACCCTCGGCGGACGCGGCGTGTTCGCCTGTGTCTCGCCGTGGAACTTCCCGCTGGCGATCTTCACCGGCCAGATCGCCGCGGCCTTGGCCGTGGGCAACAGCGTCGTCGCCAAACCCGCCCCGCAAACGCCGCGCATCGCCGCGCGCGCAGTGGCACTACTGCACCAAGCGGGTGTTCCAAGCGACGCGCTGCGCCTTGTCGTCGGCGGACCAAGCATCGGCGCGGCGCTAATCGAAGATCCGCGCATTGCCGGCGTGGCCTTCACCGGCTCCACCGCGACCGCGCAAACGATCAACCGCGCGCTGGCCGCCAAGAACGGTCCCATCGTGCCGCTGATCGCCGAGACCGGCGGCGTCAACGCGATGATCGCCGATAGCTCGGCGCTGACCGAGCAGCTCGTCAACGACGCGATCGTTTCGGCCTTCCAAAGTGCGGGCCAGCGTTGTTCCGCATTGCGCGTGTTGTTCGTGCAGGACGACGCGGCCGACCGCACGATCGCCATGCTGAAGGGCGCGATGGCGGAACTGCGCCTGGGCGATCCGGGCGATCCCGCGACCGATATCGGCCCGGTGATCGATGCGGACGCGAAGGCGAAGCTCGACGCCTATCTCGCCGAAAACAAAACGCGCATCGTGGCGCAAACCGGCCCGTATCCTGTAGGGAACTTCGTGCCGCCGACATTGATCGAAGTCCCTTTGACGCGAGCGCCAACGCGCGAGATTTTCGGGCCGATCCTGCATCTGGTGCGCTGGCGCCACGACCGCCTCGACGACGTGCTCGCGGCGATCGCGGACACTGGCTACGGGCTGACGCTGGGCATCCATTCGCGGCTGGAGAGTTTCCAGGCCCGCGTGCGCGACGCATTGTCGGTCGGCAATGTCTATGTCAATCGATCGACCATCGGCGCCGTCGTTGGCGTGCAGCCTTTCGGCGGACATGGGCTTTCGGGCACGGGCCCCAAGGCGGGCGGGCCGAATTATCTCGCGCGCTTCGGCGTCGAAACGACGCTCAGCGTCAACACCGCCGCCGTCGGCGGCGATGTCGCGTTGATGGCGGGCGGACGCGCAAGCGTGCTATCGAAGGAAAACGCATAACCTTCCGGAGCCCCCCATGCATATGACCCTCGTGATCGTCGCCGGCTTGATGCTGCTGGGCGTGTTCGGCCTGTTCGGCTGGCTGTGGGGCCACGATCTGAGCGGCACGGCGATGGCCGCGAAGATCTTCGTGCCCGTGTGGCTTGCCGTGGCGCTCGCCAATATGTGGGTGGGTGTCACAAAGGCGGGCTTCACCGTCGCGCAGGAATTGCCGATCCTGGCGATCGTGTTCCTGATCCCGGCGGCGATCGCGTTGGCCGTGTCGTGGAAGCTGGCCGCCCCCGCTGCGGAATGACAGGCATCGCCGAAATCGTCGAATTCTGGGCCCAGGCCGGGCGCGACGAAAACTGGTTTTCGAAAAATCAGGCCTTCGACGCGGCGTTCCGCGAACGATTTCTCGGTGCGCATGAAGTCGCCGCCGCCGGGGCCAACGAAGAATGGCTCGGTTCGCCCGACGGCGCCTTGGCGCTGCTGATTTTGACCGATCAGTTTCCACGCAATGCGTTTCGGGGAACGGCGCGCATGTACGCGACCGATGCGCTGGCGCGGCGCTACGCGCGCGCGTCGATCGACGCGGGCTATTTCCTGAAAGTGCCGCCGGAGATGCGGCTGTTCTTGGCCCTGCCCTTCGCGCATTCGGAGGATGCGGCCGATCAGGAAATCAGCGTGGCGCTCAACGCCGCTTTGGGCGAGCCGTACCTGACCCACGCCAAACGCCATCGCGATATCGTGCGCCGCTTCGGCCGTTTCCCGCACCGGAACGAAATCCTCGGCCGCGTTTCCTCGGCCGAGGAGTTCGACTTCCTCGCGCAAGGCGGCTTCGCGGGTTAGTTCAATTCGGCGTCGAGAAGCCGAAGCGCTGCAGGATCGCCTTGCCTTCGGCACTCGACAGGAACGCGATGAAATCGCGCGCCGGTTTCGCGTCGCGCTTGGCGACGATGGCGGCCGGATAGGTCACCGGCGGATAGCTCCCCACCGGAAAGATCCCCACGACCGCGACGCGCGGGCTCGTCTTCGCATCGGTGCCGTAGACGATGCCGAGCGGCGCCTCGCCGCGTTCGACCAGCGTCAACGCCACGCGCACGTTTTCCGCACCCGCGATGCGATTGCCGACCGCGTTCCACAAACCAAGATTTTCAAGTGCTGCTTTGGCGTAGCGCCCCACCGGCACATGCGCCGGATCGCCCGTCGCGATGCGCCCCCGCGCGCCCAGCAACGCCGGGAAATCGGTCGATTTGGATATCTCGATCTTCGCGGGCTTATCGGCGGGCGCGATCAGCACCAGATCGTTGCCCGCGAAGGTCTTGCGCGAATCCGGGACGATCAGATTGCGGGCGGCGAGGTAGTTCATCCATTCCTCGTCCGCCGAGACGAACACATCGGCGGGCGCGCCGTTTTCGATCTGGCGCGCGAGCGTCGAGGATGAGCCGAAGGAAAATTTCGTGGCCACGCCCCTGGCGCGCAACGGCGCCGCGACGGCTTCCAGCGCGTCGGTCATCGAGGCGGCGGCGTAAACGGTGATCTCCTGCGCCTTGGCGGAAACGGCGAAACCGGCCGTCAACGCGGCGGCGGCGATCAAGTTCAGGAATTTGCGACGCATCGATTTCTCCCGACTCGCTATATACGAATGGATATAACGATATCGACGAGCCGATCGTCAAGCCCGCATCAGCGATCGAGGCCCGCGAACAAACCCGCGAAAACCGGATCGGCCTCCCAACCGATGCCGGGCGCGTCGCCCGGCACGGCGCTAGCCCCCGACATCGCGGGGCGATACGCGATGCGCTGGAACGGCCCCGCCTCGTGCCGGCCCAATCCCAAACCCGCCGCGACCTGCAACGCGAAGCGATAGCCGACATGCGGCACGAAGCGCGCGCGCGCCCAGCCCGCTTCCTCGGCCTGCGCGACGATACGCAGATACTCGACCAGGCCATAGCCGAGCCCGATATCGAATTGCAGCAGATCGCGATCCGGGTGCAAACCGCCATGTCGCAGCAGATTGCGCGCATCGGCCGCCGAGAAAAGATTTTCGCCCGTGCCCAACGGCATGGCGAATTCCGCCGCCAAAGCCCGATGCGTATCGTAATCGAGCGGATCGACCGGCTCCTCCACCCAGGCGATCGGCAGATCGGCGATGGCGCCAAGAAACGCGCGCGCTTCGTCGGGCGTCATCGTCGCGTTGCAGTCGAGGGCAAGCTTTGCCTTGCCGCCGAGACATTCGAGGGCGACATCGATGCGCCTTCGATCGGCGTCGAGATCGATCGCCCCGCCCTTGATCTTCACCGTATCGAAGCCGAGATCGATCACGCGTTCGAGTTCGTCCTCCAGCCGGGGAAGATCGTCGTCGCCGCGATAGAACCCGCAAGTCGCATAGACCGGCACGTTCGGCACGCCGGGCTTCGGCCCGCGCAGCACCGCCCATAAGGGCTTATCCTGCAACTTGCCGATCAGATCCCATATCGCGCCATCGAGCAGTCCCATCGCCGCCGCACGCTCGCCATGGCCGCCGGGCTTTTCGTCGCGCATCGCAAGCGTCCGGATCTTCCACGGATCGGGCAATGTGCCTGAAGCATCGAGATACGCGGCCGGATCGGCGGTCAGCACGCGCGGCGCCAAGCGTTCGCGCAAAATGGCGCCCGAGGCGTAGCGGCCGGGCGAGTCGATGGCGTAGCCGCGCACGCGGCGCCCGGCGGCGGTTTCGACCTCCACCACCGCGACGCTGGCGGTCATATGGCCGAAGCCGACGGCGGCATTGCGCGTCGCTTCGGCCATATCGAGTGTGGTTTCTTGGATCGTGACGATTTTCATGCGCGGGACGATGCAAAACCGATGCTGGAAGCGCCATAATGGCCGTTCCAGGGAAGGAAACACGACATGAGCACAGCTTCGATCCAGAAACTCGGCCGGCGTTTGCGTTTGGGTGTTGTCGGCGGGGCCGGCGGCGCGTTGATCGGCCCGGTGCATCGTCTCGCCGCGCGCCTCGACGATTGCTTCGAATTGACGGCCGGCGTGTTGTCGTCCGATCCCGCGCGCTCGAAGGCGGAGGCCGCGCGCCTCAACATCGCCCGCGGCTATGCCGATATGGCCGCGATGATCGCGAGCGAAGCCGCGCGCGCCGACGGGATCGACGCCGTCGCGATCATGACGCCCAACGACAGCCATGCACGCTATGTCGAGATGGCGCTGAACGCCGGGCTCGATGTGATCTGCGACAAGCCGCTGACCAACGACTACGCGTCGTCGAAGGCGCTGGCGCTGCTGGCGCGCGGCAAGGGCCTGGTCCTCGCCGTCACCTATAACTACTCCGGCTATCCCATGCTGCGCGAAGCGCGCGCGGCGATCGCGGCGGGGGAGATCGGCAAGCCGCAGACACTGCACGCGGCCTATGTCAGCGGATCGCTGGGCACGCTGGTCGAAGCCGAGCCGGAGAAGATGTCCTCGCGCACGCGCTGGCGGCTCGATGCCGCGCGCGGCGGCCCCAGCCATGTGCTGGCCGATATCGGCACGCATGCGCATCAATTGGTGAATTTCGTCGCGGGCCAGCGCATCGAGGCCGTGCTCGCCGATGTCGGTGCCGCCGTGCCGGGCCGTACGGCGCACGATACGGCGTCGGTCATCGTACGCCTGGAAGGCGGGGCGCGCGGTCCGTTGTTCATCACCAAGGCCGCGACGGGCGCGGAGAACGCCATGTCGATCGAGATCTACGGCCAAGCCGGTGGCCTTTACTGGCATCACGCGGCGGCGAACGAATTGCGCGTGATGCGCCATGCAAGGCCGGCCGAGATTCGCACGCGCGGCCTGCCGACACTGCATCCGCTGGCGCGCGCCGCCGCACGTTTGCCGGCGGGACATCCCGAGGCGTTCCACGAAGGCTTCGCCAATCTTTACCGCGACTTCGCCGAATTGGCCGCCGCGCGCCGCGCGAATACAACCCCTGATCCGCTCGCGACCAGCCTGCCGACGGGCGAAGACGGCGCCGAAGGTCTCGCCTTTTGCGAAGCCTGCGTTGCGTCGGCCGAGTCCGGCAAATGGGTGACCTTGGCGCGGCCGTAAATCCTTCGCGCCGCGACGAAAACTTCCCGTTGCGTGGATCGACTAAATCGTTTTAGCTGTCCCAAGTCACGCGCGGTAACGTGAGGGTTCCATTTCGGAACCGGATCATGCCAAGGTGAGACCGTCAGAGGCGGCGCCACGATGCGCCGCCCGGCGAAACAGGGAGGAAGCATGGCGTCGGTCCAGATCCGCGACGTGCGCAAATCGTTCGGCAGCTTTCCGGTGCTGCACGGCGTGAGCGTCGATATTTCCGACGGCGAGTTCGTCGTTCTGGTCGGGCCGTCGGGCTGTGGAAAATCCACCCTGCTGCGCATGTTGGCGGGGCTCGAGAACATCACCGGCGGCGAAATCGCGATCGGCGGACGCGTGGTCAACAACGTACCGCCCAAGGATCGCGACATCGCGATGGTGTTCCAGAACTACGCGCTCTATCCGCATATGACAGTGATGCGGAACATGGCGTTCTCGCTGAAGCTGGCGGGCGCCCCGCCCGACGTGCTGGACAGCGAAGTCAAAGGCGCTTCCAAGATTCTGGGTCTCGACCAGTTGCTCGAACGCTTTCCGCGCCAGCTTTCCGGCGGCCAGCGCCAGCGCGTGGCGATGGGCCGCGCGATCGTGCGCCATCCGCAGGTCTTCCTGTTCGACGAGCCGCTGTCCAATCTCGACGCCAAGCTGCGCGTGGCGATGCGCTCGGAGATCAAGGATCTCCACCAGCGCCTGAACGTCACCACCGTTTACGTCACGCACGACCAGATCGAAGCGATGACCATGGCCGACAAGATCGTGGTCATGCATCAAGGGCGTATCGAACAGATCGGCGCGCCCCTGGAGCTTTACGACCGTCCCGCCAATCTGTTCGTCGCGGGCTTCATCGGCTCGCCGGCGATGAACATGCTGGCCGGCACGATTTCGGGCGGCGCCTTCGTCGATGCGGGCGGGGCGCGCTGGCCCTTGCCGCCGGGCCACAAGGCCGCCGAGGGCGCTTCGGTCGTCTACGGCATCCGGCCCGAGCACCTCACGCTCGACCCCAACGGCGTCCAGACGCGCGTGCATGTGGTCGAACCGACGGGCTCGGAAACCCAAGTCATGCTGAAGGTCGGCGAGACCACGGTCATCGGCGCCTTCCGCGAGCGCATTTCCGCCAAACGCGGCGAGCCGCTCGGCATCTCGCCCGACATATCGCTGGTCCATCTGTTCGACCGCGAAACGGGCAAACGCCTCTAGGGAGCCTTACGCGAACGCATATCAACTCGAACATAACCAGGCAAAAAAAGGGGAGACGCGAAATGACGAACATCATCACTCGTCGCAGCATTACCCGCCGCGGCGTTCTCGCGGCCGGTGCCGGTCTCGCGGCCATGTCGGCCGGCGCGCACAAGGCCTTCGCGCAAGCGGGCCGCGTTCAGGCGGCCAATGTGGCGCCGCCCAATCTTCCCATCGAAAGCGGCGCCACGCTGCGCATGCTGCGCCCCGTGCGCTTCGTCCAGCCCGACGAAGACGTGTTCCGCGCCAACGCCGCGAAGTTCACCGCCAAGACCGGCGTGCAGGTCCGGGTCGATTTCGTCGGCTGGGAGGACATCAACCAGCAGACGGCCGTCACCGCGAACACCGGGGCGGGCCCCGACCTGATCATGGGCTTCTCCGACGCGCCGCATATCTTCACGTCGAAGCTGATCGACCTGACCGACGTCGCCGAATATATCGGTAAACGCTACGGCGGCTGGCTCGCCATGGCCGACAAATACGGCAAGCGCGCGGGCACCAACAACTGGATCGGCCTGCCCTTCGGCGCCTCGGGCGGCCCGATCGTCTACCGCAAATCGGCGGTCAACGCGGCCGGCTTCCAGTCGATCCCGGACGATCACGCCGGCTTCCTCGATCTGTGCAAGAAGCTGAAGGCGGCGGGCAAGCCGTCGGGCTTCGCGCTGGGCAACGCGGTCGGCGACGGCAACTCGTTCTGCAACTGGCTGATCTGGTCGTTCGGCGGCTATCTGGTCGACGAAGCCGGCAAGGTCGCGATCAACAGCAAGGAAACGATCGACGCGCTCAACTACCTCAAGGAGCTGCACGCGGCGTTCATTCCCGGCACGACGGCGTGGAACGACATTTCCAATAACCGCGCCTACGCGTCGCAGGAATTGTGGCTCACGCAAAACGGCGTGTCGCTCTACTTCGCGCTGAAGAACGATCCGGCCACCGCCGCGATCGCCGAGGACACGCAGCATCAGCTGATGCCCAAGGGCCGCTTGAACATCCCCGCGATGACGGGCCTCACCCTCAACGCGATGGTCTTCCAGCACTCGAAGTTCCCCAACGCGTCGAAGGCGTTCCTGCAATTCATGCTGGAGCACGAGCAGCACGAGCCGTGGCTCAACGCCAATCTCGGCTACTGGGCGCATCCGCTCGCGGCCTACGACGCGGCCGCCGTGTGGCAGGGCGATCCGCGCGTGTCGATCTTCAAGGACACGATGCGCTCGCCATTCTGGAACGGTTACAAGGGCCCGATCACCGAAGCCTCGGGTCAAGCCAACGCCGAATACGTCACGGTGCAGATGTGCGCCGCGGTCGCGTCCGGCCAATCGACGCCGCACCAAGCGGCGCAGGAAGCCGAGCGCCGCGCGCGCCGCATCTTCCGCAGCTGACGAACCTGCCGGGCGGCGCCGGGTCCCCATACGCGGCGCCGCCCCCTTCTTTCCTTTCAAGCCGCCCGACCGGAGCCGCGCCATGGACATGGCCGCCACCCCGCCCACGAGATGGGTCCGCCCCAAACGCGAGCTCGGCGCCATCGCCAAGCTGTTCGATTGGAAGCCCTTCCTCGTCTTCATCTGCCTGCTGCCGGCGGTCGGGCTGCTGCTGGTGTTCCTCACCTATCCGCTGGGTTTGGGCATCTGGCTCGCCTTCACCGACACCACGATCGGGCGCAGCGGCCGCTGGGTGGGGCTGGAGAATTTCGAGTTCCTGATCGAGGATCGGCTGTGGTGGAACGCGGTGTTCTACAGCGTGTTCTACACCGGCATCGCGACGGTGCTGAAATTCGGGCTCGGCCTGTGGCTCGCCCTTTTGCTCAACCACCATCTGCCGTTCAAGAGCATCCTGCGCGCCATCATCCTGCTGCCCTGGATCGTGCCCACGGTGCTGTCGGCCATCGCCTTCTGGTGGATCTACGATCCCCAATTCTCGATCATCTCCTATCTGCTGATCGAGATGGGATTGCGCGACACCAACGTGGATTTCATCAACACGCCTTGGCCCGCGCGCTGGTCGCTGATCTGGGCCAATGTGTGGCGCGGCATTCCGTTCGTCGCGATCTCGCTGCTCGCCGGCTTGCAGACCATCTCGCCCTCGCTCTACGAGGCCGCGATGCTCGACGGCACGACGGGCTGGCAGCGCTTCCGCTACATCACCTTCCCGATGCTGCTGCCGATCCTCGCGATCGTCATGACCTTCAGCATCATCTTCACCTTCACCGATTTCCAGCTCGTCTACGCGATCACGCGCGGCGGCCCAATCAACTCGACCCACTTGCTCGCCACCCTCGCCTTCCAGCGCGGCATTCCCGGCGGGCAGCTGGGCGAAGGGGCGGCCATCGCGGTGTCGATGATCCCGTTCCTCGTATTCGCGACGCTGTTCAGCTACTACGCCCTCGCGCGGCGCAAATGGCAGCAGGGAGAAAGCGATGACTGACGCCCGCATCAACGCCGCCGACGATCAAGCGGGCGTCGATCCAGCCCTTGCGCGCAAGGTTTCGGCCGCCGCCGCGGCCGAACGTATGGCGTGGGATACGCGTTCGCGCCGCATGGTGACGATCTACCTGCCGCTCGCCTGTTTCGTGCTGATCCTGCTGTTTCCGTTCTATTGGATGACGGTGACGGCGTTCAAACCGAACGCCGAGCTCTACAACTACCGGGAAAACAACCCGTTCTGGATCACGTCGCCGACGCTCGACCACATCTACCATTTGCTGTTCAAGACGGCGTATCCGACTTGGCTGTGGACGACGATGATCGTCGCCATCTGCTCGACCTTCCTGTCGCTGTTCGCGAGCACGCTCGCGGCTTACGCGATTCAGCGCCTGCGCTTCAAAGGCAGCCAGTATGTCGGCTTGGCGATTTATCTCGCCTATCTCGTGCCGCCGTCGATCTTGTTCATCCCGCTCGCCATGATGGTGAATTGGCTCGGGCTGTTCGATACGCCGCTGGCGTTGATCCTGGTCTATCCGACCTTCCTGATCCCGTTCTGCACCTGGCTGCTGATCGGCTATTTCAAGTCGATCCCGTACGAGCTGGAGGAATGCGCGCTGATCGACGGCGCCACGCGCGTGCAGATCCTGCGCGAGATCACGCTGCCGCTGGCGGTCCCCGGCCTTATCAGCGCCGGCATTTTCAGCTTCACGCTGTCGTGGAACGAGTTCATCTACGCGCTCGCCTTCATCCAATCGAGCGAGAAGAAGACCGTGCCGGTCGCCATTCTGACCGAACTCGTCACCGGCGACGTCTATCAATGGGGCGCGCTGATGGCGGGGTCCCTGCTGGGATCGATCCCCGTCGCGCTGTTCTACTCGTTGTTCGTCGACTACTACGTCTCGTCGCTGACCGGTGCGGTGAAGGAATAATCCTTCGCCCACCGCGCCACAATAATCGGCCTCACCCCTTCGACAGGCTCAGGGTGAGGCCTTTTTATTGACCTCATGGTGAGCCTGTCGAACCATGAGGTCTCGCTCGGCGCTTACAGATCGGATCAGTGGCTTTCGCGCACGATCCGGGCACCCGACTTTCCGACCAGGAAGTCGAGATCGGCGCCGCGATCGGCCTGCTGCACGTGATCGACATAGAGCTTGTAGTAGCCGCGATCGCTGGGCGGTGCGGGCGGCGTCCATTCCTTGCGGCGCTTCTCAAGCTCGGCATCCGACACGTCGAGATGCAGGCGACGACCGGGGATATCCAGCTCGATCATGTCACCGTCGCGCACCAGCGCGATCGGCCCGCCGGCGGCGGCCTCGGGCGAGGTGTGCAGCACCGTCGTGCCGTAAGCCGTGCCCGACATGCGCGCATCGGAAATGCGGATCATGTCGCGCACGCCTTTTTTCAGGATCTTGGCGGGCAGTGCGAAATTGCCGACTTCCGGGAAACCCGGATAGCCTTTCGGCCCGCAGCCCTTCAGCACCATGATGCAATTCTCGTCGACGTCGAGATTGGGATCGTCGATGCGCTTGTCGTAATCCTCGATCGATTCGAACACCACGGCTCGGCCGCGATGCTTGAGAAGATGCGGGGACGCGGCCGACGGCTTCAGCACCGCGCCGTTGGGGGCGAGATTGCCCTTCACGACGGCGATGCCGCCTTGCGGCTTGAACGGCTTGTCGAACGGGAAGATCACGTCGGTGTCCCAGTTCTTGGCGTCTTTGTTGTTCTCGCCGATCGTCTTGCCGGTGACCGTCAACGCGTCGAGATGCAGTTTGTGTTTGATCTCGGAGATCACCGCCGGAATACCGCCGGCGTAGTAGAACTCCTCCATCAGATACTTGCCCGACGGCATCAGATTAACGAGGCAGGGCATGTCGCGGCCCAGGCGATCCCAATCGTCGAGCGTGAGATCCACGCCCATGCGGCCCGCCATAGCGAGCAGATGGACGACCGCGTTGGTCGAGCCGCCGATGGCACCGTTGACCATGATCGCGTTCTCGAACGCCTTCTTGGTCAGCACCTTCGACAGGCGAAGATCTTCCTTCACCATCTCGACGATCCGGCGGCCGGCCATGTGCGCCAGCGCATAGCGGCGCGCATCGACGCCCGGAATAGCGGCGTTGGACGGCAACGCGATGCCCAACGCTTCGACCATCGACGCCATGGTCGAGGCGGTGCCCATCGTCATGCAATGGCCGGAGGAGCGCGACATCGCGGCTTCCGCCTGCGACAGATCCGCCATCGTCATCTCGCCGGTCTTCAGGCGCTCGGTGAACAGCCAGGTATGCGTGCCCGATCCGACCAGTTCGCCCTTATAGCGGCCATTGAGCATCGGGCCGCCGGAGACGACCAGCGTCGGGATATCGCAGGATGCGGCCCCCATCACGAGCGATGGCGTGGTCTTGTCGCAACCGGTGAGCAGGATGACGCCGTCCATCGGCTGGCCGCGGATCGATTCCTCCACGTCCATCGAGGCGAGATTGCGATAGAGCATCGCGGTCGGCCGCAGCAGAATTTCCGACAGCGACATGACCGGAAATTCCAGCGGGAACCCGCCCATTTCGTAGACGCCGCGTTTCACGTATTCGGCGATGTCGCGGAAATGGCCGTTGCAGGGCGTGAACTCCGACCAGGTATTGCAAATGCCGATGATCGGGCGGCCGTCGAACAGATGGTCGGCGCGGCCCTGATTCTTCATCCAGGAACGCCGGCCGAAACCGTCGCGATCCTGGCGGAACCAAGCGTTCGAACGCAGCTTGTAATCTTTCGTGTCGTGGCTGTCGGCCATCGTCTCGCTCCCCAAACATCGCGGAATTCCCCGCGCTTCTGTCGCAGTGTGCCCGGCGCCCTGCCCTTGCGCAACCGCGTGGATTGACCCATCTCAATGCGGTTGCGGTAACGCGAGGCGATCCTGCGCCCTCGAACGACGGAGTGCGGAATGACCGACGCCAACGACACCGGCGACAAGCCCCAATCGCTGATCGAGCTCGACCGTTTCGTGCAGGCGAACATGGCCGGCGCGACGCTGGGCGTTTCGCCCGCCGGCATGGCGTTGTCCTTCGCCGATTGGGCGTTGCATCTGATGGCGTCGCCGGGCACGCAATTGCATTTGGCGCAGAAGACGCAACGCAAACTCGCGAGCCTCGGTTCGCTGCTCGCCTACGACAATCCCTGGTCGCCCGCCCCGCCGGTGATCGAGCCCTTGCCCGGCGATTCGCGCTTTCGCGACGAAGCGTGGCGGCGCTGGCCGTTCGATATCTATCACCAGGCGTTTCTGCTGGCCCAGCAATGGATGCATGTGGCGACCGATCACGTGCCGGGCGCCAACCGGCATAGTCTGGACGTGGTGAATTTCACCACGCGCCAGATGCTGGACGTGTTCTCGCCGTCGAACTTCGTCGCGACGAATCCCGAAGTTCTGGCCGAGACGATCCGCACCGGCGGCTTTAATTTCCTGCGCGGCTTCACGAATCTCCAGCGCGACATGGCGGTCGCCTTCGCCGGCAAATCCACGCCCCGCGACGATTTCGTGCCGGGACGCGATGTCGCCGTCACGCCGGGCAAGGTCGTGTTCAAGAACCGGCTGATCGAATTGATCCGCTACGATCCCGTCACGCCCGACGTGAACGAAGCGCCGCTGCTGATCGTGCCGGCGTGGATCATGAAATATTACATTCTGGATCTGTCGCCTGAGAACTCGCTGATCCGCCATCTGGTCGCGCAAGGCCGCACGGTGTTCGCCATTTCCTGGCACAATCCGGACGAAAGCGACCGCGACTTGTCGATGGAGGATTACCGGCGCCTGGGCGTGATGGCTGCCCTCGACGCGATTTCGGAAATCTGCCCGAACGCGCCGATCGACGCGCTGGGTTATTGCCTGGGCGGCACGCTGCTCGCCATCGCCGCCGCCGCGATGGCCCGCGACGGCGATACGCGGCTGCGGTCGATGATCCTGCTCGCGGCGCAAGTCGATTTTTCCGAGCCGGGCGAACTTTCGCTGTTCATCGACGACAGCGAAGTGAACTTCATCGAATCGATGATGTGGCGCCACGGCTATCTCGACACGCGCCAGATGGCGGGCGCCTTCCAGCTATTGCGTTCCAACGATCTGATCTGGTCGCGGATGGTGCGCGCCTATCTGTTGGGCGAGGACGCCGCACCTTCCGATTTGATGGCGTGGAACGCGGATGCGACGCGCATGCCCTATCGCATGCACACGGAATATCTTCGCAAGCTGTTCCTGGGCAACGATCTGTCGGGCGGGCGCTTCCTGGTCGACGGGCGGCCGGTGGCGCTGTCCGATATCACGATCCCGATCTTCGCCGTCGGCACCGAACGCGATCACGTGGCGCCGTGGCGCTCGGCCTACAAGATCGGATTGTTCGCGTCGTCGGAGTTCACCTTCGCGCTGACCAGCGGCGGCCACAATGTCGGCATCGTCAATCCGCCCGGCGCACCCAATCGGCATTACCGGATCGGCACGCTGCATGCGGGCGCGCCCTTCGTCGATCCCGATACTTGGCTTGCCGCCGCCGAGCAGCGCGACGGCTCATGGTGGACAGCGCTCGACGAATGGCTCGACGCGCGCGGCGGCGCGCAGGTGCCGCCGCCCGCCTTGTCGAAGGGCTTGGCGGCGGCACCCGGCGCCTATGTGTTCGAGACTTAGCCCGCGGCTTTGAGCGCCTTGTCGAGATCGGCGAGGATATCGTCGATATGCTCGAGGCCGATCGACAGGCGCACATAGCCCGGCGTCACACCGGCCGCCTTCTGCTCGTCGGCGTTCAACTGCGAGTGCGTGGTCGTCGCCGGATGGATGGCGAGGCTGCGCGCGTCGCCGATATTGGCGACGTGATAGAACAACTCAAGCGCGTCGATGAAACGGCGGCCGGCATCGCGCCCGCCCTTCAGTTCGAAGCCGACCAAGCCGCCATAGCCGCCCTTGAGGTATTTATCGGCCCGCGCGCGCGCGGCGCCGGACTGCGCCGACGGATGGATGACGCTGGTCACTTCCCCGCGCTTGGCGAGGAAATCCGCCACGCGCTGGGCGTTCTGCGCATGGCGTTCGATGCGCAAGGGTAGCGTCTCGATCCCTTGCAGCAATTGGAACGCGTTGAACGGCGACAGCGCCGACCCCAGATCGCGCAGCAGCGTCGTGCGCGCCTTGATGATATAGGCGATGGGCCCCAGCGGCTTCACCGCTTCGACCCACACCGCGCCGTGATAGCTGGGATCGGGCGTGTTGAGGGCGGGCTGGCGCTCGGGGAATTTCGCCCAATCGAAATTGCCGCCATCGACGATCACGCCGCCGATCGACGTGCCGTGACCGCCGAGATATTTGGTCGACGAATAGACGACGACCGCCGCCCCGTGATCGAAGGGCCGCGCCAGCAGCGGGGCCGCCGTGTTGTCGACGATCAGCGGAATGCCGAATTCGCGGCCGATCGCCGCGACTTCCGCGATCGGGAACACGGTCAATTTCGGGTTCGGCAGCGTTTCGGCGTAATAGGCGCGCGTGCGCGCATCGGTCGCGCGGCGGAAGGCTTCCGGATCGGCGGGGTCGACGAAGCGCACTTCGATGCCCTGATCCTTCAGCGTATTCGCGAACAGATTCCACGTACCGCCGTAAAGATCGGTGGAGCTGACGACGTTGTCGCCCGCGCGCGCCAAATTCTGGATCGCGAAGGCCGACGCGGCCTGACCCGACGCCAGCGCCAACGCGGCGACACCGCCTTCCAGCGCCGCGACGCGCTTTTCCAGCACGTCGGTCGTCGGGTTGCCCAGGCGCGTATAGATGTTGCCGAGTTCCTTCAGCGCGAACAGGTTTTCGGCGTGCTGCGTGTCGCGGAATTGGTAGGAGGTCGTCTGATAGATCGGCACCGCGACGGCGCCCGTCGCGGGATCGGCACGCCAGCCCGCGTGCAAAGCCAAGGTTTCGGGGTTGGGTTTCTTGCCGGTCATGATGCGTCTCTCCTCCGAATTGCAGCGCTATCGCGCGGGCGTTTGTCGCCTGCGGCATACAATGCCGCAATTCGGAAATCCTCAAGCAGGATGTGAGGGACGCTTAATGCCTTACCAGCGGCGATGATGGTAATGGCGGCGCGGCGGCGGACCGACGCGCACGACGAGGCTGGGGTAATAGGGTCGCGTGTAGTAATAGCCCGGCGGGAAATAGGCCGGGCGATAGGAGTAGATCACCGGCGGCGGCGGGGCCGGCACATAGACCGGCGTGGGCACGGGCACATAGCGGGGTGCCGGCAACGGCGCTTCGGCCGTCGCCGCGCGCTGCAAGCGCCACGAGCCGTCCGGATTGCGGCAGGCCGTGCCCCAGGCTTGTTCCTGGCGGCCGCCGATCACGACGCTTTGCTGGAACTCGCGGCAGATCTCGCCCGCCGCATTCTGGAACGCGGGCTGCGGCACGAAGGTGCCCGAGCGCCCGTCGGGATCGTCCCAGCGAACGATCGTGCCGGAGCGCGCGCTTTCCAGCGCTTGCTGGCCGACGGGATCGAGATATTGCGCGTGCGCGGCACCCGCAGTGAGAACAAGGAGTGTGCCAACAGCGACGGCGCGCAATGTAACGAAAGGCTTCATGGACGTTCTCCGGCGAAGCTCGATGCCGGAGAACGCCCGTATGTCGGCCCCTATTCCGCCGCCCGTTGCGCCGGCAGAACGCCCCAGGATTGGAGAATACCGGAAAGTTTGGCGCGGTCGTCGGCGTCGAGCGCCACCAATCCCGGCAAGCGCACGGGGCCGACCGGATAACCGATCTGCATCATCGCTTCCTTCACCACGGTAACGTTGGCGCCGTTCTGGAACTTGGTGCGCATCGTTTCGAACGCGGCGATGGTGGTGACGAGTTCGCGCACCTTGGCGAAGTCGCCCGATTCGAGCGCCGCGTGGATAGCCAGCGAGCGTTTGGGATCGACATTGACGAGGCCCGACGTGAAGCCGCGCGCACCCGCCGCGTAGAACGGCGCCGCCCAGCCTTCGGCAAGGCCGCAGACCCACAACGCCGTGTTGGCGCCGCTTTCGCGCACGACTTCGGCCAGCAGCATCATGTTCGGCGTGGCGAATTTCACCGCGACGACATTGGGATGGTTGGCGATGCCGAGCAGATCGGCGCGGCCCATCGCGTCGGAGCGCACATAGGCGACCAGCGGCAGATCCACGCCGTCGGCGATCGCTTTGAAATACGCGGCCTGCGCTTGCGGGGCGGCGAACGGATCGAGCGGTTGATGCGCCATCAGCGCATGCGCGCCGTTGGCTTTCGCGCGCCGGCCGAGTTCGATCGCATCCTTCAGCGAGCGGCCCACGCCTGCGGTCAGCAGCGAGCGGTTCTTGTTGGCTTCGATGGCGCCGTCATGCACCGCGCGCACTTCGTCGAGCGTGAGCGCATAAAACTCGCCGGTATTGCCGGCCGAGACGATATTGTGCACGCCCGCCGCCGCGATGCGGTCGATCACCTTGGCGAGCAACGCGCCGTCGATCCCGCCATCGGCGGTGTAGGGTGTCACGTGAACGCCGGAGATACCGGCGAGAGCTTGGCGCAGTTTGGCGGTCATGATGGTGTCTCCTCCCGGCGTTCGAACGCCGTTTTCACGTGATGGCGCGCGGAGCGCAGAACATGGTCGCGCATCGCGCGCTCGGCGCCGTCGCCGTCGTGTGCTGCGAGCGCTTCGAAAATCGCGCGATGCTCGGCGAAAGCGCGGCCGCGCTCTTCGACGTCGGAAAGGATCACATAGCGCGCGGTGTGCACGAACACGCGCTGCGTTTCGATCAAACGCGGCATGTAGCGGCAGCCCGACGCGGTGTGGATCAGATCGTGGAATTCCTCGTTCGCGACGATCAGGGTCTCGACGTCGCCCGCTTTCGTCGCGCCTTCCATCCGCGCCACGATCGCGCGCAGCGCCGCGATGGTCTCGGCGTCGATGCGCTCGGCCGCCATACGGCTGATCATCGCTTCCAACGCGGCGCGCGCCAGCGCCATCTCGTAGGCTTGGTTGGAATCGAAAGTGACGCGCACGCCCCGGCGCGGCTCGGTCGCGACCAAGCCTTCGAGTTCGAGACGGCGCAAAGCTTCCTTCAACGGCGTGGTGCTCACGCCCAATTCGGCCGCCAATTGCCGCTCGATCAGCCACGACCCCGCCGGCAACTCGCCGCCGATGATCGCCCGGCGCAACACGTCATGGACATGCTCGCGCAAACCCCGCAAATAAGCGGGGTCCACCGGCGATAATCGGCTGCGGGCGGGCAATTCCACTGGGGCTCCGGTCTTTGGCGTAGTCATTCGGCAGCGCCTGATATATCAAGGGGTTCCCCGTCTCGCAACTCCGCGTAGAAAGGTCTCACGTGACGAAGGAAACGCTGCAAATCGAACGGCTTATCGACTTCCCGTTGGGTGTGGGCGAAGGCCCGCTGTGGGATGCGGCAAGCCAGAGCCTGTACTTCATCGACATTCTCGCACCCGCCCTGTTCCGCCTGAACCCCGCGACCAAGTCGCTGCAACGCTGGGACATGCCCAGCAAGATCGGCTCGTTCGGTCTTTGCCCCGACGGGCGCGCGGTCGTCGCATTGGTCGACGGCGTCTACTATTTCGACTTCGCGACCAAAAAGCTCGACTTCCTGGTGAACCCGGAGCCGGGCATCGAGGGCAATCGCCTCAATGACGGCAAGATCGGCCCCGACGGTTATTTCTGGATCGGCTCCATGGACGACCGGCCGGAGAAGGAACCGCGCGCCGGGCTCTATCGCGTCGGGCCGGACAAAAGCTGCGTGCGTCTGCTCGATGGCTTGATCGTGTCGAACGGTCTGGCGTGGACGCCGAACGGCCGCACGATGTTCCATTCGGACAGCCGCCATCGCTTCATCCAGACCTTCGACTTCGATCCGAAGACCGGTGCCGCGACGAACAAGCGCGTCATCCGCACGATGAGCGACGAAGACGGCCGCCCCGACGGTGCGGCGTGCGACGCGGAAGGCTTCTACTGGTCGGCGGGCGTGTCGGCGGGCGTGCTGAACCGCATCGCGCCGGACGGCACGATCGTTTCGCGCATCCCCGTTCCCGTCGCGGCACCGACGATGCCGTGCTTCGGCGGGCCCGACCTCAAAACGCTCTATGTCACGTCGCTGACCAGCGACCGCCTGGGGCGCAAGGAAGGCGGCACGCTGATCTCGTTCCGCGTGGACGTGCCCGGCGCCCCGATCGCGCGGTTCGGCGAACCTCTCAAATTTTGATCGGGGTTCGCGCATCGTCCCTCAAACGTAGCCGGTCGAGCCGTCGCGCTTGACCGGCACTTTGCGCTGCCAATGGACGTAGTCCTCCTTGCCGAGGACTTGCATATCCATCTCGACGCCCCAGCCGGGCCGGTCGGGCCGCAGCTCCAGATGCCCGTCCTTGGGCAGATACGGATCCTTGACGTACCACGCCCCCTGCAAGCGCTGCTCTTCGGGCGGCGCTTCCTGCTTTCCCGTGCCGAACACGTAGCCCGGCCCTTGCGGCAGACGATATTCCAGGAACCGGAAATTCGTCTGCGCGGCGCAGAAATGCAGGTTCACCGCCGAGGCGAGCGGCCCCATCGGGTTGTGCGGCGCGATCGACACGAAATGCGCTTCGGCGATCGCGGCGATGCGCTTCATTTCGGTGATCCCGCCGACGACGCAGATATCGGGCTGCACGATGTCGCAACCCTTCGCCTGCATCAGGCGTAGATACTCGAAGCGGCTGTAATAGGATTCGCCCGTCGCCAGCGTGCATTTCAACTGACGCTTCAACTCGCCCCACGCGTCGAAATTCTCCGGGCGCAGCGGCTCCTCGAAGAACATCGGATCGTAAGGGGCGAGCGCGTTGCCGAGCTGTGCGGCTTGGCTCACCTCGAAAATCTTGGCATGCGCGTCGAAGGCGATTTCGTAATCGCTGCGAATGGTCTCGCGCAGCTTGCGGAAATACTCCGCCGCCTCGCGCACCACCTCGCCCCAGCGATGGCGATGCATGTCCAAACGATAGGGCGACAGCTTGAACGCGGTCAGGCCCCAATCGGCATTGAGCTTGTCGAACTCGTCGCGCGCGGCGGCCGGGTCCGGTGCGGTGTAGACGCCGGCATAGACCTTCACGCGGTCGCGCACATTGCCGCCGATCATCTTGTAGACGGGCACGCCCACGGCCTTGGCCGAAATGTCCCACAGGCAATGATCGATCGCCGAAATGCCCGCGAGCCCCAACGCGCCCGGGGGGAACCGCGATTGCTGCATCAGAATGTTGATGAGGTACTCGACACGGCTCGCATCCCGGCCCTTGATGAAGCCGAACAGATAGTCGAGCAGCGGCAGTAGCGCCTTGTCGGGGCCGTGATTGTAGCATTCGCCCCAGCCGGTCACGCCGTCCTCGGTGTCGATCGCGACGATCACCCGGGGCCGGTCCTTGTCGCGCGTCATGAAGGCGCGCAAACGTTCGATCTTCAGTGCCATCCTGCGTTACTCGCCCGCCTTGAAGTATTTGCCGCGCTTGAAGCGCGTCTGCACATAGACATGCTCGCGATAAGTGCCTTCGGCGTAACTGTTCGAATCCTCGCCGATCGGCACCGCGACGTTATTCGCCGCCGGGAATTTCGCGACGAACGCCTCGTCGATATCGACCCCCAGACCCGGCGCGTCCGGCACCATCAGGTAGCCGTCCTTCTGCTGGGGATGCGGAATCACGGTCTTGGCGCGGCCGTCCCAATCGTCCTCGATCCGCTCCAGGATCAACGTGTTGGGAATCGCCGCGAGCAGATGCAACGCCGCGTATTCGGCGACGGGGCCCAGCGAGCCCGAATGCGGCGCCATCATGATGTGATGGGCTTCCGCCATCGCGGCGATCTTCTTCATCTGGGTGATGCCGCCCGCACGGCCCGTGTCGGGCTGGGCGACGTCGATCAATTCGCGCTCGATCAGATCGCGCAGGCCGAAGATCGTCGCCATACGCTCGCCCGCCGCCAGCGGCACGTTCGCCGCGTCGCGAATGCGCTTATAGCCGTCGAGATTCTCGGGCGCGATCGGATCTTCGATCCACATGAGATCGTAGGGCTCGAGCGCGCGCGCCAGACGCGCCGCGTCCGCCGGCGTCATCCAAGGCGGCCCGTGCATGTCGATCATCAGATCCATTTCGTCACCGATCGCTTCGCGCAGAGCCGCGATCTTCTGGACGGGATTCGACACGCCGCCGCATTTGATCGCCGTGATGCCGCGCTTCTTGCAGCTGAGCGCAACTTCCGGCGCGTTGGCATGGGCGTAGATGCGAATACGGTCGCGGACCTTGCCGCCCAGCAGGTTCCACACCGGCACGTTCAGAACCTTGCCCTTGATGTCCCACAGCGCCATGTCGAGCCCGGTCAACGCGCCGCCGCCGACCGTGCCGAGCATCCCGTGGCCCATCATGGCGATCATCATTTTCTGATAGAGCCGCTCGATATGGGTCGGGTCCTCGCCGATCAACACCGATTTGAGATCGTGGATCGCCGTGTCGATGACCTTCGGCCAGCCCGAGCATTCGCCGATCCCGGTGATGCCTTCGTCGGTGTAGATCTTCACGAACAGCCAGTGGCGCGCGCCGCGCAGATTGTTCGAGTAGTCGCCCTCGGGCCCGAACGAGCCGTCGGACGCCCAGAACTTGGCGCCGGGCCGCCCGGCATTCATCAAAAACGTTTTGACGTCGGTGATCTTCACGTTCGTGCTCCGTTACGCGACATAGCGATGGCGCTGGCCCATCCGGCGCGCGCGCGGATCGGGCCGCGGGATCGCCGAGAGCAGCGCCTTGGTGTAGGCGTGATTGGGGGCATCGCAGACCTGTTCGGTCTCGCCGGTTTCGACGACCTTGCCGCGATACATGACCGCGATGCGATCGCACATGTAGCGGATGACGCCGATATCGTGGCTGATGAAGACGTAGCTGAGGCCCAGCTTGTCCTGCAGGTTCATCATCAGATCGAGCATCTGCGAGCGCAGCGACACGTCGAGCGCCGAGGTCGCTTCGTCCGCGACGATCAAGCGTGGATTGAGCGCGATCGCGCGCGCAATACCGATACGCTGGCGCTGACCGCCCGAGAACGCGTGCGGGTAACGCTCACGCCACGCGGGCTCCAGACCGACTTGTCGCATCAGGTCGGCGACGCGGTCGTCGAGCTCCTGCCCCTTCGCGATCTCGTTGACCAGCAGCGGTTCGCCGATGATCTGCGCCACCGTCATGCGCGGATTGAGCGAGCCCACCGGGTCCTGGAAGATCATGCGGATCTCGCGCCGGCATTCGCGCAGTTTTTGTTTATCCGCCGCGACGAGATCGACGATCGATCCGTCGGCGCGGCGATAGCTCATCTGCCCGCCGGTCGGCTGATAGACGCGCATCAGGCAGCGGCCCATCGTCGTCTTGCCGGAACCCGACTCGCCGACGATGCCCAGCGTTTCGCCCGGGCGCACGATCAACGACACGTCGTCGACCGCCTTCACGAGATTGGCGCCCGAGCCGAAATGCATGACGAGATTCTTGATCTCGACCACCGGCGGCGCTTTCTCGTCGATGGGCGCGCGCTTCAAGCGGATATCGGCCTTGCGCTCCAGCTTCAGCACCGAGCCGATCAGCATCTTCGTATAGGCGTCTTGCGGCGCGTGGAAAATGCGGTCCACCGGACCTTCTTCCATCACCTTGCCGTGATACATGACCAGCACGTCGTCCGCGATTTCCGCCACCACGCCCATGTCGTGGGTGATGAACATCACGCCCATGCCGTGGCGCTGCTGGAGCCGCTTGATGAGGTCGAGAATCTCGGCCTGCGTCGTCACGTCCAGCGCCGTCGTCGGCTCGTCCGCGATCAGCAGCGACGGGTTGCAGGCCAGCGACATCGCGATCATCACGCGCTGGCGCATACCGCCCGAGAATTCGAACGTGTAGCGGTCGATCGCCCGGTCGGGGTTCGGGATTTCGACCTGCTTCAACAGCTCGATCGTGCGGGCGCGCGCATCGGCCTTCGACATCTTCAGATGCAGGCGCAGCACTTCCATGATCTGGTCGCCGACCGTGTGCACGGGCGACAGCGAGGACATCGGCTCCTGGAAGATCATCGCGATCTCGGCGCCGCGCACCGCGCGGATCTCGGGTCCGCGCGGGTTCAACTTGGCGAGATCCACGCTGGTGCCGTTCGGGCGATGGAGCATCATCGAGCCCGAAACGATGCGGCCGGGCGTGTCGACGATTTGCAGGATCGAGCGCGCGGTGACGCTCTTGCCCGAACCGGACTCGCCGACGACGCACAGGGTTTTGCCGCGTTCGATCTTGAACGAAACACCGTCGACGGCCTTCACCACGCCCGTGCGCGTCGGGAAATGGGTGACGAGATCCTTGACCTCGAGAACGACGTTGCTGCCGGTCATTTGTTGTACGGATCGGCGGCGTCGCGCAACCCGTCTCCCAGGAAGTTGAGGGCGATGACCGCGACGACCACGGCGACACCGGGGGCGAAAAGCCACGGTGCGGTCGCGATCGAGCGGATGTTCTGGGCTTCGCGCAACAGCACGCCCCAGGAAATCGTCGGCGGCTGAAGGCCGAGACCGAGGAAGGAGAGCGACGTTTCCGCCAGGATCATCGCCGGGATCGCCAGCGTGATCGACGCGATGATGTGGCTCATGAAGCTCGGCAGCATATGCCGGAAGATGATGCGCCCTTCCGACGCCCCGTCGAGGCGCGCGGCCGTCACGAACTCCTCGGTGCGCAGACTCAAGAACCGCCCGCGCACGACGCGCGCCAACTGCGCCCAGCCGGTCAACGACAGGATCAACGTGATCATGAAGTAGTTGAGCGTCGCCGGCCAATCCTGCGGCAACGCGGCCGCCATGGCGAGCCAGATCGGGATCGTCGGCAGCGACAGCACGAACTCGATCACGCGCTGGATCGAGAAATCGACCTTGCCGCCGAAATAGCCCGAGATGCCGCCTAGGACGACGCCGAGCAGCAGCGACAAGAACACGCCGACCAAACCGACGGACAGCGAGATCTGCGTGCCCTGCATGATTCGGCTCCACACGCAGCGGCCGAGACGGTCCGCCCCCAGCAGGAACAGCGGCTGGCGCGCGTCGCCCGTACCGATCAGATGCAGGTTCGACTTGAACAGGCCGAAGAACGACCATTCATAGCCTTGGGTGAAGAACTGAAGATCGACCTTGCGGTTGGGATCCTCGACATAGATCGCGGCGAGCGTCGTGGGATCGCGGCGCAGCACGTAGGGGCGGATATGGAGATTGAATTTCCAAGATCCGTCGGCCGCTTCGTCGATGATGTGCAGGCGCTGCGGGGGATGATAGGCCGCGCGCGCGTTCTGCGCCGACGGGTCGTTCGACGAGAAGAAGCCCGGGATCAGCGCGATCAGGTAGAAGAAACCGACCACCCAAAGGCCCACCATGGCGAGGCGGTGGCGCTTGAACGCCCACCACATCAACTGCCATTGCGAGGCGACGGCGAGGCGGCTTTTATCGACCGCGGCGAAAGTGACGTCCGTCATGTTCTACTCCAGGCGGATGCGCGGATCGACGATGGCGAGCAGGATGTCGCTGATCAGCGAGCCGATCAGCGTGAGCGCGCAGATCAGCAGGATGAAAGCGCCGGCGAGGTACATGTCCTGCGCCATCAGCGACTGCAGCAGCAGCGGGCCTGCGGTCGGCAGGCTCAGCACGATCGCGACGATGATCGAGCCCGAGACCAGATTGGGCAGCAGCCACGCGATGGTCGAGATGAAGGGATTGAGCGCCAAGCGCACCGGATACTTGATCAGCAATCTGAATTCGGAAAGCCCCTTGGCGCGCGCCGTGGTGACGTAGGCGCGGTTCAACTCGTCGAGCATATTCGCGCGCATCACGCGGATGAGGCTTGCGGTACCCGACACGGCCAGGATGATGACCGGGATCCACAGATGGGTCAGAAGGTCGAGAACCTTGCCCCAGCTCCACGGCGCGGTCTGATACTTCTCCGAGAACAGCCCGCCGACTTCCTGGCCCCATTCGACCGCCGCCAGATACATCAGCACGAGGGCGAGCAGGAATGAAGGAATGGCGAGACCGAGGAAGGAGAAGAAGGTCGCGACGTAGTCGCCGATCGAATACTTACGCACGGCCGAGTAGACGCCGACCGGCAGCGCGATGGCCCAGGTGGCGAGCAGCGTCGAGAAGGTCAGAACAAGGGTGAGCGCCATGCGCTCCCAAATCAGTTCCGACACCGGCTGCTGCCATTCGAAACTCAAACCGAAATCGCCGCGCAACAGAATGCCCGTGATCCATTTCCAGTACTGGACGATCATCGGCTGATCGAGACCGAAGCGCTGGCGCAGATCGGCGGCCTGGTTCTGGTCGACGACCTCGTTGGAGGCGGCGAGCGTCGCGATATAGGTGGTGACGTAGTCGCCGGGCGGCAGCTGGATCAGCACGAAAGCCAGGAAGCTGATCACGAACAGCGACGGCACCATCCACAAGGACCGCGTGACGAGGAAACGGAGCATCGGTTTTCCGGAACGCGCGAGGAAGAAAAAGAAAAGGGCCGGCGCCGCGAACGGCGCCGGCCCCGATCGCCTTACGACTGGAAGAAGAACTGCTGCGGCATCGCCGGTCCGGGGTTGGGCCAGGACCACGAGTTCGGATACGCCTTCGGCACGTTCTGCAGGTTGTTGCGGACCACGCCGAAATTGTTGACGGCCAGGCACACGCCCACCGTCTCGAACGCCTCGGCGCAGAGATCCATGATCTCCTTCACCATGGCGCCACGCTTGGCGAGGTCGGCCGTGGCGCGCGCATCGTCGAACAGCTTCATGCGGCGCTTCTGGCTTTCGGGCGGCTCCTGCCCGTCCTTGCCGTTGGACACGTACCACAGCGTCCAGGGGATCGCGTAACGCGAGCCTTGCGGATGCTGGGCGAGGTAGTCGCGCGGATCGAGGATCGGATCGAGCCCGCCGGGACCCGGCCACACGGCCGCGTCGTGGTCGTTGTTGTCGCCGCGCGTGTAGTAGAGCGCGCGTTCGATCGTGTTGACCTTCATGTCGACGCCGATCGCGACCCAGTGACGGCGGACGAGTTCCAGCGTGTCGACGAGATCCGGATAGAGCGTGGGGATCACGTCGATGGCGAAGAACACCTTCTGCCCGTCGGGACGCAGACGGAAGCCCTGCGCGTCCTTGCGGTTGTAGCCGAGCTTGTCGAGGATCTCGTTCGCCTGCTTCACGTTATGATCCGTGAACTGGCGCGCGAGCTTCTCGTGATACCAGGGATGGCCCGGGCGCGGACCGGTCTGGTACGGCTCCGACTGGCCGAGATAGACGAGATCGATGATCTCCTTGCGGTCGATGCCCAGCGACAAGGCCTGACGGAATTCCTTGTTCGAGAACATCGCCCGCATCGCGGGGTCTTTGTGCGTGATGTTGAAGTAGATCTGGCATTGCTGCGCGCCCGAGGCGATCAGCTCGAGCAGACGATAGCCGCCGCGCTGCATGTTCTGCGAGAGCGTGGGCTTGTTCTGCAGCGAGTCGATGTGGCGGTCCTGGATGTCGAGACGGCCGGAGACCGCGTCGAGCATCAGGGATTCCACGTCCTGCGAGATCGAGAACGTCAGACGGTCGATATACGGCAATTGCGCGCCGTTGGTGTCGACCTGCCAGAAATACGGGTTGCGTTCCATCACGACGCGCGTGGCGCCGCCCGTATAGGCCTCGCGCACCACCCACGGATCGATCGTGGGCTTGTCGACGTTGCCCCAGCGCGACGGGATTTCGATGTCGCCGCAGCGCGCGCGGAACAGCGCGGGCCAATCCGACATATTGGCCGCCTTGGCGAGGTCGGCGACGTTCGGATTGTATTTCGGCAGGAACTGGCTGCAATAGTGCTTGGGGAACAGCGTGGGCTGCTGACCGAGCGGGGTCGCCAGGTTTTCCAGGAACATCGCGTAGGGCGATTCGAAGGTGAACTTCACGACCGTGTCGGAAACCTTCGTCACCGTCGCGGGCTTGCCGTTGATCACCAGCACCGACGGCACCGAACGATAGAGTTCGGAATTCTTGCAGCAATCCTCGATCGCGAAAACGATGTCGTCCGCGGTGAAGGGCTTGCCGTCCGACCACTTCATGCCGGGGCGCAGATGGAAGGTGAACTCGGTCGCGTTGGCGTTGACGTCCCAGCGCTGGGCGACACCCGGCTCGACTTCCGTGAAGGCGAGGTTCCAGCGCACCAGGCCCTGGTTGCCCACCATGCGAAGAATGCCGTTATGGTCGGCCGAGCCGCGCAGGCCACGGCGCAACGAACCGCCGTAGACGCCGGTCTTTTCGAGCGGCTTCACGACCAGCGGCGACGACGGCAAACGCTGCGCCAGCGGCGGCAGCTTGCCTTCGGCGACGAGCTTGGCGAGATCCGGCGCTTCCTTCGCGGCACCCTGGGCGAAGACGACGCCCGGCACCGACGCGAGTGCGGCGGCACCCGCCGCCCCTTTCAGGATCGAACGGCGGCCGATTCCACCGTTCTTCGAAACTTCGCTCATGTTTTCCTCCCTCGGTGTTTTCCCGATGTGGTGTTTGAAACCCGGCCGGTCGCGCCGGGGCCGTCTTGTCAGTTCTCCGTCTCGATCTCCATCCGCACCGTCGCTTCGACCGACGCACCCGGTGCCAGCACTTGCAATCCCGTCCCCGCATGTCCCGCGGGCGCGAGATTGAACGCATCCGCCACGTGGCTGACGGGTTCGAGGCACAGATAAGCCCCGCCCTCCGGCACGTGGAAAACGAAATGATCGAGCGCTTCGCTCGCATGCATGCGGATCGTCGTGCCGTCTTGGCGCGCGATCGTCGCCTTGCGCGACCAGCCCGACAGATAATCCGTGCGGCCCGCCGTATTCTGCGGCGCGTCGTAATGCGTGATCTTGGCGTCGCGCTTGATCGCGATGAACCCGTCGTCGATCGCCCAATTCCACGCCGCGTCGAACGCGATGCGATCGCCCAGCGCGATGGCGAAATAAGGATGCAGGCCGAAACCAACGGGCATCGCGGCGTTCGACAGATTCTTGACCGTCAACGTCACGGTCAGCGCTTCGCCCGTCAGGTCGAGAAGCTGGGACGTCGCGAACGCCCAATCCCATTCGTCTTGCGTGTGGATATGGGTCATCGTCAACGACGACGCCGACTTCGTCGCGACCGTCCAGGGCCGGCGCTGGGTGAAGCCGTGCAGCGCATCGGACGTGCCGGGATGCGGCGGCAAGCGCCGTTCGCGGCCTTCGAAAACGAAACGGCCGTTCCGGATGCGGTTGGAGAACGGGACGAGCGGGTAGCAGCCGGCCTTGGGCCAATTGAAGGGGTCGAACGCGTCCGGCCCCATCGGCTGCAAAATATGAACTTGCCCTTTCGGGGTTTCGCGCCAGAATTTCGCGATCCGCCCGCCGGCTTCGGGAGCGACGGTCACGCGCAAATCGCCGGCGGCCAAATCGGCCACATTCGACGCAGTTACCGCGTGTTCCGCCAAGTTTGCCGACAAGCGGCGCCTCCCCTTTGAGATTTGATATTTCAGTTGGCGTCCTCTTTACGGTGCCCGATTGCCCCTGTCAACGCGCAGATGGCATATCCACACGGAAGAATCGTAACCGGCCGTATGATTCTGCCCGACGGCCCCGAGGAGTCGCCCTAGTGACCGAGAATTCCATCGAAATTTCCGGCGGCGGCGTCGCCGCGCGCATCGCCCCCAAGGGGGCGGAATTAGCGGCCTTGGCGATCAACGGGCGCGACTTGGTTTGGTCGCCCGATGCGCGCTGGTGGACGAGCACGGCGCCGATACTATTCCCGGTCGTGGGCAAATCGCCGGACGGCAAGGTTCGAATCGACGGCCGGTCCTATCCGATGAATCCCCACGGCTTCGCGCGCGATCGCGTGTTCGCCGTCATCGCGCAAAGCGCCGACCGCGTGGTGTTCGAAACGACTGACGACGATGCGACGCGCGCGAGCTTCCCCTTCGCCTTCGCGCTGCGCCTGGAATTCGCCGCGCGCGACGGCAAGCTCTTCACCACCGCGTCGATCGAAAACCGCGACGCCAAGCCCTTCCCCTTCGCGTTCGGCTATCACCCGGCGTTCATCTGGCCGCTCGACACGACGCGCGATCGATATGTCTGCCTGTTCGAGAAAGAAGAGACGGCACCGGTGCGCCGTGCGAGCCAAACGACGGGCTTGCTGCACAAGCAACGCTTCGACACGCCGATCGCCGGACGGCGCCTCAAACCCCACGACGATATGTTCGTCGAGGGCGCCTTCCATTTCGAAACGTTGAATTCGCGCCGCGTCTGGTTCGGCATCGAAGGCCAAACGGGAATCGACGTGGCGTTTCCCGACTCCCCGCAGCTCGGCATTTGGACCAAGCCGGGCGCGCCTTATCTATGCATCGAGCCGTGGCAAGGTCTGGCCGAACAGGACGGCGCCGATGGCGATATGTCGACGCGGCCGGGCACGCGCATTCTGCCCCCGCGCGAAATCGCGGCCTATCGCCTCGATATCGGGCTTTCCTAAAGGGCCGCGAGGTTCGGCAGGAATTTGTCGAGGAAGCGCGTGGTCGCCGGCATGAAATGCGAGCCGTGGTGATAGCTGGGATCGAGGCTCGTCACGATCAAGCTGCCGCCGAAGCTAACGCGATCTTCGTACATCAGCGCGTTGCCCTCCCGATCGGCGATCAGCGTTTGCGCACCCTTCGGCGGATCGTACCAGCCGTGTAGATGCCACGTGATTTCGGCCTTGCCGATGCCGGCGAGGGCGGGATGCGCGACGCCGGTTCGCTCGACGCCGAGATCGGCACCGGGTTCCAGCCACCACCAGAAATTCGTTTCCTCCGGATGGAACGACACGCCCGGGATCCATTCGTTCTGGAACGTCTCGCCCATCGCCACCAGCGTGCCGCCGTTGCGCAGATATTCGGCGAAAAGCGGCCAATGTTTGGCGAGGCGTTGGGGATGCGTGCGGCACGGCACGAACAGCACGCCGACGCCGTCCAGCGCGTTCGCATTCAACGCTTCGGGCCGGATGCGTCGCTTGAAGAGCGCGCCATAGCGCGGCCCCTCGAGCGCTTCGATCTGGTAGGACGCACCGGGTTGCAACGTTGCGAGCATGGTCAGGCCTTCGTTTCGTGCGCGAGCCAGCGCACCGCGTTGTCGAGCAAGCGATCGATCAGCGCCATATCCTCGCTGCCCGTCCATAGATCGTTGCCGGCGTGGGAGAGCACGGCGCCGCCATCGGCGCGCCGTAAAACCCAATCGAGCGGCGCGGCATCGGGCCCCACCCCGGTCAGCGCTTTGGCACCCGCCGGCATCGCGTTGTGGCCGCGCCCGTAGAAACCGGCGACGCCGCGCCGCGTTTCGAAGGTCAGACGATCGACGCCCTCGAACAGCGGATGATCGCCCAACACCGACAAGGTCAGGTGTTTGCGTTGTTTGCCGCCCAACACGAAATGCCCGACGCCCGGCAGGAAGGGGCGCTCGGCGTGACCGTTGAGCAGCACGCGCCCGCCTTTCGCGAGCATCGTCTCGAACCCGTCGCGCCATTCCATCGCGCGAATCTGGTCGAGATGCAGCGTGAGCATCACGCCGCGCGCGGCGGCGATGCGCGACGCCGTCACGTCCCATTCCCATTCGGCGGCGAGGCGGCCTTCGCGCACGAAGCGCGCGAAGGGTTCGGGCACGCCGCCGTGATGCGACAGAACGAGAAGCGGAAGTTGCGTGTTCATGTGAAACCGATATCGAGCTTTGACGCGCGCGTTGTGTTCGATCGCCGTGACGTCTTGACACCTAGTGATATTGAGAGTCATTTGCAATACATAGGTTAGCGTGCTAGATGCCAGGGCCCGGTGCGGTCGGCACTCCCGCTGGTGGCTCAACCCTTTGACGGATCGAAATAAATCCCGTGATTTTGATTTCCGCGCACGGTTCGTATCGGCGATGAAGCGTCGTTTCGCCGCAATGCCGATCTGGCCGCTGGTCGCGCTTTTCATCGTCGCGATCTGGGCGCTCGGCGTGGCGCTAATCGGCGTCTCGCGCGCCTTGCTGCCCTCGCCCGCCTTGGTCGCCGACGCCGCGCTTGAACTGATCGGGGACGGCACGCTCGCCAAACATATCCGCGTCAGCGTCGTGCGCCTCGCTTGGGGCTTCGCATTGTCGACCGCGCTGGCGCTGATTGTCGCCTTCGCCTTCGCGCGCGTCGCGCTGCTGCGCCGGATCGTCGAGCCGCCGCTCGAATTCCTGCGTCAGATCCCGCCGCTCGCGATGATCCCGCTGCTGATCCTGTGGCTGGGTATTGGCGAAGCGCAGAAGATCGGCATCATCACGCTGGCGTGTTTCTTCCCGATCTTTCTGGGCACCACCGGCGGCATCGCGCAATGCGACCCGAAGCTGATCGAAGTCGGGCGCGTCAGCGGCCTGTCGCCGAACGAGATCTTGCGCCGTGTCGTGCTGCCCTCGGCCCTGCCCTCCGTCGTCATCGGCTTGCGCATCGCGCTGGGCCAAGGCTGGCGCGCATTGGTCGGCGCGGAGCTGGTCGCCTCGTCCGCCGGGCTCGGCTACATGATCGAGGACGCGCAGAATCTCGCGCGTACCGACATCGTGGTCGTCGGCGTGATCGTGATCGGCACGCTGGGTCTCGCCACCGATTTTCTGTTCCGCCGCGCGATCGCCGCCGCGTGGCCGTGGGTACGGGTCGAGCACGGGGCCGAAACCCATGCTTGAGTGCCGCGGCGTCTCAAAAACCTATCGGCTGAAGGATCGCGACGTCGCGGCGTTGCGCGAGTTCGACCTCGCCTTGCCGCCGGGCAGCTTCACCGTGCTGGTCGGCCCGTCGGGCTGCGGCAAGACGACGGCGTTGCGCCTGCTCGCCGGCCTCGAAACGCCCACCGCCGGAAAAATCACACGCGGTGCTGGCGATTCACGTGTCGGTTACGTGTTCCAGGAGCCGCGTTTGATGCCGTGGCTCAGCGTCGCGCGCAATGTCGGCTTCGCGCTGGAAGGCCGCATGGCGAAGCCCGAAATCGCCAAGCGCGTCGCCGATATCCTCGACGTGATCGGCCTGCACGATTTCGCGAACGCCCGTCCCGACCAGCTTTCCGGCGGCATGGCGAGCCGGGCGGGCCTCGCGCGCGCGCTCGTCACCAAGCCCGAATTGCTGTTGCTCGACGAGCCCTTCGCCGCACTCGACGCGATGACGCGCCGCCGCCTGCAAAGCGAACTCGTCGCGTTGTGGCAGCGCTTCCGCCCGACCATCGTGTTCGTCACCCACGATATCGAAGAAGCCGTGCTGCTCGGCGACGAGGTCTGCTTGATGGAAAGCGGCGTCATCGCCGAACGCTTCGCCAATCCCATCTTGCGCCCGCGCGATCCGACCGATCCCGAAATCGTGCGCTTGCGGCGCGCCATCATTGCCGGTTTCGAAGCCGGCGAGGCTCGAAAAACCCGGACACCCAAGGAGTCAACCCAATGAGGATTTCCATCCGTCTCGCCGCGATCGCGGCGGCGGCGATGCTCGCGGCCGCCCCGCAAGCGATGGCGCAGAAGATCGAAACGCTGCGCGTCACTTACGTCGCGTCGCCCTTCAACGTGCCGTCGATCGTGATGCGCGCGAAAGGTTATCTCGACGAGGCCTACGCCCCGATGGGCATCAAGGTCGAATCGCCGGAGATCACGTCGGGCGCGCAGCAAATGCAGGCACTGGCGGCGGGCGAGATCCATATCGCGTCGGTCCTCGGCGGTGCGTCGGCGATTTTGGGCAAGGCCAACGGCATCGACGTGAAAGTCGTCGCGACCTATAGCCGCGGCGCCAAGGCCTATATGATTCTCGCCATGCCGAACGGCCCGGCCGACATCAAATCGTTGAAGGGCAAGACGGTCGCCGGCCCCAAGGGCACGGTGCTGCACCAGCTGCTGGCCGCCGCCCTTGCCAAGAACGGCCTGCGCCTGTCGGACGTCGAGCACGTCAATATGGACTTGCCGTCGGCGCGCGCGGCGCTGCTCGCGGGCAAGGTCGATGCGGCCACGCTCGCAGGCAACAACGCGCTGGCGGTCGAAAAGGCGAATGGCAAGCTGCTCGCCTCGGGCGACGGCTTGCTCGATCCGACCTCCGTCATCGGCGTGCGCGGCGATCTGATCGAGAAGAACCCGCGGATCGTCGCCGCCTATCTCGCGGCGCATCGCAAGGCTCTCGCCTTCATGAAGGCGAACCCGGAGGAAGCGCTGAAGATCGCCGCCGCCGACCAGAAGATCGATCTGGAGGACGCGCGCAAGATGATGACCTATTACGATTTCGCGCTGCGCGTCACCGATCGCGATATCGCCAATCTCGGCGCCGATCAGGATTTCATGGTCGAATCCGGGATGCTTAAAACCAAGATCGATATCGCCAAGGATTTGATTTCGCCCGCCGCCCGCACGCTGGAATAGCGGTCGCGATCGACCCCGCCGGGACACAGCTTCCGGCGGGGTTAGCCGCGCGATGCCATGGCCAGCCCGCGCGTTTCGACTTGTGCCGCGAAAGCGGGCTCGGCCGGAATATTGCCGCGCACGAAGATGTCGATGCCGATCGTCTCCTGATCGGGCACGATCCGCTCGCCGGAGCATTGCGCCAGCAGCACGCGGCCCGCCGAGCGCGCTTCGTGGCCCGCATTCTGGCCGATCACCGCGTCGAGCGTGCCGAGCAACAGAAACCGCCGCGTATACGCGGTGAGTTCGTGCGCGATCCACACGAGATCGCCGCCGCGGCCGGCCGCCTCGATCGCCGAAGCGATGCCGCGATTGCCGGCACCCACGCTATAGATGCCGACCATATCGGGATGCTTGGCGAGCAAGCGCTTGGTGACCGCTTCCGAGCGCGCGCGCTCGTCGCGGCCTTCGACGGGGGCGAGGATTTCGAGTTTCGGAAACTCGCCCGCGATCACCTGGTTGAAACCGAAATAGCGTTCGGCGTGATCGCGCAAGGCGAGCGAACCCGCGACGATGCCGATCTTGCCTTTCTTGCCGCCGAGGAAGCGGCCCATCAGCGTGCCCGCCGTGCGGCCCGCCGCCGGATTGTCGATGCCGACATAATGGAAGCGCCGCGAATTCGGCACGTCCGACACCAGCGTGACGACCGTCGTGCCCCGCGCGGTCAGATCGTCGATCGCCGCGCGCACGCGCGGATGGTCGAGGGCGACGACGGCGACGCCGTCGTAGTAGCGCGGCAGCCGTTCCAGCGTGCGCCCGATCACGTCGGGATCGAACACGTCGACATGCAGCGTATCGATGAAGGCGCGCTGGCCCGCGAGCCACGCCGCCGTGACGCCGACCTGCTCGGTCAATTGCGTCATAAAGGTATTGTCGCCCACCGGCAGGATGAAAGCGAAGCGGAACGACCGGTTGCGCGCCAGACGCGCCGCCGCGATATCCGGCCGATAACCGAGCTTCAGCACCGCTTCGTTGACCCGCGCCGCGGTTTTGTCGCGAACGCCCGCCCGCTTGTTGACGACGCGATCGGCGGTGGCGAGAGAAACCCCCGCCTCCGCCGCCACATCCTCCAGCGTCACTTTGCCCGTCGGCCTCGCCATTGAAACTTCAGCTCCGCGTCGCCCATTCGATTCCGCGGGTCAGAATCTGCTTCACCTGCGGAATATCCAATTCATACGCACGATGGCCCAGCGTGCAATGGAACACGCGGCCTTTGCCGTAGCGCTTCTTCCAGACGACGGGCATCACGACTCCTTCGACCCAGGGCGCATGTTCGCCCGAGAACGTCGTCGTCGCCAGCACTTCGATGCTCGGATCGACATGCATGTAATACTGCTCGGACCTGTAATCGAAGTCTTTCAGACCCTGCATCACGGGATCGTCGGGCTTGGCGATATTGACCCGGAAATCGATGATATTGCCGGGATGCGCCACCCATTGGCCGCCGCACATGAACTGGTATTCGATCGAATCGCGGAACGCGTCGCTCATCCCGCCGTGATGACCGGCGACGCCCACACCGTTCTGCACGGCGGCGCAAAGATTGATCGCCTCCGCCCGTTCGATCTTCGACATCGTGTAGATCGGAATGATCAACGACAATTCGTGGATTGCCGGATCGGCGAAGACCGCCGTTTTGGTTTCGACGCGCACGTCGTAACCCGCCGCCGTCAGCCAGGTGCGATACATCGAGGCGCAAAGATCGGGATCGTGCCCGTGCCAGCCACCCCACACGATCATCGCCGTCGGTTTTTTCTTCGCCATCGCCGTCACTCCACCGCGCCGCCGGATTGGCCGGGTGCCAGGGCCGCCGGGCGCTCGACCGTGCTTTCGATCTCGATACGCTTGCCTTCGTCGGCGGATTTTTGGAACGCCTCCATCACCTCCAGCACATGGAACGCGAGCGCGCCGCTGGCGCGATGGTCGCGCTTCTTGCGGATGCCGGTCGCCATGTCCGCGAGGCCGATCGAGCGGAACTCGCCCTCGGTATAGCCATGCGTGAAGGGCTTGGCTTCCCATTCGCCGCCGGTCATGGCGATCTGCACCTCGCCGCCGAAACGGTTCGGATCGGGCACCAGGATCGAACCCTTGTCGCCGTAGATCTCGATCGGCGTGTGCTTGTGCTTGGGCACATCGAAGCTCATCGCGATCGATACGACGGCCCCGCTGCGGAATTCCAGCATGCCCGCGACATGGGTCGAAACTTCGACCGGCATCATCGTGCCGTTCAACGGCTTCGACGTGATCATGCGTTCGTTGCGCGGGCGCGCGGTCGAGCCCATCACGCTCGCCACCGGCCCCAGCAATTGCACGAGATCGGTGATGTAATACGGACCCATATCCAGCATCGGCCCGCCGCCGCGCAAATAATAGAAGCCGGGGGCCGGGTGCCAGCGCTCATGCCCCGGGCACATGAAGAAGGCCGAGCCCGCGACCGGCTTGCCGATGGCCCCGCCGTCGATCAAGGCGCGCGCGGTCTGGTGCCCGCCGCCCAGGAACGTGTCGGGCGCGCAACCGACGCGGAGGCCCTTCTCGTTCGCCAGATCCATCACCTTGCGCGCTTCGACGAGGTTCACGCCCAGCGGCTTTTCCGAATAGACATGCTTGCCCGCTTTCAGCACGGCGAGATCGACATCGGTATGCGCCAGCGGCACGGTCAGGTTCAGCACGATGTCGATATCGTCGCGCTTCAACATCGCGTCGATGCGCATCGACGTCAGGCCGAATTCGGCCGCGCGCGCTTCCGATGCTTCGGTGCGCATATCCGCCAGGCCCCGGATCTCTAGGATCGGGAAATTCTTCGACGCCTTGATATAGGCCGCACTGATCACGCCGCATCCGATGATGCCGATACCGACTTTCTCCACGTCGCGCACTCCGTCGTTGGGGGCCTTTCGGGCCCGGTTCAGCCTTTGACCGCGCCGACCGTCAGGCCGGCGACGATGTGTTTTTGCGCCAGAACGAACAGCAGGAAGGTCGGCAGGATCGTCAGCGTGATGAACGCCAGGATCAAATGCCAATCGGCCGTATATTCGCCTTGATAGACCATGATGCCAAGCGGCCACGGATACATGGCGTCGCTGTTGAGCATCACGAGCGGCAGCAGATACGAGTTCCAGCTATGCACGAAAGTGATCGTGCCGACCGTCGCCAGAATGGGCGTGGACAACGGCAGCGTCACGAAGCGGAAGAAGCGCGGATAGGAACAACCATCGACCAACGCGGCTTCGAGCAATTCGTGCGGCAGATCGCGGAAGAAGCGCCGGAACAGCAATATGCTCATCGCCAGCGCGAAGGCGACCTGCGGCAGCACGACGCCGAAATAAGTGTCGAGCAGACCCAGATCGCGCACCTTGATGAACAGCGGCAGGATCGCGGTCGCGGCGGGGAACAGCAAACCCATGGTGAAGTAGTTCAGCAGCATACGGCTGCCGAAGAACCGCAAATGCGCGAACACGAACGCCGCCATCGCCGCGACGATCAGGGTGATGATCGTCGTCAGGCTGGAGATGACGAACGAGTTCCACAACATCTGCCAGTAGCGCTTCGACAGCAGGATATCGCCGTAATTCGACCATTCCCATTCGCGCGGCAGGCCGAACGGATTGGTGCGCAGATCGCCAAGCGACTTGAAGCCGCCGAGCAGCGTGGCGATCAACGGCACCGCGACAAAACCCGCCACGAGCAGCAGGAACAGCCAGCGATACAGCGCCACGCGATCGAAAGGCGGGCGGGAGACGGCCATGTCAGTCATCGCGCATGAACCAGCGTTTATAGGTGACCGCGAAGGTCACGCAGATGACGAACAGGATCACGCCGATCGCGCTGCCATAGCCGATCCGCATGCGCGTGACGCCGTGGGAATAGAGGAAGCTCACCATCGTCTGCGACGAATCGGCGGGCCCGCCGCGCGTCAGCGGCATCACCAGATCGAACAACTGCAACGATCCGACGACGGCGAAGAACACCGAAAGGCGGATCGTCGGATAGAGCAGCGGGATCGTGATATGGCGCAGCACCTGCCAGCGCGACGCCCCGTCGATGCGCGCGGCTTCGACCAGATGCTGGTCCTGGCCCTGCAAGGCCGCAATGAACAGCATCATGTGGAAGCCGAAATATTTCCACACCACGACGATGAGGATGGCAAGCATCGAGGTTTGCGTGCTCGCCAGCAGATGCGGCGGTTCGGCCCCGAAGAAGCGCGCGATGCCCGCGAGCAAGCCGTAATCGCCGTCGTAGACGAAGCTGAAAATCAGCCCCGTCGCGACTTCGGCCAGCACGTAGGGCAAAAAGAACAACATGCGCAGCGCCACGGCGCCGCGGAATTTCTCGGCCAGCAAAATCGCCAAGGTCAGCGCCAGCGGCAGCTGGATGCCGAGCGAAATCACGATGATCAGGACGTTGTTGCGCAGCGCCAAACCGAAGGCGCGCGCTTCGAACACATAATCGTAATTGGTGAAGCCGATCCAATTGGTCGGCCGGCCGAAGCCGTTCCAGTTGAAGCCGCTATACCAAGCCGCTTCGCCCACCGGCAGGATCACGAACAACGTGAACAGCAGCAGCGCTGGGGGCAGGAACAGAACGACGGCGGTCAGTTTTCCGCTTGCCGCCGCCCGGCCGAGTGCTGTCGTGGACATTTCGCGAAAAATCGGGCACGGCGGCGTGTACCCATCCGCCGCGCCCGAACCCCTCAGTTACCCTGCTTGAACGCGTCCTGTACGGCCTTCGCCACTTGGCGCGGCGTCATGCTGCCGCCGGCGAGTTCGGCCGTCGCGTCGTTGACCACGCGCCCGACCGAGGGCCCGAGATCCTGGTCGTAGAAGTTCTGGTGGTAGTTCGACCGCGCGAGGTTCTGCGCGATGTTGCGCATGAAGGCGTTGCTGATCGCTTCGTCCGCCCCCTTCACAACCGGAATGAGGAACCCGGCCCCGGCCAAGCGCATCTGCACGTCCTTCGACACGAAGTGCTTCACGAACTCGACCGCTTCCTTGGGCGCACCCTTGGTGACGAGCCAGCCGTTGATGCCGCCCAGCGTGTCGGTCGCTTCACCTTTGCCGCCCGGCACGGTCGGGAAATTGACCCAGCCGATCTTGTCGTCGGTGATGCCCACCTTGTCCGCCGCCAGCGCTTTCTGCTGGTGATAGACGGTGCTGATCACCAGCGACATCGCGGCCTTGCCGTCGCCGAAGAAGCCGGTCGATTGCGGGTTCTTGAAGCCGAGGAACCCGTTCTGGAACGGCTGCAGATCGACGAGCTGCTTCATCAGATCGCCGGCCTTTTGGAAGGTCTCGCCTTCGAAGCCGCCATTCTGGCCCTTCAGCGCCGCTTCGAACCCGGCCTTGCCGCCCAGGCGCACGGCCAGATGCGTCCAATAGAAATGCAGCGGCCATTTATCGGCACCGCCCACCGTCAACGGCGTGACGCCCGCGGCCTTCAGCGCCTTGATGGCGTTCAGCCAATCGTCCCAGGTCTTGATGGCACTGCCGTCTACTTTGGCCTTGGCCATCAGTTCCTTGTTGTAAAGGATGCCGACCTGCGACTGCGCGAAGGGCAAGCCGTAAACGCGGCCGTCGCGCGTGAACGCGGCCATGGCGCCGGCCGAGATCGTCGCCGCCGTGTCCTTGGTCTGGTCGGTGATATCCTGCAATACGCCAGCTTCGACCTGCGCCTTCAACACGCCGCCGGCCCAGGAATAGATGATGTGCGGGCGGTCGTTCGACTGGAGCAGCGTGGGCAGCTTGGCCTTGTAGGACTCGTTCTCGAGGAACTGCATCTCGACCTTCGTGCCGGGATGTTTGGCCTCGAACTCGCGCGCCACTTCCTCCCAGATCTTGACCTGGGCCGGATTGACCTCGAGATGCATCCATTTGACGGTCGTTTGCGCCAGCGACGGTCCCGCCGAGACGGCGATGACGGCGGCAGCGGCAAACAGCGAATGCTTGATGGCGTTCATGCGTTCCCTCCCAAGAAGCCGGATTGTTTTCGGCCTTATCCGGACTTTGCGTGAGAAATTTGACGTACGCAACTCAAATTTTGCTATTTAATGCCTCAGGCTTGGAGGTGTATCCCTAAGCCATTCCAGTAACGGAGACTTCGCGATGGCCGCCATTTACCCCGATCTCGCCGACAAGGTCGTTCTCGTGACCGGCGGTGCCGCCGGCATCGGTGAATTCATCGTGCGCGCATTCGCGGCGCAGAAGGCCGTCGTCGCCTTCGTCGATATCCAGAAGGAACGCGGCGAGAAGCTCGCCGCCGAGTTGACCGCGCAAAGCCAGCGCGTCCACTTCGCCACGGTCGACGTGACCGATACCGCCGCCTTGCAAAAGACGATCGGCGATTTCGCGGCGAAGCTCGGGCCCATCGGCGTGCTGATCAACAACGCGGCGCATGACGAGCGCCATGCGGCCGATACGGTGACGTCCGAATATTGGGACGACCGCATCGCCGTCAACTTGAAGCATCAGTTCTTCGCCGCGCAAGCCGTGCTGCCGGGCATGAAAGCGGCGGGCGGCGGCGCCATCGTCAATTTCGGTTCGACGTCGTGGATGATCGGCCAAGGCGGCATGCCCGTTTATACGGCCGCCAAGTCCGCCGTGCTGGGCCTGACCCGTTCGCTGGCGCGCGATTACGGCCCGTTCAATATCCGGGTGAACACGGTCGCCCCCGGCTGGATCATGACCGAGCGTCAGATCGAGAAATGGCTGACGCCGGAAGGCGAAGCCGAACTGATGAAGCGCCAGTGCCTCAAGCGCCGCCTGCAACCGGCGGAGCTCGCCAAGTTCACGGTCTTCCTGGCGTCGGACGAAGCCTCCGCCTGCACCAACCAGAACTATATCGTCGACGGCGGCTGGGTCTGAGCTTCCGTCCCGGTCTTCGCGCCGGGGAAGAACGGGCTGGGCTCGGGCGTCTCGACATTGCCGCGCATCAGCTTGCGGCCGGCACCCAGCCCGCCGATCAACTCGAGCTCGACGCGCTGCTTGTCGCGCTCGCGCACCTCGTCGGTCGATTCCTTCGCGAGTTCGGCGTCGAAGCCCAGCCCCTTCAGTACGGCGCAGCTGAACACCAGCGCGGACTCGAAGGTTTCGCGGATTTGATAGGTGACGCCGGCTTTGATCAGGCGCAGCGAATGGCCGCGATCGAAAGCGCGCACGTAAAGCTTCGCCATCGGAAATTCGTGACGGCAAAGCTCGACGATCTTGTCGGCGATTTCCGGCTTGTCGACGCAGACCAAAATCGCTTCCGCCGTTTCCGCACCCGACGCGCGCAGCACGTCCAGCCGCGTGCCGTCGCCGTAATGGATTTTGAAGCCGAAATTTCCGGCGGCGCGGATCATATCGACGTCTGTTTCGATCAGCGACAATTCGACCTTGTTGGCGAGCAAGGCTTGCGTCGCCACCTGGGCGAAGCGCCCGAAGCCGATGAACAGCACGCGGCCCTTCAAGCCGTTCGCGGCCTCGATCCCCTCCATCGACACGGGCGCTTCGCGGCGCGTTCGGCGCTGGACGATCAACACCAGCGGTGTCAGCGCCATCGATAGGATGACGATGGCGCTCATGATCGCGGAAATGCGCGCGTCGAACAGGCCCACGCCCAGCGCCGCCGCGTAAAGCACGAAGGCGAATTCGCCGCCTTGCGCGAACAGCCCCGCGCGATTGGCCGAGGCCGCGTGGCCCGATCGCGCGAGGCGCGCCACCATATAGATGCCGACCGCCTTCACCGACATGAAGGCGATGACGCCGCCCAGCACCATGCGCCATTCGGCGGCGACGACCGACAGGTCGAGCGACATGCCCACGCTGAGAAAGAAGAGGCCGAGCAGCAGCCCGCGAAACGGCTCGATATCCGCTTCAAGCTGATGGCGGAAATTCGATTCCGACAGCAGCACGCCCGCCACGAAGGCGCCCATCGCCATCGATAGACCGGCGAGTTGCATGCCGAGGGCCGAACCCAGCACGACCAGCAACGCGGCGGCGGTCAGCACTTCGCGGGCCCCCGCGCGCGCGATCAGGCCGAAGAACGGATCGAGCAGCCAGCGCCCGGCGGCGATCAACACGCCCAGCGCCGCCAGCGCGATGCCGATGCTTTGCCACGCGGGCGTCGCGGCGGCTTCGGCGCGGCCGTTCAACGCCGCCCAAACGGCGACGAGGGCGAGCAGCGGTACGATCGCCAAATCTTCGAGCAACAAAATTGCGACGGCTTTCTGGCCCTCGGGCGTTTGGGTTTCGCCCGCCTCGTCCAGCATCTGCATGATGACGGCGGTCGACGACAGCACGAAGCCCATGGCACCCACCGCCGCGACTTCAACGCGCAAACCGGCAGCCATGCCGACAAGGGTCAACAACCCGCCGCAGGTCAAAACTTGCGCCACACCCAGCCCGAAAATCTGGCGGCGCAAGCGCCAAAGCTTCGACGGGCGCATTTCAAGCCCGATGACGAACAGGAACATCACAACGCCAAGTTCGGCGATGTGCAGCAAGGTTTCCGGATCGTCGAACAGGCCTAACCCGAACGGGCCGATGATCAAGCCGGCGGCAAGATAGCCGAGCACCGAGCCGAGGCCAGCGCGCCGGAACAACGGGACCGCGACGACGGCCGCCCCCAGCAGCACGATCGCATGCCCCAATCCGAAACCCGTCGCTTCCGCCATTTCCGCCGCTCCCGCACGATATCCGATTCCGATCGGATCATCGCACAAGGAACGGCGGTTTGGCGAAAACGGATGTCGTTCGGCCTTATTTCATCGTGGGCATGACGAACTCGGCGCCCGACTTGATGCCGGTGGGCCAGCGCACGGTCGTCGTCTTGACCTTGGTGTAGAAGCCGATGCCTTCGGCGCCGTAGGCGTTGCGATCGCCGAACACCGAACGTTTCCACCCGCCGAAGGAGTGATACGCGACGGGTACAGGGATCGGCACGTTGACGCCGACCATGCCGACCTTCACGTCGTTGGCGAAGCTGCGCGCGGCGTCGCCGTCGCGGGTGAAGATCGCCGTGCCGTTGCCGTATTCGTGATCGTTCACCAGCTTCAAGGCTTCGGCGTAGTTCTTGGCGCGCACCACGCCCAGCACCGGCCCGAAGATTTCTTCCTTGTAGATCTTCATGTCGGCGGTGACGTTGTCGAACAAGCAGCCGCCCATGAAATAGCCGTTCTCGTAGCCTTGTAGCTTCAGGCCGCGCCCATCGACGACGAGCTTGGCGCCTTCCTTGACGCCGGTATCGACATAGCCCTTCACCTTGGCGAGATGTTCCTTGGTGACCAGCGGACCCATTTCGCTGTCAGGATCGAGGCCCGGGCCGACCTTGAGCTTGGCGACGCGCGGCGCTAGGCGTTCGATCAATTGATCGCCGACATTGCCGACCGCGACGGCGATGGAGATCGCCATGCAGCGTTCGCCCGCCGAGCCGTAGCCCGCACCCATCAGCGCATCGGCCGTTTGGTCGAGATCGGCATCGGGCATCACCACCATATGGTTCTTCGCCCCGCACAGCGCTTGGACGCGCTTCCCGTTGGCGGTGCCGGTCTTGTAGACATATTCGCCGATCGGCGTGGAGCCGACGAAGCTGATCGCCTGCACGGTCGGGTGCGTCAGCAGCGCGTCGACGGCTTCCTTGTCGCCCTGGACGACGTTGAGGATGCCGGCCGGGAGCCCTGCTTCCATCGCCAGTTCGGCGATGCGCAAGCTGGTCGAGGGATCCTTCTCCGACGGTTTCCACACGAAGGCGTTGCCCGTGGCGATCGCCATCGGCGCCATCCACAACCCGATCATGCCGGGGAAGTTGAACGGCGTGATGCCCGCGACGACGCCGAGCGGCTGGCGCATCGAATAGGCGTCGATGCCGCGGCCGACGTCGGGCGTGAAATCGCCCTTCAGTAGATGCGGGATTCCGCAGGCGAACTCGACGACTTCGATGCCGCGCACCATTTCGCCCTTGGCGTCCTCGTGCGTCTTGCCGTGCTCCAGTGTGATCAGCTTCGCGATTGCGTCGCGATGCGTCTCCAGCAATTCCTTCCACTTGAACATCACGCGCGCGCGGATCAGCGGCGGCGTTGCGGCCCAGGCAACTTGCGCGGCCGCCGCATTCGCGACAACGGCATCCACTTCGGCCTTCGACGCTAAAGCGACTTCCGCCGCTTGTTCGCCCGTCGCCGGGTTGTAGACCGGGCCCACGCGGCTCCCGCCCGCCACGGCCTTGCCGCCGATGAAGTGACCGATACGATTCATGATTTTCTTCCTTCTTCTTTCAAACTCAGGCCGCGCGCTCGATCGCTTTGCCCAGCGTGTCGATCATGCGGTCGATCTGCGGCTTCTCGACGATCAGCGGCGGCGACATCGCCACGATGTCGCCCGTCGTGCGCACCAATAGCCCGGATTCGAAGCAATCGACCAGCACGTCGTAGGCACGCGCGGTCGGCTGGTTCGGGCGCGACGAAAGCTCGATGCCGGCCACCAGCCCCATATTGCGGATATCGATCACGTTGCGCTTGCCTTTCAGCGAATGCACCGCGTCCTCCCAATAGGGCGCCAAATCGGCCGCGCGCTGGAACAGGCCTTCCTCGCGATAGATGTCGAGCGTGGCGAGACCGGCGGCGCAGGCCAGCGGATGGCCGGAATAGGTGTAGCCGTGGAAAAGCTCAATGAGGTTTTCCGGCCCCGTCATCATCGCGTCGTAGATTTCCTTGCGCGCGAACACGGCCCCCATGGGTACTGCGGCGTTGGTGATGCCCTTGGCGACCGTCATCAGATCGGGGGTCACGTTGAACTTCTCGGCCGCGAAAGACGAACCCAAGCGGCCGAAACCGGTGATGACCTCGTCGAAGATCAGCAGAATGCCGTATTTGTCGCAGATCGCGCGCAGGCGTTCGAGATAGCCCTTGGGCGGAATCAGCACGCCGGTCGAACCGGCCATCGGCTCGACGATCACGGCGGCGATGGTCGACGCGTCGTGCAGCGTGACGAGCTTCTCCAACGCATCGGCGAGTTCCGCGCCATGCTCGGGCTGGCCGCGCACGAAGCTGTTCTTCTCCGGCAAATGCGTGTGCGGCAGATGATCGGTGTAGGGCAGCTGAAGCCCGAACTGCTTGCGGTTGGCGACGATGCCGCCGACCGAAATGCCGCCGAAGCCGACACCGTGATAGCCGCGCTCGCGCCCGATGAAGCGCACGCGCTGGCCTTGGCCCTTCGCGCGGTGATAGGCGAGTGCAATCTTAAGCGCCGTATCGACGCTTTCGGAACCGGAATTGGTAAAAAACACCTTGTCGAGATCGCCGGGCAGAATCGCCTGCAAGCGCGAGGCGAATTCGAAGCTGATCGGATGGCCCATCTGGAAGCCGGGCGCGTAATCCATCGTCGCGGCTTGTTTGGCGATCGCGTCGACGATCTTCTGGCGGCCGTGACCGGCGTTGACGCACCACAGTCCCGACGTGCCGTCGAGGATCTCGCGGCCGTCCGGCGTGAAGTAGAACATGCCCTTGGCGCCGGCCAGCATGCGCGGCTTCTTCTTGAACTGCCGGTTCGCGGTGAACGGCATCCACAACGCTTCGAGATTGTTGGGATCGGCGGTTTTGATCGCGGCGGTCATGGGCTGCCCCTCCTCGGCTGAGACGCGATGCTAGGGGCCGGGGCCCCGAGCCGCAATCGAAAGCGCCAGGCGGCGATCCCGTTGAAATTGCGTGATGTTCTCTCCCGGTGATAAGAATACTTATCGCGCTTTACGAGGGGACGGGGATGGACATCGAAATCGGCGACGTGCTGCGGGGTTTGCGCGAACGCGCGGGACTATCGCAACGCGCTTTGGCGCAGAAAGTCGGTTTGAGCGCACCGGCGATTTCGATGATCGAATCCGGGCGCACCAGCCCATCGGTCGGCACGCTCAAACGCGTGCTCGACGGGCTCGACATTTCTCTGGCCGATTTCTTCGCGCGCGAAATTCCGGTCGAGACCGAGCATTTCTATCGCGCGCGCGAGCTGACCGAGATCGGCGAGAAAGGCATTTCCTATCGCCAGGTCGGGCGGAACCTGAAACAGCGCCCGCTGCAAATCCTGCACGAGCGCTATCAAGCCGGCTCCGACACCGGGCGCAATCACTTGAGCCATGACGGGTTCGAAGGCGGCGTGGTGGTGCGCGGCCGATTGGAAGTCACGGTCGACGGCCGCAAGCGCGTGCTGGGGCCGGGCGACGCCTATTACTTCGATTCCCGCCTGCCCCATCGTTTCCGCAACGCGGGCAAGGAGGAATGCGAAGTCGTCAGCGCCTGCACCCCGCCGAGTTTCTGAGTTCACGCAAACGTCGCGGAACCTTCATCGGAATTCGACGGGAATGCTGTGCCATATGAAGTCTCGAGTTTGTCGGGAGAAAGCGCGATGCGGCGGGCGGTATTGGTGATTTGCGACGGCCACCGGGCCGATTTCGTGCGGCCCGATGTGACGCCGAATATCTGCGCCCTCGCCGCGCGCGGCCGGCGCTTCGCCGAGCATCGCGGCATTTTCCCGTCGGTCACGCGCACCTCGTCCGCCAGCATCGCGACCGGCTGCCATCCCGGCCGTCACGGCCTGCACGGCAACACCATGGCGCTGAACGAAGGCGACGGCCTGGTCACGCGCGACGTCGGCAATCCAGATTTCCGCGCGCGGATGAGAAAAGCGACCGGCGCCACGCTGCGCGTGCCCACGACCGCCGAGCGCGTCGCCGATCTGCGCGGCCAGATCGTCTTCTCCAACGTGTCGCCGGGGGCTGCGATTTTCCACGATCCGGACGGCCACGGGCATGTCTATCACCGCGCGATTTCCTACGGGCCGGGCGAAAGCGCCGTCGCCGATCCGCTGAAGGTTTCCCACGATGCCGCCGGCGACGCGGCGATGACCGAGCGCTTTTGCCGCGAAATCCTGCGCGATCGCCGCCCGACCGTATCGGTGCTGTGGCTGTGCGAACCCGACCACACGATGCATGCGAGCGAACTCGGTTCGCCCGATCATCTCGCCGCGATCCGCGCTGCCGATGCCTGCGTCGGGCGCGTCGTCGAGACGGTCGATGCGCTGCGTGCCGAAGGCGAGGATATTCTGCTGCTCGTCGGCTCCGATCACGGCCAGGAAACGGTCGGCGAAACGATCCGTCTCGATGCACTTCTGGTCGACGCCTGCTTGAAGGAATCACTGAACTCCACCGACGTCGCGATCGCGCCGCAAGGCTTCAGCGGCCTCGTTTCGCTCGCCGCCGGGCTTGAGGCGCGTGCCGCCGACATCGTGAAATTCCTGCGCGGCCAGGCTTGGATCGGCGACGTCTTCGCCGGCGGCGATCTCGCACGGATCGGCCAAGCGCCGACGCATGGGCTGGCCCTCGCCTTCACCTTGCGCGGCGACGGCCGCACCAATGGTTACGGCGTGCCGGGCTATAGCCCGATCGTCATGGCGTCGAGCGACGAACGCGTCAAAGACGGTTTCGGTTCGCATGGCGGATTGGGGCGCTGGGAACAAAGCCCGTTCCTGGTCGCGCAAGGCGGGGCCGTGCCCGCGACCGGCGCGGTCGTGACGGCGCCGACTTGCATCGTCGACATCGCGCCGACGATGCTGCGCCATCTCGGCATCGACGCCGCCGGCATGGACGGCAAGGCGCTCGATTTTTCCTAAGCGTCGATCGTTTCACGTACGGAAGCGACTGACGCGGCCGACACTTTGAAACGCGGAACCGCGTCAAGCAGGCTGCGCGTATAAGCGCCGAGCGGTTGGTGCAGAACTTGCGCCGCCGCCCCTTCCTCGATCACGCGGCCGTCCTTCATCACCGCGATCCGGTCGGCCAGCGTTTCGATGGCGCCGATATCGTGGCCGATGAACAGCATCGACAACCCGCGCTTGTCGCGCACCTTGCGCAGCAGCGCCAAAATCTGCGCCTGGATCGTCATGTCGAGGGCAGTCACCGGCTCGTCGCAGACCAAGAATTCGGGATCGAGCGCCAGCGCCCGTGCGATCGCCACACGCTGGCGCTGCCCGCCCGAAAGCTCGTGCGGGTAGCGCGCGAGATGCTCGCGCGCCAAGCCGACTTCGCCCAGCAGCGCCGCGGCGCGTTCGCGCCATTCGGATTTGGCGCCGATGCGATGCAGCGCGAACGGCTCCGACAGCGACGCTTCGATCGTCAGGCGCGGGTTAAGGCTGCCAGCGGCGTCTTGAAACACCATCTGCGCTTTGCGCGCGCGTTCGGCGATGCGCCCGCGATCCATCGGATCGAGCCCGCAGACGCGGATCGTGCCGGCGGCCGGACGCAGCAGGCCGATCGCCATGCGGCCCAAAGTCGACTTGCCCGAGCCGGATTCGCCGACGAGCCCCAAACAAGCGCCGCGCGGAATTTTGAGCGACACGCCGGCGAGCGCTTTTGCGGGCGTCGCCCCGCGCCGGCGCGCCGGGTACGCGAAGTCGATCCCCTTCGCTTCCATCGCGTAGCCTTGCCCCATCCGATCGGCGCACGGCAATCTGCCGGAAGGCCGCGAGGCGATCAGCAAGCGCGTGTAGTCGTGCGAAGGCGCTTGCAGCACTTGCGCGACCGGGCCGGTCTCGACGATGCGCCCGTCGCGCATCACCGCGACGCGATCGGCGATGTCGCCGACGACCGCGAGATCGTGGCTGATGAACAGCATCGCCATGCCGTGGCGCGCTTGCGCGGCTTTCAACACGCGCAGCACTTGCGCCTGGACCGAAACATCCAACGCGGTCGTCGGCTCGTCCGCGATCAGCAGATCGGGCTCCGCGGCGATGGCGGCGGCGATTCCCGCGCGTTGCAATTGTCCGCCGGAGAGTTGATGCGGATAGGCGCGTGCCGCACCCGCCGGATCGGGCAGACCGCATTCCTCGAGCAGCGCTATTGCGCGGCGCATCGCCGCGTCGGGGGCAAGAAAACTCGCGCGCGCGATTTGCGCGCCCACCGCGATCAGCGGATCGAAACTCGCGAACGGATCCTGGAACACGAAGCCGATGCGCCGGCCGCGCAGTTTCGTCCACGATGCCTCGTTCGCGATGTCAAGCTGGGCGCCGTCGAAGCGCAAGCGCCCCGTCCCTTGCGCCGCCGCCGGCAGGAGCCCCGCGATCGCGCAAGCGGTCATCGACTTGCCCGAACCGGACTCGCCGACCAGGCCCAGAGTTTCGCCTTTGGCGATCGAAAGGCTCACGCCGTTGACCACGCGATTTTCGTCGAACGCGACGATCAGATTCTCGAGCGACAAAAGCGTCATCGGCGCAGCCTGGGATCGAGAAGCCGTTGGAGAAGATCGGTCGCCGCATTGACCAGCACGATCGCCACGGCGAAGAGCAGGATCGCGGCTTGGATCACCGGATAGTCGCGGCCTTGGATCGCCTGCAAGGCGAGCGTGCCGAGACCCGGCAGGCCGAACAGCACTTCCATCGTCAGCGTGCCGCCGATGAGCCCGGCGAGGATCAAGCCCGACAGCGCGATGGCGACGGGGGCCGCGTTGGGCAGAAGATGCGCCAGCACGATGCGCGCGGGCGATTCGCCGCGCGCCTTGGCCGCGCGCACGTAAGGGGCGGCACTCGCCTCCTTCAACTCCTCGCGCAACGGCTTGACGATCTGCCCCGCGATGTCGATGCCGATGACAAGGGCCGGCACGACGCCGTTGCCTAGCACCTTCATCCAGCCGAGCCCGATCGCGAAGATCAAGATCGCGGCCAATCCAACGCAGAAGGTCGGGATCGCGATCGACCAGAGATTCACGAAATCGACCAGCCATGCGGCGGGCCCGCGCGGCCAGATCGTCGCGGCCGATGCGATGCCAATGCCCAGGATCAACCCGATCGCCAGCGACTTGGCGGCGAGCGCCACGGTGGTCGGAATCGCATATTCGATCATCTGCGCGACCGGCCGCTCGAACCGCAGCGACATGCCCAAATCGCCTTGCGCCATGCGCGTGATCCAAAGCACGAGCTGTTCGGGCACCGGCCGGTCGAGGCCGAGTTCGGCGCGCAGCTCGACGATCTCCGCTTCCGTCATGTCGCCTTCGGTCGCCATGACGTCGACCACGTCGCCGGGCACGACGCGGATCAGCAGAAACACCGCGATCACGATGGCGCAGATCAAGCCGATCTGGCGCAGCAATGGAACGCCCAAGGCGCGGATCACGACGATGTTCCTTTGCGTAACGGATCCCAGCGCAAGCGCAGCTTGTCGCCCAGCAGCGCGAAGGCGAGCGTCACCATCGACAGCGCCAGCACCGGCACCAATGCCGCCAACGGTGTGCGCTCAACGTATTTGACCGCATCGGCGATCATGCGCCCCCAAGTGGGCGTGCCGGGCGACACGCCGATACCGAAAAAGCTGAGCACCGATTCCGTCGTGATCGCGCGCGGAATGACGATCGCGGCTTGGGTGACGATGGCGCCCAGGATGTTGGGGGCGATATGCCGGACGAGCGTGGTCAACGGCGGCGACCCCATCACCTTCGCGGCGGCGACATAGCCCGCACTGGTTTCGCGCAGCCAGGCCGCGCGCGCGATATAGGCGAAGGTCGGCGCGAAGGCGATGCCGATCGCGAGCGTGACCGACGGCACGCCCGGACCCAGCGCGACCAGAAGCGTCATCGCCAGCAGGATCGACGGCATGGCGCGCACCAGATCGAACGCGCCGAAGACCGGCCATTCCGCCCAGCGCCCGGCGACGACGGCGAGCAAGCCCAGCACCGCGCCGAAGAGAATTGCCGTCGCGGTCGAGGCGAGCGCCACCGTCATGGTGAGACGCGCGCCCATCGCGAGGCGCGTGAGAATATCGCGACCCAAATGATCCTGGCCGAGCCAATGCGCGGCACTCGGGCCCGCATGCGAACCCGTCACGCTTTGCGTCAACGGGTCGAGCCCGGTGAGTGTGGGCCCCGTCAACGCCAGCAGCGCGACCGCGCCGAGAATCGCGTAAGCGGCGAACTCGGCGCGGAACGCGGGAGGCTTAGCTGCCGCGAGAGAGGCTTGCATAACCCGCCCCGCCATCGACGCGCGCCGAACCCCAGGTGAAGCCGGGTGTCCAGCCGCTCACGTCGCGGCGATTGGCGATCGCCTCGGCCGAGTGGCCGATGACGACCGTCCAGTACTTGTCCATCGCGTGACGCCAGGCTTGCAGATAGAGCGCGCGCCGCTGGTCGAGATCGACGGCGGCGACGGCCTTCTTGACCGTATCGTCGAAGACGGCGTCCTGCGGGCTGCCCCACAGCACGGTGTTCGGCCCATCGGACAACAAGCGCACATAGCGCAGGAAGATGTCGGCGCGCGGGCCGCTGCCGAACGGCGCCAAATCCCAATCGTATTGGCCCAGGCGGCGCTGCGCACCGATATCGTCCAGCGCCAGATGTTCGACCTGGAAGCCCAGTTCGCGCATCGTTTGCGCGCAAGCTTGCGAATAGTCGTTCTGCCACGACACGATACGCAAAGGCGTGCGCGACGGATCCACGCCTTCCGCCTTCAGCATCGCCAGCGCCTTTGCGCGATCGGGCTTGGCGTGCTTGTCGGCCTTATGCAGCGCTTCGTCCCAATAGAAATTGCCGGGGGCGGCCATCTGGTTCGTGGCCACGCCGGTATCGCCGGACCAAACCTTCAGCAGCGCCGCCTTGTCCATCGCATAGGCGATCGCTTCGCGGACCTTGACGTTGTCGAAGGGCGCGCGCGGCTTGCGGTTGTTGAACGACCAGAAGATCCAGCTCGTATCCTTCATGAACTGGAGCTCGATATTCGGATCGGCCTTCAACACCGGCAGATGTTCGGTCAACGCGCGCGCGACATGCAGATCGCCCGCACGCAGCGCCAGCGTGTAATCCACCGTGTCGCGCAGATTGAACTCGACCGCCGCGACCTTCGGCAGGCCCGCCTGCCAATAGGCGTCGTGCGCCGGGGCGAGCAGACGTTCGTTGGGAACCCACGTGCCGAACTTGAACGGCCCCGTGCAGATCGGCGTTTGCACCGTCGCCGCCCAGCCCGGACTTTCCGGCGCGACGATCCACAATTCCGACAACACGTTCAGCAGCGGGCCGTAGGGCTCCTTCATTTCCATCACGAAGGTGCGCGCGTCGGGAGCCGCAAAACCGGAGACGAGCTGCATCGGCGCCGCGAGCCAGCCGCGGCGCAGATCGCGCACGCGTTCGGCGTTCGCCTTCACGTCGGCGGCGGTGAGTTCGCGGCCGTTATGGAACTTCACGCCTTGGCGGATCTTGAACGTATAGACCTTGCCGTCCGGGCTGATCGTCCAGGATTCCGCAAGATAGGGAATCGCCTTGCCGTCGTCGGCGATGCTGGTCAGCGCTTCGGCATAGACCTGCTGGACCGAGATCGAGCCGGTATGGCGATGCGGGTCCGACGTGTCGAGACCGAGCAGCGCGATCTTCAGCGTCCCGGTCCGAGCACCCTGCGCGTGCGCGGCACCGATGCGCGCACCGGGCACATGGTCGAGCAGACCGGCGGCGGCGAGTGCCGCGGCACCCCCGAAAAACGTGCGGCGTCCGAAATCCTGGGTCATGTGCGGCATCTCCAAAGGGCGAAGAACCGCGACGCTAATCCCCGGCGATGACGGATAGATCGCCGCGGGGTGACATCCCGATGGGATTTATGTGCCGTTTGTATGACGCTCCGCCGCGCCGTTCGGGCCGACTGGCTTGGATTTTGCTGCGAAATCGGGGTAATTTGAGGGAACCCCCATGCCCGCCGGAACCGCCACTTATTTGATCGCCGACGACCATGCCGTGTTCCGGCAGGGCTTGCGCGCAGTGCTGCTGAAACACGCGCCCGAGGCGACGATTTTGGAGGCTTCCTGCTTCGCCGATGCGGTCGACGGCCAGGATTCCGGCGCCGCCCCCGACCTCATCATCGCCGATCTGCGCATGCCCGATTGCGACGGCTTCGTGGGCTTGCGCAATCTGCGCCAGCGTTACGCGGCCACCCCGATCCTGGCGCTGTCGGCGTCGGAGGAAAGCGAAGACGTCTATCAAGCCCTGGAAGCCGGGGCGTCGGGCTATCTCAGCAAATCCGCTTCGGCGACCAAGCTGCTGGAGGTGGCCGAGTTGATGATGGTCGGCGGCGTCTACGTGCCGCGCGAATTGGTCGCCGCCAACGAAACCGCCGGCAACGCCAAGAAGCTGCCGCATCTGACCGCGCGCCAACGCGAAGTGCTGATGCTCGTCGTCACCGGCAGTTCGAACAAGGAGATCGGCCGCAAGCTCGGCTTGAGCCCCGGCACGATCAAGGCGCATCTCAGCGCCATCATGCGCCAATTCGGCGTCAACAATCGCGTGCGCCTGTTGCTGGAATTGCGCAATCAAGGCTTCGACGCGCGCGACTACGCGCCGAGCTCGGCGACCAGCAAGGCGTAAAGCACGGCGGGCATCGCCGGCTTTTGCAAAATCCGCCGCTTGCGCCGATTGAGTTCGGCGAGGCCTTTCAAATCGTAGTCGCCGGTCAGCATGATGCCCGGCAGATCGCGGCCGAATTCGCGCTCCAACCGCTCGGCCGCCTGGAACCCGTCTTTGCCGTCCGACAGATGGCGATCGAGGATCAGCAGATCGGGGCAGCGCCCATCGAGCTTGGCGAGCAATGAGTCGTCGTCCTCGGCCGTGACCGGTTCCGCGCCCCAGCTTTCGAGCAAGCGCGCCAAGGCGGCCGAAACGGTCGCGTCGTTTTCGATGACCGCGACCAGCTTGCCGATCAGCCGCGACGGCGCATCGTTGCGCGGCGCCTCGATCTCCGCCGCCGGAACGGCTTCGCCCTCGACGATCGGCATTTGGATCGAGAACACGCTGCCTTCGCCCGGCCAGGAGCGCACGGCCAAGCGATGATCGAGCACGGCGGCCAGACGCTGCGCGATCGACAGGCCAAGCCCCAGCCCCGTCGCGGTCTTGGCGCCGGGGGCGGCGGGCACGCGATAAAATTCCCAGAAGATGCGCTCGTGCTCGGCCGCGTCGATGCCGGGGCCGGTGTCCCACACTTCGACGATCGCCTTATCGCCCAAGCGCCGGCAGCCGACCAGAACGCGCCCGCCCGGCGCGTATTTGACCGCGTTGGACAGAAGATTGCGCAGGATACGGCCCAGCATGTTGCGGTCGCTGCGCACGCGCAGGCGCGTATTCACCCAGCGCAAGCGCACGCGCTTGCTTTGCGCTTCGGCCGCGAAAGCGCCGCAAGCTTGCGCGATCAACGCGCCGATATCGACGGGGCCGATCGACGGTTTGGTGGCGCCCGCATCCAGTCGCCCGAATTCGAGCAGCGCATCGAGCAATTCAAGACTGACGCTGAGCGCGCCATCGATGGCACCCAGCACGTCGAATTCGCGCGCCGAGCGTTGCTCGCGCGGCAACGCGCCCAGCAGCAGCGCCGTCGCCTGCAAGGGCTGGCGCAAATCGTGGCTGGCGGTCGCGAGAAACCGGATCGCGGCGGCGGCGGTGAACTCGGCGCGCTCCAGCGCGCGGGCGAGTTCGTCGGTGCGCTGGCGCACCAGGCCCTCCAGACGCCGCGCTTCCTGCGATTGCTCGTCCAGATCGGTCATCATGCCGACGATCTGCAACGGCTCGCCGTCGGGCCCCCGCGTCAGCACGCCGCGCGTCAGCGTATTGCGCCACGTGCCGTCCTTGTGGCGCATGCGCAGCTTCAAGCGATAGATCGGCGTCTTGCCGCGCCGATAGTCGCTATAGGCTTTGTCGACCAGATCCTTCTCGTCGGGATGGACGCGATCGAAGAACGATGCGTAGACCGGCGCCAATTCGTCTTGCGCGTAGCCCAGCATCTCGAACCATTTCGGCGAGTAATACGCGGCGTTGGTGCGGATATCGGTCGCCCAGATTCCGTCGTTCGTCTCGCGCGCGATCAGCGCGAGCAGCGAACGGCCGATTTCGGAATCGCTATCCCAGGGCGCCTTCACGTTCCCGCCTCCGGCCGCAAGCTCTAACATCGGGGCGCGCAAGGCGACAGGCTTAGATATCGACCGCGTAAGCCGCGATGGCTTTGAGGTCGATCTCGATGCCCAGGCCCGGCCCCGTGGGAACGGGCATTTCGCCCTGCTTGTCCGGGTGCACCAGCGAGGTGAAACCTTCGCGGAAGGCCGAGGCGCCCAGATCGTATTCGATCAGCACCGGAAACGCGGCGTGATCGGTATGCGGCCATTCGGGCAAGCTGGCGGTGTAATGCAACGCCGCGGCCAGCGCGACGCTGCCGCCCCACACGCTGGGGGAAATGCGCAGATTATTATACTGCGCCAAAGTCGCGATCGCTTTGGCTTGGCCCAAACCGCCGCCGACGATCATCGACGGCTGAAGGATATCGACGCCGCGCACATCGAGCAGCCGCTTGAAATCGTGCGCCGTGTAAAGCGCCTCGCCCGTCGCGATGGGCATGGGGGCGCGGGCGCGCAACTCGCGGTAGCCGCGCTCGTCGGTCGTGGGCAGCGGCTCCTCGTACCAATAGATGTCGTGCTTCTCGATCGCGCGCATGCTGAGCAGCGCCGTATCGACCGTATAATTGCAATTGGCGTCGACCATCAGCAGCGCGTCCGGCCCCAAGATGCGCCGCGCGAGTTCGACGCGCGCCAGATCGTCCTTGGGCCCCGCCCCCAGCTTGATCTTGACCGCCGGGAAATTCTCGGCGGCGATTTCGAGCTGGCGGGCATAATCCTTCATCCCGCCTTCGCTGAAATAGGCGGTGGTCGCATAGCATTTCACGCGATCGACCGATTTGCCGCCGAGCAGATTATGGACGGGCTGTTTCAGCAGCTTGCCCAGCGCGTCGAGGCTGGCGATGCTGATCCCGGTCATGCAGGGCGTGAGCAAACCCTGAATGCCGAAATGGTAGAGCTTCTGCGCCGTCTGCGCCGCGACCACTTCGAAATCGAATGCGCTTTTGCCGACGAAGAACGGCTTCACCAGCGCCATCTGCTGCGCCAACTGGCGCACCGGCCCGCCGATTTCGCCATAGCCAATCGCGCCGTCTTCCAGCGTCACTTCGACCAGCGAGCAATTGCGCCGCGCGACGAGCCCGCGCGCGGTGCCGTAGGCGCCGCCCTTGGGCACGTCGAATTGATGGCCGAGCAGACGGATATCGCGGATCTTGGACATTAGAACATCGCCTTGCTCGCGAAGCGCGAGCGGATATGGTGAGCGTAGACCGCGAATTTCTCGTCCGCCACCACGTCCATGCGGCGCGGGCGCGGCAGATCGATCTCGACGATCTCGTCGATGCGGCCCGGCCGTTCGGTCATGATCAACACGCGGTCCGAGAGGAACACCGCTTCGGGGATCGAGTGCGTGATCAGCAGCACGGTCTTGCGCCGCTCCATCCAGATGCGCTGCAACTCGACATTCATATGTTCGCGCGTCAGCGCGTCCAGCGCGCCGAAGGGCTCGTCCATCAGCAGGATTGCCGGATCGCGGATCAATGCGCGGCAGATCGCCACGCGCTGCTGCATGCCGCCCGACAGTTCGAACGGATAGCGCGCCTCGAAGCCCTTCAGCCCGACGAGGTCGAGCAACTTCATCGCCGCATCGCGATCGCTGTCGCGCCGCTTGCCCGCGACGTCCACCGGCAGCAATACGTTGTCGAGGATCGTACGCCACGGCAGCAGCACCGGCGATTGGAACACGATGCCGACCTTGTCGGAGGGGCCGTCGTGATCCTCGCCGTCGATGGCGATCGCACCTTCGGTCTTGTGCGTGATGCCGGCGAGGATTTTCAGCATCGTGCTTTTGCCGCAGCCCGACGGGCCGACGACAGACAGGAATTCACCCGGGGCGATGTCGAAGCTGATGTCGTTGAGCGCGCGGATCTCACCCGCTGCCCCCGCATAGGCCTTGCCCAGATTCTGGATCGAAATCGCGTTGTTGGCCGACACGTCAGACTCCCGTCGGCCGGTCGCCGCCGGTCCGCGTCCAGAAAACGAAATGGCGATGCGCCGCAACGATCAACGCGTGCAGGATCATGCCCATGGCGGCGAGGATGATCAAAATCGCGAACACGAAGGCGTTTTTGAGATCGGCCTGATAGACGAGCAGCATGTAGCCAAGCCCGCCGTCGGCGCCGACGAATTCGCCGACCACGGCGCCGATCACCGCCATGACTGCGCCGATTTCGAGGCCCGCGAAGATGAACGGCAAAGCCGATGGCAGGCGCACTTGCATGAAGGTCTGCCAGCGCGTGGCGTTGAGCGCGATCATCAATTCGATGCGCTCGCGCTCCACCGTTTTCACGCCGACCACGGTGTTCACCAGGATCGGGAAAAACGAGATGATCGCCGTCATCAGCACTTTCGACGACAGGCCGAAGCCGAACCAGATGACCAGCAACGGGGCGAGTGCGACTTTCGGCACCGCTTGGAAGCAGACGATATAGGGATAGACGACGCGATCGACGATGCGGAACTGCGCGACCGCGCAGCCCAGCGCCAACGCGGCGACGGCGCCGATCAGATAGCCGGCGACGACTTCGAACAATGTGACGCCGATATGCGGCAGCAAGAAACCGGACACCAGCGACAGGCGCAGCGCTTCGAACACGGAGCTGGGTGCGGGCACGATCAACTCGGGCACTTTTAGAACCCGGATGCCGACTTCCCACAGCAACAGAAACAACACGAGCATGGCCCCGGAAAGGACGACGTCCTTCCGGGTCCAGCGCTCGTCGCCGAAACTATCGGCGTTCCAATTTCGCTTCTTGCGCTTTGCCGTCACGGCTTATAGGCCTTGGCCTGGTTCTGAATCGCCGTCACATCGAACTGGTTGTAGGCCGCGACGTGATCGTTGGCGAAAATCTCGCCGCCCGGCAGCACGGTTTGGCGTGCGCCGTTTTCGACCAGATAGGCCTGCAACACTTCGATGCCTTGCGGGTTGGTCCAGCCCCAGCGCTTGTCGGGGCGATCGGCGACCGCCATGTCGCGCACGCCGACTTCCAGCACGTGCTTGGCGTCGGCGAAGGCCTTGTCGGACATCGGCATCGGCTTGGCCTGCGGGTAGGCGACCCAATAGGCTTCGACCGCCGCGTTGGGATTGGCCATCGCGAACACGCCCACCTTGGCGAAGACGCGGCCCATCTTGGCGACGAGATCGGGCTTGGTCGCGAGAACTTCCTCGCTCGTCGCCAGAATATAGCCGGGTGCCGCCGACAGGCGGCTCGAGGTGAAGATGCGCAACTTGGCGCCCTGGTTTTCGTAGACGGCGAACGCGCCCGCCCACAGCGCGATCGCCGAGACCGTGCCCGAATTCAGCGCCTGCAAGCCGGGCGCACCCGCCCCCGTCGGCACCATTTTGACGTCGGTGTCGGGGTTCAGCCCCGCTTCGCGCAGCACGGCTTTCAGGAACGGCACGCCGCCGCTTTGCAAGGAGAACACGCCGACCTGCGTGCCCTTCATATCGGCGACGGTCTTGACCGGACCGTCGGCGAGCGAAGCGATCTGCGCCGAATATTTCGTGACCATCGAATAGACGATCTTCGCCTTCACGCCCTGATCGCGCGCGTTGATGATCGTTTCCGGATTCACCGTGATGAAATCCGCGCGGCCGGCGGCGAGCAACTGCAACGCCTGCTGCGAACCCGCCGTGGTCTGGACGGTGACATCCAAGCCTTCTTCCTTCGCCCAGCCGAGCGTGCGCGGCAGATAGAGGCCGGGATGCGTGATCTCGACCTGATTGCTGCCATGCGCGATGGTGACGGCGGTTTGCGCCGACGCCACGACCGACATCGTCATCAGCGCCGCGACCGCGGCGATCGAACCCAGAACCCGGGAACCCAGAACCCGCGCCATGCCTCACTCCTTTTGTTTTTAATCCAAGGGGGTATCCCGCTCGGATCTGCAATTTATGCGCCTACAATAAGGTGCCGGCACCGCTTTCTGGCGGGAAAAACGCGACCTTAGGCCACCGGTTTAAGCGGTTGGCCGGGCCGCCAATCCGGCCGCTCCCAGCCCAGCATTTTGCCGGGATTGAGCAGGCCTTGGGGATCGGCTTGGCGTTTGAAGTCGAGCTGCCCCGAATCGACCTTTTTCATACCGCCCTCCTCGATCGTGAAGGCGTGCGGATCGAAAACCGGGCAGTCCGCCGCTTCCAGCGCGTCCATAATCGCCTGCAAGCGTTCCGGCGTCGTAAAGCGGACGAGCTGCAGCCCGAAACAGGCCATCTGCCCGTCGACTTTGACGAATTCCAGATGCATCGGGGTTTCGTCGCCGAATTCGCGCCAGCTGCGCTCGATCTTGGCGAGGTAATCGGGCCCGCCATACAGAACCTGAAGATAGGTGAAGCTTTTGTCCTTCTTCAGCGCGTGCAGCGTGGTGTGGTTCCACGAATATTCGTAGATCGGCTTGCGTGTACCGTCCGACGGCGTTTCGCCCAGCACATGGACCGTACCGCCTTCGGCATCGGCCAGATCGCGCAAGGCGTCGAGCCCGTTCTCCGCCACCATCGCCAGCACGGCGTGATGGCCGGCGGGCAGCATCGCGCCCAGCGGCCCGAAGCATTGCTGCGGGATCGGTGCGGCGATCACGGTACACAAGCGCTTATCGATCCCCGGCTGATCGGCGAAGGCTTTGCCGAAACGCGCCGCCGCCATGAAATCGGGGAAGCCGATCAGCACATCTTGCCACGCGACCGCGGGTGCCAGCGGAATCTCAAGTTCGGTGATGATGCCATTGGTGCCGTAAGCGTGATTGACGCTTTGGATATCTTTGCCGCGAAGTTCGATGACGCGCGGGCTCGCTTCCATCGTCACGACGCGCAAGGCCAGGATATTGCCGGGGTCCGCCAGGTTGCCCCACGCGACGGCACCAATCCCCGTCGACCCGCCGCCGATATAGCCGCCCAAGGTGGAGGTGCGCACGGTCGACGGGAACAGCCGCAGCTCATGCCCGATCTCGCGTTTGCAAGCGCGGTCGAGATCGAGCAAGCGGACCCCGGCTTGCGCGCGCACCCGGCCCGGGGACATCGATATGATTTTGACCATCGTGGTCATGTCGAGAACCACGCCGCCTTTCAGCGGCATCGCCTGGCCGTAATTGCCCGTTCCCGCCCCGCGCACGGTGACCGGCACGCGGCGCTTGTGACATTCGGCGAGGATGCGGATCACTTCCGTTTCGTCGCGCGGCACGGCGATAAGGTCGGCGCGCGCGTGATCCAGCTTCTCGCGCAAAATTGGGCTGTACCAAAAATAGTCACGACTCTTCTGTCGAAGCAGGGCGGGGTCGTCGCCGATCGCGATTCCGTCGAGCGCTTGCGCCAATCCATCCATCGAATCCGCCCCTTGTCGTGAGCGGCCGACGTTAAGGAATCGCGTCGCCTTGGCCTATCCGCCCGAACGCCGATCCGGCCTAAACGTTTGGCGGGGGCCGCGAAACGCCGCGCGGCGCCAAGAACCGTATTCGCGACGGTAGCGCATGTTGCCGTTTCGGCAACGACCCGTCGTTTTTTATGATCTTTGGTGAACACCGAATTGGCGCAATAGTTGCTCAACTCTGGTGACACAGAGGGCCGACCGCTCATAAGGGCGGCGGAAAGGCCCGCAGGGACCCAAGGATCAAATCCAACAACGGAGGCACCAAGATGTCGAATAGCGGCGGAATGCGGATGACGCGGCGTAGCGCGCTGGCGATGGGCGGTGCGGCTTTGGCGGCGGGCAGCGGTCTCGTCTCGGTCGAAGCCGGCGCCCAATCGAAAGCAATCGTCAATCTCCAGCTCGGCTGGCTTTTGTCGGGCAATCAGCTCGGCGAAGTCGCGGCCAAGCATATGGGCTTCTACGACGCCGAAGGCATCGATATGCGCTTCCAGGCGGGCGGCCCGAATATCGACGGCGTGGCCGTCGTCGCCTCCGGCCGCTTCGAAGTCGGCCAGGTTTCGTCCAGCCCCTCGCTGATGCTCGCCGCGTCGCAGGATCTGCCGATCAAGTGCTTCGCGGTCGGCGCGCAGCAGCATCCCTATTGCTTCTTCTCGCTGAAGAAGAAGCCGGTCGAGAAACCCGCCGACATGGTCGGCAAGAAGGTCGGCATCCAGGCGACCGGCGTCATTCTTCTGCGCGCTTTGCTCGCGAAGAACAACATTCCGGAAAGCGCCGTGCAGATCGTCACGATCGGCGCCGACATGGCGCCGCTGCTGACCGGCCAAGTCGACGTCGTCACCGGGTGGCTCACGAACACCACCGCATTGAAGGTGCTGGGCGACCAGCGCGTCGATCTGCGTTTGTGGGATACGGGCGTGCGCCTCTACGCCCTGCCTTACTACGCCACGACCAAGACGTTGCAGACCAACGCCGACGCGCTCGCGCGTTTCGTGCGCGCCACCGGCAAGGGCTGGGAATACGCGCACGCGAACCGCGAGAAGGCCGTCGATTTCCTGATCAAGGAATTCCCGAACCTCAACCGCGCGGACGAGATCGAAGCGGCCGCCGTGATGCTGAAATACGCGTTCAGCGACAACACGAAGGTCAATGGCTGGGGGGCGATGGATCCCCAGGTGTGGAAGGAACAGATCGACCTCTACGCCCAGCTCGGTCAGTTCTCTAAGCGCGTGCCCGCCCTCGACGAGGTGATGACCCTCGACGTGCTGAACGCCACGGGCAACGCGCGTCCGCGTCTGGGCTGACGTGAACGCCCAGACGATCGCGCCCGCCGTCGCTTGCCGTGCGCTCTCGGTCCGCTTCGTGACCGAGCGGCGCACGGTAACCGCCCTCGAGAACGTCTCGTTCGATATCCCGAAAGGCGCCTTCCTGTCGCTGCTCGGGCCGTCGGGTTGCGGCAAATCCACGCTGCTACGGGTCGTCGCCGATCTCGTCAACGCGTCGGAAGGCGCGTGCGACGTGCTCGGCGGCAGCCCCGAACAGGCACGGCGCGAGCGCAAGCTCGGCTTCGTATTCCAGGATGCGGCGTTGCTGCCCTGGCGCACGGCAATTCAGAACGTCGAATTGCCACTGGAAGTCGGCGGCGGCATCAAGCGCGGATCGTCGCCGACCCCGCGTGAACTTCTACGCCTCGTCGGCCTCGAAGGCTGGGAAAACTCCTATCCGCACGAGCTTTCCGGCGGCATGCGTCAGCGCGTATCGATCGCGCGTGCGCTGCTGGGCTCGCCGCAGATCCTGCTGATGGACGAGCCATTCGGCGCACTCGACGAAATCACGCGCGACCGTTTGAACGAAGAACTCCTGCGCATCTGGCAGGAAACGAAGACCACGATCCTGTTCGTGACCCATTCGATCTACGAAGCCGCGTTCCTGGGCCAGAAGGTCCTGGTTCTCGCCGCCAATCCCGGCCGCGTGCGCGAAATGGTCGATATCGACTTGCCCGCCACGCGCGATCTTGCGATCCGCGACAGCGCCGAATTCGTGCGTATCGCCGCCCATCTTCGCAATCTGCTGGGGAGTTGCTGACATGGCTGACGGCACAACTCCCTCCGCCGGTGTCGCCGCCGCCGAAGCGGCTTTCCGTGCCGCACAGCGGCGCAAACTCTGGCGCCGCCGCTTGCTGCCGCTCGCCGGTGTCGCCGCGTTCCTGCTGAGCTGGGCGTTCCTGGTCGAAGTTCTTCAAGTGCCGCCCTTCGTGGCACCCTCGCCCACGGCGGTGATCGCCACGCTGATCGCCAAGTTCGACATGCTGATGCGCAACCTCGCGGTCACCGCGATGGAAGCGCTGGCGGGGTTCGCACTCGGCAATCTCGCGGCCATCGCCATCGCCACGGTGTTCGTGCACAAGAAATCGGCGGAGGAAGCCTTCTTCCCCGTCGTCGTGCTGATCAACACCGTGCCCGTCGTCGCCAAGGCGCCGATCCTGGTGCTGCTGCTGGGCAACGGCATGGAGCCGAAGATCGCGATCGCCGCGTTGATCTGCTTCTTCCCCACGCTGGTCAACATGGTGCGCGGGCTTGAATCCGTGAACCCGCAGGCGATGGAATTGATGCGCGTGCTGTCGGCCAGCCCGCGCGAGATATTCTTCAAACTGCGCGTCCAGAACTCGCTGCCCTATCTCTTCTCGGCCCTCAAAATCGCCGCGTCGACCGCCGTGATCGGCGCCATCGTCGGCGAATGGATCGGGTCGACCGTGGGCATCGGCGCGCTGATCATCCAAGCGACCTATAATTTCGACACGGCGTTGCTCTACGCCACCGTCGTCGTCGGGTCGTGCTTCTCGGTTCTGTTCTTCTTCGCGATTTCGCTGCTCGAAAGAATGGTCGTGCGCTGGCAAGCGCCGGTCGTCGCCTAAGGGAGGTTGCCCATGTCCACCGAACGCATCGCCGAATCCGGCGGCAGCGTGCCCGTCGCGGCGCGCGCCGACGTCGTCGTCGTGGGCGGCGGCCCGGCCGGTTTCTCGGCCGCCGTCTCCGCCGCGCGCATGGGGGCGAAGACCGTGCTGCTCGAACGCTATCCCTATCTCGGCGGGCTTGCGGCCGGCGGCATGGTCCTCGTCCTCGACGACATGACCAACGGGCAGGAAATCACCGTCACCGGCACCTGCATGGAAATGATCGACCGCATGGCCAAGCGCGGCCACGCGATCTATCCGCCCGAGGAAGACCGCGTGGCGAGCTGGGAAGCGTGGCGCAAATGGTCGCGCTGGGGCGCCCAGGATTTCCGCGCGCAATCGAAGCCGCAGCCGATCGTCTTCGCCGCCGCTTTCGATCCCGACGGCTGGAAGCGCGCGTCGAACGAAATGGTCGCCGAAGCCAAGATCGACGTGCGCCTGCATTCCTGGTTCTCGCGCGCGATCGTCGAGGACGGCCGCGCCAAGGGCGTGGTCTGCGAAACCAAATCGGGGCGCGAGGCGATTCTGGGCGACGTGATCGTCGATGCGACCGGCGATCTGGATGTGGCGGCATCCGCCGGTGCCCCCTTCACCAAGGGCAATTACATCGTCACGACCGTGTTCCGCCTGGGCGGCGTCGACACGGTCGAGGCCGAGCGCTTCCAATACGAGGAGCCCGAAGCCTTCGCCAAGATCGACCGCCAAGCCAAGCGCGTTATGGGCGGCAGCTGGGATTATTGGTGGCTGAAAACGCCGCTGCCCGGCATCGTCTGGTGCAACTGCCCGCATATGCCGGGCTTCGACGCGCTGTCGGTCGTCGACCAGACGCGCGCCGATTTCGAAGGCCGCAATCGCATCTACGCGCTGGTCGATTTCGTGCGCGCCAATATGCCCGGCTTCGCGAATTGCTTCGTCGTCGACGTCGCCCCGCAACTGGGCGTGCGCACGACGCGTTTGCTCGACGGCGAATATGTCGTAACGAAAGAAGACGTGATGGATCGGGTCCATTTCGCCGACACGGTCGCGCGCGGGCGCGATTACTACACGCCGTACCGATCCATGCTGCCCAAGGGCGTCGATGGCTTGATCGTCGCTGGCCGCCATTATTCGGCGACCGAAGCCGCGCAGAAGCTGTCGCGCGAAATCCCGCCTTGCATGTCGATGGGTCAAGCGGCGGGCGTCGCCGCCGCCCTCTCGCTCGATCGCGGTGTGGCATTGCGCGACGTCTCGCCCGCCGAAATCTGCCGCGCGGTGCGTGCGCAAGGCGGCGATCCCGGCGACAAGCCGTCGGCCAACGCCCGTATGTTGGAGGTCCAGTCTTGAGCCCGAACACCCCCCTGCCGCTCGACGGCATTCGCGTCATCGACTTCACCCAGGTGATGATGGGCCCTTGCGCCACGCAGATGCTGGGCGATTACGGTGCGGACGTGATCAAGATCGAACGCCCGGGGGCGGGCGATCTGTCGCGCACCGCCTTCCCCAACGATCCCGCCGGCCTGCAAGGCCCGGTCTTCTGCTCGCTCAACCGCAACAAGCGTTCGATCGCGCTCGATTTGCGCAAGCCGGAAATGCGCGAGGTCGTGCTGCGTCTGATCGACGGCGCCGATGTCGTCGCCAATAACTTCCGCGCGGGCGTGATGGAACGCATGGGCTTCGGCTACGAAGACCTTGCCAAGCGCAATCCGCGTTTGATCTACGCCGTGGGCACGGGCTACGGCCTGACCGGGCCTTACGCGCATAAAGGCGGCCAGGACGTGCTGGCCCAGGCGATGAGCGGCACGATGATGCGTCGCTCCGATGAATCGCTGCCGCTATCGATCTATCCGACGACCTTCGCCGATTATTCGGCCGGCATGCATATGGTCCAGGGCGTGTTGCTGGCGCTGCTGCAACGCGCGCGCACCGGGCGCGGCCAGCTCGTCTCGGTCTCGCTGCTCGATTCGATGATCGCGGCGCAGATGCAGGAAGCGACGGCGCATATGATGCGCGGGCGCGAAGTGAATTGGGGCGCCATGCCGCTCTCGGGCGTGTTCCCCACGACCGACGGCGCGGTCGTGCTTGTCGGCGCATTCAAGGCCGATCCGCTGCGCGACATCGCCAACGCGCTGGAAATTCCCGAACTCGCCGACGATCCGCGCTTCGCGACGCACGAACTGCGCGTCGCCAACAAGCCGGCGTTGCACGACATCTTCCGCAAGCGCTTCGCGAGTTACACGACCGCGCGCTTGCTGGAACGGCTGGAGGAACAGGATCTGCTCTGCGCACCGGTGCGAACGCTGGCGACGGCGCTGGCCGACGAGCAAACCGCGATCAACGGCATGGTGCTGGAAGCGCAAGGCCCGACCGAGAAGATGCGCGTCGTCGGCTCGCCCGTGCATTTGTCGGAAGCGCCGGTGACGATCCGCATCGTGCCGCCGGGCTTGGGCGAACATACCGACGAAGTTCTCGCGGCCCTCAAAGCGGAAGCGGTCTGATGCCGATCCGCTGCGAAATCATCGATCACGTCGCGCGCGTCACGATCGACCGGCCGGAAGTCCTCAACGCCATCGACGCGGCCGCCGAGACCGAATTGCAGGCGATCTGGGCGCGGATCGAAGCGGATCGCGACGTGCGCTGCGTGGTGCTGACGGGTGCGGGCGATCGCGCGTTCAGCGCCGGCGCCGACATGAAAGGCGGCTCGGGCAAATCGGGCCTGGAATACTGGGCGCAGGAAAGGCCCGGCGGGTTCGGCGGCATCGCTTTGCGCCAAACGCTGGACGTACCGGTCATCGCGCGCGTCAACGGCCACGCACTTGGCGGCGGATTTGAAATGGTGCTCGGCTGCGACATCGTGGTCGCGGCGGCGGAAGCGAGTTTCGGCCTGCCCGAAGCGCGCGTCGGGCGCTTACCGCTCGATGGCGGCATGACGCTGCTGCAACGCCAAATTCCGTTCCGCCAAGCGATGGGCGTGCTGCTGACGGGACGACGTATTCACGCCGCCGAAGCGTTGAGCATGGGTATCGTCAACGAAGTGGTCCCCCGCGCGGAGCTCGACGCGGCGGTCGATCGCTGGATCGCCGAGATCCTGGTCTGCGCGCCGTTGTCCGTGCGCGCGATCAAGCAAACCGTGCGCCGGGCGGCGCATCTCACGGCCGTCGAAGCGCAGGCGCTGCGCCTGCCCGCCGTCGTCGAGGCGTTGACTTCCCAGGATAGCGAAGAAGGTGTCGCCGCCTTCCGCGAAAAGCGCAAACCGGTCTGGAAAGGCCGCTGATGCCCTTCGTCATCGCCTCGCCCTGCATCGACGTGAAGGACAAGGCCTGTTTGAAGGTCTGTCCGGTCGATTGCATCTACGAAGGCGGGCGCACGCTCTACATCCATCCGACCGAATGCATCGATTGCGGCTTGTGCGAGACCGTGTGCCCGGCCGACGCGATCCATGCCGACGACGCGCTGCCGGAGGCCGAGAAGCCATTCCTGGCCGTGAATGCGGAATTCTTCGGCGCGGAGGTCACCGGCTGGGGCTCGCCCGGCGGGGCCGACGCCAAACACACGACCGAGCGCGATCATCCGCTGGTCGCGGCGTGGCCGCGCCGCTAACATCGCGCGATGCATGCGGCCGTCCTTCGATATTTCCGCGAAATCGCGCGCCACGGTTCGATCCGCCGCGCGGCGTCGGCGCTGCATGTCGCCCCCAGCGCGGTCGACCGCCAGCTTCTGAAGCTCGAAGCCGAACTCGGCGTGCCGGTCTTCGACCGTTTGCCCGGCCGGATGCGTTTGAACCGCGCGGGCGAAATCCTATTGCAGCATGTCTCCGGCACGCTCGCCGATTTTGACCGCGTGCGCGCGGAGATCGACGACCTCAGCGGCGTGAAGACCGGGCACGTCACCATCGCCGCCGTCGACTCGCTGCTGGTCGAATTTCTGCCGCAGGCGTTGGGCCGCTTTCGCGCCGATTATCCGGCGGTCAATTTCACCATGCTGGCGGTCGAGCCCGCGCGCATTCCGGGCGACGTCGCCGCCGGCCGCGCCGATCTCGGCCTCACCTTCGTCTCCGACCCGCCGGCGGGCACGAAATTCGTCGCGTCCTTCGCGGCCCCCATCGGCGTCATCATGGCGGCGGGGCATCCGCTCGCCCGCAAGCGCGCGGTGCGTTTCGACGAAGCGCGCAACTTTCCTTTTCTCGGCCAGCAAGGCCCGCTGCCGAAGAGCGCCGACATCGATCCGAATTTTGCGGCGTTCCGCGACGGGCTGGAACCCACGCTGATCTCCAACGCGATCCCCGTGTTCAAGCACGTGATCCGCGAAGGCTGGGGCATCGCGTTCTTTACGCGCTTCGGATTCTTGCGCGAAATCGCCGACGGCGAGCTGGCATGGCGGCCTTTCGCCTCGCGCCGCATCAACACGCTGAAGCTCGGCCTGATCGTGCCCGAAGCGCGCAAACTGCCGTCGGTCGCGCAAACGCTCGCCGAGCGCTTGATCGACGAGCTCAAGCGCCTGGAAAGCGCGCCATGAGCCTGTGCATCGCCGATGCCGATATTCTGATCGACACCGCGTTCCGGCGCGGCGCCGTTTTGATCGAGAAGGGCCGCATCGCCGCGATCGGCTTTGGCGACGACGCGGACGCGCTGAGGGCGCGCGCGGCATCGACGGTCGATGCGAACGGCCTCGCGCTCATTCCCGGCTTCGTCAACGCGCATCACCATTCCTACGCCAACGCGCTGCGCGGCACGGAAAACGCGTTGCCGCTGGAATTGTGGGCGCTCTACACCGTCGCCTATGGCCGCAACATCGACGAGAAGCTGCTTTGCCTCGCGATCCTGACGGGTGCCGCGGAAATGCTGCGCAATGGCGTCACCGGCGTGATCGATCATTCGCCGCCGGTGCGACGCGGCCCCGCCTCCTTCGCCGCCCATGTCGAAAGCGGCATGCGCGTGGCTTTCGCGCCGTTCTTTCACGATACGCATGACCACGATCTGCTCGGCTTCGAGATGCCGGCCGCCCTTCGCGCGGGCGTCGAAGGGCTTGGGTTTCCGCAAGCCGATCTGGTCGCCGATGTTTTCGCGCAGCTTGCCGCCGCGAATGGCGCCGGCCGCGTACGCGTGTTGCTCGGCCCCAACGCGCCGCAGCGCTGCTCGCCCGGCCTGCTCGATCTCTGGGCGCATTTGCGCGACCGACACGGCTTCGGCAGCCACACGCATCTACTGGAAACGCGCGCGCAAGCGATCGCCTGCGCGCGGCATTGGCCCGACGGCATCGTCGTCGAGATGGATCGGCGTGGGCTTCTCGACGATCGCTTGGCCGTCGCGCATGGCGTGTGGCTCACGCCCACGGAGCGCGATCTGCTCGCCGCGCGCGGCGTGACGGTCGTGCACAACCCCGCCAGCAATCTCATGCTCGGCTCCGGGATACTGCCCGCGTCCGATCTGCGCCAGCGCGGCGTGCGAATGGCGTTGGGCAGCGATTCCGCCAATACCGGCGGCTCGGCCGATCCGTTCGAATTGATGCGCCTCGCCACGATGATTGGCCGTGTGGGCACCGACTGGGATTCGTGGCTCGACGCGGAAACCGCTTTCGCGATGGCAACGACAGGCGGTGCCGCCGCGATGGGCCTCGCCGCCGAAACCGGAAAAATCGAGACCGGCCGCATGGCCGATCTCGTCTTGGTCGATATGGTCGGTTCAGCCTCGACCGAGGCGACATGCGTCGAAACGCTGGTCCGTCATTGCGGGCCCGCTTGCGTGCGCGCCACGATGGTCGGCGGCGATTGGGTCTATCGCGACGGCAAGGTTCTGGCTTTCGACGAAGCGGCGATCCGCCGCGATCTCATCGACGCGGCCGCCGCGTTCCGCGAACGTTGCACGGCCGAGCTTGGCATCGCGCGCGAAGCGCATCGCGTTTTCGATCCGCAATTGCGCGCGTTGTTGGACATCTAGTTTCCGGCGGGCAGGATCAGCGTCGCGCGCAAGCCAGGTGCCGCGTCGTCCAGTTCCAATCGCCCGCCATAAAGCGCGGCCGTTTCCGCGACGATGGCGAGGCCGAAACCGTGACCGGGCTTGCTTTCGTCGAGCCGCCCGCCGCGCGTCAAGGCGAGCGCCCGGCTTTCCGGCGGCATCCCCGGCCCGTCGTCTTGCACTGTCAAACGAAGCTGGCCGCCATCGATCGCGACGATCACGCGCACGTTTTTGTGGGCCCATTTGCAGGCGTTGTCGAGGAGATTGCCGGCCATCTCCTCCAAATCCTGGCGCGCGCCCGCGAAAACCAGATTGTCCTGCGCATCGGCGGCGAGATCCAACGCACGCCCCGCATAGACACGATGCATCATGAAGACGAGATCGTCGAGCACGGGCCCGACCGCGCAGCGCGCCCCGGGCACGCCCGCGGCCCCGGCGATGCGCGCACGTTGCAGATGATGGCGCAGCTGGCGTTCGATCCGGGCGGCGGCGTCGGCGATCACGCCATCGGGATCGCGGCCTTCGTCACGTGCCGCATTGACGATGACGGCAAGCGGCGTTTTCAAACCATGCGCGAGATCGCCCGCGTTGCGCCGGGCGCGTTCTTCGCTGGCAGCACTATGCGCCAGCAGCGCGTTGAGATCATCGACCAGGGGTGCAATCTCGGCGATGCGGATCGCTGGCAGTTTACGCGCCTTGCCCGCGCGCACGCCGGCGACGGCCTCGCGCAAACCACCCAGCGGACGCAAGCCCACCGTCACAAGCACGATCGCCGCGAGCGCCAAAGCGAGCCCCAACAGACTGACCGCATATAACGCGGGCCGCGTCTGCGCCACGACCTCGTCCGCCAAAGCAGTCGCCGGGGCTGCGACGACCACGGTCACCGCCCCGCCCGCGCCCGGCGGGGTGAAGGTGCTGCGCACGCGCACGAGATCGCCGCCGTCCGGGCCCGGCCCGGTTTCATTCAGTGCCGCGTTCCATAGCGAGGCCGACGCGAGCGCTACGCGCCCGTCGTCGCCGGTCACCTGCCAGTACCAGCCCGAGAGCGGCCGATCGAAACGCGGATCACCGGGCGACGCGTCGAGCGTCAAGGCGCCCGTCGTCTCGTCGCGCGACAAGGCGGCCGAAATCGACGTAAGCGTGACGTCGAGCCGCGCGGTGAACGTCGCCGTCGCCGACGCGCGCAGAATATCCGCGATCGAGAACCCCGCGATGCCCAGCGCCGCCGCGATGGTCAGCAGCGAAACCGCGATCAGCCGCGCGCGCAGCGAGAAGATCATGGCTTGGTCAAGCGCCAGCCTTCGCCGCGCAAGGTCGCAATGCCGACGGGCGCGATCTTGCGGCGCAGGCGGCTGACCAGCACTTCCATCGCGTTGAAATCGCGCTCGCTGCCCGCCCCGTAAAGCTGATCGGACAATTCGGTGCGGCTGACCGTGCGGCCTTCGTGATGCAGCAGATAGCCGAGGATGCGCGCTTCGAACGCGGTCAGGCGCAGCGGCAATCCCTCCAGCGAGAAGTCGCCGGTCGCGGTATCGAAGCTCAGCGGCCCGCATTCCAGCACTGGGGCGGCATGGCCCGCATTGCGCCGCGTCAGCGCGCGCAAGCGCAGCACGACTTCCTCCACCCGGAAGGGCTTGGTCACGTAATCGTCGGCGCCGGCGCGGAAACCGGCGACCTTGTCGGCGAAAGCCTCGCGCGCGGTCAAAGTCAACACCGGCATCGCCACGCCCGAACGCCGCCAGCGCGTCAGCACGCTGAGCCCGTCGAGTTCCGGCAAGCCCAGATCGAGCACGCAGGCCGCGTAGCGTTCCTCCGTGCCCAGATGCGCCGCATCCTCGCCGTTTTCGGCGATATCGACCGTGAAGCCGCCCGCCTCCAAGCCGCGCTTCAATTGATCGGCGAGCGTGGCATCGTCTTCGGCGACGAGAATCCTCATTTGCGCCGCGCCTCCAGCATGCCGTGGCCGTCGACATCCAGCAGCCCACCGTCGATCGCCGAAACGCGGATGCGCAGAATATCGCCGCGCGGCGTCTGCCAACGCAGGCTGTAGACGATGGCGCTGGCTTCCGTCCGGCGGCCGGGCACGACTTCGGCGTCGATCATCCGGCCGAGATAGCGCGCTTCGACGCGCTTGACGGCTTCTTGCAGCGTCAGCAGCGGTGCCAACGCCATCGCGGCGCCCGCAAGGGCGAAAATCGAGATTGCAAGGAAGGCGCGACGCTGCATGATGGCGTTTGTTTGCACGCGGCAAGCTGAACGGTACTTGAACGGCCGGGTTCCGGCTGGGTTCAAGTCATCTGTAGCATGAAGGGGGCGTCCGGTCGCGCTTCGCGGCCCAACGCAAGGAAAGACAGATGATCCGTATCGCAACCACCGCCGCTTTGATGTCCCTGATCGCCGCCCCCCTGATGGCGCAAACGCCGATCGGCAGCCTGCCCCAGCGCGGCGGGATGACGATCGAAGGTACCGTGACCGATGTGTTCGGCAATCGCTTCGTGCTGCAGGACGATAGCGGCCGCGTGCTGGTCGAAACCGGCCCCGACCGCAACCGCCGCTTGGACATCAAGCCGGGCGAGAAATTGCGCGTCGTCGGCAAGCCCGACGATGGCGGATTCGACGCCTTCACCATCCGGCGCGGCGACGGCAGCGAGATCGTCCTGCGCAAGGACGACGACAAGAAATCGCGCGAGCGCGCCGAGCGTTCCAAGGACCGCGACGAGGGACCGAAGGAACGCCGCGAGCGTGACAAGCGCGAATCGCGCCGCGGTCCGCCGCCGCCGATGCCGGCGGCGTCGATTTCCGCCGACGGCGTGCTGAAGGCCGTGACCGATGCCGGTTACAAGCCCGAAGGTTCGCCCGAGCGCCATCCGCGCCATTTCGAAGTGAACGCGGTCAACGCGGATGGCGAGCGCGTGCGCGTGCACGCCGATCTCGACGGGCGCGTCTATCGCGAGGTTTGGGATCGCGGCCGCGGCTTCGACGAACGTCCCAGCGAAGCCGAGGCGCGCCGTTTCGCGGAAACCGGCGGCTATACGATCACCGGTCCGTTGGAGCAGCACCCGCGCCACTACGAAGCGCTGGCGACGGACGCGAACGGCCGCCAGGTGCGCTTGCATCTGCATGCCGATGGCATTCGCGACGTCGATACGATGCGCTAAGCCCGGCACCGACGGTGAACGAAAAGGCCCCGGTCAACGACCGGGGCCTTTATTCGTCGGGGCCGATGTAGGGCTCGGACCGACGACAAGCTGATTAAGAACCGTCAAGCAGCGCCGATATTTCGAGAGCTTTCCGTGACGAGAACCCCATGGGGCCCCAAGGAAAATTCGCGCGACGATGGAAACTCAGCCCGTCACCGTATCGGCGATGTCAGCGCCCACATCATCCTGGGAAGAAAATCGATGGGTTTCATCGGGCGAAACTTCGCCGAATCGGCGTCGCGGCGCCCGTTCCGCTGGCATAGCGTTTTCGCAAGCGCCGACGACTTTCGATCGGCCCAGCCGGGAGAAACCGCCAATGTCCGTAAATGCGCCCCGCCTAACCCGCCGTACCGTTTTGAAAACCGCCGCCGCCGCCACCTTGGCGAGCCCCGCCTTGGCGCAAACGCCAGCCTGGCCTAGCCGCCCGGTGACGCTGGTTGTGCCTTACGGGCCGGGTGCGAGCAACGACACGTTCACCCGCGCCATCGCCGAAATCCTGCAGAAGAAACTCGGCCAGCCCTTCCTGGTCGAAAATCGCCCGGGTGCCGGCGGCTTCACCGGCACCAACTCGGTCGCGCGCGCCCAGCCCGACGGCTACACGCTGCTGGAAAGCCCCAGCAGCATCGCGGGCTACAAGCCGATCATGAAAGTGCCGATGGACCCGCTGAAGGATCTGACGCCGCTGTCGATGATCGCGCGCTCGCCCGCCGCGATGGTCGTGCCGTCGTCCTTGCCGGTGAAGACGGTCAAGGAGTTCGTCGAGTACGCCAAGGCGAATACCGACAAGGTGTTCTACGGCTTCGCCGGGATCGGCACGACCCAGCATCAGCAGGGCGAACTGTTCAAAAAACAGACCGGCCTGAAGATCAAGGGCGTGAACTACAAAAGCTCGGCCGACGCGCAGACCGATCTCGTCGCCGGACGCTTGGGCATGATGATCGTGTCGGTGTCGAGCACGCTGGGACAGATCACCAGCGGCCAGCTGCGCCTGCTCGCCTATGCGGACTCGAACTATCCGCCGGGCTCGCCCGAGGCGCCGACCTTCGCCCAGGCCGGCGTGCCGGGCATGGAATCGGCGCAATTGTGGTGGTGCTTCTTCGCGCCCCCCGGCCTGCCCCGCCCGTTGGCCGAGCGGATCAACGCCGTGCTCAACGAAGCGATCATGGAGCCGAACTTCGTCGCCTTGCTCCAGCGCGGCGGTGCCACGCCCGCCCCGGTCTCGATCGAGGAGTTCACCAAGGTCCTGAGGACCGAAATCGCGATGGTCGAAGAATTCGCCAAGGAGATCGGCCCGATCAACTGACGGGCCGCTCCTTCGGGCACGAAATCGCCCCCGCTTTCCGGTGCCGTCCGGGAAGCGCGGGTTTTTCGTCAGGACTCTTCCGCGAAGATTTCCTCGCGCTTGCGCGAGACGCCGGGCAGCAGGATCGCGATCAGGATCAAGACCGCGCAGACCAGGAACGCGGCGCTGATCGGCTGCGTCACGAAAATGCTGGGATCGCCGTTGGAGAACACCAAGGCGCGGCGCATATGCTCCTCCAGCGGCGCCCCCAGCACGAAGCCCATCAGGAACGGGGCGGGCTCGCAGCCGAGCTTCGACAGCAGATAACCGAACAGGCTGAGAGCCGCCAAGACATAGACGTCGAAATCGCTGCCGCCGACCGTGAACACGCCGATGATCGAGAAGGCGACGATCGCGGGCATCAGCAGCCGGTAGGGAATGCGCAGCAGACTGACCCACAACCCGACCAGCGGCAGGTTCAGCACCACCAGCATCGCGTTGCCGACCCACATCGACGCGATCAAGCCCCAGAACAATTCCGGCCGCCGGTCGATCACGTCGGGCCCCGGCGTGATCCCGTGCAGCATCAACGCGCCGATCATCAACGCCATCAGCGGATTGGTCGGCAGGCCCAGCGTCAGCATCGGGATGAACGAGGTCTGCGCGCCGGCATTGTTCGCGGCTTCCGGCGCCGCCACGCCTTCGATGGCGCCCTTGCCGAAGCGCGATGGCGTGCGCGACAGGCGCTTTTCGAGCATATAGGCGGCGAAGGCCGACAGGATGGAGCCCGCCCCCGGCAGCGTGCCCAAAGCCGAACCGAGGATCGAGCCGCGCGCGATGGGCATGGCGCTACGCCGCAGATCGTCGCGCGTGGGCATCAACGTGGTGATCTTCGCCATGCCGGACGGCGCGCGTTCGGGATCGTCGAGATTGCGCAGGATTTCCGAAATACCGAAGATACCCAGCGCCACGGCGACGATCGACAGCCCGTCGGACATTTCGATCAGGCCCATATTGTAGCGGAACGCGCCGCTATCGACATCGATGCCGATTAGGCCGAACAGCATCCCCGCGACGATCGTCGCCACCGCCTTCAACATCGAGCCGTGGGCGAGTGCCGTCGACGTGACGAGACCCGTCAGGATCAGCGAGAAATACTCGGCCGGACCGAATTTGAGCGCGATCGACGACAGCGGCACGGCGACCAGCGCGATCACCAAGGTCGCGAACGTGCCCGCGACGAACGATCCGATCGCGGCGATGGCCAGCGCCTTGCCCGCGTCGCCTTTGCGCGCCATTTGATAACCGTCGATCGCCGTGACCGACGACGACACCTCGCCCGGCAGATTGACCAGGATCGCCGTCGTCGAGCCGCCATATTGGGAGCCGTAATAGATACCCGCGAGCATGATCAGCGACGCGACCGGCGTCAGGTGATAGGTCACGGGCAGCAGCACCGCGACGGTCGCCGTCGGCCCGATCCCCGGCAACACGCCGATCGCCGTGCCGATCAGCGCGCCGAGAAGGCAGTAAAGCGCGTTGTCGAGCGACAACGCCGTGCCGAAGCCGAGTGTCAGATGCTCGATGAGCTCCATGGTGATGCTACTGCCCCCCGAGCCACGGGCCGATCGTCGGGTAGCGCAGACCCAGCCCCCAAATGAAGATCGCCACGCAGATGAAGGTCAGCGACAGGCCCAACATCGCCGCGAGCCGAAGATTCACCTGACCGGACGCGCCGGCGGCAATCATCGTCGCGATGCACAGCGACGGCGCGAGGCCAAGGCCGCGCACCGTCGCCGCGAAGAACACGATCGCCGCGAGGGTCATCGTCAAGCCGCGCCACGACGTGGCATCGAAGGGCGCGCGCGCCGCGACCAACGCCTTCAACGCGATCACGCCGCCCATCGCCGTCAGCAAACCGCCGAGAAGCAGCGGGAAATAGCCCGGCCCCATCGACAGCGCCGAGCCGATGCGCAGTTCGAACCAAGCGCCCAGTGCGAAGAACAAGCCGATGGCGGCGAACACGCCGCCCGCGGCCAGGTCCTGGAGATTGCCCCGTCGCGTCATGATCGCGCCCGGCGCCGCGTGCCGCTCAACCCGGCTTCTGCCAGGACAGCAACGTCCCGCCGGTCTTCGGCGCCGGCGCGCCCGGCGTCGCGGCGGCGCCGGTCGTCGGCAGCGGGTATTCGTCCTCGTTGATCACGAAGCCCTTCTTCGCCGCGAAATCCATGCGCGGCGGGCAGAAGATGTCGTAGAGCGAGGACTCGCCGTCGCCCACGTCGCGGCTGGTGTGCACAACGGTCGCCGGAATGATGATGACCGACGGCGTGCCCATTTCGCCGTGATCGTCCGGCGTCCACGTGTCGAGATCCGAACCCCAATTGTACCGCATGTGGTGGATCCACTTGCCGCTGAGGGTCAGCGACGCCTGTTCGAAATCGTCGTGCCAATGCGGGCTCAACGCCTTGGTCGAACGGCGCGTCTTGTAGTGCACGAACAAATTGACCAGCATATTGGTCGAGCGGAAGACGCGCGGCTGGATGCGGTCGCCATCCGGCTTGGCGTATTGCGCCAGCGGATAGTGACGCAAGCGATAGCCGTCATAAGGTTCCGGCCACAGATCGGGCGGCGCCAGTTCCGGCGCGCCATCGGCATAGTTCGCCGCGTTCGACGCCTTCGCCATGATGTCGTCGGACGCCTTGGAGAAGATGCGCGCGACCAGACCCTTCGTCGTGGCGGTGAGCGTGCTCGCCCCGGGCGGAACGATGGTCAGGGAGTCCGGCTTCGCATCGACCGTGCGCCCACCCGCTTCGATCGTCGCCGACGCCCCGTCGGGCGGCAGGATGATCATGTATTCTTCGGGATTGTTCGCGCGCGACAGAACCGCGCCGGGCTCGACTTCCGAAACGACGACGGCGAAATTGCCGCCGCGCGTGATCCAAGTCTTCGCCTTGCCGCCGGATTCGACGAGCTGCGGCGGCATTTTGCGGAATTCGGCTTTGGTGGCTTGGCGTGCGGCGATGCCGGACATGGCGGGCGACCTCTTCGACGATGGGGGCTCGGCGGTCCCGGCGGGCCTCGAAAAGCGCCGCCGGTCGAGCCAGTGCCCGGATAGTACGAAGGCGCCCGAAGGCGGCCCATTCATATTCGGCGCTGTTTCAAAGCCTGAAACAGCGCCACATTCAGCGTTGCGCGCCCATCACGTTGAGGATCGCGCCGGTCACGAGCGAGGCCTTATCCGACAACAGCCAAGCGATCGATTCCGCTACTTCCTCGGGCCGTCCCGCACGGCCCAAGGGCGTGGCCAATGCCGCGTCCGCCATGCGGTCGGCTTGGCCGGTTTTGGCGTGGATGGGCGTGTCGACCATGCCCGGCCGGATCGCGTTGACGCGGATGCCGCAGCGCGCGACTTCGTTGGCGATGCCCAGCGTCATCGAATCCACCGCGCCCTTCGAACCCGCGTAATGGATGAAGCGGCCCGGCGAACCGGTCAGCGCGCCGATCGAAGAAACGTTCACGATCGCCCCGCCTTTGCCGCCGTTCTTGGTCGACATGCGCTTGACCGCCTCGCGGCAGCAGATCAGCAAGCCCGCCGTGTTGACCGCGAGCACGCCCATCACCTCGTCGAAATCGTAGGTCTCGATCTTGCGATGCGTGGTGTTGGTCGCGGCGTTGTTGACCAAACCCGTGACCGGCCCGAACGCCGCGTCCGTCTCGGCGAACATGCGCACGATATCGGCTTGCGAACCCATATTCGCCTTCACGGCGATCGCCTTGCCGCCCAGCGCCTTCACCTCCGCCACCACGCTTTCGGCGGCTTCGGTGGAGCTGTTGTAGTTGACGACGACGCTCGCCCCTTGCGAGCCCAAAAGGCGCGCGGTCGCGGCCCCGATTCCGGTGCTGGCACCGGTGACGATCACGACGTCCGACATATTCGGTATCTCCTGTACTTGGCGCTCAGTCGTCCTTCAGGACCTATTCGCGGCCTTTGCGCAATTTCGGAAACAGCGTCGCCGCCAGCATGACGGCCGCCAGCAGCAGCAGCGCGACCGCGATCGGGCTTTCGACGAAGGTGAACCAGTCGCCGTCGGCCAGGATCAGCGCGCGGCGAAAATTCGATTCGAGCGAGTCGCCCAGTACGAAACCGAGTATCAGCGGCGGCGCTTCGAAGCCGAATTTGTAAAGCAGCAGACCGACCATGCCGAACATCGCCATGAAGTAGATGTCCTCGGGCAAGCGGTTCACCGAGAACAGGCCGATGCAGCAGAACAGCAGGATCGCGGGATAGAGTAAACGATAGGGCACGCGCAGCAGCGAGACCCACAACCCGATCAGCGGCAGATTGATGATCAGCAGCATCAGATTGCCGATCCACATCGACGCGACCATGCCCCAGAACAGTTCCGGATACTTGGTGAAGACCTGCGGGCCGGGCGCGATCCCCTGCACGGTCAAGGCGCCCAGGATCAGCGCCATCACCGCGTTGGGCGGCAAGCCCAGCGACAGCAGCGGGATGAAGCAGGTTTGCGCGGCCGCGTTGTTGGCCGCCTCCGGCCCCGCGACCCCTTCCGGCGCGCCCTTGCCGAAGCGTTCGGGCGTTTTGGAGATCTTCTTCTCCATCACATAGGACGCGAAGGGTGCGAGCAACGTGCCCGATCCCGGCAGCAAGCCCAGGATCGAGCCCAGAACCGTGCCGCGCGCGACCGGCGCTGCGGCGCGTTTGAACTCCTCGCCGCTCGGCCACAACCGGCCGATATGGCGCTCGATCACCGGGCGGGAATGGTGTTCCTCGAGATTGCGCAAGATCTCGGCGACGCCGAAAACGCCCATCGCCAGGATCGACACGTTGATCCCTTCGAACAGCGAGCCGATGCCGAAGGTCAAACGCTGGACGCCGGTTTCGATGTCGGTCCCGACGGTCGACAGGATGGCGCCGATCAGCGCCGCGATGATCGCCTTTAGGATCGAACCGCTGGCGAGCACGATGGCGAAGACGAGGCCCAACACGATCAACGCGAAATAATCCTCGGGGCCCAGCAGGAACGCGACCCGGCCGAGCGGTTCGGCCGCCGCTCCGATGACGATGGTCGCGAACGTGCCCGCGGCAAAGGAGCCGAGGGCCGCGAGCGCCAAGGCGGCCCCGGCGCGCCCGCTTCGCGCCATCGCATTGCCGTCGATGATCGTGACCAGCGAGCTCGCCTCGCCGGGGATGCGCACCAGGATCGCGGTCGTCGAACCGCCGTACTGCGCGCCGTAATAGATGCCGGCGAGCATGATGATCGAGCCGACCGGCGTGATGCCGAAGGTGAAGGGCAGCAGGATCGAAATCGTCGCGATCGGCCCGACGCCGGGCAGCACGCCGATCAACGTGCCGATCAGACAGCCAAGCAGGCACAGCAGAAGATTGTCGAAACTCAACGCGACCGAGAAGCCGAGCGCCAAATCGGAAAGCATATCGGCCCCTTAGGAAACGAAACCGGGCATGATGAAGAACGGCATCGGCAGCTTCAGCATGTACGTGAAAAGGATTACCGAAAACGCGATCAGCACGGCGGACATCAGCAGCAACTGCCGCAGTTTCAGATCGGGCGCGCCGAGCCCGCCGATGATCAACGTCAGCAACCCCGCCGGCGCGTATCCGTAGCGCGGCGCCACCAATCCGAAGGCGACGACGCCCGCGAAGACGGCGAGCATCGCGCGCCACGGCGGCAATTTCACCGCGTCGCCGCCGCGCACGATCCCGCGCACGATCAGAACGACGCCGCCGGCGATGATCGCGTAGGCGCAAAGCCGTGCGAACAGATCCGGCGGTATCGCCTGATACGAGGTACGCGGAATTTTGGAGAGGGCGACGAGCACGCCGATCGCGAACGCGATCGTGCCGAGTCCCGCGACGATATCTTTCGCCAGCCGCATGTCGTTCCCCCTCCCCGCCGGATTCCGATCAGCTCTTTTGCAGACCGGCCTTTTCGATCATATCCGCCCAGCGCGTCATTTCCGAGCGGACGAAGGCGTCGAACTCGGCCAGCGTCATCGTCGTCGGGTCGAGACCGAATTCCCGCAGGCGTTCGCGGATCGCCTCGTTCGTGCCGACGATGCGCGTGAACTCCTTGTTCAAACGCTCCAGGATCGGCTTGGGCGTGGCCGCCGGCGCGAAGACGGCGGTCATCGAGTCCGTCACCACGTCGAAGCCGAGTTCCTTCAGCGTCGGGATATCCTGGAAGTAGCTCGGCCGCTTCTCGACGGTCGACGCCAGAACGCGGATCTTGCCCGCCGCCATCTGCGGGCGCGCGCCGATCGTGTCGGTGAACATGATCGGCAAGCGGCCCGCCAGCAGATCGGTCATCGATTCGACGGCGCCCTTATAGGGCACCTTGCGGATCTGCGCCCCGGCGACGCGCCCGAACGTCTCGCCCGTCACCAGCACGCTCGATTGCCAGAACGGAAAGGCGAGCTTGCCGGGATTGGCCTTCCCGAAGGCGACGACGTCGGCGACCGTTTTGAACGGGCTGTCCGCCGCGACGATCAGCAGCCAGGGCGAACGGCCGATCGTGGCGACCGGCACCAGATCCTTCAGCTGGTCGTAGGGCGGGTCCTTCATCAAATTGGGATTGAGCGAGAAGGTCGAACTCGCCGTCGCCAGCAGCGTGTAACCATCCGGCGTCGCGCGCGCGGCCGCCGCCGACCCGATCGCGCCGTTCGCACCCGGGCGCGGGTCGACGATGATCGACTGACCCAGCGCCTTTTGCAGCTCGTCGGTCATGCGGCGCATGATCGAATCGACACCGCCACCGGCCGCGAAAGGCACGACGAACGTGATCGGGCGTGTCGGATATTCCTGCGCCCAGCCGAAACCGGCGGTCGAAGCGAGCATGGCGAAAACCAGGACCATGCGGCGGAAAACGGTCATTTGATCCTCCCTTTGTTGTGATTCCTTATAGGTTTTCGATTTCCTATAGGATATTAAATTTGATCGAGCTTGCGTTCATGTTAGGCACGGCGCCGGGTCAAGGCGGATTCCCCGACACGGAAGACGAGAAGACGTAACGGAGCGGCACAAGATGAGTTCGAGCGGCACATTGCAGCGTCCGGCGGCGCTGACGAGCGAGGTCTACAACGCGATTCTCGATCGCATCACGAGCATGCGGATCGCACCGGGCGCGCGAATCAACGTCGACACGCTGGCGCGCGAATTGGGCGTGTCGCAAACGCCGGTGCGCGAATCGTTGAGCCGGCTCGAGGCCGAAGGCCTGGTCATCAAGACGCATCTGATCGGCCACCGTGCCAGCCCGCAATTGACGCGCCCGCAGATCGAACAGTTGTTCGAGTTGCGCTTGCTGATCGAGCCGGCGGGTGCCGCGATGGCGGCGCGCAATCTCGACGCCGGCACGCGCGACGCCCTCAACCGGCTGCACGCGGAGATGAGCGGCATGCCCGGCAGCACGACTCCGACCTATAGCGAGTTCGCGCGCAAGGATGCCGAGTTCCACGCGCTGATCGCACAGGCCAGCGGCAACGCGTTCCTCGCCGAATCGCTGGCCAAGCTGCACACGCATGTGCACATCTTCCGGCTGGTCTTCCATACGCGCGTGACGGCCGAGGCGATCGAGGAACACGCCGAGATTCTCGCCGCCCTGCTGCGCGGCGACGCCGCCGCCGGCAAGAAGTCGATGCGCGCGCATATCGCGGCCTCGCGCGATCGCGTGCTGACGCTGTTGCCGGCCTAGGGTTTCGGGGAAGTTCATTTTCCCTACCAATTCGTCGCGATGTATTTGGCTTCGGCGAATTCCAGCAGCCCGTGATGGGCGCCTTCGCGCCCCAGGCCGCTTTGCTTGACCCCGCCGAACGGTGCCGCCGGATCGGAAACGAGCCCGCGATTGAGCGCGATCATCCCCGCCTCCAGCCGCTCGGCCACGCGTAGGCCGCGCGCGAGATCCTTGGTGTAGACGTAGGAGACGAGGCCGTATTCCGTGTCGTTGGCCATCGCCACGGCTTCGTCTTCGGTTTTGAAGGCGACGAGGGCCGCGACCGGCCCGAAGATTTCGTCGTGCAGCAGCGCCGAATCCTTGGCGACGTCGGTCAGCACCGTCGGCGGATAGAAAAAGCCGCGACGGTCGAGCGCCTTACCGCCGGTCAAAACCTTTGCGCCGCGCTTGACCGCGTCATCGACGAAGCCCACGACCTTCTCCAGGCTCGTGCGGTTGACCAGCGGTCCGCAGGCCGTGGTCGGCAAGCGGCCGTCATCGACGCGCATCGCGCCCATGCGCGCGGCGAGCTTGGCGGCGAATTCGCCGTAAACCGCTTCGTGGACATAAAAGCGGTTCGCCGCCGTGCACGCTTCGCCGCCGTTGCGCATCTTGGCGATCATCGCGCCATCGACGGCGGCGTCGATATCCGCATCCTCGAACACGACGAAGGGCGCGTTGCCGCCCAGCTCCATCGAGCAATTGACGACCGATTGCGACGCTTCGGCGAGCAGTCGCCGCCCGACCTCCGTCGATCCGGTGAAGGAAAGCTTGCGCACGCGTCGGTCGCGCAGCATGGCGCCGATCACCGGCCCGGGCTTCGACGTCGTGACGACGTTGACCACGCCTTTGGGCACGCCCGCTTCGGCCAAGATTTCGGCCATCGCCAATGCCGTCAGCGGCGTTTCGGTCGCAGGCTTCAGGATGCAAGTGCAACCGGCCGCCAAAGCCGGGCCGATCTTGCGCGTCGCCATCGCGGCCGGGAAATTCCACGGCGTGATGAGAACGCTGACGCCGACCGGCTGATACTGCACGACGATGCGGTTCGCCCCGCCCGGCGCCACGCTGATATCGCCGATCATGCGCACCGCTTCTTCGGCGTACCAGCGGAAGAACTCGGCGGCGTAATTCACTTCGCCTTTGGCGTCAGCCAGCGCCTTGCCGTTCTCGCGGGAGATCAACTCCGCCAGAGCGTCGGCCTTGGCGAGCATCAGGTGGAAGGCCTTCATCAGAATATCGGCGCGCTTGCGTGGTGCTGTCTTCGCCCAATCGCCCGCCGCTTCCGACGCCGCGGCGACGGCGGCAAGCCCGTCCTCGACCGTCGCATCGGCGATCGTCCCGAGCGATTCCTCGGTCGACGGATCGCTGACCGGGATCGTTTTGCCGCCGGTCGCGTCGCGCCACACGCCGCCGATGAAAAGCCCGCGCGGAATCGCGGCCGGATCGATCGCGGCGGAACGCGGGGCGGTTGAGTCATGCATAAGCGTCGTCCTTCCTTCAGGCGGCATCGGCCGAAAGCCGGCCGGCATAGGCGGCGCGCGTGATCGCCGCGAGTCCCGCGACATCGAGTTCGCGCGGGTTGTTGCCGACAAGGCGCTGGATCGTCGCCGATTGTTCGACGACCCAATCGATCTTCGTTTCGGGCAGTCCCAAATCGGCGAGCGTGCGGGGAATGCCGACCGCGCCGAACAACGCGGCGACACGGCGCACCGCGTCGCGCGACAAATCCTCGGCGCTGCGACCCTGGCGGACCGCCCCCATCGCGACGGCGATTTCGGCGAACTCCGCGATACGGGTTTCGCGGTTGAAATCCATCGCGTAGGGCAGCAGCAGCGCCACCCCCGTGCCGTGCGGCGTATGGGTATAGGCGCCGACCGGATACTGGATCGCATGCGCGGCACTGGTGCCGGCGGTACCGAAAGCGAGCCCGGCGAGCAACGCGCCGAGCATCAGATCGTCGCGGGCCTGCGCGTTCGATCCGTCACGGCACGCGGCTTCCAAAGCGCCCGCGATCAAGCCGATCGCCGACAGCGCTTGCTGATCAGACAGCGCGTTCTTGCCGACGAATACGCGTTCGGCCGACAAGGCCGCCGTCGCCGGGCGGGCGATGGCGGTATAGGCCTCGATCGCATGGGTCATCGCGTCCGCGCCCGACAACGCCGTCAGGCCCGGCGGGCAGGTATCGGTGAGTTCGGAATCGCAGATCGCGACCGCCGAAATGATATGCGGGCTGGCGATGCCGACCTTCATCGTCTTGTCGGGATCGGCGAGCACGGCGACGGGTGTGACTTCCGAACCCGTCCCCGCCGTCGTCGGCAGGCAGATCAGCGGCAGCACCGGGCCCGGCACTTTGAACTCGCCGTAATAGTCGCGGATGTCGCCACCATGGGCGAGCATCACCGCGGCGGCCTTGGCGAGATCCATGCAGGAGCCGCCGCCGATGCCGATCACCATATCGGGCGCGAAGGGTTTGGCGGCCGCGACGCATTGCGCGACGCAGTCGAGCGGCAGTTCGGCGACGGTGCGATCGAACACAATTACCGCGACGCCGCTCGCTTTCAGATCGTCCATCATCGCGGCGAATTGCCGATCGGCGGCGAGCCGCGCGTCGGTGCACACGAAGGCCCGCGCGCCGAAGCCGCGCGCGACGGCACCGAGGGCGGCGCGCTGGCCGCGCCCAAACAGAATCTTCGCCGGTAAGCGAAGCAGGCCGAAACTAGTCATACGCTTTCCTCGCCTCCGTCCTTCATGCGCGCGCCAGCGCGACGATGTCGTCCCAGACATTGCCGGCGACCGGCACGCCGTCGCGCAAACGCTCGGCGCGCACCGCGTTGGCCCGGTCGCCGGGGATCGCCACGCGCCGAAATCCTTCGGCGGGCGCGTCGTCCCGGATCTCGTCGAGATAGAGCGCGATCGACGCGGCCATCGCTTCCATCTGCGCAGACCGGATCACGATGAAGACGTCGCCCTTGTTGCAGATCTCGGTCGCGTCGAGCGTGCCGCGAACCGCGCGGCCCAGTGCCGCCCCGGTCAGCGCCGCCACGAGCACTTCGAAGGCGAGGCCGAGCGCGTAACCCTTCGCTTCGCCGAAAGGCGCAATGGCGCCGCCGCACGCGGCCTTCGCGTCGGTCGTCGGCCGGCCGGATGCGTCCAGCGCCCAGCCCAGCGGAATCGGCGCGCCGCGCAGCGCATGATCGTGGATCTGCCCCATCGACACGACGCTGGTCGCCATATCGAACACGAAGGGCAACGGTGCGGCGGGCACGCCGATCGCGATCGGATTGGTGCCGAGCATCGCCTTCGTGCCGCCCCAGGCATGGACAAGCGCCTCGCTGGTCGATAGTGCGATCAGCATGGCGCCGCGCGTCGCCACACGCTCCGCGTAGAACGCCAGCATGCCGATATGGTTGTTGTTGGCGATGGCGGCCAGCGCGACCCCCGTCGATGCGGCACGGTCCATCAGCGCGTCCAGTGCCGCGCACGCCACGACCGGGCCCAGCCCGCACGCGCCGTCGACATGCAGCAACCCTTCGCCCTGCCAATCGTGGCGGCCCGACGCGCGCGGATCGGCCACACCGTTGCGGATGCGCGCGACGATCCGGGGCAGGCGCAGAAGCCCGTGCGAGGCGCGACCGCGCAATTCCGCCTCCAGCAGCAGATCCACCTGCAGCCGCGCATGGGATTCCGGCGCGCCCGCCCGCAGCAGGGCTGCGGCGCAAGTTTCGCGGATCTCGCTGGCGGCAATTTTCTGTATCATATCCTATACGATATCGAATTTGAGGGGGCGAGTTCTATTCGGCGCGGCGGGTCCAGTCAAGCGGGCGGACGATTGCGCTGGCACCGCCGGTGGATTCCATGACACATGGAATCGCGATCCGCCCGCGGCTTGCGTGTCTTTTCCGCCCGTTGAAATCAGCGCGCGGCCGGGTGGAATCGCCGCCGACACCGTGTGAATCACGTCGGACGATCAAACAGGGAGGAAGATAGTGGCCCGGAAAGTCATGATTACTTGCGCCGTGACGGGCGCCATCCATACGCCGTCGATGTCCCCGCATCTGCCGATCACGGCGGCGGAGATCGCCGAGGCCGCGATCGGGGCCGCCGAAGCCGGGGCCGCCCTCGTCCATGTCCATGCGCGCAACCCCGCCGACGGCCGGCCCGACCAATCGCCCGAGGCATTCGAGCCCTTCTTGAAGGTCATCAAGCAAAGCTGCGATGCGGTGATCAACATCACCACCGGTGGTGCTCCGACGATGACGATCGAGGAGCGCTTGCGCCCTTGCACCTATTTCAAGCCGGAGGTCGCGTCGCTGAACATGGGTTCGATGAATTTCGGGCTTTACCCCATGCTCGCGCGCCACAAGGAATTCAAGCACGCCTGGGAAAAGCCGTATCTCGCGGAATCCGAGGATCGTATTTTCAAGAATACGTTCAAGGACATCGCCGGCATTTTGACCGCCTGCGCCGAGAACGGCACGCGCTTCGAGATCGAATGCTACGACATCGGGCATCTCTACACGCTGGCGCATTTCGTCGATCGCGGCCTGGTCAAGCCGCCGTTCTTCGTCCAGTCGGTGTTCGGTATTCTGGGCGGGATCGGCGCCCATCCCGAGGACGTGGCCCATATGAAGCGCACGGCCGACCGTTTGTTCGGCGACGCCTATCACTGGTCGGTCCTGGGGGCGGGGCGCAACCAATTGCCGATCGCCGCCCAAGCCGCCGCGATGGGCGGCAACGTGCGCGTCGGCCTCGAAGATTCGCTGTGGGCCGGGCCCGGCAAGCTCGCCAAAACGAACGCCGAGCAGGTCGCCAAGGTCCGCCAGATCATCGAAGGGCTGGGGCTGGAGGTCGCATCCCCCGCCGATGCCCGCAAAACCCTGGCGTTGAAAGGCGCCGACAGGGTCAATTTCTGAGCCGCCATCGGACCTTGCGGCGGCGCAAGCGGGCGCGGAAACACACCGCCAGTGGCGTCCGGCCGCCGCAAGGGATAGACTACGCGTCAATGCCGCAAAGCGGCCAGTTCGACCAGAAGTCGAATGCAGGGAGGGACGACGTGACCGAAGCGAGCGCACTCACGCATTCCGTCGCGGACGGCGCCTGGCAAGGTGCCGCGGCGCGATCGCGGTGCCGGACCAATTCCCGCCGCGGATTTACCGATCCCGAACAACGTTCCTACGCGCCGGTCGACTCCGTCGGCCGCGCGTTCAAAGTGCTGCGCGCGGTGAACAAGCTTGGTATCGCTTCGATCAACGAGATATTCGAGGAAACGCGCGTTCCCAAATCCACCATCGTGCGGATGCTGGAAACGCTGATGCACGAGGGCTACGTCGCGCGCGACAACATGTGCGGCGGCTATCACGTCACCTGCCGCACGCATGAACTGACCGCCGGACGCGACGGCATCGCCCAGATGATCGAAGTCGCGCGCCCGCATGCGCTGGAACTGACCGCGACCACCAAATGCCCGATCGGTATCGGCGTGCTGGACGGCGACGCGATCGCCGTGCGCTACTGGACTGGTGCGGTCAGCCCCCTCGCCCACACCAACACGGTGCTGGGCCAACGCGCCGATCTGCTGCATTCGGCCATGGGCCGCGCGTTCATGGCGTTTTGCCCGCCCGAACAGATGCGTGCACACGTGGCGCGCATGCGTGCCACGCCGGAACTGCAATTTGGTGCGGCGGAAGAACGGCGCCTTCATGCCTTGCTCGCGGGTATCCGCAAGGACGGCTATGCGATGCGCGATCCGGCGACCAAGCCGTTCTGCACGATCACGCTGGCGACGGCGATCAAGATTGGCGACGCCGTCCATGGGCTGATGAGCATCAGCCTGTTCAAATCGGCGATCGAACGCCGGGACCTGGCGGAGAAAATCGTCGGCCCTCTGCAGCAAACCACGGCCGCGATCGGCCGCGCGCTGGCGCTGGTGCGCGACGACGGCCGCGCGCGCGCGACGACGGGCGTCGAGCCGGGATTTTAATCCCGGCCCGCGCCCGCTGACGTCACTTGTCGTCGAGCTTCGGATTGGTCGTCGGCGTGCCGCCTTCGAACCAATTCTCGAATTTGCGATGCGCGACGAGCCAAGCGCCGCTCGCGTCGCGGACCATGTGGTCGGTCATATAGGCGATCTGGATCGGCGGATGCGTGGGCAGCGGCGGCTTGCCGTCGGCGGCGTACAGCATCAAGAACCAATGACACAGCGCCTTGTCGTCCCCTTGCGGGATCGCCTGGAAATTGATGACGCTGTGGACCACGGTGCGCGCGCCCCGGTCTTCGCGCCATTTGTAGAACTGGCGAATCTTCTCGCGCCCGGCATAGGACGCGGCCGGGCCCTGGAACACGCCGTCGGGCGTGTAATAGTTGGGCGCGTTGCGCCCCCAATTGCTGTCGACCTCGTGCCAATAGTCGACCAGCAGCGCGTGCAGCGTGTGCGTCAGCGCGATGCGTTCGGGTGTGATGTGCATTGTCGTCCCTTCCGTTGTGCTAGGCGATGGGTGGGGTGAATTCGGCGAGCGCTTGGCGCGCCGCCTGTTTGAGGAAGCCGTGATCGCTGGACACCATGAAGGCGCTGGCGCCGAGTTCGGCCATCGCCTTGGCGTCGGCCCGATCGGGCGACAGCATGATCACGGGAATGCCCGCCTTACGCGCCGCTTCCATGATCGGCTCGACGACTTTGCGCGTTTCGGGCGAGGTCATCGACGGCGCGCCCAAAGCCGCCGTCAGATCGCCGCGCCCGACGAACCAAGCGTCGATGCCTTCGACGGCGGCGATCTCGTCCAAATGGTCGAGGGCGGACAAATCCTCGATCATCGCCGTACAGACGACGCGCTGATCTTGCGCCTGGATATGCCCGGCGAAGGTGGCTTCACCAAAGCCGCCCGCGCGCGTGGTGTTGGCGAAACCCCGCCGCCCGTTGCGATAACGGCACGCGGCGGCGATGTCGCGCGCCTTGGCGGCACTGTCGACATGCGGCACTAAAATGCCGGCGGCCCCGCAATCGAGCACCGACAGGATATTGGCGTCGCCGGGATCGCCGACACGCACAATGCCCGCGACGTTCGACGCGCGCGCGGCGAGCACCATCGTGTCGATCTGCCAGCGGTCGAGGGGTGCGTGTTCCTGATCGATGACCACGAAATCGTAGCCGAGCAGACCGAGAATCTCGATCGCGTGCGTGGTCGGCGTTTTGATGAAAGTGCCGAGAACATGCTCGCGCGCGCGCAGGCGGCGGCGGAAATCCTCGTAAGACGGGCGCGGGTTGGTCATGACGTCTCCCCCCTATTCCGCCGAGAACACGCTGCGCGCGATATGCCGAACGCCGCCGTTGAGCTGAATGGGATCGTCCTTGGTGTTCATGTAGTAGACGCACATCAGCTTGCCCGGCGCGATCTCCGCCACGCGCGGATAGCCGAGATCCCAGCTGCCGCCGTCGTCGCGCAGCACCCATTCGCGCCCCCAGCTGCGGCCTTCGTCCTCGCTGTAGCGCACGCGCACGCCGAACGGCGGCAGGCGATAGCCGTAGACGCAGGCGATGCGCCCGTCGGCGAGGCGCACGAGATCGCCGGGCGCCCCCCAATCGTTGACGCGCGACAGGAAACGCCAGGTCAAGCCGCCGTCGTCGCTTTGGAAAATCTCGGTCCAGAGCAACGACGTCGGGTCGCGCTGGCAACGCAGCGACAGCAGGATGCGCCCGTCCGGCAGCGTAATGCCGCGCGGATAGAAATAGCGGTGCGGGCCGAACCGCAGCGGCACGTTGCGGTCGCCGTCGGCGGCGCCATCGTCGTGCTTGGACGTAATGACCGACAGGAAGGTCCATGCCGTGCCGTCGTCGATGCTGGCATAGACGATCGGCCGGCGGCCCCAGCCATCCGCACCGACGGCGGTCAGGAAAACGAGGCTGACGCCGTCGGGTCGCACCAGCGCCGAAGCGTGGCCCGACAACGACGGCCAGCCGAGATTGGGGGCGAGCAGCGGCGGACGCCAGCTGTCGCCGCCATCGGTCGATACGCGGATCCAGGCGCGGCTATGCGGCCGGAAATAATCGGGCGTGCCGCCCGAGGCGACCAGCACGTCGCGATTGGTGAAATCGATCGGCGGCAAATCCGCATAATCGGTCCGCGCCTTCGCGAACATCGCGTTCTGATCGGCCGACAGGTCGAACAGCAGCCGCATCGAGTTCGGGTCCCAGGTGTATCCGCCGTCGCGCGACCGCAGCGTGACCATCTGCGGCCCGACCAAGGCGACTTCGTCATGATTCACTTCCGACGCTTCGCGATAGGTGCTCGGCTTTTTCATGAAGGCGACGACGTGATGCCCTTGCGCGGTCGTCCAGAAGCCGCTGACGAACGGCCAGCCGCAAAACTCGGCGTTGTTGCGATAGACCACGCCGTGATCGGCATCGGTGATGCGCATACGTTGTTCGAAACGCCGGATCATGCTTTCCTCGTAAAATCGGACCGGCGGCGAGTGTCACACCGCCGGGCGCGCGTTGAACACAAGGCCGAAATCCAATTTCAACGCGCGAAATCGTTCGGCATCGCGCACCACGCGGAGCCGTCGCGGTGGCTAACATCGCGCCGCGAAACACATCGGAAGGAGTTCAAGATGCCGATCCATTCGCTCGACGGCGTCGCGCCGAAGCTTCCAAAATCCGGCGATTTCTGGATCGCGCCGGGCGCGCAAGTGATCGGCAATGTGCGCCTGGGCGAAGGCGTCACCATCTGGTTCGGCGCGGTGATCCGGGGCGACAACGAGGAGATCGCGATCGGCGACGGCACGAATATTCAGGACAATTCGGTCCTGCATTCCGATGCCGGCGCGCCACTCACCATCGGCGCGAACGTGACGATCGGCCATCGCGTCACCGCGCATGGCTGCACCATCGCCGACGATTGCCTGATCGGCATGGGGGCGACGATCCTCAACCGCGCGCGGATCGCGCGCAACTGCATCGTCGGCGCCGGCGCGCTGGTGACCGAAGGCAAGGAATTTCCCGAGGGCTCGTTGATCGTCGGCGCGCCCGCGAAAGTTATGCGTCCGCTGACCGCGCGCGATATCGACATGATCCGCGCCTCGGCGGCCGGTTACGTCGCCAACGGCCGCCGCTACGCTCAGGGCCTAAAGCCGATCGGGTGATACGCGCCGCGCGGCGCGACGCAAATGCGTTGTCTCATGCGCATCGAATCCGAGCACCTGGCGACCGCTTCGTGCCCGGATTCGAACGAGGTTCACGCGCGCCTACTGGCTCGACGTGATGCCGCCGTCGACATAAAGGATCTGGCCCGTCACGAACGACGCGCCCGGCGACAGGAAGAACAGCGCCGGCGCCACGATATCCTTGGGGTCCGCGATGCGGCCCAGCGGAATGCGGTCGATCAGCATTTTGTGGAATTTCGGGTTCTGCATCACATGGCGGATCAGGTCGGTGTAGACGAAGGTCGGCGCCACGCCGTTGACCGTAATGCCGTGCGGCGCCAATTCCATCGCATGCTGCTTGATCAGCGTCACCATGCCGCCCTTGGTCGCGCAATAGGCGGAGTAACCGCGATTGCGGATGCCGAGCAGCGAGCGCACCGACAATAGATGGATCTGGCGCCCGCCGCGCTTGCCGGCGACCTGATGCTTCGCCACCGCCTGCGCGATGAACATCGCGGCCTTCAGATTGGTGCGATAGACCTGATCGAACGCCTCTTCCGTCACCTTGGCGATCGGCTGCTCGATCTGGATGCCCACGCAATTCGCCAAAAGATCGACGCGGCCGAACCGCTTGGCGACCTTGTCGACGCAAGCGCGGATCGACGCGACGCGCGTCGCGTCCATCGCGAAGCCGGCGGCCTCGTGTCCCGCCGCGCGCAACGATGCCGCGAACGCTTCCGCCTTCTTCGCGTCGCGCCCCGCGACCGCGACCTTGGCGCCGCGCACCGCGAGGCCCCAGGCGATCGCCTCGCCCAGCCCGCCATAGCCGCCGGGCACGAAGGCGACCTGGCCCTTCACGTCGAACAAACCGCCAAGTTCGGTCGCGAAATCGATCTTGGGTGTGATGCGTCCGGTCTTCTTGCTCTTGCGCGGCGTCTTCGCGGCCATGCTGTCCTCAGTCGAAATGGAGTCCGCCGTTGAGATCGAGGATCTCGCCGGTGATGAAACCGCTGAGCGGCGACAGGAAGAAGCGCACGCAGTGCGCGAACTCTTCCGGTTCGCAAAACCGCCCGACGGGAATTTGCTTCAGCAACGCCTGGCGCTGGTCTTCGGTCAGTTGCTCGGTGACCATCGGCGTTTTGACATAGGCGGGCGCGATCCCGTTCACGGTCACGCCGAACATGGCGCTTTCGCGCGCCAGCGAAAACGTCAGCGCCTGCAAGGCACCTTTGGAGGTCGTGTAGGCGGTCCCCGCCGTCAGCCCGCCCGATTTCATCGCCAGCGAGCAGGTATTGACGATGCGGCCCGCGCGGCGCGCCTTCATCCCCGGCAGGGCGAGGCGCGAGAGAAAGAAGGCGCCGTCGAGATTGATCGACATCACCTTGCGCCATTCGGCGGGCGAGGTTTCGGCGGCTTTGTTGTTCGACAAAATGCCCGCGTTGTTGACCAGCACCGCGACGGGGCCGAGCTTGGCCTCGATCGCGGCGAAGGCGCTTGCGGCCGCGTCCGGGTCCGCGACATCGAAGGCGAAGGGATGCGCGTTGGACCCCAGCGACTGGGCGAGCGATCCGACGCGCCCGGCATCAACGTCCGCCATCGCCACCGCATAGCCTTCGTCGATCAGCATCTTGGCGGTCGCGAGTCCCATCGTGCCCGCCGCTCCCGTCACCAGCGCCGTCCGACCTGTACCAAAGCCACCGCTCATGGAATTCCCTCCGCTTCGCGCGTCATATCGCTGCCCAGATACTGACGCACGCGCGGTTCGGCGACCAGGGCGCGGAAATCGGGATACTCCGACACCGTGCCGCCAGCGACGAGCAGGAAGCGCTCGCAGATTTCGCGCAGGATTTCGAGATGGTAGCGCGCCGTCGGATGCAGACAGACGACGACGAGCCGCCCCTCGTCGCGCAAACGCCGGAAGAAATCGAGCATGAAGCCGATATAACCGTCTTGCGTGTTGAACTGCGGCTCGTCGAACAGATGGACGAGCGGATATTCGCTGCCCGCCGGTTCGAGCATGAAGCTCGGCTCGCGCCGCGCGAAGCTGCGGACCTGATAGGATTGGTGGTAGTGGATCGCCAGACGGTCGCGCTGGCGATACTTCACCTTGTGAATATCGCGCCCCGCGACCAGCACGCGCCCGCCGGTCGGGCGGTTGCTGCCGGTCATCATTTCGAACAGCGTCGTCTTGCCCGCCCCGTTCGGCCCGACCACGCCGACGATCTGGCGCCCATCGAGCGCCAAATTCGCGCTGAGCTTGAACGTCGTGCGCTTGGCGATCAGCCCGCGCGTGTAGGTCTTTTCGAGGCCTTCGAGCCGCAGCATCGGTTCGCCCATGTCAGTTCCCCAGCAAGCGGCGGCGCAAGACCGCATCGTCGCGCAAGGTCGCGGCGGCACCCGACCACGCGACGCGGCCCGTATCGAGGATATAGGCCCGGTCGGCGACGCTGAGCGCCGCCGCCGCGTTCTGTTCGACGATCAGCACCGAAATCCCTTCGGATTTCAGACGCAGGATCGTTTCCAGCACGTCCTGCACGATCTTCGGCGCCAGGCCTTGGCTCGGCTCGTCGAACAGCACGAGACCGGGCGAGCCCAACAATGCGCGCGAGATCGCGACCATCTGCATCTCGCCGCCGGAGAGATTCTCCGCCTCGCGATGCATGAGATATTCGAGCGGCGAGAAGATGCCGCAGACATCTTTCGTCGACCATTCGCGAAACCGCGTGCGTTTGCGCGCGATGGCGAGATTGCGGGCGACCGTCAATGTCGGGCAAAGGCGCCGATCGTCGGGCACCCAGCCGATTCCGGCCTGCGCGATGCGATGCGTGGGCCACGCCGTGATTTCGGCGCCGTCGAAGCCGATGCGGCCGGTGCGCGGCCGCGTGAGCCCCAAGATCGAGCGCAACGTCGTCGTCTTGCCCGCCCCGTTTGGGCCGAGCAGCGCGACGATCTCGCCCGCGCCGATATTGAGCGAGACGTCGAACAGCGCCTGGGTTTCGCCGTAGTAGGTGTCGATGGACGCGACGTCGAGGATCATTGCAGCTTGCCCAGATTGGAACGGCGGACCCATTCGTTGTCGCGCAACGCGTCCGGCGTGCCGCGCGCGATGACCTGGCCCCAATGGATCACGGAAATCTCGTCGGCGAGGCCGAATAGGAACGGCATGTCGTGCTCGATCGCGACGATCGTCAATTGCCCTTTCAGCGATTGGATCAGGTCGAACAATCGCGCCGTGCCGTCGCTGCCCAGGCCGGATGTCGGCTCGTCGAGGAACACGATTCGCGGCCGCGCACCCAGCGCCACGCCGATTTCCAGCGCGCGCCGGTCGCCATAGGAGAGGCTTTTGGCGATCACGTCGCCCTTGCCGCCCAGGCCAACGCGGCGCAAGACCGCTTCGGCTTCGTCGGCGAGGCCCGTATTCGTATCGACCGCATGCCAAGCGTCGAAGCCGCGTTCGCGCATCGCGGGCAATGCCGCCATCACGTTCTCGCGCGCGGTGAAGTCGTTGAACAGATTCATGATCTGGAACGAGCGCGACACGCCCTTGCGCGCGATCAAATGCGGCGCAAGGCCGGTGATCTCCTCGCCATCGACGATCACCTGGCCGCGTGTGGGCTTGTAGCGGCCGGTCAGCACGTTGAAGCAGGTCGTCTTACCCGCGCCGTTCGGCCCCATGATGCCGTAAAGACCGCCGGCCTCGAAGGCGAGCGACACGTTCTCCAGGACCGTGCGGTCGCCGAAGCGCATTTGCAGATTTCGGGCCTCGAACAGCGCCATCTCAGCCCCCGAACATCGTGCGAAGTCGCGCAACGCCTTTGCCGCGCGCCGCACCCGATTTGCGTAAATCTTGCCACCAGCCGGCCACGCCCTCGGGCTTGAACAGCACGATCGCCATAAACAGCAAGCCGAACCACAGCATCCAGCCCGTGGTGAAGGCGCCGATCACGTCGCGCGCCAGCAGGAACAGCGCCGCCCCGATCACCGGGCCCCAGAAGCTGACCATGCCGCCGCCGACCAGCGTCATCATCACGATATAGCCGGAGAAATGCAGGCTCATCACGTCGGGGAAGGCCGAGGTCTGCGCCATCGCGAACAACCCGCCCGCGAGACCCGACAGACCGGCCGACAACGTGAAGACCGAAAATTTATAGAGCCAGACGTTATAGCCGACGAACGCGACGCGGGTTTCGTTCTGCTTCACCGCCTGGAGCAAGCGGCCATAAGGCGAGTTCACCAGCCGCCACAACGCCATCAAGACGACCGCGAAGACCGCGAGCACGAAATAATAGAGCGAGACGTTGTCGGACAGATCGAACGACACGATTCCGAAATCGGCGGGCGCGCGCAGGATGCGCAGCAACCCGTCCTCGCCGCCGGTAATCGAATGCGCCTTGATCGAGACGACCCAGGAGACCTGACCGAAGGCGATGGTCATGAAGGCGTAGTAGATCCCGCGCCGATGCGAGATGAACGCCGCGACCAGCGCGCCGGCCAAGCCCGCCGCAACCAGGGCCGCCATCAGGCTCGGCCACAAACCGGGTATTACGTTCTGCTGAAACAGCCCGAACGCGTAGGCGCCGATGCCGAAATAAGCGCCGTGGCCGAAGGACGGCAGGCCCGTATAGCCCAGCAGCAGATTGAACGAGAGCGCGTAGATCGCCCAAATCAGGATCTCGACCCCGATATAGGGGTAGAGACCGATTTTGCCGATCCACAGCGGCAGCGTCGCGAGGAAAGCGAGCGTCATCGCCATCGCGGGCGTGACCAAGCGCGTCTTGTCGGTTGCGGGGGCGTTCATCGCTAGACCTCCAGAAGGCTTTTCTTGCCGGAGAGTCCGCGCGCGCGGAACGTGACCACGGCGATCAGCAATATATACATCGACAACAAAGACCATTCGGAAGCGTAGGCGCCGCTGATCCCGACGACCATGCCGACCAGAATGCCGGCGGCGACCGCACCCCAGAAACTCCCCACGCCGCCCAGCACGATCACCAGGAACGCAGGGACCACCGCGTCCACGCCCATATGCGGGCGGATGCCCCAGATCGGCGCCACGACGATGCCCGCGAACGCGGCGAGCAGCGTGCCGAAGGCGAAGACATAAAGCCGCAGTCGCGAAAGATTGATGCCGAGCGCACGCACCATCTCGCTGTCATGGGCGCCTGCCTTGATGATCGCGCCATAGGGCGTACGCTCGATGAACAGCCAGACCAGCGCGATCGCGCCGATCGCGAAGGCGGCGGCGTAGAAACGATAGGTCGACCAGATCAGATCCCACAGGATCATCCCGCCGCTGATCCCCGTCGGCACCGGCAGCACATAGTCGCGCGTGCCCCAGATCAGGCGGATCAGCTCTTCGATGACCATCGCCGCGCCGAACGTCAGTAACAGGCCGAACAACGGGTCCTTGCCGTAGGTCCGGCGTACGCAAAGTTCCAGCAACATGCCCACGCAAGCGGTCATCAATGGTGCGACGATCAGCGCGGCGGCATAGCGCCACGGCAGCGCGACTTTGAGCCACGCCGCGATCCAGTCGGGCGGCAGCGGCATCCGGCCGGTGATGACGATCAGCGCGAAATAGGCGCCCAAGGCGAATAGCGATCCGTGGGCGAGATTGATCTGCTCCATCAGACCGACGATCAGCATGAAGCCGAGCGCGATCAGCGCGAAAAGCAGACCGAGCGTTATTCCGTTCAAAACGTGCGGCAACAAATTCAGCAAGGCGTGTTCCGTTCAGATCGGGGCCGGCCGGTCCGGACGCCCGCGCGGGACGTCCGGACCGTCGAACGCGCGGCGCTTAGAGTTCGAAGCTCGGCACTTGTTCGTAGGGCGTGAGCTTGCATTTGCCGATCGCGGCCTGATCTTCCGCCGTTTGCGGATCGATCCAGCTGATGATCTCGTAGAGATCGGTCGGATCGGCGGGCTTGGCGTTCCGGCGCGCCATATAGATCGTCTGCTGCAACTGGTGCGTGACGGGATTCATCTGCGCGCCGAAATGCTGCATGCGCTCCTCGGCCGAGAGCTTGAGGTTCTCGAGCTCTTTGATGACCTTGACGTTGTTGGTGCCGCCCGCGCGTTCGATCGCGCGCAACAATTCGCGCGTCGCCATGTAGCCGTTGTAGGAGACGTTGCCCGGCACGGGGATCGGCCCGTTGGCGTTCGCCGCCTGCCATTTCTTGACGAAATCGGCCACGCCCGGCAGCGGCAGTTTGTGATACCAGGTGGTTCCGAACACGCCGAACAGGCTGTCGGCCCCCGCCCCCCACACGTCCGGCCAATCCTGCTGGTTGTTGATCCAGGCGGGCTTGCCGTCGAGCTTCAACTGCGCGACCTGCGTGCGCAGCGCCTTGATGTCGTCGCCGCCGATCGCCGCCGCGACCACGTCGGGCTTCGCTTGCTGGATCTTCAGCAGATAAGACGTGAAGTCGCGGGTGTTCTGCGGCACCAGCAGATTGTCCATGATGCGGCCGCCAGCCGCCTCGACCAGCGCTTTGGTGGCGTTGGACGTGGAGTGGCCCCAAACATAATCGTTGGTCAGCAGCATCCAATTCTTGCCGACCGAGTTGATCGCGGCGCGCACCGTGGCGACGGCGAAGTTCGTGCCGTTGCCGTCCCACACGAACTTGACGCGGTTGCAGTTCTCGCCCGCCTCGCTGGGGGCCGAGGAATTGGTGTTGAGATAGATCGTGCCGTACTTCGCCGCGACCTGGGTGATCGCGTTGGCGACCCCCGAATGCACCGCGCCGATCAGGAAGCCGCATTCGTCGCGGGTGATGAAGCGTTCGGCCACGCGGCTGCCGGTCGCCGGATTGGTTTCGGTGTCGGCCGTGATCCACTCGATCTTGCGGCCCAGCACGCCGCCCTTGGCGTTGAACTCGTCGATCGCCATGCGGCAGCCGCGCAGATCGTCCTGGCCGCTGTCGCCGTACTGGCCGCTGGCGTCGCAGGTGAAGCCGATCTTGATCGGCTTGCGCTGGCCTTGGGCCAGAACGCGGTTATGCGCCCACGGGCCGATGAACGTACCCGTGCCCGCCAGCGCGGCCGCCATAGCACTGCCGCGCATCAGTTTGCGGCGCGAAATCCCCTTGTTCGTCATGACGCTTCCCTCCGGTTTGTTTGTTCGTTGTTTCGTTTTTCCGTCGCTCGACGCCGGCGTCGGTCAGGCTTTGCCGATCCGCACGCCGGTGATCTTCTCCTGCGCCTCGATCAATGAAGGCACGAAGCTATGGCCGAAGCCCAAGGCGGCCGCCTGCACGAAGCTTTGGTGCACGGCTTCGCCCACCGGGCTCGGCAAATTCAGGGATTCGGTCAGATGCGTGTAGTAGCGCAGATCCTTCTGCGCCAAAGCGATGCCGAATTGCAGCCCGGTGAAATCCCGCGTCAACGCCTTGGGCACGATCATCTGGAAAATGCCGCTATTGGCGCCGCCGGCAGTCACCACCTTGGCGAAATTTTCGGGATCGACGCCGCTGCGCACGCAAGCGGCCATCGCCTCCGCGATGATCGCGGCGTGGCCCATCGCGATGAAATTGTAGATCAGTTTCGTCTTGTGTCCGGCACCCGGCCCGCCGACATGGACGATATTCTCCGCGAACGCCGCGAGCGCGGGGCGGATCGCGTCGAACACCGATTGCTCTGCGCCGACCATGACGTTGAGTTTGCCGGCTTCGGCTTCTTTGGGCGTGCGCGCGAGCGGCGCGTCGACGAACGGGACGCCGGCCTTCGCGAAATCCGCGCGGATGCGATCGGTCGAGTCGGGCTCGCTGGTCGAGCAATCGACGACGATCAAGCCTTTACGCGCGCCGGACAGCAAGCCACGATCGCCGTACACGACCGCTTCGACCTGCGGCGATCCGGTGACGCAAATGAAGACGATGTCGGACTTCGCCGCGATATCCGCGCCGTCGCGTCCTTCCGTCGCGCCGAGCTTGACGAGACTTTCGACCGGCGCGCGATTGCGGTTGCCGAGGATCGTCGTCGCGAAACCTTTCGCGGCAAGATTCTTGGCCATGCCGTGACCCATCATGCCCACGCCGACGAAGCCGATTTTGGTTGCGATCGTCACGTTCCGTCCCTGGAATGAATATTCTATTGCGTTAAAGAAATAGAATGCATATTCTGCGAACGCTGTAAAGTCGAAAATTCATTCCAATCCGAAACGGCGATGACCACTCCCACCGAATACGAAGAATTGCGCGCCACGATCGTAAAACGCCACGGCGAACTCTCGGACAGATTGCGCCGCATCGCCGAATTTGCGGTGCAACATCCCAACGAAATGGCGCTCGATACCGTCGCTTCGCTCGCGCAACGGATCGGCGTTCAGCCATCGTCGATCATCCGGTTCGCGAACAGCTTCGGATTTGACGGCTTTAGCCAGATGCAACTCGTTTTTCGCTCGCGCCTGGTCGCCGACGCCGCCCCGAGCTACCGCGAGCGCATCGCGTCGATGCCGCGCGACCGCCGCGCGAACGGCGCAAAGCCGTCGGCGGAGAGCGCCGTTCTGGAGAAATTCGTCGCCGACGACATCGCGGCGCTCGAAGGCTTGCGCGGCCAGGTTCCCGCGCGATTGCTGGAGAACGCCGCCGACTTGTTGGCGAAGGCGGAGACCGTCTTTCTGGTGGGACAAGGCCGTTCCTTCCCGGTCGCGTATTATCTGCAGTACGGGCTGTCGCGGCTGGATCTGCGCGCCTATCTGGTCGACGGGATCGGCGGCACGTTGGCGCGCCATGCGCGCATGGCGCGAAAGCGCGACGCGATCGTCGCGATCAGCTTCAAGGATTATTCGCAAGACGTCGTCGCGGCGGTGGCCGAAGCGGCCGCGCGCAAGGTGCCGCTGATCGCGATCACCGATTCGCCGCTGTCGCCGATCGCGCGTTACGCCACGATCTGCTTCGAAATCGCCGAGCCGAGCGACCGGCCTTTCCGCTCGCTCGTGGCGCCCATTTGCCTCGCCGAAAGCCTGGTCGTCGCGCTCGGCCGGCGCGTGACCGGCAAGTAAGGGAACCTCGCCATGCAGCCATCGCCCGATCAGCGTCCGCTGGATTTCATCGCGCTCGGCCGCGCCGCCGTCGATCTCTACGGCGAGCAAGTCGGCGGCAAGCTGGAGGCGATGTCGAGCTTCGCCAAGTATCTCGGCGGCTGCCCCGCGAATATATCGGTCGGCGCCGCGCGTCTTGGCCTCAAGCCCGCGATGCTGACGCGCGTAGGCGACGAGCATATGGGCCGCTTCGTGCGCGACACGCTGCGGGCCGAAGGCGTGGACGTGAGCCATGTCGCCACCGACCCGCGCCGTCTGACCGGACTCGTCCTGCTCGGCATCCGCGACCGCGAAACGTTTCCGCTGATCTTCTATCGCGAGAACTGCGCCGACATGGCCGTGACGCCGGAGGATTTCGACGCGGCGTTCATCGCTTCGGCGCGCGCGTTGCTGGTGACCGGCACGCATTTCTCGACCGCCGCGACCGATCGCGCCAGCCGTCATGCGATGGCGCTGGCGCGTGCGGCGGGCACGCGTGTGGTGCTGGATATCGACTATCGCCCCGTGCTGTGGGGCTTGACCGGCCATGGCGCGGGCGAGGAACGCTTCGTCGCCTCCGACGGCGTATCGGCGCATTTGCTGGGCATCGCGCCGCTCTGCGACTTGATCGTCGGCACCGAGGAGGAGATCCATATCGCCGGCGGCAGCACCGACACCTTCGCCGCGTTGCGGCGCTTGCGCGCCGTCACGGCCGCGACGCTGGTCGTCAAGCGCGGCGCGCAAGGCTGCACGATTTTCGACGGCGATATCCCCGATCGCTTCGCCGACGCGATCGATTGCCCGGGCTTCAAAGTCGATGTGTTCAACGTGCTGGGGGCGGGCGACGGTTTCATGGCGGGCTTGCTGCGCGGCTGGCTGCGTGGTGCCAATTGGCGCATGAGCGCCACCTTCGCCAATGCGTGCGGCGCGCTGGTCGTCTCGCGGCACGGTTGCGCGCCCGCGATGCCGAGCTGGGCGGAGATGGAGAGTCTCCTGGCGCGCAAAGATTCGCTGCGCCGCCTCGACGACGACGCGCAGATCGTGCGCCTCCATCGCATGACGGCGGGCCGGACGCCCTGCGCCAGCGTCAAAGCGCTCGCCTTCGACCACCGCCGGCAATTCGAGGATCTGGCGGCGCAAACCGGCCGGGATCCCGCCGCGATCGAACGTTTCAAAGCGCTGGTCGCCGAGGCGGCCATCGTCGCCGGCGCGATCGATGGTGCCGGCGCCATCGCCGACGACAAGTTCGGGCGCATCGCGCTGTATCGTTTGGGCGACGGCGCGCGCTGGATCGCGCGGCCCGTCGAACTGCCGGGATCGCGCCCACTGGTCTTCGAAGCGGGCGACGACCTGCCCGCCCTGCTGCGGACGTGGCCCGAAGGTCATGTCGCCAAGTGCCTGACGATCTATCGCGCCGACGATCCGCCCGCTTTGCGCGACGCGCAGGAACGCGCCTTGCTGCGGTTGCAGACTTACTGCCAAGCGAGCGGGCACGAATGGCTGCTCGAAATCATTCCCCCGCTCGACGACGGCGCGGCCGCCGACGCGCTCGTCCCCGCTGCGATCGACCGGCTTTACGACGCGGGCCTCGACCCCGATTGGTGGAAACTGCCGCCGATGGATTCGCCGTCGGCTTGGCGCGAAAGCGCCGATATCGTCCGCGAACGCGCGCCGTATTGCCGGGGCATCGTCGTGCTCGGCCTCGAATCGTCGGAAAGCGAACTCGCGGCCGCTTTCGCCGCCGCGCGCGGCGAGCCGCTCGTAAAAGGCTTCGCGGTCGGCCGCCATATCTTCTGGCAAGCGGCCGCGGATTGGTTCGCCGGAAAAATCGACGATCGCGCGGCGGTGGCGGCCATCGCCGGGCGCTATCGGCGCGTCGTCGAGCTATGGGACCGTGCCGCAGTATCGCGTTCCGGCCGATCCCCCGATACACGCGCAGTACCGCTCGACGTCGGCTGACCGGACGGGCAGCCGCACATCAAGGCACCGCGTTTCTCATCAATTGTGCTTTACGAAAAAGGCCCCGGTCGGTGACCGGGGCCTTTATTCGTCGAGGCCGATGGTGGGCGATGTAGGGCTCGAACCTACGACCCGCTGATTAAGAGTCAGCTGCTCTACCAACTGAGCTAATCGCCCTCTCGGCATCGAGAGGCGCGCTGTGTAGCAAGCCCCCCGGGCTTTGTCGAGCCCCGTTTGCATAGGGCCAAGTGCCTGTGGATAAACGCTTTTGGGGGCTTACGTGTCGCCCCGGCGCGGCACCACGACATCGCGATGCACATAGACGCCGATCAGGATTCCGAATCCGAACAGCAAGGTCAGCATCGACGTGCCGCCATAGGAGACGAGCGGCAGCGGCTCGCCCACCACGGGCACCAACCCCATCACCATCGCCATGTTGATCAGCGCGTTGAGATAGATCCCCGACAGCAACCCAATCGCCACCAAGCGGCCGAACTGGCTGCGCGCGCGCAACGCGATCGCAAGGCCGTAGAGCACGATCACGGTGTAAAGCCCGATCAACACGAGGCCGCCGACGAAGCCGAATTCCTCCGACAGCATCGTGAAGATGAAGTCGGTCTGCTTCTCCGGCAGGAATTGCAAATGGCTTTGCGTGCCCCCGCCCAGCCCCTTGCCCCAAATCCCGCCCGAGCCCAGCGCGATCTTCGACTGGATGATGTGATACCCCGCCCCCAGCGGATCGCTTTCGGGATTGAGGAAGGTCAACACGCGCTGGCGCTGATAGTCGCGCAGCAGACTCCAGGCGATCGGCACCGCGCCGCCCGCCGCCGACGCGACCAGAATGAACTTCCACATCCGCACACCGGCCATGAAGAACACGATCGCCGTCGTCGTCAGCACGACCAGCGTGGTGCCGAGCTTGGGCTGCTTGAAGATCAAGAAGGCCGGCACCAGCGTGAGCAGGATCGGCCAGACGAGATAAAGCGGATTGCCGATTTGCTCGTGATTGATGCCGTGGAAATAGCGCGCGATCACCAGCACGATCGAGATCTTGGCGAGTTCGGCCGGCTGGATCTGCACGAAACCAAGATCGAGCCAGCGCTGCGCGCCCATGCCGACCTCGCCCATCAGGTCGACGGCGACCAGCAATACGACCGACAGCGCGTAGAACGGATACGCCGCCTTCATCCAGAACCGGATATCGACGGTCGCGACCGCGATCATGATCGCGAAACCCATCGCGAAGCGCGAGATCTGGCGCGACGCCCACGGATCCCAATCGCCGCCGGCGGCCGAATAGAGCATCACGAAGCCGATGCTCGACACGGCCAGGATCGTCAGCGCCAAACCCCAGGTGATCTGGCGCAGCTTCTCGCCGAGGCTGAGACGCTTGTTCGATTGGCCGAGAGCGGAATGGGCGGGCATCAGCCGCTCCGTTCCGCGACGCGCGCCGGGCCTTGCGGGCGCGTGCGCTCGCGCTCGCGTTCCAGGCGCATCGCCTCGCTGAGAACTTCCTTCGCGATCGGCGCCGCGACCGACGAGCCGCCGCCGCCATGCTCGACGATGACCGAGATCGCGTAGCGCGGCGATTCGAGCGGCGCGTAACCGACGAACAGCGCGTGATCGCGTTCGCGCCACGGCACTTGGTCGGGCTTGCGCAAGCCCACGCGGCGCTCTTCCTCGGTGATGCGGCGCACTTGCGAGGTGCCGGTCTTGCCGCCGAAGGTCCAATTCTGATCGACGATTCGTTGGCGGAACGCCGTGCCCCGCGGATCGTTGATGACGGCGCGCATGCCGCGCAGCATGACCGCGAGATTCGCCTGCGGCACGCCGATCGACGGGAAATTGCCTTGCGGGCGTTCGATCAGGCGCCGTTCCTGGACGATATCGCGCGTGAGATGCGGCGAGACGGCGAAACCCCCGTTCACCAGCCGCGCCGTCATCGTGGCGAGTTGCAAGGGCGTGGTCAGCACATAGCCTTGGCCGATCGACGCGACGAGCGATTCGCCGGTCGCCCAGCCTTTGCCTGTGCGCGCCTGTTTCCACGCGCGCGTCGGGATGATGCCGCCGCGTTCGCCCGGCAGATCGATCGACAGCGTCGTGCCCAAACCGAAGCGGCGCGCCATGTCGGCCATACGCTCCGGCCCCAAGCGGCGCCCCATTTCGTAGAAATAGACGTCGCAGGATTGCGACAGCGCTTCGACCATGTCGAGCGGCCCGTGTCCGCCGCGTTTCCAGCAATGGAATTTGTTGTCGCCCAGCTCCATATGGCCCGGGCAATTGACGCGAAAATCCGGCGAGACACCCGATTCCATCGCCGCCAGCGCCACCATCATCTTGTAGGTGGAGCCCGGCGCGTATTGGCCGGAGATCGCCTTGTTGGTCAGCGGCGCCTTCGAATTGGCGAGCAACGCGCGCCACGCCGGCCCCGAAATGCCGCGCGCGAATTCGTGCGGATCGTAGGACGGGTGCGAGACCATCGTCAAAACGTCGCCGTTTGTGACGTCCATCACGACGGCGGCGGCACTTTCCTCCTGCGCCAAACGCTTGGCGGTGAATTCCTGCAGCGCGGCGTCGAGCGTGAGCACGATATCGTGCCCCGGCTCGCCTTCGTTGCGCGCGAGTTCGCGGATCGGCCGGCCCAGCGCGTTGACTTCGATCTGGGTGTTGCCCGCACGTCCGCGCAACGCGAGATCGTAGACGCGCTCGATGCCGTTGCGGCCGATGCGGAAATCGGGAAGCTCCAGCAGCGGATCGCCGGTCAAGTCGCTTTCGGCCGGCGGCGCCACATAGCCGATCAGATGCGACGTGGTGTCGCCGAAGGGATAAAGCCTTGTCGAGCCGACGTCGATCGACACGCCGGGCAGATCGGGCGAGTTCACCGCGATGCGGCTGACGTCGTCCCAGGCGAGATTGTCCTTCACCGTCACCGGCAGGAAGCGGCGCTTGCGCGACACTTCGCGCAGAATGCGCCGGCGTTCGGTTTCGGAAATCGGCACGATCTCCGACAGCGCGTCGAGCGTGGCGGGGACCGATCCGGTCTGCTCGGCGACGACGACGACGCGGTAGTTGAGCTGGTTTTCCGCGATCACCTTGCCGAAGCGATCGACGATGCGCCCGCGCGGCGGGGCGAGCAGGCGCAAATTGATGCGGTTGTCGTCCGCCATCGTGCGGTATTTGTCGGCTTCGACGACCTGCAAATAATACATGCGCCCGATCAGCACGCCGAACAGCGCCATCTTGCCGCCGGCCAGCAGCGCCAAGCGCCGCGTGAACAGCTTGGACCTGGCGGCGTCGCGATCGCGGTTCATGAGGCGGTTCATCGTCCCCTCACCCCGCCGTCAGGAAGAGGCGCTGCGCGCGGCCCAGCACCGCGCCGATGGCCGGATAGATCGCGATGGTCAAGGCGAGCTGCGTGGCGAACAGGCCGAGCGGCACCGACAAATGCGCCGCCGCGTAGGCGACGATGGCGGTGACGATCGCCGCACCGCCCGCGATCAGCGCGAACGCCGCCCAGATCAGCCAGAACGCTTTGCCGCGGAAGAATTTGTGCTGCACGACGATCGCGTAATGCACGAGCAGCAGCACCAGCGCGTTGAGGCCCAACGGCGCGCCCGACAACGCGTCGTCGAGCAGGCCGACCGCGAAAGCGCCCCAGGCCGGAAACAGATCCGGACGATGCACGATCCAATAGAAGGCGCAGATCAGCACGATATTGGGGGCGAGCATCGAATATTCGGGGATCGGCAGCGGCACGACCGACAACAGTGCTGCCAGCACCGTCGAAAAGACCGGCAGCGCCAGCTTCAGCGACCGGTCGAGCTGGGCGAAGACAGCGCCGACCATGGCCGCGCCCTAACGCCCGCGCCGGGGTTGCGGCGGCGGTGCTGCGACCGGCAGCGTGCCGGCAAGACCATAATCGACGATGCGGATCGCTTCCAAACGATGGAAATCGACGAAGGGGCGAACGCGCACGCCGTGTTCGCCCGTCTGCACCACGATGCCCACCGGCAGGCCGGGCGGGAACACGCCGCCGTCGCCCGACGTCACGATGCGATCGCCCAATTGCGGCCTTGCACCCGACGACAGGAAGGTGAGCTTGGGCATATCCGAGTTGTCGCCGTCGATGATCGCGCGATCGCGCGTGCCTTCGATCTGCACGGGCACGTGGCTGTTCAAATCGGTCAGCAACAGCACGCGCGCGGCGCGTTCGCCCGTTTCGCCCACGCGGCCGACCAAGCCGTCGGGCACCAACGCCGGCTGGCCCTTGGCGATACCGTCGCGCGTTCCCGCCGCGATCAGCACCGAACGCACGAAAGCGCCGCCCGCATCCGCGATCACGCGCGCGGTGACGAAGGTCAGGCCCGGTTCCGTCGCCACGCGCTGCATGTCGCGCATCGCGCGGTTCTCGGCTTCGAGATTGCGCGCGACTTGCTGCCAATGCAGCAGGCGGAGATTTTCCTCGCGCAGGCGGCGGTTTTCCTCGTGCACGTCGGCATAGTGGCGCGCCGTATCGACCCAGCGCGCCGCCGTATCGATCGGCTTGCCGATCGCGTCGAGCATCGGCGCCACCGCGTCCACGACCGCCATACGCGCGCGCTCCACGACCGGCGCTTCCGCCTTGCCGAGCACCAGCAAGCCCACCGACGCGCCGATCAAACCGGTGAACGCCATGCGCTGCAGCAGCACCTTCAAAGGTGCCGTCAGCTTCATGGTGGTCCCGGGTCGCGCCATCGGCGAAGCCTCAGTACATCGTGATCAGAACGTTGCGCAGCGTCTTCATCTCTTCCAGGCAGCGGCCCGTTCCGAGCGCGACGCAGGAAAGCGGATCGTCGGCGACCGAGACCGGCAGACCGGTCGCATGGCGCAGCACGAAGTCGAGATTGCCGAGCAGCGCGCCGCCGCCCGTCAGCACGATGCCCTTGTCGACGATATCGGCGGCGAGTTCGGGGGCCGTGTGTTCCAGCGCCACCTTCACCGCTTCGACGATCGCGGAGACGGGCTCCGACAGCGATTCGGCGATCTGACGTTCGGAAATCGCGAGTTCCTTGGGCACGCCGTTCATCAGGTCGCGGCCCTTGATCTCCATCACGCGGCCTTCGCCTTCTTCGGGCGGGGCGGCGGAACCGATTTCCTTCTTGATGCGCTCGGCCGAGGATTCGCCGACCAGAAGATTATGGTTGCGGCGGATATAGGCGATGATGGCTTCGTCCATCTTGTCGCCGCCCACGCGCACCGATTTCGAATAGACGATGCCGCCCAGCGACAGCACGGCGACTTCGGTCGTACCGCCGCCGATATCGACGACCATCGAGCCCGTGGGCTCCGTCACCGGCAAGCCCGCACCGATCGCGGCGGCCATCGGTTCTTCGATCAGGAACACGCGACGCGCACCCGCACTTTCCGCCGATTCTTGAATCGCGCGGCGTTCCACCGCGGTCGAACCCGACGGCACGCACACGATCACCTGCGGCGACGCGAACGAACGGCGATTGTGAACCTTGCGGATGAAGTGCTTGATCATCTCTTCCGCGACTTCGAAATCGGCGATGACGCCGTCGCGCAGCGGCCGGATCGCGGTGATGTTGCCGGGCGTGCGGCCGAGCATCAGCTTCGCTTCGTCGCCGACCGCGAGCACTTGCTTCTTGCCCTTCACGTCGGCGATCGCGACGACCGACGGCTCGTTGAGAACGATGCCGCGGCCTTTCACGTACACGAGCGTGTTCGCGGTGCCGAGATCGATGGCCATATCGGCCGAGAGCATTCCGAGAAGTCGCGAGAACATCGAAACGAAGTGCCTTTCAGATGAAACCTTGGGAGCGGACCGGTCGCCCGGCGCTAACTCCCTTCCATACAAGCGGAATTCGGCGCAATTAAGCCCAAAGCACAGCGCTTGTCGACTGCGCTGCGCCGCCGCATGAAAGCGGCGGGCGACGGCGACGGCGCCAGCAAAATTTCGGCCCGGGTTTGCGCCATTCACAGCACCCCTGGTGAAGCCCTGTCCCGCCGCCCGGCCCTGTGGATAACCCCAGCCCGGCGGCGATCCGAACAAGGTATCAGATCGCCCCCGCGACTGCCTAGGCAAGCCGGATAGCCAAGCTATATCAGTGGTTTAATTTTACGCTACGGACAAAGAAAAACCCCGCCGGCGGACCGGCGGGGTTTCCCGAAGCCAACCGCCCGAAGGCGGAAAGGCTTAGTTCTTGGCCTTGTCGACCAGCTTGTTCTTGCCGATCCACGGCATCATGCCGCGCAGGCGCTCGCCCACCTTTTCGATGTCGTGGGCGGCGTGACGGCGGCGCATCGCCTTGAACGAAGCCTGGCCGGCGGCGTTCTCGAGCACCCAATCGCGGGCGAATCGGCCCGACTGAATGTCGTCGAGAATGCGCTTCATCTCCTTCTTCGTCTCTTCGGTGATGACGCGGGGCCCACGCGTGTAGTCGCCGTACTCGGCCGTGTTCGAGATCGAGTAGCGCATGTTGGCCATGCCGCCCTCATAGATGAGGTCGACGATCAGCTTCACCTCGTGCAAGCACTCGAAGTAGGCCATCTCGGGCGCGTAGCCCGCTTCGACCAGCGTCTCGTAGCCCGCGACGATCAGCGCCGACAGACCGCCGCACAAAACGGCCTGTTCGCCGAACAGATCGGTCTCGCATTCTTCCTTGAACGTCGTCTCGATGACGCCCGAGCGGCCGCCGCCGATGGCCGACGCGTAGGACAGCGCGATTTCCAGCGCGTTGCCCGACGGGTTCTGATGCACGGCCACGAGGCACGGCACGCCGCCGCCCTTCTGGTATTCCGAGCGCACCGTGTGGCCGGGGCCCTTGGGCGCGATCATGAACACGTCGATGTCAGGACGCGGTTCGATCAGGTTGAAGTGGATGTTGAGGCCGTGCGCGAAGGCGATCGCCGCACCCTGCTTCATGTTGGCCTTGAGATCGTCCTTCCAGAGCTGCGCCTGGAGCTCGTCCGGCGTGCAGATCATCATGACGTCGGCCCACTTGGCGGCGTCGGCCGGGCTCATCACCTTGAAGCCCGCACCTTCGGCCTTCTTGATCGTGGCCGAACCCGGGCGCAGCGCGATGACGACATCCTTGACGCCCGAATCGCGCATGTTCTGCGCATGGGCGTGGCCCTGGCTGCCGTAACCGACGACGGCGACCTTCTTGCCCTTGATCAGGTTCGCGTCGGCATCACGATCGTAATAAACGCGCATCTTCTTGTTCCTCTTGGTTTGGAAATCACATCCCGCGTTCGCCGCGGGCGATGGCGACCACGCCGGTGCGGCTCACTTCGGCCAACCCCAGCGGTTTCATGAGTCCGACGAAGGCGTCGATCTTCTCGCCCGAGCCGGTGATCTCGAAGGTGAACGACCCGATCGTCGAATCGATCGCCTTGGCGCGGAAGATGTCGGCGATGCGCAAGGATTCGACGCGCTTCTCGCCGGCGGACACGACCTTGACCAGCGCCAATTCGCGCTCGACATGCGCGCCTTCCATCGTGAGATCGCTGACGCGATGCACGGGAACCAAGCGGTCGAGCTGGGCCTTGATCTGTTCGATGACCATCGGCGTGCCGCGCGTGACGATCGTGATGCGGCTGCGATGGCCTTCGGCATCCGTTTCGGCGACGGTCAGGCTTTCGATGTTGTAGCCGCGGCCCGAAAACAGGCCGACGACGCGCGCCAGAATCCCGGGCTCGTTGTCCACGAGCACGGCGATGGTGTGGCGTTCGATGGGTTCGTTCTTCGACATGGGAATACTCTTTCGACGGAAGGGTTCTAACGGATGAAGCGCGTTCGCCTCAAACCAGAACCATCCCTTCCTCCGAAATCGGGCCGGCGCCGCCGCCCTTGTTGCCCTTGTCGTCCGGCCCCAGGATCATCTCGTTATGCGCCGCCCCCGACGGGATCATCGGGAAGCAGTTTTCCATCTGGTCGACGCACATATCGACGATCACCGGCTTCTTGATCGCGATCATCTCGTTGATCGTATCGTCGACTTCGGAAAGCTTCGTCGCGCGCAAGCCCACGCAATGGAAGGCTTCGGCGAGCTTCACGAAATCGGGCAGCGAGGCCGTGTAGCTTTCCGAATAGCGCGAGCCGTGCAGCAATTCCTGCCACTGGCGCACCATGCCCATATATTGGTTGTTCAGGATGAACACCTTCACGGGCAGGCGGTACTGCGCGATCGTCGACAGTTCCTGGATGTTCATCAGCGTCGAGGCTTCGCCCGCGACGTCGATGACCAGCGCGTCCGGATGCGCGATCTGCACGCCCATCGCCGCCGGCAGACCATAGCCCATCGTGCCGAGACCGCCGGAGGTCATCCAGCGATTGGGCTTCTGGAACTTGAGATACTGCGCGGCCCACATCTGGTGCTGGCCGACTTCCGTCGTGATGAACACGTCGTCGCGCTTGGCGGTGATCGCCTGCAGGCGTTCCAGCGCGTATTGCGGCTTGATGATCGTGTCGGATTTGCGATAGGCGAGGCAATCGCGCTTGCGCCACGTCTCGATCTGCGCCCACCACTCGGCCAGCGCCTTCTTGTCGGGCTTGGCGCCGGCGGCGATGCGGCGATCCCATTCGGCGGCCAAGGCCGCGATGATTCGGCCGGCATCGCCGACGATCGGCACTTCGACGCGCACGTTCTTGTTGATCGACGACGGATCGATATCGGCGTGGATCTTCTTCGAATTCGGCGAGAAGGCGTTCAAGCGGCCGGTGACGCGATCGTCGAAGCGCGCGCCAATGTTCACCATCACGTCGCAGCCATGCATCGCGAGATTGGCTTCGTACGTGCCGTGCATGCCCAGCATGCCCAGGAACAGCGGATCGGCGGCGGGCATGGCGCCCAGGCCCATCAGCGTGTTGGTGATCGGAAAGCCGGTGTGGCGCACGAACTTGGTCAACGCGGCCGAGGCTTCGGGGCCCGAATTGATCACGCCGCCGCCGGTGTAGAAAATCGGGCGCTTGGCGGCGAGCATCAAATCGACCGCTTGCGCGATCGCCTTCGGGTCCGGATCCAGGCGCGGCGAATACGAGACGCGCTTGAACTCTTCGGCGCTCTTGTACTGGCCCTTGCCCATCAGGATGTCCTTGGGCAGGTCGATCACCACCGGACCGGGACGGCCCGAGCGCGCGACATGGAAAGCCTCGTGCACCGTCTGCGCGAGCTTGGTGATGTCCTTGACCAGATAGTTATGCTTGGTCGCGGGCCGCGTGATGCCGGTCGTGTCGGCCTCTTGGAAGGCGTCGTTGCCGATCAGATGCGTGGGCACCTGGCCGGTCAGACACACGATCGGAATCGAATCCATCAGCGCGTCGACGAGGCCGGTCACGGCATTGGTCGCGCCGGGGCCGGAGGTCACGAGCACCACGCCGACCTTACCGGTCGAACGCGCATAGCCTTCGGCGGCGTGCACCGCGCCGCCTTCCTGGCGCACCAGGATGTGCTTGACCGAGTTCTGCAGGAAGATCGCGTCATAGAGCGGCAATACCGCCCCGCCGGGATAGCCGAAGATTACGTCGACGCCTTGCTCCACCAGCGCCTTGAGGACGATTTCCGCGCCATTCATCTGGGCGGTGTCCTGGGTCGTGGCGGTTTTGGCGGCGGTCGACATTGTCTTCTCCTTTGCGTGCTTGCGGTATGGCAAGGCGGCGCAAAATAGGGAGGTGACCTACGCCCGTCAACCCATTTTTCTAATAAACATGCGAATTTCGGGAAGCAGACTTTCCGAAAATTGCGCATCGAACCGGGTAGCAGCCTTGAGCTGGTTGCGGAACCAGGTGCGCTGACGCTTGGCGAATTGCCGCGTACTTGCCTTCAACGCGTTGATCGCGCTCGGCAAATCGTATTCTCCCCGGAGATGTGCGGCGAGTTCCGGCACGCCCAAGGCGCGCATTGCGGGCAGCGTGTCGGGCAGATTTTGGGTCAAAAGGGCGCGGACTTCGTCGACCGCGCCTTCGGCGATCATGCGATCGACACGGATATCGATGCGTTCGCCCAACAGATCGCGCGGCGGATCGAGCAGCAATGTCGGCCAGCTCGAATTCTCCAACGGCGCGGCCGCATGGAAATCCGATAACGCCGCGCCATGCGCTTCGACGACTTCCCAGGCGCGCAATACGCGTTGCGTATCGTTAGGCGAGAGCTTGGCGCCCGCGACCGGATCGCGGCGCGCCAGTTCCGCATGGAACGCGACGGCACCGAGTTCCGCGTGGCGCGCGCGCGCACGTTCGCGGATCTCCGGCGGCACGGGCGGTACGGGCGACAGACCTTCGACGATCAGCTTCAAATACATGCCCGTCCCGCCGCACAAGATCGGAAGCTTTCCGGCATCATGCGCGGCGGCGATTTCGGCCAAAGCCGCCTCGCGCCATTTGCCGACCGTGCCGTGTTCGGCGGCCGGCCAAATGCCGTAAAGCCGATGCGGCACGGCTTGCTCTTCTTCCGCCGTGGGTCGTGCCGAGACGACACGCAATTCGCGATAGACCTGCATCGCGTCGGCGTTGATCACCACGCCGTCGAATTCGCGCGCGATCGCGGCCGCAAGCGCGGATTTGCCCGAGGCCGTGGGCCCCGCGACGATCAACGCTTTCTTGCCTTCCGCTAACGGCCCGACCATGATCCCGGCCCCATGACCCATGCCATCGTTCTTACCTCGAACCCCCAAGCGGGGGAACTCGACGACGTCCTATACCGGAATTTGCGCGCAAGCCTCGCGGCCGAATTCGGCGAGGCCGCCCCGCCCCGCCGGTTGGACGTGGATTCCGCGGCCGAATTCCTGCCGGGCGGCGGCGATCCGGAACGCTTGATCGCCTTCGCGCAAACGCTGATCGGCGAACGCAAGATCGACGTCAACGCCGTGCCCCTCGCCGGACGGCGCAAGAAACTGCTCGTCGCCGATATGGAATCGACCCTGATCCATAACGAGATGCTCGACGACATCGCCGCGTTGCTGGGCATCGGCGAGCGCGTGGCGACGATTACGCGCCGTGCGATGAACGGCGAATTGGATTTCCGCGCGGCGTTGGCCGAGCGCGTCGGCTTGCTGAAGGGCCAGCCCGAATCCATCCTCGAAAAAGCCGGCGAAGGGATCGCGGCGATCCCCGGCGGGGCGGTGCTCGCGCGCACGATGAAGGCAAACGGCGCGCTCACCGCGATCGTCTCCGGCGGATTCACCTATTACACGGCGCGCGTGCGTTCGGCTTTGGGCTTTGATCGCGATTACGCGAATGTGCTGGAGATCGAGAACGGCAAGCTGAAAGGTTCGGTCGCCGAGCCGATCCTGGGCCGCGAGGCGAAGCTCGCCACGCTCGAAAAACTCGCCGCCGAAATCGGGATCGACGTCGCGGACGCGATTTCCGTGGGCGACGGCGCCAACGATCTGCAAATGCTGGGGGCCGCCGGTCTGGGTGTGGCTTTCCGCGCCAAGCCGATGGTCGCGGCGCAAGCCCGCTACCGGATCGATCACGGCGATCTGACCGCGCTCTTGTTCCTGCAGGGCTATACCGCCGACGCCTTCGTGGCGTAGGCTCGGGCGCGTTATGGCCAAGAACCGCATCATCGTCGGGATTTCGGGCGCGTCGGGCGTCATCTACGGCATCCGCGCGCTGGAAGCGTTGCGCGCGGCCAAGATCGAAACGCATCTGGTCCTGACGCGCACGGCGGCGATGACGATCGCCTACGAGACCGATCTCTCGCTCGCCGACGTCAAGAAACTGGCCGACGTCGTTCACGCGAACGAGGATCTCGGGGCCGCGATCTCGTCGGGCTCGTTCAAGACGCTGGGCATGATCGTCGCCCCGTGCTCGATGCGCTCGGTCTCCGAAATCGCCTACGGCAACACGACGACGCTGCTGACGCGCGCCGCCGACGTGCAATTGAAGGAGCGCCGCCGTGTGGTGCTGCTGGCGCGCGAGGCGCCGCTGCATTTGGGACACTTACGCGCGATGACGCAGGCGAGCGAAATCGGCGCGGTGATCGTGCCGCCGGTCCCGGCCTTCTATACGAAGCCCAAGACGATCGACGACATCGTCGATCACACGGTCGGCCGCGCGCTCGACCTGTTCGACATAGACACCGGCCGCGTCAAACGCTGGGGCGAGAAATCCGGCCCTAAAACGAAAAAGCCCCGCGCCTAGACGCGGGGCTTTCCGTTTACGGGATCTAAGAAAGATCAGCCGGGCGAGACCGGCAGGCCGACGAAGCGCTGCTCGCCGCCGCGTTCGACCATGATCAGCACCGAGCGCCGCCCCGCGGTGCGCTGCTCGCGCACCTTGTCCTGCGCTTGGGCGGGCGTGCCGATTTCGGTCTGCGCGATTTCGACGATCACATCGCCCGCACGAATGCCGCGCTCCTGCGCGACCGAGCCTTCGGCGACCGTCACCACGACGACGCCCTTGGCCTTGTCGCCCAGATTGAAGCGCTGCTTCGTTTCCGGCGTGATCGGCGCGATGGTCATGCCGAGCAATTCGATCTGCCCCGCCGGGGCGGCCGGATTCTGCGGCGTGCGCTGGGCAGGGGCCGCGGCTTGGGCCTGCTCCTCCTCCAGCTCGCCCAGCTTCACGTCGAGCGTGACGGTGGAGCGGTTGCGCCAGACTTCGACCTTCACCGCCTTGTCGACCGGCGTTTCGGCGACCAAGCGCGGCAAACGGCGCATATCGGTCACGTCCTTGCCGTCGAACTTCACGATCACGTCGCCGGCCTTGATGTCGGCCTTGGCGGCGGGACCGTTTTCCGGCACGCGCGCGACCATGGCGCCGCGCGCCTTGTCGAGCCCCACGCTTTCGGCGAGTTCGTCGGTCACGCTTTGGATGTTCACGCCCAGCCAGCCGCGCCGCACGCGGCCTTGGGTGCGCAATTGTTCGACCACGTTGCGCGCGATCGCCGATGGGATCGAGAAGCCGATACCGACCGAACCGCCGGTGGGCGAATAGATCGCGGTGTTCACGCCGACGACTTCGCCCGCGAGATTGAACAACGGCCCGCCCGAATTGCCGCGATTGATCGAGGCGTCGGTCTGGATGAAATCGTCGTAGGGGCCCGCGTTGATGTCGCGCTGGCGGGCGGAGATGATGCCTTGCGTCACCGAACCGCCAAGCCCGAACGGGTTGCCGATGGCGACGACCCAATCGCCCACGCGCGCGCGATCGCTGTCGCCGAAGCGCACGAAGGGCAGCGGCTTCGGGCTTTCGACCTTCAGCACCGCCAAATCGGTGCGCTGGTCCTTGCCGATCAGCTTGGCCTGGAGCGTTTGATTGTCGTGGAAGACCACGCGGATTTCCTCGGCCCCGTCGATCACGTGATTGTTGGTGACGATGAAACCTTCGGCCGCGATGACGAAGCCCGAGCCCAGCGACTGGCCGCGGCGCTGCGCCTGGGGGCCTTGGCCTTGCGGGTTCTGGCGGTCGAAGAAGTCGCGGAAGAATTCCTCGAACGGCGAGCCGGGCGGGAATTGCGGCGCGTCGGGGCGGCGCTGCTGCGGCTGTTGCCCTTGGCCTTGGCCGGGGCGCTGGCCTTGCGCTTGCGCAGGCGCCGCGGTCACGACCTGGATATTCACGACCGCCGGCAGCAAACGCTCGGCAAGGTCGGCGAAGGTCGACGGGGCGAGCGTCGTCGCGATCGGGCGCGCGGGTGCCGCGAGCGACGGCGCCGGCGCCGGCACGGCCTGCGGCGCTTGGGCATAGGCCGGCAGGATCGCCGATACTGTCAACGCCGCGACGGCGGCGATGCGGAGGGAGGCTGCGAACGAAGACGCTGCGAAGGACTGGGCCAAGGTTCTGATCCTCGGATCGTGAAGGGAGCCTTGCGGCCGATTATGCCGGGCCGCTCGACGCAGCGCCAGACCGGCCCTTCTAAGGAATTAGGCGGCGGACGGCGCGGTTCAAGCGGGAACCCGGACCTTGCTGTTTCTGCCCGTGGAATAAGGCCAAATCGCGGCGATGCTCCCGGCGTTACCCGTCGTTACGCTCCAAAAAAGAAACGCCCGGCGCGGGGGAAACCCGGCCGGGCGTCGTTTGGTCCGACGGATCGCGGTGTCCGTCGGGCGGGGGCCGTCAGCGGCGCGGGGGCGGCGCCCCGCCCGGGCGCTGTTCGCGGAAGTAGCGGAAGAAATCGCTATCGGGCGACAGCACGATGGTCGAGTTCGATTCCGACAGCGACTTGCGATAGGCCTCGAGCGAACGCCAGAACGCGAAGAATTCCGGGTTGGACCCGTAGGTCTTCGCGTAGATGTCCGCCGCTTCCTGATCGCCCTTGGCGCGGGTGATCGCCGCGTCGCGCTGGGCGTCGGCCAGCACGACGGTGCGATCACGTTCGGCTTCAGCGCGGATGCGCTGGGCCGATTCGGCACCTTGCGCGCGCTCGGACGTCGCTTCGCGCACGCGTTCGGTTTGCATGCGCGCGAAGATGGCGTTCGAGTTGTCCGTCGGCAGATCGGCGCGCATAATGCGCACGTCGACCACCTCGATGCCGAAGGACTTGGTTTCCGACACCACGCCTTCGGTGATCTGGCGCATCAACGCCGCGCGCCGATCGGTGAACAACGCGCCCAGCGGCGCCGAGCCGAACGTGTTCTGCAGGTTCGACTGCACCGCATTCGCCAGACGCTGACGCATCCCGGCCTCGTTTCGCGCCGACGTGAAGAACATCAGCGGATCGCGGATGCGATAGCGCGCGAACACGTCGACCACGATACGCGCCTGGTCGCCCATGACGATTTCGCGCGGCGTATCGTCGAAGTCGAGCAACCGCTTTTCGAAATAGAGCACGTTCTGCACGAACGGGATCTTCACCTGAAGACCCGGCTCCTGCACGACGCGCACGGGCGCGCCGAATTGCAGGACCAGCGCTTGCTGCGCTTGCCCCACGGTGAAGAAGGCCGACGACGCCAGAATGGCGAGGCCGCCCAGGACGATGGCGATCGCCGCGAGTTTCACTTGGCTCATCGCACCGCTCCTTGCTGCTGGGGCTGCCCGCCGGCGGGTGCCGCCGCGGGGGCCGGCCGGCGCAGCAATTCGTTGAGCGGCAGAAGCGGAACGACGCCTTGACCGTTCGCACCGCCGCCGTTCTGGTCGATGATGACCTTCTGGTTGCCGCGCAGCACGTTCTCCATCATTTCGAGATAGAGGCGCTGGCGCGTGACCTCCGGCGCCGTGCGATAGGCTTCGAGCAACGCTTCGTAACCCGCGACATCGCCTTTGGCGCGCGCCACGATCTGCTGGCGGTAGCCTTCGGCTTCCTGGGCCAAACGCTGCGCTTCGCCGCGCGCGCGCGGCACGATGTCGTTGCGGTAGGATTCGGCTTCGTTCTGCGCGCGCTGGCGATCCTGGATCGCGCGCTGAACGTCGCGGAACGCGTCGATCACCTGCTGCGGCGGTTCGACCGCACGGAACTGCACCTGATCGACCGTGATGCCAGCCTCGTAGAAGTCGAGCAATTGCTGCATCGACTCCTTCACGCGGCCTTCGGCGGTGTTGCGGTTCTGGAAGATCGACTGCATGGGCGTCAGGCCGATCGTCTCGCGCATCGCCGCTTCGGCCACCGATTTCACGGTGATTTCGGGCGAAGCGACGTTGAACAGGAACTTCGCCGCGTCCGCGATGCGCCACTGCACCGTGAAGCGCACGTCCAGAATGTTCTGGTCGCTGGTCAGCATCAGCGATTCGTCGAGCATCGCGCGGTCGCGGCGCGCTTCGTTGCCGTCGCGGAAGCCGACCGTCAGCTGGTTGACCTGCAGCACGTTGGTCTGGATCACGCTCTCGACCGGATAGGGCATGTGCCAGTTCAGGCCGGGATATGTGATGCGTTCCATCTCGCCGAAGCGCAGCACGACGCCGACATTGGCGGGCTCGACCCGGTAGAAACCGGTCGCGAGCCAACCCGCGACCAGCACGATGGCGCCCAGCGCCAGCGCCTTGGCCGACAAGCCTTGGCTGGCGCCGCCGCCCGGTCCGCCCGGGAAATAACGGCGCAGCTGTTCCTGGCCCTTACGGACCAGATCCTCGAAATCCGGACCCTTGGACCCGCCACCCCCGCCGCCCGGCGGACGTCCGCCCCAGGGGTTGTTCGGGCGCTGGCCGCCGCCATTGCTGCCGCCACCGCCGCCGCCCCATGGGCCGCCGCCGCCACCTTGATTCCACGGCATGGAGATGTGCTTCCTTTCCCTGTCGTGAGACGTTGCGAATGTTCCGCAACTGTCCGTGCCAAAAACCGCTTTTCCGGAACAAGTGGCCCCGGATTGAGTGCGGGCCTATATAAACGCCGAAGCGTCCCGGATCAAATCGGGACGCGCACGGATTTAAGCAAGTTTTCCAACGAATCAAGTTCCCCCGGCCCCAAGGACCACCGCCCGTGAGCGTCGCCCAAGCCCAAATCCTCGAAGCCCTGAAGAAAATCGTCGACCCCGACACCGGCAAGGACATTCTCACCGTCGGCATGGTGCAAGGTCTGGTGGTACGCGACGGGCATGTGGGTTTCTCGCTGGAAGTCGACCCGGCGCGCGGGCCCAAACTCGAGCCGTTGCGCAAAGCGGCCGAACAAGCGGTCGAAAAAATTCCCGGCGTTTTGTCGGTCACGGCCGTTTTGACCGCGCAAAAGGGCGGCGCCCCTGCGGCGCACAAGGGGCACGGGCATAGCCACGGTCAGGCGCAAAATGCCGGCGCCAAACAGCTCGTCCCCGGCGTCAAGGCGATCGTCGCCGTCGCTTCGGGCAAGGGCGGTGTCGGCAAATCCACGACCGCGACCAATATCGCCGTGGCGCTGGCGCGGAAGGGCCTCAAGGTCGGCTTGCTCGACGCCGACGTTTACGGCCCCTCGCAGCCGCGCATGCTGGGCCTGTCGGGACGCCCGGATTCGCCCGACGGCAAAATCCTGGCGCCGATGAGCAATCACGGTGTCGCGTGCATGTCGATGGGCTTCCTCGTGCCCGAAGACACACCGATGATTTGGCGCGGGCCCATGGTGATGGGCGCGCTCGAACAAATGCTGCGCGACGTGGCGTGGGGCGAGCTCGACATCATGATCGTCGACATGCCGCCAGGCACGGGCGACGCGCAGCTGACGATGGCGCAGCGTGTTCCCCTTGCCGGGGCGGTGATCGTTTCCACGCCGCAGGACATCGCATTGCTCGACGCGCGCAAGGGCCTCAACATGTTCCGCAAGGTCGAGGTGCCGGTCCTCGGCATCGTCGAGAACATGAGCTATCACGTGTGCTCCAATTGCGGCCATCGCGAGCATATCTTCGGCCATGGCGGTGCCCATGCCGAGGCCGACAAACTGGGCGTGCCGTTCCTGGGCGAAGTGCCGCTGCATATCGCGATCCGCGAGACCTCCGACGGCGGCACACCGATCGTCGCGAGCCAACCCGACGGCGCGCACGCCGCCGCCTATCGCGCGATCGCCGACCGGGTTTGGGCGGCCGTCGAACCCGGCCTTAAATCTTCCCGCCCGGCGGGTCCGCGCATCGTCGTTCAGTAACCGCGATTTCGCGGGTACAATCCGGGACTTGTCCGATTCGGGATCGGTCCATGACGATTCGCGCGCGTAAGAGTTCGATGCTTTTGGCCGGGGCCGCCCTCGTCGCGTTGGCGGCGTGCGCGGACGATTCGGCGCGCATGCCGGCGGCCCAGCCCGCCATCGTCGTGGCCCCGCCGCCCCCGCCGCCCAGTGCGATGGCGCCGGTGCCGCAGGTCGCCCCGATGGCCCCCGCCCCGATGGCGACCGCCCCCGCCCCGCAACCGGCACAAGCGCCCTCGATGGTCTTGGCGGGCCATCTCGCCTCCTATCGTACGGCCGAAAGCGCGCAAGCGGGCTGGCAGCAATATGTCCGCCAGCAGCCCGCGTTGCAGACGCTGAAGCCCTATTTCGTGCCGGTCACGATCAACGGCCAGCCCTGGATCCGCCTGCTCGCGGGCGATTTCCCGAACGCCGAGGAAGTGAACCGCTTCTGCAATTGGGCGCGCTCCAACCGCATGTATTGCGTGCCGATGCCGGTCGCCGCGGCGAACCAGCCCAACGCGCATATGCCGCGCGCGAACGCCCCGGCGGCCGCTGCGCCCGCCGCTGCGCCCGGTTCCGGCACGATGCAGCGCCAGCGTCAGCCGCGCGGCACGCCGCAACCGGCGGCGGAAATGCCGGCCCCGGCGCCGACACCGGCCCCGATGGCAACGCCCGCACCCGCCACATCGATGACCGCGCCGCCGCCGCCGGCGGCAATGCAAGCCGCACCGGCACCGCAAGCGGCACCCGCCGCCAACGGCGCGCCGACGCCCTTGGCGCCGCCGCTGCCGCCGCGCCGCCAGCCGAGCAATTCGGCGATCCCGCAGTAATTCAGCCGCCGAAGCGGCGTATCTGCGCGCGGATTTCCGCCGCGTTGATCGCGATATCGTGATTGGCGAAATCCGCCGCGATTTTGCGGACCACATCCTCGCAGCCCGGCGCCTCGTAATCGGCGGTGACGATTTCCTGTTCGTAGGCGTCCATCCAGGCGCCGGAAAAGCCCATGCGACGGCCGGCCCACTGCGCCAAGCGCCGGTTGCGTTCGCGGATATCGGCGCAACGGAATTCCCGATCGTCGATCATGACGCGGGATATGGGTCGATAAAAACGCCGCTTCCAGGCTCTTAAAATACGTTTCGGCGCCGGGATTAGCGTTCCAGCGTGGCCATCAGCTCGGTCCATTCGCGCTTGCCGAGGCCCGAATTTTCCTGGGTCACGTTCTCGCCCGCCAGCAAGCGCTTGATCACCGCCATGCCGGGGCCCGACACGGCCGTGCCGGTCATCCGGTAATCGCGGAACGCCTCGAACGCGATCGGGCACCAGCGCTCGACGATCTTGCAGATTTCCTCGGCGTAGACGCGGATTTCGTATTGCGCGTGCGCGTCGGCGCGCAACGACAGGAAATGCAGAAGGTTGTTGAGATCGACCTTCCAATACCATTGCGTGTAGTAGTTCGTCGGCAACGTCATGCGCGCGAGTTCGCGCGCGAGGCCCGGCTTGCCCGGCACGATCGTCGTGCCGTCGCGCGTCTCGTTCAGCAATTCCTCGTAGACGCGATAGGCTTCGGCCGACAGGTTTTCGATCGCCGACAGCGCCTTTTCGGCGTCCGCGCCCTGCAACAAATCGCCGCGCCCCTGGCGGTTCACGGTCGATTGCGCGGCGAGCTGGCCGGGCACGGGCACGTAGAATTCGCGGTCGAGGATCGAATAGCGCGCCGAATACTCGTTCACGTTCGCCGTGCGATGGCGGATCCACTGGCGTGCCACGAAGATCGGCAGCTTCACATGCAGCTTGATCTCGCACATCTCGAACGGGGTCGAGTGGCGGTGGCGCATCAGATAGCGGATCAGATTCCGGTCGTCGGAAACCTTCTTGGTGCCCTTGCCGTAGGACACGCGCGCCGCCTGCACGATCGCCGCATCGTCGCCGAAATAGTCGATCACCCGCACGAAGCCGCTATCGAGCACGGGCAGGGCCGAATAGAGGATTTCCTCCAGCGCCGGCACGGTCGGGCGGCGGGTGGTGGCCTGGGCCGCGCGGGCGGCGTCGATCTCGGCTTGTTGTTCGGCGTTCAGATTGGACATCGGCGCGACTCGGGGCTGGTATTTTATGGGGGCGGAGTGTACCGCCCGCCCCCTTTCCCCGGAACCGCCGAACGCCTATATTCGGGGTGCCGGGCAACCGGCTATGGCGATAAACGGCTTACGTAATAGCCGATGCGGACCCGGGGGCAGTGCCCGGCGCCTCCACCATCTACGGGGGCGAACCAGGATCGACGCGCGGGTAAAGGTATGACTTTCGCTCGGCATGGTACCGCCGATATCGGGCCATTCTAGAGATGCCAACGACAACGTGGCTCTCGCTTCGGAAGCGCGTCTGGCCGCCTAACGGCGACTTGACGTAAGTCCATAAGCGCGGCTCGGGGGGCGCCGGGCAACAGAAGCCCCCCACTTTCGACCGGCGCGACGCCGGCCGGACGGCGACGATTTCCGACCAAGCTTCCCGACGGGGTGCGGCCAGTGAGCAGCGAAAAGAACGACAAGCTCCACTACGATCGGATGATGGAGAACGCGCTGCGCGGCGTGGTGCGCGAGGCGCTGGAAACGGCCGCCGCGACCGGCCTGCCGGGCGAGCATCATTTCTACATCACCTTCCGCACCGATTATCCCGAGGTCGATATTCCCGCGCGCTTGAAGCAGCGCCATCCCGACGAGATGACGATCGTGCTGCAACACCAGTTCTGGGATTTGAAGGTCGAGGCGGAGCGCTTCGGCGTGACGCTGTCCTTCGATCGCGTTCATGAGCGCCTGATCGTTCCTTATGCGTCGATCACCGCCTTCGTCGATCCGTCGGTGCAGTTCGGTCTGCAATTCCCGGCGAGCACGCCGCCGGCCGCGAAGGCGGAGCCCGAAGCGGTGAAGGAAATCGCAAAAAGCGAAGCGAAAACCGAAACGCCGGCCGAACAACCTGAAAGCGGCGCGCGCGTCGTGGCGCTCGACGCATTCCGTAAGAAAAACTGACGGAAATTCCCGCTAATTTTGTAAGCGGCGATTGACAACGTCGTCGCGCGCACGATCTATTGCGCGCACGCCAAGACATACATTTGTGTGTCACGCGCGGCCGCACCCCCCGATCGCGGCCGTAAAAATTCCCGAGGAGTATTAATGTTCGGTTTCGGCACCGGCCGCGCCGCCGCGATTCTATCGGCGCTGGATCGCTCGCAAGCGGTCATCGAGTTCGAGTTGGACGGCACGATCATCACCGCGAACGACAATTTCCTGAAGACTATGGGTTATTCGCTGGACGAAGTGCGCGGCAAACATCATTCGATCTTCGTCGCGCCCGCCTATGCGGCGAGCCCCGAATACAAGGAATTCTGGGCGCGCCTCGCGCGCGGCGAATTCCAGCAGGGCCAATTCCCGCGCGTCGCCAAAGGCGGACGCGAAGTGTGGATCGAGGCGTCGTACAATCCGATCGTCGGCCGGTCGGGCAAGCCGGTGAAGATCGTGAAATTCGCGACTGACATCACGGCGACGAAGCACGCGGCGATCGCGCAGGATGGCCAAATCGCCGCGCTGAACCGCTCGCAAGCCGTGATCGAATTCGATCTCGACGGCATTGTCCTCGACGCCAATCCCAATTTCCTGTCGACGATCGGCTATCGCCTCGACGAGATCAAAGGCCGTCCTCATTCGATGTTCGTGGCGCCCGATTACGCCGCCAGCCGCGACTACCGCGATTTTTGGGACAATCTGCGCCGGGGCCAATTTCAGGCCGGGCAGTTCCACCGTATCGGCAAGGGCGGGCGTCCGGTATGGATCGAAGCATCGTACAACCCCATCCTCGACGCGAACGGCAAGCCGGTGAAGGTCGTCAAATTCGCGACCGATCTGTCGCCGCGCAAGGCGCAGACGCAAGCGCTCGCCCAGGATTTCGACGCCAACGTCAAAACGATGGTGACGGCGCTGGCCGAAGCGGTCGACGGCTTGCGCAAAACCTCCACGGGGCTTGCGGCCGCCGCCGATCAGACGAACGCGCAAGCCACCGTCGTTTCCGCCGCGACCGAGCAGCTTTCCGCGTCGAGCGGCGAAATCGCGCGCCAGCTCGCGGACTCGACCACGATCGTCGGCACCGCCGTCGACCGCGCCAAGCAATCCGAAGCCCTGGTCGCATCGCTGGTCGCCGCGGCCGAGAAAATCGGCAGCGTGACGAAGCTCATCACCGACATCGCGGGCCAGACGAATCTACTGGCGCTCAACGCCACGATCGAAGCCGCCCGCGCGGGCGAAGCGGGCAAGGGTTTCGCGGTCGTCGCGTCGGAAGTGAAGAACCTCGCCAACCAGACGTCCAAGGCGACCGAGGAGATCGCCGCCCAAATCGCCGAGATCCAATCGGCGAGCCGCACCACCGCCGAATCGATCCGCGAGATCGGCGACATCATCGGCCGGGTAAACGGCATCTCCACGTCGATCTCCGGGGCGGTCGAGCAGCAATCGGCGGCGACGCGCGAAGTCGCGTCGAATATCGACGGTGTCAGCCGGGCTGCTTCCGATACCAGCCATTCCTCGTCGGCGATCCAGGCATTGGCGAAGTCGCTGGCCGAGCGTACCCACGATCTGGAAACCCGGGTCGACGGGTTCGTGGCCAGCGTGCGCGCGATGTAACCCGGTTACCCTCCCCCCGCTTTGCGCGGGGGGAGGCGTTTGGGTAGAGTGCGGCGGCCTTTAGCTCGAGGAGCCGACAGAATGCCCGGATTCGAATATCGCGAAATGATCGACGTGGCGCATGACGATGTGCCAATGCGCAAATTGGCGGACGGCCCCGTCTCCAAGGCCAAGTTCGAAGGCCGCGATATTCTGAAGGTCGATCCGGCGGCGCTGACGCTGCTGGCCAAACAAGCCTATATCGACATCGCGCATTTGCTGCGCCCGGGCCATCTGGGCCAATTGCGCGCGATCCTCGACGACGCCGAAGCCTCGGCCAACGACAAGTTCGTCGCGGCCGATCTGCTCAAGAACGCCAATATCGCCGCGGGCGGCGTGCTGCCGATGTGCCAAGACACCGGCAACGCCATCGTCATGGGCAAGAAGGGCCAGAACGTGTGGACCGGCGAGGACGACGCCGCCGCCATCGCCAAGGGCGTGTGGCAATCCTATGCCGAGCGCAATCTGCGCTATTCGATGGTCGCCCCGCTGGGCATGTTCGAGGAAACGAACACCGGCGACAATCTGCCCGCCCAAATCGACCTCTACGCCACCGAAGGCGACGAATACGAATTCCTGTTCGTCGCCAAGGGCGGCGGGTCGGCCAACAAGACGTTCCTGTTCCAGGAAACGCCGTCGCGCCTGACCGAGAAGGGTATGCTCGATTTCCTCGACGCCAAGATCAAGACGCTCGGCACCGCCGCCTGCCCGCCCTACCATCTCGGCATCGTCATCGGCGGCACGTCGGCCGAGCAGAATCTCAAAACGCTGAAGCTCGCGACCTGTCGCTATCTCGACGGTTTGCCGGAAGCGGGCAATAAGCACGGCCAAGCGTTCCGCGATCGCGGCATGGAAGAGAAGGTCCACAAGCTGACGCAGATGAACGGTATCGGCGCGCAGTTCGGCGGCAAGTATTTCTGCCACGATGTGCGCGTCATTCGCCTGCCGCGCCATGGCGCATCGCTGCCGATTTCGATCGGCGTGTCGTGCTCGGCCGATCGTCAGGCGCTGGGCCGCATCACCAAGGACGGCGTGTTCCTCGAACAGCTCGAACAGGATCCCGCGCGCTTCCTGCCGGATGTGGACGTCTCGAAACTGGCGGGTGCGCCCGTGCAGATCGATCTGAACCGGTCGATGAAGGACATCCGCGAAACGCTGTCGCGTCTCGCGATCACCACGCGCGTCAACCTCACTGGCACGATCATCGTCGCGCGCGATTTGGCGCATGCGCGTTTGCGCGCGGAGCTCGAAAAGGGCAATCCGCTGCCCGATTACTTCAAGAACCACGTCGTCTATTACGCGGGGCCGGCCAAGACGCCGCAGGGCTACGCCTCGGGCTCCTTCGGGCCGACGACGGCGGGTCGCATGGACAGCTTCGTCGAGCAGTTCCAGGCCGCCGGCGGCAGCTACGTGATGCTCGCCAAGGGCAACCGGTCCAAGGCCGTGACCGAATCCTGCAAGAAGCATGGCGGCTTCTATCTCTGCTCGATCGGCGGCGAAGGCGCGTTGCTGGCCGAGCACTGCATCAAGAAGGTCGAGTGCATCGCGTATCCGGATCTCGGCATGGAAGCGATCTGGAAGATCGACGTGGTCGATTTCCCGGCCTTCCTGGTCGTCGACGACAAGGGCAACGACTTCTTCGCCAAGTGGAGCGGCTGACGCGCATGATCCTGATCGGCCAATTCGACTCGCCTTATGTGCGCCGGGTCGGCATCGCGCTGAAGCTCTACGGCCTGGCGTTCGAGCATCGCCCATGGTCGACCTTCGGCGAGGCTGACAAGATCCGCGCCTTCAACCCGCTGCTGCGCGTGCCCACGCTGGTGCTGCCGGATGGCGACGTGCTGATCGAAAGCCACGCGATCCTCGATTATCTCGACAGCCGCGTGCCGGTCGAAAAGCGCCTCTATCCGGTGGCCGAGCCCGATCGCCATCGCGCGATCAAGGTGGCGGCCCTCGCCACCGGTTTCGCCGACAAGGCGGTCAGCCTGTTCTACGAGAAAGTGCTGCACGACACGGCCTCGGCGACGATCGACACGCGCTGGCGCGACCAGATCGCCGGCGCGTTGAACGCGCTGGAGGCGGACCGTGCTTCGCGGTCCACGCCATATTGGTTTGGCGCAACGATCGGGCATGCCGATATTGCGGTCGCCTGCGCGCTACGCCACGCGCGCGATGCACACCCGGGTTTGATTCCGTTCGACCGCCTGCCCGCCCTTGCCGCGCACTCGCAGCGTTGCGAAGCATTGCCGGTGTTTCGGGAAATTTCGCAGGTCTTCATCCCGCCGTCGTGAACGGCGGCGGGATCAGCAATTCTCGAAATTGGTGAAGAACAGGACCATGTCCGTGTTCGCACCGTCGGCCGCCAGCGGCAGGAACAGCGTATAGCGCGCGAGATAGCGCCCGCCCCACAGCATGTCGCCGCGATTATCCTGCCCGCGCACCGACGTGTCGCGGAATAGCGGCCGCCCGCCGGCGATCACGTTGCGATAATTCGATAGCACTTGGTCGCGCATGCCCGGAACGTCTTGGCCGAGAAAGCCTTCGACCACCGGCCGCCCGGTCGGATCGAAGCCGCGCGCCGCGACTTGGCGTGTACCCAGCAAGCGATAACGGAAATAAGGGTCCTCGCCCAACACATCGACCAGACCGATATCGGGCAGGTGACTTGGAATGTCGCCGGGTTCGATATCGGCGCGCGCGGGCATCTTCCGGGCACCCCGCTTGGCGGCCCAGTAATCGAAAAGCCGGCGGCCGCGCGAATCGAGCGCATCGTCCGCCGGCAGCCCGTCGATTTCGGCCGTCAAATCCAAGAATCGTCTCCGCGAGTGAGCAGCAATGGTTTCTCCCCGCCGCTTAATAAAAGGTTAGGATCGGACCCGTTCGCGAAGGATTACATATGTCTCACTCGGCCCTCGTTCTGTTCTCTGGCGGGCAGGACTCCACCGCCTGCCTCGCCTGGGCGCTACGCCGTTATGATCGCGTCGAAACGGTGGGTTTCGACTATGGACAGCGCCACCGCGTGGAACTCGATTGCCGGCGCGACGTATTGGCCGCGATCCGTTCGGCGTTCTCCCAATGGGGCGCCAAATTGGGCGAGGACCATATGGTCGATCTCGCGGCGCTTGGCGCCATCTCGCAAACCTCGCTGACGCGCGAGACGGCGTTCGAATACGAGCGCGGCGGCCTGCCCAACAGCTTCGTGCCGGGACGCAATCTGCTGTTCTTCACCTTCGCGGCGGCGATCGCCTATCGGCGCGGCCTGAAGCGTCTGGTCGGCGGCATGTGCGAGACGGATTATTCGGGCTATCCCGATTGCCGCGACGACACGATGAAGGCGCTGCAAGTGGCGCTATCGCTCGGCCTCGACAAGCGCCTTGTGATCGAAACGCCGCTGATGTGGATCGACAAGGCCGCGACCTGGGAAATGACCCGCGAACTGGGCGGCGACACGCTGGTCGAATTGGTCGTCGAGCGCACCCATTCCTGCTACGCGGGCGACCGCGCCAAACGCCACGATTGGGGCTATGGCTGCGGCGTGTGCCCGGCTTGCGAGTTGCGCGCGGCCGGCTGGAAGAAATGGCGCGCGTCTAATTGAGATGCCGGGTTTCGGTGTGCGCCACCGCACCGGGCATGCCGGCACCCCAGGCGAGCGGCAATTCCCATTCGGCCTTCGCGGCCGCGTCGCGCAAAATCCGCATCAAGCCGAACAGCCCGTCATCGGCCAAGGCGATGTCGATACGCGCGTTGTCGGTCGCGATCAGCACGATCGCCGTGCGCGCATCCGGCTGGCGCTTGATGTTGAACCCCCACAGCAAGCGCGGCGGCGGCAGGGTATTGGCGGCTTGTGCGGCGGGCGGCGGCGGCGCGGCTTGTGCGGCGGGCGACGGGGCCGCCGACGACTGGCGCGGCGGGCGCACGGCCGCGCGGTCTTCGAAGGCGGTGGCGAAATCGGCCTTCGCGGTCAGGCGCGTTTCGGCCATGTCGAGCAGAAAATCGCGCGCGACGTCCGACTTCGCTTCCGCCACCGTCTTGCGCAACTCCTCCGTCAGGCCTTTCCAGAACAGCGCCAAAAACCGCCGCGTGAGCCAAAAGCGCATCGTCGCCTCGCCCGCCGCGTTCATTTTCAGCAAAAGCCGGTCTTCGACCGGGACGATATCGACGCCGAATTGTTGGATCGTGGCCATGTTCGAGTAATGTGGGCCGAAATCGGGTGCGGGACAATGCGCGAGAACGGCGACGATCTGGATTTGCTGCTGGCGGCGATCAAACCGCGCGACGAGGTGCACGCGTTATTCGCCAATGCGAGCCCGCATCCGGCCCTGGCCGCATGGGGCCCGCGTCTCGATTGCCGCCAGGATTGGAAGCCGGATGCCGACGCGCTCGCCCAGGCGGGCGCCAAGCTGGTCGAAGCCGCGATCGGCCCTTACGACGCCGCCTTCGTGCGCGTGCAACGCCAGCGGCAGCGCCATCTGGGCACGCTCGCCCGCGCCCTCGCCGCCCTCAAACCCAACGGCCTGCTGGCCGTCTGCGGACCCAACGCGATGGGCGGCGCCCGGCTTGCCGACGATCTGGCCGAAATGGGCGTGGAGGGGAAGTCCACGTCCAAGCACAAATGTCGGCTGGTCGTGGCGGCGCGCCCGGCGAAACTCGATCTTGCGCGCTTCGTCGATCTGGATGCGCCGCGCGAGGTCCCCGCGATCGGCGCCCAAAGTGCCCCGGGCGTATTCGCCTGGGACCGGATCGATCCGGGCACGAATTTGCTGCTCGAAACGCTGCCGCCGCTGACGGGGCGTATCGCCGATCTGGGGGCGGGCTGGGGTGCGCTGGCCCGCGCGATCCTCGCGCGCAATCCCGGCACCACGCTCGACGCTTACGAAGCCGACGCGGTTGCCGTCGCGTGCCTGCGCGCCAATCTGCCGGGGGTCGCCGCGCAGTGGCACGACGTGACCAAAGGCCTGCCGCACAAAGGATATGACGCGATCGTGTCGAACTTGCCGTTCCACGATGCGCGCGGCGAAAACCAATCGCTCGCAGCCGCTTTCGCGGCCAAGGCGGCCGAAGCGTTGAAACCGGGTGGCGCCTTCTACGCCGTCGCCAACGCGCATCTGCCCTACGAAAAAACGCTCGACACGGTGTTCACCCGTGTCGAGCGTCTGGCCGAACGCGGCGGCTATAAAGCGTTCAGATGCAGTAGGTCTTGATCGGATCGAAGCCGTTGAACGCGACGGCCGCATAGGTCGTCGTGTAGGCGCCGGTGGCACGGATCTCCAAACGGTCGCCCGCTTCGAGATCGAGCGGCAGTCGATAATCCGCCTTCTCGTACATCACGTCGGCCGAATCGCAGGTCGGGCCGGCGATGACCACGCGCGCGACCGGCCCCTTCTTGGCCGAGACGATCGGGTACTGGATCGCCTCGTCCATCGTTTCGGCGAGGCCGCCGAACTTGCCGATGTCGAGATAGACCCAGCGGCGCGCATCCTTGGCGGATTTGCGGCTGACGAGCACGACTTCCGTGTCGATCACGCCGGCATTGCCGACCATCTGGCGGCCCGGCTCGACGATGATTTCCGGCGGGATGCGGTTGCCGAAATGCTTGGCGAGCGCCGCATGGATCGCGGCCCCGTAGGAACCCATGACCGGGATGTCCTTGCGGTACTTGGTCGGGAAGCCGCCGCCCATGTTGAGCATGTTGAGCGTCACACCCGCCGCCTCGCATTCGCGGAAGATCCACGCGGCTTGCGCCACGGCCGAATCCCACGCGTCGACGTTCTTCATCTGCGAGCCGACATGGAACGACACGCCATGCGGCACCACGCCGCGCTTGGCGGCGGCGATCAGCAGGTCGCGCGCCATTTCGACGTCGCAGCCGAATTTGCGCGACAGCGGCCAATCCGCACCTTCGCCCGACGTAAGGATACGGCAGAACACCTTCGCGCCCGGGGCGGCCTTCGAGATCTTGTCGAGTTCGGCTTCCGAGTCGAAGGCGAAGAGACGCACGCCGCGCTCGTAGGCGGCGGCGATGTCGCTCTGCTTCTTGATCGTGTTGCCGAACGAGATGCGCTTGCCGTCCACGCCGGCCTTGAGCGCCATGTCGATCTCGTTGACCGAGGCGGTGTCGAAGGCCGAGCCGAGCTTGGCCAGCAGCGCCAGGATTTCCGGCGCCGGGTTGGCCTTGACGGCGTAATAGATGCCCGCCTGCGGCACGGCTTCCTTCAGCTTGCGGTAGTTATCCGCGACCAGATCGAGATCGACGACCAGATACGGCGTCGCGCGTCGTTCGGCGAGGAAGCGCTGGATCTTCTTGGTGGTCATTTCCCAGTACCCTTTTCTTTCCCAGGAAAACGCGTCAAGCGACGCGGAAGTTTTCGAATTGCCACGGGCATTCGCGATCGAGCTGTTCGGGGAACAGTTTTTCGCGGTCCTGCAGCGGCGTCCAATCGGTGTAGGTCCCGGAGACCTCGCCCAGATACGGGCGGCAAATCTCCATGCAGCGCACGTGATCGATTTCGTCGGCTTCGACCACGCCCGAATTCGGGTTCTCCAGCGCCCAGACCATGCCGGCCAAAACGGCCGCCGTGACCTGAAGCGACGTCGCGTTGTTGTGCGGAACGAGCTTGCGCGCTTCGTCGATCGACAGATGCGAGCCGTACCACATGGCGCCCTTTTCATGGCCCATCAGCAGCACGCCCAGCTCGTCCACGCCCTTGACGATTTCCGCCATCATCAAGCGCTTGGAAGCCTGCATGCGCCAGTTCTTGCCCGCGATCTCGTGGATCGACAGCACGGCGTCGTCGCACGGGTGATAGGCGTAGTGGACGGTCGGCCGGTACACGGGCGTCCCGTTCCGCGCGACCGTGTAGTAATCGGCGATCGAGATCGCTTCGTTATGCGTGATCAGGAAGCCGTGGAACGGTCCTTCGTTCGGCGTCCAGGTCCGCACGCGCGTGGCGGCACCCGGGCGCATCAAATAGATCGCCGCATCGCAGCCGAAATCGTGGCGCCGGCCGTCCGCCGGCAGGCGCTTTTCATGGCTGCCCCAGCCCAGTTCGGCCGGCTGCTGGCCTTCGCCCACGAAGCCGTCGATCGACCAGGTGTTGACGAATTCGCCCGGCTTCTTGGCCACGGCGGCGACTTGGGTGTCGCGCTCGGCGACATGGATCGTCTTGACGCCCAGAACCTGCGCCAGCGCCGCCCAGCCCTCGCGGTTCGCCGGGATCGCGGCCTTGCGGCCGGTATCGGCGGCGATCTTGAGCAGCGCCTCCTTGACGAAATGCGACACCAGGCCCGGATTGGCGCCATGGGTCAGCACGGCGGTCGGGCCGCCGGCGAATTTGCCGCGCAACGCGCGCGCCGATTCGCGCAGCGCGTAGTTCGAACGCTGCGACGGCGTCAGCGACGGGTCGGTATAGCCGCCGGCCCAGGGCTCGATGCAAGTGTCGAGATAGAAGGCGCCCAGCTCGTGCGCGAGTTCGATCAGCGCCACCGACGAAACGTCGACCGACAGATTCAGCAGGAAGTCGCCCTTGCCCAGGCGCTTGGACAGCTCCGCGCGATAATTGTCGCGGGTCAGCGCGGTCTGGACGAACTCGATCCCGTATTCCGCCGCTTCGTCGATGCCGCGCGGCTCCGCCGTCACGATGACGATGCGGTCCTTGGGCATATCGATATGACGCAGGATGAGCGGCAGCACGCCTTGGCCGATGGAGCCGAAGCCCACCATCACCAAACGGCCGCCGAACGTCACATGCTTCTTGTACTCGGTCATCGACGCGTATCGCTCTCCACGGGCGCCCGGTAGGGCGCCTTACCCGCGGGCGATGCGTCGTTCCCCTCCGGGGGCGCATCGGCCGTCGCGGCTGTTCCACTCTGCTGCTTGTCGGGAAGTCGATGCTCCGATCGCATCCGCCTTCCGCAAGAGACCCTGCCGTTCCGGCCCGCCTCGGCCCCGAAGGACCGTTTCCCGGCGGCACCGGCGGGGCGGACGAAACGGACCGGAAAGCCCGCGTCGCCGCCCTGCGGCGGTTATCCTTGCGTAAGCGGAGGGAGCGAAGCCCCGTCCTTGGCCGCAACCATCGTCAACACCCCTTAAGGACACCGGCCCACTGGCGACCGGCTTGTACCGAAAAGGACGCTTGTCGTTGCTTGACCTCGAGCGCTTGGGACCGAGAGACGTGGAGGTTCTTCGCGAACTTCCCGCCCTGCCTCTTAGCGCTTGCCTCGTGGGCCTGGGGCACGTGCGTGCGTCGTGAATGCGCAAATAACACAAACGCGCGGGCGCGCAAGTGAAAATCGCGGGCGCGGGGGAAATTTCACAAAGTCGCGGCGGCCGTGTTGCGCGGACGCATCGCCGGCACGGGCGCTTACTTGTACTTGGTCGACGCTTGGCGCAGCGCTTTGAGCAGTTCCGCCTCGACCTTGCCGCCGAGTCCGGTGATGCGTTGCGCCAGCACGACGTAAAGCGCGTCGATGTGATGGGCGAAGATCACGCCGTGCCACACATTCGCGTCTTTGATCTGCGCCGCATAGTCGTGCAGCGATTTGGCGATCTGCGTGAGCAGCGGAAACTTGAACGTGCCGCCGAGTCCCTTGATCTCCAGCGCGTCGGCGGCGACGCGCTCGATCAAAACCGGGCTCGGCGCCACGCCGTCGTCGAGGGCGGCCAGCGCCTCGCGCAGCTGCTTCAGCTTCGCGGCGATCTGCCGCACGAAGCCGTCGGAGGATTTCTCGACCACCGTCTGCAGCTTCACGGTCTCCTCGGGCGTGAGGATGACGCCGAAGCCGGTCTTGAAATTGACCGCGCGTTTGCGCAGGTCCAGCGACGGCTGAATGATCTGGACTTTGGGTTTGGCCACGTTCGGATTCTCCGCGAGGACCGGCCGAGCTTAGCTCGGCTTGGCGTTGGGATCGACCCCGCGCCGTTCCTTGCCGTTGAAAGGCATCTGCTTGCGCCGCCGGTCGGGCCCGAAATAACCGGGCGCCGAAATGAACGGCCGCGGATAGGCGATGACCGACGACAAACGCTTATAGAGCGAATCGACCGTATAGGGCTTCGCGACGAACTCGTTCACCCCGTGGTCGCGCGCCTCGATGACGTATTGCTCCTCCGACCGCGCGGTCAGCATGATGACGGGCATCAAGCGGTCGCGGGAGGCCGGATCGTTGCGGATGTAGTCGCACAGCTTGTTCCCGCCTTCGGTCGGCAGATCGTATTCGGTGATGACGATGTCGATATTGCCCTCTTTCAGGACACCCATCGCCTTCTCGAAATCGTTCACGCGGCGGACGTAATTCGCCCCCAGCATGGACAGGATATCGCCCAGCATCGTCAGCGACAGCGCGTTCGGGTCGCAGATCAAAAACCGGATTTTGCTGAAATCGATCTTTTCGGGCATCGGACCGAATCACGGAGGGCGGCAGTAAAACTTAGGGTATCTCATACGTTTGGCGGGGCCCCGTGACAAGCCCCGCCGCACCTACCCGGGGCCACGGGGTCGCCATGCCTTATTGTCATACGAATACCTATTGAATAACCCGCTGTGCGCGTGCCTAAATCGCGGGCGGTCAACTGACATATCAATCTGACCGCCCGGCACGAACCGGTTTTGGGGGAGATCGAGACCGTCATGGCGGACCGAGCCGCGACGCGGATCGAACGCGACAGTTTCGGGCCCATCGAAGTGGCCGCCGATAGGTATTGGGGCGCGCAGACGCAGCGCAGCGTCGAGCTGTTCCGAATCGGCGACGAGCGCATCCCCGAACCGCTGATCCGCGCTTTCGGCGCCCAGAAAAAAGCCGCGGCCCTGGCCAATCTCGCTTTGGGCGAGTTACCGGCCGAGTTGGGGCCGATGTTGCTGAAGGCCTGCGACGAGGTGATCGCGGGCGCCCTGTCAGACCATTTCCCGCTGGTCGTCTGGCAGACCGGATCGGGCACCCAGACCAATATGAACGCCAACGAGGTCGTGGCGAATCGCGCGAACGAGTTGCTCGGCCATAAGCTCGGCGAAAAGAAGCCCGTTCACCCCAACGACCACGTCAATCGCGGGCAATCGTCGAACGACTCCTTCCCCACCGCGATGCACATTGCGGTCGTTGCGGAAATTCACGATCACCTGCTGCCCGCCCTCCAGCGCCTGCACGAGGTGCTGCTCGCCAAGGCGACCGAAACGGCGGGGCTGATCAAGATCGGCCGGACGCATTTGCAGGACGCCGTGCCCATGACGATGGGCCAGGAGATCGGCGCTTGGGCCCGCCAAGTCGAATTGGGCATGACGCGCGTCGAGCAAACGATGCCGCGCCTCTATCGCGTCGCCCAAGGCGGCACGGCGGTCGGCACGGGCCTCAACGCGCACAAGCAATTCCCCGCGCGTTTCGCGCAGGAACTGGCGCGGCTCACCAACCTTCCCTTCATGCCGGCCGAGGACAAGTTCGAAGCGATCGCCGCCCACGATGCGATGGTCGAGTGCTCGGGTGCGCTCAACACGCTCGCCGCCGGCCTGTTCAAGATCGCCAACGACGTGCGCTTGCTCGCCTCGGGTCCGCGCTCGGGGCTGGGCGAGCTTGCTTTGCCGGAGAACGAGCCCGGCTCCTCGATCATGCCCGGCAAGGTCAATCCGACCCAGGCCGAGGCGCTGACGATGGTTTGCGCGCAAGTGATGGGCAATCACGTCGCCGTCACGATTTCGGGGGCGAGCGGCCATTTGCAGCTCAACGTCTTCAAGCCGGTGATCGCCTATAACGTGCTGCAATCGATCCGATTGCTGGGCGATGCCGCCCTGTCCTTCGCCGAGAATTGTATTGCGGGCATGGCGCCGATCCCGGCGACGGTCGCGCACCATCTCGAGCGCTCGCTGATGCTGGTGACCGCGCTCAACCCGCATATCGGCTACGACAACGCCGCAAAAATCGCCAAACACGCCCATGCCCATAACCTGACGCTCAAGGAAGCCGCCGTCGGTCTGGGTCTCGTCACAGAAGCGGATTTCGACCGCTGGGTTCAGCCGATCGACATGCTGAGCCCGCGGGACAAAAAACAATCGGGGGAGTAAAAAATGGCCGGATCGATTCGCAAACGCTCGGTGGTCATCGCCGGACACCGGACGAGCATTTCGTTGGAGCCGGAATTTTGGACCGCGCTCAAGGACATCGCGCGCAAGCGCAACGCTTCGATCAACGATCTCGTGACCGAGATCGACAAGATGCGCGCGGCCCGCGACCAGGCGGGGAACCTGTCGAGCGCGCTACGCGTCTATGTGTTGCAGGCGCTGACCGGCACGCTGCCGGCGATCGCCCCGGTGGTCGCGGCCGCGGCGACGGCGCAGCCGGCGCAAAAACCGCTCTGAAGGCTATGGCGCTCGCGGCGCTGATCGCCGCGAGCGCCTTTTCGCCGGCCGCCGCCTTCGATCGCGACGACGAGTTCGATCAGGGCGTGACGGCGTTCCAATCGCGCGACTACGAAAGCGCTTGGTTCCATTTCTGGGGCCTGGCGCGCATGGGCGACCGCGAGGCGCAATTCAATCTGGGCCAGATGTATCGGCGCGGCGAAGGCGTGCCGCGCGATCTGGTGCAAGCGCGCCGCTGGTACGAAGCGGCGGCGGCCCAAGGCTTCGACGAAGCGCAATATCAATTGGGCGTGGTGTGGGAGACTGGGAACGGCGTCCCCGCCGATCTGCTGGAAGCCCGCCAATGGTACGCGCGCGCGGCGCGCAGCGGTCACGAACGCGCGCAGGAAGCGTTGAGCCGGGTGGAAACCGCGCTGGCGGGCGGGCGCACGCGCACGATCATCGAGACGCCGGACGCGCCGCCGGCCGCGACCGTGCGGCCGAACCCGCCGGCGACGCCCCGACGCCAGAACGAGGGCCGCCAGAACTAGCTGCCGTCTGCGCGGGCGGCTGGAAATTGAGGCGCGGGTTGGCGAACGGGCCTTGGGCGGCAAAGCGCCAGGATTTCTTTCCCGCGAAGGCGAATTCGGCGACGAGGTCCAGCGCCCAAGCGCCGATATCGACCTGTCCGGAACCTTCGATCGTCGCCCCCGCCCCGGCGGCGCGCCAGCGTTCGACCCGCGCATGGCCAAGCTCGATGCGCAAACGCGCGTCGAATTCGTCGAGCACGCTGCGCCCGCCGCGCCCGGCAAGCCGCGCAAGCTCGGCGATATCGGGCGGATTGCCGGGGGCCGCATAGCGGCGCGCGATGGCGCCCAAATCCAGCCCGTCGATGATGGCACCGGGTGCGGACAGCGCCGCCGCCCCTTTGAGATTGCCCGCCCAGATCGAGAAGGTGCCGCCTTGCGATTCCACGCGGCCCGTCAATTTCGCGGGCCCGCGCAACACGGGGCTGAGGCCGGACGCGCCCAGCATTTCGCCAAACTCGAAATCCGTCACCGCGAATTCGGCGACGAAGCCGGGATTTTCGCCGCCCGCGAGCTTGCCCTTGGCTTCGAACCGGCCGCGCCATAACGAGCCCGACAATTGCCGCACGTCAATCCCGTCGTCGCCGAAACCGGCCTGCACCAGCGCATCGCCCAGCGTGGCGCCGCCCATGATCAATTCGCGCGCGCGCAAGGAAAAATCGAGCGGGATGGCGCCCGCAAGGTCGAAAGCCAAGGGCACGCGGCTCCACCCGCCGGGGCCCGGGGCCGGCGCTTGGGCGGCACGCGCCGCCTGGGCTTGCTGGCTGCGCGTGAGCAGCGGCCCGCGCTGCACGGGGCGCGGCAACGCGCGCAGGAAGAAGGGATCGAGATCGACGCGCTCGCCCGCCAATTCGGCAGCCAAGCGCCCGTCGCGCCACAGGATCGATCCCGCCATGCGCTGCCCGGCGAGGCCCAGTTCCAGCGGGGCGACGCGCATCGCCACCGGATCGATCTTGCCGCGCAAGCTGAGCTCGCCCAAATGGCGCGCGATCGGCACCCCCAAGGCTTCGAAGAAACGCTGCGCATCGGGGCTGCGCAAATCGACGATGCCGTCGCGCACGCGCAAGCTGGCGCCGCCCACATCGCGCACGGCCAGTTCGTCGATCGCCCACACGCCGTTCTCGCGGCCCGCCGTCAAAATGCCGCCTTGCGCCTCGCCCGATTGCCAAGTCGCGCGGCCGACGCGCGCGCGCAAATCCAGATCGCCCGCCAGCACGTCGCCGCCGCGCGCCAGCAAATCGGCGAGCTTGGCGAGTTCGATATCCCCAAAGCGCAGATCCAGCGCCCAGCGCCCGTTCTGGCGCGCGAGCGTGCCCCCGCCGCCCGCGAAACGCAGATCGGGCACGTCGAAATTTTCGCCGTCCAGGCGCAGATCGGCGTCGAATTCGCCCAACGCCGCATCGACGATATGCGCGCGGCCTTGGAACACGCGGTCGGCGCCGATGCGCCCGTCGAGATGCCAATTCTCCCCGCCCAGCGAAATACCGCCGGTCGGGTCGATGCCGCCCGTTCCTTTGATACCCGCCCATTGGGCGGTGAGATCGGCAAGCCCGCCCAGCGCCGCGCGGCCGTCCAGCGTCAACGGCAGACCGGCCGCGGACGCGGAGATCGATAGGCGCTTGGTATCGCGCTGGAACTCGACCTTCATATCCGATGCGGCGAAATGCGCACCCGCTTGCGACAAGGTCAGCGCGCCGTCGCGTCCCCAAAGTGCCGCGCGCGCGGCCCCCGTGCCGTCGGCCGCCAGCACCAGATCGTCGAGCGTACCGATATCCGCGATTTCGACGCGCGGGACATGCAGCGACACATCGAACCAGCCGCGCAATTCGGGCTTGCCGACGATGCGCGTTTCCAGCCCCGTATCGCGGCGCAAGGCGGCCGCGAATTCGGCGGCGCGCGTCACCGGATCGGGGCGCGACATGAAGAAGATCGCGATGCCGGCGAGAATCAGCGCCGGCACCGCCAGCAGCAAGGACCGGCGCATACGCGGGAGTTTAGCCTGCGCGCAGGTGATCGCGCAGAATTTCCAGATTCCGCGAATTCGCCTTGAAGTAGACGTCGAAAATGTCGCCCGCGACCGGCACGATCCCCACCCCGGCGTCGATCAGGACATTCGCCACCATCCGCGCGAGTTTGCGCTTGGGCACGCCAAGCCGCGCGGATTCGACGACGATCCAGGTCGAGATGGCCGCGGTGATGGCATCGCCCGCGATGGGTACAAGCCCGATCGCCGCATCCAGGCCGATATAGCGGCGCGTTCCCGGGATACGGATCGCCGTATCCATCATGCGCGCGAAACGCGCCAGCCGGTCCACCGCGGCGACCAAATGCGGCGGAACCGTTTCGCCCTTCCGAACGCTTGCTTCGGGATCGTCGAATTTCGCCATCACGCCAAGCAGTTGGGCAGGTCCGTCAAACCGTTCAAGCCCCGGCCGGTTTCCCTTCTACTAAAGGCGTTTGGCGTGCTATGTCGCGTTGTTTTCCGCAATCCCCCACAGCGCCGCCGGAGGCAAAATGTTCGCCGATCTCTCGATTTACTACACATGGGACGCGGCATTTGCGCTCTGGCAGGTCATCATGATCGACCTGGTTCTGGCGGGCGACAACGCGGTCGTGATCGGCATGGCCGCGTCGGGTCTGCCGGCCGAACAGCGCAACAAAGTCGTCATGGTGGGCATCGTCGCCGCGACGGTCTTGCGCATCGCCTTCGCCAGCGTGACGGTGCAGTTGCTCGAAATCGTCGGCCTGTTGTTCGCGGGCGGCGTGTTGCTGCTCTGGGTATCGTGGAAGCTGTGGCGCGAAATCCGCGAACAGGCAACCCACGACCGGGAGGAAGGCGAAGCCGCCCTCGAAGGTCAAGAAGCCCCGACGGCGGAACGCAAATCCTTCCGCGCCGCCGTCGTCCAGATCATCGTCGCCGACGTGTCGATGTCGCTCGACAACGTTCTCGCGGTCGCGGGCGCCTCGCGCGAATATCCGCTGATCCTGATTTTCGGCCTGGCCGTGTCGGTCATCCTGATGGGGATCGCCGCGGTGTTCATCGCGCGCCTGCTGCAGAAGCACCACTGGATCGCCTATGTCGGTTTGCTGCTGATCCTCTATGTCGCGCTGAAGATGATGTGGGACGGCTTGCCGGAAATTCTGACCCTGGCTGGCATGGCCTGACTCTGAAATCCGTCTGAAGCACCTCCAAGCCCGGCGCGGGTCTGCCATACCCCGCGCCGGGCTTGGTTATTTTCGGCCGCCCCGTTACCTTCGGTTTGGCGAGGGGGAGCTGTAAAATATGGACGCTGAAAATCTGCTTTTGGGTCTGAGCATCGCGCAATGGACGATGCTCGGGACCGTCATCATGGTGAATTTCGTGCTGTCGGGCGATAACGCGGTCGTTGTCGGCATGGCCGCGTCGGGCCTGCCCAAGGAACAGCGCCAGAAAGCCTTGTGGTTCGGCATCGTCGCCGCGACCGTTTTGCGCGTCGCCTTCGCCCTACTCGCCTCGCAACTGCTGCAAGTCGTCGGCCTGCTGCTGGCCGGCGGCGTTTTGCTGCTTTGGGTGGCGTGGAAGCTCTATCGCGAAATCTCGCCCGCCGACGACGTTCAGGAAGCCGAAGGGGCGGCCCTGCTCGGCGGCGAATTGGTCGAACATGTCGGCCCGCAAAAGACGATGGGCGAAGCCTTGTGGCAGATCCTGGTCGCCGACGTGTCGATGTCGCTCGACAACGTGCTGGCCGTCGCCGGGGCCGCGCGCAGCGACCCGTTCGTGCTGGCGGTCGGCCTGATCGTCTCGGTCCTGCTGATGGGCATCGCGGCGGCCGCGATCGCCAAGCTGATCGAGAAGCACCGCTGGATCGCCTATGTCGGGCTGGTGCTGATCCTCTATATCGCCGCCAAGATGGTCTGGGACGGCGGGCACGAAGTCTTCGCCGCCGTCGCGGGCATCTAGACGAAATTCAGCGCGACCTCGCCCATTCCGTCGAAGCCGGCGGAGATCTTGTCGCCAGCGGCGGCGATATGCAGGCCCGTGCAGGTTCCCGTCGTCACGATCTCGCCCGCCTTCAGGCCTTCGGGCGCGCACGGATTATTGGCGAGCCACAGCAACGCCGCGACCGGATCTTCGTTCATCACCGCCGCACCGGACCCTTTGCCCACGGTCTTGCGGCCCACGCGCATCGCGACTTTCGCCTTGGCAAGGTCGAGCTTGCGCCAGTTCTTGACCGGGGCGCCGACGATCAAAGCACCGTTGCAGCCCATATCGGCGACGAGTTCGGGCAACGTCACTTTGCGGAAATCGTCGTAGCGGCTGTCGACCACCTCGATCGCCGGATAAAGATCGTCGATCGCTTCCAGCACCTCGGCGCGGGTATAGGGTCGCTTGCGCGGCCTCAAATCCCGGCCCAGCACGAAGGCGAATTCGCCTTCCAGCCCGCGCAGCGCGTATTTGGCGGCGTCGAGCGTCGTGCCCGACACGAAACAGCGCGACAGGAACACGCGCCCCGCGAAGGGCCCGTCGGATTTCATGATCTTGCGCGCGGCATCGCTGGTGCAGCCGATCTTCCAGCCCGCGCGCGTGAGGCCCAACTTCGCCGCGACGAGCGATTGCAGCTTGTAGGCTTCGGACAGATCGCGCGGGCGGCAGGCCGCGGGGATTTCGCGCACGGTGCGCGCACGCCGCCAAACTTCGACCAGCAATTCGGCCGCCGGGGCGAGCCTCGCGGCCGCCGGCTTTTTGCGCACGGCGCGCGCGGGTTTACGCGAAACGGATGACGACGAAGCGATCTGGGCGACGCCCATGGCTTAACTCCTCCCGTGCGGCGCTCGCGTTGTTCCACGATGCGCCGGTCTTGTTGCCAGCAACTTTGCCCGAGTTTTCGCCCCCCGCGCAAGCGTCGATCCCCGGGGCCCAAGCGTGCTATCCGAAGGCGGAATGGCCAAGCGTTTCGACATCGACGAAGCTGCCCTCGCCGCCGCCTATGCGCGCGACGGCGTCGCGCATGTGCCGGGCGCTTTGAACGCCGCGTGGGTCGAGCGCATGCGCGCGGCGGTCGATCGCGCGATGGCCGTACCATCCAACGACGCGATGGAATTCGTGCCGCCGGGCGAGGACGGGCGCTTCTTCGGCGACATGTTCATGCACCGGCGCGACGCCGATTTCCGCGCCCTCTTCTTCAAAACGCCGTGCGCGGAGATCGCCGGACGCGCGATGGGGGCGGCCGAGGTGCGGCTGTTCTACGATCAGATTTTCGCCAAGGCGCCGGCCACGAAACGCGAAACGCCCTGGCACCAGGACGGTCCCTATTGGCCGATTGCGGGCGAGATGGCGTGCACGGTCTATCTCGCGCTCGATGCGATCGACGACGGCAACGGCGCGGTGCGCTATGCGCGCGGCAGTCATTTGCCGGGCCGCGTTTTCCGTCCCGCCCCATTCCGGTCGGGGGTGGACAACGCGCAGCGTTATGCGGGCTCCGCGTTGCCCGTCGTCGAAGCGCCCGACGAAGCCACGCTGGTTTCGTTCAGGCTCGCACCCGGCGACGCGGTCGTGTTCCACGGCCGCATGGTACATGGCGCTCCCGGCAATCCCAGCGCCGACCGGCCGCGCCGGACGATCGCGCTGAGATTTACGGGCGAGGACATACGCTGGCGGCGCGGGATCTCGACCTTCGGCCGTTTGCGCAAAGCCGATCTGGCGCACGGCGCGCCGTTATCGGCGCGCGACGAATTGTTCCCGGTGCTGTGGCGGCGCGATTAGACGCGGACGATCTTGCCCGGATTCATGATGTTGTCGGGGTCGAGCGACTTCTTGATCATCCGCATCAGCGACACGGCTTCGCCGTGCTCGGCGGTCAGGAAGTCGATCTTGCCGTAACCCACGCCATGTTCGCCGGTGCAGGTGCCGTCCATCGACAGCGCACGCGCGACCAAGCGGTCGTTGAGGCGGTTCGCCTCCGCCACTTCTTTGGGATCGTCCATGTTGAGGACGAAGCAAAGATGGAAATTCCCGTCGCCGACATGGCCGACGATGGGGGCGGGAATGAACGACGCTTCGAGATCGGCCTGCGTTTCGACGATGCAATCGGCCAGGCGCGAAATCGGCACGCACACATCGGTCGCCCAGATCGAGCAGCCCTGGCGCAGCGCCTTGCAGGAATAGGCGGCGTCGTGGCGCGCCTGCCAGATTTTCTTGCGCTCGGCCGGATCGGTCGTCCAGCGGAAATCCTCGCCGCCATGTTCGGCGGCGATGGCTTGCACGAATTCCGCCTGCTCCTTCACGCCCGTTTCGCTGCCGTGGAATTCGAGCCACAGCGTGGGCGCGGCGGGAATGTTCAGCTTCGAATAGGCGGCGATCGCTTCCATCTGCAGCTTGTCGGCAAGTTCGATCCGCGCGACGGGAATGCCGGCCTGGATCGTGGCGATGCAGGTATCGACCGCCGATTTGACGTCGGGGAAGGCGCACATCGCCGAACTGGTCGCCTCGGGAATCCCGTAGACCCTGACGGTGATTTCGGTGATGACGCCCAGCGTGCCTTCCGAGCCCACGAACAAACGCGTCAGGTCGTAGCCCGCCGAAGATTTGCGCGCGCGCCGCGCCGTGCGCACCACGCGCCCGTCGGCGGTGACGACTTCAAGTGCGAGAACATTCTCGCGCATCGTGCCGTAGCGCACGGCGTTGGTGCCCGAGGCGCGCGTCGCGGTCATGCCGCCGATCGACGCGTCCGCGCCCGGATCGATCGGGAAGAACAAGCCGGTGTCGCGCAGATATTCGTTGAGCTGTTTGCGCGTGACACCCGGTTGCACGCGCACGTCCAAATCGCTGGTGTTGACCGCCAGCACCTTGTTCATGCGCGTGACGTCCACGCAAATGCCGCCATGCAGCGCCGCCGTGTGGCCTTCCAGCGCCGTGCCGGCGCCGAACGGAATGACCGGAATGCGATGTTTGGCGCAGGCCTTCACCACCGCGACGACTTCCTCGGTGCTTTCGACGAAGGCGACCGCATCGGGCGGGGCGGGCTTGTGATAGGCCTCGCCCTTGCCGTGCTGCTCGCGCACCGCCATCGCGATCGTCAGCCGGTCGCCGAGAACGGCGCGGATCTCCGCGATCGCCGCGTCGCGCGCGGCGGGTTCGGTCGCTGTGATTTCGGCGGCACTGGCCATGGCGTTTCTTCTCCCGTAAGGCGACGAAATTACGCCGCCGGGGCGCTCGCGGCAACGGCTTCGCCACGCGCTTTTTGCGCGGCTCGAATGCGTTCGCGCCAGATCGTGTAAAGCCCGGCCGCGACGACGATCGCCGCCCCCCACCAGACATTGTCGGACGGCCATTCGCCCCAGAACACCCAGCCGAGAAGGGCCGCCCAAATCAGCTCGGTATAGTGGAACGGCGCCACCGCGCCGATCGGGGCGAGGCGAAACGCGCGGATGGTGAAGAGCTGCCCGAGCAGCACCAGCACCGCCATAGCGACGATGACCAGCCACATATGGCCGGGTACGGGGGCCGAGACGATCGCCGCGCCGGCGAGCCCGCCGCATAGCATCGCCGCGTTCTGCGACACCATCATCGACAAATCGGTTTCGGTCGAGGCGAGCCAGCGCACGCAGGTCATCCCGCCCGCATAGAACACCGCCGCCGACAGCGCCAGCATCGCGCCGATTCCGAACTCGCCGTCGGCGATACCGGGGCCGATGATGACGACGACGCCGACGAAGCCGATCGCCACCGCCGACCAGCGATGGATGCCGACTTTCTCCTTCAGCACGGGCACGGAGAAAGCGGTCATGAACAACGGGGCCGCGAAGCCGATCGCGATGGCCGTGGCGAGCGGCAGATGGCGCAGGCTTTCGAAGAAGCTGTACATCGCGCAGACCGACAGGCCCGCGCGCAGCAAATGGCCCAGCGGGCGCTTGGTGCGCAACGCGACAAGACCGCCCGCCCGGATCACGAAGGGGGTGAGGATCAGCAGCACGATCACCGAGCGGATCGCCATCAACTGCCCCGTCGGCAATTGGGTGATCGCGTATTTGGTGACGGCGTCCATCAACGACAGCAACACGACGCCGAACGCCATCGCCGCGATGCCGAGCAGCGGGCGATCGGCGCGACCGATTCCGTTGCGCGGCGGCGAAGGCTGGGTTGCTGGCGTTGCGGGGTTCGTCATGGCCGCACCGTCTATACTCGATATCCGACAATGAAATCTCGGTGGATCGCGCATGGATGTTCCGACCCTGACGCAATCGATTCTAACTCTGGGCGCGCGACCCCCGCGCCCCGACGACAAGTTGGAGATTTCGGGCGCCGGCGATCCGGTCTTTCCGACGCCGTTTCGTATCGCGGCGGCGGCAAGCGCGGTGCTGGGCGCCGCCGGCTTGGCGCTCGCCGATCTATGGCGCTTGCGTGGCGGCGGCGCGCAGACCGTGCGTATCGATACAAAATCGGCGGCGGCGAGTTTGCGCTCCAGCGTCTATGTCACGCGCGACGGTGTGAAACCCAAATTCTGGGATCCGCTCGTCGGCCATTACCGCACGCGCGATGCGCGGCATATCTTCCTGCACACCAATCACGCGCATCATCGCGCGGCGGCCCTACGCTTGTCGGGGGCAACGGGTGACACGCGCGCCGATCTGGAAGCGGCCGTGGCAAAACTCGACGCGTTCGATTTTGAGGCGGCACTCGCCGCCGAAGACGGGATCGGCGCCGTCACCCGCACGCGCGACGAATGGGCCGCGTCGGCGCAAGGAAAGGCGGTCGCGGCGCTGCCGTTGTTCACGATCGACAAGATTGGCGAAGCACGCCCGCGCAAATTGCCGGAAGCGGCGCGGCCCCTCTCCGACATTCGCGTGCTCGATTTGACGCGCGTTCTGGCGGGCCCGGCGGCGGGGCGCTTGCTCGCCGAACATGGCGGCGACGTACTGCATCTCGCCGCCCCGCACACGCCCTATCAGACCGAACTGCTCTACGACACCGGGCCCGGAAAGCGTTGCGCATGGCTCGATCTCGACACGGCGCAAGGCCCCGCGCAATTGCGCGATCTCGCGGCCGGGGCGGACGTGTTCCTGCAATCCTATCGGCCGGGGGCGCTCGCCAAGCGCGGTTTCGGCACCGACGAACTCGCGCGCTTGCGTCCCGGCATCGTCGTGACGGAGCTTTGCGCCTATAGCCACGAAGGGCCGTGGGGAATGCGGCGCGGATTCGACTCGGTCGTGCAGAACGCGATGGGCTTGGCGGCCGCGCAAAGCACGCTCGCGGCGCCCAAGAATATGCCCGTGCAAGCGCTCGACTATATCGGCGGCTATGTCGCGGCCCTCGGCACGATGCTGGCCCTCGCGCGCCAAGCGCAAGAAGGCGGCACCTGGCGCGTGCGGACCTCGCTCGCCCAGATCGGGCATTTTCTCGCCGGCCTCGGCACGATCGACGCGCGCAATGCCGCCGCCGATCTGCCGCCGGACGACATCGCCAAGCTGATGACAGAAACGGACTCGCCCTTCGGGCGCATCGGTCATTTCAAGCCGGTGCTGGAACTCGACCGCACGCCCGGCTTCTACGCGCGGCCGCCCGAACCTTTCGGCACGTCGAAGGCGGAATGGGCATAGACGGCTACGCCTTGCCGTAGCCGCCGCCGCCGGGCGTTTCGATCACGAACATGTCGCCGGGCTTCACGTCCCATTGGGCCGTGGCGCCTTTCTCCTCGATCGTGCCGTTCGTGCGTTCGACCCAGTTGCGGCCGAGCTTGCCGTTGGCCCCGCCTTGGGCGCCAAACGGTTCGACCTTGCGCCGGTTGGCGAGGATCGCGCAGGTCATGTCCTCCAGGAAGCGGACCTTGCGGATCGTGCCGTCGCCGCCGCGCCATTGCCCTTTGCCGCCCGAGCCGCGCCGGATTTCGAAGCTTTCGACGCGCACGGGGAAGCGCCATTCCAGCACTTCGGGATCGGTCAGGCGCGAATTGGTCATATGCGTTTGCACGGCGTCGCAACCGTCGAAGCCCGGCCCCGCCCCCGAACCGCCGGCGATCGTCTCGTAATATTGGTGCTTGTCGTTGCCGAAGGTGAAGTTGTTCATCGTGCCTTGGGCGCCCGCCATGACGCCCAGCGCGCCGTAGATCGTGTCGGTCACGGCTTGCGAGGTTTCGACGTTCCCGGCCACGACGGCCGCGGGGTATTTCGGGCGCAGCATGCAGCCTTCGGGGATGATGACCTTCAACGGCTTCATCACGCCTGCGTTCATCGGAATGTCGCCTTCGACCAACGTGCGAAAAACGTAAAGCACGGCGGCCATGCAGACGGATGCGGGCGCGTTGAAGTTATTCGGCCGCTGCGTCGACGTGCCCGTGAAATCGAGAATGGCGCTGCGCGTCGCCTTGTCGATCGAGACTTTGACCTTGATGACCGCGCCATCGTCCATCGGATAGGCGAACTCGCCGTCCTTCAGCACGTCGAGCACGCGGCGCACTTGCTCCTCGGCGTTGTCCTGCACATGGCCCATATAGGCGCGCACGACGTCGAGGCCGAATTCGCGCACCATTTTGCGCAATTCCTGCGCGCCCTTTTCGCACGCCGCGATCTGGGCCTTGAGGTCGCCGATATTCTGCGCCGGATTGCGCGCGGGGTACTTCCCCGACTTCAACAGCGCGACCATTTCCGTCTCGCGGAAGCGGCCTTGATCGACGAGCTGGAAATTGTCGATCAAAACCCCTTCTTCCTCGACCGTGGTCGAGCCGGGCGGCATCGAGCCGGGCGTGAGGCCGCCGATATCGGCTTGGTGACCGCGGCTCGCGACGAAGAACAGAATGTCCTTCTGCGATTCGTCGAAGACCGGCATCACGACCGTGACGTCGGGCAAATGCGTGCCGCCGTTATAGGGCGCGTTGAGCACGAACACGTCGCCGGGGCGCATCGTGCCTTCGCGCGCGCGCGTGACCGCCGCGACGCTTTCGCCCATCGAACCCAAATGCACGGGCATATGCGGCGCGTTGGCGATGAGGTTGCCCTGCCGGTCGAACAACGCGCAGGAGAAGTCGAGGCGTTCTTTGATGTTTACCGAGTAGGCGGTGTTCTGCAGCGCCACGCCCATCTGTTCGGCGATCGACATGAACAGATTGTTGAACACTTCCAGCATCACCGGATCGACCTTGGTGCCGACCGCGTGCTGGCGCTGAACCGCGACCACGCGGCGCAGCACCAGATGATCGCGTGCGGTGATTTCCCCTGCCCAGCCGGGCTCGATCACCGTCGTCGCGTTGCGGTCGGAAACGATCGCGGGGCCCGGCACCTTCATGCCCGGCTTCAGCGCATCGCGCAGGAACACCGGCGTGTCGTGCGTGGCCGCATCCGCGTACATCTTGACCGTCGCCGCCGGGGCGGGCGGCGTGGCCGTCCCGACATCGCGCACGACATCGTCGGCGGATTCCGTATGGCCGACGACTTCGACCGCGACGGCTTCGACGATCACCGCCTTGCCGGGCATCGAGAAACCGTAGCGCTGGCGATGCTGATCGACGAAAGCGGCACTCGCCGCTTCGACCGCGCCGAAATCGACGACCAGTGCCGAATCCGTGCCTTCGTATTTGAGATGCAGCTTGCGCCGCACTTCGATCTTCGCCGGGTCGATGCCTTGGCGGCGCATTTCGGCCAGACCTTCTTCGGCCAGCGCCGCGAGCTCCTTTTCGAGTGTGGGCAAAATCGCGTCGGCGAGCTTCGCCTCGACCGCCTTTTCGCGCATCACGCGCAAATCGGCGAGGCCCATGCCATAGGCCGACAACACGCCGGCCAGCGGATGAACGAACACGGTCGTCATGCCCAGCGCGTCGGCGACCTTGCAGGCATGCTGCCCGCCCGCCCCGCCGAAGCAATTGAGCGCATAGCCCGACACGTCGTAGCCGCGCTGGATCGAAATCTGCTTGATCGCGTTGGCCATATTCTCGACCGCGATCTTCAGGAACCCGTCGGCGATGGCTTCGGGCGTGCGCTTCTCGCCCGTGGCTTTCTCAACTTCCGCCGCGAGCGCCGCGAATTTCGTGCGTACGATTTCGGCGTCCAAGCGCTGATCGCCGTTCGGCCCGAACACGGCGGGGAAGAATTCGGGCACGATCTTGCCGACCATCACGTTCGCGTCGGTCACGGCCAAAGGCCCGCCCCGGCGATAGCAGGCCGGGCCCGGATTGGCGCCCGCACTTTCGGGGCCGCAGCGGAAACGCGTGCCGTCGAAAAACAGGATCGAGCCGCCGCCGGCCGCGACGGTGTGGATCTTCATCATGGGCGCGCGCATGCGCACGCCTGCGACGATGGTTTCGAACGTGCGTTCGTATTCGCCGTTATAGAGCGTCACGTCGGTCGACGTGCCGCCCATGTCGAAGCCGATGATCTTGTCGAACCCGGCCATCGCGGCGGTGCGCGCCGCCCCCACGATGCCGCCGGCGGGACCGGACAGGATCGAATCCTTGCCCTGGAAATAGCGCGCGTCGACCAAGCCGCCATTCGACTGCATGAACATCAAGCGCGTGCCGCCCAACTCGCCCGCGACGCGATCCACGTAACGACGCAGGATCGGCGAGACATAGGCGTCGACCACGGTCGTGTCGCCGCGCCCGACGATTTTCATCAGCGGCGACACTTCGTGCGAGATCGAAATCTGCGTGAAGCCGATTTTGCGCGCGACATCGCCCAGCGCCTTTTCGTGCGCGGGATAGCGATAACCGTGCAGCAGCACGATGGCGAGGGCGCGAATGCCTTGATCGTAGATCTTGCGCAGATCGCGTTCGGCCGCCGCTTCGTCGAGTTCGCGCAGCACCTTGCCGTGCGCGTCCATGCGCTCGTCGATTTCGACGGCGGTTTCATAGAGCAATTCGGGCAGCACGATCCGGCGCACGAACAGCTTGGGCCGGTTCTGATAGGCGATGCGCAGCTGGTCTTTGAAGCCCTTGGTGATGGCGACGGCGACGCGCTCGCCCTTGCGTTCCAGCAGCGCGTTGGTCGCGACCGTCGTGCCCATCTTGACCGCTTCGACCGGCGCACCGGTCAGCGGCGCGTCTTTGGGCAGGCCCAGAAGCTCGCGAATGCCCTGAAGGGCCGCGTCCTTGTAGCGCTCCGGATTTTCCGACAGCAGCTTATGCGTGGCGAGCGTGCCGTCCGGGCGCTTGGCCACGATATCGGTGAACGTGCCGCCGCGATCGATCCAGAATTGCCATTGCGCCGTCATCGGGAAGCCCTCCGGCCTCGGTTATGACAAAACGTTGACGAATCGTCAACGTTCCTAGAGCGTCGCGGCCGACCGGCTGGCCTGATCGTAGAGGCCGGACAAAGCGCGCATCAACGCGGCGACCTGGGCGATCGCCTCGTGCGGGTCGCCGATGCGCGCCACGGCGTCGACCAGGCACGTCTCGCGGATGGCGCGATAGCGGTCGCACAAGGCGCGGCCCTTCTGCGTGGCCGCCCAATGGACTTCCTTGCCCTGTTTGACGCCGGCGACCAAGCCGAGGCGCTTGAGTTTCTTGAGGCCGTAATTGACGAGGTGATCGTCCTCGACATTCAGCACCAAGGCGAGATCGGCGAGCGTTTTGGCGCGGTCGCGGTGATTGGTGTGATGGAGGATCAGCACGTCGAGTGGCGACAAATCGCCCTGCCCGGCCGCGGCCGTGCAGCGCACGATCCAACGCCCATAGGCGTGGAAGATCGGCGTCAGCGCGAATTCGAACTCCGACAATTCGGCCACGCGATTGCCCGCGAGATGCGCGGACGACACGATTTTGGGCGCGGGCTTGTCCTTGCGCTTGGCCATAAGGCGACACTCCGTCGACGATTTATCGACGGAGTATCACCCAGAGTTAGGCGGCCATCAATCGGCGGCACCCGCGAACCAGCCTCCCGGGATGACGGCGAATTTCGCCCGCCACCCCTTCGAACGCGCCCTTCGCCAATTCGCAGGCGAGCAGCCGGTGCGGCGCTTCGCCCGGCATGACCAAACCCATCGGGGCGGCCGGCGCGAAGCCGAAGCGCGCGTAGTAGTCGAGATCGCCGACCAGCACGACACGGTTATGCCGCGCCCAGGCGGCGGCGTCGAGGCCGTGGAACATCAGTGCCGCCCCGATCCCTTGGCCCTTGAGTTTGGGTTCGACCGCCAGCGGCCCAAGCAGCAGCGCGCCATGCGCGCCGATGGCGACGGGCCAGAAGCGCAGCGTGCCGAGAATCGCCCCGTCGTCCTTGGCGCGCGCGACGAAGGCGAGATCGGCGATCGGGTCCACGCCCTGCCGATAGCGATAGCTTTTCTTCGTCTTCCGGCCGGGGCCGAAAGCCCGGTTCAGCAGAAGCTCGATCCGCGTCCCGTCGCCGGGCCGCTCGGTGGTGATGTCGAACATGAAATTTTCCTCGCGAAAACAATGCGTTGCAGAGCCCTAAAACGGGTGCTGCGGAGGACGCTTATTCGCGAGGGAAGGAAAAGGACGGTTGGACCTTATCCGCGCACGAACGCAAGCGCACCCGGCACCCGGGTGCTACGTCGTCGCGCGGAAATGGCGATCCACATCGTCATGGGGCGAGAGTTAAAGGGAATTCGCCCCAAAAATCAAACCTTGAATTTAGGGTCCAGCCAATCGCGCAAGCTGTCGCCGAACAGATTGAAAGCGAAGACGGCGACGGAGATGGCAAGGCCCGGGAACAGGATCATCCACGGCGCCTCGCGATAGAAATCCGATGCGTTGCCCGACAGCATCAAGCCCCAGGCGGGCGTGGGCTCGGTCACGCCCAGCCCCAGGAACGACAGCGATGCTTCCAGCAAGATCGCCTGGGCGATGAACGCGGTGAACATGATCAGGAACGGGGCCGCGACGTTGGGCACCATATGGCGCAGGATGATGCGCATATGGCCGAAGCCCGCGGCGCGCGCCGCGTCGATATAGGGCATTTCGCGGATCGACAACGCGGCCGAGCGCACGACGCGCGCGACCTTCGGCACGATCGGGATGGCGATGGCGAAGACGAGATTGATGTCGATGCCGCCGATCTGATTGCGGCCCAGCATCGCGACGACGACCAGCGCCAGCACGATGATCGGGAAAGACAGCATCACGTCGATGAAACGCTGCACGACCATATCGACCCGCCCGCCGAAATAGGCGGACGCCACGCCGATCATGGCGCCCGACACGCAGCCGAACAGCGAAGCGAAAAAGCCGATCGTCAGAGCGGTGCGCGCGCCATAAATCACGCGGCTGAAAATGTCGCGCCCGAATGCGTCCGTCCCCATCCAATGTTCCCAGGACGGTGCCGCCAGCATCGCGCCGAAATCGATCGCCAGCGGATCGTAGGGCGCGACGAAATCGGCGAACAACCCGCCGAACAGCATGATGAGGATCGCCACGCCGGAAATGGCGCCCAATGGCTGGGCGAGGCAGAACATCGCCAGCGCCGAGCGGCGCTTGGGTGCCGCATAAGTTACGTTGGGTTGGGAGACGGCACCGGCCATGTCACTTCCCCCCGAGCCGGATGCGCGGATCGAACAGCGCGTAGAGCAGATCGACGATCAGATTGGTCACGATGAACACCACCGCGATCAGCATCACGATCGCCTGGATCAGCGTGAAATCGTTGCGGCTGACCGCCTGGACGAACAGCTTGCCCAGGCCGTTGAGGTTGAAGACCTGCTCGGTCACCACCAGACCGCCGATCAGGAACGCGAATTCGAGGCCGATCACCGTGATCGCGGGCAGCAGGGCGTTGCGCATCGCATGGCGCGCGACGACGAGTTTCTCGAACACGCCCTTGGCGCGCGCGGTGCGGATGTAGTCCTCCTTCATCACCTCGACGATGGAAGAGCGGACCATGCGCGCGACGACGGCGGAATAGCGATAGCCGACCGCCAGCGCCGGCCAAATCAACTGACTGATATTGGCCACGGGATCGACATAGATCGGCGTATAGGTGATCGGCGGCAGCCAATTGAACCAATAGAGCAGGCCCAGAATGATGATCATGCCGAGCCAGAAACTGGGCACGGCAAGGCCGGCGATCGTAATCAAGCGCACCGCGTAGTCGATCCACGTATCCTTGAACAACGCGGATACGGTGCCGAGCGGAATCGCGATCAGCACGGCGAAGATCGTCGCCATGATCGCGACCTGCATGGTGAGCTCGAGTCGCAGGCCGATCTCCTCCGTCACCGGACGGTCGGTCCACATCGAAGCACCCAGATCGAGCGTGACGAGGCCGACCATCCAGTCGCGGAACTGCACCGCAAGAGGCCGATCGAGGCCGAGGCGCGCGCGCTCGGCTTCGATCGTCTCTTGCGTGACCATGCCCCCGTCGCCGCGCAGCTTCACTTCCACGATGTCGCCGGGCACGACCCGGAGCATGAAGAAGATGAGGACCGCCACGCCCAGAAGCGTGGGGATCATCAGAAGCACGCGGTTGACGAGGTAACCGAACATCGGACGTCCCTTACGCGTTCAGCCAAACATCGGCCAGATCCTGGCCGAGATTGTGGCTGGGCGACATCTGCCAGCCCATCACGACCTTATGGGTCGGCACGATACGGTGCCACCACAGCAGCGGTACCTGATAGGCCTGGTCGAGCGCGCGCTTTTCGAACTGACGGATCAGATCGAAACGCTTCTGGAAGTCGCGCTCGCGGCTTTGGGCGGCGTAAAGCCGGTCCATCTCCGCGTCGATGGCGCGGCTGCGGTTTTCCGGCGCCTTGTTGAACGACAGATATTTCGCCAGCGCCAGCGACGGCTCGTCCATGAACAGGTTCGAGAAGTCGACCGCGACGTCGAAATTGCCGCTCGACATGCCCGCGAGATAGGGCGACGTCTCCGACTGGCGGTGTTCGACGTTCACGCCGATCTGGCGCCATTGGTCGACCAGGAAGATGCCGGCCGGCGTGTAGGGCTGCGCCAGATTGCGGTTGTGCAGCACGAAGGTGAGGTTCGGCACGCCCGCTTCGCGAAGCAGGCGTCGCGCCTCGTTGCGCGCCGCGGCGATGTCGCGCCCGAAGCCCGGCACTTTCAGCAGATCCTCGTCCTTCATCGCGAAGGGCGAGCCGGGGCGGATCAAGCCGCCCGCGTCGCGCAACGTCGCCGTGCGCGCGAGGCCTTGGGCACCCGCCCGCCGGTCGATGGCGAGGTGCAACGCGCGGCGCACGCGCACGTCGTCGAACGGCTTCTTCTCGGTGTTGAACACGACCATCAGGTTCAGCGTCCAGCTCGATTCCTCGATCCGGACCTTGTCGCCCATGACCTGCACGAGGCGATCGCGCTCGGCCGGCGAAATGCCGCGGAACTCGGCCATCACCTGCCCGCCCTGCAACGCGTTCATCATCGCGGCGGGCTGGGTCATGAACACGCCGCGGAACCCGTCGAGATAGGGGCGGCCCTGGCGGAAATACTTGTCGTTGCGCGTGCCCGTGATGTGGCTGCCGCGCACATGTTCGCCGAAGCGGAACGGCCCCGTGCCGTTGATCGCGGTGCGCGGGCCGTTCGGGTTCGCGGCGAGATCCTTGGCGGCGTAGATCCAGTTCCAGGGGCTGGCGAAATGCTCGAGCATCGCCGGGTTCGGCGTTTTCATCTTGAACACGATTGTCAGCGGATCCGGCGTTTCGATCGTATCGATGTCGCCGAACGTCGCCTGACGGGTGGAGACCACGCCGGTGGGCGGATTGCGCATGCGGTCATAGGTCGCCTTCACATCGGCCGAGGTCAACGCCGTACCGTCATGGAAGGCGACGTTCGGCGTCAGCTTGAACGTGTAGGTCATCAGATCGGCCGCGACGTCCCACGACGTCGCGAGATCGCCCTTCACCTTGGGATAGTCGGCGAGGTTGAATTGCAGCAGCGTCGAATAGAAGGGCGCGCCGAAATGCAAGGTCGCGAACGTGTCGGAGCCGTGCGCGTCGTAATGCGGCGTTTCGGCCGAGATCGCGAAAGTGAAATTGCCGCCGCGCTTGGGCGCACCCTGCGCCGAGGCGGGTGCGGCGTCGTAAAGGCCGAGACCGGCGGTCGCGGCGGCCAGCGCCGTGGTCTGCAAAAACTGTCGGCGTCCGAAGCTCAAATGATGCTGGTTCATGACGTTCCTCCTGTTTTGATTATTTTGGACTCGGTGGAAACGGGCGCTCTGCGGCGCCTCGCTCAGACCTTCAAGCAGGCCACAAGATGGCCGGGTTTGACCTCGCGGATTTCGGGAATGGTGGCTTTGCACGCATCGTCGGCCAGCGGGCAGCGCGTGTGGAACACGCAGCCCGACGGCGGGCGCAAGGGCGACGGGATTTCGCCACCGAGCGTGCGCGCGGCGCGCGATTTCTCGATCGACGGATCGGGGATCGGTGCGGCGTCGAGCAACGCGCGCGTATAAGGGTGCAGCGGCTCGGCATAGAGCGCGTCGCCGTCGGCGAGCTCCATCATCCGGCCCAGATACATGACCGCGACGCGATCCGAGATATGGCGCACGACCGCCAGGTCGTGGGCGATGAACAGATAGGTGAGGCCGAGCTTCTTCTGGAGGTTTTCCAGCAGATTGATGATCTGGCCTTGGATCGACACGTCGAGCGCGGATACCGGCTCGTCGCAGACGATGCATTCGGGTTCCATCGCCAAAGCGCGCGCGATGCCGACGCGCTGGCGCTGGCCGCCCGACATTTCGTGCGGATAACGCTCGGCCATATAGGCGAACAGGCCGACGGCCTCGAGCAATTCGGCCACGCGCTTTTTGGCGGCGGCGGCGTCGGGCACGATCTTATAGACGAGCAGCGGCTCGGCGATGATCTGGCCGATCGTCATGCGCGGATTGAGCGAGGAATAAGGGTCCTGGAAGATCACCTGGATCTTGCGCCGGATGGGCCGGAGTTCGGCGGCACCCAGCTTGGAGATATCCTGGCCCTTGAACTTGATGGCGCCTTCGGTCGGCGTTTCGAGACGCAGGATCAAACGCCCCACGGTCGTCTTGCCGCAGCCGGATTCGCCGACCAAGCCGAGCGTCTCGCCGGGCGAGATATCGAACGACACGTCGTTGACCGCGCGCACTTCGCTTTTGACCGAGCTGAACGTGCCGGTCTTGCGCGTGACCTCGAAGAATTTCTTGAGGCCGCTCACCGACAGGAGTTTTTCGCCCGCCCGGCCCTCGCGCTTGCCGCCCGCTTCGATGACGGGCTGCTCGCGGCCGATTTCGCCCGCCGCGATTTCCTTGGCGCGCAGGCACGCCGACAAATGGCCGGGCTCGATCTCCTCCAACGGCGGATCGTTCGCGCAGATATCGGCGCGGAATTGGCAGCGCGCGGCGAAGCGGCAGCCCTTGGGCGGATCGAGCAGATTGGGCGGCAAGCCTTCGATGGTTTCGAGCTTGGCGCCGCGCGGCCGGTCGAGCCGCGGGACCGAGCGCATCAAACCCATCGCGTAAGGATGGCGCGGGCGCAGGAACACGTCGTCGGCCGTGCCCTTTTCCACCACGCGCGCCGCGTACATCACATTGACGCGATCGGCGTAGCGCGCGACGACGCCCAGGTTATGCGTGATGATGACCAGCGCGATGTTGAGCTTACGCGACAGCTCCTTCATCAGCTCCAGGATCTGCGCCTGGATGGTGACGTCGAGCGCCGTGGTCGGCTCGTCGGCGATGATGAGTTTCGGGTTGCAGGCGAGCCCGATCGCGATCATCACGCGCTGGCGCATGCCGCCGGAGAATTGGTGCGGATACTGGTCGAGCCGTCGTTCGGGATCGGTGATGCCGACCAGCGACAGCAATTCAACCGCCCGGGCGCGCGCCTGTTCCTCCGTCATCTTCAGATGGATGAACAGCGGCTCCATGATCTGCAGCCCGATCGGCAGAACCGGGTTGAGGCTCGTCATCGGCTCCTGGAAGATCATCGAGATGTCGCGGCCGCGTCGCTCGCGCATCTCCTCGTCCGTGAGGTCGAGAAGATTGACGCCCTCGAACATGATCTTGCCGTGGACGACGCGCCCCGCCGGCTTGGCCAGCAAGCGCATGATCGCCAGCGAGGAGACGGACTTTCCGCAGCCCGATTCGCCGACGATCGCCAGGACTTCGCCGCGCCGCACTTGATAGGACACGCCTTCGACCGCGCGCACGACGCCGCGCGACGTGACGAAATGGACGTGCAAATCCTCGACCGACAACAGAACGCCGGAATCGCTTAAGTTTGGAGAATCGCTCAAAGCGGGCGCCTCGACTGTTCGCATTTATCGTGTTTTTTTGATCCCTAGCACGGGACACCCCGGGGATGCCACCCCCGAAGGCCGCCAGTCCGATCTGCGGAACGGCGCCTTGTTCCGTTTCGCATCGGCGAATAGTTTGAGGCGACACTCTCGATTTTCACGTGGTCGGATTCGGAATTACGCGGAAGATGTCGATTTGGGGAAGCTTATTGGGGGGAACGGCGGGCTATGCGCTGGGCGGGCCTTTGGGCGCGCTGATCGGGCTCGCCGCCGGCCATGCGGTCGATCGCGTCTTGCGCGCGAATAAATCGCCGGAAAGCGAACAGGAGAAGCGCAAAATCGCCTTCACCATCGCGACCGTGGCGCTGGCCGCGAAAATGGCCAAGGCCGACGGCGCGGTGTGCGAGCGCGAAAAAACCGCCTTCGCGCGCATCTTCCATTTCGATCCGGCCGAGCGCGCGAATGTCGAGCGCATTTTCGATTTGGCCGCGCGCTCGACCTATGGATTCGAAAGCTACGCGCGCCAGGTGGCCGAGCTGTTCGACAAGGGCGCCCCGGCGCTGGAAGAATTGCTCGACTGCCTTTTTCACATCGCGAGCGCCGATCACGCGATCACGCAAGACGAGCTCGATTATCTGCGCGCGGTCGCGACCCATCTTGGTCTCGACGAAGGCGTCTATCGCGCGATCCGCCACGCCCATCTCGGCCCGGACGAAAACGACCCTTACGAAACGCTCGGCGTTTCGCCGCAAGCCGATCTCGACGAGATCAAGCGCGTGTGGCGCGAACAGGCGCGCCTGCATCATCCGGACGTATTGACCGGCCAGGGCATGCCCGCCGAATTCGTGGCGCTGGCCGAGAAGCGCTTGGCCGCGATCAACGCCGCCTACGAAACCATTCTCGAACAGCGGAAAGCGGCATGAGACCGATCGACGCGGCCCTGACGGTCGGGATCATGATGATCTGGGGCCTCAATTTCGTCGTCGCGAAATTGGCGCTCGCGGAAATGCCGGCGATCTTCACCATGTCGCTGCGCTTCGCGCTGGTGGCGATCTTGCTGCTGCCCTTCGTGAAGATGCCGAGCCGCCAGGACATGAAGGCGATCGCCTTGCTCGGCTTCACGCTGGGCGGTTTGCATTTCTCGTCGATGTTCACCGGCATGAAGAATCTCGACGCCGGGCTCGCCGCCATCGCGACGCAAAGCCAGGTGCCGTTTGCGGCCCTGCTCTCCGCCGTCATCCTCAAGGATTATCCCGGCTGGCGGCGCTGGACCGGCATGGGCCTCGCGTTTTTCGGCATCTGGCTCGCGACCGGCGGCGCCGTTTCGGGGGCGGCACCTTTCTATGTCGGGCTGGTGCTGTTCGCGTCGTTCATGTGGGCGGTCGCGAATTTCCAGTTCAAGTCGCTCACCCATATCGACGGCTTCACCCTCAACGCCTATACGGCGTTGTGGAGCGTGCCGTTCCAGGTCGCGTTCTCGGCGATGCTGGAAACCGGGCAGATCGAAGCCTTCGTCAACGCGTCGTGGCGCGCTTACGCCGGCGTCGTGTTCATGTCGGTGATGATCACCATCTGCACCTATTGGATGTGGTACCGCATGTTGCGCCGCTATTCGGTCAACGTGACGATGCCCTATACGCTGCTGGTGCCCGTGTTCGGCGTGATGGCGGGCGTCATCTTCAACGGCGACGATCTGGGCTGGCGGATGATCGCGGGCACGGCCGCGACCATCGCGGGCGTCGCGATCATCGTGCTGCGCCGCCCGGCCGATGTCGGCGGCGAGTCGACGAGCAAGATGTCGTGAAGATCGAAACGCAGCCCTCGCCGAATTTCGACGCGCGGCCCGACGGTGTGGCGCCCGAATTCCTGGTGCTGCATTACACCGACACGACGGATCGCGCGGAAAGCCTGTCCTATCTGCTCGATCCCGCCCGCCAAGTCAGCGCGCATTATCTGATCGACACGGACGGCACGGTCCTGGCGCTGGTGCCCGAAGATAAGCGCGCCTGGCATGCCGGCGTGTCGTGCTGGCGGGGCAAGCGCGACGTCAATGCGCGTTCGATCGGCATCGAGATCCAGAATCCCGGCCATCGCCTCGGCTATCGCGATTATCCGGCCATCCAGATCGATGCGGTGATCGAACTTTGCCGCGCGATCGTCGACCGGCACGGTATCGCGCCGCGCGATGTCGTCGGCCATTCGGACGTGGCGCCTTCGCGCAAGAAGGATCCCGGCGAGTTGTTTCCGTGGCAGCGCCTCGCCGAAGCCGGGATCGGGCTTTATCCCTCGAATGTCGCGCGCCGCCATCGCACCACGCGCGATTTCGGGCCCGGCGAATCCGACGACGCCGTGACGGACGTGCAAAATCTGCTGGCGCGCTTCGGCTACGACATCGAAGCGACCGGCATGCTCGACAACGCGACGCACGCCGTGATGGTCGCCTTCCAGCGCCGCTTCCGGCCCTGGAAATTCGACGGACGGCTCGATGGCGAGACCCATGCGCGGCTGCGCGCCCTCGTGGCGCTGCTCTAAGCTTCGGCACGCGGGTTGCTTGCCCTTCCCGCATCATGAATCTGACCGATATACCCGCGTTGCGCCGGTACTGGTATCCGCTCTGCCAGGATTCCGATCTCGACAACGGCCCCCTCGCCCAGCGTTTGCTCGGCGTCGATCTTGTTTTATGGAAAAGCGACGACGGCAAGCCCAACGCCGTACGCGACCGCTGCCCGCATCGCACCGCCAAACTATCGCGCGGCTTCGTGGAAAATGGCGCGATCGTTTGCGGCTATCACGGCTGGGCGTTCGATGGCGCGGGCAAGTGCCTCAAAATCCCGCAGCGCGCCGATCCCGCCGCGACCGGCAAAATGCGCATCGACGCGTTCCACGCCAAGACCTATGGCGGACATGTCTGGGTGGCGCTGGAAAATCCGGTCGAAGACATTCCCGTCTTCGCCGAGGACGGCGATCCGGCGTGGCGGCGCATTCCCGAATTCGTCGAGAACTGGGCGTGCAGCGCGCTACGCGTGATGGAGAACGAATTCGACAACGCGCATATCGAATACGTGCACCAAGCGACGTTCGGCAATACGCGTGATCCGATCCCGGCGGAGAACGAGATCGAGGAATTCGCCGGCGGGTTCGTCGCGCGCGCCGTGGTGCGCGCGGCCAATCGCAAGATCGGTGCCGATTACACCGGGGCGACGGGCGATCTCACCACGCGAACGACCGTGCATCGCTATTGGTTCCCGTTCCTGCGCAAGCTGGAACTCACGTTTCCGAACGGGTTGTGCCACCGCATCGTGACCGCGACCGTGCCGGTGGACGACGCGCATACGCGCCTCGTGCAATGGGTCTATCGCAACGATACCGAAGCCGACGTGCCCGCCGAGAAGGCCATCGCCTTCGACCGCGCGGTTACGCTGGAGGATAAGGACATCCTGGAAGCGACCGATCCGTATGTGCCGTTGCGCGATTACATGACCGCCGAGCGCCACATGCCGTCGGACAAGCCGGGCCTGATCATGCGCCGGATGCTGGTCGCGGCGGCGGACGCGGGTTGACGTTCCGCCCCGAACGCGCGCATATCCGCCCCGCCAGACGGCCGGACGACCGCGGGGTGCTTCGCGCACCGCGAGGAAAGTCCGGGCTCCACGGAGATAAGGGTGCCGGGTAACGCCCGGCGGGCGCGAGCCCAGGGACAGTGCAACAGAGAAAGACCGCCAAAGCCTTGTCTGCTTTCGGGTAGGCCGGGCCGGTAAGGGTGAAACGGTGGTGTAAGAGACCACCGCGGACGCGGTAACGCGGACGGCATGGCAAACCCCACCCGGAGCAAGACCAAATAGGGGCGGCACGCGAAGGGCGACCTTCGCAAGTCGGTTTCCGGACCGCCGCCCGGGTCGGTTGCTTGAGGCCGCCAGCAATGGCGGTCCTAGAGGAATGGTCGTCGTCGCCCGGCAACGGGCGTCACAGAACCCGGCTTACAGGCCGTCTGGCTTTTTCCACATCGGCGTCGAGAAATCGCCCCAAAGCCCCACTAGGCTCAGGGGGTTTGTTCCCAATTTTCGGTAAATTTGGCGGCGTCGCGTGTCGGGAGAACAGACCGTGTCCATTACAAAACAAGCACTTAGCCCGTTGACGCCCATATACACCCATGATATCCCATATTGTCCCACGAAAACCGCCTTTCGCGAAGGCAGGTAACGGGGGACCCCAAAGGGAGGAAAATTCCTCGTCTTTCCAATGGGTTGAACAATGGGGACGGCACGAGAGGGTCAACGCGGGCGATGGCCAAATCCGCGTTCATTTCGACCTATACGTTCAAGATCGACCGGAAGGGGCGCGTCTCCGTTCCGGCCGATTTTCGTGCCGTCATGTCTGCAAAAGGCGAAGACGGGCTCAACGTGCTGCCGCTTTCCGGCCTGAAAGCGGTGCGCGCCATCGGGGCCGACCTTCTCGCCAAAATCGGCCAAAACGCGGATCCGCTCGCGGCGTTTCGTCCCTCGTCCCTGGACCACGCCGCGATTCTGGCCGCCGATTTGGTCGCCTTGCAGATCGATTCCGAAGGCCGTGTCGGCCTTCCCGAAGCGCTGATCGCGCATTGCGGCTTGGGCGAAACCGCCGTCTTCGCCGGCCGCATCCAATTCTTCGAAATCTGGAATCCCGAGGCTTTCGCCGCCGACCAAGCGGAAAAGCGTCGCGCGATCCTGGGCGGCGGTCCGGCATGACGAACCCGCAAATCCACGTGCCCGTGATGCTCGCCGAGGTGTTGGCCGCCTTGGCGATCAAGAACGGCGGCGTCTATCTCGACGGCACGTTCGGCGCTGGCGGCTATTCGACCGCGATCCTCGACAGCGCCGATTGCAAGCTCGTCGCCTTCGACCGCGATCCCGAAGCGATCGCGCGCGGCGCGCCGTTGAAGGCGAAATACGGGCCGCGGATCACGCTGGTCGAAGGCCGCTTCGGCGAGATGGATCGTCTCTCGCCCGAACGCGAACTCGACGGCATCGCGCTGGATCTCGGTGTGTCCTCGCCGCAGATCGACGACGCGGCGCGCGGCTTTTCCTTCCGCGCCGACGGGCCGCTCGATATGCGCATGGAGAAGGCCGGACTGTCGGCGGCGGATATCGTCAACGACTGGCCCGAGCGCGATTTGGCCGACGCGATCCATCAACTGGGCGACGAACGCCACGCGCGGCGCGTCGCCAAGAACATCGTCAAAGCGCGCGCCGAAAAGCGCATCGAGCGCACGTCCGAACTCGCCGAGATCGTGCGGTCTTGCGTGCCGCGCTCGAAGGACGGCATCGATCCCGCGACGCGCACGTTCCAAGCGCTGCGCATGGCGGCGAACGACGAATTGGGCGAACTCGCGCGCGGGCTTGCCGCCGCCGAGCGTTTGCTCAAACCCGGCGGACGCCTCGCGGTCGTGTCCTTCCATTCGCTGGAGGACCGCGCGGTCAAACGCTTCCTGAAGCGCCGGGCCGGCAACGAAGATCGCGGCTCGCGCCATCTGCCCTCGCGTGGGGTGGAACGCGCGCCGTCATTCACGCTGGTCGAACGCAAGGGCGTGAAGCCGAGCGACGCCGAAACCGCGCGCAATCCGCGCGCGCGCTCCGCCATGCTGCGCGTCGCCGAACGCACCCAAGCGCCCGCCTGGGGTGAAGCCGCATGAGCCGCTTCGTCACCCTATTGTGGATTTTGATCGCCGGTATCGGCGCGCTGGCGCTCTACCAGATCAAGCACGAGGTGATCGCGCAGGAGCGCGAGCTCGCGCGCCTCAACCGCGCGATCGTGCAGGAACAGGAATCGATTCACGTGCTGCGCGCGGAATGGAGCCTGGTGAACCAGCCCAAGCGCCTGCAAGCCTTGGCCGAGCGGCACCTCGATCTTCAGCCGATGAAGCCCGGCCAATTCGGCCGCGTCGACGCCGTGCCCGCGCAATCGCCGCAAGTCCCGCCAGCCCAGCCGCGCGCGATCGCGCAGGAGCGGCGCTGATGGCGACCAACTTCCTCGACATCGTGCGCGGCTTCCCCGCCCGTCTGCGGGTGGAAAGTGCGGCCAAGCAATCGATGGAGACGGCGCGCCACCGTCTGGTGATCGGCGGCATCCTGTTCGCGGTGTGCTTCGCGGTGATCGGCGTGCGCCTTGTCGACGTGACGCTGCTGTCGGAAGCGCGCGAGCCGCGCGCCGCACGCGCCCCCGCCACCGGGCCGCTCGATCTCGCGCGCGCCGATATCGTCGATCGCAATGGCGTGCTGCTGGCGACGTCGCTGGTCACGCAATCGCTTTACGCCAATCCGCAGATGATCGCGAATGCGGGCGACGCGGCGCGGCGCCTCGCCGCGACGCTGCCGGGCGTGGACGAGAAGCAATTGCGCGACCGCCTGTCGGGCGAAAACCGGTCCTTCGTGTGGATCCGCCGGAACCTCACGCCGCGCCAGCAATTCGAAGTCAACCGCCTGGGCATTCCCGGGCTGTTCTTCCAGCGCGAGGAACGCCGCGTCTATCCGCACGGCAATCTCGTGTCGCATGTCGTGGGCTTTTCCGACGTCGACAATCGCGGTCTTGCGGGGGCCGAACAGAGCTTCGACGAGCGTTTGAAGACGTCGAACGAGCCGTTGCGCCTGTCGATCGACGTGCGCGTCCAGCACGCCGTGCGCGAGGAATTGCAGCACACGATCCAGAACTTCAACGCCATCGGCGGCATGTCGGTGATGATGGACGTGGAGACCGGCGAGGTCATCTCGATGGTCTCGCTGCCCGATTTCGATTCCAACGCGCCGGGCCTGGCCGACGCGGACGCGCGGTTCAACCGCAACACGCTCGGCGCCTACGAAATGGGTTCGACGTTCAAGATGTTCACGGTCGCGATGGGCTTCGACTACGGCGTCCTGCGCATGACCGATTCCTTCGACGCCAGCCGCCCCTATCAGATCGGGCGGTTCTCGATTTCCGACTTCAAGGGCAAGAACCGCTGGCTGACGACGCCGGAAGTGTTCATCTACTCGTCCAATCTCGGCGCGCTGCGCATGTCGCTGCTGGTCGGCCCGCAGCGCCAGCGCGATTTCCTCGACCGGCTCGGCTTCCTCAAGCCCTCGCCCATCGAATTGCCCGAAATCGGCCATCCGCTGATCCCGCGCCCGTGGCGCGAGATCAACATGCTGACGATCTCCTTCGGGCACGGCATTTCGGTGTCGCCCATGCAGCTGGTCGCGGCGGGAGCCGCCGCGGTCGATGGCGGCATCTATCGGGCGCCCACCATTCTGGCGCGCGACGATGCGACCGCCGTGCAGGGCGAACGCGTGATGAGTCAGCGCGCGTCCGACATGCTCAATCAGTTGCTGCGCTTCAACGCCGAGAAGGGCTCCGGCAAATCGGCCGAAGTGCCGGGTTATTTCGTCGGCGGCAAAACGGGCACGGCCGAGAAAGTCCAGGCCAATGGCGGCTACAAGAAGAACGCGCGCATCTCCTCGTTCTTCGGGTCCTTCCCGGCGCATAAGCCGCGCTACGTGCTGCTGGTGATGGTCGACGAGCCGCAGGGCCGTCGCGACACCGGCGGCTACGCGACCGGCGGCGTCGTTTCGGCCCCCACCGCCGGGCGCATCATCGCGCGCGTCGCCCCGATCTTGGGCGTGGCGCCGAGGGACGATCTGCCCGCCGACCTCACCAAGCCGCTGCTCGCGGCCGTCACTGTCCGGTAGGGGCGATGCGCTTGAGCCTGCTTCTCGATCCCGAGATCGAAATGACGAACGCCGCCGGGCTCGATCCGGCGATCGCGGGCGTCACGTCGGATTCGCGCGCCGTGACGAAAGGCTCTCTGTTCGCGGCGCTGTCGGGCGTGAAGCAAGACGGCCGCGCCTATGTGGGCGACGCGCTGCGCAAAGGGGCGGCCGCGATCCTCGCCGCCCCGGGTCTCGATTTGCCCGCCGGCATTCCCTATCTCGCCGCCAAGAATCCGCGCCGCGCCTTCGCGCGCACGGCGGCACGCTTCTACGCCGCCCAACCTACGACGATCGTCGCGGTCACGGGCACGAGCGGCAAAACCTCGGTCGCCGCTTTCGCGCGCCAAATCTGGGCGATCCTCGGTCGCAAGGCCGCGAGCATGGGGACGCTCGGCATCGTCGGACCGGATTTCGAGCGCTACGGCTCGCTGACCACGCCCGATCCGGCGGCCCTGCACAAGGACCTCGCCGAGCTTGCGCATGCGGGCATCGACAACGTAGCGCTCGAAGCGTCGAGCCACGGCATCGATCAACATCGCCTCGACGGTGTCGTGTTGAAGGCCGCCGCTTTCACGAATTTGAGCCGCGACCATCTCGATTATCACGGCGATATGGCAAGCTATCTCGCCGCCAAGCGGCGTTTGTTCGACACGCTGCTGCCGCGCGGCGCCGTCGCCGTGCTGAACGCCGACATTCCCGAATACGCCGCTTTGCGCGGTGCGTGCGATCTGCGCGGGCTTCGCGTCGTCACCTATGGCCGCCAGGGCAAGGATCTGCGTTTGATTTCGGCCTCGCCGCAGCCGCAAGGCCAGGCGATCGAGATCGAAGCCTATGGCGTGAAGCAAAGCTTCGTGCTGCCGCTGGCCGGGGCCTTCCAGGCGATGAATGCGCTCGCCGCGCTGGGTCTGGTCGTCGGCACGGGTGCGGCCCCGCATGAAGCGCTGCAAGCGCTGACCAAGCTGCAAGGCGTGCCCGGCCGTTTGGAGCGCGCGGGTATCCGCAAAAACGGCGCGGCCGTTTACGTCGATTACGCCCATAAGCCCGGCGCGCTCGCGACCGTGCTGGAAGCGTTGCGCCCGCATGTGACAGGCAAGCTGCACGTCGTCGTCGGCTGCGGCGGCGATCGCGATGCGGGCAAGCGCCCGATGATGGGCAAGATCGCGGTCGAAAACGCCGATCGCGTGATCGTCACCGACGACAATCCGCGCTCGGAAGATCCCGCCGCGATCCGTGCGGCGGTCATGGCCGAAGCCCCCGGCACCATCGAGATCGCCCCGCGCGAAATCGCGATCCGCGAAGCTGTCGCCGCTCTGAACGCGGGCGACGTGTTGGCGATTTGCGGCAAGGGCCACGAGACCGGCCAGATCATCGGCGACAAGGTGTTGCCGTTCGACGATCGCGACGAAGCGCGCAAAGCGATCGCGCTGGCCGACGGGGGTGCCGCATGAGCGCCCTTTGGACCTCGGCCGATGCGGCGAAGGCGACCGGCGGGCGCTTGGCCGGTGCGGCGTGGAACGCCAGTGGGATCTCCATCGACACGCGCACGCTGAAAGCGGGCGATTTGTTCGTCGCATTGAAGGCCGAGAAAGACGGCCACGATTTCGTGCGCGCCGCTTTCGCCCAAGGGGCGGTGGCGGCGCTGGTGTCGCGCGAAATCGCGGCGAGTGGGCCACAGCTCGTTGTCGGCGACACGCTCGAAGCGCTCGGCCAAATGGGTGTCGCGGCGCGCGCGCGTTCGAAGGCGCGGGTCGTCGCGGTCACCGGCTCGGTCGGCAAGACCTCGACCAAGGAAGGCCTCGCCCTCGTGCTCGGCAAGCAAGCCGCGACGCATGCGGCCGCCGCGTCGTTCAACAACCATATCGGCGTGCCGGTGACGCTCGCGCGCATGCCGTCGGATTCGCGCTACGCCGTGTTCGAAATCGGCATGAACCATGCGCGCGAGATAGCGCCCTTGACCGCGATGGTCGCGCCGCACGTGGCGATCGTCACGACGGTCGAAGCGGTCCACGCCGAGTACTTCCCCGACGGGATCGACGGCGTCGCCCGCGCCAAGGCCGAGATTTTCGAGACGGGCCAAGGCGGCGAGACCGCCGTGTTGCCGTTCGACAACCGCTATTTCGAAACGCTCGCCAAGGCCGCGCATCTGTGGAATTGGCGCAATGTGCTGAGCTTCGGCACCCAAGCCGGCGCCGATGCGCGATTGATCGATTGGAAAGGCGATGCCGGCGGCTCGACCGTCACGGCCGATTTCCTGGGTACGCGCGCGACCTGGCGCGTGGGCGCGCCCGGCAAGCATTGGGCGTTGAACTCGCTCGCCGTGCTGCTCGGCGCGCATGCGTTGGGTGCGGATTGGCGCCAAGCGGCCGATGCGCTTGCGACCGCCGCCCCGCCCAAAGGCCGTGGCGCCCGTCACGACGTAAAACTTCCCGGCGGCGGCAGCTTCGCGCTGCTCGACGAAAGCTACAACGCCTCGCCGCCGTCGATGCGCGCGGCGTTCGCCGTGCTGTCGATGACCGACGCCAAACGGCGCATCGCGGTGCTCGGCGATATGCGCGAACTCGGGCCGGACGCCGAGGCGCTGCACGCCGGTTTGGCCGACGCGATTCTGGCCGAAAAAATCGACCTGGTTTTCTGCTGCGGGCCCTTGATGCGCCGTCTTTTCGACGCATTGCCCGAAGATAAGCGCGGCGCGCACACGGCGGATTCGGCCGCGTTGCAGCCGATCGTTCTCGACGCCGTTCGCGCGGGCGATGCGGTTTCCGTCAAAGGGTCGCTCGGCAGCCGCATGGGGCCGATCGTCGACGCATTGCTGGCGCTGGCCCCCCGGGCCGCGGCTGGAAGGTAAGGCAGAGCATGTTCTTCAACCTCCTCGTTCCGCTGTCCGACGACATCAGCTTCTTCAATCTGTTCCGCTATCTGACCTTCCGGTCGGGCGGCGCGGTGATGACCGCTTTGGTGGTGTCGTTCCTGCTGGGCGAGCCGATCATCCGCTGGCTTAAATCCAAGCAGCCGCATGTCGGCGTGCGCGCCGATACGCCGGAAACCCATTTGAAGAAGCGCGGCACGCCGATCATGGGCGGCGTGCTGATCCTGTTGTCGATGGGCATTTCGACGCTGCTATGGGCCGATCTCACCAATGGCTATGTCTGGGCCGTTCTGACGGTGACGTTCGGCTTCGGCGCGATCGGCTTCTGCGACGATTATCTCAAACTCACCAAGCGCAATTCCAAGGGCCTGCCCGGCCGCTGGAAGCTGGTCGTGCAGTTCCTGATCGCCTTCGCCGCGACGATGTGGATCGTGTACCTCACGCGCGAACCGCTCTCCACCCAGCTCGCGATTCCGTTCTTCAAGAACCTGCTGATCGATCTCGGCATGTTCTTCATCCCCTTCGCGATGTTCGTCATGGTCGGCTCGTCCAACGCGGTGAACCTGACCGACGGGCTCGACGGCCTCGCCATCGTGCCGGTGATGATCGCGGCGGGCTGCTTCGCGGCCTTCGCTTACGTCGCGGGCAACGCGGTGTTCGCGAATTACCTGCTGATCCACCATGTCCCCGGCTCGGGCGAGCTCGCGGTGCTGTGCGCGGCGCTCGTCGGCGCGGCGCTGGGCTTCCTGTGGTTCAACGCGCCGCCCGCGATGGTGTTCATGGGCGATGTGGGCTCGCTGTCGATGGGCGGGGCGCTGGGCACGGTCGCCGTCATCACCAAGAACGAACTCACCCTCGCCATCGTCGGCGGGTTGTTCGTGCTGGAAGCCGTGTCGGTCATCGTGCAGGTCGCGTCGTTCAAGCTGACCGGCAAGCGCGTGTTCCTGATGGCGCCGCTGCACCACCACTTCGAAAAGAAGGGCTGGGCCGAACCCACCATCGTGATCCGCTTCTGGATCATCGCCTCCATCCTGGCGCTCGCGGGTCTCGCGACGCTGAAGCTACGGTGAGGGGGAAAGCTTGATCCACATCGCTTCCTTCGCGGGCAAGAACGTGGCGGTCCTCGGTCTGGGTAAATCCGGACTGGCGGCCGCGCGTGCACTTGTCGCGTCGGGGGCGAAGGTGATGGCGTGGGACGACAACGCCGCCTCGCGCGATGCGGCGGCGGCAGCGCAAATCCCGCTCGCCGATTTGCGGACCGTCGATATGTCGGGCATCACCGCCTTGGTGATGTCGCCCGGCATCCCGCACAGCTTCCCCGCCCCGCACGACGTGGCCGCGCGCGCCAAGGCGCTGGGCATCGACCTGATCAGCGACGTCGAGTTGCTGATGCGCAGCCGGCGCGAGGCGTCGTTCGTCGGCATCACCGGCACCAACGGCAAGTCGACCACGACCGCGCTGATCGGCCATATCCTGCACGCCGCCAAGCGCGTGACGCAGATCGGCGGCAATATCGGTACGGCGGCCTTGTCGCTCGAGCCGTTGGGTCACGATGGCGTCTACGTAATCGAAATGTCGAGCTATCAGCTCGAACTGGTACCCACCGCGCGTTTCGACGGCGCGGTGCTGCTCAATATTTCGCCCGATCATCTCGACCGTCACGGCGGAATGGACGGCTACGTCGCCGCCAAGCGCAATATCTTCCGCGACCAGAAAAGCCCGCGCTTCGCCGTGGTCGGCATCGACGACGATATCAGCGCGTCGATCTACGCCGATCTAGTCGAAGCGGGCGAAAGCATCGTGATTCCGATTTCGGGACAGGGCGGCGTGCAAGGCGGCGTCTATGCGCAGCGCGGCGGGCTTTGGGATTCGCGCCATGGCGAGCCGGTGCGCTTCGCCTCGCTCGCCGATTGCCCGACCTTGCCCGGCACGCATAACGCGCAGAACGCGGCGGCGGCCGCGGCCGTGGCGCTGCAATTGGGCGTTTCGGCCAAGACCATCGCCGAAGCGATGAAGAGCTTCCCCGGCCTGGCCCATCGCCAAGAACGCGTGGCCGAACGCGACGGCATCGTGTTCGTCAACGACAGCAAGGCGACCAACGCGGATTCGACCGCGAAGGCGCTGGGCTGCTATCCGCGCATCCACTGGATCGCGGGCGGGCGCGCCAAGGCGGGCGGCATCGAATCCTTGCGCGGCTTCTTCCCGCGCATCGCCAAGGCCTATCTGATCGGCGAGGCGGCGGACGATTTCGCCGCGACGCTGGGCGGTGTGCCGCACGAGAAATGCGGCACGCTCGACAAGGCCGTCGCCGCCGCTTGGACCGACGCGCGCCAAGACGGCAAGGGCGTCGTCCTGCTGTCGCCGGCTTGCGCGTCGTTCGATCAGTTCAAAAGCTTCGAGCATCGCGGCGATGCGTTCCGCGACCTCGCGCGCGACATCGCCCAACAAGGGAGTGCGGCCGCATGAGTTTCGCGCGCGCCGACAATTCCGTCATCGCCCGCTGGTGGTGGACCGTCGACAAGTGGCTTTTGACGGCGCTGGCGTTGCTGATCGGCACCGGGGCCGTGCTGATCATGGCGGCTTCGCCCGCCGTCGCGACCCGCGTCAATCTCGACACGTTCTATTTCGTGCGCAAGCAGCTGCAATTGCTGCCGCTGGCGGCGCTGACGCTGATCGCCGTGTCGATGCTGAACCCCAAGCAAGTGCGCCAGCTCGCGCTGATCGGCTTCGCCTGCTCGATCTTTTTCCTGATCGCCACCTTCTTCGTAGGCATGGAGATCAAAGGTGCCAAGCGCTGGATCAGCCTGCCCGGCTTCTCGCTTCAGCCGTCGGAATTCCTAAAGCCGACTTTCGCGATCGTCACCGCATGGCTGTTTGCACTCGCCCGCAAGAAGGAAAACTTCCCCGGCGATCTGTTCGCCATCGCGCTCTACGGGATCTCGATGGCGCTGCTGCTAGGCCAGCCCGATATCGGCATGGCCTTCGTCGTGACCTGCGTGTGGTTCGCGCAGTTCTTCCTGGCGGGTTTGCGCATGTTGTGGGTGGTGGGCTTGGGCGGCGCGGGTGCCGCCGCCGCGATCGGCCTCTACTTCACCTTCCCCCATTTCGAGAGCCGCGTGAACCGCTTCCTCGATCCCGCGTCGGGCGACACCTATCAGGTAAACATGGCGATGGAAGCGTTCATGAACGGCGGCCTGCTGGGGCGCGGCCCCGGCGAAGGCACCGCGAAGTCGTTCCTGCCCGACGCGCATGCCGATTTCATCTTCGCCGTGGCGGCGGAGGAATTCGGCCTGATCCTGTGCCTGATGGTCGTCGCCCTCTACGCCTTCATCGTGTTGCGCGGCTTCGCGCGCGCGTTGCAGGAAACCGATCTGTTCGTCGTGCTGGCGATCGGTGGCTTGTGCGTCCAGTTCGGCGTGCAGGCGCTGGTCAACATGGGCTCGACGCTGCACCTCATCCCCACCAAGGGCATGACGCTGCCGTTCGTGAGCTACGGCGGCTCGTCGCTGCTGGCGATCGCGCTCGGCATGGGTTTCGTGCTCGCGCTTTCGCGCAAACGCTTCGGCCAGGGGGAGACGCTGTGAACGCACCCCTCGTCATCCTCGCGGCCGGTGGTACGGGCGGTCATGTCTTCCCGGCGGAAGCACTTGCGGGCGCGCTCGACAAGCGCGGCTATCGCCTGGCGTTCGTGACCGACGATCGCGGCACGCAATATGGCGGGCGCCTGGGCACGCTCGAAACCCATCGCTTGCCGTTGCGCAAAATGACCGGCGGGATCGCGCAAAAGCTGCGCGGCTTCGCTTCGCTCGTCCCGGGCTATTTCGCCGCGCGCCGCGTGATCAAGAAGCTCGCACCCCAAGCGGTGGTCGGCTTCGGCGGCTATCCCAGCCTGCCGACGGTCGCGGCCGCGATCGGCAAGGTGCCCACCGCCTTGCACGAACAAAACGCCGTGCTCGGCCGCGTCAATCGCTTGATCGCGTCGAAGGTCGATGCGATCGCGAGTTCCTTCGTCACGACGCGCCACGCCGCACGCGCGACGCTGACCGGCAATCCGGTGCGCGACAACGTGATCGCGCTCCGCGACAGCACCTATTGGGTTCCCGAGAAACAAGGCGAACTTCGTTTGCTGGTGACCGGCGGCAGCCAAGGTGCTTCGATCTTCGGCCGCGTCGTGCCCGACGCGATCGCGCGTTTGCCGCAAGAAACCCGCGCGCGCCTCAAAATCGTTCAGCAGACGCGCAAGGACGATGTCGATGCCGTTCAAGCCGCCTACGCCAGGATCGGCGTCGCGGCCGAAGTCGCGCCCTTCTTCGCCGATCTGCCCCAGCGCATCGCCAACGCGCATCTCGTGATCGCGCGCAGCGGCGCCTCCACCGTGGCCGAGCTTGCCTGCATCGGCCGCCCGGCCCTTTTGGTTCCTTACATGCACGCGACCGACGACCATCAGACCGAAAACGCCCGCGCTTTGGCCGATGCCGGCGGCGCTTGGCTGTTGCCCGAACCGCATTTCACGGCGGAGGCGCTCGAAAAGCATCTCGCCTCGCTGCTCGCCGATCCGTCCGCACTGCCGCCGATGGCGCAAGCCGCATGGAAATTCGGCAAGCCCGACGCCGCCGAACGCCTGGCCGATCTGGTCGCGCGTCTGGCCGAAGGAGGCCGGGCATGAGGGCGCTGCCGCTCGATATCGGTTTGCTTCATTTCGTGGGGATCGGCGGGATCGGCATGTCCGGCATCGCCGAGATCTTGCATAATTTGGGATACAAGGTTCAGGGCTCCGATCAGGCCGACAGCGCCAACGTGCAGCGTTTGCGCAAACTCGGCATCGCCGTCCATGTCGGCCACAAGGCCGAGAATTTGGGCGACGCCGAAGTGCTGGTCGTGTCCACGGCCGTGAAGCCCGACAATCCCGAAGTGCGCGCTGCGCGCGAAAAGCTGATCCCGGTCGTGCGCCGCGCGGAAATGCTCGCCGAGCTCATGCGCCTCAAATGGGCGGTGGCGATCGCGGGCACGCATGGCAAGACGACGACGACCGGCTTCGTCGCCGCGATGCTGGAAACCGCGGGCATGGACCCGACGATCATCAATGGCGGCATCCTCAACGCCTACGGCACCAATGCGCGTTTGGGTGCGGGCGATTGGATGGTCGTCGAGGCCGACGAAAGCGACGGCACGTTCGTGAAGCTGCCCGCGACCATCGCGGTCGTGACGAATATCGACCCCGAGCATCTCGACTATTGGGGAACGTTCGAGAACGCCAAGAAGGGCTATCAGAACTTCATTTCGAATCTGCCCTTCTATGGCTTTGCGGCGATGTGCGTCGATCATCCGGAAGTGCAGGCGCTGATCGCGGCGACGCAGGACCGCAAGATCCTCGCCTACGGCTTTTCGCCGCAGGCCGATGTGCGCGGCGTGAATGTGCGCCTCGACGCGTCGGGCGGGCATTTCGACGTGGCGCTTTCGGGCCGTGCGGGTGCCGAACGCACGATTCGCGATCTGCATCTGCCGCTGGTCGGCCGCCACAATGTCGAGAACTCGCTCGCCGCCGTCGCCGTGGCGATCGAAATGGGGATCGACGAAGCGACGATCCGCAAGGCGCTCGCCGCCATCAAGGGCGTCAAGCGCCGCTTCACCAATACCGGCACGGGTGCGGGCCTGACGGTCATCGACGATTACGGCCATCACCCGGTCGAGATCGCGGCGGTGCTGAAAGCCGCGCGCCAAGCGACGTCGGCGGGCGTGATCGCGGTCGTGCAGCCGCATCGCTATACGCGGCTTGCGAATCTGTTCGAGGAATTCTGCACCTGCTTCAACGACGCCGACGCCGTGATCGTCGCCGATGTTTACGCGGCCGGCGAACAACCGATCGAGGGCGCTTCCAAGCAGGCGCTGGTCGAAGGCTTGCGCGGCCACGGCCATCGCAAGGCGATCGCGCTCGAGAATTCGCAAGCGCTCGCGCGCACGGTGCTCGACATCGCCAAGCCGGGCGACATGGTCGTGTGCTTGGGTGCCGGCAACATCACGCAATGGGCGCATGCGCTGCCCGGCGAGCTCGACGCGGCTTCGGCAGGAGGGAAAGCATGATGGTTTCCCCCAAGCCGATGCGGCTGATCGATCGCTTGCCGCAGGTGCGCGGCAATTATCGCGAGAACGCGAGCCTCGCGGCGACGACCTGGTTCCGCGTCGGCGGTCCCGCCGAAGTGCTGTTCCGTCCCGCCGATCGCGACGATCTGGCCGCGTTCCTCGCCGCCAAGCCCGCCGACGTGCCGGTGACGGTGCTGGGCGTGGGCTCGAATCTTCTGGTGCGCGACGGCGGCATTCCCGGCGTCACGATCCGCTTGGGCAAAGGCTTCGCCGAAATCGCGCGCGACGGGAACATCGTGAAGGCCGGTGCGGCCGCACTCGACGTCAACGTCGCCAACGCCGCGCGCGATTGGGGTTTGGGCGGGCTCGAATTCCTGGTCGGCGTGCCGGGCACCGTGGGCGGTGCTTTGCGCATGAACGCGGGTGCCTACGGCAAGGAAATGAAGGATGTCGTGCTGGCCGCCGAAGCGATCGACGCCGCCGGCACGCTGCATTACGCGACCAATGGCGCCTTGTGCTTCGAATACCGTTCGAGCTGCATGCCGGCCGATTGGATTTTCATCGGCGCCGAGTTGAAAGCCGAGCCCGACGATAGCGCCGCCATCGCCGCGCGCACGACGGATATCCAAGCCAAGCGCGAAGCCTCGCAGCCCGTGCGCACGCGCACCGGCGGCTCCACCTTCGCCAACCCGCCGGGTGCGAAAGCCTGGGAATTGATCGACGCGGCCGGCTGCCGGGGTTTGACGCGCGGCGGCGCCAAGGTCAGCGAGAAGCACTGCAACTTCCTGATCAACGACGGCGAAGCGACCGCCGCCGATCTGGAGGATTTGGGCGACGAGGTCCGCGCGCGCGTGTTCGCGAAGTTCGGCGTCGACCTGCATTGGGAGATCAAGCGCGTGGGGGTGCGGGCATGAAAAAGGTCCTGCTCCTTAAAGGCGGCTTGTCGACGGAACGCGAAGTGAGCCTGTCCTCCGGCCACGAATGCGCCAAGGCGCTGCGCGCCAAGGGCTACGACGTGGTCGAACACGATCTCGTCTCGCTCGACGGTTTGACGGCGGCGCTCGCCGGCAAGCCCGACGTGGTGTTCAACGCGCTGCATGGCCGCTGGGCCGAGGACGGCACGATCCAAGGCGTGCTCGATCTCGCGCGCGTGCCCTATACGCATTCGGGCCTGCTTGCGTCGGCTTTGGCGATGGACAAGCCCGTCGCGCGCGCCGTTTTCAAGGGCCGCGATCTGCCGATCGCCGAAGGCGGCGTGTTCAAACGCGCCGATGTGCTGGCGGGTCGCGCGATCGCCTTGCCCTTCGTGATGAAGCCCGCGAATGAAGGCTCCTCCGTCGGCGTGAAGATCGTTCTGGAGCAAGCCGATCTCGACGCGTTGGCGCGCGAGCCTTGGCCGTTCGACGAGGAAGTGCTGGTCGAGACCTATATTCCGGGCCGGGAATTGACGGTCGCGGTGATGGGCTTCAACGGCGAGGCGAAGGCGTTGGGCGTGCTGGAGATCCGGCCGAACAACGGCTTCTACGACTACACGGCCAAATATACCGACGGCAAAGCGATCCATATTTGCCCGGCCCCCATCGACCGCGCCGCTTACGACGAGGCGATGCGCGTGGCGCTGGAAGCGCATCGCGCACTGGGCTGCCGGGGCGTGAGCCGCGCCGATATCCGTTACGACGACACGCGCGGCGAACCCGGCCGCGTCGTGCTTCTCGAAGTCAACACCCAGCCCGGCATGACGCCGCTGTCGCTCGTGCCCGAAATCGCGGCGGCGTCGGGGATCGCCTTCCCCGAGCTTTGCGCCTGGCTGGTCGAACACGCGACGCATGACGGGCCGAAAGGGAGGGCCGCCTGATGTTCGGCCGCATGAAACGCAATACCCGCAAGCCCGCGCGCCGCACCGGCTGGCGCCGCATCCTGGGCTGGCGCCCGTCGGCGGCGGCCGCGAAGATCATGACCGCGATCGGCATCGCCGCCTTGATCGGCGGCGGCGGTTTGTACGCTTGGCGCGCGGGCGGGGCGGATCGCCTCGACGATATGGCGATGGATCTGCGTCGGGGCACGCTGGCCGCGACCGCGCGCGCCGGCTTGCAAGTGAACGACGTGCTGGTCGAAGGGCGCGAGCGCACCAATCCGCGCGATGTGCTGGCGGTGCTGGATGCGCGGCGTGGCGCGCCGATCCTGACCTTCGATCCGCATCAGGCGAAGGCCGAGCTCGAAACCCTGCCCTGGGTGCGCCGCGCGATCGTCGAACGGCGACTGCCCGACACGATCCATGTGCGCCTGGAAGAACGTGTGCCCATGGCGCTGTGGCAACGCGGCGGGCGCTTCGCGGTGATCGACCAGGACGCCAAGGAAATCCCCGGCGTGGATCCCGGCAATTTCGCCAAGCTGCTGATCCTCGTGGGCGACGACGCGCCCGAACATGCCGGCGGCTTGATCGCGTTGCTCGATACCGAACCCGCTTTGCGCAACCGCGTTTCGGCGGCCGTGCGCGTCGGCGGACGGCGCTGGAATTTGAATCTCGACAACGGCGTGGTCGTGAACCTGCCCGAAGCGAATGCGGGGGCGGCTTACGAGCGCCTCGCCGAACTCGAACGCAACAACGGCTTGGTCGAGCGCGATCTCGTCTCGGTCGATCTGCGTTTGCCCGACCGCCTGATCCTGCGCGCGAAGGACGCGGCACCGTCGACCACGCCGGTCAACGCGCCCGCCCAACGCCGCAACAACCGGCCGACCTAGGAGCCCTTCGTCCACCATGTCGAAGAAAAAACGCGCCCGCCGGAACGGAACGATCGCCGCCCTCGACCTCGGCTCGACCAAGGTCGCCTGCTTCGTCGCGAAAGCGGACGGGGACGGCGCGCCGCGCGTCGTGGGCATCGGGCATCAGATCAGCCACGGCGTGCGCGGCGGCACGATCGTCGATCTCGACGAAGCCGAACAGTCCATCCTGTCGGCGGTGTCGGCGGCCGAAACGATGGCCGGCGAAACGCTGAAAAGCGTGATCGTCAATCTGGTCGGCGGCGCGCCGGTGTCGCGCACCTTCGGCGTCGAGGTGGCGTTGAACGGCCACGAGATCGGCGACGCGGATCTGCGCCGCGTGATCGAACAGGCGCGCCAGACCCAGACCGCGGCCGACAAGCGGATCATCCATCAATTCCCCGTCGGCTTCACGATCGACGGCAGCCGGGGCATACGCGATCCGCGCGGCATGTGCGGCGAACGCCTGGGCGTGAACATGCACATGGTCGGCGCTTCCAGCGCGTCGGTGCGCAATCTCGAAACCGCCGTTTCGCGCTGCCATCTGGAAATCGAAGAACCCGTCGTGCCGGCCTACGCCGCCGGTCTCGCCTGCCTGGTGCAGGACGAGAAGGATTTGGGCGCTTGCGTCATCGACATGGGCGGGGGCACCACATCCTTCGCCGTGTTCTTCGACGGGCATTGCGTTTTCGTCGATCAGATCAACGTGGGCGGCGCGCACGTGACCAACGACATCGCGCGCGGGCTTTCCACGCCGCTGGCGCATGCCGAGCGGATGAAGACGCTGCACGGGTCGTGTATCCATTCGGCCAATGACGAGCGCGAGCTGGTCGACGTGCCGCTGGTCGGCGAAGAAGAGCAGACCCAGGCGAACCATGTGCCGAAATCGATCCTGACCGGGATCGTCGCACCCCGCCTGGAGGAAACCTTCGAACTGGTGCGCTCGCGCCTGGAAGCGTCGGGCTTCGACAAGATCGCGGGACGGCGCGTGGTGCTGACCGGCGGCGCTTCGCAGCTTCAAGGAACGCGCGAACTCGCCGCCATGATTCTCGACAAGCAGGTGCGCATGGGCAAGCCAGCGCATCTCACGGGGCTCGCCGATCAGACCGGCGGCCCCGCTTTCGCGGCGTGCGCGGGTTTGATCCTGCACGCGCATCAGAAAGGAACCGAATCCCTGCGTCCCGAAGCCGCGGCTGCACCGTCCGCGTCTCTCTTCGGGGGCTTGAGAATGTGGCTGAGGGACAACCTATGACGGGAGGAAGCCCGATGCCGCAACGACAACACAGCACCCGTCCACCCGCGCGCGGGCCAGGCATGGATCGGACCGGCCGCCGGCGCGTTACGAACTGAACCCAAGGAGATCGGAGAAGCAAAATGGCAATCACTCTCGCATCGAACCAGCCCGCCGAGCTCAAGCCGCGCATCACCGTCGTGGGCGTGGGCGGGGCCGGCGGCAACGCCGTGAACAACATGATCCGCGCCAAGCTCGAAGGCGTGGAATTCGTCGTCGCCAACACCGACGCGCAGGCGCTGGCGCAATCGCTGGCCGAGCGCCGCTTGCAGCTGGGCGTGGGTGTCACGCAAGGCCTGGGTGCGGGTTCGCGCCCCGATGTGGGCCGCGTCGCGGCGGAAGAATCCATGCAGGAACTGCTGGAACACGTGCAGGGCTCGCACATGGTGTTCGTCGCCGCCGGCATGGGCGGCGGGACGGGTACCGGTGCCGCCCCGGTCATCGCGCGCGCCTGCCGCGAAGCCGGCATGCTGACCGTCGGCGTCATCACCAAGCCCTTCCACTTCGAAGGCCAGCACCGCATGAAGCTGGCCGAATCGGGGATCGAGGAGCTTCAGCAGAACGTCGACACGCTGATCATCATCCCGAACCAGAACCTGTTCCGCGTGGCCAACGAGCGCACGACCTTCGCCGACGCCTTCAAGATGGCGGACGACGTGCTGTATTCGGGCGTGCGCGGCGTGACCGACCTCATGGTCATGCCGGGCCTCATCAATCTCGACTTCGCCGATATCCGCTCCGTGATGGGCGAGATGGGCAAGGCGATGATGGGCACGGGCGAAGCCGAAGGCGACAACCGCTCGATCGACGCGGCGCAGAAGGCGATCTCCAACCCGCTGCTCGACGACGTGTCGATGAAGGGCGCCAAGGGCGTGCTCATCAACATCACCGGCGGCATGGACATGACGCTGTTCGAAGTCGACGAAGCCGCGAACCGCATCCGCGACGAAGTCGATCCGGACGCGAACATCATCTTCGGCTCGACCTTCGACGAAAGCCTCAACGGCAAGATGCGCGTATCGGTCGTCGCGACGGGTATCGACGCGGCGCAAGCCGTGCAGCGCCCGCCGCAGGCCACCACGGTCGTCAAGCTCGCCCAGCGCCCGACGATCCGTCCGGTGACGGCGACGGCCCCGGCGATGGCCGCCCCAGCCGCGTCGATGTCGATCCCGGCCGCCCCGCAAATGACGGGTTCGGTCGCGATGAAGATGGAACCGGCCCCCGCACCGGTCGCCCCGGCACCCGCGCCGGTCGTTGCGGAAGCCGCCCCGGCCCCGGCCCTGGCGGAACCCGCCCCGGCCGAATTGCCGGCGGCCCCGGCCGAAGCCTTCATCCCGCCCAAGCCCGTCGAAGTGGCCGCGGCGGCGGCGCAAGCCCCCGCCCCGGCCAATCCCTTCGCGGAAGCCGAGCTGATGAACGCCACGAAGCCGGCCGCGGCGGCGGCGCCGAAGCGCCGCCCGTCGCTGTTCGAGCGGATGACCCGCTCGGGCATGGGCCGCACCGAAGGCGAAGCCCCGCGCGCCCAGCCCACGCTGGTCGCACCCCAGGGCGGCATCATGCCGACCGCCCCGGCGGCCCCGGTTGCGGCCCCCGCCGCCCCGGCACCGGCCCCCGTCGCGGCCGCCCCGGTCGCCCCGGCAGCGGCCCCGGCGCAGCCGCGTCTGGGCGGGCTCGACCCGACCGATCGCCTGGCGCCGAAGGCCGAGGATGACCTCCTCGAAATCCCGGCCTTCCTGCGCCGTCAGGCGAACTAAGGAGCGCGTTAAAATCACCTGCAACATGGTGAAATAAAAGGTGACTTGAGGCTCCGGCACCGGTTGGGTACCCAATCAGTCCGGAGCCTCTTTTCTTTTCGGGGAACGAGACTCGTCCCTGGGCCGTTCAACCCAAACGGCCCCACGAAAGACGACCGCCCCGCCGGAGTTCAGGTTCAAGTGTTCAACCCGCGTCCGCAAAAGCCACGCACCATCGCCCAGCGCACGTTGAAGGGCCCCATCTCCTGCTCGGGGACGGGGCTTCATTCCGGCCGCAAGGTGACGATGACGCTGCTGCCCGCGGCCCCGAATTCGGGCATCGCCTTCCGGCGCGTCGATACCGGCGTCACGGTGAAGGCCGATTATCGCAACGTGACCGATACGCGCCTGTGCTCGCTGCTGGGGGCCGCACCCGGCCCGCGCTTCGGCACGGTCGAACATCTGATGGCCGCCCTTTACGGCGCCAGTATCGACAACGCGATCGTCGAGCTCGACGCCGACGAAGTGCCGGTGATGGACGGCTCGTCCGCGCCGTTCCTGTTCCTGATCGATTGCGCCGGCACGATCGAGCAAGCGGCCCCGCGCCGCGCGATCGAAGTCCTCAAACCCATTTCGCTCGACGATGCGCGCGATGGTGCCGCGATCGAGATCCGCCCCGGGCGCGGTTTCGCCGCGACCTTCGAGATCGACTTCCCCACGCCGACGATCGGCCGCCAGAACCTGTCGCTCGATCTGGGGCCCGACGCGTTCCGCCAGGAAATCGCGCGCGCGCGCACCTTCGGCTTCGAGCAGGAAGTCGCGGCGTTGCGCGCGGCCGGGTTGGCGCGCGGCGGCAGCCTCGACAACGCGGTCGTGATCGCGGCCGACGGTAGCGGCTTGCTGAACCCCGAAGGCCTGCGCTTCGACGACGAATTCGTGCGCCACAAAGTGCTCGATCTGGTCGGCGATCTGTATCTGGCGGGCGCGCCGCTGCTGGGCGAAATCCGCGCCCGGCGCACCGGCCATCGCCACAACAACGCGCTGCTGCACGCGCTGTTCGCCGACGCGGCGAATTGGCGCATGGTCGAACTGACCGAAGCGCATTTTGCGGGCGTTTTGCCCGCCGCCGCCCCCGTCCACGCCGACGCCGGACAGTAACAATCGGGGTTCGCCCCGATTGGCGTTCGGGGCGCGATTCGCCTATATTCCCGTCATGAATCGAAGCCTCAGACCCGCCCTTGCGGCCTTCGCCCTTTTCGCCCTCGCCGCGTGCAGCGGCGACGAGAAGGAGCAATATGTCGAGCGCCCGGTCGAGGAGATCTACAACGACGCCGTCAACGCGATGTCGACCGAGCAGTATCGCCGCGCGGCGCGCCTGTTCGACGAGGTCGAGCGCCAGCATCCCTATTCGGTCTGGGCGACGCGCGCGCAGTTGCAGGGCGCCTACGCGCTCTATCAGGTCAACCGCTACGACGACGCGATCAACGCGCTGGACCGCTTCATCCAGCTGAACCCGTCCAACCGCGACACGCCCTACGCCTATTATCTGAAGGCGCTGTGCTATTACGAGCAGATCGTCGACGTCGCGCGCGACGCGCGCATGACCGAGAATTCGCTGAACGCGCTGCAGGAAGTCGTGCGCCGCTTCCCCGATTCGACCTACGCGCGCGACGCGCGGGTGAAGATCGATCTCACCTACGACCACCTCGCCGGTAAGGAGATGGAGGTCGGGCGCTTCTACCTGCAACGCCAGCAATGGCTCGCGGCGATCAACCGCTTCCGCACCGTCGTCGACAAGTATCAGACGACCAGCCACGTGCCCGAGGCGCTGCACCGCCTGACCGAATCCTATATGGCGCTGGGTTTGGTGGACGAAGCGCGCCGCACCACCGCCGTGCTCGGCCATAACTATCCGGGCAGCGAATGGTATCGCGATTCCTACGCCCTGGTCGGCACGGGCGAGAATCCGCGCGAAGATCGCCAGGGTATGGTCGGCCGCACCCTGAACGCGCTGAACCCGCTCAATTACTTCTAAGGTTTTCGCTTCGTTCTTGAGCGCGTCGCGAGGCTTGGCTATAGAAAGCAGGCCCATGCTTTCGACGCTTTCGATTCGCGATTTCGTATTGATCGACAAGCTCGACCTCGTTTTCGAGGACGGGCTCGCCGCGTTGACGGGCGAGACCGGTGCGGGCAAGTCGATCCTGCTGGACGCGCTGGGCCTCGCCTTGGGCGGGCGCGCCGATGCCGGCGCCGTCCGTAAGGGTGCGACCGCCGCCACCATCGCCGCCGCGTTCGATCTGGGCGCCAACCACCCCGCTTACGCATTGCTGGCCGAGCAAGGCCTGGAAGCGCCCGACGACGGCGCGCCGCTGATCCTACGCCGCCAGTTGGGGGCGGACGGCCGCAGCCGCGCCTTCGCCAACGATCAGGCCTGCTCGGTCGGGCTGCTGCGCCAGCTCGGCAATCTGCTGGTCGAGATCCACGGCCAATTCGACACGCATGGCCTGTTCGACGCCGCGACGCATCGCGGGCTCCTCGATCAATGGGCCGGGCTTGCCAAGGAAGCCGCCGCGACCGCGACGAGCTTCGCCGCGTGGCACGCGGCGCAAGAAGCGCTCGCCGCCGAGCAAGCCAAGCTCGAAGCCGCGCGCCGCGAGGAGGAATACTTACGCCACGCCGCGCGCGAGCTGGAGGAAGCCGATCCCAAGCCCGGCGAGGAGCGCGAGCTTTCCGAACGCCGTGCGATTTTGCAGGCGCGCGAGAAACTCGCCGCCGCTTTGGCCGAAGCCAAGGGCGAGCTTGAAGCGCATAAGGGCGTGGACGGCGCGTTGCGCAACGCCGCGCGCGCGCTGGAACGCGTCGCGGCGCATGCGGGCGGCAAATTCGATACGGCGATTGCCGCCCTCGAACAGGCGCTGGAGCAAGCGGTCGATGCCGCCGCCGCGATCGACGACGCGGGCGAGGCGTTGAGCGAAGGCGGCGCCGATCTCGAAAAGACCGACGAGCGTTTGCATGCGCTGCGGGGGCTGGCGCGCAAACACCGCGTCGATATCGAAGCGTTGCCGGCCCTGCGCGACGATTTCGTCGCCAAGCTCGCCGCACTCGACGCGGGCGAAGGCAATCTCAAGAAGCTGGCCCAGGCCGAAAAGACCGCCAAGGCAGCCTATCTGACGGCGGCCAAGGCGCTGTCGTCGGGCCGCACGGCCGCAGCGGCGAAGTTCGAAAAGGCCATCGCCAAGGAATTGCCGCCGCTGAAGCTCGACAAGGCGCGGTTCCGCGCGCGTCTGGAAGCGCTGCCGGAAGAAGGCTGGAGCGCCGGCGGCCTGGAACGCGTCGCGTTCGAGATCGCCACGCTGCCGGGGGCCGAGCCCGGGCCACTCGCCAAGATCGCGTCGGGCGGCGAACTTTCGCGCCTGATGCTGGCCCTCAAAGTCGTGCTGGCCCAAGCGGGCGCCAAGCGCGGTGCCATGCCCGCGTTGATTTTCGACGAGGTCGATAGCGGCATCGGCGGTGCCGCCGCCGCGGCCGTGGGCGAACGCCTCGCGCGCCTCGCCAGACAAGCGCAGGTGCTGGTCGTCACCCACTCGCCGCAAGTCGCGGCACGCGCGGGCGTGCATTTGCGCGTCGCCAAGACCGCCACCGCAAAATCGGCGGCGACGAGCGTCACCGTTCTCGACAAGCCCGCCCGACGCGAGGAAATCGCGCGCATGCTGGCGGGGGCGACGGTCACCGATGCGGCGCGCGCCGCCGCCGACGCGTTGCTGTCCGGCGAAGCGGCATGACCGCCCGCGCCAAGAAAAAGCCGGCCGCGAAGGATTTTTCGACGGTCGCCGTCGACGATCTGTCGATGGCGCAGGCGGAGGCCGAGCTCGAGCGTCTCGCCAAGGCGATCGTCAAACACGACCTCGCCTATCACGCCAAGGACGCGCCGCTAATCGCGGATGCCGAGTACGATGCGCTAAAGCGGCGCAACGACGCGATCGAGAAACGCTTTCCGCTGCTGACGCGCACGGATTCGCCGTCGAAAAAAGTCGGCGCGCCCGCCGCCGCCGGGTTCGCGAAAATCCGCCACGCCGTGCCGATGTTGTCGCTCGACAACGCCTTCGCGGAAGAAGACCTTCGCGAATTCGTGACGCGCGTGCGGCGGTTCCTGAGCCTTGCCGACGACGCCCCGCTCGCCTATTCCGCCGAGCCGAAGATCGACGGGTTGTCGATTTCGCTGCTTTACGAGAACGGCGTGTTCGTGAAGGGTGCGACGCGCGGCGATGGCGAGGAAGGCGAAGACGTCACCGCCAATCTGCGCACCATCAAAGAAATCCCCGCCAAGCTGCACGGGCATCCACCGGCGGCAATCGAAGTGCGCGGCGAAATCTATATGACCCGCGCCGATTTCCTGGCGATGAACGCGGCACAGGAAGAAGCGGGCGACAAGGTTTTCGCCAATCCACGCAATGCGGCGGCGGGTGCCGTGCGCCAGCTCGACCCGACGATCACCGCCGAGCGTCCTTTGCGCTTCTTCGCCTATACGATCGGCCGCTACGACGGCCCGGCGATCGAAACGCAAGCCGAACTGATCCGCCGCCTTGCCGGTTGGGGCTTCGCCACGAATCCCGAGACGCGGACTTGCGACGATGCCGACGCGTTGCTGGCGTTCTACGACCATATCGGCGCCAAGCGCGCGACGCTGCCCTACGATATCGACGGCGTCGTTTACAAAGTCGACCGTTTCGATCTGCAACGCCGATTGGGGTTCGTCGCGCGCAGCCCGCGCTGGGCGATCGCGCATAAATTCCCCGCCGAACGCGCGCAAACGAAACTCATCAAGATCGATGTACAGGTCGGCCGCACCGGCGCGTTGACGCCGGTCGCGATCCTGGAACCCGTCAATGTCGGCGGCGTGATGGTCGCGCGCGCCACGCTGCACAACGAGGACGAGATCGCCCGCAAGGACGCGCGCGAAGGCGATACGGTCGTCATCCAGCGCGCGGGCGACGTGATCCCGCAGATCGTCGAAGTCGTCGCCGACAAGGCGCATGACAAGCGCCCGAAATTCCAGCCTTTCGAGGTTTGCCCGATCTGCGGCTCGAAAGCCGTGCGCCCCGACGGCGAGGTCGTGCGCCGCTGCACCGGCGGTTTGGCTTGCGACGCGCAAGTCGTCGAGCGTTTGCGCCATTTCGCGATGCGTACGGCGTTCGATATCGAAGGCCTGGGCGAGAAGAACGTGGAGGAGCTGCATTCGCTGGGCTGGCTCAAACGCCCCGGCGACGTGTTCCGCTTGAAGGATCATGCGGCCGCCCTCGCCAAGCGCGAGGGCTGGGGCGAGAAATCGGTCGAGAAGCTGCTTGCCGCGATCGAAGCGCGCCGTAGCGTGCCGCTCGACCGGTTCATTTTCGCGCTGGGTATTCGCCAAGTCGGCGAAGCGACCGGCCGCCTGCTCGCCCAGCATTACGAGACGCTCGAAAAATGGCGCGAAGCGATGATCGCCGTCGCCAAGGGGGACGAAGCCGCGCACGCCGAGCTTCTCGCCATCGATCAGGTCGGCGAAGCGCTGGTCGCGGATATCGCCGCGTTCTTCGCCGAGAAGCATAATCTCGACGCGCTCGACGATCTGGCGAAATTCGTGACGCCGGTCCCGCTCGAAAAGCCGCGCACCGATTCGCCGGTCGCGGGCAAGACGATCGTGTTCACCGGCACGCTGGTGAAGATGAGCCGCGACGAAGCCAAGGCGCGCGCGCAATCGATGGGCGCCAAGGTCGCGGGCTCGGTCTCGAAAAAGACCGATCTGGTCGTCGCGGGACCGGGGGCGGGATCGAAGCTCGCCGACGCGCAGAAACACGGCGTCGAGGTGATCGACGAGGACGCCTGGCTGAAACTCGCGGGTATCGCCTAAAGGCCGCACCCTTCGACAAGCTCAGGGTGAGGCCTCATGGTGAGCCTGTCGAACCATGAGCCGAACTCAGAGTTTCGCGGTCGCTTTTTCGAGCCAGGCTTTCGTTTGCGCATCCACCAACGGCGCGATCGTTGCGAAGACGCGCGCGTGATACGCATCGAGCCAATCGCGCTCTGCCGGTGTTAGCAGCGCCAAATCGATCAATTCGCGCGCGATGGGCGCGAGGGTCAGCGTTTCGAAGCCGAGCATCGGGCGCTCGCCCCCCGGCGTTTGCGGCAGCTCCGTCACCGCGATCAGATTTTCGATGCGGATGCCGTATTCGCCGGTTTTGTAATAGCCGGGCTCGTTCGACACGATCATGCCGGGCAGCAGCGCTTGCGTATTCGGCATTTTGGAAATGCGCTGCGGGCCTTCATGGACCGACAGATACGATCCCACGCCGTGGCCCGTGCCGTGATCGTAGTCGAGCCCCGCTTCCCACAACGGCGCCCGGGCCAGCGCATCGAGTTGCGAGCCGGTCGTGCCCTTGGGGAAACGCACGGTGGCGAGCGCGATATGGCCCTTCAACACGCGGGTGAAACGGTCCTTCTGCTCCGCCGTCGGATTGCCGATGGCGAGCGTACGCGTGATGTCGGTGGTGCCTTCCAGATACTGCGCGCCGGAATCGACCAGATAGAGCATGTCGGGCGCGATGCGCTTCGACGTGCTGGGTGTCGCGCGATAATGGACGATCGCGCCGTTCGAACCCGCCCCCGAGATCGTGTCGAAGCTCGTATCGCGGAAATTCGCCCCTTCGCGGCGGAACGCGAGCAACCGATCGGCCGCCGAAATCTCGTCGAGCGTGCCTTTGACGCCTTCGCGCGCGATGAAGGCGAGGAACTTCGCCACCGCCGCCCCGTCGCGGATATGCGCGTCGCGCGTGCCCTGCAATTCGCCCGCGTTCTTGCGCGCCTTGGGCAGCGCGCACAGGCACGCATCGCGCGTGAGAACCGCGCCCGACGATGCGAGGGTGGAATCGATCCACGCCGCCGAGGTCGCGCGATCGGTCAGCACGCGGGCTTTGCGCTTGCCCAGATCGGCGAGCGCGCCGGCGAACGCGTCGGGCGCGTGCAAACGCACGGCGTTGCCCAGATGCGCATAGGTCGAGGGCGGCACTTTGCGCGGATCGACGAAAAGCTCGACCGAGCCTTGCTCGTCCGCGTTCAAGATCGCGAAACCCAACGCCAAGGGTGTGTGCGGCACGTCGCCGCCGCGCACGTTCAAGAGCCACGCCAAGGAATCGGGTGCGGACACCACCGCCGCGTCGAGCTTGCGCTTGCGCAATTCGCCGGCGAGTTCCGCGCGCTTTTCGCCCGAGGCTTTGCCCGCGAAAGCGAGATCATGCGGCACCATCGGCGAGATCGGGGCCGCGGGCTTGTCCGGCCACACGCGATCGATCGGATTGTCGGGCACGGCCACGAGCGTGGCGCCGGCGGTTTCGCAGGCTTGGCGCAAACGCTCGATCCCGTCGCTGCCGTGCAGCCACGGGTCGTAGCCGATCTTGCCGCCCTTGGGCGCGTTCGCCGCGAGCCATTCATGCGGCGGTTCTTCGACCAGATGGCGATATTCGAAAATCGAACCGTCGACTTGGGCGCGCACCTGCAACGTGTAGCGCCCGTCGATGAAGATCGCAGCCTTGTCGGCGAGCACGATCGTCGCCCCGGCCGAACCGGTGAAGCCGGTGAGCCACGCGAGGCGTTCCGCGCGCGGGCTGACATATTCGCCTTGATGCTCGTCGCCGCGCGGCAGCACGAAACCGGCAAGTCCGCGCCGCGCGAGTTCGGCGCGCAAATCGGCGACGCGCGTTGTCCGCCATTCGCCTTCGCCCAGACCGAACGCGACCTTCGCGCCGAGCTCCGCCTTCAACGCATCAAGCTGGGCGCGCAGCGCATCGGACGGCGCATCGCAGACCAGCGCGTGCCAGGCCTGCGGGTCCTCGCCCGCCGGCGCGGCCAATACGCCGTCCAACAAGGCGCGGACCCCGGCAACGTCCATTTTGGCGCCGTGCTTGGCCAGCAATCCCGCCAGCGCGGTATCGCCTTGATAGGTTTCACGGCAGGCGGAGGTCGGTTGATCGCGGGGCGGCATGGTTGGAAACCTAAGCACGCCAAGGCCTTGCGGCAATAGCCGGAAGAATTTCGCCGTTCCGCCCTGCGCATCGCGCAATTGTTAAGAAATGCTGCATGCGCGAAATGCATTGCTGCGGCGCACTATCAACTACTGTTGCGGCGCACAAAATCCCCTACATTGAGGTTGTTCGTTCGTTGGCGAATGATCTGCCGAATGGTCGGCGAGACCGCTAACGAGTTGATAAGGAGATAGAAATCATGTCCGCCCAGTCGCAGTTCAATGCCGTCCCGTCCTTTGGCGCCAACGGCGCCCGGATCGACGAGCTGGAGCTCTCGATGGCGGCCCGTCGTGCGCGCGCCAAGCTGGTCTACGAGGCCGTGCAGGCGCTGGTCGCGAAGTTCAAGTCGTGGAACGAGCGTCGCCAGACGTTCGCGGAACTCGACTCGCTCGATGACCGCACGCTCGCCGATATCGGCATCAACCGCGCCGAGATCGCCCAGATCGCGGCCGGCCACTATGTCCGCGACGGCTACGCGCCGTTCGACGCTTCGGCCGCCCCGGCGGTCCTCGCGGCGAATGTCGTGCAGGTTCGTCCGGCGGCCCGCGCGGCCTAACGCCTAAAGGATCAAGCGCCCGTCCCGTTCCTCCTCCCCTTCGGGGCGGAGCTGCCGATCCAGCGGAGCGGCGATGCCCAAAGGCGTCGCCGCTCTTCGCTTTTTTAGCGCCGGGCGGCCGAAGAAATGCCGATACGGCGCGCGCTCTGTTAGAGAACAACGACACCCTCATATCGGGAGACGACGACGTGGACGTGAAAGACAGCAACGGCAATCCGCTGGCCGAAGGCGATAGCGTCGTCCTGATCAAGGACCTGAAGGTCAAGGGCGCCAATGTGACGCTCAAGCGCGGCACCGTGATCAAGAACATCCACCTCACCGCCGACGCGGAAGAGATCGAGGGCCGCACCGACAAGGTGAAGGGCCTGGTGCTGAGAACCGAGTTCGTGAAAAAGGCCTGAGCGGCCGCCGGTTCGCAAGTGCGGGCGATGCCGAACGGCGTCGCCGCTTTTCGCTTTTGAGCCGGGCATTCACAAGTCTTGCGCCGTCCCGCCCCCTAGGCACGCGCACGTAGCGGACTCATCTTCTGCCGATAACGACAGGAGAAGCCCATGCCGCTCGTACGCATCGATATTCCCGAAGGCAAGCCGGAAGCCTGGATCAAGGCGGTCGCCGACGGCGTGCACGCCGCCCTGGTCGCGACCGGCACCGTGCCCGCAGACGATCGCTTCCAGGTGATCGGCGAACATAAGCCCGCCCGGCTGATCGCCGATCCCAACTATATGAACATCGCGCGCGGGCCCGATTTCACGCTGGTCCAGATTTTCTGGAGTATAGGCCGCAGCGATGATTTGAAGCGCGGGCTTTACGCCGCGATCGCGCGCAACCTTGCGGCCGATCCCGGTTTGCGCCCGGAAGATGTGATGATCACGCTGAGCGAGACCAACCGCATCGATTGGTCCTTCGGCCACGGGATCGCGCAATACCGCCCGCAGAGTTGACGGAACCGGCCCCGCTCGCGCTATATACATCCGGATATAGCGTCGAACGGAGCCCCCATGCTTTCTCCCGCCGAATGGGCGGCGGTGTTGCTGTCGCTGGAGATCGCGGTCAAAGCGGTCGCGTTCTCGTTGCCGATCGCCGTCGCGGTTGCGTGGCTGCTCGCGCGCTACGATTTTCCAGGCAAAGCGATCGTCGACGGCATCGTGCATTTGCCGCTGGTGCTGCCGCCGGTCGTCGTCGGCTATTTGCTGCTGCTGACTTTCGGCGTGCGCGGCCCCGTCGGCGCTTTCCTTTATGAAAATTTCGGCGTGCGCCTGGTTTTCACCGCGGCGGGCGCTTCGCTCGCCACCGCGACGATGGCGTTCCCGCTGATGGTGCGCGCGATCCGCCTGTCGATCGAAGCGCTCGATCCGGGCCTGGACGAAGCCGCGCGCACGCTGGGGGCGGGCAAGCTGGACCGCTTCTTCACCATCGCGTTGCCGCTGATCCTGCCCGGCATCCTGGCGGGCGGCATGATCGCCTTCGCCGCGAGCCTGGGCGAATTCGGCGCTGTCATCACTTTCGCGTCGAACGTGCCCGGCGAAACGCAAACGCTGCCGCTGGCGATCTATTCGGCCGTGCAACGCCCCGACGGCGAAGCGATGGCGGCCCGCCTCGCGGCGATCTCGATCGCGCTCGCTTTTGCGGGATTGCTGCTGTCCGAATATCTCGCGCGCCGCGTGAAGCGGATGATGGGCAGATGATCGAGATCGACATCCGCAAGCGGCTTGGCGATTTCGCGCTGAACGCGAAGCTACAAGCGCCCTCCGACGGCGTGCTGGCGCTGTTCGGACGCTCGGGCTCCGGCAAGACGTCGATCCTGCGTGCGCTGGCCGGCCTCGCACGGCCCGATCAAGGCCGCATCGCGCTGGGTGGCAATGTACTGTTCGATTCCGCCACGGGCATCGACGTGCCGGCGGAGAAGCGCCGCCTCGGATATGTGTTCCAGGAGTCACGGCTGTTCCCGCATCTCGATGTTGCCGCCAATCTGCGCTACGGCGCGAAGCGTGCCCCCGGCGGCGAGCGCCGCGCGGATTTCGACGCGATCGTCGCGTTGCTCGGCATCGAACATCTGCTGGCGCGCAAACCCATTGCGCTGTCCGGCGGCGAGCGCCAGCGTGTCGCCATCGGTCGCGCGTTGCTGGCGCGCCCGCAGGCGCTGCTGATGGACGAGCCGCTCGCCTCGCTCGACGCCGCGCGCAAGGACGAGCTGTTGCCCTATCTCGACCGGCTGCAATCGGAAACGAAACTGCCGATCGTCTATGTCAGCCACGCGGCGGACGAGGTGATGCGCCTCGCCGACCGGATCGCGCTGATCGACCACGGCGAAGTGCGCGCGCTGGGCACGATCGCCGAAATGGCGCTGCACCCGGATTTCGCCGCCATCGCCGGGCGGTTCGATGCGGGCGGCGTGCTGGAAACCACCGTCGCCAATCACATGCCGGAGTATGCGCTGACGCGCCTGCAATTCGCGGGCGGCATGCTGGACGTGCCCGCGATAAATGCCGCGGCGGGAACGCGCGTGCGCGTGCATGTGCGCGCGCGCGACGTGATGGTGGCAACGACGAAACCCGAAGGCCTTTCCGCGCGCAACACGATCGAAGCGACGATCGCGCGCATCACCCAAAGTGCGAACGGGCCCGACGCGGATCTGGTGCTGTTCGCCGGCGATCAGGCGATCGCGGCGCGCATCACCCGCGCCTCGCTCGCCGCGTTGGGCCTGCACCAGGGCATGAACGTGGTTGCGATCCTCAAATCCGTCGCGGTCGGCAAAAGCGACGCGACAAGGCGGGATTGAAGACGCCTATCCCGTCCCCTCAGTGCAATGGCGCCAACAGAAAAACTGCCATTCTTGGCCGTCCCAAAAAACGCCGTTCTCGTTATTGATCATTGTCGGACGCCCGTCGCGCGACGGCGGCACTTGGAAGATCGGTCCGTATCCGGTCACCTTATCATCCGGGTCCGGGAACGTGCCCCAGATCGGTTCGGTCGGGACCATGATCACCCCCGATTTCCGGTCGCCATAGCCGCTCATTGAAACGGCTATACGCCATTTACCGTCGCGCTTTACGAGCACGGCTGCGTCCCAACCGAGCGGCCCATAGATCCCATATTCCGGCTCCTTCGTCGGCACGAGCATGAACACGAGATCGGGCTGCTTGCCGCCGGTGATGCGGTGGCGGCCGATGAGAATAGCGAGGTCCTTAAATTCGAAGTCGCTGAGCGGCCAGCTTTCTAAAAACCGCTTCCCTTCCGCCGTCTCAAGATAGCGCCGCACGATTTTCCCATCCGGCGTGTTGCCGGCCGGGCGAAGACGCAACTCATCAATGTCGGGTTGCGGGATAAGAGGATCGAGGATATCCGGCTTCTCTTTCGGATACGGCGGGGGCTCGATCTTCTCCTCCGCCATCGCCGCGCCGGCAAGAACGAGCGTGATGGCGCAGAACAGGATTCTAGCGATTGCGGACATTGCCGAACTCTCTCAGCCGCGTCTCGATCGCTTTGTGTGTACGCTCCATGGAATCTTTTTTCTTCAGGCTTTCATTCAAGCTTCGAATCTCGTCCAATCCCTTTTGAGAATTCCAGTCGTTACGATCCATGCGTCGAACATATTCAGCCACAGCTCCTGCGCCAGCTCGATGCGCCGCTGCCGCCAATCCCGTTTCGGTGATCGGGAAAGTCGCGGCCAGGCCATCAATCTTCTGTCCGACTTTCGTATCCAAGCCGTTGGCGACGATCTGCTGCTCGTTTCGACGCATCACCAGATCGAAAGCCTTATCCTGCGCGGCGCGGCTCTTAAGGAATTCTGCGTCGGATTTGACGCCGGCGGGATTGTCCGGCCTCCAAGTCCCGTCGGGATTTTTGAAGCCCGCATCAACTAATGCGTCGCGACTCAATTGGTACTGACCGAGCACTTCTTGGTATTCACCGGGCTTACCCTCTTTCCTGCCGACTGCATCGAGTCGACCTCGCGATTCCCGTGTTGCGATCTCGCTGCGGAACTCGGGTGAAATCGAAGGGCGCTCTCCACCTGCCTGCGCGATCTGAACAGGCTTGGCGTCGTTCTCGTCTATCGCTCCCGGCGCATCGGCGGGCTGAAGCCGGTCGTTTCCGCTGAAGTTCTGCGGTGCATCGGTTTGGTCGCTGGCGGGCGTGTCGCCGAGCAAACGGGCGCGCAAATGCGGCGGCCAGTTATTGGCGTCGAGCAAGCCGTCGTCGTAGACGGCGTTGGCGCGCTGCTGCTCCTCGAACGCGCGCTTGGCGTCCAGGCGTTCGCTGAACGCCTTGATGTACTCGGGATCAAGCAGCCCGTCGCGCGACAGCGGCGGCAAGGGCGCGTAAGGCTGGCGGACTGCCGGGCCTTCTTCGCCGGGGCGATGGGGTAGCGGTGTTGCGACGCCTTTATCTTCGCCGGGGCGATGCACCAGATCGCTGATTTCGCCGCGCATATCGCCAATGCGAATCCCGATCGGGCGGTCATTGGCGATCGGGCCGCCGAAGAATTGGCGCTGCAGGTCCGGCGCATCGCCCAGGGCCGACAGAATCGCGCGGATCGCGTCGCCGCCCTGGCCGGGTTTGGTCTGGTCCCATTGCTCGACGAAGTCGCGCGCCTGGACGATGCCGGGCACGCCCATCGTGCGGACATAGGCGGCGAGCGTCTCGGGCGCGTCGGCCAAGCCGCTGCGGTGGCGTTGGAGATAGTCGGCCATCGAGCGGTTCGACCCGGTCATGTCGTTGTCGGGTGCCGGTAGGCCGGGGATCGGGGCGAGTTTGAGATCGCCGTAGGTCCCGTTGAGCAAGCCGGGCTCGCCTTGGGCCAAGCGATCGTGGTGCTCGTCGACCTCGCGCGGGCTCGGGGCCGGATATTTCCCCAGCGTCGCGCCGAACTGGTCGCGCATTTTGGAAATCGTCGGCCCGCCCGGCCGCAGCCAGCCATCGACTTTGAGGTCGTTGCGCTTCTGATAGGCGCGGATCGCGTCGTCGAGCGTATAGAGCCCCCAGCCAGTAGGCCCGTCGGTCTTGGCAAGGTCGAGATCGCCGGCATTGCCCAGGATCGTCTGGACCTTGATGTTGTCGGCGCGGCGCGTGGGATAGCCGAGCCCCACATCGCTATCCAAATCGAAGAACGACGGCGAATTCCCCGGCATCTGGAACGGGACGCCGTAATCCTCGTCGAACATGTCGAACGGCAGCAAACGGGCGGCGGAGCTGCGGTCGTAAGCGGGCATCGCTGAAAATCCCCTGGTTAACGGTGCCTCCCCTGAGAAACCGTATAAGAACAATCAGCGAAAATGTCAACGCGAAAAAAGAGATTTAATTACGTAGATGATCGCAAATTATCCTACGCCGTTTCGCGGCCGCCGCCAATGGCGTTGCAATCAAAACGTGCCGACTTGTCCGTCGGAGCGCGGGTCGGTGGCGCCTTCCAGTAGCGCCTTGCCGCCGCCGGCATCCGGCGTGCGCACGATCATCCCGGCATGGCCCATCAGATCGGTGTAGTCGGCCGGCGTGACTTCCAGATCGTGGCCCATGCCCTTCAGCGCGCCGATCGTGCTGGCGGGGAAACGATTTTCGAGCCGCAGCTTGGTCGTCGCCGTCCCCCAGGTACGGCCCAACAGCCAGCGCGGGGCGGTCACCGCCGCTTGCGGCTGCATGCCGTAGAAGGCGTAGCGCGAGAAGATCATCGCCTGGGTCTGCGGCTGGCCGTCGCCGCCCATCGTGCCGTAGACCATCGAGCGGCCGTCGTCGAAGAACGCCATCGCGGGGTTCAGCGTGTGGAAGGGTTTGCGCCCCGCCATCAATTCCTGGGCGGCCCCCTTTTCGAGCGAGAACGACGTGCCGCGGTTCTGCCACAGCAGACCCGTTTCCGGCAGCACGCAGGCCGAGCCGAATTCCCAATAGATCGATTGGATAAAGCTCGCACTGCGCCCTTGCGCGTCGATCGCCCCCATCCAAATCGTGTCGCCCTTCTTGGGCGGCTGCGGCCACGGGCCCGCGAGATTCGGATCGAACTCCTTCACCAGCGAGGCGACCTTGGCGTCCGACAACAGGCTTTGCGGATCGACGGTCATATACGCCGGATCCTTGACGTGCTTGTCGCGGATCCGGAAGGCGAGCTTCGTCGCCTCCACCAGCGCATGCACGTATTCCGGCCCGTCGCAGCGTTCGGGCTTGATGCGCGCGAAGATCGCGAGGATCAGCAGCGACGCCAAGCCTTGCGTCGGCGGGATCATGTTGTAGAGCCGCACCCCCGGCACGCCCACCGTCAGCGGCTTCACGACCTTCGCCTTGTGGCGCGTGAGATCGTCGAGCGTCACCGGCGATCCGATGCGCTTCAGATCCGCCGCGATCGCCTTCGACAATTCGCCGCGATAGAAACTCTCCGTCCCTTCGCGGCCGATCTTGGCGATCGTTTCGCCCAAGGCGGGCTGGCGGAAACGCTGGCCGGGCGCGGGCACCTTGCCGCCGGGCAGGAACGCCGCCTTGAAGCCCGGCTGGTCGACGCATTCGGCCAGCTTCTCGGTCGTGAAACGCACCTGGGAATCGGTCGCCGGGAAGCCCTCGCGCGCGTAATGCACGCCCGCCTCGACCAAGCGCGACAAAGGCAGCGTGCCGCCCATGGTTTGCGACAGCGCATAGGCCGCGCCCCAGCCGGAGACCGTGCCCGCCACGGTGTTGGCGGCGAGCGGCCCGCGCGATGGGATCGCCGAATGCCCCTGGCGGCGATACCAAGCGGGCGACAGCGCCAAAGCGGCCGCCCCGCACGCGTCGATCGCCACCGGCTTGCCGCGCCCATCGTCGATCAGCCAGAACCCGTCGCCGCCCACCGCCGTCATATGCGGGTAGACGACCGGGATCGCCGCCGCCATCGCGATCATCGCTTCGACCGCGTTGCCGCCTTCGCGCAGCACGTCGAGGCCGGCTTGGGCGGCCAGATGATGGGGGGCGGTGACCATACCGCCATGGCCGCGCGGACTGCTGAGCATCTCGGGGACTCTCCGTTTTGATCTTCGCTTGGTTCTAACATGCAAAGCACGAGCCTTGCCCAGTCCGGATTCCGGGGGTAGAGAGCGCTGGAAACCCGCCCGACCGGAGCACGCCCCAGATGGCCACCGCCGACGAAACCTACAAAAAGATGTTCTTTGTCTCCTGGCAGGAGCTGCATCGCGACTGCAAGGCGCTGGCGTGGAAGCTGGTCGCGGGCGGGCCTTGGCGCGGCATCGTCGCGATCACGCGCGGCGGTTTGATCCCGGCGGGCATCATCGCGCGCGAATTGGATCTGCGGATCATCGACACGATTTCGGTCGCGACCTATCAAGGCCAGCAGATCGGCGACACGTCGAAACTGCTGAAGCCGCTGGCCGAAGGCACGGTCGACGCGACCGAAGGGCCGCGCTGGCTGATCATCGACGATCTGGTCGATACGGGTGCGACCGCCAAGATCGTGCGCGCGCTATTGCCGGGCGCGCATTTCGCCACCGTCTACGCCAAGCCCGCGGGCAAGCCGATGGTCGACACCTACGTGACCGAGACGAGCCAGGACACCTGGATCATGTTCCCGTGGGATACCGAGCCGCAGTTCGTGCGGCCGATCGTCGCCGCGAAGTAATCGGCCTTCATCCTTCGACAAGCTCAGGATGAGGCCTCATGGTGAGCCTGTCGAACCATGAGGCCGTGTCGCGTCAGCCGGCTTCGGCGATTTCCTCGAGCTCTTCGCGCTTCAGGATATCGACCTTCGACTGCGACGGCAGGCCGATCGTGCCCTGCTTTTTGAGCTGCGTGAACGTGCGGCTGACCGTTTCGGTCGTCAGCCCCAAATAGTCGCCGATATCCGCCCGGCTCATCGGCAGTTCGATCGGCGAGTCCGGCCGGCCGCGCGCGGCGGCCCGGCGCGACACCATCAGCAGGAACGAGGCCAGACGCTCGCGCGCCGTCTTGCGGCCCAGCAACAGCATCTGATCCTGTGCCGCGACCAATTCGTTGCCCGCGACTTCGAGCAAACGATGCTCGAGATTGGGCAATTCGGTCAGCAGATTTTCGAGCTTGCGGCGCGGGAAGCGGCACAGGCGCACATTGCCCATCGCCTCGGCCGAATAGGCGTAGCTTTTGTTCAGCGCCACGCCCAGGAAGTCGCCGGGAAACAAAAAGCCGGTGATCTGCCGGCGTCCGTCGGGCAGCAGCTTGTAAAGCTTCACCGCCCCTTCGACGACGTTGCACAAATGCTCGGCCGGTTCGCTTTCCTGGAACAGGGTCGAACCCGGTTCCAGATACATGATCGTGGCGATCGAGCGCATGCGCGCGAGCTGGGCGGGCTCCAGCACTTCGCACACGCTGGTCTCGCGGATCGCGCAATCGTCGCACGGCGATTCGCGCAAAGCCGCCTTCGCCGCAGCCGCCGTGGCGCCCGCTGCCGATCCTGCCGCCATCCGGAATCTCCCACTCAATCCACGTAAATCCGTCGGAGATATTGGACCCGCGAAGGGGCGTCGCGCAAGCCCGGCCCGACATCGCCAATCCAAGGTCAAGCCGTTGAAATTGGCGAAACTCGTTTCAATATTGATCCCAACGCCTTTCGCCGGCGTACACAGCTTGAAATGTCCAAACTTCTCGCCCTTTTCGCGGCCCTGGTGCTGTCCTGGTCCGCCGCCGCCGCCCCGCGGACGCTGGAATTCGACGTGATGCGCGATGGTGCGCCCATCGGCACGCATCGCGTGACGGTGGAACGCGACGGCGCCGAAACCCGCGCCACGATCGAAATCGATATGGCCGTGCGTTTGGCCTTCGTGACCATCTATCGCTACACCCATCGCAGCACGGAATTCTGGCGCGATGGGCGCCTCGTTTCGCTCGATGCCCGCACCGACGACAACGGCACGCGCACCCAAGTCAGCGCCCGCGCGACCGATGCGGGACTGGCGATCGACGGCAGCGGCGGCCGCTATGTCGCCCCGGCCGAGACGGTGCCGACAAGCTATTGGAACCGCGAGAAAGTGATGCGCTCGCCGCTGCTCGACACGCAAAGCGGCAAGCTTATCGACGTTTCGGCCATGGCGCTGGCGGCCGATGCCAACGGCACACGCTATCGCCTGGCGGGCGATCTGGAGGCCGATCTTGTCTACGGCCCCGGCGGCGATTGGACAGGATTGTCCTTCGCGGCGCGCGGTGCGCGCATCGATTACGTCCGCCGCGGCACGGCCGCCGCCGCCGCCGCCCGTTGATTTGAATCAAAGACCGGCAAGCCCGGCTTTGGCAGGCTGCCGGACATGCTGAAGGAATTCGCCCGCTCCGCCCGCGCTCCGGCGATCGTCCCGCCGCAACCCGCCAATGACGGCGGGCGGAATTATGGCGTGCGGCGTTTGACCGGGCGCGACGTGCTGCGCGCCTATCCGTTGGCGCGGCTTGCCGCCGGGCATCTGACGCTGGCGGCATGGTTGCGTTTCGCGGCGGCCCTCGGCGCCAAACCGCCGGGCGCGAAGACGCCGCGCAAGGCCGCGGCCGGTCCCGCCGAGCGCGGCTTGCTGGGGGTCGAAGATCAGCGTGGCTATCTGCACGCGTTGTGCAGTTTCGCGGTCGAACCCGATCTGCGCACCGGGCGGCGCCTGACGATCGACAATCTCGTCGCCATGGACCTGATCGACGGCGACATTCCCGCCCAAGCGCTGGTCGGCGCCCTGGACAAGCTCGCGCGCGAACTGGATTGCCCGGCCTATGTCGTCCATTTGCCCGAGGCCGCGTCGCGCGGCGGGCGCTTCCGATCGGGCATGACCAGCGGCGGCGGGCGGGAACATATCTGCATCCACCGTTCGCTGACGACCGTGGGTGCCGAAAACGGTGCGGGAACCGCTTAAATACGGCGGAAATCCGCGACTCGTCTCTTGCTAGGCCAAGGGACGGGCGCCTAAATTACCGGCTTCGCGTGTTCCGGCCGTAAAATTGGCCGTCTGACGAGGTCGCCCGTGCCCGATAAACGCCGCGCGCGTGGTTTTGATTTCGCGCGTGCCCTTGGGCACGGCGCGCGCGTTGCCGCGTTCTCGTTGACTTTCGGCGCCGGGATCCTCGCCGCGTCCGGCGCGGCCGTCGCGCAAGCGCCCGTGCCGCGCGCGCCCGAAGGCGCCTCCACCGTCGCCGCCCCGCGCACGGCCGTCATGGCCGATCGCCAGATGGTCGTCGCCGCCAATCCGCTGGCCGCCGACGCCGGCCGCCAAATCCTGCGCCAAGGCGGTTCGGCGGTCGATGCCGCGATCGCGATGCAAATGGTGCTGACGCTGGTCGAGCCGCAAAGCTCGGGCATCGGCGGCGGCGGGTTCCTGCTGCATTACGGGGCGGAGCGCAAACGCGTCGACGCCTATGACGGGCGCGAAACCGCCCCCGCCAAAGCCACGGCCGATATGTTCCTGGACGCCGACGGCAAGCCGCTGGCGTTCAACGAAGCCGCCCTTGGCGGCCATGCGGTCGGCGTGCCCGGCGTGCTGCGCATGCTGGAACTGGCGCATGACGAACATGGCCGCCTGCCCTGGGCGCGGCTGTTCGAACCGGCGATGCGCCTGGCGCTCGACGGGTTCCCGATCTCGCCGCGCTTGGCCAAGCAAATCGCCGATACACCGCAACTGAAGGAATTCGCCGCGACGCGCGCCTATTTCTTCGACGCCGACGGCAACCCGAAACCGTCGGGCACGCGGCTCACCAATCCCGATCTGGCCGAAACCTTCCGCGTGATCGCCAATGGCGGCGCGCAAGCCTTCTACAACGGCGGCCTCGCCCGCGCGGTCGCCAAGGCCGTGCGCGAAACCGGCAAGGGCGGCACGCTCACCGCCGACGATCTCAAGAACTATCGCGCCTTGAAGCGCGAAGCGGTGTGCGGCCCCTATCGCCAGCTCAAAATCTGCGGCATGGGCCCGCCTTCGTCCGGCGGCATCGCGGTCCTTCAGGCGATGACGATCCTGGAGCGCTTCGACATACGCGGCCTGCAGCCCAATTCGGCCCCGGCGATCCACCTGATCGCGGAAGCGACCAAGCTCGCCTTCGCCGATCGCAACCGCTACCTCGCCGATCCGGAGTTCGAGCAAATTCCGGTCGAGCGTTTGACCGACCGCAAATATCTCGCGGGCCGCGCCAAGCTGGTGAACGCCGAACGCGCTTCGGGCCGCGCGGAGCCGGGCCGTGTGGCCACGCGCGCCAGCCGGGCCGCCGACAATCTGAGCGAACTTCCCGCGACGTCGCATATCTCCGTCGTCGACGTGGCGGGCAACGCGGTCGCCTTCACCACGTCGATCGAGCGCGCCTTCGGCAGCTACGTGATGACGCGCGGCTTCCTGCTGAACAACCAGATGACCGATTTTGCGCTGCGTCCGCGCGACGGCGACGTGCCCAATATCAACCGCGTCGAACCGGGCAAACGCCCGCGCTCGTCGATGGCGCCGACCATCGTGCTCGACCGCGAAAGCCGCTTGGTCGCGGCGTTGGGTTCGCCCGGCGGCCCGCGCATCATTCCCTATGTCGTGCAAACGCTGGTCGCCTCGATCGATTGGAACATGGACGCGCAGCGCGCCGTCGCCCTGCCCCACGCGGTCAGCATGAATAACGGCACGATCGAGCTGGAGCGCGACACCGCCCTTGCGAATGTCGCCGCCGACCTCAAAGCGCTGGGGCACGAGGTGGCGCTCAACCATCAGACCAGCGGTTTGGGCCTGATCCAGGTCGTCCGCCGCCAAGGCCAGACGCGCCTCGTGGGCGGCGCCGACCCGCGCCGCGAAGGCGAAGCGCTGGGCGATTGACGCAACATCGCGCGACCTCATGGTTCGACTGGCTCACCATGAGGTCTAAGATTAGGCCTCACCCTGTGACCGTCAATGGACGCTCATGTCGAAGGGCGAGGCCGGTCCAAGATTTCAGCCGTCGACTGGCTTCCCGCTTCTTAATTCGCGCCGGGGCGCACGCCCATCCGCCGCCATAGATCGTCGTCGAGATCGCCTTCGCGCACCACGGTGGGCGGGGTCGGCTTCAACGCGGGCGGCGGCGGTGCCGGCGGATCGATCTCCACCGGCGCGCGGAAATAGACGACCCATGCGGCGGTCGCCAGCGTCGCCAGCATCGCCGTGCCGAGACCCGCGAACAGAAACATCCGATAACGTTGCAAGACGGTTTTAGGCGGCGGCGGCTTGGCCGCGTCGTCTTTCTTGTCGTCCGCCGGGGCGGCCTTGCCCTTGCCCGGCGGCGGTTTTTTCGCGGCCGGGTCGGGTTTGGGCGCGGGCTTGCCGGATGGTGCCGCCATGGGTCCGATCCTACACCCCGCCCCCCGGGGGCCGTCTCGGGATAAGCTTGACTCAAGGCGGGGGGAAGGCCATTCCTGAGCCCATCAAAGACGCCGAAAAAAGAGAGGCCGGGTCATGAATTTCCTCAATCAGCTCAATGAAATGGTCATGCTTTACGGCCCGCCCTTCCTGTTCGGCGTCGTCATCTTGGTCGTCGGCTCCTGGGTTGCGGGCATCGCCCAGCGCCTGGTCGAGCGCACGCTGACCCAAGTCGGCAAGGTCGAACTCACGCTCGCGCGCTTCCTGGGCAGCCTCGTGCGCTACCTGATCCTGACGGTCGTCGTCCTGGCGGTGCTGTCGCAATTCGGCGTGCAGACGGCGAGCCTGATCGCCGTCTTCGGTGCCGCGGGCTTGGCCGTCGGCTTGGCCCTGCAAGGCACGCTGTCGAACCTGGCGGCGGGCGTGATGCTGCTGCTGTTCCGCCCCTATCGCGTGGGCGACCGCATCGACGCGGGCGGCGTCACCGGCAAGGTCGAGGCGATCGACTTGTTCGTCACCGATTTGCGTACCGACGACAATATCCGCGTGCTGGTGCCCAACGGCAAAATCTGGGGCGACAAGGTCGTCAACCATTCCAGCTACAACGCCAAGCGCCTCGATTTCGAAGTGACCGTGCCCGACGATGTCGACATCAACACGGCCTTCGCCAAGGTGCTGGCGCTGGCCGCCGGCGATCCGCGTTCGCTGAAGGATCCCGCGCCGGAAGTGATCGTGTCGAAATATTCGGCCGACAACGTGACGCTGACGGTGCGCGTATGGACCCCGCCGGGCGAGGAAGGCGCGCTGCGCTCGTCGATGAATCTCGCCTTGCGCAACGCCGGCAAGGCGAAATTCGCCTGATTTTTCGGCAATTCTAAAGGCTTGATCGCCGCACAACCGCGAATAAAATCCGCCCCCCATGCGCAGCGCCAAGTTCCATATCGGCCAGATCGTCCGCCACCGCGTCTACCCGTTCCGGGGCGTGGTGTTCGACGTCGACCCCGTCTTCGCGAATACCGAGGAATGGTATCGCTCGATCCCGGCCGAATTGCGCCCGCGCAAGGACCAGCCCTTCTATCACCTCTACGCGCTCAACGAGCGCGAGGGGCCGTATCAGGCCTATGTCAGCGAGCAAAACTTGCTGCCCGACGCCGAGAACGGCCCGGTCGACCACCCGGACGTGCAGCGCATGTTCGGCAAGTTCGGCGGCGGCGGTTACAAGCCCAAGCCGGCGGCCTTCAGCGGCGGTTTGCACTGATTTTTCGCGCGGACCCGCTGGACGGACAATTCACGCGGGCTTAAGCTCAATGGCGAATGATCCTCGCAAGGGGAAAAGCCATGGGCCAGAGTTTCATGTTGAAGCTTATCGACCGGGTGATCGACGCGCTGAAACAGCTCGGCGAGGCCATCGCCGGTCTGGGCGAGCCGCCGCCCGTTCTCAGGCCGATCCGCGTACCGGTTCGCCGGCGCTGATCGGGGCCGAGGGCCCGGCCCGCAAACCGGCCAGGGCCGTTTCGATCGACGCTTCGAACGCGACCGCGGGCGAAGCGATGCCGTGGGCCGCGAGATCGCGCCGCACGGCGGGCGATGCGCCCGTAATCACCAACTTCACATTGCGCCGCGCGGCCTGATGCATCAGGCCTTCGATCGTGTGCGCGGCCGTTGAGTCCACGAACGGCACGGCGGCGAAATCCACCACCAAGGCGCGATGCGTGTCGGCGATGCGTTCCAGCACCGCGCCGATCGACGCCGCCGCCCCGAAAAAGAACGCGCCGGTGATGCGATAGACGACGATCTCGGGATCGTTGGCCGCGCGCTCGTCATAGCCTTGGCGCGCGCCATCCGCGTCGTCGGCGCGATCCTCCGACACGAAAGGCGTTTCGCTCGCCACCGCCGTCGTCTGCGACATGCGATGGATGAACAAGGCCGAGCCCAGCGCGAAGCCGACCACGATCGCCTCGATCAGATCGCGGAACATGGTCAGCAGGAAGGTCGACATCAGCACCGCCGCGTCGCCGGGCGAGGCGCGCAGCAGCACGGCGAAAGCGTGTTTCTCGACCATGTTCCACGCGACCAGCGCCAGCACGCCCGCCAAGGCCGCCAGCGGGATATAGGCGGCAAGCGGGGCGGCGAGCAGCACGAAGGCGAGCAGGAACAGCGAATGCAGCATGCCGGAAATCGGACCATGCGCGCCGGAGCGCACATTCGTCGCCGTGCGCGCGATCGTGCCGGTCACGCATATCCCGCCGAACAGCGCGCTCGCCACGTTCGCGAAACCCTGCCCGACCAATTCGCAATTGGCGCGATGGCGCCGCCCGGTCATGCCGTCCGCCACCACGGCCGACAGCAGCGATTCGATCGCGCCCAGCACCGCGAAACCGACGGCCGCGGGCATCACACTGGCGATCTTCGCCCAGGACAGATCGGGCAATTGCGGCATGGGCAACGACGCGGGAATGCCGCCGAATTGCGAACCGATCGTCGCGACGTTCAAATCGAAAAGCGCGGTCGCGGCGGCCGCCGCCGTCACCGCGATCAGCAACCCCGGCCAATGCGGGCGCGCGCGCTTCATGCCTTCGGCGATCGCGATGGTGGCGACGGCGAGCGCGACCGTCGTCGCATCGAGCGTGGGCAACGCATCCCACAGCACGGGGATCTTCTCGAGGATCGGGCGCGGCTCCTCGCCCGTCAGCGTCAGGCCCAGAAGATCCTTGATCTGACTCGCGAAGATGATCGCGGCGATACCGGCGGTGAAACCGACCGTCACCGGATAGGGGATGAACTTGACGTAGGTGCCCAGGCGCAAATAGCCCGCGATGACGAGCAATACGCCCGAGAGCAAAACGGCCAAGATCGCGCCGTCCATGCCGTGTTCGGCGATCGTCGCCCCCACCAACACGATGAAGGCGCCCGCCGGGCCGCCGATCTGGAAGCGGCTGCCGCCCAGCGCCGAGACGAAGAATCCGCCGACGATGGCGGTGACGAGACCTTGTGCCGGCGTCGCCCCCGATGCGATGGCGATCGCCATCGACAGCGGCAGTGCGACGACCGCGACGGTCAATCCCGCAATCACGTCGTTGCGGAATTGGGCGAGGCCGTAGCCTTCGCGCAGGATGGTGACGAGTTTGGGCGTGAAAAGTTCGGCGAAGCTCGGCGCGCGTGAATTCATCGGCGGGACCCCCCGATCCCAGCGCTTAGACTAAGCGATAGGATCGGGGACGGCCAATGTCCCGCGCGCGGCTCAGCCTTGCCCGGGCATCGGCATCGGCACGTAGATCATCCAGTTCATGCCGAACTTGTCCGACGTCATGCCGAACGCCGGCGAAAAGAAGGTCGGCCCGAACGGCATCATGATCTTGCCGCCATCGGCCAGCGCGTCGAACAGCTTCTTCGCGTCGTCGGGATCCTTGGCGAGGATATTGAGCGCGAAGCCCTTGAATTCGGGCTTTCCGCTGGCCCCGCCGTCGGAAGCGAAGATCGTCGTGTCGCGCAATTTGAACTCGGCATGCATGATCTTGTCGGGCGGCGGCGTCGGGCAGCCGGGTTGTTCGGGCCCGCCTTTGGGGGCCGCGTCGTAGCGCATCATCATGCCGATCTCGGCGCCCAACGCGGCGCGATAGAACTCGAGCGCTTTCTCGCAATTTCCTTCGAAAAACAAATACGGCGCGACGGTCATGTATCCGATCTCCCTCGTTGACAAATACGTTGATATCAACATATATTGACGAAGTCAAATCGAGGGGTAAGCGGCGCAATGCCGAGCCGGACCGGGCCCAGCCACGAAACGACGATCGAAGTGCGCGACGGCTGTTTGTGCCTGCATGTGCAGCGCGCGGCGCGCGCCCTCGCCCGGCGCTTCGATACGGCGTTTCGCGATCTCGGCCTGTCGCAAGGCCAGTTCTCGCTGATGATGGCATTGAACCGGCCCGAGCCGCCGCCGCTCGGCCCGCTCGCCGACTTCCTGGCGATGGATCGCACGACGCTGACCGCCTATCTCAAAGTCCTCGTCGCGCGCGGCTGGGTCGATATCGCGGCCGACGCGAAGGACAAGCGCGTGCGCCGGCCGTCGCTGACCCCGGCGGGCCGCGCGGCGCTCAACGCCGCCGTGCCGATCTGGCGCGCGACGCACGTCGAACTCGACCGCGAACTCGGCGAAGCGCGCGTCGACGGCATGCGCAAATCCCTCCGTCTCGTCGCCTGAAGGAATATCATGTCGCTGGTTCTGCACGCCCATCCGCTATCGAGCTACTGCCAGAAGGTCTTGCTGGGTCTGGGCGAGAACGGCGTCGCGTTCGACTATCGAAAGATCGATTTCGGCGAGCCCGTGCACGCGGCCGAACTCGAACGGCTCTGGCCGATGAAGCGCATTCCGATCCTGGTCGAGGACGGGCGTACGATCGTCGAATCCTCGATCATCCTCGAACATGTCGATCGAAAATATCCGGGCCGCACGAAGCTGATCCCCGATGATGCGGCGGCCGCACTCGAAGCGCGCTTCATGGATCGCGTGTTCGATTGCTATGTGATGACGCCGATGCAAGCGGTCGTGTTCGAAGCCTTGCGCCCCGCCGAATCGCGCGACCCGTTCGGTGTGGCCAAAGCGCGCAAGGAACTCGAAACGATCTATGCGTGGCTCGACGCCAAGCTCGACGGGCGCGAATGGGCGGCGGGGCCCGCATTCTCGCTCGCCGATTGCGCGGCCGCACCGTCGCTGTTTTATGCCGATTGGACGCAGCCCATCCCGGCCGAATATACGCGGCTCAAAGCCTATCGCGCGCGCTTGCTCGCAAGGCCCGAATTCGCACGCGTCGTCGACGACGCGCGGCCCTATCGAAATCTATTCCCGCTGGGCGCCCCCGACCGCGACTAGACGAAGGGCAGCGCGTCGCGCAGGCTCGACTCCACGTCATGCGCGGGGCGATAGCCAAAATCCTTCGCCGCCGCCGAAATGTCGAAGGCGTAGTCGCGCGGCCAGGGGAAACCGGCGAAACCCGTCGGCGGCACATCGGCTGCCTCGATTGAGAGATCGGGACGCACGCGTTTGGCCGCCGCGACGAAATCGGCAACGCTGGTCATTCGCCCCGACGCGATGTTGTACACGCGCGAGGGCAAGGCGGGCGCATCCAGGGCCGCGACATTCGCCGCCGCCACGTCGCGCGCATCGACGAAATCCTCGCCGCGCGTCCATAGATACAGCTTGTCATCGATGCGCACCGTGCCGCCGGCCGCACCCTGGCCGAGCAGCTTCGCCATCAAGCCGCCCGGCACGGAATTGTTCGGCCCCGCCCAGAGGCCGAGCACGGCGGCATAGCGCAGCGCCGCCCAGTCGAGCCCGAATTGATCGCCATAGAGCCGCACGAACCATTCGCCGGCAAGCTTCGCGGCGGCGTAAAGCGAGCGCGGTGCTTGGCTCGCCACGCGCATTGCCAGATCTTCCTTCACCGGCGCGGTCAAGGGATCGCCGAAGGTCGAATAGGCGACGGTGGTGGACGACGCATAAAGGAAACGCGTGACACCAGTCGCACGCGCGGCTTCGAGCAGCGCCACCGTGCCGCCGAGATTGACGTCGAAGGCGAGCGTGGGACGTTCGCGGATCGCCAGGCTCAACGCCGCCGCCGTATGCACGACCTGGGTCACGCCGTGGCGCTTGAACAGATCGAGCATCGCCGCGCGATCCGAGACGTCGCCCGCGACGATCGTCGCCTTACCCGCCGGCACCAGGGACGCGATCGCCGTTTCGTTGGGCCGCAGGTCGAGCAGCAGGGGCTTTTCGCCCCGGGCGGCCAGCAGCGCCGCCGTCCGGCACCCGATCAGCCCCGCCCCCGTAATCAGAATCGTCATGAACTCACACCCGATAGCGCTTCACGGCAAGATAGCCCAGCGCCACGCTCGCGATCAGCCAAATTCCTTGCGCGATGGCGAAAGGCGGTTCGCCTTGGGTGGGTGCGAGCGCGTTCAGCGCCGGGACTTTCAAGAAACCCTGCACGATCAGCACGAACACGTTGAGATAAAGCGCCACCGCGCCGCCGATCACATAGGCCAAGCGCCAGCGCCCTTCGAGCTTCGCGCCGTAAAGCCCGTAGATCGCGGCCGCCAGCACGATCAGCGAAATCACGCCGAACAGATGCGACGGCAGGAATTGCGTGGCCGGAAACATGAAGCCCGTCACGCTGGTCAGCACCGTCGTCGCCAGGAACGCGACGGTCGGCTGGCCGCGCATCCGGTTGCCGATCAGATCGACGAGCCACACGAAGCCCGTGACGATCGCGATCAAGCTGATCACGACATGAACAAGCGTAAAGGTCTCCAGCGACATTCCCAGCATCATGGCTTGGCTCCCCCGTTGCCCGGAAAGATGCTATTTCCGGGCCAGCCACAACGAAAGGTCGTTATGCGCGACAACCTTATTCTGATCACCGGCTGCTCGGGCGGCGGCAAGTCGACCTTGCTCGATCGGCTGCGCGATCGAGGTCACCGCGTCGTCGAGGAACCGGGCCGGCGCATCGTGCGCGAAGTAGAAGTGCAAGGCGGCAGCGCTTTGCCTTGGGTCGATCCGGCGGCGTTTTTGCGCCGGGCATTGACGCTGGCGCAACGCGATCTGGATGGCGCGAAGAACGCGGCGGATTTCGTGTTCTTCGATCGCGGCGTGATCGACGCGGCATCGGGCTTGGCGGAACTGACCGGCGCACCGGTCTTGCGCGATGTGGCGGCCGCGTCGCTCTATCGCCGCGAGGTCTTCCTTGCCCCGCCCTGGCCGGAAATTTTCGCGAACGATCCCGAGCGCCGCCACGGCTTCGACGACGCGACGCGCGAATATCGCCGCCTCGCCGACACGTTGCCGCGCTTGGGCTACACGGCCATCGAGCTGCCCAAAACGACGCCCGACGCGCGCGCCGATTTCGTGCTGTCGATTCTGATGCGTTAAGCCGTGAGTTCGATCCCGGCTTTGCCGCCTTGCGCGCGGCGCATCGCGCCGATGGCCCATTCCAGCGATTCGGCCAGCTTCTCGTTGCCGAACCAATGCGCGCCCTCGACGCCCTTGGCGGCGATGTCGGTGAAGTCGTAGCGCGTCGCGTCGGTGTCGATATCGACCGGCTGCTTCGTATAGGCGGAGATCTTGATCGTCATGCCGACGAAGGGCGAGCTATCCGCGACCGTCATTCGTCCGCTTTTGATTTCACCGTTGACCCAATCGAGCAGCTCCTTACGGGTCATCGACGTGAAGTCGAGTTTACGGCCGCCTTGGCTTTCGGAATCGACCGTGCCGGTATCGGCGGCTTTGGCGGCGGAACGGGCGGCGTAATTGCCGAAGGCGGCGGTGGCGAAAGACGTGTTGATCTGCACGATACGGACCTCGGACTCGTTTGCTTGGCCGGCTTGTTGTCAGCGGCCCGGCTTCGTCTTTCGCAGAACGCGTGCCACGCTTATCCCATTGATTATAATTAACTTATCGACACGCCCAGGCGTTTGTTACACGGCACAATCTGCCGCCCCGGCAGTCTCTGCCGCCGCGTTTAGGGTTAATTACGGTTGACCAGATGGTGCGTCGGCAACCGGCTTCGTCGCCGGCACCGATACGTCGTTGCGCGTGTCGCGGTGGTCGCCGCCGCGCTTCCACGGCGGTTCGGCGAAAGCGGGCGTCGCCGCGAAGCCGGCGGCGAGGATCAAAGCGAAAGTGGCGCGAGGACGTTTCAACATGACGGCGACTCCTTTCCGGGGCCGTCCGGAAAACGCGAAAAGAGATTCGCCTATTCCGGCGGGCACGCTCAATCTGCCGCCGGAATAGGGCGTCTTCGCGACGAAAATTTTCCCGTTCGCCCCGGTTTCGCCTAAATCGGCCAGCCTTCCAGCACGATCTTGCCTTTGGCTTTGCCGCTTTCGATCGTCGCGTGCGCCTTCTTGAGATTCGCGGCGGTGATCGGCTTCAAGGTTTCGCTGATCGTCGTGCGGATGCGGCCTTCGTCGATCAAGCGGGCGACCTCGTTCAGCAAGCGGCCTTGCGCGTCCATATCGGGCGTCTCGAAGATCGGCCGGGTGAACATCAGCTCCCAATGGATCGACACCGCCTTGCGCTTGAACGGCACGACGTTCAGCGTCGCGGGATCGTCGATCAGGCCGAAGCGGCCTTGCGGCGCGATCGTTTCGACGATCTCCGCGAGATGACGATCCGTTTGGGTCGTCGAGAAAACGAAAGCGGGCGCGCCCAAGCCCAGCGCCTTCACTTGCGCGGCCAGCGGCTTCGTATGATCGATGACGTGATGCGCGCCCAGCGCCTTCACCCATTCGCGGGTTTCGGGGCGCGAGGCGGTGGCGATCACCGTCACGCCGGTCAAGGCGCGCGCCAGTTGTATGGCGATCGAGCCCACGCCGCCCGCACCGCCGACGATCACGATCGCGTTCGCGGCCCCCGGCACTTTCCGTGTCACGTCGAGACGATCGAACAGCATCTCCCATGCCGTGATCGCGGTGAGCGGCAGGGCCGCCGCTTCGGCATCCGACAGGTCGCGCGGCTTGCGGCCGACGATCCGTTCGTCGACAAGATGAAATTGCGCGTTCGAGCCCGGCCGCAGGATCGAGCCCGCGTAATAAACGGCATCGCCCGGCTTGAACCCGATCACTTGTTCGCCGATCGCGGCGACGCGGCCGACCGCATCCCAGCCCAGGACTTTCCAGCCATCGCCGTCGGGCGACACGCCCTTGCGAATTTTGGTGTCGACCGGATTGACCGAGACGGCCGACACTTCGACCAACAAGTCCCGGCCGGACGCCACGGGCACGGGCAATTCGATATCGACGAGGGAGTCGGACCGATCGATCGGACCGGCTTGTTTGTAGCCGACGGCTTTCATGAACGCGCTCCATGGCGGACGGTTGATAGAAGGCAGATCTGTGCCTACCTATCGAGAACCGCAATACGCACAAACGCCGCGCTTAGTTACAAAAAGGATAGCGTGACATGGCCAAGCCCCGCTTCTCGCGTTTCGATTGCAGCCCCGGCTGCGCGGTCGAAGCCGCGATCGGTCTGATCGACGGCAAATGGAAATCGGTCGTCCTGTTCCATTTGCTGTCGGGCACGCTGCGCTTCGGCGAAATCCGCAAGCACATCGCCAATGTTAGCCCGCGCATCCTGACCAACCAATTGCGCGAGCTGGAGGAGGACGGATTGATCCTGCGCAAGGTCTACGCGCAAGTGCCCCCGAAGGTCGAATATTCGCTGTCGCCTTTGGGCGAAAGCATGGCGCCGATCCTGCGCGCCTTGAAGCAATGGGGCGACGCGAATATCGGGCTTTACGGCAAGCCGAAAAAGGCCGCCTAAAGCGCCGCGACGCCGATCTCGCCGGCGATGGCGTCGAGTTCCTTGCGCAAGGCGGCGTGAATTTTCACGCCATGCTCGGCGGCGTCGGCAAGTTGCCCGCCGCGCCCTTCGCCGGGAATGCGCACGGGATCGTGACCGGGCAACGGCGCCGACGCTTTCAGTTCCGCGAACACCGCGCGACACGCCGTCTCGAACGCGGCGACGCCGACCAACGCCCCGATATCGATCGCGGCGACGAATTGGCCGGTATTCGTGGCGCTTTTCGTGTCCTTGGTGAAGTCGACGACATTCGATCCGAAGGCGGCCCCGTTCAGCACGCCCGCCAACAGCCCGATCGCGAGCGACAAGCCGTAGCCCTTGGCGCCGCCGATCGGCAGCAGGAACCCGTCGTCGCGCTTGGCGGGATCGGTCAGCGGCTTGCCGTCGCGCCCGACCATCCAGCCTTCGGGCATCGCCTGCCCGCGCTGGGCCAGCGTCTTGATCTTGCCCATCGCGGCCACGGTCGTCGCCATATCGAGCACGAAAGGATCGGGCCCGCCGCTGGGCGCGCCGATCGCGATCGGATTGGTGCCGAGCAGAATATCGGTGCCGCCGAACGGCGCCACATGGTTGGCGCTGCCCACGGCGGCGCACAGGCCGACCATCTTCGCTTCGGCTTGCGGGCGCACGTAAAGGGCCGCCGGCCCGGCGTGATTGCCGCCGCGAATGCCGATCCAGCCGATACCCGCGACCTGCGCTTTCTCCATCGCCAGGCCGCAGGCGTGGCGCATCGCCAAATGGCCAAGCCCGTTATCGCCGTCGATCAAGGCGGTCGCCGAGGTTTCGGACACGACCGAAATCCGTGCGACGGGATTGCAGCCGCCGTCGCGCAGGCGGTTCACGTATTGGCGCAGGCGGAACACGCCATGCGTATCGTGGCCCAGCGCGTCGGCCTCCGCCATCAGATAGGCGACGTTGCGCGCGTCCGTTTCGGGCACGCGCAGCGCCACGAACACGCGCGCGAGAAACGCTTCCAGCGCCGCGCGCGGAACGCGGGTCCGGTCAGCCATCGCCGCCGACGACGCGGTCCTTGTGCCAGAACACGAAGCGGCGCTGGATCCAGACCACGAGACCGAACAGCGTCATGCCGACGATGCTGAGATAGATAATCAGCGAAAAGACGCGCGGCGTGTTGAGCTGGGTGGCCGCCACGCGGATCAATTCGCCGAAACCGCGCCCGCCGCCCAGGAATTCGCCGGTGATGGCGCCCGCCATCACGCCGACCGCGCCGATCTTCAAGCCGGTGAATATCTGCGGCAAGCCCGTCGGCAGCTTCATCTTGAACAAGGTCTGCCAGCGCGAAGCGCCCATCGTTTTGAACAACATGCGCGCGTTGGTGTCGGCGGCGTGCAGGCCGGCGGCCGTGCCCACGACGATCGGGAAGGTCGCGATGAACGCGGCCAGCGCCACTTTGGACGCGATATCGAAGCCGAGCCACGAGATGAACAAGGGCGCGAAGGCGACCTTGGGCATCGTGTCGATCGCGACCAGATAGGGCATCACCGCGCGCTCGCCGAAGCCGGTCTCGCCCACCAGAATGCCGAGCGAGAAGCCGATCGCCATGGCGAGGGCGAAGCCGTAGATCACTTCCTTGATCGTGACCCACAGCGCCGCGAGCATGTATTCGCCGCCGATCAGATTGCGCCCCACGAACATGAGGTCGCGCAAAGTCTCGCCCGGCGTGGGCAGAATGATCGGCGAGACGACGCCCAGGCGCGTGACCATCTCCCACAGGCCGAAGAACACGGCGGCGAGGAAGATCATCGCGATGGCGCGGGGGACCCGGTCGTACCACGGGATCGTTTCGGCCCAGATCGTATCGGCGCCGGAATCCGCCGGTGCGGCGGTGTTGGCGGGAGCCGTCATTTGAACGCCTCTTTGTCGAGCCGATTGCGGATGCGCTCGACCAGCGCGCCGAATTTCGGCGTCGTGATCATGTCGAGCGTGCGCGGGCGCGGCAGGTCGATCACAACTTCCTCGGCGACGCGCCCCGGTCGCGGGCGCATGACGTAGACGACGTCCGACAGGATCACCGCTTCGGGGATCGAGTGGGTGACCAGGAACGCCGTCGCCGCGCGCGAGGCGCAAATGCGCTGCAATTCCATGTTCATGAAATCGCGCGTCAGCTCGTCCAGCGCCGAGAACGGCTCGTCGAGCAGCAGCACGGCGGGTTCGGTGATCAGCATCCGGCAGATCGCGGCGCGCTGCGCCATGCCGCCGGAAAGTTCGCTCGGGTAGTTCTTCTCGAAACCCTTCAAGCCGACGAGGTCGAGCAAGGCCCGGGCGCGGTCGTGCGCCGCCCTCGCCGCCTCGCGCCCGTCGCGGATTTCGATCGGCAGGACGATGTTCTCCAGCGTGGTGCGCCAGGGAAACAACGTCGCTTGCTGGAACATCATGCCGATATCCCGGCGCGCACCCGTGACGGGTTGTCCTTGAAGGACAACCCGCCCCGAGCTCGGGGGGATGAGGCCCGCCATGATTTTCAGCAACGTCGATTTGCCGCAGCCGCTCGATCCGATCACCGACGAGAAGCTGCCTTTGCGCAAGGTGAGATTGATCCCCTCCAACGCCACGACGGCGTTGCGCGCATAGGTCTTGCCCACGTTCGTAAGCTCGTAGACGGTCTTGCCGACCGGCTCCGGCGGCGGCGCGGGCGCGAAGGCCACGGCTCCCGACATCAGCGGATCCCAGCGTTCCACGCCGCCACGAACTGGTTCGTGAAGGCGGCGGAAAGGTCGGGCAGCGGCGCTTTCAGATCGCCGGTCTCGATCAGGCTCTTCTGCCATTCCGCCCACACTTCCGGCGGCTGATAGCCAAGGCCCTTCGACGCGTCGATCGGGATCGTCTTCGACATGACCGCGTCGAACAGCGCCGAGGCGAACGCCGGATCCTCGCTTTCCTGCGGGTTGCCGGCCTTCATATGCGCCAGCACCTTGGCCTTGTTCTCCGCCTTCAGCGCGAAGGCGTGGCCGCGCGCGAAGGCCCGGCCGAACTTGGTGACGAGATCGGGATTGTTGCGCACCGTTTGACCCATCGTCACCAGGCCGTTGCCGAAGAACGACTGGTATTCGACCGGCGTCAGGTCGCGCACCTTCATGCCGCGATGGTTGAGGATCGCGGCATCGGCGGTCGAGGCCGCATAGGCCGAGATATCATTGCGCTGGAATGACCTGACCGGGTTTTCTTGAACCAGGCTGATTGGGATAATCAGTTTGGAAAGGGAACCTGAAGATGCCGAGGAAGCGACATAGTGCTGAACAGATCGTCACGAAGCTGCGTCAGATCGACGTGCT
>JAYRYC010000006.1:0-392288 GCA_041917215.1 Tagaea sp.
ACGGGGATTCGAACCCCGGTCTGCACCGTGAGAGGGTGCCGTCCTGGGCCTCTAGACGATGGGGACAGGCCTTCGGAAGGGCTGAGCATGTAGCCCATCGGCGCGCGCGACGCAAGCCGCCGCCGGACCCCGCGATTTGCCCTTTAAATCGCGGCTTTGGCGGTGGCGATCAGGCGTTCGGCGTCGGCTTCCAGGCTGTTCCACGACGCGACGAGGCGCAAACGCCGCGTGCCCGGCCCGAACCAGCGATAGACGGCGAAGCCCGCTTGCTCGATCGCCACGATCGCCGCTTCGGGCAGATCGACGAAGACTTCGTTCGCTTGTACCGGATGCGCGAGCTTGGCGCCCGGCAAGGCGGCGAGCCCGCCCGCGAGCTTCGCCGCGATCGCGTTCGATTGGCGCGCGAGGGCGAGCCACAAATCGCCGTCGAGATAGCCCGCCATTTGCGCCGCGAGATAGCGATGCTTGGAGAATAAATGCCCCGCGCGCTTGCGCCGGAAGGCGAGCGTGGCCGCGAGCGCGTCGTCGAACACCACGATCGCTTCGACCGCGAGGCACCCATTCTTCGTGCCGCCGAAGGACAGGATATCCACGCCCGCTTTCCACGTCGCCTCGGCGGGCGTGCAACCGCTCGCGACCAGCGCATTGGCGAAGCGCGCGCCGTCGAGATGGACCTTCAGCCCATGCTTGCGCGCGACGGCCGCCAGCGCGGCGATTTCCGACGGCGAATAGATCGTGCCGGCTTCCGTCGCGTTGGTCAGCGACAAGGCGGCGGGCTGCACGTGATGCACGACCCCCGCCCCCGCCGCGTTCAACGCCGCGTCGAGATCGGCGGGTGCCAACTTGCCGTGATCGCCGTCGAGCCCGACGAGCTTGGCGCCGCCGGTGTAGAATTCCGGGGCACCACATTCGTCTTCCTCGATATGCGCTGCCGCATGGCAGTAGATCGCCCCCCACACCGGCGTCATCGCGGCGAGCGACAACGCGTTCGCCGCCGTGCCCGTCGAGACGAGAAACACTTTCGCCGGGCGTTCGAAGATCGCGGAGATTTTCGCTTCCACGTCGCGTGACAGCGCGTCGTTGCCGTAAGGCATCGAGGGCGCGGCGTTGGCGGCAGCGATCGCCGCCATCACTTGCGGATGGACGGGGGCGGTGTTGTCGGACGCGAAATTCATGGGCGGGCCCCCAGCAGAATACGGCCGGTCACGCGCCCGGCCTTCGGGTCGATCACGACCAGAAACGGCGCGGCGCCCGGCGGGTTCACATGCACCACGATCTGATCGCCCGCCGCGAAGGCGCCCGCGAGGACCGAGCCTTCGGGCGCCGAAATCGCGACATCGCCCCAGCTCAAGCCCGCGATCGGCGGGCGAGGTGCGGGCGAAGATGTCGCGGCGACCGGCGTCTCCGGCGATGAAGGCTTGCCCACACCGCCGATAACCACATAAATCAGAAAGGCGAAGGCGGCGATGCACAGCACGCCCAGGAAAATCACGATCGTCTTCAAGGCGCGCATGTCGGAATCCAGCGAAATCCAAATCGGACCGGAATTGGCGGGAACGCGGCTGGATCGCGTGCTGGCCGACGGGTCGGCCGCCGGCACCTCGCGCAGCCGCGTGAAGGCGTTGATCGAAGCGGGCCATGCCCGCATCGACGGCGCGACCGTACAAGACCCCTCCCGCAAGGTCAAAGCGGGCGAAACGGTGACGCTGGAAATCCCCGATCCGGTCGCGGCGAGCCAAGCGGCCGAGGAAATTCCGCTGAATGTCGTCTACGAGGACGCGCATCTGATCGTGATCGACAAGCCCGCGGGCCTCGTCGTCCACCCCGCCCCCGGCCATTCGGGCGGCACGCTGGTCAATGCGCTGCTGGCGCATTGCAAAGGCTCGCTGTCGGGGATCGGCGGCGTGGAACGCCCCGGCATCGTCCACCGGCTCGACAAGGATACGAGCGGCTTGATGGTCGCGGCGAAGACCGACGCGGCGCATCGCAATCTCGCCGAACAATTCGCCGAACATTCGGTCGAGCGCGTCTATGCCGCGATCGTCAAGGGCGTGCCGCGCCCCGCCTCGGGCGAGATCGAGGGCAATATCGGCCGCAACCCGCGCGACCGGAAAAAAATGGCGGTGGTGAAAAGCGGCGGCAAGGAAGCGCTGACGCGCTATCGCACGATCGAGATTTTGGCGAAAAGCAGGGCTGCGTTGATCGAATGCCGCCTGGCGACCGGCCGCACGCATCAGATCCGCGTACATCTCGCCTCGATCAACTGCCCGCTGCTGGGCGATCCGACTTATGCCCGCAAAGTCGCGGGCTTACCCGATTTCGGCCGGCAAGCGTTGGATGCGTTCACGCTGGGGTTCCGCCATCCGGAAAGCGGAGAAACCTTACGGTTCGTGCGGCCATACGCGCCGGATTTTCTACGGTATCTCGCACTTTTGCGCGGCCCTTCGCGCGTGCAAGAATAGCGTCGCGCGGGGCGCTCGAACCCGCGCATCAGGAGCACAGCACACGTGAAGTCGCGATTACCCGCGCCGGACGGGAACCTGACGCGATATCTGCAGGATATCCGCAAGTTCCCGCTGCTGGAGCCGGAAGAGGAATTCATGCTCGCCAAGCGTTGGCGGGAATCCGGTGATGCCGATGCGGCGCACCGGCTCGTGACCGCGCATCTGCGCTTGGTCGCGAAAATCGCCATGGGCTATCGCGGCTACGGCTTGCCGCTGTCCGAACTCGTGTCCGAAGGCAATGTCGGCATGATGCAGGCGGTGAAGCGCTTCGACCCCGATCGCGGCTTCCGCCTGTCGACCTATGCGATGTGGTGGATCCGTGCGGCGATCCAGGAATACATCCTGCACTCCTGGTCGCTGGTGAAAATGGGCACCACCGCCGCGCAGAAAAAACTGTTCTTCAATCTGCGCCGGATGAAGGCGCAGATGCGCCAGCTCGACGAAGGCGATCTGCCGCCCGAAGCGGTCGAAAAGATCGCGACCCAGCTCGGCGTGCCCGAGCAGGACGTGGTGCAGATGAACCGGCGCCTCGCCGCCCCCGACAATTCGCTGAACGCGCCCGTGCGCAACGACGGCGACGGGGACGGCGAATGGCAGGATTGGCTGGTCGACGAGACGGACAATCAGGAAGTCCGCCTCGCCGAGGACGAGGAAGGCAAGCGCCGCCAAGCGTTGCTCGACAAGGCGCTGGTGACGCTCAACGAGCGCGAGCGCGATATCCTGACCGAACGGCGCTTGAAGGACGAGCCCGCGACGCTGGAGGATCTCTCGCAGAAATTCGGCATCAGCCGCGAACGCGTGCGGCAGATCGAAGTGCGGGCGTTCGAGAAACTTCAGCGCGCGGTGAAGCAGAACGTGCTGGACGAAGAAGCCGCGAAGGAAACCGCTTCGTCTTAGTGCTTCTGGTTAGTGCTTCTGGGCGTCGGCGAATTTCGCCTTCTGATCGGACGACGCTTCCTTCTGGTGCTTCGCCTTCCATTCGTCATAGGGCATGCCGTAGACGATTTCGCGCGCCTGCGGATCGGTGAGTTCCACGCCCCGCTCCTTCGCTTCGGCGAGATACCATTTGGACAGGCAGTTGCGGCAGAACCCGGCCAGATTCATCAGGTCGATATTCTGCACGTCGGTGCGTTCGCGCAAATGCGCGACCAGACGGCGGAAGGCGGCGGCTTCAAGCTCGGTGCGGGTCTTGTCGTCCATGGCGTGTCTCCTTGGCCCTAATATAGGGTCGGGGTCACAACCCCGCCACCGTGCCCGCGATCAAATCATCCACGACCGCCGCCAGCGCTTGGGGCCTATCCGCCCCGGCCGCCACGGCCTTGGCGTAAGCACGGCGCTGGCGATGCGCCGAGGTACCATCGCGCAAGATGTTCCGTACGTTTTCGACTTCCGCGAGGCAGCCCAGGCGTTCGGCATCGATGCGCACCAGCGCGATCATCTCTTCGACGAGTGCCGCCATGGGAACGACCATCCCCTTGCCGAAATCGACGAGGCCTTCGTCGGTGCCGTAGCGTTGCGCGCGCCAGCGATTTTCCTTCACCAGCATATGCGGATAGATGCGCCAGCGCTGATTCGCCGTCTTCAAGCGCCACAGCATCGAAATCAGGGACCGGTACAGCGCCGCGATCGAAATCGCGTGATCGAGCGACGTGCACATATCGGTCACGCGCATTTCCAATGTCGGGAAGCGCGCCGAGGGACGGATGTCCCACCACAGCTTCGATGCGTCATCGATCAAGCCGGCGGCGACCAAGCGATCGACCTGGCGGCGATACTCGCCCCAGCTTTCGAAATGGTCGGGCAAGCCGGTGCGCGGAAGCTCGTTGAAAATGGCGACACGATACGACGCGAGGCCCGAATCCTCGCCGCGCCAGAACGGCGACGAGGTCGAGAGTGCCAGAAGATGCGGCAGGAAATAGCCCGCCTGATTCATCAGGTCGACGCGCAATTCCTCGTCCGCGATGCCGACATGGACATGCAGCCCGCAAATCACCAAGCGGCGGCCCACGCCCTGAAGATCGCGCTCCAGCGCGCGATAGCGTTCGCGGTCGGTGGCGCCGATGCCGCGCCATTCGGCGAAAGGATGGGTCGAGGCGGCGATGGGCGCCAAGCCATGCCGCGCCGCGACTTCCGCCACCGTCTTGCGCAGCGTGACAAGCTGGGCGCGCGCATCGGCCACGCTGGTGCACACGCGCGTTTGCACTTCGATCTGAGCACGCAGGAATTCGGGACTGACCTGCCCCGGCATGCCGCGCTTGGCGAGCGCTTCTTCCGTCTGCGCCACCAGATCGGCCGGCGGATCGCGCGCGATATCGCGCGTGACAGGATCGACAAGGAGATACTCCTCCTCGATCCCGATGGTGAAATCCGGCGCGGTCATGCGTAAACCCGAAGCCGGTCGAGATCGGGCGCTTTCAACGCTTGCGCCAGCGCATCGCCGAAAATCGCCGCCCATTTCGCCACGCCCGACGGCGTATCGATCAGATCCTGGCGCAATTCGATCAGCGCATGCGGAATGCCCGCCAACTCGCAATGCGTGCGCATCGTGTAGCCGTGGCCGTCGCGCGCGTCGTAAGGCTGGTTGTCGCCGACCGCAACGCCCGGCTGCGCCGCGCACGCCTTCATCAACGGGACCGGCAAGCGCGGATCGGATTTCCACAACACGCCGATATGCCAGGGCCGTTCGAAGCCCTTGAACACCGGCGTGCAGGAATGCATCGACAATACGATCGGCACGCGGCCCGCATTGCGATAACGCGCGATCGCCGCCGCCACCGCCGCATGATAAGGCGCATGCAATGCCGCCAAACGCTTGGCGCGCGCATCGTCCGGCAAGCCCAAATTGCCGGGGATCGGCGTGCCGTCCGACACTTCCGGCATGCAGGTGCGGTCGTCGGGCCGGCGGTTGCAATCGACGACCAGGCGCGAATAGCCCGAATGGACCAAGGGCGCATCGAAACGCGCCGAAAGAATTCGCGCGACCGCTTCGGCGCCGATATCGAAGGCGATATGCCGGTCCCATTCGGCGCGCGGCACGCCCAGATCGCCCAGCGCCTTGGGCACGTCGCGGCGCGCGTGATCGCAGATCAGCAACAGATCGGCTTTGCCGTCCGGGTTGACGGTTTGGGCGGCGGGGGCGTCGTCGACGCCCAACAAAGGCGAAGAATCGGGAGACATGGCGGAAGACGACTATAGCCGCTTTTGCGATTTCGCCGCCAAAACTGCTAACGTGGCGTCACGATGAGTCCACAAGAACAACTGCGCGCCCTGTTCAAGGCCGCGATCGACGCCGCCCAGCCCTCGCTCCGGGTTCCCGCCTTCCTGCCGCCCCGCCCCAAGGGCCGCGCGGTCGTGATCGGGGCGGGCAAAGCCTCCGCCGCTATGGCCAAGGCGGTCGAGGACCATTGGGACGCGGACATCTCGGGCCTCGTCGTCACCCGCTACGGCCATGGCGCGCCGTGCAAGAAGATCGAGATCGTCGAAGCCGCCCATCCCGTGCCCGATGCGGCTGGCATGAACGGCGCCGCGCGGATGTTGGATCTTGTGAAGGGCCTCGGCCCCGACGATCTGGTCCTGGCGCTGATTTCCGGCGGCGGTTCGGCGGTGTTGAGCCTGCCCGCCCCGCCGGTGACGCTCGAGGCGCTGCGCAGCGTCACCCAAGCCTTGCTGAAATCCGGCGCCAACATCGTCGAGATGAACACGGTGCGAAAGCATCTATCCTCGATCGCCGGCGGGCGCTTGGCCCAGGCTGCGTCGCCCGCCCGCGTACTGACGCTGGCGATATCCGACGTGCCCGGCGACGATCCCTCGACCATCGGCTCCGGCCCCACGGTCGCCGACCCGACGACGTTGGAACAAGCGCGCGCCGTGCTGGCCAAATACAAGATCGATCCGCCGGCGGAAATCGCGGCGCGGCTTGCCGATCCCGCATCGGAAACGCCCAAGCATTTGCCCAACGCCGATTACAAGCTGATTGCCGCTCCGATCCAGTCGCTGGAGGCGGCGGCGGCGCTCGCGAAGCAATATGGCTATGCCGTGCATTCGCTCGGCCCCGATCTGGAGGGCGAAAGCCGCGACGTGGCGCGCGAGCAGGCCGAACTCGTCCGCGCGATCCGTGCGGGCAAGGGCCCGGTGCAGGCGCCTTGCGTCATCCTGTCGGGTGGGGAAACCACCGTCACCGTGCGCGGCAAAGGCCGCGGCGGTCGCGACGCGGAGTTCGCGCTGGGCCTAGCTCTCGCGCTCGACGGGATGAAGGGCGTCTATGCGATCGCGGGCGATACCGACGGGATCGACGGCACCGAGGACAATGCCGGCGCCATCGTCACGCCCGATACGCTGACGCGCGGACCCGACGCGGCTGCCTATCTCGCCAATAACGACGCTTATACGTATTTCGGGAAACTCGGCGATCTGGTCGTAACCGGTCCGACGCATACGAACGTCAACGATTTTCGCGCTATACTGATCGAACGATAAGAACCGGATGGGAAGGAAAACGGCTTTGCGCCGCAATTGTGCCACCAAGATCGTCGCCACGCTGGGCCCCGCCACGTCGGACCCCGCGACCATCGAAGCCCTGTTCCGCGCGGGCGCCGACGTATTCCGGCTGAATTTCAGCCACGGCGCGCCCGAGGATCACCGCAAGCGCTACGATGCGCTGCGCGATGTCGAGAAACGCACCGGACGGCCGGTCGCGATCCTCGCCGATCTGCAAGGGCCCAAGCTGCGCGTCGGCACGTTCAAGGACGGGCCGGTCAAATTGCAGAAGGGCCAGAAATTCCGTTTCGAACTCGCCAAGGGCGACGGCAACGCGGATCGCGTGACGCTGCCGCATCCCGAAATTTTCGCGGCTTTGTCGCCCGGCCAGGATCTGCTGGTCGATGACGGGCGCGTACGCTTGCGGGCACTCGAAACCTCGCTCGAACACGCGCTGTGCGAGGTGATCGTCGCGGGCACGATTTCCGATCGCAAGGGCGTCAACGTGCCGGGCACGGTGCTGCCGATTTCGGCGCTGACCGACAAGGATCGCCGCGACCTCGCCTTCGCGCTGGATCTGGGCGTGGATTGGGTCGCGCTGTCCTTCGTCCAGCGCCCCGACGATATCGCCGAAGCGAAGAAGCTGATCCAGGGCCGTGCCGGCGTTTGCGCGAAGCTCGAAAAGCCGTCGGCCATCGACCGATTGGACGAGATCGTCGAACTGACCGACGCGGTGATGGTCGCGCGCGGCGATCTGGGCGTGGAAATGCCGCCCGAGGACGTGCCCACGCTGCAAAAGCGCATCGTGCGCAGCTGCCGGCGCTTCGGCCGCCCGGTGATCGTGGCCACGCAGATGCTGGATTCGATGATCCATTCGCCCACGCCCACGCGCGCGGAAGCGTCGGACGTCGCCACCGCCGTGTATGACGGGGCGGATGCCGTAATGCTGTCGGCGGAAACCGCGTCGGGCGATTATCCGCTGGAAGCGGTCGAAATGATGGGCCGCATCATCGCGCGGGTCGAACGCGATCCTTCCTATCGCCCGATCATGGACGCCGATCACGCCAAGCCCGAAGCGACCGCATCGGACGCGATCACGGCGGCGGCGGCACAAGTCGCCGCGACGATCAAGGCGGCGGCGATCGTCACCTTCACCACCTCGGGCTCCACCACGTTGCGCGCGGCGCGCGAGCGGCCGGAAGCCCCGATCCTATGCCTGACGCAAAATCAGCGCACGGCGCGGCGCATGGTGCTGTGCTGGGGCACGCATTGCGTGGAGTCGGAGGAGTTTTCGGTATTCGACCACATGGTCGAAAAGGCCGTCAGCGTGGCCCGCGAGGAAGGTTTCGCCGATCCCGGCCAGACCATCGCGATCACCGCCGGCGTGCCCTTCGGCACGCCGGGGGCGACCAACATCTTGCGTATCGCGTGGGTGTGAGCGTCGCTCTCGATTAGGACAGATGCGCGCGGAGCATCCACGCGGTCTTGCCGTGTTCCTTCATGCGGCCGACCATGATGTCGCCCGTTTCGGTGTCGCCCAAATCTTCGACCGTTTCCTGCGTTTCGCGCGCGAGGCGCGTCAGCGCTTCGTGATCGGCGACGAGTTCGGCGAGCATCTTCTCGGGCGGTAGAACCGAAGTCTGCTCTTCGATCACCGACAGCTTCTTGAACTGGGCGTAGGAGCCCGGCGCGGGCTCGCCCAGCGCGCGGATACGCTCGGCCAATTCGTCGATCGCGGCGGCGAGTTGGGCGTATTGCGCGCCGAACATCTCGTGCAGCTGGATGAATTGCGGGCCGGTCACGTTCCAGTGGAAGCCCTGGGTCTTCAAATAAAGGACATAGGTCGAGCCCAAAACCTTGCCCAACGCCGCGGCGGCGGCCTTGCGCGCATTGTCCTTCAATCCGATTTCGACCTTCATTTTGCTATCTCCATCAGACATTTAATGAACTCCCTGGAATAATTCCGGTTACCCCAGGGATATAGGGAGTCGAGCCGTGCGCGCCAAGGCGATCGGGGCAGCGCCGCTATGCGCGATCAGCATAGACGTCAAACGAAGACGACTTCAACGCTCCCCAAGGGCCCATGATCGGCCTTGATGGTGCAAGGGCCCGGAATTTTTACGACCCCCGTGCACGATCCGGTCGTGACGATTTGGCCCGCGCGCAAATTCGTCCACGGCGGCGGGGCGTTGGCGAGGTCGACGACCGCGAGCAGCGGATCGCCCTTGATCGCGGCACCGGTCCCGCGCGCGGCTTCCTTGCCGTCGATCGTCAGTACGATTTCCGACGCGCCGAAATTCAAATCGCCGCCCGGCACGACGGGCTTGCCGAACACGAAGCCGCCGCTCGCCATGAAATCGGAGAAGGCCTCGACCGGCACCGCCGGCACGACGCGCTTGTCGATGAACTCGATCGCCGGGCGCACGCTGGCGATCCGCGCGACGATTTCGGCGCGCGTATAGGGGGTGGCGCGCGGCGGAATATCGACGCCGAGCTCGAACGCGAATTCGCATTCGACCATGAACGCGTCGGTGAAGGACGCGCGCGGGAATTTGCCGGGCGACGGTTGCGACCATTCGGCCATCAGGGGCGCGCAGACCGGGCGGCCGATGCCGCTGCCCTTCTGCTGCTGCGGCGTGATATTGGCGACCTTCCAGCCGGTGATGGGCTTGCCGGAGATGCGCGCGGCCGCGTCGTGGATCGCGTAGACGTCGGCGGGCGTGCCGGGCGCGCCGCCCGGCCAGCCGTCGATGCGTTTACCCGCAAGGCGCGCGGTCCACAAGGCTTGGGCGTTGGCGAAGGCGTCGGTCATAGGGTCGCTCCCGTTTCTTTGGGCGTTTCGATCATTTCGACGATACCGCCGCGCCGCACGCGGATCATCCGCGTGAACAGCGTGGCGACGTGCTTGCGGTGGGAAACGCAGATCACCGTCTTGTCGGCGTATTCGTCGAGCAAGCGGCCGAGCATGAACATCTCGGTATCCTCGTCGAGCGAGGCCAGCGTTTCATCCAAAATCAAACAGGGCGCGTCGGTCAGCAACGCGCGCGCGAAGGCCACGCGCTGCTGCTCACCGCCCGAGAACGGCTCGCCCTTGTCGCCCATCGGCGTATTCACGCCCTCGGGCTCAGCGGCCACGCGCTTGTCCATCTTCACGCGATCCAGCGTGCGATCCCAAGTCTCGCGATCGAGCACGCGATGGATCGCGATATTGTCGGCGACCGTACCCTGCACGAAGGCGGTCGAGGCGCGGCCGAAAAAGAACAGCCGCTTGCGATCGGTCAGCGACAACGTCGTCACGTCGCGCCCGTCGATCGTCACGCGGCCGGAACTCGGCCGATGCATGCCCAGCAGCAGGAACAGCACGGTCGTTTTGCCCGCGCCCGAATCGCCGAACAGGCCAATTTTGTCGCCCGGCCGGATCGTGAAGCTGAAGGGTTGCAGCAGAACTTCGCCGCGATCGGAGAGCAGCGACACGTCCTCGAAGCGGATCTCGCCCCATGCAGCGGGCGCGCGAGCCCCCTTCTCCGCCGTCACCTGGTCGAGCCCGTCGGTCGAGGCGGAGATGCGCTGCAAGGCGAGCCGCGCATCGTTGATCATCGGCCAGGCCTCGCCGATGCGGCTCAAATTCGGGAAGATCAGCATCGTATAATAGGCGAAAACCAGGAACTTGCCGATCGGCGGCGGGCCGTCCTTCGACGTGACGATCAGCAGCACGAGGCAGATCGCCGCCGACATGCCGATCACGAACTCGATGATCGCGTGATAGGTGCCGTGGCGGCGCCACAGCAGCAGGTTCAGACCCATCAGCTTGCGCGCCGTCGTGAGCAACCGCACGAGATAGGCCGAGCCCAGGCCCGTGAAACGCAGATCGAGATTTTTGGAATAGAGCGACGCGAGATAGCCGAGATAGCTCTGATCGAGCCCCATCTTGGTCAGGTACTTCTTCTTGCGCCAATTGGCGTAGAGCGCAATGGCGCCAGCCAAAATCGCGATCTCGACCGCCAGAATGTAAAAGAGCCACTTCTCGACGAAGAAGATGATCGTCAACATCAAAGCGAGCTGCAACACGGACACGGCCGCATGCACCAGCGCTTCGCGCAGCAAACGCTGCACGGCTTCGACGTCGCCCGACGCGGCGGCGAGCACACCGCCCGCACCCAGTTTGGACAGTTTTTGATAGGGCCCGCGCAGCAGGTTCAACGCAATCGAACCGCGGATCGAGCGGATGATGCGTTCGGACAGGCGCGAGGTCCGGTATTCGGACAGCATGAAAAAGGTCAACACCACCGCTTCGGCGACGAAGACCAGCGCCACATAGAACCAAACGCGATCGATGCTGCCGAACGGCGTGGCCAGCGCCCAGGCCTCGACCCGGCCCCACCAGGAATCGGGCGGCGGCGGCGTGACCAGCGCGTTGATCGGCAAAGGCCGCGTGACCACCGCGATCGACTGCACGCAGGCAATCATGAAGATGATCAGAACGCCGGTGCGCCAACGCGGATCGTGTTTGCGCAGCAGCGTGTCGATCTCGCGCAGGAACATGGCGCTATCCTAACGGAACGACGGCCGCCCTTCGGCGTAAGGCGCCAGCGCCGCGACGACGAAAGCATGGCTCAACGCCGCCATGCCCTTGGCGCGGCTGCGGCGCACGACGGCCCCGGACAGCCACGGCAATTCCAGCCGCCCGCCCTTTTCCAGATCGTGCAGCATCGACGCCTTCATGCCGTCGGGCATGGTTTCGACGTTCGCGATCACCTTATCAACCTGGGTATCGTCGAAGGCGATCCCTTCGGCACGGGCGAGTTCGACCGCCTCGGCAACCAGGGCGCGGAACAGCGCGCGCGTTTCCTCGCGCGACCACACGCCGCCCTTGGGCAGGCGCGTGACCGCCGTGATCGCCGCGAAGGACGCGAGGAAGACGAATTTTTCCCAGATCGTGCGCGAGATATCGGGGCTGAGCGCCACGTCGACGCCGGTCGATTTGGCGAGCTCGGCGAATTTGACCGCGACCGGATCCTGCACCGGGCCGAACGTGCCGATGGTCAATCGCGCGAAGGCACCGGTCTGCTTGATCGTGCCCGGCTCCGAAATCACCGTCGAGATTTGCGCGATGCCGCCCAGCACGCGCTCGGCGCCGAAAGCTTCGCGCAGCATATCGGGCGCTTCGATGCCGTTCTGGAACGACACGACGCGCGTCGCCGGCGTCATCAACGGCGCGATCTGGCCGATCACGCTTTCGGTGTCCCACAATTTGGTCGCAATACCGATCAGATCGGCGGGGCCGAGTTTGGAAGGATCGTCGGACGCGCGGACCGGGGCAAGGCTCGCCCCGTCCGCCGTCACGATCTTCAACCCGCCTTGGCGCTTGATCGCGTCGAGATGGGCGCCGCGTGCGACCAGCGAAACTTCCGCGCCCGCTTGCGCGAGCTTGGCGCCGAAATAGCCGCCGACGCCGCCCGCCCCGACGAAGACGATCCTCACGTCAGCGCCGCACAGGCTTTTTGGATGCGCGTGCAGGCGTCGCGCAAGGTTTCCGTCGCGGTGGCGTAGGAGATGCGGAAATACGGCGCCAGGCCGAAAGCCGAACCTTGCACCACCGCCACGCCGACGCTTTCCAGCAGATAGGTCACGAAATCCGTGTCGGTTTCGATGACCTTGCCCTGCGGCGTGCGCTTGCCGATCGTGCCCGCGCAGGACGGGAACACGTAGAACGCGCCTTCGGGCATCGGGCAACGCAGGCCCTTCGCCTCGTTCAGCATCTTCACGACCAGGTCGCGGCGCTCCTTGAACACCTTGTTGTTCGCGGGGATGAAATCCTGCGGACCGTTCAGCGCTTCGACCGCGGCGGCCTGGCTGATCGAGCTGGGATTCGACGTCGATTGCGATTGGATCGCCGCCATCGCCTTGATGAGCGGTGCGGGACCGCCGGCATAGCCGATGCGCCAGCCGGTCATGCAATACGATTTCGACACGCCGTTCACGGTCAGCGTGCGCTCGTAGAGCTTGGGCTCCACCTGCGCGATCGTGGTGAATTCGAAATCGTCGTAGACGAGATGCTCGTACATGTCGTCCGTCATGATCCAAACGTTCGGGTGCTTGAGCAGCACGTCGGCCAACGCGCGCAGATCTTCGCGCGTATAGGCGGCCCCGGTCGGGTTCGACGGCGAGTTGAGCAGCAGCCACTTGGTTTTCGGCGTGATCGCGGCTTCCAAGGCTTCCGGCGTCAGCTTGAAGCCTTGGTTTTCCGAGCACGCGACTTCGACCGGCTTGCCGTCGGCGAGGATCACCATATCGGGATACGAAACCCAGTACGGGGCGGGGATGATCACCTCGTCGCCCGGGTTCAGCGTCGCCATCAGCGCGTTGTACAGCACCTGCTTGCCGCCCGTGCCCACGCTGATCTGGTTGGGCGCGTAGTCGAGATCGTTCTCACGCTTGAACTTGGCGGAGACCGCCTTCTTCAGCGCGGCCGTGCCATCGACGGCCGTGTACTTCGTGTCGCCCTTGTCGATCGCGGCCTTCGCCGCGGCCTTGATGTTGTCCGGCGTGTCGAAATCGGGCTCGCCCGCCCCCAGGCCGATCACGTCTTTGCCCGCCGCTTTCAGCTCCGCCGCCTTCATGGTGACGGCGATGGTGGGCGAGGGCTTCACGCGCTGCAGACGGTCGGCGACGATCGACATCGGACTCGAGGCTCCTAGGCTGAGAAAAAAGAACGGCGAAACCTAGTCCCCTCGGCCGCCCGAGGCAACGCCCAAACGGCGCAAATTGTCCCGGAACAAGGCGTTTCGCGGCGATTTGGAACGCGGCGTGACGCCCGGTCCACAAGCTGGACAGAATTCAGCCTGCGATGAAGCGGTAGCCGATACCGGGCTCGGTCACGATCCGCTTGGGCTCGGCCGGGATCGCTTCGATCTTTTGGCGCAATTGGCCGACGAAAACGCGCAAGTAAGCGACGTCTTCGGTGTGCGCCTTGCCCCAGATCTTTTCCAGGATTTGGCGATGCGTCATCACGCGATCCGCATTCGCCATCAGCAAGGCAAGCAGCTCGAATTCCTTGGGCGTGAGGCGCAGCGTTTCGCCGTCGCGCATCGCCTGATGCGCGGCGAGGTCGACGACGATTCCGCCCGCCTCGAGGCGTTCGGACGCCGCCGCATTGCCTTGGCGTTTGCGCAAACACGCCCGCACGCGCGCGAGAAGCTCGCCGATCCCGAACGGCTTGCCGACGAAATCGTCCGCCCCCATGTCGAGCGCTTCGATCTTGCGATCCTCGGTGTCGTTGGCCGACAACACGATGATCGGCAGATCGGACGTCTGGCGGATCTGGCCGATCACGGTCAAACCGTCGATCTCCGGCAAGCCCAAATCGACGATGGCGAGATCGACGCCGCCGCCCGCGAACAGCTTCAACGCCGCCTTGCCGTCCAGCGCCGCCGCGACCGTATAGCCCGACGCGGTCAACGCATGGCCCAAGAAGCGCTGGATTTGCGCCTCGTCATCGACGACCAGAATATGCGGCTGCGCGTTCATGCTTCCGGCATTCTCGCTTGCGGCAAGCGGATCGTCACGCTCGTTGCGGCCCCATCCGTCCCCGGGCTGGCGGCGAACGCGTCGCCGCCCAAAGCGCGCGCGATCCCGGCGACGATCGCAAGCCCCAGCCCCGTGCCCTCGGCATTCGCGTGGGTGCTGCGAAAAAACGGTTCGAACACGTGCGCGAGATCGCCTTGCGCGATGCCCGGCCCCGAATCGTCGACGCGGAAGACGAGCCCGTCGCCGCCGCCGTACACGACGACGCGCACCGCAGCGCGCGAAAACTTCGCCGCGTTGTCGATCAGATTGAACAAGGCTTGCTCCAGCAATGTCGCGTCGGCCTTCACGAGCGGATGCTTCGGATCGGCGTCCAGATTTATCGCCCGATCCGGAAACGCGCGGCGCGCGCGCGCGACGGCGCCGTGCGCGACGTCGTTCGCGTCGATCCAATCGGGACGCAGATCCAAACCGGCGCGCAATCGCGTCATTTGCAAAAGATTGTCGACATGGCGCGCCAGGCGCGCGGCTTCCTCGTCGATCGCGACCGCAAGATCGAGGCGCGCGGCGTGCGGCAGCTTTTCGCCCAGTTCGCGCAACGTGGACGCCGCGCCCCTTATCGTCGCCAGCGGCGTGCGCAGATCGTGCGACAGCGACGCCAGCAACGCCGCGCGCAGTTTCTCGCGCTCGGCTTCGCCCGCCAGCGCCAGGCGATCGATCGCGGCGTCGGTTTGGGCGGCGATCGAGGCGAGCATGGCGCCGCCGGCGGAGTCCGCACGGGCGCCCAGCACGCCGCCATGGATCGGCGCGAAATCGAAGCGGCTGCCCGCCCAGCCGCGCGCCGCCCCGCTTTGCGTCACATGCCGGCGATGAACGCGCTCGGCGGCCGCGAGATCGTCCGCGGTCAATGCCGCGTTCCCCTGAACCTCCAAGCGGCCGTCGCGCGCGAGCAGCAGCACCGGATCGGCCCCCGCCGCCGAAAGATGCGCCAGGGCGCGCGCGCGAATTTCGGCGGCATCGGACGCGCGGCCGATTTGCTCGGCGAAAGCGGCAAGCTCGGCCAGCATCGCCGCGCGCGACTGGGCGCGGGTCGCTTGTTCGCGCGCGCGCCCCGCCAACAGCCCGGTCGCCGCCCCCGCGATCAACAATACGCCCAGCGCCAACGCGTCGTGCGCGTGATCGACGCGCAGCGTGTAGCGCGGCTCGACGAACAGGAAATTGCACACGACGAAACCCAGCAGCGCGGCGCCGATCCCGGCGCGCAACCCCAACTGCGCCGCCGCCGCGATCACCGCGACCAGGAACAGCATCGGCACGCTGGCCGGCGGCAAAGCATCCCCCGCCGCGAAAGCCGCCAGGGCCGCAAGCGCCACATAAAGGATCGAAATTCCGGCAATGCGCGTCATCGGCCGCGATTTCGCCCGGTCGGCGGCCCCAAGTCCATCTTCTTTACGCAATCCTTATGCGGATGCGCCCGCATCCCCATCGCGGCTTTACGCGCATCGGCGCGAGGGTGACCCCGCCAATTCATCCCAAGGCAGGTTCATCCATGTCCGCGTCCGCTTCCGTTACCCCCAAAACCGGTTTCCTCGCGCTGTCGCTCGGCTCGCTCGGCGTCGTCTACGGCGATATCGGCACCTCGCCGATCTACGCGCTGCGCGAGACGCTTGCCGTCGGCGGCCATTCGGCCGGGCCGCTGGGGGCGGTCTCGCTTATCTTCTGGGCGCTGAGTTTTATCGTGACGCTGAAATACGTCGTGCTGCTGCTGCGCGCGGACAATGCGGGCGAAGGCGGCACGCTGTCGCTGCTCGCGCTGGCCAAGCGCGTGTCGGGTCCGCGCGCGGCGACGGTGCTTGCGATATTGGGCGCGACCGGCGCGGCGCTGTTCTACGGCGATGCGATGATTACGCCCGCCATCTCCGTGTTGTCGGCGATCGAAGGTTTGAACCTGGTCACGCCGGCATTCGAGCCTTACGTCGTGCCGATCACGCTCGCCATCATCGTGCTGCTGTTCGCCGCACAAAGCCACGGCACGGCGGCCGTCGCGGGCTGGTTCGGCCCGATCACGTTGGTCTGGTTCGCGGTGCTGACGATCGGCGGGATCGTTTCCATCGCGGCGGAGCCCGCGATCCTCGCTGCCCTCGATCCGCGTTACGCGATCGCCTTCGCCAAGGAAGGCCCGGCGGTCGCCTTCGCCATTCTGGGGGCGGCGTTCCTCGCGGTGACGGGGGCCGAAGCGCTTTACGCCGATCTGGGCCATTTCGGGCGCGGGCCGATCCGCTTCGCGTGGTCGAGCGTCGTGTTCCCGGCCTTGGCGCTCAACTATTTCGGCCAAGGCGCCTTGGTGCTGCGCGACCCGCAAGCCGCCGCGAACCCGTTCTTCCTGATGTATCCCGAATGGGCGCTGATCCCGGTCGTGGCGATCGCCACCGCCGCGACGATCATCGCCAGCCAAGCCGTGATCACCGGTGCCTATTCGATCACGCGCCAGGCGATCCAGCTGAAATTGCTGCCGCGCATGGATGTGCGCCACACGTCGGAATCGCTGGAAGGCCAGATCTACATGCCGCTGGTGAACGGGCTGCTGCTCGCCGGCGTGATCGCACTCGTGCTCGCCTTCCGCTCGTCCTCCGGTCTCGCCGCCGCCTACGGCATCGCGGTGACCGGCACGATGATCGTGACGGTGCTGCTCGCCTTCGTCGTCGCGCGCGGACTTTGGCGCTGGCCGCTATGGGCTGCCGCCGCCGTTTTCCTGCCCTTTCTCGTCGTCGATGCGATTTTCCTGGGGGCCAATATGACCAAAGTTCTGGAAGGTGGCTTCGTGCCGCTGCTGGTCGCCGTGGCGCTGGTCGCGATCATGCGCACCTGGATGCGCGGCACGGCGGTGCTGGCGGCGAAGGACAAGGAAGCGTCGCTGCCGCTCGACACGCTGATGCGCTCGATGCGCGAGCGCCCGCCGCTGACCGCGCCGGGCACGGCCGTTTACCTCACCGGCAATCCGGACGCCGCACCGGTCGCCCTGCTGCACACGCTGAAGCATTTCAAGTCGCTGCATGCGCGCGTGGTGATTTTGACCGTCGCGACCGCGTCGATTCCGCGCGTCGCGGCCGCCGACCGCGCGAAGGTCAAAATCCTCGACGACCGCTTCGCGTCGGTCACGCTGAATTTCGGCTTCATGGAGGCGCCCGACGTGCCCAAAGCGCTGGCCGAGCTTTCCGGCCACGGAATCGATTTCGATGTGATGACCACGTCGTTCGTGCTGTCGCGCCGGGCGCTCACCGCCGCCGAGCGCGGGTCCCTGCCCGGCTGGCAGCGCAAGATTTTCATGTTCCTGTCGCGCAACGCCGTCGGCGCCACCGATTATTTCCGCATTCCGGCGGGGCGCGTGGTCGAGATTGGCGCGCAGGTCAGCTTGTAGAAAACGACGCATTGACCGGCGCGGCCCGGGGTTTACATTCCCCGGGCCCCATGCCGTCTATGAAAATGCCGATCCAGAAAATTTCCGCCCCGCCGCCCGATTACACGATCAATCCCGCCCCGCCGCTTGCGGACGAAACGGGCGGGGTGGGTGCGCGGCTGGAAGTCGTGTCCGATTTCAAGCCGGCGGGCGACCAGCCCCAAGCGATCGGCCAGATCACCGACGGCTTGCTGAAGGGCGATCGCGATCAGGTTCTGCTGGGCGTCACCGGGTCGGGCAAGACCTTCACGATGGCGCATGTCATCCAGAATTTGCAGCGCCCGGCGCTGATTCTCGCACCCAACAAGACGCTGGCCGCGCAGTTGTACGGGGAGTTCAAAAGTTTCTTCCCCAACAACGCGGTCGAATATTTCGTCAGCTATTACGACTATTACCAGCCCGAAGCCTACGTGCCGCGCACCGACACGTATATCGAGAAGGAAAGCTCGATCAACGAGCAGATCGACCGCATGCGCCATTCGGCGACGCGTGCGCTTCTCGAACGGCCGGATACGATCGTCGTCGCGTCGGTGTCGTGCATTTACGGCATCGGCTCGGTCGAAACCTATTCGTCGATGACGCTGACAATCAAGCAGGGCCAGCGCCTGGACCGCAACGATCTGCTGCGCGAATTGGTGAAGCTTCACTACAAGCGCAACGAGGCCGCCTTCGCGCGCGGCACGTTCCGCGCGCGCGGCGACGGCGTGGAAATTTTCCCCGCCCACTACGAGGATCGCGCCTGGCGCGTGTCGCTGTTCGGCGACGAGATCGAGGCGATTTGGGAATTCGATCCGCTGACCGGCGAGAAGAAGGCGGAGCTGAAAGAAGCCAAGCTCTACGCCAATTCGCACTACGTGACGCCGCAGCCGACACTCGACCAAGCGATCAGCCAGATCAAGATCGACCTCAAAGACCGCCTCGCCGAACTCAACAAGGCGGGCAAGCTGCTGGAAGCCCAGCGCATCGAACAGCGCACGACCTTCGATATCGAAATGATGGCGGCGACGGGGTCGTGTGCCGGCATCGAAAACTATTCGCGCTACCTGACGGGCCGCAAACCCGGCGAGCCGCCGCCCACGCTGTTCGAATATCTGCCCAAGAACGCGCTGCTGTTCGTCGACGAAAGCCATGTGATGGTGCCGCAGATCGGCGGCATGTTCAAAGGCGACTACATGCGCAAATCGACGCTGTCGGAATTCGGCTTCCGGCTGCCGTCCTGCATCGACAACCGCCCCCTCAAATTCGAGGAGTGGGATTCGATGCGCCCGCAATCGCTGTTCGTGTCGGCCACGCCGGGCAATTGGGAATTGGAGCGCACGGGCGGCGTGTTCGTCGAACAGGTCATTCGCCCGACGGGGCTGATCGACCCGACCTGCGAGATCCGCCCGACCGAGCGCCAGGTCGACGATCTGCTGGGCGAGCTGCGCGAAGTGGCGCGCAAAGGCATGCGCGCTTTGGTCACCACCCTTACCAAGCGCATGGCCGAAGACCTGACCGAATATCTGCACGAGAACGGCGTGCGCGTGCGCTATCTGCATTCGGACGTCGAAACGCTGGAGCGCATTGAGATCATCCGCGATCTGCGCTTGGGCGCGTTCGACGTGCTGGTCGGCATCAACCTGCTGCGCGAAGGCCTCGACATTCCCGAATGCGCGCTGGTCGCGATCCTCGACGCCGACAAGGAAGGCTATCTGCGTTCGCGCACGTCGTTGATCCAGACGATCGGCCGCGCCGCGCGCAATGTCGACGGCCGCGTGCTGCTCTATGCCGACAAGATGACCGATTCGCTGACGGCCGCGTTGGCCGAAACCGAGCGCCGACGCACCAAGCAGATCGCCTATAACGAAGCCAACGGCATCACGCCCGAAAGCGTGCGCAAGAAGATCGGCGACGTGCTCGCTTCGGTCTACGAGCGCGACCGCGTGACGGTCGATACCGGCGACGACGGTGTGGCGCATCTGGTCGGCAACAATCTGCGCGCCCATATCAGCGATCTGGAAGCGCGGATGCGCGAAGCCGCCGCCGATCTGGAATTCGAAGAAGCCGCGCGCTTGCGCGACGAGATCAAGCGCCTGGAATCCTTCGAACTGGAATTGCCGACGGGCGTATCCGAAGGCGCGCAAGCTTCCTACAAAGCCGGACCCGGCGCGCCCAAACCGCGCTCCACCGCCGGTGCCGTCAATTCGCGCAAAGGCCGCGCGCGCCGTCCGCAACGGGGCGGTGCGCGGAAGTGAACGGCCTCGTCGCGACGGTCGCGATCACGTTCGTCATTCAAGTCGCCGTGTCGGCCGCGGGTATCGCGGGGCCGGTGCTCGCCCCGTTCGCGGGCGCGCAGCTTTCGTTGAACGCCGCGCTGATCGGCATCTATGTCGCGTTCATGTACGCGACGGCCGCCATCGTCACCGCGACCTCCGGCGCGTGGCTGCAGCGTTTCGGGCCGATGGGGACGAGCCAGCTTTGCCTGATGTTCGCCGGCCTGTCGCTGCTGGCGATATCGACCGGCACGCTGTGGGGCTTCGCGCTGGGCGGATTTCTCGCCGGTGTGGGCTACGGCCCGACGACGCCCGCCTCGTCGGTCGTCCTGTCGCGCGTCGGCGCCAACCGGTTCCGCAATCTGATTTTCTCGATCAAGCAAACCGGCGTGCCCGGCGGCAATATGGCCGCCGCCGCGATTCTGCCCACGCTTGCCTTGATGATCGGCTGGCAAGCGGCGGCGTTGACCTCGGGCGCGGCCGTGCTGGCGCTGGCGGCGGCGCTGACGCCCTTTCGACGGGCGCTGGACGAGGGGGCACAAGTCGCGCGCGCCGCGTCGCTGCGCGCGGCGTTGATCGGCCCGATGCGCACGATCTTCGCCACGCCCAAGCTGCGCAATTTCGTGATGCTGTCGATGGCCTATTCGGGCCTGCAAGGCGTGTTGTCGACGACGATGATCGTGTTCCTGATCGAGGAAGCGAAGCTCGATATCGTCGCCGCCGGCTTTATCCTGGCGATCGCGCAAGGAGCGGGCGTGGGCGGGCGCGTGCTGTGGGGCGTCGTCGCGGACCGGACCGGCCGCCCGGCGCTGATTTTGGGATCGCTGGGTCTGGCGATGGGCTTCTTCGGCATCGCCACCGCCTATGGCGCGCCGCATTTGCCGCTGCCCGTTTTGGCGGTGCTGGCGGCGTGTTTTGGCGGTACGGCCGTGGCGTGGAACGGCGTCTATCTCGCCGAACTCGCCAGCTTGGTCGAGCCCGCCCAAGCCGGCGAGATCGTCGGTGCCGGGGGCTTGTTCACCTTCGGCGGCGTGGCGATCCTGCCCTTCGCCTTCACGCTGATCGTGCTGGCCGCCGGCAGTTACGCCGCCGCCTTGGCGATTTTGTCGCTGCCCGCGATCGCCGGCGGGGTTTGGGTGTTGCGCGGCACGCGCCCAGCCGCTAATTCCGGCGCATGATTTCCCCCGCCATCCCCCGGACCGCCCTCGTCACCGGTGCCGCCAAGCGTTTGGGTGCCGTATTCTCGCGCACGCTGGCGCAAGACGGGTTCAAGGTCGCGATCCATTATTCGACCAGCCGCGCCGAGGCCGAAGCACTCGCACGCGAAATCGGCGGCGTCGCGCTGCAAGCCGACCTCGCCAAAGAATCCGACGTTCAAAATCTCGCGAACGCGGCGCATGAAACGCTCGGGCCGCTGGGTGTGGTGGTCAACAACGCGTCGCTGTTCGAACGCGACGAGATCGGCGACGCGACGCGGGCCAGTTGGGACGCGCATCTCGAAGCCAATCTGCGCGCGCCCTTCGTGTTGATCCAGGAACTCGCGCGCCGCTTGCCGCCACGGGCGGAAGGTGTGGCGATCAATCTTCTGGATCAGCGCGTGTGGAATCTCACGCCGCATTTCGTCAGCTACACGCTGTCCAAAGCGGGCGTGTGGACGCTGACGCAAACGCTGGCGCTGGCGCTGGCCCCGCGCGTGCGCGTCGCGGCGATCGGCCCGGGCCCGACTTTGCCCAGCCCGCGCCAAAGCCAAGCGCAGTTCGATGCGCAAGTCGCCTCCGTGCCGTTGAAGCGCGGCGCCACGCTCGACGAAATGGCCGCGGGCTTGCGATTCATTCTGGCGAGTCCGTCCTTCACCGGCCAGATGCTGGCGCTGGACGGCGGCCAGCATTTGAACTGGAGCCCCGTGTCCGACAAACCTGGGCTCGACGAATGAACACGCGCCTGCTGCTGATCCGCGATCTGGTGCTGCAAGCGAATATCGGCGTGTTCCGCCGCGAGCAGATCGGCAACCGCCAGCGCGTGCGGATCAATGTCGAACTCGCGGTCGTCGATCGCCCGATCGCCGACGACAAGATCGGCGAAATCGTGCGCTACGATTTCCTGATCGACGATATCCGCGCCTTCGTCGATTCCGGCCATATCAATCTGGTCGAAACGCTGGCCGAGCGCGTGGCGCAAATTTGCTTGGCGCCGGCCGATGCGCGCGATGTCCGCGTCCGTGTCGAGAAACTCGATATCGTCCCCGATGCGGCGGCCGTGGGCGTGGAAATCCACCGCAAACGTGGATAATCCCGCCCCCTTGCAGTTGTGCACACGGGGCGGCGACTGTCACAAAAACGGCGGAAAACCGCCAATTCTGAATCAAAGGTTACCGTTTGCTGACGTAAATTGAAGTGGCTATCCAGTAATTTCAAAGGCTTATAATTTACTGCCCAAAAACGTGGCAAGCCGTTGAGAACCGCTGAGAATGGCCGATTCGACGGGTTCGGGACGGCATTCTCCACAAACTTATCCACAGGTTCCGTGGATAGCGAAAGCCCCGCAAATTCGCTGCTTGTGGAACGTGCAGCGCTGCGGCCCATCGGCCACAGCTTGAACCAAGCGGCTGAGAAGGCTAACGCAAGCGCCATGCGCGAGACCGACGCCGACGACATCGTTTTCGACGAGCCGCCCGCCGCCGCCGCCCAAGGGGCGACGGTGCTGCGCGACGCGTTGACCACGATGCCCGGCTCGCCGGGCGTCTATCGCATGCTCGACGCGAAAGGCGACGCGCTTTACGTCGGCAAGGCGCGCAATCTCAAACGCCGCGTGTCACAGTACCTGCAGTTCCACCGCATGCCGCACCGCCTGCTGCGCATGGTGGCGGAAACGCGCAAGATGGAGATCGTCTCGACCCATACGGAGGTCGAGGCGCTGCTGCTGGAAAGCAACCTGATCAAGCGCTTGAAGCCGCGCTTCAACGTGCTGCTGCGCGACGACAAGTCGTTTCCCTATATCGCGCTGATCGAGGATCACGAATTTCCGCAGATCGCCAAACATCGCGGGGCGCGCGACCGCAAGGGCAGCTATTACGGCCCCTTCGCGTCGGCTGGGTCGGTCAACCAGACGCTGACGGCGATGCAGCGCGCGTTTCTTTTGCGCAGCTGCAACGATTCGATCTTCACCACGCGCACGCGGCCGTGCTTGCTCTATCAGATCAAGCGCTGCTCTGCGCCCTGCGTCGGCCGTATCGGCAAAGAGGATTACGCGACGCTGATCGGCGAAGCCAAAGCGTTTCTCGACGGGCGCAGCCGCGACGCGCAGGAAAAAATCGCCGCGAAGATGCAGGCGGCCAGCGACGCCATGGATTTCGAAACGGCCGCGATGTATCGCGACCGCATCCGCGCGCTGACCGCCGTGCAGGCGCGCCAGGATATCAATGTCGACGATCTGGGCGATTGCGACGTGATCGCGCTGGCGTCGGAAGGCGGGCAGACCTGCTTGCAGGTGTTCTTCTTCCGCGGCGGCCGGAACTACGGCAACCGCGCCTATTTCCCGCGTCACGACAAATCGCAGGACGAGGCCGATATCGTGCAGGCCTTCCTGGGCCAGTTCTACGACGACAAGCCGCCCCCGCCCCTTTTGGCGTTGAGCCACGAGCCGCCCGAGCGCGAATTGATCGAGGAAGCGCTGAGCGAAAAAGCCGGGCGGCGCGTGCGCATTCTGGTGCCCGAGCGCGGGACCAAGCGCAAACCCGTGGAGCATGCGCTCGCCAATGCGCGCGAAGCCTTGGCGCGGCGCATGGCGGAAACGGGCGCGCAAGCCAAGCTGCTGGCCGGTGTCGCGGAAGTGTTCGGCCTTGAAGCGCCGCCCAAGCGCATCGAGGTCTACGACAATTCCCATATCCAGGGCGCGCACGCGGTCGGCGGCATGGTCGTCGCCGGGCCCGAAGGCTTCATCAAAAACCAATATCGGAAATTCAACATCAAGGGCGACGGCAAGTCGGACGTTTCGGCCGGGGGCGACGATTTCGCGATGATGCGCGAAGTGTTCGAACGGCGCTTCGGCCGCGCTTTGCGCGAAGATCCGGATCGCTCGGGCGGCACCTGGCCCGATCTGGTGCTGATCGACGGCGGCGAAGGCCAGTTGAACGCGGCGCTGGGCGTGCTGACCGAGCTTGGCATCGACGATCTCAACCTCGTCGGCGTCGCCAAGGGTCCGGACCGCGACGCGGGCCGCGAACGGTTCTTCGTGCCCGGCCGCGCCCCCTTCCAGCTCGAACCGCGCGACCCGGTTCTTTACTATCTGCAACGCTTGCGTGACGAAGTGCATCGCTTCGCCATCGGCAGCCATCGCACGCGCCGGTCGGGGGCGATCCAAGGTTCCGCCCTCGACGAAATTCCGGGGATCGGGCCGCGCCGCAAAAAAGCCCTTTTGCTGCATTTCGGCTCGTCCGCGGCGGTCAAACGCGCCGGTTTGGCCGATCTCGCCGCCGTTCCGGGCGTGGGGCCGGACGCTGCCAAAAAAATCTATGACCACTTCCATAGCGGCGGGTAAACTCCCGGCGCTCAAAAACCGGAACCAGCACCGATGTATTATTCGCTGCCGATGTGGCTGACCTTCTCGCGGATCGCCGCGATTCCGGTCATTGCCGCGTTGTTCTGGGTCGATGGCGACGAATGGCGCTATGTCGCCTGCGCGATCTACGGTGTCGCCGCCGCCACCGACTGGCTCGACGGCTATCTCGCGCGCGCTTGGGCGCAGCAATCGAAGCTCGGCCGGATGCTCGACCCGATCGCGGACAAGCTGCTGGTCGCGGCCGTCATCCTGCTGCTGGTCGCCTTCGGCCGGATGAGCCACATCACCGTCGCCGCGGCCCTGATCATCCTGCTGCGCGAGGTCCTCGTCTCGGGCTTGCGCGAATTCCTGGCCGAATTGCGCGTGGGCTTGCCCGTCTCCGCGCTCGCCAAGTGGAAGACCACGGCGCAGATGGTCGCGCTGGGCTTCCTGATCGTATCGGACGCCAAGGCGACCGCGTTCATTCCGTCGCCGCTGATCGGCGAAGTGCTGCTGTGGATCGCGGCGGCCCTCACGCTCTACACCGGCTACGACTATCTGCGCATCGGCCTGAAACACGCCGACGACACGCCCGTTTCCCAGCAGGACACGAAGCCTGAGTCCGGTCCGGACGTCGCCCGGCGCCGTTCGGCGTGAGGGCGCAAATGCGCGTGTTCGGCCTGGCGGGCTGGAGCGGTGCGGGCAAAACGACGCTGCTATCGAAGCTGATCCCGGCGCTGACCGCGCAGGGCTTACGCGTCTCCACCCTCAAACACGCGCATCACAATTTCGATTTGGACACGCCGGGCAAGGATTCCTGGGTGCATCGCCAATCCGGCGCCACCGAAGTCGCGATCGTGTCGGCCAACCGCTACGCGATCATGCATGAACTGCGCGGACAGCCCGAGCCGACGATCGAGGAATTGCTGCCACGCCTAGCGCCGGTCGATCTCGTGTTGATCGAAGGGTTCAAGCGCCACAAGCACGACAAGCTGGAAATCCATCGCCCGGCTTTGGGCAAGGCGCTGCTGTCGCCCGACGATCCCGATATCGTCGCGGTCGCGTCGGACACGAAGATCGACGGGCTTTCGGTGCCGTTGCTCGATTTGAACGATATCGCCGCGATCGCCGCCTTCGTGCGCCAGCGCACGGGACTTGGCTAATGGGCCGCCTCGCGAACGATTGCTTCGCGTCGGGTGGCGATGTTTTACGCGCCGGCGAAGCGCTGCGGATTCTTTCCGCACGCATCAAACCCATCGCTTCGGTCGAGACATTGCCGTTGCGGCAATTGCGCGGCCGTGTGCTCGCCGAAGATATCGTGTCGCCGCGCAACGTGCCGCCGCACGACAATGCCGCCGTCGACGGCTACGCGGTTTATTTCGACGATCTGTCGGAAGACGGCGAGACGCGATTGAAAATCGGCCCGCGCATCGCCGCCGGGCATCCGCATGTCGGCGACGTACCGCGCAAGCATGCCGCACGCATCTTCACCGGGGCGGCAATGCCGCAAGGCCCCGATACGGTGTTCATGCAGGAGGACGTGCGCATCGACGGCGATGCGGCGGTTTTTCCGCCCGGCCAGAAGCGTTTCGCCAATCGCCGCCAAGCGGGCGAAGACGTGCGCGCGGGCAAAACGATTTTGCGCGCCGGGCGACGTTTGCGCGCGGCCGATATCGGTTTGATCGCATCGGTGGGCCTTACGCACGCGCAGGTCTTCGCGCCCTTGAAGATCGCCGTATTCTCGACCGGCGACGAATTGCGCGAGCCCGGCACCGCCACGCCGCCGGGGGCGGTCTACGATTCGAACCGCTTCGCGCTGATGGCACTGCTCGAGCAAACGGGCGCGATCGTTTCCGATCTCGGCATTCTGCCCGACAAGGCGGATATCCTGCGCGCCGCGTTGGCCGACGCCGCCCAGGATCACGACGCGATCGTCACGTCGGGCGGCATGTCGACCGGCGAGGAAGATCATGTGCGCGCCGCCGTCACGGCCAATGGCGCGCTGGATTTCTGGCGCTTGGCCATCCGCCCCGGCCGCCCGGTGGCGCTGGGCAACGTGAAGGGCACGGCCTTTATCGGCCTGCCCGGCAATCCGGTCGCGATGATCGTCACCTATCTGCGCTTCGCCCGCCCCGTGCTGGCGCGCTTGGGCGGTGCGGCCGATGCCATGCCGTTGCGCTTCAAGCTCGCTTGCGAAACGGCGATCAAGAAAAAGCCCGGACGGCGCGAATGGGTGCGCGCATCGGTTACATACGCGGCCGACGGCGCGCCGCTTTTGCGTCCCTTCCCGCTCGACGGGGCGGGTATATTGACCTCGCTGGTCGAAAGCGACGGGTTGATCGAACTCGCCGAAGACACCGCCGACGTGGCGCCGGGTACGCGCGTCGAATTCCTGCCCTTCTCGGAGCTGTTGGCATGAAGGTCTTGTGGTTCGCTTGGTTGCGCACGCGCGTCGGTACGGGCGAAGAAACGATCGCCTTACCCGATGGCGTGACCGACGTGGCGGGCCTGCTCGATTTCCTCGCCCAGCGTTCGCCCGGCCATGCCGAAGCGCTGAAGAACCGCAACATCGTGCGCGTCGCGGTCAACCAGACCTATGTGAAACCCGATCACGCGATCACCGACGGCGACGAGATCGCGATCTTCCCGCCGGTGACGGGGGGCTGAAATGGCCGTGCGCGTCCAACGCGAGGATTTCGATATCGGCGCCGAACTCGACGCGTTGACGCGCGATCGGCACGATATCGGCGCGGTGACGAGCTTCGTGGGCCTCGTGCGCGACATCGCGGGCGATGCCAAGATCGGCGCGATGACGCTCGAGCATTATCCGGGCATGACGGAGAAGGAGCTCGCGCGCGTCGAGGCCGAAGCGAATGCGCGCTGGCAGTTGTCCGCCACGTTGATCGTGCATCGCTTCGGGCGCTTGGAGCCGGGCGACCGGATCGTGCTGTGCGCCGCCGCGTCGCCCCATCGCGAACAAGCGTTCGAGGCGTGCCATTTCCTGATCGATTGGCTGAAGACCAGCGCGCCGTTCTGGAAGCTCGAAGACACCGACAAAGGCCCGCAATGGGTCGACGCCAAAACGACCGACGACGCGGCCGCCGCGCGTTGGAACAAATCCCAGTAGGAGTCCCTCAATGCCCGCCGGAGTCTCGTTCGCGCCGCGCACGCTGCTGATCGGTTTCGCCGCCGCCTATTTGTCGGTGCTGACCTTCCACCAGGGCACGATCCTGGTTCTGCACCTGCTGGGCTTCGCGCCGAATTTTCCGTGGAGCACCCGCCCGGTGCCGGCCTTCGGCCTGCCGGCGATCGTCCAGCTCGCGTTCTGGGGCGGATTGTGGGGCTGCCTGATCGCGGCGTTTCGCGGCATGTTCAAGCCGGGCCGCCCGCGTTTGATCTACGGCTTCCTGTTCGGCGCGATCGTCTGCAACATCGTCGGCTGGTATGTCGTGGCGCCGATGAAGGGCAATCCCTCGCCCGCGTTCGGCTTGGCCACGATGTGGCGCGGCTTGACGATCAACGGCGTGTTCGGCCTGGGAACGATCGTGTTCCTCGACCTCGCCGACATCTATTTCGGCAAGCGCGCGCGCGTGTCGAGCGACGCCTAGAACAAGCGATAGCTGATCCCGAGCCCGACGCGGAACTGGTTCGCCGCGCCGCGATCCTTCACCAAGGGCGAGTCAGCGGCGTCGCCGATCAGGCGCTTGTAGCCGCCGAAGCCGGTCAGCGCCCATTTGCCGCCGAGCGGGTGCATCGCGTTGGCGGACAGGCCGACATCCTTGAAGCCCGACGACGGCGTATAGGCGCGCATACCCGACGCGGTCGCTTGCGCGGCCGTCACGCCGAAATAGCTTTGCATGTAATCGGAATCGGCCCAGGTGGCGCTGGGGCCGATTCCGATCATCGTCCGGCCGACCGGCACACGGTAGCGCAGGCCCAAATCGATCGTGCCGCCGAGTTCCGAATGCGACACGTTGCGCCGCCCGGCGACGCGCAATCCCAACGGCCCGAAATCGTAGCTGGCGAAAGCGCCGAGATCGACGCCGTCCTTCACGTCGCCCATGCCACGCAGGTCGTCGTCGTCGCCTTCGTCGCGCGAGAAGCGATAATTGACGAACGGCCCCGCCCGGAAGGCGCCGCGCCCGCCCGGATCGCGCAAGGTGACGACATTGGCGCCCAGCCCGCGCTCCGCGCTCAAAAACACCGTCTCGCGCCATTCGACGTCGACGATCGGCATAGCGCGCGCCTTGTAGCTGTTCGAACCTTCGTAGGACGGCGTGGCGAAGCCGATCGCCCCGAGATTGACCCGCCAATCGCCGCGCGTTTCGGCGGGCGCCTGCGCGAAGGCGGGCGTGGTGGTGGCGGCGGCGAAAATGACGGCGGCAACCAAACGGCGCATGAAGGGAGACCTCGATCCGGAAAGACAACCGGAATATGGCGCCAGCGATTGCACCTTCAAGGCGCAATCGGCAAAACCGCCCCGAATCACAAATCGTTACGCCGGCGCGGTGCCCCGTAGTTCCGCCACGCGGACCTCGGCCTCGGCGGGCGCCACCCCCTCGGCGATCAATTCGGCTTTGAGATAGGCGCGCGCGGAATTGGCGATTTCGCGCTTTCGCTCGGCCTCGGCCAGCGTGCCGGAATCGAGGCCGAAAATCCGCCACAGCGGATCGAGCACCCTTCCGCCTTTCGCGGCGGGGGAAGTGGCCGCCGTCAGCGCCGCGACGCGCGCTTCGTAACGCGCGCGCAGCGCTTCCGGCGTCATCGTCTTAGGAAATCGGCACGTCGATTTCGCCGCGCGTCGCCCGGCCGAAATCGTCCATCAACGCGCTGGTGATGGCACCCGGCGTGAACTTGTATTCGCCGATTTCCGACACCGGCGTGATTTCGGCCGCGGTGCCCGTCAGGAACACTTCCTGGGCGCGGGCGAGTTCGTCCGGCCAAATCGCGCGTTCGACGACCTGGATCTGGCGGTTCTTGGCGAGACCGATCACCGTACGGCGCGTGATGCCGTCGAGGAAGCAATCGGGCTTGGGCGTGTGCAGCACGCCGTCGATGGCAAGGAACACGTTCGCCCCCGTCGCTTCCGCGACCTGGCCGCGCCAATCGAGCATCAGCGCGTCGGCGTAGCCGGCCCCTTCGGCTTCGTGCTTCGAGATCGTGCAGATCATGTAAAGCCCGGCGGCCTTCGACTTGGTCGGCGCGGTGTTGGGCGCGGGGCGCGAATACTTGGCCCAGGTCAGGCGAATGCCCTTGTCCTTGTCGGCGAAGTAATTGCCCCAGGCCCAGGTCGCGATGGCGAGATGGATCTTCGATTGCTGGGCGGACACGCCCATCATCTCCGACCCGCGCCAGGCGATCGGGCGGACATAGCAATCCGGCGCGCCGTTCGCGGCGACGACTTCGTTGGTCGCGGCGTCGATCTCGTCGACCGTGTAGGGAATTTCGAAGCCCAGGATGCGGCCGGAATCGATCAAGCGCTGCGAATGCTCGCGCAGCTTGAAGACCTTGCCGCCATAGGCGCGCTCGCCCTCGAACACCGCCGAGCCGTAATGGATGGCGTGGGTGAGGACGTGGAACTTGGCGTCGCGCCACGGAATCATTTTGCCGTCGTACCAGATCCAGCCGTCGCGATCGTCGAAGGGCACGAGTGCCATGGGTCACTCCCGATATTGGTAACTTCGTTGCGTTCCGCCCTTATGCTACGCAATGGAGCGTATATTCAGGCTTGCGCTAAGAAACACTCTTGCGTCATATATGTCAACATTGCTGTCGTATCTTCTTCATGCCGAGTGGTCATGCCTGAATTGCGCCCCGGAATGCAGCACCTGTTTCTGCGCGACGAGGATCTTCGTCTCGGGATCGAGTTGCTGTTCTACGCCTATCGCGATTTCACCGGCGAACCGGACCGGATGCTGGCGCAAATCGGACTGGGCCGGGCGCACCATCGCGTCGTCTATTTCGTCGGCCGCTATCCGGGGATCAATGTCGGCGAATTGCTGGCGATCTTGCGCATCACCAAGCAAAGCCTGTCGCGCGTGCTGGGGGAATTGGTCCGCGAAGGCTATATCGCGCAAAAGCAAGGTCCGGTGGATCGCCGCCAGCGCCGCCTGGAATTGACCGACAAGGGCGCGGAGCTTGAGCGCCGCCTGACCGAAAATCAGCGCCGGCGCTTCGCCGCCGCCTATCGCGCCGCCGGGGCCGGGGCGGTCGACGGGTTCAAACGGGTGATGCAGAACCTGATCGACGAGCGGGACCGCGCCAAAGTCGCGGATATCGGCACCGCGAAACCGCCCAAGCGGCCATGACCGCGACACCGGAAGCGTAGTATCCTCGATTCGCAAATGAGCGAAGGCGCCCATCTCCTCGTCGTCGACGACGACACGCGAACCCGCGAATTGCTGCGGCGGTTCTTGGCCGATCGCGGCTATCGCGTGGCCACGGCCGCCGACGCGAAGGAAGCGCAAGCCCAGCTCGACGCCGTGGAATTCGATTTGGTCGTGCTGGACGTGATGATGCCCGGCGAAGACGGGATGAGCTTCACCAAGCGCCTGCGCGACGCCAAACGCCAGACGCCGATCGTGCTGCTGACGGCGCGCGCGGAATCGGCCGACCGGATCGCCGGGCTGTCGATCGGCGCCGACGATTATTTGCCCAAACCGTTCGAGCCGGAGGAGTTGCTGCTGCGCGTGCGCAACGTGCTGCGCCGAGCGCCCCCGCCCGCCCCGCCCGCCCCGAAAAGCGTCGCCTTCGGCCCGTTCAAATTCGATCTGACGCGCGACGAGCTGACGCGCGGGGGCGAGGTTGTGCGACTCACCACCGCCGAGGTCTCGCTGCTGGAAGTGCTCGCCGCGTCGCCCAACGTGCCCGTGGCGCGCGAGGAATTGCTGCGCCGCTCGCGCTTGACCGGCGGGGCGCGCGCGGTCGACGTCACCGTCACGCGCCTGCGCCCCAAGATCGAAGACGATCCGCGCAACCCGCGCCACCTGCAAACCGTGCGCGGCGCCGGCTACGTATTGAGGGCCGAGTAATGGGGCCGCTGAGCCAAGCCATCCGCCAATTTCTGCCGCGCACGCTTTACGCGCGCACGCTGATCATCATCGTCGCGCCGCTGATTCTGGTGCAGATCGTCGCGGGCTTCGTGTTCTACGAACGCGTCTGGCAAACCGTGTCGCGGCGCCTGTCCAACGCCGTTGCGGGCGAGGTCGCGACCGTCGTCCAGGCGATGGGCCGGTATCCGGGCGATGCCGACCGGCGCTGGCTGTTCGAGACGATGCATCTGGCCACCGGCTCGGTCTATACCTGGAAGCCCGGCGCCATTCTGGAGCGCAAGGGCCCGACCGAACCCGAAACGATCCTCGAGGATTATCTCGTGCGCGCGTTGGACGAGCGCGTGCGCCGGCCCTATTGGCTCGACGCATGGGGCCAGCCCGCCGACATCCATATCGAAGTGCAGCTTCCCGGCGGCGTGCTGGTGCTGGAAACGACGCGCCAGCGCGTGTTCACCACCAATGTCTATGTCTTCCTGCTGTTCATGAGCGGAAGCTCGCTGATTTTGATCGCGATCGCGTCGATCTTCATGCGCAACCAGGTGCGCCCGATCAAGCGCCTGGCCGAAGCGGCCGAAGCCTTCGGCAAGGGCCGCGAGGACGCCGATTTCCGCCCGCACGGTGCGGCCGAAGTGCGCCAGGCCGCCGCCGCGTTCATGACGATGCGCGAGCGCATCCGCCGCCATATCGCGCAACGCACGGAAATGCTCGCGGGCATCAGCCACGATTTGCGCACGCCGCTCACGCGCATGAAGCTGGAACTCGCCATGCTGGGCGACCATCCGTCGGGGCCGGGCTTGAAATCCGACGTCGACGACATGGCGCGCATGGTCGAATCCTATCTCGCCTTCGTGCGCGGCGAAGGCGAGGAAAAGATCGAAGCGATCGACATCGAGCCGACTTTGCGCGAGATCGTCGAAAGCCATCGCCGGGCGGGCAACGCGGTCGCCTATGAAAGCCCCGGCCCGTTGCCTTGCGCGGGCCGGCCGCACGCGCTCAAGCGCAGTCTCAACAACATGATCGCCAACGCGGCGCGCCATGCGGCGCAAGTGCGCGTGACCGCCGAACGGCGCGAAACCGATATCGAAATCGTCATCGACGACGACGGCCCCGGCATTCCGGCCGAATCGCGCGAGGACGTGTTCAAACCCTTCTTCCGCCTGGACCCGTCGCGCAATGCGGAAACGGGCGGCGTGGGCCTCGGCCTTACCATCGCGCGCGACGTGGTGCGCGGCCATGGCGGCGATATCCGCCTGGAAGAATCGCCGATGGGCGGCTTGCGCGCCCGTATCCGCATCCCAGTTTAAGACGATGACGCCGGAACAAATCTTCGATTTTGCCAAACTGAACGCCACGCCGAAAAACGCCGTGCCGTTCGACCACGCGCTCGTCCCCGCTTTCGTGAACGCCGGCGCACTCGACGCGATCAACGCGGATTGGCCCGACATCGGCAAGCCCGGCTCGTTCCCGCTGTCGGAAGTGGGGCCGCTCAAACCCGCTGTGAAGGATTTCGTCGCGGCGCTCGAATCCGACGCGTTCCGCGCGGCGATCGAAGCCAAGTTCGGCCTGAACCTGAAGCCGCACCCGACGATCATCACCTTCCGCGACCGCTGCCGCGCGCGCGACGGCAAGATCCATACGGATTCGAAGGACAAGGTCGTGACGGTGCTGGTCTATATGAACAAGCGCACCGGCGGCTGGCAGGACAAAGGCGGCAAATTGCGTTTGCTGCGCGGGCCCGAAACGCTGGAGAACTACACGGCCGAGATCGAGCCGGTGGACGGCAACATGCTCGTTTTCCGCTGCACGCGCGACGCTTGGCACGGGCATGAAAGCTACGAAGGCCCGCGCCATGTGATGCAGATGAATTGGCTGGTCGACGACGCGGCCTTGCGCAAGAACGCGACGCGCCACCGCGTCTCGGCGTTTTTCAAGAAGCTGTTTTCCTGACGCGTCATCCCGGGCAAGCCGGCGCGAATGCGGCGGCGCGACCCGGGATCCCGGCTCTCGCGATGCTCGACCGGGATGACGATTTTCTTAGAACAGCTTCCCGCCGTTCGGCACGGCGATCGACGGACCGATCAGCACGACGGCGCCGTTCGCATCGGGGAAGCCGAGCGTGAGCACTTCGCTCATGAACGGGCCGATCTGGCGCGGCGGGAAATTCACCACCGCCGCGACCTGACGGCCGACCAGCGTGTCGGGCGAATAATGCACGGTGATCTGCGCCGAGGATTTCTTGACGCCGAGTTCGGGCCCGAAATCGATCTTCAATTTGATCGCGGGCTTGCGCGCTTCGGGGAACGGCGCCGCCTCGACGATCGTGCCCACCCGAATATCGACGCGCTCGAAATCGCCGTATGTGATCGTCTCGCCCATCGCTTCGCTCCAACGAAAAACCCCGGCCGCACGAAGCGACCGGGGTTCATTCGTTAGCCCGTCCGGCGCTTTCGCGCCAGGAGCTTACTTCTTCTTCGCGATCAGCGTCTTGATCTCGTCCAGGCTTTCCAGCACGCGCTTCTGGACGACGTCCAAAGCTTCGTACTGCGACTTGGCGAGCAGTTCGCTCATTTCGCGGGTATTCGAAATCGCGCGCTGGAAGGCGTCCTTCATCAGGTCGGCCTGCTTGGCGGCCTTTTCTTCCGGCGAGCCGGCGGCCATCACTTCGCGCGCGGCGACCGAGGCTTCTTCCATCACCGAGCGGAAGATTTCCGACTGGCGGCGGGCGACGGCCTGGAAGCTTTCGACGGCGAGCTGATTGGCCTGGGCCAAGGCTTCCATGTTCTTGCGCTGGGCGGCGACGAGGCCTTCCATATCCAGCGGCGCGAACTTGAAGTCGCCCATCTGCTTGGGCATCTCGAACATCTTGGCGAGGTCGAATTCACCGAACGGCATTTTGGTTCCCTTCATGTTGTCCCCCCTCCTTATCCCAAGCAGCGCGAGGCTGCGGATCGGGCCGGCCCGGTCCAGAGCACGTGGCCCAGAGCGCAAAGGAGGCAAACCCGTTTCAGTCGCGGCGGCGAAACGACCGCAGCGATGGGGGCATTCTGTTCGGCGGAATACCGAAAGTCAAGTCAAATTGTGCGCCGCAAAAAGACAATTCAGCTTTTGGCCGACTTCGCATCGCGCTTCAGAAATGCCGGAAAACTCGATGCTAAAGCTTCGAGACGGCCGAGGGATTTGTCGAGGGCCGCCATCGTTTTTGCTGCATCTGCGCTGTCATCGTCCAGCCACACCCGCAGCCCGGCGAGATAGGCGATGGCTAGGGCGTTGATCTTCAACGGCGCCAGCGGCGTGGCGGTCCGCACCCCCGCCGCCTCCGCCGCCCAGCGCATCGACCGCAACAAGGACGGCAGCGCGCAAAGGGCGGCCATCGGCTCGCGCGGCAAATCGGCCAGGATGTTTTTCACCGCCGCCTTGTGGGGGGCGAGCGCGTCGAAGCGCCGCATCAGGATTTCGAAGAGTTTGTCCTTCACCGAGCCGTCGGCGTCGATCTTGGCGGCCAGCATCGTGCTGTCGATCCGTCGCGCGAAGGCCGACATCAAGGCGGGCTTCGACGGCGCCGCGCGTAGCATGTCGGCCAGCGACAGCCCGGCTTCCTCGGCGATTTCGGGCAGGGAAATTTCCGACCATTTGCGCGTTTCGGCCAAACGCAACGCGGCATCCAGCGCCGCATCTTCGGGCGACGCGGCGGGTGCGGCGTCGATCTTCTTGCGCTTGGCGGCCATGGCGGTCTCCATCCGGGGGGGGACGCTAATTAGGTAGGCGCCCCGGCGGCGTTGTCAAACCCGTTGGGCTACGCCTATTTCGGAACGACGCGATTGCGTTCGACGATTTCGCGGATCGCCTCGGCCGAGGCGGCGGCGATCTGGAACGAGATCTCGGCCCATTGGCGTTCGATCATGCGCAGCGGCAAGGGGTTGGCCATGTCGACGCGGCCGAGTTCGTCCGCGCCGTTCGCCACGCGCCAGACGACCGCGAGGCGCCGCGTCTCCTGCCCCTGCACGGGCGGGACGGGCGTTTGCGTCACCTGCCCCGTCACGTCCAGCGCCGCGACGCGCTTGTCGTCGGTGACTTTCACGCCTGCGCGCTCCAGGTGAAAGGTCAAAGCCTGCGCCAGCGCCAAGCCGCCCTGGCCGGGGGCACCCTCCGGCGTTGCGATGCGCACCGGCAGCAACTCGCGTTGCGCCAGCGTTTCGGGCTTGATCGCCTGGACGATGGCGCTCGCCACGCGCTTGGCGATGCCCATCCAATCGGCGGGCGCTTCGCCGCCGCGCGGGCGCGCATCGGTCAGCGTGCCGTCGCTTAAGGTTTTGCCGTCGGCATCGACGAGATGGGTTTCGACCGAAACGCTCGCCCCCGACTTGTCGGCGACGAGCAGATCGAGGATCAGGCTCTGCCGGTTGCCAAGCCGCGTATTGGCGGGAATGTCGTTGGCGCGCAACGCCTCGGCCACCGCGTCGGCCAGGGCGCGCGCTTGCGCGTCGGGCAAGCCCGCCGCCGGCGGCACGACGATCCCGCCTTGATCGGGAAGGCGCAGCAGCGGATTGCTGGCGATGTCCTTCTCGTCCATCCGGAACGGGCGCGGGATCGGCCCGCACGCGCCGAGCAGAACGGCGAAGCCCAGCAGCAGGGCAAGAACGCGTTTCATTTTTCGAGCGCGATGGCCGACAGGCCGCGGCCGTAATCCTTCTCCCCGCGCAAACAGGCGCGGCGATAGGAGAAGAAACGATCCGCCTCGCCGCAGGTATCGTTCGGCACGGCCTGGATTTCGCCGATACCGACGCGGCGCAACCGCTCGCCGACATAACCGCGCAGATCGAACATCTGATGCCCGTCTTTGCGCGAGGGCGCGAAGAAGCGCGCATTGGCGTCGTCTTCCGCAATGAACGGCGCGGGAAATTCGGGGCCGACTTCGTAGGAACGTTGCGCGATGCACGGGCCGATACCAGCGACGATGCGCGACGGCACGGCGCCGAGCTTCACCATAGCTTCGACCGTCGCGTCGAGCACGCCGCCGATGGCCCCCTTCCAGCCCGAATGCGCGGCCCCGATCACCTTGGCGTGGCGATCGCAAAACAGCACCGGCACGCAATCGGCGGACAACACGCCAAGCGCCACGCCGGGCGTGCGCGTCACCAGCGCATCGGCTTGCGGGCGCTCGCCTTCCGGCAAGGGCGCCTCAAGCTCGACGACCTTGCGGCCGTGCACTTGATAGAGCGTCGTCAGCGCCGTTTCCGGAAGATCGATCGCCGCCATCGCGCGTTTGCGGTTTTCGCGCACGGCATCGGGGGAATCGCCCGAGCCCAGGCCGCAATTGAGCGAGGTGTAGAGACCTTCGCTGACGCCGCCCTGGCGCGTGTAGAACGCGTGGCGCACGCCTTCGATATCGTTGAACGCGCCGATCGTGATCGGGGCCATATTCAGTGTCCGTCCATCGGTATCGGCGGCGCCGAACCTTTCGGCAGCAGCATCAGCACGCGAAACAACGTGCCCATTTCCGTGGGCTCGATCAAGCGCCGCAACGCCGTTTCGATATTCGTCCGCGCGGCCGGGTTGGCCGCACTCAACGCCGCCGCGCGCGCATGCGCCCCGGCGCGGCGCAGGAAGTCGCCCTGCCCCAATGCGCCAAAGGCCGCACAGCCGCCGTGTTCCGCAGCACGGGCCAAAGCGGTGAAATCGACATGCGCGGTCAAATCCGTCTCGCCCGGCCGGTCGAACACATCGACCTTCTTATGGTCGCGCACGGCTTGAATCGTATCGCCCCAGCCGGAGACCGGCGATCCGTAATCGACGATCAACGCCGCCCCGCCCTGCGTGGCGATGCGCGCACCGATGTTTCGTGCGATCGTTTCGCCCGCCGGGCAAGTTTCGACGATCGAACCATTGGGCACGTCATGCGCAACGGGTGCAGCGACTTCGGCACCATCGGCGAATTGGAAATCGGGCGTCACGATCCGTTCGACCCATTTGGCGCCCACACGCCGGAACTGGCGCACCGGCAACGCGTCGAAAAATTCGTTGGCGAGCAGCAGCACCGGCACATCCGGCAACGACGCGATATCGTCGTGCCAGATCGGCGAATATTCGGCGAGCTTGGCGGCTTGCGCCGCGCGGAAACTCTCGTTGATCTCGACCAGATGGATCGGCAGTCGCGCTTTCGTCGCTTTCGCGAAAGCGCGCGCGGCATCGTGCATCAACGTGCCGCGCCCCGGCCCCAATTCCGCGAGAATCGCATTCGCGGGCGAACCTTGATCGAGCCAAGTTTGGGCGAGGACGAGGCCCAATATCTCGCCGAAGATTTGCGAGATTTCCGGCGCGGTCGTGAAATCGCCCTGCGCGCCGACGCGCACGCCTTTGCGGTAATAGCCGTGGTCCGGATCGGCGAGGCAGGCTTCCATCCAATCATGCACCGTCATCGGACAGCGCTTCGACAGGATGTCGCGGAAAACGCTCACGCGTGTTTGGGCGGGCGCGACATCAGCCACGCCCCGGCCGCAACCATCGGCAGCGACAGCACCATGCCCATCGTGATGGGCCCGAGCAGGTAGCCCAGATGCGCGTCCGGCTCGCGGAAGAATTCGCCGATGATCCGCGCCACGCCATAGCCCGCGAGGAAGGCCCCCGCGACGAAGCCGTCGCGCGCGCGCGCATATTGCGTGCGGCCGACGACGAACAGCACGGCGAACAATGCCAAGCCTTCCAGCGAGGCTTGATAAAGCTGGCTGGGGTGGCGCGGCTCGGGCCCGCCATGCGGGAAGACCATCGCCCAGACGACGTCGCTGGGCCGGCCGAACAATTCGCCGTTCACGAAATTGGCGAGGCGGCCGAAGAACAAGCCGATGGGCACGGCTTGCGTGACCAGATCGCCGAGGCGGAAGAGCGAGATCTTTTCCTTACGCGCGAACAGCACGATCGCGACGATCACGCCCAAGGCGCCGCCATGGAAGCTCATCCCGCCCTTCCACAGGAACAGGGCTTCCAGCGGCTGGGTGATGTAATAGCCGGGCTTGTAGAACAGCACATAGCCCAGGCGCCCGCCGGCGATCACGCCGAACGTGACCCAGACGACGAAATCGTCGAGCTTCTCCTTCGTCACCAGCGCCCACGGTCCGGCGTTCAAATAGCCCGCATAACGCCAGCCGCCGAGAATGCCGGCGATATAGGCGAGCGCGTACCAGCGGATCGCGATCGGGCCGATGGCGATGGCGACGGGGTCGATATCGGGAAAGGCGAGCGCCATCAGACGTAAGGATCTTCTTTGACGAGATGATCGAGCACGTATTTTCGCACGCCATCTTCCAGCGACGTAAACGGCCGCGTGTAACCGGCGGCGCGAAGCCGCTCCATCTTCGCTTGGGTGAAGTATTGATACTTGTCGCGGATCGCTTCGGGCGTGTCGCGCCACGCGATCTGCGCGTTCTTGCCCAACGCCGCGTAAACGGCGGTCGCGAGGTCGAGGAAGCTGCGCGCGTGGCCCGTGCCCAGATTGAACAGGCCCGAGACCTTCGGATGGTCGCGCAGCCACAGCATCACGTCGACCACGTCGCCGACCCAGATGAAGTCGCGCTGCTGCCCGCCATCGGGAATGCCTTCGCGATGCGAGCGGAACAGCGGGAACGCCTCGCCTTTCGCCGCCACCGGCTGCACTTGGTGCACGACCGAGCGCATGCCGCCTTTATGGCCTTCGTTCGGGCCGTAGACGTTGAAGAACTTCAGGCCGACATGCTGGCGCGGGCGCGCGGCGTTCTTGTCGCGCAGCAGATCGGCGACGCGCCGGTCGACCATATGCTTCGACCAGCCATAGGGATTCAACGGCTGGAGCTTCGCAAGGGCCGCGGGCGACGGATCGTCGTCGAAGCCGTTGGTGCCGTCGCCATAGGTCGCGGCCGACGAGGCGTAGATGAACGATGCGCCGTTCGCCGTGCACCAATCCCACAGATCGAGGGTGGCGCGGATATTCGTGCGCACGATCGAGTCCACGTCGGTTTCCGTGGTCGCCGAATTGGCGCCCATATGGAAGATCGTCTCGATCTTGCCTTTGCGCGCGGCGAGGAAATCGGGGAGATCGTCGGGGCGCACCACATCGGCCAGCACGCGCTTGGCGACGTTCTTCCATTTGTCGCCCGTGCCGAACCAGTCGACGCAGACGAGTTCACGCGCCCCTTGCGCTTCAAGACCCGCTAGAAGATTCGAACCGATGAAGCCGGCGCCGCCGGTGACCACGATCATGGGCCGCTTATAGGCGCGACATGATGGGCGTTGCAACGGCACGGGGCCCTCGCCATATTCCGGTCATGCAGACCGACAACAAAATCCTCGACGATTTGTCGCGCGCCGCCACCGGTGCCCTTTCCGCTTTCACGGCGATGCGCCAGGAAGTGGAAGGCCAGATGCGCTTGGTGCTGGAGCGCTGGCTGCAAACGCAAAATCTCGTGGCGCGCGAGGAATTCGAGGCCGTGAAGGAAATGGCGTCGAACGCGCGCGTCGAAAACGAGCGCTTGGCGGCGCGTTTGGCCGAATTGGAATCCGAAATCAATCGGTTGAAGAGCGGCGGCGCGTAAGTTCGCCCCCCAAATCTAGCGTTCGATTCGCCGGACCCTGTGCAAGAATTCAAAATCTTGTGGGTCGTCCGGGCAAAACGCTTGATCACTTGACTCTCGTTTGGCACCCTAACCCTAGTGGTTGAACGTCGAGTCGCAAGCCCCCTCCATCGCGGACTTGCGCCTGACGGACGCCGAAAGGGTAAATCCCGATTGGGAGTCTACAGGGCATGGTCGACGTCTCGGTACAGACTTCCGAATACGCATCTAACCCCCTGGATATCATCGAAGAAATCGTCACCGCCAACGAATGGCCGTTCGATCGTTCGGCCGAAGAAGAGCTGGTGGCGCAGGTTCCCGGGCGCTGGTGCGACTACCGCATCTACTTCGCCTGGAACGAGGATATGAGCGCGCTGCACTTCTCCTGCGCGCTGGACCTCAAACTGCCCAAACACCGCCGGGGCGTGGTCGCGGAGCTGCTGGCGCTGGCCAATGAACGCCTGTGGCTCGGCCATTTCGACCTGTCGGGCGACGAAGGCTTGCCGACGTTCCGTCACGCCGTGCCTCTGCGCGGGGCGCGCGGTGCGACCGTCGAACAGATCGAAGATCTGGTCGATGTGGCCCTGTCGGAATGCGAGCGCTTCTACCCGGCGTTCCAATACGTCGTGTGGGGCGGCAAGGACCCGGCCGAAGCGGTCGCGGCCGCTTGCCTCGATCCCATGGGCGAGGCGTAAGACTTCCGAAATTCGTGCGTCTGCCTCATCCTTCGACAGGCTCAGGATGAGGCCCTAAGTACGCCTCATGGTGAGCTTGTCGAACCATGAGGCAACCCGCATGCGCACCAGCATTCTGTTGATCGGCTGCGGCAAGATGGGCGGCGCCATGCTCGAAGGCTGGCGCGCCGATCCGGCCTTGGGGCCGTTCGTGACGGTGGAACCCGGCGACGGCGACGCGCCGTTTCGCGGCAAGAAAGACGTGACGTGCGTGAAGCGCATCGACGAAATCCCGGCGGGTTTTGTGCCCGACGCAATCATCGTCGCGACCAAGCCGCAGGTGATGGAAACGGTGCTGCCGCCGTATCGCGCGATGGCCGCGAAGGCGCTGGTGCTGTCGATCGCCGCGGGAAGGCGGATCGAGTTCCTTGAAAAGCATCTGGGCGACGTCGCGGTCATCCGCACGATGCCCAACACGCCCGCCGCGATCGGACGCGGCATTTCGGTTTGCGTCGCCAATGCGCGCGCCAGCCAAGCGCAGCGCGATCTGGCGGCCAAGCTGATGGGGGCCGTCGGCGAAGTCGGCTGGGTCGACGACGAAGCCTTGATCGACGCGGTCACGGCCGTGTCGGGCTCCGGCCCGGCCTATGTGTTCCTGCTGGCCGAGGCGATGGCGGCGGCGGGAATCAAAGCCGGCCTCACCGAAGAACTTGCGACACGCCTCGCGCGCGCCACCGTCTCGGGGGCCGGCGAATTGCTGCGCCAATCGAGCGAAAGCGCCGCGCAGTTGCGCAAGAACGTCACCTCGCCCGGCGGCACCACCCAGGCGGCGCTCGACGTGCTGATGGCCCCCGGCGGTCTGCCCGACCTCATGGAAAAAGCGGTCACCGCCGCCCAGCGCCGAGGCCGAGAATTGGCTTAAAAACCGGGCAAAAACCCCCGTTACACCGGTGTTAAACCGGCGGTGGACAGGCCGCCCCCTCGCTGTTATTTTCCCGCCGCCCGCGTATCCCGGGAGTCTCCTCGGGTCGCGGGCGTGTCGTTTTTTCGACGGTTTTTCAACGCCTTAAAGGGCTCGGTCCGGTCGTCATGAAACTCCTCGCCGGGAATTCCAATCGCCCGCTCGCCGAGCAGGTGGCCAAAAGCCTGGATCTGCAGCTGACGCACGCCAATGTGCGCCGCTTCGCCGACCAGGAGGTGTTCGTCGAAATTCTGGAAAACGTGCGCGGCGAGGACGTGTTCGTCCTGCAATCGACCTCGTACCCCGCCAACGACAATCTGATGGAATTGCTGGTCGCGATCGATGCGCTGCGGCGTGGGTCCGCGCGCCGCATCACGGCGGTGCTGCCCTATTACGGCTATGCCCGCCAGGACCGTAAGTCCGGCCCGCGCACCCCGATCTCGGCCAAGCTTGTCGCGAACCTGATCACCGAAGCCGGCGCCAATCGCGTCGTGACGCTCGACCTGCATGCGGGCCAGATCCAGGGCTTCTTCGATATCCCGCTCGACAATCTTTTCTCGGCGCCGACCTTCACCAAGGACATCCGCGAGCGCTTCCACGGCAAGGACCTCGTGATGGTCAGCCCGGACGTCGGCGGTGTCGTCCGCGCGCGCGCCGTCGCCAAGCGCTTGGAAGCCGATCTCGCCATCATCGACAAGCGCCGCGAGCGTGCGGGCGTGTCGGAAGTGATGAACATCATCGGCGACGTGAAGGGCCGCACCTGCATCCTGATCGACGACATCGTCGATTCGGCCGGCACGCTGTGCAACGCGGCCGTCGCGCTGATGGAAGAAGGGGCGACCGAAGTGTGGGCCTATGTCGTCCACGGCGTGTTGTCGGGCGGTGCGGTTCAGCGCGTCGCCGCTTCGCCGCTCAAGGAACTCGTCATCACCGATTCGATCGTCGCGACCGACGCGGTCAAGGCGACCAAGAATATCCGTCAGATTCCGATCGCGCCGCTGCTGGCGGAAGCCATGCGGCGCATCAACGAAGAGCGTTCGGTCTCCAGTCTTTTCGACTGAGGACCGGACATCCCGGCGCTTGGGACAACCCTGGAGGTCCGGCGCCGGCAACCGAGAGAGAAGGAAAACGAAAGATGGCTACCATCAACAAGCTCGCGGCCGAGCCGCGTGAAGGGGCTGGAAAAGGGGCCGCCCGAGCTGTGCGTCGCGCGGGCCGCGTGCCCGCCGTGATCTACGGCGAAAAGACGACCCCGACTCTGATCTCGCTCGACCCGCGCGACGTGATGCGCGAAGCGTCGAAGACCGGGTTCTTCACCCGTCTGTACGAAGTGGAAGTCGCGGGCAAAACCCATCGCGTGCTACCGCGCGATATCCAGTTCCATCCGGTCAACGACCGTCCGGAACATGTCGACTTCCAGCGCGTGGGCTCGGCGAGCCGCGTGCGCGTCGAAGTGCCGGTCAAGGTCGAGAACGCGGACAAGTCGCCGGGCTTGAAGCGCGGCGGCGTCGTCAACCTCGTGCGCCACACGATCGAATTGTGGTCGCACCCGGAAAAGATCCCGTCGAAGATCGTCATCGATCTCGGCAGCCTCGACATCGGCGATTCGGTGCATATCGAATCGATCAAGCTGCCCGACGGCGTGAAGCCGACGATCGCGCGTAACTTCACCGTCTTGGCGCTGCGCGCCCCGTCGGTCCAGAAGGAAGCCGAAGCCGCGCCGACCGCCGCCGCGGCGGAAGGTGCCGCCGCCGCGCCGGCCGCAGGCGCTGCCGCCCCGGCCGCCAAGGCCGGCGACGCGAAGGCTGCGGCTCCGGCCGCCGCCGCTGCCAAGCCCGCCGCCAAGAAGTAAGGCGGCGTCGGTTCGACGCGTATCGGGGTCCGGGCCATGAAGCTCCTCGTTGGGCTTGGCAACCCGGGCCCCGAATACGCGCGAAACCGACACAATATCGGCTTCATGGCGCTGGACGCGATCGCGTCCGCATTCAGCTTCGGGCCGTGGAAGCGCCGCTTCCAGGGCGAGACCTGCGAAGGTCTGATCGGCGGCGACAAGGTCGTCGCGCTGAAGCCGCTGACCTATATGAACCTGTCCGGCCAATCGGTTGGCGAGGCCGCGCGGTTCCTGAAAATTCCGCCGAGCGACATCGTGGTGATCCACGACGAGCTCGATTTGCCGCCCGCCAAACTGCGCACCAAAATCGGCGGCGGGCATGGCGGGCATAACGGATTGAAGTCGATCGACGCCCATCTCGGCACCAAGGATTACGTCCGGGTGCGTTTGGGCATCGGCCATCCCGGCGACAAGAATCTCGTCGCCGATTACGTGCTCCACGATTTCGGCAAGGGCGACATGGCCTGGGTGCACGACATGGTCGACGCGATCGCCGACAATTTGGCCACGCTGCTGAAAGGCGACGAGGCCGGCTTCATGAACAAGATCGTGCGCGCCCTCGAGCCGCCGAAAACGAAATAGAGGACGAGATGGGTTTCCGTTGCGGCATCGTGGGTCTTCCCAACGTCGGCAAGTCGACGCTGTTCAACGCGCTGACGGCGACCGCCGCGGCGGCCGCCGCCAACTATCCCTTCTGCACGATCGAGCCGAATGTCGGCCGCGTGCCCGTGCCCGATCCGCGCCTCGACAAGCTCGCGGAACTCGGCAAGTCGCAGAAGATCCTGCCCACCCAGCTCGAGTTCGTCGATATCGCGGGCCTCGTGCGCGGGGCGTCGAAGGGCGAAGGCCTGGGCAACCAGTTCCTGGGCCATATCCGCGAGGTCGATGCCATCGCGCATGTGCTGCGCTGCTTCGAAGGCGGCGACATCACCCACGTGGAGGGCTCGATCGATCCGATCCGCGACGCGGAGACGGTCGAAACTGAGCTGATGCTCGCCGACATGGACAGCCTCGAAAAGCGTCTGCCGAATTTGCAGAAGAAAGCCAAGACCGGCGACAAGGAAGCCAAGGCCGCCCTCGAAGTCGTCGAGCCCGTGCTGGCGGCGTTGCGCGACGGCAAGCCCGCGCGCACCGTGAAGCCCTCGGCCGAACTCGCCGAGACCTATCGCCAGCTTCAGCTCATCACGTCCAAGCCCGTGCTTTACGTTTGCAATGTCGAGGAAGAATCGGCCGACAAGGGCAATTCGCTCAGCGCCAAGGTCGCCGAAATGGCGGCCCGCCAGGGTGCGACCTCGGTCGTGATTTCGGCGGCGATCGAAGCCGAGATTTCGCAGCTTCCCACCGACGAAGAGCGCAAGGAATTCCTCGGCTCGCTGGGCCTCGCGGAAACCGGCCTCGCGCGTGTAATCCGCGCGGGTTACGGGTTGCTCGGCTTACAGACCTTCTTCACCGTGGGGCCGAAGGAAGCGCGCGCCTGGACCGTGCGCAAAGGCGCCAAGGCGCCCGAAGCCGCCGGCGCCATCCACACCGATTTCGAGCGCGGCTTCATCGCGGCCGAAACCATCGCCTATGACGATTACGTCACGCTCGGCGGCGAGCAAGGGGCGAAGGAAGCGGGCAAGGCGCGCACCGAAGGGCGCGACTACCTCGTCCACGACGGCGACGTGTTTCTGTTCCGCTTCAACGTTTAGGAACCGGGCCGCGCGGCGTCGCGCAAAGGTACGACATTCGCGGGCGCCGCGCCCGATGACGCCGTTGCGCGCGCTTTCCAACGCTCGACGAATTTCAGCAGGAACGCCTTGATGCTTTCGCGAATGGCGCCCTCGTTCGCCAATCGCAACCGCTCGGCGGCGATAAAAGCGCTGCCGAAGCTCGCCGTATAGGGTGTCACGAGTTCTTCGTTCAAAATTTCGGCTTGCGATGCCCGCTCGACGACGCGATAGCGCACGCGCGGCGTGACCGTCAGCGAAATCCCCACGAAGGGCTGTTCGAGGGCGAGAAGTTCGACATCCACGACCAGTCGCGCCGCGGCGGGATCCGTCGCGCGCAATCCGTTGAGCGTCAACGAGCTATCGAGAGCCTCGCGGAACTCGGAATCGCCGACTTTCGATACCCATAGAGGCATCGATTCCTGCCCGCCGGAAACGCTTCCGACCGCCATCGATCCGGACAACTCCGGATTTTCGCGCACCGCAGGCGCGACGGCGTCGGGAACGGTCATCAAAACCGCGCGCGACGGTATCGCGCAAGCCGCAAGCAGCAACATCGGGGCGACGGCGATCAGGCACGTCAAAAGCCGTCGTAAGCTTGCGGCCGAAATCATAACTCGGTCCATCATGTGTGCTGCGCCGCCGGTCAAATCAGATCGGCGGCAATGCGCGCGGCGCGCTGGCGCACTTGGTCGGCGATTTGCGCTTGGCTCGTCATCCGGCCGCCGGCATAGACGGCGAACTGGTTATGGATGATCTGGCGCGGCGGCCGGAAATCCGTGTCGCGCTCCACCATACGCGGGCTGCCTTCGAAGGTGATGCCGCGCTGCGTGGTGCCGGTGCGCGAATCGAACACCGACAGCGAGAACGCCGCGATCACGATATACGTGTCGTTGGTCACGTAGCTGCCGATGATCGCGCCGAGCGCTGCTCCCGACACGATGCCGATCGCCGTCCCTTGCGAAAGATTCGAGCGGCGCCCCGCGATGCCGCCGGCGGCGGCCCCCAGGAAGCCGAACTCGGCCATATAGGATTCGCTGATCTGGCTGGAACGCACGACGTTCACGTCGACGCGCAAACCGTAATCGGGGCCGGTGACCGGCTCGAACCCGCGCGACGCGTAGCCCTGGCCGATCTGGGTCGCGAAGCTTCCCATATCGAACGCCGTGTCGCCCGACGTGTTGCGCGTGAACACGCGCAAGCGCTTGTCGCGCACTTGATTGGCGTCGAACACGACATGCTTTTCGACGACCGAGCCGAAAGACAGGCCCGTCGCCGGATCGCGCACCATACCGAGTTGCGGCGTGGGTTGGCAGGCGCCCAAGGCGAGCGCGCCGGAGCCGAGAAGGAAATGCCGACGATCCATGTTCATGATCCCTGACGCTGCGTGACGACTTGGACGTTCTTTTCCTTCAGCCAATCCAAAATCTCCCGGTAATGGGTGCCGAAATTGAGATTCTGCGCGTCGCCGCGTCCCCAGGAAACGACCGCGACGACCCGATCGCCGAGAAACACGGGACCGCCCGAATTGCCGGGGCTGGTGGCGGCGTCGTACTGGACCTGCCAGAAGGGTTGCCCGCCGACGCCATTGATCGATGGCGCACGCCGCACGGCGCTGACGACACCGCGCGTCAAACTGAACATCGCGCCGCGCGGATGGCCGATCACTTCCAGCTGGCCGCCAAGATCGAGATTGTTGCCTTCGTAAAACTGCACCGGCTTGCCGCGATTCTGGACCCGAATCAGCGCCAGATCGAGCCGCACATCGGAGCCTTCGACGCGGCCGAACGTTTCCTGGCCGTTCGAAAGACGCATCTCGACGAGCCGGCTTTCCTTGACGACGTGATAGTTCGTCATCACGAGTTCGGGGGTCACGTAAAAACCCGACCCCAAGGAATTGCCGCCCGAGGCATAGATCGCCACGACGCTTTCCATACGATGGTCGGTACGCCGGCTATCCTCGACGCGATTGGCGCGGAAGCTGGCGATGGCGGTGTTCTTGTCTTTCAGCATTTCCTCGCGCAGCGCCACAAGCGTGGGCATCTTCTGCTCGCGCGATTGATTGCGCAGATAATGCTCGACCAGTTGGGAGAGCTTCACCTTCATCGGCGCGCGCTCCCATTCGTCGACATCCTCCTCCTTATGCGCCGATGCCTTGATCTGCGCGGCCTGCGGATCGGTGTCTTGGACCTGGTAATTGACGCGGAAATCCTGGTTTTCGGTGACGTCGAAGGTCGATTTGAAATAGGTCTGCGCGCGCCGATCGATGACGTAGTAATTGACCGTCATCGCGCGCGAGGCCTGCACGCGCGCTTGGTTGTAGTTGTAGTCTTGGAAGACCGGCACATCGATCATCTGCGGCGTGGATTGCAGCGCACCCATCGCCTCGTCGAATTTCTTTTTCGATGCCGACGTCGCCGCCATATCCGCCATCATGCCGATCAGGCCGAAAATGCCGGCGTTCTGATGGCTGTAGCGGTTCATCCCCTGCTGCATCTGCTGCGACTGATAGGCCATCTGCGCCGCCTGCATTTCGGTCTGCCGGATGGCGAATTGCGGATTGGGTTCCCGGCGGGTATCGACGATCGCGCGCGATTTGATCGGGTCCATGCCCGCGACGCGCCGGTTGTTGCGCGCCAGCGCCACGTCGAACACGATCAGATAATCCGCCGTCTCGGCGATCGGATCCTCGATCGCCTTGTCGAGGTCGATCTTGGTCGCCTCGAACGGCATATCGATATCGACCTCGGCCGGAAATTCGATGGCGCCGGTGCTGAGAAGCGTCCGGCTGGTCGCCTGCGCGAAGCCGATGCGCGTGCCGTCGATCTTCTTGGGCTCGAACCCTGCCGCGCGCACGGCGTTGACACCGCCCAAGACGGCACGCAGATCGCGCGTGCCGCCCGAGGCGCGCAGATGCGCCGCCAGAACGAGGTTCGATAGTTTTTCGGTCGTCGCCTCGTCCAGCGCGTCGGCCTCGCGGTTCACCTTGGCGAAATGCGCGAGTTGTTCGCTGCTCGCCGAATTGAGCTTCGACAGGATCGCGTCGAGATTGGCGGCCTTGAAGCCGCGCGGATCGGGCACGAAGGGATAGGCCGCCACGAAAGCCGGCTGGCCGAAATGATCGTAGGCGCGATAGGCATCGACCGCCGCGGCGGCGATCTTGGCGCGCGCGGCGGCGGCACTTTCGCGCAGCGCGTCGAAGATCGGTTCCTTGAACTCAGGCTCCGACAGCAGCGCTTCCCGATCGATCGCCGCGACGATCACGTCCGCTTGAGTCAACGCATCGCGCAACGCGCGCCATTGCGCGGGGTCCATCGGGTCGGCGGCGTCGAGCGTCGCGCGGTTCAACGCGGCGATTTCGCGGTGCGGCGCCTTCAAGCCGTCGGCGGCGGCGGTGAGCGCCGCGCGATGACGTTCGATCCGGGCCGCGTCGAAAAACGCGCGATGGCCGGCGAAGACCTTCGCCACGTCCGAATGCCGTTCGGCCTTGGCGAGGCTTTCGACATGCTGGCCCTGGTTGAAGAAGATCGAGTAGCTGACGCCATCGACGTTGGGCGAGGCTGTCTGCCCCGATACGGTCGGACCGCCGTCCTGTTGGCAGCCGGCCAGCATCAGCGCCAAAAAGGCGCCGTAAAGCGCACGTCGAAATCCGTTGAAACCCGCTGCCCCCCGCATACGCGCCTCTCCGTAAGACTTATCGATGTTTCGTATTTGTCCCTTACTACCTATAGCGAGAGCATACCCAAAGTAAACGATTTTTCGTTTAATGACTCATAGAGGTAATCGACGGCGGGGTTTTACCCCACCCCCACCCCGCCCTTGCCCGACTCGGGGCCGGACCGCCATAGTCGCGAACGGCGAATCCGGCGCGGAATCCCGCGCAAGAACAACGGGGAAACGGATGGGTCATCCGATCGAGCTTCAGGCGGCGGACGGGCATAAATTCCAGGCGTGGCGTTCCGACCCGCCCGGCAAGCCCAAGGCCGGCCTGGTGATCCTCCAGGAGATTTTCGGGCTCAACGAGCACATCCGGAAAACCACGGATTCCTATGGGTATGACGGGTATTTGGCGATCGCGCCGGCTCTGTTCGACCGGGTGACGCCCGGGATCGAGCTTGGCTATGGCGAGGACGATATCGCCAAGGGCCGCGATATCCGCGCCAAGGTGCCCAACGACAAGGCCGTGACCGACGTCGCGGCCTGCGCGCTCGCCCTGCAACGGGCCGGCTGCACCAAAATCGCGGTCATCGGCTATTGCTGGGGCGGCACGCTGGCCTGGCTCGCGGCCACCCGCGTCACCGGGCTAGACGCCTGCGTTTCCTATTACGGCGGCGGGGTCGTCCAACATTTGAACGAGACCGCGCGCTGCCCGGTCCTGTTCCATTTCGGCGAGACCGACCATTCGATCCCGATGTCGGACGTCGAGAAAGTCGGCCGGGCCCTGCCCGACGCCGATCTGTTCGTCTATCCCGCCGGGCACGGTTTCAGCTGCGAAGCGCGCGGCGCCTACGACAAGCCGTCGGCCGACAAGGCGCGCGAACGCACGAAGGAATTCCTGCGCCGCTACGCGGGCTAAACCGCCTCGAAGCTAAGCGCCAGACCGCCGGCTTCGTCCGGGGCCACATGGACGGCCCCGGCGAGATCCTTTTCGTAATCGAACCCGCCCGCCTTCAACGCCGCGCGCGCGGCGTTGAGATCGCCGACCGCGATCGTCATGCCGGCGAAGCCCATCCGCACGGGCTCGTCCGGCGCGACCGCCGGATGCAGGAACGACAAATCGTCGGGCTTCACGATCATCAGCGGGGCGCCCGTCCCCCAGCGCACGGCGAGCGTGTCGTCGGTCGCGGTCACCGCCCCCAAGCCCAAAATCGCCTCGAACGGCTCGCGCAAGGCGAGCGGATCGTCGGCGACGAATGTCAGCGACGCGATCGCCTTCGCCGTGTTCGCATGGCGCATCCATTCCGGCCGCCACACCAGATCGCGCGTGAGATGCGCGCAGACGAACGGCTTCATGCCCGCCGGATAAGGCTTCTGCGGCATGGCGAGGTCGAACGCGGGCTCGACATTGCCGTCGGGCAATTCCAGCAAACGCGACAGCGCCTTGCGCTCGTGCGGAATGCCGCCTTTGGCCAGCAATTCGACCGCTTCGCCCACATCGTCGGTCGCCGCCGCGAAGCCGAGCAGGCCCGGCCCTTGCGCCGCCAGCATCGCGTTCAAGCCGTTATCGAACCCGGCGGGATCGACGATGCCGAGCAGCTCCACATAGTCGTGCGCGAACATCGCGCAGTAATTGCCGGTCCCCCAGCCTTTATGGCGGCCGCGCGGGGACAGCGTGAAACCCAGCCGCGTCCACAATTCGCGCGCGGCTTCGAGATCGGCCACGCCGACAAGCGCATGGTCGATCCCGGCGAGCGGCTTCATCGCAAGGCGGCGGCGATGTTGCCGCCATCGACGGTCAACACGGCGCCCGTGGTCGCGCGCGCCAGCGCCAGGGCGACGAAACCTTGCGCCACGTCCTGCGCGGTCACTTCGCGGCCGAGCAGGTTGCCGCCCATATAATCCTTCTCGGTCAGGCCGCGCGCCTTCGAACGCGTGGCGATCATCGCGTCGGTCAGCAGGCCGGTGCGGATGCGATCGGCGTTGATGCCGTTGGCGCGAATGCCGATCGAACCGTAGTCGACGGCGTATTGGCGCAGCAGGAACATCGTCGCCGCCTTGGGCAAGCCATAGGGCCCGAAATCCGGGCCCGGATTGACCGCCTGCTTCGACACGTTGAACAACAGGCAGCCGCCCATGCCTTGCGCCTTCATCACGCGCACGGCGTTCTTGGCGACGGTTTGATGCGCGAAGAAATTGAGTTCGAAGGATTCGCGCATCGTCTTGTCGTCGACCTCGCCGATCTTGCCGCCCCACGCCGCCCCGGCATTGGAGACGACGATATCGACGCCGCCGAAGCGCACGCAGGCCGCATCGAATGCGGCGCGCACGTCGCCTTCCTTGGTCACGTCGCAGGCGAGGCCCAAGCCGCCGTATTTCTTGGCGATCGCCTGGGCCGATGCGCCGTCGCGATCGAGCACGACGACTTCGCAGCCTTCCGCCGCGAAGGCCGCGACCGAGGCGGCCCCGATGCCCGAACCGCCGCCGGTGACCAAGGCCACATGGCGCTGCAGGCGCTTCTCGGCCGATTTGCCGAGCTTGGCCTGTTCCAACGACCAATATTCGACGTCGAACAGATCGCCCTCGGTCACGCTTTCGAACGGGCCGATCCCTTCGGCGTCGGCGATGGTCGCGGATGCGGCCTCGACCAGATCGCCGGCGATGGCGCTGTCCTTGGCGGTGATGCCGGCACAGAAAGCACCAAGACCCGGCACCAGCACCACGCGCGGAGCCGTATCCAGGATTTTCTTGATGCCGCCCACGCGCGCATTGTGACGCTCGAAATACGCGGTGTAGTCCGCGTCGTATTGCGCGCGCGCCTTCTTCACCGCATCGGCGAACCCGGCCAGATCGTCGGCCTTGGGGGCGGGCACGATCATCGGTCGGTTCTTGGTGCGGATCACATGGTCGGGCGTGATGACGCCCGCTTGCGAATAGCGCGACAGTTCCGTGCCGTTGACGAAGTTCATCACGTCGGGCGTGTTGCGCAATTCCATCACGAAGCGCTTCTCGCCCGCGGCGATGGCACCGCGCAGGATCGGCGCAACATCCGCCGCCGAGGCGAGCTTCGCGGGCAGCGACACGCTCGCGAACACGCGACGGCCGGCCTTGGCGATGCGCTCTTCCGCCATCGTCACCAGCGCGATCATGCGGTCATAGGCTTCCTTCGCGGTGTCGCCCCACGAGAAGATGCCGTGCTTGTGCAGCACCAAGCCCCAAGCGCCCTTGGCTTTCGCCGCCGCCTCGCCCGCCATTTTGGCGAGCGCGAAACCCGGCATCACGTATTCGACGACCGGCGCCTTGTCGCCATAGACCTCGCGCAGGATGTCCATGCCGTTGGCGTGATCGGAGACCGACAGCACGGCATTGGCGTGCGTGTGGTCGATGAACTTCGGCGCCAGGAACGCGTGGAAAATCGTCTCGACCGACGGGTTGGGACCCGACGAATCCAGCATGTTCACGCGCTGGAAATTGACCATGTCTTCGTCGGTCAGCTTGTCCAGCGTCGCCAAGCGGCGCAGCGGATCGAGGCGCACGGCCGGCAGGCCCGGCGGTTCGATCTGGCCCATATCCCAGCCCGAGCCTTTGACGCACAGCACGTCGACATCGTCGCCGAATTGGTCCTTCATGCGCGTCTTGACCGACGTGTTGCCGCCGCCATGCAGCACCAGCTGGCCCACACCGCCCAGCAGGCGCGTGGTGTAGGTGCGGATCGCGAGATCCTCGTTGCAGCCTTTGGCGGCGTATTTCGCCATGTAATGCGCGATGGCGGCCTTGGCGTCGGCGTCGGAATAGAGATTCTTCATATTGGATTTCAAGCCTTCTTCAAAACGCGGCCGGCGATGCATTCGAGCTTCGCGGCCATTTTGGGGTCGCGCGCTTGGGGTGCGGTGATCAGGGCGGCTTCCAGCGCCGTATGGCAGCCCTTGTCGCAAACATGCGTGCGCGACGTCAGTTTCGGCGCCACCGCCTTCACCAAGGCGCGCGCATTGTCGGCGTTGGCGAGCAGCACCTTGATCACCGCGTCGACCGTGACGTGATCGTGATCGGGGTGCCAGCAATCGTAATCGGTGACCATCGCGACGGTCGCGTAGCAAAGCTCGGCTTCGCGGGCGAGCTTGGCTTCCGGCATGTTGGTCATGCCGATGACCGAACAGCCCCAGGAACGATAGAGTTCGCTCTCCACCTTGCTGGAAAATTGCGGGCCTTCCATCACCATATAGGTGCCGCCGCGCGTGTAAGGCAACTTCAGCGCCTTGCAGGATTCCTCCAGATGGTCGCCCAAGCGCCCGCACACCGGATGCGCCATCGACACATGCGCGACCAAGCCTTGGCCGAAGAAGGTCTTTTCGCGCGCGAAGGTGCGGTCGATGAATTGATCGATGATGACGAAATGCCCCGGCGGCAATTCCGCCTTCAGCGAGCCGACGGCGGAGACCGAAACGATCTCGGTCACGCCCACGCGCTTCAACGCGTCGATATTGGCGCGGAAATTGAGATCGGTCGGCGACAGCTTATGGCCGCGGCCGTGACGCGGCAGGAACACGATTTCCTGCCCGTCGAGTTCGCCGAACATCAATTCGTCCGACGGATCGCCCCACGGCGTTTCGACCTTCTGCCAGCGCACATTGGCGAGGCCGGGAATGTCGTAGACGCCCGATCCGCCGATGACCCCGAGCTTGGGCGGCGTGGCGCTGTGCGATACGGCGGCGGACATGGGCGAAGCTCCCGGTTCGATCTGGCGGAAACGCGATTTCGGGGCTTGGTATAGCCGATTCCACCCGTCGTTCAACCCGCCGGAAAATTAACGTTCGCATGGTTCCGGATGCCGCGCGAATGGCGTAAACATACCGCGATGAACAGTACCCCGACGCCGAAAACGATCCTGATTCTCGACGACGACCGCACGTGGCGGGAAATCGCCGCCGCCGTGCTGGAAAAGCGCGGCTTCGCCGTGGTCGCGGCCGAAACGCTCGACGCGGCCCTCGCGGTTCTCGACGAGGGGACGACTCTGGCCGTCGCAATCGTCGATCTGGTGATGCCGCGCGAGAACGGCATTCAAGCCGTCGCGTCGATCCGCAAGCGCAGCCGCAACATCGCGATCCTGGGCATGTCGGGGAATTTCGAATCGTATCGCGCCGGCGGCAGCGCCATGCGCCTTGCCGGTGCCGACGAAATCCTCGCCAAGCAAGCCGGCCCCGCCGAACTCGCCGCGGCCGTGGAGCGATTGGCGGTGGGTTGATTCCGGAGCGCAAAGAGCGGCGCCCAACGAAAAAGGCCGGTGGATCGCTCCACCGGCCTTTCGTTTTCATGCCCGAGGGCTTGAAACTCAGTGCTTGATGTCGCGCCACACCTTGCGCTTCGTCGCGTAGAGCAAGCCCGCGAGGATGATCAGGAAGATCATCACCTTCACGCCGAGCGAGTTGCGCGCTTCGAGATGCGGGCTGGCGGTCCAAGCGAGGAACACCGACACGTCGTGCGCTTGCTGGGCCAGCGTCGCCTTCGTGCCGTCCGCGTATTGCACGCGATCGTCCGACAGCGGCGGCGCCATGCCGATCTGATGGCCGGGGAACCACTCGTTGTAGTGCATCCCGTCCATCACGGTCACGCCGGCGGGCGGCGTTTCCTTGTAGCCGGTCAGCAGCGCGTAGACGTAGTTCTCGCCGCCCACGCGGTTCTTCGCGATCAGCGACAGATCCGGCGGATAGGCGCCGCCATTGGCCGCGCGCGCCGCCTGCTGGTTCGGGAAGGGCGACTTGAAGCGATCCGACGGGCGGGCCGGGCGCTGGAACATTTCGCCTTCGTCGTTCGGGCCGTCGGTGACCTCGTATTCCTTCGCGATGGCCGCGATCTCGGCTTCCGACAGGCCGATACCGGCAAGGTTACGGAAGCGGATCTGGTGCATCGCGTGGCAGGCCGCGCAGACTTCCTTGTAGACCTGATAACCGCGCTGCAATTCCGCGCGATCGAATGTGCCGAAGAAGCCGGTATGCGCCCATTTCTGAGTCGGAACCTTGAGCGTCTCGGCGGCCGAAGCCGCCCCAATGCCCAGACCGAACGCCAGAACCGAAGCGATCAGAAGTTTCGCCGTCCGCATTACGCCTTCTCCATCGGCTTGCTCGCCGCGACCATACCCGCCTTACCGCCGCCCAGAACCGGCTCGGCGATCGAGGCCGGCAGGGGCAGCGGCCGCTCGAACCAGCCGAGCAGCGGCAAGAACACCAGGAAATGCGCGAAGTACCAGACCGTCGCGACTTGCCCCACGATCAGCGGCAAGCCTTCCGCCGGCATCTGCCCCGCCCAGCCGAGCGCCAAGCAGCAGACCACGAACAGCCAGAAGAACACGCGATAGACCGGGCGGAAACGCGCCGAGCGCACGCGGCTGGTGTCGAGCCAGGGCAACAGGAACAGGATCGCGATCGCGCCGAACATCAGCAACACGCCGCCCAGCTTGTCCGGCACCGCGCGCAAGACCGCGTAGAACGGCAGGAAGTACCATTCCGGCACGATATGCGCGGGCGTGACCAGCGGATTGGCTTCGATCCAATTGTCCGGATGACCCAGCGTGTAGGGGCTGAAGAACACGAAATAGGCGTAGAAGATGAAGAACACCGCCAAGCCGAACGCGTCCTTCACCGTGTAGTACGGATGGAACGGGATCTTGTCCTGCGGGCCCTTGGCGTCGATCCCCAGCGGATTGTTCGAGCCGTGGACATGCAGCGCCCAGAGATGGAGCAGCACCACGCCCGCGATCACGAAGGGCAGCAGGTAGTGCAGCGCGAAGAAGCGGTTGAGGGTCGGGTTATCGACCGAGAAACCGCCCCACAGCCACAACACGATATGCTCGCCCACGATCGGGAAGGCCGAGAACAGGTTCGTGATGACCGTGGCGCCCCAGAACGACATCTGGCCCCAGGGCAGCACGTAGCCCATGAACGCCGTCGCCATCATCGCGATGAAGATGACGATGCCGAGCCACCACAAAATCTCGCGCGGATATTTGTACGAGCCGTAATAGAGGCCGCGCAGGATGTGGATATACACCACGATGAAGAACATCGAGGCGCCGTTCATGTGGATGTAGCGGATCAGCCAGCCGTAGTTCACGTCGCGCATGATGCGCTCGACCGAGTCGAACGCGCCCGCCGTCGACGGGTTGTAGTTCATGGCGAGGAAGATGCCGGAGAGGATCATCACCACCAGCATGATCCCGGCGAGCGACCCGAAGTTCCAAAAGTAATTCAGGTTTCGCGGGGCGGGATACTTGACGAGCTGCTCGTCGATCAGCGTGAAGATCGGCAGACGATGGTCCACCCACTTCACGATCGAATTCGCCATGAAGGGCGAAGGAACGTAATCGTACTTGGCCATGATGCGCCTCAGCCGATCCGGATGGTGGTGTCGTTGGTGAACGCGTAGGTCGGCACGGCCAGGTTCAGCGGTGCCGGCCCGCGGCGGATGCGGCCCGACGTGTCGTAGTGCGAACCGTGGCAGGGGCAGAACCACCCGCCGTAATCGCCCTTGGCGTCGGTCGGCTTCTGCCCGAGCGGCACGCAACCCAGATGGGTGCACACGCCGATCAGCACCAGCCATTCGGCCTTCTGCACGCGGCGCGCGTCGGGCTGCGGATCGCGCAACTCGGCCTTGTCGTCTTCCTTGGCCTTGGCGATTTCCTCGGCCGTGCGATGGCGCACGAACACGGGCTTGCCGCGCCAGGTGACGGTGATCGCCTGACCGACGGCGATCGGCGCCAGATTGACCTCGGTCGAGGCCAGCGCCAGCACGTCGGCGGCGGGGTTCATCGAGTGGATGAAAGCCCAGCCCGTGAGGACCGCACCCGTCCCGGCGAAAGCGCCGGCGGACAGATAGAGAAAGTCCCGGCGCGTCGTGCCGTCGGGGTGCTTGCGGCCTTCCCCTTCGGTAATGGTGGTCGAACCCGGCTGAGCCATGCCTCGTCCCTCTTGTGATCCCATTCCGCGAAAGGAAGCCGCCTTTCGCGAATTCAAACCTTTTCGCCCGCCCGGCGCGGCGCCAGGCGACCCACGCCCGAATTTGCCACGCCGCCACGCAGAGCCACAATCCAAGACCCCACTGCTTAAGGGGTAGGGCGGGCCGGCGCACGGGCCAGACCTGCGACGCGTTGCCGCAGGTCGTCGGAAAAGCCGGAATCGGGGGGTTGGGCCACGGCGAATCGCCAGCACCCCGCCCCCCGGTCACCGGCGGTGCGGGTATAGAGCATCGCCCGGCCGGATGCAAAGTGTAGAGGGGCGATTTCCCCAAAATCCCCCAGCGAAGACGGCACTTTGCCCCCCGGCCCGCCCCCTTGTAGGGTCCCGCCATGCCGGCCCCGATCCGCCTTGCCCTGTACGAGCCCGATATCGCCCCCAATGTCGGGACGATTTTGCGTCTGGCGGCGTGCTTCGACCTGGGCGTGGATATCGTCGAACCCTGCGGATTCGTGTGGTCGGAGCCCAAACTGCGCCGGGCGGGCATGGATTACCTCGACCGGGTCGATCTGGTCCGCCATACGAGCTGGACACGTTATATGGCGGCTTCGCGCCCGCCCCGGCTGGTCCTGCTGACCACCAAGGGCGCCACCCCCCTGCCCGATTTCCGCTTCGCCCCCGGCGATACTTTATTACTGGGCCGGGAAAGTGCGGGCGTGCCCGACGCGGTTCACGACGCGGCCGATTCGCGGGTGGTGATCCCGGTCGCGGCGGGCGCGCGCTCCCTCAACGTCGCCATCGCCGCCGGGATCGCGGCGGGCGAAGCCTTGCGCCAGCTCGGCGCCTTTCCCGGACAACGAACATCATGACCGATATCGAAGCCCGTAAAGCCCGCGCCCAAGCCTGGTTCCGCGAACTTCGCGACAAGATCTGCGCCGTGTTCGAGAAGATCGAGGACGAGCTCGATACCGGTCCGCATGCGCATCTGCCCGCCGGGCGGTTCGAGCGCAAGGAGTGGACCCGCACCGATCATTCGGGCGCACCCGGCGGCGGCGGCACGATCTCGCTGATGAAGGGCCGCGTGTTCGAAAAGGTCGGCGTCAACATCTCGACCGTGTTCGGCAGCTTCGCGCCGGAATTCGCCAAGCACATGCCGGGGGCGGCCGACGATCCGCGCTTCTGGGCGTCGGGCATTTCGCTGGTCGCCCATATGCGCTCGCCCAAAGTTCCGGCCACGCATATGAACACGCGCCATATCGTGACGACGAAAGCGTGGTTCGGCGGCGGCGGCGATTTGACGCCGATGGTGCCGCACGAACCCGATACGGCGCATTTCCATGGCGCGTATAAGGCCGCGTGCGACAAGCACGATCCCGCCTATTACCCGCAATTCAAAAAATGGTGCGACGAGTATTTCTTCCTGCCCCACCGCAACGAGCCGCGCGGTGTCGGCGGCATCTTCTTCGACAATCTCGGCGACAAGCACGGCACGGGCGATTGGGAGAAGGATTTCGCCTTCACCCGCGACGTGGGCTCGGCCTTCATCGACGCTTACGTGCCGCTGGTGCGCGCACATATGCGCGAACCCTGGACCGAAGCCGAGCGCGAGCATCAACGCGTGCGCCGCGGGCGCTATGTGGAGTTCAATCTGCTCTACGATCGCGGCACGACCTTCGGCCTCAAAACCGGCGGCAATGTCGAAGCGATCCTGATGAGCCTGCCGCCCGATGTTGGGTGGCCGTAACCGCCTTCAGCTCTGCCCGCCGGAGAATTGAGGGCTTTGCAGCACTTCGCGCACGCCCGGACCGTCGAGCAAGCAAGCCGCCAACATCCCCACGCGCGGTTCGCCCGCTTCGGCGGCGTAAGGCAGCAGCAGGCGGCGGAACGACGCGCTCGACATGCCGTCCGACAAATGGACTTCGGTGATCGTCGGCGCCGCCTCGCGCACGCAGGCCGCGAAATCCATCGCCATCGTCCGGGCATGGAGTTCGGGCTTCAGATCGACGACTTTGCGCGGCTGCGCGCGGCCGCGCAGATCGCGGGCGGTGCAGATCAGGCGGAACACGAAATCGTAACCCGTCGGGTCGGCCGGGTTGGGCTCGACGTCGATCAGATTGACGCGCCCGACCATCGGCAGCATCGCTTCGAACGTCACGGCCGCGCGCGGCGGCAACGGCAAATCGCCCCGCTGCGCATTCCAGCGCGCGATCATCTCGACGAAGGCCCCGTCTTCGGGCGGCAGCGGCATTCGTCGGCTTTCAGCGCGTGCGGAGGCTGCGAAATCGAGCATCGATATCGAGTCGGACCGGAACGACGAGGAAGCGAGACGTTGCGCATATACCTAAATCGCAAGTCGGATGCACGCGTAAAGCATCGCGATGCCGCGCGTTGATCCGAAAAATCCACGGCGAATCGGCGCTTCGATTAGCCAATCTTTTGGTGCCGTTACTTATGTATGAAATGCCCTGCGGCCGGCGCGAAGATTTTTACGGTTCATCCCGCGCGGCGCGGGCCAGTAGAATTTCTTTTGATAGAGTAAAATTCGAATCCACCCAAGCCCGTTCGGCCACGCGCAACGCGCTACCCATCGCGGGGCCGGGCGCGACACCCGCTTCGCGCAGATCCTCGCCGCCGATCAGAAATTCGGGCCGCACCCATTTTTCGGCGGCGGCAAAAACGGCAACAGCCTGTGCCGGATCCGCGAACAGCGCCGCGTCGATCAACGCCCGATCCTTCGCCGCATCGCCCAGCCAATAGAAGGCGCGCGCGATCGCGGCCGGACCGCTCCCCGCATCGATGCGCACCGGCGGCCGGACCAAGCGTTCGAGCCGCGCGGCTTGCGCGTTCGACAAGCGCCAGCGCCGCGCGAAATCGCGCGCATCGAGCGCGAAACACGCCAAGCGGCGGATCGGATCGGCGGCGGCGCCAAGTTTGGTTTCCAACGCGTCGAGGGCGGCGATATGCGCAATCCCCGCGTCGTCCGCCTCGGGCAGCCAATGCGCCAGCAATCCGGCGCCACGCATCTTCGTCAGCATCGGCGCCGCGTTGGGCCCGGCGAGCAGGCGGAACATCTCGCCGCAGACGCGCTCGGCCGACAGCTTGGGTAGAAGTGCTGCGCCGTTTCGACAGGCAGCCAGCGATGCGCCGTCGAAATCCCCGCGCGCGAACCGCGCGTGAAAACGGAAGAAACGCAGAATGCGCAGCACGTCTTCGCGGATGCGCGTCGCGGCATCGCCGATGAAGCGCACGCGCCCGGCGGCAAGATCGTCGCGCCCGTCGAAATAATCGTGGAGCGTGCCCGCTTGATCCAGCGACAGCGCGTTGATGGTGAAGTCGCGGCGTGCCGCATCCTCGCGCCAATCGGCGTCGAAGGCGACGCGCGCATGGCGGCCGAACGTTTCCACGTCGCGGCGCAAGGATGTGATCTCGTATTTCGCGGTCCCCGACAGCGCGGTGACCGTGCCGTGCTCGATGCCCGTGGGGATCGCGCGCAATTTCGCGGCCGCGAGCTTGGCGATCGTATCCTCGGGCGGATAAGGCACGCCGATATCGATGTCGACGGGGGCCGCACCGATCAGCGCGTCGCGCACGCAGCCGCCGACGAAGCGCGCGTCGGGCCCCAAGGCCGCCAACACGGTACTTGCGGGCGCGTCGGTCGCCCAAATCGGCAAGGGATCGAGCGTCGATTCCATAATGCGCCGAGTTTAAACGTCTTCGGCGGCGTGCGCCTTCAGATCGTCGAGCGCGCAGATATCCAGCGTGGCGACGTGCGTCGCGCGCAAATTCACCTTCGGCGCCTTGCCCGCCAGCAACGCTTCCTGCCAGCGCGCGGCGCACAGGCACCATTGATCGCCGGGCTTCAGACCCGGAAACCCGTATTGCGGCATCGGCGTCGACAGATCGTTGCCGCGCGATTTGGAGAAGGCGAGGAACTCGGCGGTCATGATCGCGCACACGGTGTGCACGCCGCGATCCGTGGGCCCGGTGTTGCAGCAACCGTCGCGGAAGAAGCCGGTCAATGGCGCGTGGCTGCAATCGGCCAGCGGCAGGCCCAACACGTTCTTGGCCCGCTTGGGTCCGCCGCCGCCGCGTTCGTCGCGTTCGCCGTCCATCGCCTTGCTCCGTTAACGCCGTTCGATATGGCCGGGCACGATGCGCCCGTCTTCGACGCGCGCGGGCACGTATTGCCCGTCGTATTTGTCACCGCCTTGCAGCAGCGCGAAACCCGCCGTCGCGATCAGCACGAGGGCGAGCCCCGCCCCCGCCAGCCACACCAGCGGCGCTTCCGCCCAAGTCGGCGCTTCGCCGCGCCCGAGTTTTTCCGCGCGCCGCTGTTCGACCGACAGCCACGCCGCATAGACGATGAACGGCAGGATCAGCGGCAAGACGATTTGCAGAAGAATCCGCGTCATTCGCGCGACGCCGATCCCGGCGGTTGGGCCACCGCCGCTTCGCCGGTCAACGCTTCGTAGAGATTCACCAGCATGCCCGCGGTTGCTCCCCAGATGTAACGATCGCGATAGGGTAGCACCCAAAAATGCCGTTCGATGCCTTGAAAAATCTTCGAATGCCGTTCGTGGTTGCGCGCGTTCAACGCATATTCCAAGGGCATTTCGAAGATATCGGCGACTTCGAAATCGTCCGGCACTAAATCGAACGGCGGCGTGACGATGCCGACGATCGGCGTCACCTGATAGGCCGTGCGCGTTTGATACGTGTCGAGCCGGCCGACGATTTCGATATGTTCGCGCGCGAGCCCGATTTCCTCCTCCGTCTCGCGCAAGGCGGCGGCGATCGCGTCGCTGTCGCCGGCATCGACGCGCCCGCCGGGAAAACTGATCTGGCCCGCGTGATCGTGCAGATGCGCGGTGCGCTGGGTGAGCAGCACCGACAAACCTTCCGGCCGCGCCACCAAGGGTACGAGCACCGCCGCCGGACGCAGCGGCTTGTCCGGTGCCGGACCCAAGCCGGGATTGCCGTCGTGATCGCCGCGAATACGGATCCCGGCCCGGCGAATGCCGGGCTCGGTCTGCGCCAGACGCGCACGGATCGTTTCAGGCGAAAGACTCATACCGCCGGCCCCAACTCGAAAAACGCGCCTCGGCTCCACACGCCCAAGCCGCCGCCGGGCGTTTCGACCGCGCGTTCGACCAGACGATAGAACGCGGCGCGCGCGATTCGCGCCTCCAATCCGCGCGCCATCATCACATACGGAATACGCGCACCTTCCGGCGTCTCGGCCACGCGCAGCGGATGATCGGGCCCCAAAGCCACGGTTTCGTCCAAATTGGTGCGCAAGGTAACGGTCTGTGCCGCGCCCTCGCCCGCGAAATCGACATCGACCGCGACGAAGGGCGCGTCCGCCACGTCGATCGTGCCGCGTTCATAGGGGGTGACCAGCCAATAGGACCCGTCCGCTTCGCGCCGCAACACGCGCGCGAACAGCTTGACCAGCCCCAGCCGCCCGATCGGCGTGCCGCGATGGAACCACGTGCCGTCGCGCGCGATCGATAGGCCGAAATCGCCGCAGCTCTCCACAGGACCCGCCGCGAGTCCCGCGAGCGCTGTGGATATCTGGGGGGTGGACTCGTCTGGCATGGGTTTCGCTCTACATCCGTATCGATCTTAAACCGCCGAAACGACGGGAGATATAGCCGCCGATAAGGCCGAAACCCAGTGGTGCTGGACTCTCCCCCGCCGCACCGCCAAACTCGCTGCCAGGGACAGGTTTTGCCATCGTTGCCGAGAAAGGTTGAACGCTCGTGAACGCTCCCGTCGCACCCCCCGCGCTTTCCGAAGACCCCGATAAATTGCTGGCCGAACTCGAAACGCTCGGCGCCTCGCTCGCCAAAGTCCGTGAAGGTATCGGCCGCGTTATTTTCGGCCAGAAGGACGTGATCGACCAAACGCTGGTCACGCTGCTGGCCGGCGGCCATGTGCTGCTGATCGGCGTGCCCGGCCTCGCCAAGACCAAGCTCGTCGACACGCTCGGCACCGTGCTGGGCCTCGACACCAAGCGCGTCCAATGCACGCCCGATTTGATGCCCGCCGACATCATCGGGTCGGAAGTGCTGGAGGAAACCGATACCGGCAAGCGCGAATTCCGTTTCCTGAAAGGGCCGGTCTTCGCGCAGTTGCTGATGGCCGACGAAATCAATCGCGCATCCCCCCGCACGCAATCGGCGTTGCTGCAATCGATGCAGGAACGGCGCGTGTCGGTCGGCGGCGTCTATCACCAATTGCCCGATCCGTTCCACGTGCTGGCGACGCAAAATCCGCTGGAACAGGAAGGCACCTATCCGCTGCCCGAAGCGCAGCTCGACCGCTTCCTGTTGCAGGTCGATGTCGACTACCCGGATTTGGACGCCGAGCGGCGCATGTTGATCGCGACGACCGGCGTGGACGACGAGAAGCCCAAGCAAGCGCTGACCGCCGCCGAACTCAAAGCCGCGCAAACGCTGATCCGCCGCGTGCCCGTGGGCGAATCGGTCGTCGAGGCGATCCTCAAACTCGTGCGTTCGGGCCGTCCGGCCGAAACGAACGTGGACGAGGTGATGAAGCACGTGATCTGGGGCCCCGGCCCGCGCGCCAGCCAAGCCTTGATGCTGGCCGCGCGTGCGCGCGCCGTGCTCGACGGGCGCTTGTCGCCGTCGGTCGACGACGTCGTGGCGCTGGCCGCCCCCGTGCTGCGCCATCGCATGGCGCTGTCCTTCGCCGCGCGCGCCGAAGGCATCACGATCGACAACATCATCGCGCGGCTGGTGGCGCCCCTCGCGTGAGCGCTTCGGCGGCGACGCAAAGCGGCCCGGTAACGGATACGGCCACGCGCACGCGCTTGGCCGCCGAACAGCTCGCGAGCAAATTGCCCGCGTTGCTGGCCGCGGCCGATCGCGTCGCGTCCACGGTCGCGCAAGGCGTGCACGGGCGCCGGCGCGCGGGCCAAGGCGAAACCTTCTGGCAGTTCCGCCGCTACATGCCCGGCGACACGATCGATCGCATCGATTGGCGCCAGACCGCCAAATCCGCGCATGTCTATGTCCGCGAGACCGAATGGGAAGCGGCACAGACCGTCTATCTGTGGCTCGACCGTTCGCCGTCGATGGATTGGGCGTCGGACAAGCGCCTGCCGCGCAAGCAGGAGCGCGCGGAATTGCTGCTGCTCGCCTTGGCCGCGTTGCTGGCGCGCGGCGGCGAGCGTGTCGCATTGCTCGGAACCGGCGCCCCGCCCGCGCACGGCAAATTCGCGGTCAATCGCTTGGCCGAGTTGATGCTGACCTTGCCGCAAATCTCGGGCGGCTTGCCGCGCACGCAGCGTTTGCCGCGTTATGCGGGCTGCGCGTTGTTCGGGGATTTCCTCGCCCCGCTCGACGAGATCGACGCGCGCATCAAATCGATCGCGGGGGCCGGCGTGCGCGGGCATCTGGTGCACATCATCGATCCGGCCGAAGCGGGCTTGCCCTATTCGGGCCGCACGCGTTTCGAAGGCCTTGAGGACGACGGCGCGTTGCTGGTCAGCCGCGTCGAATCGGTACGCGAGGATTATCTCGCCGCGTTCGAAAGCCATGTCGCGGGCTTGCGCGATCTCGCGCGCGGCTATGGCTGGGTCTATCACCAGCACCGCACCGATCGCGGGCCCGAATTGCCGCTGATGTCGCTGTGGCTGGCCTTGGCGGAAGGCCCGGGCCGATGAGCTTCTTCGCCGCCTTCGCCTTCCTGTCGCCGTGGTGGCTGCTGGTCCTATCGGGCCTGCCCGTGCTGTGGTGGCTGCTGCGCGTCACACCGCCCGCGCCGCGCCGCGCCGCCTTCCCGGCGATAGCGCTACTGCTGCGCTTGAAGCCGAAGGAGGAAACGCCCGCGCAAACGCCATGGTGGTTGCTGCTGCTGCGTTTGCTGATCGCGGCGTTGATCATCCTGGCTTTGGCCCAGCCGGTCATCAACCCGGCGGCGCGGCTTGGTGCAAGCGGCCCGGTGATGATCGTGATCGACGACAACTGGGCCTCGGCCGCGAATTGGGCCGGGCGGCGCAATGTCATCGACAAGATCCTCGACCGCGCCGAACGCGAAGCGCGCGCGGTGACGGTACTCAACACATCGCCCAATCTGTCGGGCGAAGCGCCGCGTTTGTCGCGTCTCGCGACCGCGCAGGAAACGCGCTCGCTGCTCGGCGCGCTCGAACCCAAGCCTTGGCAAGCCGATCGTGCGGGCGCGCTGGCGGCTCTCGACGCGAACGCGCCCGCCCAAGCCGCCGCGATCTATTATCTCGGCGACGGGCTGGAGGATCCCAATGTCGGCCCGCTGGTCGAGCGGCTGCAACGCATCGGCCCGGTCACCTATATCGCCGACCCGCCCGAGCGGCGCGCGCAATTGATCCTGCCGCCGGCGTCGGAAGCGCAGGCGATCGCGGTCACCGTGGCACGCCCCGACAGCGGCGGCGTGGTCGATAGTGCGGTCGTGGCGCGCGGCGACGATGGCCGCTTGCTGGCGCGCGAGCGTTTGCTGTTCGACGCCGGTGCCGCGCAAGCGACCGCGCGCTTGTCGATCCCCGCCGAATTGCGAAACCGGATTTCACGCATTGAGGTGGAAGGCCAAGCGACCGCCGGATCGATCGCGCTGATCGACGAGCGCTGGCGCCGCCGGCCCGTCGGCATCGTCGCGTCGGGCGGGCAGGAAAAGCAGAACCAGCCTTTGCTCGCCGATCAATTCTATCTGGAGCGCGCGTTGCAGCCCTTCGCCGAAGTGCGCGCGGGCGAATTGACCGATCTGCTTCAGCGCGAAATCTCGGTGCTGCTGCTCGCCGATCTCGGCCGCTTGTCGGACGCCGAACGCGCGCAGCTCGATCCCTGGATGCGGCGCGGCGGCGTGGTCGTGCGTTTCGCCGGCCCCCGCATCGTCGAGGCCGACGACGATTTCGTGCCCGTGCCGCTGCGCTTGGGCGGGCGCGCCTTCGGCGGAGCGATGACCTGGGATCAGCCTTTGGGCTTGGCGCCCTTCGACGCGGACTCCGCCTTCGCGGGGCTGGAAGTGCCCGACGATCTGCGCGTGCGCCGCCAAGTGTTGGCCGAACCCTCGCTCGATTTGGCGCAGAAAACCTGGGCGCGCTTGACCGACGGAACACCCCTCGTTACGGCCGACAAGCGCGGCGAAGGCTGGCTCGTCATGGTGCATGTCACCGCCTCGCCGGATTGGTCGAACCTGCCGCTCTCGGGCCTTTACGTCGAAATGCTGCGCCGCTTGCTGGGGCTTTCCCAAGGGATCGCGGGCGATGCGGGCGGCGATGCGGTGCTGGCCCCCGTCGCCACGCTCGACGCGTTCGGGCGGCTTGTGTCGCCCTTCCCCGCCGCGACGGGCGTGCAGGCGAAGGCGCTGGCGACGCAAGCCGCGTCTTCGCGCACACCGCCCGGCCATTACGGCACCGACACGGCGCGGCGCGCGCTGAACCTGTCGCAAGGCATGGACGCGCCGGTCGCGTTGCGCAGTCTGCCGATCGGCATCGCGCGCGCCGATTACGCGCCCGCGCGCGAAGTCGATTTCAAGCCGCCGCTGCTGATCGCGGCGTTCCTGCTGGTCGTCGGTGACTTGCTGATCGCGTTGTTCCTGCGCGGGCTGCTGAATTTCCGGCGCGCCGGTTCCGCCGCCGGTGCCGTGTTGCTCGCCATGCTCGCGACGAACGCGGACGCGCAGACGCGTCCGCCCGCCGCCCCCCAAGCGCAATTCGACGAGCGCACGGGGCTGGAAAACGCGTTGTTCACGCGCTTCGCCTATGTGCTGACCGGGCGCGACGACATCGACAATGTCAGCCGCGCCGGGCTTTCGGGCCTGGGCGTGGTGCTCGCGCGCCGCACGGCGGTCGATGCGGCCCCGCCGATGGGCGTGGATGTGGAGCGCGACGAGCTCAGCTTCTATCCGCTGCTCTATTGGCCCGTGTCGCCGCAAGTGCCCCGGCCCAGCGATCAAGCGTTGCAACGCGTGAAGCGGTTCCTCGCCGACGGCGGCATGATCCTGTTCGACACGCGCGAGGCCGATTTCATCGGTCCCGCCGGCAACGGCCCCGCCGCCCAGCGCTTGCGCGAAATCCTGCGCCCGCTGGATTTGCCGCGCTTGGGCCGCATCACGCCCGCGCACGTGCTGACCAAGGCGTTTTATCTGCTGCAGGATTTCCCCGGCCGCGTGACGGGAGCCCCCGTCTGGGTCGAAGCGCCCGACGCGACCGAAAACGACGGCGTGTCCAGCGTCATCATCGGCGCCAATGATTGGGCGTCGGCCTGGGCGCTGGACGGCAACGGGCGCGCGATGTTCGCGGCCGTGCCCGGCGGCGAAGGCCAGCGCGAATTGGCCGTGCGCTTCGGCGTGAACCTGGTGATGTACGCGCTGACCGGCAATTACAAAGCCGATCAGGTCCATGTCGACGCGATCCTGGATCGCATGCGCCGATGACCGAATATTCGATCGCCTTCGCACCGCTGATCCCGGCCTGGGCGCTGGCGCTGCTGGCGCTGATCGCCGTGCCGGTCGTCGGCTACGCGCTATTCGCCAAAGCGCGCGGGGCGGCGTGGCGCTTGGCCGCGTTGGCGGGTTTGCTGCTGGCCCTCGCCAACCCGCTGGCGGTGATCGAACAACGCCAGAGCTTGCCCGACGTGGCGCTGGTCGTGGTCGACGAATCCGCATCGATGCGCATCGGCGAACGCGCCGATCGGGCGGAACGCGCGGCCAATGCGCTGCGCGATCGCTTGGGCCGCGAGCGCGATATGGAAGTGCGCGTGGTGCGCGCCGGTGCGGGTGGCGTGGGCACCGACGGCACAAGGTTGTTCGACTCGATCGAACGCGCGGTCGCCGACGTGCCGCGCGGGCGTATCGCGGGCGTGGCGGTCGTGACCGACGGCCAAGTCCATGACGCCCCCAAGGGTATTGCCGAAGAAATCCAGCGCCTGAACCTGCCCGGTCCGATCCACACGCTGCTGGCGGGTAACCGCAACGAAATCGACCGGCGCTTGGTGATCGACGAAGCACCCGCCTTCGCCATCGTCGCCAAGCAGCAATTCCTGACCATCCGGGTCGAGGAAGGCGAGCCGCCGCGCCCGGGGGCCGCGCGCCAGATGGCGCGCGTCGAGATCAAGCGCGACGGCGTGCCCTTCCGCACCGTGCAAGCGCCGGTGGGCGAGGCGACGCAAGTCGAATTCCAGATCGACAAGCCGGGCACGACGATTTTCGAATTGGAGGTCGAGCCGGGCCCGCGCGAATTGACGCTGGAGAACAACCGCCAAGTCGTGGTCGTCAACGGCGTGCGCGACCGTATGCGCGTGCTGCTCGTCACCGGCGAGCCGCATTCGGGCGAGCGCACCTGGCGCAATCTGTTGAAGTCGGACCCCGCCGTCGATCTCGTCCACTTCACCATTCTGCGCCCGCCCGAGGCGCAGGATTTCACGCCGGTGAGCGAATTGTCGCTGATCGCCTTCCCGATCCGCGAATTGTTCGAGGTGAAGCTGCGCGAGTTCGACCTCGTGATCTTCGACCGCTACCGGCGGCGCGACGTGCTGGCGCAAATCTATCTCGACAATATCGTGCGCTATGTGCGCGGCGGCGGCGCGTTGCTGATCGCGGTCGGGCCGAATTTCTCCTCGCCGAATTCGCTGTTCAATTCGCCGCTGGGCCAGATCATGCCCGGCATCCCGACCGGCCAGACTTTCGAACAAGCCTATCTGCCGGGCCTGTCGCCGGTCGGGCGGCGCCATCCGGTGACCGCCGATCTGCCCGGCGGGGCGGGCACCACGCCCGAATGGGGCCGCTGGTTCCGCCATGTCGATACCGAGCCGCGCCGCGGCCAAGTGCTGATGAACGGCGTCGCCGACCGGCCGCTGCTGCTGCTCGATCGCGTGGGCGAAGGCCGCGTCGCGCAGATGATGAGCGACAATATCTGGCTGTGGGCGCGCGGCTACGACGGTGGCGGGCCGCATGCCGAATTGCTGCGCCGCGTAGCACACTGGCTGATGAAGGAGCCCGAGCTCGAAGAGAACGATCTGAAGGCGCGCGTGCGCGGCAATCGGGTGGAGGTCGAGCGCCGCGCGATCGATCCCGTCTCGACGCCCGTGCGCGTGCAAGGCCCCGACGATTTTTCGGCCGAGTTGCGCCTGACCGATTCGCGCGGCGGCCGCCAGACGGCCGTCTTCGTCGCGGAGAAGCCGGGGCTCTATCGCCTGACCGATGGCGAGCGTTCCACGCTCGCGGCGGTCGGCGCGGTCAACCCCACCGAAACCGCCGATGTGCGCACGACCGATAAGCCGATGCGCCCCGTGGCAGAAGCGAGCGGCGGCCAGATCGCGTGGCTTCAGGACGGCGTGCCGGAATTGCGCCGCGTGCGCCCGGGCCGCGACATGGGCGGGCAGATTTCGGCGACGCGCCATTGGATCGGCTTCCGCGCCAACGGCGATTACGTCGTGGCCGGTGTCGCGCAAACGCCGCTGATGCCGGGCCTGCTCACGTTCCTGGCCGCGCTGACGCTGCTGCTGATCGCGTGGCGGCGCGAAGGGCGCTAATTCACGCGACCACTTTGCCGGATTCGAGCGACGTCGCGGGCGGCGCCTTGGCGGCCGCGCAGAGGCGCTCGATCTCGCGCGCGGGCAGCGGCCGGAAATAATGGAAACCCTGGCCCAGCACGCAGCCGAGATCCAGCAGCAGCTTCGACTGGCTCTCGCGCTCGATCCCTTCGGCGACCATGCGCAGGCCAAGCGCCTTCGCAAGGCCGATGATGACGCGCACGATTTCGAAGCTGTTGGGATCGACGTCCATCTCGCCCACGAAGCTGCGGTCGATTTTGAGCTTGGCGAAAGGCAGCGAGGGCAGCAGCGACAGCGACGATTGGCCCGTGCCGAAATCGTCGATGGCGAGCGTCGCGCCGAGCGTCACCACCGCGTCGAGCAGCTTGCGCGCCGCCGCGGGATTGTCGACGACGGCGCTTTCGGTGAGTTCGAGTTCGAGATGGCAAGGATCGAGCCCCGCCGCTTCCAGCGTCGTCGCGACGAGGGCGGGCATATCCTCGCGCGCGAGCTGGCGCGCGGACACGTTGACCGCGACGTAATCGGGTGCGGCCGCCCCGTATTCGCGCCGCCAGCGCGCCATTTGCAGGCAGGCTTGCGCCAGCACATGGCGGCCGATCGGCATGATCAATCCCGATTGCTCGGCGATCGGGATGAACACGCCCGGCGGGACGGCGAATTTGCCGGCCCGGTTCCAGCGCAGCAGCGCTTCCACGCCGCGCATCCGCCCGCCGTCGAGATCGACGATCGGCTGGTAGACGATTTCGAACTCGTTCTTGTCCACGGCCTCGCGCAAGGCGAGTTCCATTTCCAGCAGGCCCAGCGCGTCGCCGTGGCGCGCGGGCTCGAAAATCTCGATCCGTGCGCCGCCGCCGGTCTTGGCGCGATGCAAGGCGACGTCGGCGTTGGAAACGAGCGTGGGTGCGCGCGGTGCGATCCCCGGATCGGCGAACGCAAGCCCCACCGAAGCGCCCACCGCCAATTGGCGGCCGGGCAGCGAAGCGCCCAGCGTGAAGCCGTTCTTGAACGCGTCGAGCGCCGCTTCGGCCAAAATCGCCGCCTCGGCCTTGCGATTGCACTCGACCAGGAAGCCGAATTCGTCGCCGCCCAAGCGCGCGAGCGCGTAGCCCGCCCCCAGCGCTTCCTCCAGCCGGCGCGCGACGGCGATCAGCAATTCGTCGCCCGCGTGATAGCCGAGCGAATCGTTGATCACCTTGAAGCGATCGATATCCAGGCACACGACCGCGATTTCGCTGGTCGACCCGTGGACGCGCCGGCGCAGCAGCGCTTGCTCGACCTGCTCGAGGAACAAGGCGCGCGCGGGCAAGCCGGTCAATTGATCGCGCAAGGTGCGTTCGACCAATTGGCGCTCGATCGCCGCCTGATCGGTCAGGTCGCGCAGCGTGACCAGAAAATAGGGCGACGCCGCACCGACGGAAACGTAGGCGGGAAACGCGCGCCCGTCCTTCGACAGCGCATGCGCTTCGAATTGCGCCGTCGCGTCGCCGGCCACGTTCCAAATATCGGGCACGGCGTCGGCGTTGGGCACGAGTTCGACCAGCGATTGACCGGAAGGATCGCCGCCGAGCAGACGCTTGGCCATGCGATTGGCGGCCATCACGCGACGCTCCGCGTTCAGCACCAGTACCGCTTCGGGCAAGCGATCGATCAGGCGTATTTCGATTTCGGTCGGATCCGGCACGTAAGATGGGCTTTCTTGGCAATGCTCCAAGAAACCTTATCCCGCCCGGCGCCATAAGAAAGAGTTAAACGCGCGCGCCGGTTACAAGGCGGATTTATGTAGCGCCCAACGCCCTTATGTGGAGCCCTGCATCGCCTGTCGGCCGATCTGGACGATCAATTTTGCGAAGCTGGGATCGTCGGCACGGTCGATCCGGCGCATCCAGCCATGCACGCCGGTGACCGGTCCGTTGGGCCCGCACAACACGGCATGGATATTCGTGTTCTTCGGATCGGCTTCGAATCGCAAGGGCTTGCCGGCGCACACGCCGTAGAAATCCGGCTGGCGCACGACCCGCGCTTCGAACACGAACACCAGGCGGAACGGATTCGCGGTGCGCGTCGCGTCCGTTTCGAATTTGAGCCAAGGATCGGAAAAATTGTCGCGAAGAATTGCGGCCGCGCGCGCGGCGAGCGCGTCTTGCGCTTCGCCGTAGGCGCCGCCTATGGCGCCGATATGGACGGCTCCGTCGCGCGACGACGCTTGCAACGCCTGCCAGGAATCCGCACCCGTGCGGAACACGACTTGGCTCGTCGGCCGCTCGCCGCACCCCAACAGGCCCAGAATCGACGCGAGCAATCCCATCAGCAACGCCCCCCGGCGGAAACCGGCGTTCATCCGAGCTTCACGGCCGTGCCGTTGGCCGCGACCATCAGCATCGTTCCGCCGACGCTTTGATAATCGAGATCGACGCCGATCACGGCGTCGGCCCCCAGCTTCGCGGCTTTCTCGGCCAATTCCTCGACCGCTTCGCGGCGCGCGTCGGCGAGAACTTTTTCGTAGCTGCCCGCGCGCCCGCCGACCCAATCGCGCACCGAGGCGAAGAAATCGCGGATCGCGTTGGACCCCATGACGACATCGGCCGAAATCACGCCGAGATAGGCGACGACGCGCTTGCCTTCGACGGCGTCGGTGGTGGTGATGATCATGGGCGCGTCCTCCTAAGCGAAGAAATCGACGTTGCGTTGACCCGCGGCGAACAGCGCCGCGCGCGTTTGGGCTTGTTCGCGGGCGATGCGCGCATCGTCGCGCGCGACGAAGGCGGCCTTGGCGCGCGCTTCGAGCGATTCGGCGGTGATCGGCGGGCCGGAATCGGGACGCTGCGCCGTGCGCACCTGGGCGCTCGGGCGCGCTTTCGTCGCGACTTGGGCGCTCGCGGGGAGCGGCGGGGCGCTGGAAACGGAACCGGCCATGACCCTTCGAAATTAGCCCAACAACGCGGGGCAAGCTACTCCGCCGCGCGTTCGGCGGCACCCACATGCCGCGCGATCGTCTCGAGCAGGGCGGCCTTGCGATAGGGCTTGGACAGGAAGTCGTTCATCCCCGCCGCCCGGCATTCGTCGGCATGGCTTTGGAAGGCGTTGGCGGTCAGCGCCACGATCGGCACGCGCCCCGCCGGGCCCGGCAAGGCGCGGATCGCGCGCGCGGCGGCAAGCCCGTCCATCTCGGGCATATGGATGTCCATCAGCACGAGGTCGTAAGGCTTGGCGCGCACCGCCGCCAACGCCTGCGAACCGTTATCGGCGACGTCGGCCGCGATTCCGACGGTTTCGAGCATCGAGATCGCGACGAGGCGGTTGGTCAGATTGTCCTCCGCCAGCAGCACGCGCAAAGCGGGCCCGGATGCCGCGCGACGGCGCAGCATTTCGGCCGCTTGCGTCCCGTCGGCCGAACCCGCCGCGCGCGCGACTTGCGCGCCGGACGCCGCATCGAACGGCAATTCGACGCGGAAGGTCGAGCCTTCGCCCGCCGCACTCGCGACCGAGATCCGCCCGTCCATATGCTCGACGAGGCGCTTGGAAATCGCCAAGCCCAAACCCGTGCCGCCGTAGCGGCGCGTGATCGAGCTGTCGAGCTGGCTGAATTCGCGGAACAGCTCTTTCAACCGTTCCGGCGCGATGCCGATACCGGTGTCGCGGATTTCGAAAACGAGATGCGGGCGCCCGTCGCCGTCGTGGCGCATGCCCGCCAACGAAAGCGTCACGCGGCCCGTCTCGGTGAACTTCACCGCGTTGCCGAGCAGATTGAGCAGCACTTGGCGCAACCGGCCAGGATCGCCCGTCACGATTTCGGGCGTGTGCGCGTCGGCGTGGAAATCGAGCGTCAGCCCCTTCGCCTTGGCGCGCGGGGCGACGACGTCGAGCGCGCCTTGCGCCAGGCTGCGCGGATCGAAGGGCAGCTTCTCCAGATCCATCCGGCCCGCTTCGAGCTTCGACAGATCGAGGATGTCGTCGATGATATGCAGCAGCGATTCGCCCGAATCGCGGATCGTTTCGACCGCGCGGCGCTGCTGGTCGCTCAGCGCGGCGTCGAGCAGCATCGCGGTCATGCCGATCACGCCGTTCATCGGCGTGCGGATTTCGTGGCTCATCGAGGCGAGGAATTCCGACTTGGCGCGATTCGCCTTCTCGGCCGCTTCGCGCGCGCGCTCGGCTTCGTCGCGCGCGGCCGCCAAGCGCCGCTCGGACATGACTTGCGCGGTCACGATGCGTCCAGCACCGCGATAGCCGACGAAGCGGTTCTCGTCGTCGAACACGGGAATGCCCGAAACCGAGACCCATTCGCGCGCCCCCGAGCCCGTATCGATCGAATGGACGAAATCGCGGAACGGCCGGTTGGCGGCGAGCGTGGCCGCGTGTTCGCCCAAAGCCGCGCGCGTCGTGGCCGGATCGTCGGCGACGATATCGAGCATCGTGCGCCCCAGCGTGCGCGACAGATCGAGCCCGAGCTTGCCGCGCGGATCGGACACGAACGAGAAGCGATGCTCGGCGTCGGTTTCCCAGAACCAGTCGGACGTCACTTGCGCGAAGTCGCGGAAGCGGATCTCGTTGTCGGCGAGCAGTTTCAACGTGCGCCGCGCGGCGGTCACGTCCCGATACGTGACGACGCGCCCGCCTTCGACCGTCGCGCGCTGCGTGCCTTCGACCACGCGTCCGCCCTTGAAACGGATCTCGTAGGGCACGCCCGCCAAGCGGCGGCGGCGTTCGGCGGCGGCGAGCCACGATTCGACGCTGACCGTTTCCTCGAGCTCGCCCGTCTCGTGATCGAGACGCAGCAGCGCCTCGTGCGGCATGCCCGTTTCGAGCCGCCCTTTGAGATAGGGGAACATCTCCTCGAAACGCTGGTTCCACGCGATCAAGCGGCGCTGGGCGTCGTAAAGCGCGAAGCCTTCGCCCATCGCCGCGATCCCGTCGCGGAAGCGCCGTTCGGCCAAAGCGGCGGTCAGCAACGCCGCGCGCTGGTCGGTCACGTCGCGCGCGATGGCGACCAGCGCGCCTTCGCGCGCGGGCGTTTCGACGAGTTGCAGCCACGTGCCGCCGGCCGACGAAAGCTCGTACACTTGGCCCAAACGTTCGCGGCGCGACAGCCGCGCGGCGATGAATTCCGCGCGCTGGGCTTCGTCGAAACCGTAGCCCGGCCATTCGGCGGCCCAGCCGACGATCTCGGCATAGGGAATGCCTTCGCGCAACCGGCCGCGGATATAGGGGAAGATATCCTCGTAGCGCCGGTTCCACACGACGAGGCGATCTTGCGCGTCGTAAAGCGCGAAGCCGTCGCTCATGCTTTCGATGCCGTCGCGGAAGCGCTGCTCGCTGGCCGCGAGCGCTTCGAGCGCCATTTTCTCCGCCGTCACGTCGAGCAGCAGCCCGTCCCACACGATCGTGCCGTCGTCGCGGCGCGTGGGTGTCGCGTGACCGCGCACCCAGCGCGACTGGCCGAAGCCCTTGGGCTCGACGCGGAATTCCGCGATCCATTCGCTGCCGCGCGCGGTCGCGTCGGAGATCGAGCGGCGCACGCGCGGCAAATCCTCGCGCGCCACGACCGAGAACAGCACGCGCGCCGAGCGCATCACCGCTTGCGCGTCGAGGCCGAGCAGATCGAGCGACCGGCTCGACATATACGGGAACGAGATCGTGCCGTCCGTGCCGCGCGTCAAACGATAGAGAACGCCCGGCACGAAGGCCGACAATTCGGCGAGCTGTCGGGCTTGCGATTCGATGCGCGCGCGTTGGGCCGCTTCGTCGGTCACGTCGCGCGCGGCGCCGCGATAGCCGCCGTAAACGCCGTCCGCGCCGAAAACCGGCATGCCGGAAAAAGAAATCAGGATTTCCTGGCCGTCGCGGCCCAGCACCTTGCGCACGATGTTGCGGAACGGTTTGCGCGCCGCCACGGCGTCGCGCAGCGGATCGCCCTCGACGCCCGGCGCCAGAAACGCCACTTCCTGGCCGCGCTTGCCCAGATGCGCCTCGACATCGATGCCGTAATCGCGCGCGTTCTCGGAGATATAGACGACGTCGCCGTTCGCGTCGGTCGCCCAGAACCAATCCGACGACGATGAGGCGAAATCGCGGAAGCGCGCTTCGCCGTCGGCCAGACGCGATTGCGTGGCCGACAGACCCGCGATCGCACGCAGCAGCAAGCCGCCGAGCAACAGGATGAAGGCGCTGGCGGAAAGGGCGAGCCATGTCGCCTCGCGCCGCGCGGGTTGGGTCTGCGCGACCGCGTGGTCGAGATCGACCGAAAAATGCGCGACGAGTTCGGCCCCGGATATCCGCTGCCACGCGGTCAGGCGGCGTATACCGTCGATCGCGCCTTTCACCTCGCCCACCGCGAAGCCATGGCGCACCGCTTCCTGGAAGACGCGCGAGGCGGAGATGTCCTGGCCGAAACTGATCCGGCCTTCGGAATCGATGCGCCCGCGCACGATGCCGTCCACGCCCGCGACATTCGCGGTCGAGCCCGGCTTCAACGCCGTACGGTCGATCGGCCGCACGAAGGTTTCGGGCGTGAGTTCCACGATAACGGTGCCGATCCGCACGCCCTTGTCGTCGAGCATCCGGCGCGCGACGGACACGCGCGGATCGCCGTCCACGCCGGCCGCCGGCGGGCCGACATAAAGCGGGTCGCCTTGCGCTTGCGCCAGCGCCTTGACGCTCGGGCGATCCGACAGATCCCGCCCGCGCGCGTCGGGCGATTCCGAAATCGCAATTACCTTGCCGTCCGCGTCCAAAGCGACGATGTCGAAAATTCCGCCCGGCCCGTCGGCGTAGCCCGCGAGGACGCGATCGAGATCGACCGCATCGCCTTCGCGGCGCAGCGCGCCGCGCGTCGCGCGCACGGCGGCGTCGGCGACGGCGATGGTGCGCTCGATACTGGCCGCGTAGAGCCGCACGGCGCGCTCAGCCTCGGTGGCGGCTTCTTCGACCGCGCGCTGGACCGCGCGTACCATTCGCGGATCGTCCAAGTTCCCGCCAGCGCCGCCAAGCAAACGCCGCTCACCGCCGCCATCAAACGGCGCGGCCGGGCCAGGGCGAGACGGGGCGGCTGGGGGATTCGTTCCATCGCAAGCTAAAGATAACGCGAAAAGTTCCGGTCGTCAGACATTCGCGGGCGTTCGCCTACTTTACAGCGGACCGGTCGGCGCATAGGGTCCGCCCGCAAACACCCAGGGAAGGAACGCAAGGGATGGCCGCCAAGTATTTGCCGATGCGCGAGATTATGGCCCAGGGCGCGGTCATGCCGATTTTGACGGTCGCCGATCCGGTCGCGGCCGGGGACATCGCCAAGGCGCTGGTCGCCGGCGGTATCAAGGTCTTCGAAATCACGTTGCGCACGCCCGCCGCGTTGAAGGGGCTGGAAGCCATGCGCGTCGCGGCACCCGAGGCGATCGTCGGTGCTGGCACGATCCTCAACGCGACCGACCTGCATCGCGCGATGGGGGCCGGCGCCCAGTTCGGCGTGTCGCCGGGCATGACGCCGGAATTGCTGAAGGCCGTGCGCCAGGCGAATTTCCCCTTCCTGCCCGGCATCGAGACGACCAGCGAAGCGATGTACGCGCGCGAAATGGGCTTCAAGGAATTGAAGCTGTTCCCGGCCAACGTGATCGGCGCGATCCCGTGGCTCGCCGCGATCAAGCCGGTATTCCCCGATCTCGTGTTCTGCGCGACCGGCGGCGTGAAGCCGGGCGACGTGCTCGCCCATTTGTCGCAGCCCAACTGCCTGCAGGTCGGCGGATCGTGGGTGACGCCCGCCGACGCGATCGCCAAGGGCGATTGGAAGGCGATCGAAACGCTGGCCCGTCAGGCGGCGAGCTTCAAGCGCCCCGCATAAAGGCTTCGGCTTCCGCGCGCGTGGGGCATCCCAAGCGCCCGCCGAATTTCGTGCATTTGAGCGAGGCGGCCGCACAGGCCAGCTGCGCCGCCTGCGCGACGCTGCGCCCTTCGGCGAGGCCGAGCGCCAAGGCGCCATGGAATACGTCGCCCGCCGCCAGCGTGTCGACCGCGTCGATGCGCGGGGCGGGCACATGGCGCAGCGCGCCATCCTCGATCCAGTAATAGCCTTTGGCGCCGCAGCTGGCGCCGACATGCGCATGCACTTTGCGCGCGACGACGTCGCGCAAGCCCTGCTCCACATCCGCGATGCCGGTATGCACGGCAAGCCCGGCATCGGAGAACACCGCATGCGTGGCGAGCGGCACGAGGGTGGCGAGGATTTCGGGCGCGGTCGTTTCGGCATCCAACATCGCGCGCACACCACGCGCGCGCGCGGCCGTCAGCGTGCGGACCGAACCTTCGATCCAGCGCACGTCCGAATGGACGAAATCGGCCTTCGCCAGATCGTCGAGCGGCAGCCAGGCCGGATCGGGGTCGAGACCGGGATCGTGATAGACGATGACGATGCGCTCGCCCTTCGCATCGACGGTCACGCTGGCATGGGACGATTTGCCGCCCGGGCATTCGCGGATCGCATCGACATTCACGCCGGTTTCGGCGAGCTCGGCCTTCATCGCCTTGCCTTGCGCGTCCGATCCGACGCGCGCCCAAATCGCGGCGTTGCCGCCCAGGCGCTGGAAGGCGCAGGCGGCCGATATGGCCATACCGTCGGTGACGCGCGCGGCCTGATGGGCCAGCGCCTTACCCGGCGCGGCCGGGATCGCATCGACGCGGTAGATGGTGGTGAGGCAGGTCGCCCCGACGGAGACGAGTCGTGGAATTGTCATACGCGCGCGACTATAGCCCGAAACGCGCGCATGCTAAGATTTCCGTCGATGCCAGAGATGAAGCCCGACATCGCCGCCGCCCTGAAACAGCTGATCGCCCTATGCGAGAAGCCGCCGCCGCGCGGTGTCTCGAAACGCCTGGACCGGCTGTTCGAGGAAATCGCGGCGCGCAAACTGAAACGCTCGGCCGAGGATATCGGGGATTTGATCTGGGCCATTTGGACCGACCATCCCGACGCCATCGCCGTCGATACGATGCACGAAGCGATCGGCAAGATCATCGCCAAGGACGGGCGCACCGCGCGCGAATTGCTCGACGACCTCTGCGCGCGCTGGCCGGATTGGGCGGAGGCCTATAACAAGCGCGCCACCCTCGCCTTCATCGAGGAGCGCGACGCCGACGCGGTCGCCGACATCCTGGAAACCCTGGCGCGCGAGCCGCGCCATTACGGGGCGCTCGCCGGGTTCGGGCAAATCGCCCTACGACAGGGCCAGCCGGCGGCGGCGCTCGCCGCGTGGGAAAAGGCGCTGGCGCTCAACCCGCATCTTTCGGATCTGGCGCTGGCCGCCGACGATCTGCGCGAGTTGTTCCAAGCCCGCCCGAACTGACATTTACACCGCGCGCCGCACCGGTCATCATCGCGTCATGTCCGGGGGAAAACGCGCGGCCGGGATTCACGGCGATGCGGTCGCGAAGATCGCGCGCAAAATCATCCGTGGCCGCATGGCCGCCGGTGCCGCCTTGCCCACGGAACCCGAAATCGGCGCCGAATTGGGCGTGAGCCGCACCGTGGTGCGCGAGGCGATCAAGACGCTCGCCGCCAAGGGCATGGTCGTGACCGGCCCGCGAAGGGGCACACGCGTGCGGCCCTTCGCCGATTGGAACCAATTCGATCCCGACGTGGTCGGATTCCGTGTCGCCGCCGGCGTGGATGCGCGCTTCCTCGACGATCTGCTGGAACTGCGTTTGACGATCGAGCCGATGGCGGCACGCCTCGCGGCGCAGCGCGCCACGCCGGCCGATATCGCGCGGATCGAAGCGGCGCTGACCTTGATGGCCGACGCCGTGGACGACAAAGGCCATTACGTCGCCGCCGATCTCGAGTTCCACCAATCGATCTTGGCGGCGGCGGGCAATCAATTCGTCGCGGCGCTCGCCCCGCTGCTGGGCGCGTTGCTCAACGTATCTTTCCATCATTCCGTCCGCTCGGCCGAGGGGGCCCATGAAGCGGTCGGCCTGCATCGGGCGGTGTTGCGCGCCATCGCGGGCCGCAAACCGGCGGCGGCGGAGAAAGCGCTGCGGTTCCTGATCCAGGACGCCCGCAGCGACATAAAAACGGCGCTCAAACACGCCGAAAGCCAAGCCGCCGCAGACGATTAGCCGGAACGCGCAGCGGCCATGCGCGGCTTTCGCTTGCCTTTCGCACGGCGATACCTCATACACGCGCCATCCGCGGACCCAACGTGGATGGCGCCTCGTTGCGCCCGGGGTCGCGGTTTCGATTTTCGGGTCTCGTTCGTTTAGCCCCGGTTTTCGCGAGTCCCTTTCAGGGACCATTCCCCGGCGGCTGTTCCACGTCACGCTTCCATCGAACGACCCTGCCCCGCGCGGATGATTCCGCGCGCCGGGCGAACGAGAGTTTTTGTATCTAATGACCGACTTCACCAATCTCGGCCTGCCCGAAGCGATTCTGCGGGCCCTCGCCGACCAAAAGCACGTCACCCCCACCAAGATCCAGGAAGCGGCGATCCCCGCGATTCTCGCCGGCAACGACGTCGTCGGCATCGCTCAGACCGGCACGGGTAAGACCGGCGCCTTCGTGCTGCCGCTGCTCGCGCGCCTCGCGGCCGAGAACAAGCGCGCCCCGGCGCGCGCCAATCACGTGCTGATCCTCGCGCCGACGCGCGAACTCGCCTCGCAGATCGAGGATTCGGTGCGCAGCTACGGCGCCTATATCCGTCCGCGCACCGCGGTCGTGGTCGGCGGCGTGGCGCCCGGCGGCCAGATTCGCGCGATGGCGAACGGCCTCGACATTCTGGTGGCCACGCCCGGCCGCCTGCTCGACCATATCAGCACGGGTGCCGCTACGCTGGCGCACACGCAAGTCATCGTGCTCGACGAAGCCGACCAGATGCTCGATCTCGGCTTCATGCCGGCGATCCGCCGCCTGATGGCGATGCTGCCGCGCGAGCGCCAGACGATTCTTCTGTCGGCGACGATGCCCAAGGAAATCCGCCAGCTCGCGTCGAACTTCCTGCGCAACCCGCAGGAAATCGCCGTGGCCCCGGCGTCCAAACCGATCGAGCGCATCGAACAGAGCGCCATCGCGCTGGACAACCAAGCCAAGCGCGGCGTGCTCGGCGCCATCCTGCAATCGCCGGACTGCACGCGCGCGATCGTGTTCACGCGCACCAAGCGCGGTGCGGATCGCGTGTCGAAGTTCCTCGACTTCGCGCGCATCCCTTGCGCCGCGATCCACGGCAACAAAAGCCAGAACCAGCGCGAGCGCGCGCTCGACGCGTTCCGCGACGGCCATATCAAGGTGCTGGTCGCGACCGATATCGCCGCGCGCGGCATCGACGTCGACGGCGTGTCGCACGTGATCAACTACGAACTGCCGAACGTGCCCGAAGCGTACGTGCACCGCATCGGCCGCACGGCGCGCGCGGGCAAGTCGGGTATCGCGATCGCGTTGGTGGCGCCGGACGAGCGCGCCTTCCTGCGCGACATCGAACGCCTGACCAAGCTGCAAGTGCCGTTCGTCCCGGCGCCCGAAGGGATCGCGATGCCCGCGATGCCGGAAGGCGCTTCGCTGAACGAGCCGGCCGAGCGCGACCCGCGTTCGTTCCGCGGCGGTCGTCACGGCCACGGCCATGGTCACGGCGGTCAGCATCGCAATGGCGGCCAACGCCATCGCGGCGGCAATCGTCAGGGCGAACAGCGTCACGGCGAGCATCGCCACGGCGAACAGCGTCACGCGCAGGGCGAAGCCCGGCCGCAGGAAGCGCGTGCCGAGCAGCCGCAAGGCCAGCAGCCCCAGGGCCAGCAGCATCAGGGCCAGCGTCACGAACATCATCGCCGCGCCGATGCCCCCCATGGCCATCCCCATGGCCATCAAGGCCACGGCAAGGGTCCGCATCGCGGCGGGCCGAAGCGCGGCAATCATCGCGGCCAAGGCGGCAAGCGCCATGGTCACGGTGGCGGCCACCAAGGCGGCGGCCAGGGCGGCCATTCCGGCGCCCATGCCGATTTCGTCCGCAGCCTGACCAAGTAATCGGACGGTTGATCCAACCGCCGAACGCACGGCACACTCGGCGATCATGACGATCGCCGAGTTCGCCGACCTGGTTGTCACTTTCGTCGAAACGAATCGCGCTTGGGCAGCGCCCATCGTGTTCGTCCTCGCCTTCGGCGAATCCCTCGCCTTCCTATCGCTGCTGTTCCCCGCCACGGTGATGCTGGTGGGCATCGGCGCGTTGATCGGGGCGACCGATCTCAATTTTTGGCCGATCTGGGCCGCCGCCGCTTTGGGTGCGATCTTCGGCGATTGGATTTCGTACTGGGTCGGCTGGCATTACGGCGACCGCCTCGCCCATATCTGGCCGTTCACCAAGCAGCCCGAATTGCTGCCGCGCGGCAAACGCTTCTTCGAACGCTTCGGCACGCTCAGCGTTTTCTTCGGCCGCTTCTTCGGTCCGTTGCGCGCCGCCGTCCCCATCGTCGCGGGCACGTGCCGGATGAAATTCTGGCCGTTCCAGGCCGCGAATATCGCCTCGGCGTTCATTTGGGCGACCGGGCTGCTGGCGCCCGGCGCCTTCGGCATCAAATTCCTGTTCGACTGAATTACGGCAGCGCCGACAGCAACACGAACACGGCGAAGATGCCAAGATGCACGGCCCCTTGCAGCACCGTGGTGCGGCCCGTGCCCAGCGTCTGCGTCGACACGAACAGCGTCAGGATCAGCAGCACCATATGTTCGGGCGGCAGGCCGAGCGTGAGGTCGAGCCCGCCGGCGACCGACACGACCGCGACGACCGGCACGGTCAGCGAAATACTGGCCAGCGCCGAGCCCAGAACGAGATTGACCGCGTTCTGCAAGCGATTGAGCTGGGCCGCGCGCACCGAGGCGATGCCTTCGGGCAGCAGCACGATCGCGGCGATGACCACGCCGATGAAGGCCTGCGGCAAACCGGCGGCGGCGATCCCCGATTCGAGCGGCCCGGACAGCGTCTTGGCCAGCAGCACGACCATCAGCAACGACACGGGCAGCAGCACGACGCTGGCGAGCGTGACCTTCACGGGTGGTTTATGCGGCACGCCGGCTTCGGGATCGTCCGCCTCATCCATGAAATAGTCGCGATGGCGGATCGTCTGGATGAAGATGAACACGCCATAGATGACGAGACACACGGCGCCGACGAACAGCAACTGCGCGGCGGCGTAGGCGCCGGGCGCGCCGTTCAGCGTGTAGTTGGGCAGAACGAGCACGAGGATCGAGACCGTCGCCAGCACGGCGAGCGAGGCGGCGGCGGCGTTGAGCTGGAAGGATTGCTCGTGATGGCGCTTGCCGCCGAGCACCAAGCAAAGCCCGATCACGCCGTTGAGCACGATCATCAGCGCCGAGAACACCGTGTCGCGCGCCACGACTTCGCCGCCTGGCCCCGCCGCCAGCATGATCGACACGATCAGCGCGACTTCGATGATCGTCACCGCGACCGCCAGAATGATCGACCCGAACGGCTCCCCCACGCGTGCCGCCAGCACTTCGGCATGATGCACGGCGGCGAAGACGCAAGCCCCCAGCAGCACCGCCGCGACGATCAGCACCAGAGCTGCGCTATCCGACACGATCCCGGTCGTCTTCAGGACAATCAGCGCAGCCGCCAGCAGCGGCACGACGACGGAAGGGATCGAAACGGTATCGATATTATGCAGCGCCATGGCGGGGGACCCTTGTTGCGCACGGGGCATGCGCGGCGCCGTGGAATTGATCTGGAATTTGCGGCACGCCGGGTGGATGATCAAGCCGAATAACAACGCGCACGCCGATCATCCACGAGGAAACGCACTTGTCCCGCATCAAAAACGTGACCGTCACGCCGATCGCCTTCCGCGACCCGCCGCTGCTCAACGCCGGCGGCCTGCACGAACCCTGGGCCTTGCGCTCCGTCATCGAAATGGTGCTCGACGACGGCACGATCGGCCTGTCGGAAACCTATGGCGACGATCCGACGGTCAATCTTCTGACCGAGTGCGGCAACGCGCTGGCCGGCATCGACGTGTTCGACATCAACGCGATGCAAGTGCGCGTGCGCGACACGCTTGCCCGGCTCTCGCCGCCCGCCGCCGACGGCTCGCCGCGCACCGCCCTCGTCACCATGCTGCCGCGCGTGTTCGGCGCGTTGGAGGTCGCGGCGTTCGACGCGATGGGCCGCGTCGTCAAACGCCCGGTCTACGATCTGCTCGGCGGCGCTTGCCGGCGCGACGTGCCGTTCAGCGCGTATCTCTTCTACAAATTCGCGGGCCATAAGGATTTCGACGACGGCTGGAACGATCCTTGGGGCAACGTTCAAACGCCCGAGGAGATGGTCCGCGAAGCGCGCGAGATGACCGGCCGCTACGGTTTCGGCTCGCTGAAGCTGAAAGCCGGCGTGTTCGATCCGGCGTTGGAGGTCGAAACGACCAAGGCGCTGCACGCCGCCTTCCCGCAAATGCCGCTGCGCATCGATCCCAACGCGGCGTGGACGGTCGAGACGACGCTGAAGCTGCTGCCGCAGCTCGAAGGCATTCTCGAATATCTCGAAGATCCCACGCCGACGATTTCGGGTATGGCGGCGGTACAAAATAAAACCAAGCTGCCGCTCGCGACCAATATGTGCACGGTCGCGTTCGAGCATATGCCCGAGACGATCGCCAAGGGGGCGGTGAAGGTCATCCTCGCCGACCATCATTTCTGGGGCGGCTTGCGCGCGACGGTCGAACTCGCGGCGATGTGCCGGACCTGGGATATCGGCCTGTCGATGCATTCGAACTCGCATCTGGGCATCAGCCTGACGGCGATGGCGCATCTGGCCGCCGCCACGCCCAACCTCTCATATGCGTGCGATACGCATTATCCCTGGGCGAACGACGACGTGATCGAAGGCGGCTTGATCCAGTTCCATAACGGCTGCGTGCGCGTGGAGGACAAGCCAGGATTCGGCGTGACGCTCGATCGCGCCGCACTCGCGCGGATGCACGAGAATTGGAAGAAATGCGGCCTGCGCAAGCGCGACGACATCACGGAAATGCGCAAATACTGGCCCGACTGGAACCCCAAACGCCCGCGCTGGTAGCGCGGCGGCGGCCACGCACCATTATTCGATTTAAATATAATATCGATTTCCCTAAAGTTATCCCGAACGGGAGCGGGGGAATCGAATGCGGAAGGCGTTGATCGGCGGAGTCACACTCGTTATCGCCGCCATTGCGGCCTATCTTGGGGTCTCGCATTTCATCGGCGGAATGGTGTCGACCCAGGTCGCACTATACGAACGGCGATTGCTGGAAATCGACGGCGTGTCGGTCACGCGTTTCGCTTACGACAAGCGGCTTTTCGACGGCGAATTGATCTATGACATCGCGTGGCGTCCGTCGCGCGAGAACCCGTGGCGCGCCGCGTTCGACGAAATCGCGCGCGAGAAAGGCCTCAAGGAGATTCGCCTCGCCGGACGCATTCCCGTCCGCCACGGCCCTTGGGTCGGGAAGTTCGCCGCCGCGCGCATCGACTTCAAAAAATCTCTGCCGGACGAGGAACGGAAGTATTTTCCGAAGTATCCCGGCCAGGCACCCTGGCTGACGGTCGATGCGATCGTCGAATGGACGGGCGAGGTCGGCGCGGCGTTCCGGTTCGTCGACTATGACGGCCGGATCGGCGAACTCGACGACGCGGACGAGCCCGTCGCCGCCATCGAAGGTCATCGCGGTTTTGTCTGGGTCGCCGGCGACGCGACGCGCGCCACGCTCGAAACGACGTTTTCCCGCCTTCAAGCCGGCGCCTTGCCCGGCTTCGCGGAGATTCGCGACGCGAAGCTGAAAGCGGCGATCGACGTCGCGAACGGTCAGCGCTTGACCGGCGCGCTGGATATCGGCGCGCTTAAGGTCGAGGCGAAGACGCCGAGTTCGGGAACCGTCGCGGCCGGCCCTTACCGCCTGACGTTCGACGCGAAACAGGAATGGCCCTTCATCTGGACGGGCGACTTCGTGTCCGAATTGCGGGGCTTGACCTTCAACCTCTCGGATTTGCGCACCGACAAGCTTCAAGAGTTGCGGGCCACATTGGCGGCGTTCGATCTTCGCTCGACCACGACCCGCAAGGGCGAGAAGGTCGATACGTCCACCGCCTTCACGATCGGCCCCGCCACCATCGCCGATGTCGCGCTGCCCGCTTTGGCGCTCGATGTTTCGCTGCGCGATCTGGACGGCGAGGCGTTGAACGCCTGGATCGGAACGCTCGATTCCGCCGTCGCCACGCTCGGCAAGCCGGATCCGGCGGCGATCGAGCGGTTGACCCAGCTGAGCGCGCGATTGTTGGCCGCGGGTCCGCAATTCGCGGTCGACCGGCTGTCGCTCTCGGTCCGATCGCCCGACGATCTGAAGCTGACTTTGCAGGCGCGGCCGGCGGCCGGTGTCGTATTGCCCAAGGATCGGTTCGCGCCGTTGTTCGAATGGCTGGAGGCGCGCATCGCCTTCGCCGCCAGCCTCGATGCGATGGAAACGTTGTTCGTCACGGCGGCACGGCTCGAAACGGCGTTCGACAAAGATCGCCGCTTCGGCGCCGCCGAAGAACGGGCGGCCCGCGAACGCTTCGCCCGGGCGAAGGCGGTGCTGGCGCAAACGCCGCTCGTCGCGATCGAAGGCGACATTCTGCGCATCGAGGCGAGCCTCGCGCGCGGCCAGTTCGGTCTCAACGGCCGGCCGGGCGACCTGATGCAAGCCTTCGCCCTTGGCGCGATGGCGGCCGACGGACTGAAACAAGCGATGTGGCCGACCGCGGCGGCGCGGCGCGAAGTCCCCAATCCTCAAGGCGTGCCGGTCGCAAGGCGCGCCTTCACCCAGGCAAATCTTTTGGCCGGACCGCCTTTTCTGCAATTGGTGCAAGCCGGCGGCGACGATCTCATGGACGGTCGATTGGGGCCGGATTGCACGGGCCATATCGACGCGGCACGCCCGAATCTGTCGGTCGACTACGTCGCCGGTGGCGAGGCGTTTTTCATTCACGCATCGACGTCGTCGGGTGCCGACATCGGCTTGATCGTCCGCACGCCAGGCGGGGCTTGGCTCTGCAACGACGACGCGCCGGGACGCGATCTCGATCCTTTGGTGCCGATTGCGCGGCCTGCGCCGGGGCGCTATCTCGTATGGGTGGCGACGATCGAACCCGAACGCGTCGAAGCGCTCGTGCGGATCACGCCGACCGAGCCTGCACCGCGGCGTTGAAGTTCGGCGATTTGGGAGAGCGTGGCTGGGGCGCTAGGATTCGAACCTAGGAATGCCGGTACCAAAAACCGGTGCCTTACCGCTTGGCGACGCCCCAGCAGGCGCGCGACTGTCTAACGCCGGACGCGTCCGCGATCAAGCCGCTTTCGGCGCCCGGTTTTCCACGTACCAGCGATAGGCCTGGGCCAAGCCGGTTTCGAGGTCGTATTTGGGCTTCCAGCCCAGCGCCATCAGGCGCGACGGGTCGGTCAGCTTGCGCGGGGCGCCGTTGGGTTTGCTGGTATCGAATTCCAGCTTGCCCTTGTAGCCCGCCACTTTTGCGACCGTTTCGACGAATTCGCGGATCGAGACTTCCTTGCCCGTGCCGACGTTGAACGCATCCGTGCCCGAATAACGCTGCATCAGGAACACGCAGGCATCGGCCAGATCGTCGGCATGCAGGAATTCGCGCAGCGGCGTGCCGTCGCCCCACACGGGCACGGTGGGCGCGTTCGCGGTGACGGCGCGATGCACCTTGACGATCGTCGCCGCGGGCACATGGCCCATTTCGAGATCGTAATTGTCGTGCGGCCCGTAAAGATTGGTCGGCATGCACGAAATGAAATCGACGCCGTATTGCTTCTTGTAGGCTTGGCACATCTTGAGGCCCGCGATCTTGGCGATCGCGTACCACTCGTTGGTCGGCTCGAGCGGGCCCGTCAGCAGCGCGTCCTCGTGCATAGGCTGCGGCGCCAAGCGCGGATAGATGCAGGTCGAGCCCAAGAACAGCAGCTTGCGCACGCCCGCGAGATAGGAGCCGTGGATGACCGCGTTCTGGATCGCGAGATTGTCGTAGAGGAATTCCGCGGGCCGCGAATTATTGGCGTGAATGCCGCCCACGCGCGCCGCCGCCAGAAACACCGCGTCGGGCTTGTTGGCGGCGAGCCAGGCATGAACCTTCGCCTGATCGCCAAGATCCAGCTCGCGCTTGTCGACCGTCAGGATCGTGCAGTTCTCGCGCGCAAGCCGGCGCGCGATCGCCGAGCCGACCATGCCCTTATGGCCGGCGACAAAGACCTTCTTGCCCTCGAGGCTGAACTCAGCCGCTGCGGTCATTGCGATGACGCTCGCGCTCGACGATCTTGAGGTCGGATTCGACCATTTCCTTCACCAGCTGCGGGAATGTGGTCTTGTGCTTCCAGCCGAGCTTGGTGTGCGCTTTGGTCGGATCGCCGAGCAGGAAGTCCACTTCCGTCGGACGGAAATAGCGCGGATCGATCTCGACCAGAACTTCGCCGGTCTTGGCGTCCAGGCCCTTCTCGTCGACGCCCTGGCCCTTCCATTCGATCGGGCGGCCGATCTCCTTGAAGGCGAGTTCGACGAACAGGCGCACGGTCTGCGTTTCGCCGGTCGCGAGCACGTAATCGTCGGGCGTGTCCTGCTGTAGCATCAGCCACATGCCTTCGACGTAATCGCGGGCATGGCCCCAATCGCGCGAGGAATCGATGTTGCCGAGATAAAGCTTCTTTTGCAGGCCGAGCTTGATCGCCGCCACCGCGCGCGTGATCTTGCGCGTGACGAACGTCTCGCCGCGCGTCGGGCCTTCGTGGTTGAACAGAATGCCGTTCGACGCGTGCATGCCGTAGGCTTCGCGGTAGTTCACCGTGATCCAATAGCCGTAGAGCTTGGCGACTGCGTAAGGCGAGCGCGGATAGAAGGGCGTGGTCTCGCGCTGCGGACGCTCCTGCACCAGGCCGTAAAGTTCGGAGGTCGACGCTTGATAGAAGCGCGACTTTTTCTCCATGCCCAGAATGCGGATCGCTTCGAGCAGGCGCAGCGTGCCGATCCCGTCGGCGTTCGCCGTGTATTCCGGGCTTTCGAAGCTGACGGCGACATGGCTTTGCGCCGCGAGATTGTAGATCTCGTCGGGCTGGGTTTGCTGCACCAGGCGGATCAGATTCGTCGAATCGGTCAGATCGCCGTGATGCATGAAGAAGCGCACGCCATGCTCGTGCCGGTCGGCGTAAAGGTGATCGACGCGCCCCGTGTTGAACGAGGACGACCGGCGCTTCACGCCGTGGACGATGTAACCCTTTTGGAGCAGCAACTCGGCGAGATAGGCGCCGTCTTGGCCGGTGACACCGGTGATCAGCGCGACTTTCTGGGACATAGGGCTTTCCGGACCAAAACTCTGGTGAGGGGCGGGGGTTTAGCACCCATTCGGGCTGCCGACAACGGCACGGGGCCCAGGCTTATGCCACCCTGCCCGCTGCCATCCACCAAGCCGAAGGTGCTTTGGCTTTCAAGGCCTTAGCGGCTTGGGCGGCGGCGTCGGGCCGATCGAACAGCGCAAAGCACGTCGCCCCGCTGCCCGACATGCGGGCCACCCGAATCCCCGACAAGCCCCGCAACGCCGCCAACACATCGGCAATTGCGGCGACCAGAGCGATCGCCGGGGCTTCCAAATCGTTGCCAGCTGCGGCGATGGCGTCGAGGCTTGGTGCGAACTTTCCCCCGGCCGAGAAAGCGCCGGACCGCGCCTTGAACACGGCAGGCGTCGCCAAAGCGATGCCCGGATTGACCAGCACGACGCCCCAGCCGGGCAACGCGCCGGCAGGTTCGACGATCTCCCCGATTCCCGACATCCAGGCCGGCACGCCGGCGACGCAGACCTTCACGTCCGCGCCGAGCTTGGCCGGCAGATCGGCGGGAATGGGGGCGGCCCAGAGCTTCGACAACGCGCGCAATGTCGCCGCCGCATCGGCCGAGCCGCCACCGATGCCGCTGGCGACCGGGAGATTTTTGGTGAGGCGCAACGCGACATCCGCGCGCCGCCCGAGCCGTTCGGCGAAAAGATGCGCCGCCCGCGCCACGAGATTATCCGCACCCGCCTCGAGCGACGCGGCGAACGGCCCGTCGATATTCAGCGCAAACGACGGCGCAGCTTCGGCCGTCAAACGATCGCCGATATCGGCGAAGGCGACGAGCGATTCGAGCAAGTGATAGCCATCCGCGCGCTTGCCCACGACGGCGAGCGACAGATTCAGTTTCGCGGGCGCGAATTCTTCGACGTTCATCGCTGGCGCGGGCTGGGAATCGGGCGCATGCCCTCCGGCACCCAAGACGGCCGGCGGAGCAGCACGCGTTTTTTGACCGGCGTGGGCGCGTAGAGCGTCTTCGTCGCTTCGACGATGGCGACACCGGCAAGCGCCGGAAAGAATCGCCGCCCCGCCCCTTCCCAGGCTTTGGCGGTGCGCAGCCAGAGCGATCCGCCCAGCGGCGGAACGAACAAGCCCATGCGCGTTTGCTGCGGCACGAACAGGTTTTCGCGCAACAATCGCGAGAGCTGCCCGGCCGTATAAGGATGCCCGTGGCCGAAGGGCGTGCGGTCGAGCCGCGCCCAGATGCCGCGCCGATTGGGCACGACGATCAGCACGCGGCCGGCGGGCGACAACACGCGCCAGATCTCGCGCATCAGCACACGCAAGGATTCGGCGTGTTCGAGCGCATGGATCAGCAGCACGCGATCGATCGACATATCGGGCAGCGGCAGGCCTTCTTCCTCGACCAACGCCGTCGCGTTGGGGCCTTCCGGCGGCCAATGCATCACGCCTTGGGGGCCGGGCATCATCGCCAGCACGCGCGAGGCCTGCGATTTGAACGGGCGCAAATACGGCACGGCATAGCCAAGGCCCAGCACCGATTGCCCGGCGACGTCCGGCCACATCGCGCGCAAATGCGCGGCGACATGGCGGCGCGCCACCTGGCCCAAAGGCGAAGCGTAGAAATCGCGCAAATCGACGACGTCGGTCCACATAACGGCGCGAGTTTAGCAGAGAACCGCGCCGCTCGTTGAGAGCGGACACGGATCGCGCTAACGTCCCGTCCCCTACGAAGGATAAGGAACGCTCCATGAAACTCGCCTACAGCACCGCCAGCCCCTATGTCCGCAAGGTGATGATCGTCGCGATCGAAGCCGGGCTCGATTCGAAGATCGAAAAACTGCCGATGGCGGTGCGCCCCGACCAGCCCAACGCGGCCCTCGCCCCCGACAATCCGCTGATGAAAGTGCCCACGCTGGTCACCGATGCGGGCGACAAGCTGTTCGACAGCCGCGTGATCTGCGCCTATCTCGACAGTCTCCATTCTGGCGCCAAGCTGATTCCGGAATCGGGCCCGGCGCGCTGGCAGGCGCTGCGCCTGGAAGCGTTGGGCGACGGCATCACCGATGCGGGCATTCTGGTGCGCTACGAACTGGGCCTGCGTCCTAAGGAATTGCATTGGAAGGATTGGATCGACGGCCAGACACGTAAGGTCATGCAAGGTCTCGATCAGCTCGAGACGGAGGCCGCGTCGCTGTCCGGCCCGCTCAATATCGGCCAGATCGCCGTCGTCTGCGGCCTCGGCTGGATGAAATTCCGTAACGTGTTCGGCGACGTGCTCGCCACGCGCCCGAAACTCGCCGCCGCGATCGCCAAGCTCGAGGAACGCCCCTCGTTCAAGGCGACCGTGCCGCAAGGATGATGCTGACTGCCGCCCAGATCGTCGCGAAACTCGGCCTCGCCCCCCATCCGGAGGGCGGGGCCTATCGCGAGACGTTCCGGCATACGCATGCCGACGGCACGCGCGGGGCGATGACCGCGATCTATTATCTGCTGCGCGACGGCGAGGTTTCGCATTGGCATCGCGTCGACGCGGCGGAGATTTGGCATTACTACGCCGGCGCGCCGCTGGAACTCGCGCTGTCGGCCGATGGCAAAGCGCGCACGACGCAAATCCTCGGTCCCGCGATCGACAAAGGCGAGGCGCCGCAGATCCTCGTGCCCGACTCGCATTGGCAGAGTGCGCGCAGCTTGGGAGCGTGGACTCTGGTCGGTTGCACCGTCGGCCCCGCTTTCGACTTCGCGGGCTTCGAAATGGCCCCGCCAGGCTGGGCGCCGGGCCTCTAGAACCCTTTAAAATCGAAGGCGCGTGAAATCTTCGATGTTTCGCGCACGACGAAAGATAGGAACAAAATCCTATCTTTTTAGTTGTTGTATTTCGTGTTTTTAGGTTCAATTTAGGACCCTCTTTTTTCCAAGGAGGGTCCCATGTTCGAACGCAAATCAAACTGGCTGCTGAACGACGACGAACTTCATCCCGCCGATCGGCCCGGATCGGCCGATTGGTTCGACCTTGCCGACGAGGTCGGACGCGGGCGCGCCAACCAACGCAGCGACGTGATCAAAATCGAATCGCTGCTCGGCCGCGCCGGGCTATTCAATGTCGAGCGGCTCGACGGGCCGCTCGGCTACGCCAACGAACAGCTCGACAAACCGATCCGCGATTTCCAGCGCAAGAACGGTTTGGCCATCGACGGGTATCTGCGCCCCGACGGGCCGACGATCGGCATGTTCAAGGAACTCTAAGGCGGCGAATACGCGCCCTTCCCTGCCCCCACACCCGCGATGATCGACGCGCATCACGCGCGGCGCGATCAGGGCGAGGACGGATTCCTGGTCGATCGCTGGCCCGCGTTGGACGTGCGCCCGCATCCGCGTCTCGATCCGTTGCAGAAGGATTTCGGCTTCGACGATTGGAACGAGGATTGGGTGCGCTTCCAAGCGGGCCAGCGCGGCACGTTCGACGGCATGCCGGAGGAGCTGCTGAAGAACATCGCGCAGAACGACGTGCGCGGCATCGTCCAGGCGCGCGACGTGGCGCGGCGCTGGGCCGCCTATCGGCCGGAAGACGGCAGCGCCTTCGCCCGGCGCATGGTGCAAGCGCTGGAAGGCAAGCCGATCCTGCAATCGGCCTTCCTCGCGGGCCCCGTGCCCCAGTCCCCGCCGCTGGGCGTGCCCACGCCAACGGGCCTCGCTGACTACCGGAAATTCGTCCTCAACGCCCGCGCGGCGGAGGGGATCGCGGAACCCGCTTCGCAAGCCGAACCGCCGGCACCGGCAATCAACGCCGACGAAGCGCCGCTCGTGCAAGTCGCCCAAGCGGGAAAGCCGATTCCCCCGCGCGCGCCACTGACACGCGGCGACAAACCGATCGGCGCGGACGATCGTAATCCTGTGCCGACAATGGAAAGCATCGGCAGGGACGGCAAACCAAGCGAAGACGACCGAAAACGCCATGAGGTCTTCGTGCGTGCCAGCCGCCAATTGCCGGGGGCGGGCCCGCGCGAACTCGAAGTGCTGCGCCATATCTACATGACCGAAGGCGGCGACCACATCGATCCAAGTGGCACCAAAGCGTCGAGCGGCGTCATCGCCAGCACGTTCGAAGCGATGAAGAAAAGCGGCAAGTTTCCCGACCTGAAAGACGTCAAAGAACCCGGCGATATACCGACCGATCGCCGCCCCGAGGTGATGCGCGAATACCTGAACGGGGCGCTCGCGAAAGCGGGCGGCGGCGCGGCGCTCGAACGCTTCGAAGATCAGACGGTCGCCAATGCCGTCGCGAGTGCTGTCTTTTATCAAGGCGCCACCGGCGGCGGCACCGCCGTCCGTCAGGCACTGAAGGAAACGGTGAAAGACGATCCACCACCGGGGATGACGCGCGTAGACAACAAAGGCACCATCACCAATATCCTAATGGAGGAACTCGTTCCCGTTCTCAAAGATCCAGCAAAACGGGACGCCTTCCTGGAAAATCTCGCCGATGCGCGAATTCCCATTCTCGAAGCCGCCGTCGGCAAAAAGCCCGGCGAACTGACCGACGCCGAAACGCGCGCGATCAACGACTATCGTCCCAGCCGGGCGAGACGGTGAAATGCCGATCCAATAAAGGCGCGGATAAATCAATCTCAAGGCCAAAGAAAAATCGCGGATAGGTCATCATCAAGCGTATGCGGCGGCCTTCGAGCCGCCGCAATATGCCGATTTTATCTCGATCCATTATTTGGCCGTAGTGAAGGTTCTTCTGGCGCGCGCTGGACCAATGCGCGCCGACAAAGACCGTACCGAACTTGTCGTCGGGCAGAAGTACGCCACCGAGATATTCCTGCCCGCCGCGCTTCTCCAATTCCCAGAACTTGCCGTCGAAGCGGATGCGGCAATGGAACCAGTCATCGAGATTGACGGAGTTCGGCGAGGCACTGATGAACCGGCAACGCCAGCGCCCGGCGAGGCGTTGGGGATCGAACGGGATCGCCGTGCCGACATCCAACGCCAGCAGCGTTTCGCGGTCGATGCCGTGCCACGCGCGCGGCGGCACCGACGTGGTTGCGACCAGCGCGCTGCGGAAATTTTCTTCCCAATTCTCCATCCGCACGCGATCCGCGTCGTTGACGATTTGGCGCCAATCTTCTTTGCGCCAATCCGCCGCGTCTTGCGCCATCGCGGGCGCGGCAAGCCCCATCCCCAAAACGAGAACGGCAAGAAAGAATTTCATTCCGAGATTTTCGCGCGCCCGGCGGTGTGGCGTCAATCGCGCGCGAGGCCGAACAGCACGTCTTTCGATGCCAGCACGGCGCCGCCCACGACCAGCGCGCAGGCGATGGCGAGTGTGAGCGTCGCTTGGCCGCCGCCGGCGATCACCAGCAAGCCGGTCGACAGGATGGGCGTGAGATACGACGCCGCCCCTAGCGCTTTGATGTCGCCCTTCTTCATGCCGACATCCCACAGATAAAACGCGAGACCGACCGGGCCGAAGCCCATGCCGATCAGTGCGGCCCATTGCGCGGGCGTGCCCGTATAGGCGCTTTCGAACATCAGATGGCAGAGTGCCGCGAGAACGGCGGTGCCGGCACAAAACGCGGTGACCGCATCGGTCGGCACGTCGCCGAACCGGCGCGACAGAACCGAATAGCTCGACCAGATGATCGCCGCGGCGAAGGCGAAGCCGTAGCCCCAAAGCTGCGATGTTTCGAAACCGGCGGCCCCGGCGCCGACCCCGACGACCAGCACGCAACCGGCGAGGCCCAACGCCGCCCCCGCAAGGTGGAACCAGCGTAAGCGCTCGCCCGGCAAAAGCCCCGCGAACAGCACGATCAGCAGCGGCCAAAGATAATTGAGCAGATTGGCCTCGACCGGCGGCGCCAGCGCCAAAGCGGCGAAATAGGCGGCGTGATAGCCGAACAGCCCGTAAATCCCGAGCGCCCAGACTTTCGGGCGTTGGCGGAACGGTGCGAACACGCTTTCGCCTCGCCACAGGCATTTGGCGAGGCCCAGACACGCCGCGATACTGAACGCGACCGCGCAGGCGAAGAACGGCGGGGGTGCTGCGATCGCGGTCAACACCGCCAGCGACGACCACAACGCGATGGCGCCCGCCCCGATCGATGTCGCCACCCGGATATTCATGCCCCGCCCATGCGCCCCAAAATCAAAAGGCCGCCGGTCGCCCGGCGGCCCCTTCCTATCCCCGATCCTGGATCGCGGATCAATACATGTGCTGGCCGCCATTGATCGACAGCGTCGAGCCGGTGATGAACCCGCCCTCGTCCGCGACCAGGAACAACACGCCGCGCGCGATTTCCGACGCCTTGCCCAAGCGCCCCACGGGGACACGGGCGACGATCTTTTCGAGCACGTTGGGCGGCACCGCGCGCACCATGTCGGTGTCGATATAGCCGGGCGCGATCGCGTTGACGGTGATGCCCGCGGCGGCCCCTTCCTGGGCCAGCGCCTTGGTGAAGCCGTGGATGCCCGACTTGGCGGCGGCGTAGTTCACCTGGCCGTATTGGCCCGCCTGGCCGTTGATCGAGCCGATATTCACGATGCGCCCGAACTTGCGCGCGCGCATGCCTTCGATCACCGCGCGGCTCATATTGAAGCACGAGCCGAGATTGGTGCGGATGACCGCTTCCCATTGATCGAAGGTCATCTTGTGCATCGTGCCGTCGCGGGTGATGCCCGCGTTGTTGACGACGATTTCGACCGGCCCACCGAGCTTGGCTTCGACGTCCTTGACGCCGGCCGCACACGCCGCGAAATCGGCGACGTCCCATTTGAACGACGGAATGCCCGTGCGCTTGGTGAAATCTGCCGCGGCCGCGTCGTTACCGCCGTAATTCGCCGCCACCTTGTAGCCGGCGTCCTTCAGCGCCACGCAAATCGCTTCGCCGATGCCGCGCGTGCCGCCCGTAACGATCGCAACCCGTCCCGCCATGTTCCCATCTCCCGTTCGATGCCGGTTCTGTCGTCCGGTGCGCGGCGGGCGCCGGCTCGCCCGCCGCGCTTTACCGGATCAGAATTTCACGCGCGCTCGACGCACATCGCGATTCCCATCCCACCGCCGATGCAAAGCGTGGCGAGGCCCTTCTTCGCGTCGCGGCGGCCCATTTCGTAGAGCAGCGTCGTCAGCACGCGGGCACCCGACGCACCGACCGGATGGCCGATGGCGATGGCGCCGCCATTGACGTTGACCTTGCTGGTGTCCCAGCCGAGATCCTTGTTGACCGCGATGGCTTGCGCGGCGAACGCTTCGTTCGCTTCGATCAGGTCGAGATCGCCGACCTTCCAGCCCGCCTTTTCCAGCGCCTTGCGGCTGGCCGGAATGGGGCCCGAGCCCATGATCGCCGGTTCCACGCCCGCCGTCGCCCACGACACGATGCGCGCGAGCGGGGTGATGCCGCGCTTCTTGGCTTCGGCCGCCGTCATCAGCACGATCGCGGCGGCACCGTCGTTGATGCCCGACGCGTTGCCCGCCGTCACCGTGCCGTCCTTGCTGAAGGCCGGGCGCAACTTCGTCAGGCTTTCGAGCGTCGTGCCGTGCTTGGGGTATTCGTCGTCGGCGACGACGACGTCGCCTTTGCGCGTCTTAATCGTGACGGGCACGATCTCGTCCTTGAACTTGCCGGCCTTCTGCGCGGCCTCGGCCTTGTTCTGCGACGCCGTCGCGAACTTGTCCTGCTCCTCGCGCGTGATCTGCCACTTGGCCGCGACGTTCTCCGCCGTCGTGCCCATGTGATAGCCGTGGAACGCGTCCCACAACCCGTCCTTGATCATGGTGTCGAGCATTTCGGCCTGACCCATCTTCACGCCGCCGCGCATATGGATCGCGTGCGGCGCTTGGCTCATGCTTTCCTGGCCGCCGGCGACGACGATGTTGGAATCGCCGTTGGCGATGGCTTGCAGGCCCAGCGCCACCGCGCGCAAACCCGAACCGCAAAGCTGGTTGATGCCGTAGGCGGTCTTCTCGACCGGGATGCCGGCATTGACCGCCGCTTGGCGCGCCGGGTTCTGGCCCTGACCGGCGGTCAGGATCTGGCCCATGATCACCTCGTCGACATCGCCGGGCGCCACCTTGGCGCGCTTGATCGCTTCGGTGATCGCGACTTGGCCCAGATAATGCGCCGACACGGCGCCGAACGCGCCGTTGAAGCTGCCGACCGGCGTGCGGGCCGCCGAAGCGATGACGATATCGGTCATGTGGTCTCTCCCATAAGCGGCGCCGTGACGGCGCCCGTTCCATCAATGATAGCGGTGGGGCAGCACCCCAAGCAAGGCGGGCCGCAGGTTCAGTCGTGCGGCAAATCGCCAAGCCAGGCGGCCAGCGGGTCCCACAATTCCTTGCGCCCGCGCGTGCCCACAACCATGCCGATATGGCCGAGTGGGGGTTCGATCGTATAGGCGCCGCGCAATTTCCCCACCAAAGCGCGGGCCGAATCCGGCGGCACGATGCGATCTTGGGCGGGAATCGCCACGAAACTGGGGATTTCGATGGCACGGGGATTGATCGTCCGGCCCGACAGCGTCCATTTGCCGTTCGCGGGGCGGTTTTCGGCGTACCAGCCTTCGATCGTTTCGTGCGCCACCGGGGCGGTCAGCGGAACGCCGTCGTTCAGCCAATCCTCCAGCGCCACGAAAGCGCGGAATTTGGGATTGTCCTCGCTGATTCCCGACAGCGCGCGGAATTTCTTCGCGGCGAGCAGCGGATCTTGCGCCGCGAACAGGCTTTGCAGCAGATCGAGCGGAAGCTCGCCCAGCGCGTCGATCATCGGCCACCACGGCCTTATCGCGTCGGCGAGGCCCTTCGCGAGATCCGCGCGTTCGGCGTGGAAATCCCACGGTGTGGCCAGCAACGCGAGCCCTGCGAGCCGCGATTGATGTGCCGTCGCCAAGCCGAGGGCGAGATTGCCGCCCATGCAATAGCCGACAAGGGCGGGCTTGGCGCTGGTCAGCGCTTCGACCGCCGCCAGCGCCTTGGTCAGGCGAATGTCGATATAGCTCGCCAGGCCGAATTCGCGTTCGCTGTCGCCGGGGGCGGCCCAATCGACCAAAAACGGCCGGAAGCCGCGCGATGCGAGATTGCGCGTGAGCGAATTATCGGCGTCGAGATCGAGCACATAGGCGCGATTGATCAGCGAGGGCACGAGCAGCACCGGCCGCGCGTCGGGCTTGGCGCCAGGCGCATAGTCGTAAAGCCTTGTGGTGCCTTCGCCCCAAACCGGCGGCGGATAATCGTTCGCGCGCCGATAGGGCGTGTTGCGATAGCGCGTCAGCCCGTCGTGGAATTGCGCGAGCCGCTTGCGCGCTTCACGCTGGATCGCCGCCCGGAACTTTTCGGGCGCGTGGTTTGCGCGTTCGCTTTCCAGCGCCGCCGCCCGTTCCGCCAGACTTGGATGCCACTTCAGCGACCCGGGCTTCGAGTTCGGCAAGACGGCGGCGCAGCTCAGCCACGTCGCCATCGCCGTGCCCAGATGTAGCCCCAGCGGGCGCGGCCCCACGCGTTTGGGCCCCGCCTTGTTGTGATCCGGCAGTGGGCTGCTTGAAGAATTCGGCGAAGGCGCCATGGTCGAACGAACTTCCTTGCTGGCCTTTGAGCCCGTCGGCGGCGGCTTGCCAGATCGCTTGCCAGCCCGCCGGGCCCGCCCCGGCCCAAAGCTGCAAACTGCGGCCCATCAGGCGCGACGTCTCGGGATCGGCGGCGAGGGCCGCGAGCTGATCCTGCCACAGATCGAGATAGCGCTGGGCGAGCGCTTCCAGGCTTGGCGGTTCGTCTTGGCTGTCGGCGGTCATCGGCGGACACTATAGGTGCGATTGCGAGACGGGCCCAAGTGCTTGGCCGCGTCGTCACTCTAAGTTCTTGAAAGGTACTCGGTTCCCCGGCGTTTGTGCATCGCACTTGCCGCAGGGGAGTTAAGCGGGCAAGCTGACCTTATGACGGAACCCAGCTCGACCGCCCCTTCCGATACCGGCGCCGCTTCGGACCCGGTGAAGATCAAGAAATATGCAAATCGCCGTCTCTATAATACGGCGACGTCGAGCTACGTGACGCTCGACCATCTTTGCCAGATGGTGAAGCAGGGCACGGATTTCGTGGTCCATGACGCCAAGACGGGCGAGGACATCACCCGTTCGGTGCTGACCCAGATCATCGTCGAGGAAGAGGGCAAGAGCGGGCAGAACATGCTGCCGGTCTCGTTCCTGCGGCAGTTGATCTCGTTCTACGGCGACAATCTCCAAGCGCTGGTGCCGCGCTATCTGGAGAATTCGATGTCCGCCTTCGCGCGCAATCAGGAACAGATGCGCACCGCCATGTCGCAGGCGTTCGGCGGCATGTTCCCCTTCCCCTCCTCCGTGGGCGCCATGGAGGAGATGGGCAAGCAGAACCTCGCCTTGTTCCAGAACGCGATGAAGATGTGGGGCCTGGGTGCGGTTCCCGGCGCGGAAATGCCCGCGTCGTCGGAGGCGCCGTCCGCGGCTTCCCCGGCCGCGAAGGCCGGCGAATCCATCGACCTGCTGCGCCAGCAGCTCGAAGCGATGCAGTCGCAGCTCGAGGCGCTTTCCAAAAAGGGCTGATCCCCGCGCTGTTGACGCGAGGGTGTAGGCGGCTATATTCGCCGCCGATGATCACGCACGACCTCCATCGGGCTCTCGACGGGCGAATTATCCGCCCGGTCCTGTTCCAGGACCGGGAGTTTTCGTTCGTCCCGAGACAGACCCGTTTGGAGTCCGCGTATCATGCATTCGTCTAAAGCCGAACCCGTCCGCCGTTACGTCGTCCGCGCCGAGCCCGTGATGGGCCTTACGTCCCGCGTGCTCGAGGAATTCGCCAAGCGCGACGTTCTTCCCGATCTTTTCGAAGCGCGCGTTTCGGGCGGCGAGCTCGATCTTCGCGTCGATTGCCGGGGATTGGAGAGCGTCGCCGCCGAACACGTGGCGCTGGTGCTGGCGAATTTTCCCGGCGTGCGCGACGTTCAGCTGATGGCCGCACGTCTTCGCGAAGCCGCCTGAAGGGCCCGACCGCACGATGACCGTCGACTACAAAAGCACCGTCTTCCTGCCCAAGACCGACTTCCCGATGCGCGGCGAACTGCCCAAGCGCGAGCCCGCCACGCTGGCGCGCTGGGAGAAGATGGGGCTTTATCGCCGCCAGCGCGAAGCCGCGAAGGGCCGCGAGAAATTCGTGCTGCATGACGGCCCGCCTTACGCCAACGGGCATCTGCATATCGGCCACGCGCTCAACAAAATCCTGAAGGACGCGATCAATCGCGGCCAGCAGATGCTGGGCAAGGACGCCGATTACGTGCCGGGCTGGGACTGCCACGGTCTTCCCATCGAATGGAAGATCGAGGAAGAGTACCGCGCCAAGGGCAAAGACAAGGACAAGGTCGACATCGTCGAGTTCCGCCGCGAATGCCGCGACTTCGCGGCCAAGTGGATCGACATCCAGCGCGAGGAATTCAAGCGCCTGGGCGTGATCGGCGATTGGGCGAATCCCTATTCGACGATGTCCTACGCCGCCGAATCGCAGATCGCGCGCGAGATCGCGAAATTCGCGATGAATGGCGGGCTCTATCGCGGCTCGAAGCCGGTGATGTGGTCGGTGGTCGAGAAGACCGCCTTGGCCGAAGCCGAGATCGAGTATCACGACCACAAAAGCACGACGATCCATGTCGCCTTCCCGATCGTCGCGCCGAAGAACCCGCGCCATGCGGGGGCGTCGATCGTCATCTGGACGACCACGCCCTGGACGATTCCCGGCAACCGCGCCCTCGCGGCGGGCCCCGAGATCGAATACGACCTGCTGACCGTCAAGGCGGTCCACCCGGAATCGAAGGCGAAGCCGGGCCAGCGCTATATCGTGGCGAAGGCGCTGACGACCGAGTTCGTCGAAGCGGCGAAGATCGCCGAAGTCGACGTGTCGATGGACGATCGCGCGACGGGTGCCGACCTTGCCGGAACCGTGTGCGCGCATCCGTTGCGCGAGGCCGATCCCTATTACGGCTTCGACGTCACAATCTTCACCGGCGATTTCGTGACGACCGAGGCAGGCACGGGTTTCGTGCATATCGCGCCGGGCCATGGTGCGGACGACTACGAGCTCGGCCTCAAGAACAACGTCGAAATCCCGCAGACGGTTTCGGCCGACGGCAGCTACTACCCGCATGTCGCGCTGTTCGCGGGCAAGCGCGTTTACTCGCCGCAAGGCAAACCCGGCGACGCCAACAAGGCGGTGATCCAGGCGCTGGACGCGGCCGGCAAGCTGCTCGCCGTCGCCTATATCCAGCATTCCTATCCGCATTCCTGGCGTTCGAAAGCGCCGCTGATCTTCCGCAACACGCCGCAATGGTTCATCTCCATGACGGCGAACGATCTGCGGCAAAAGGCGCTGGACGCGATCACCGCGACCGATTGGTTCCCCGCTTCGGGCGAAAACCGCATCCGGTCGATGATCGAAACGCGCCCGGATTGGTGCATCTCGCGCCAGCGCGCCTGGGGCGTGCCCATCGCCGTGTTCGTCGAAAAGAAAACCGGCCAGTTGCTGCGCGACGAAGCGGTGTTCGAGCGGATCGCCCAGGCCTTCGCGGCCGAGGGCGCAGATGCTTGGTATTCCTCGCCGCCCGCGCGTTTTCTGGGCAACGATCGCAATCCCGACGATTACGAACAGATCGTCGACGTGATCGACGTCTGGTTCGATTCGGGCTCGACGCATGCGTTCACGCTGGAAGAACCCGGCAAGGCCGTCGGCTGGAATCTGCAATGGCCGGCCTCGCTTTATCTCGAAGGCTCCGACCAGCATCGCGGCTGGTTCCATTCGTCGCTGCTCGAAGCTTGCGGGACGCGCGGTCGTGCACCCTATGAGGCCGTGCTGACCCACGGTTTCGTGCTCGACGAGCAAGGCCGCAAGATGTCGAAGTCGCTGGGCAACGTGACCGCTCCCCAGCAAGTCATCGAGCAATACGGCGCCGACATTCTGCGCCTGTGGGTCGTCGCGTCGGATTACTCGGAAGACCTGCGCATCGGGCCGGAAATCCTGAAGCAGCAGGCCGAGTATTATCGCCGCCTGCGCAATACGCTGCGCTATCTGCTGGGCGCGCTCGACGGCTACGACGAAAAGAAGGAAGCCGTCGCGCAAAAGGATCTGCCCGAGCTCGAGCGCTATGTGCTGCACAAGCTGCGCGATCTCGACCTTCTGCTGCGCGAATGCTTGGGCACGCACGATTTCACGCGCTTCTACGTGGCGCTCCATAATTTCTGCGCGGTCGATCTGTCGGCCTTCTATTTCGACGTGCGCAAGGACGCGCTTTATTGCGACGCGCCGGACAGTTTGCGCCGCCGCGCCACGCGCACGGTGATGGCCTTCGCCTTCGATTGCTTGGTGAAATGGCTCGCCCCCGTGCTGTGCTTCACGGCCGAGGAAGCGTGGCTCGCCCGCCATCCGGGCGACGACGAATCCGTGCATCTCCAGCTTTTCCCCGAAACGCCGTCGGCTTGGGCCGATGCGGCGCTGTCGGAGAAGTGGGAGAAAATCCGCGAGTTGCGCCGCGTCGTGACCGGCGCGATCGAACTCGCGCGCGCCGACAAGAAGATCGGCGCTTCGCTGCAGGCCGATCCGACGATCCATCTGGCGGACAAGGCGCTCTACGCGTCGCTGCCCAAGGAAATCTGGGACGAATTGCTGATCGTCTCCGACCACAAGGTCGCGGAGGGTGCGGGGCCGGAAGGCGCGTTCCGTTTGAACGAAGTGCCGGGTGTGGCCGCCACGGTCGGCATTGCCGACGGGCATAAATGCGAACGTTGCTGGCGCGTGCTGCCGGAAGTCGGCAGCCGGCCCGCGCATCCGCGTATCTGCGTGCGCTGCGCCGACGCGGTGGATCGCGCTTGAACGGCCGCACGGAAAATCTGAAGCGCGGGCTGGCGCTGGCGGCGTCGGTGCTGGTGCTCGACCAGGCGGTGAAATACGTCATGTATCTTTACCTCATCGCCGGTTTCCGCCCGTCGGTCGAGGTCACGTCGTTCTTCAACCTGGTCGTCGTCTGGAATTACGGCGTCAGCTTCGGCCTGTTCAATTCGGGCTCGTCGGAGGCGTCGTTCATCTTCGTCGGCCTCGCCGCCGCGATCGTGATCGGGCTCGGCGTGTGGCTCGCCCGGGCCGAGACGCCCGCAATTCTTTTGGGCCTGGGGCTGGTCATCGGCGGCGCGATCGGCAACGTGGTCGATCGCTTGCGCTATGGCGCGGTGTTCGATTTCCTGGATTTTCATGCCTTTGGCTGGCATTGGCCCGCTTTCAACGTGGCCGACGCGGCAATTACCATCGGCGTCGCCTGCCTGTTTTGGGACGCTTTTACGGCCGGCGGCAAATCGGGTAAAATAGACGCATGACAACGCGATCGATCCCGTCTCGCCTCGTTCTCGCCGCCGCCGGCCTTGGCGCCGCGTTGACGTTGGGTGCGTGCGCCGACACGCGCAAAGCCATCGGCTGGGACAAAGTTTCGCCCGACGAATTCAACGTCGTCACGCGGGCACCCTTGACCCTGCCGCCCGATTTCGGCCTGCGCCCGCCGGCCCCCGGCACGGCGCGCCCGCAGGAGCAATCGCCCACCGAGCAGGCGCGCGTCGCCGTGTTCGGCAACACCGCCGCCGCGCGCAACGCCGCCGCCGGCCAGCAAGGCCCAGGTTCGAGCGGCGAAAACGCGCTGGTCGCGAAGGCCGGCGGCGACAAGGTCGACGCCAATATCCGCGAACAGCTCGACCGCGAAACCAGCCTGCTCGCCGAAGCCGATCGCAGCTTCGTCGACCGGCTGATGTTCTGGCGCGCCAACGATCCCGCCCAGGGCGAACAGCTCGACGCGCAGCGCGAATCCCAGCGTCTGCGCGAAGCCGCCGCGACGGGCCGCCCGGCGTCGGACGGCAGCGTCGCCACGGTGCGCAAGCGCCAGCGCGGCTTGCTCGAGGGGATTTTCTGAGCCGCTTCCTCGCCGCACTCGGAATCGTCGCAAGCCTGATCGCGGGCGCCGCCGCGCATGCGCAGGTCTTCGAGCCCAAGACCTTCGATCTTCCCAACGGCCTGAAGGTCGTGGTGATCGAAAACAGCCGCGCCCCGGTCGTCACGCAAATGGTCTGGTACAAGACCGGTGCTGCCGACGAAGTGCAGGGCACCTCCGGCATCGCGCATTTCCTTGAGCATCTGATGTTCAAGGGCACGCCGAGCATCCCGCCGGGCGATTTCAGCCGCATCGTCGCGCGCTTCGGCGGGCGCGACAACGCCTTCACCAGCCACGACTACACCGCCTATTTCCAGACCGTCGCCAGCGACCGGCTGGAAGACATGATGCGCATCGAAGCCGATCGCATGGCCAATCTGGTGCTCGCCGACGCGCAAGTGCTGCCCGAGCGCGACGTGATCGTCGAGGAGCGCCGCCAAGTCGTCGATCAGCGCCCGTCCTCGCGCTTGCGCGAGCAATTGATGGCGGCGCTGTTCGTCAACCATCCCTATGGGCGCCCGATCATCGGCTGGGAGCACGAGATGCAGGCGCTGACGCGCCAGAACGCGCTCGACTGGTACGGCAAATGGTACGCGCCCAACAACGCGATGCTGATAGTCGCGGGCGACGTGAAGGCCGACCAAGTGAAAACGCTCGCCGAGCGTTATTACGGCCCGGTCGCGCGCAAGGCCGTGCCCGAACGCGTGCGCCCGCAGGAACCGCCCGCCATCGCCGCCAAGCGCGTCGAACTCAAAGACCCGCGCGTGCGCCAGCCTTCGTGGTCGCGCGCGTGGCATGCGCCGTCGCATAACCGCGATTTGCCGAAGGTGCTGGACCGCGACGCGGTCGACGCGCTGGAAATCGCGGCCGAGATTCTGGGCGGCGGGCCGACCAGCTTTCTGGTGCGCGCCCTCGTCCACGACAAGCCGCTCGCTTCGGGCATCGGTGCCGCCTATGACGGCTCGGCCTTCGATCTGTCGTCGTTCTGGATTTTCGCGAGCCCGCGCGACGGCACCTCGCCCGCCGAACTCGAAACCGCGATCGAGGCGACGTTGCGTGACATTCTGCGCGACGGTCTTCCGGCCGAGGAAGTGGCGCGCGCCAAGGCCCGCACGCTCGACCAAGCCATCTTCGCGCGCGACGGCGTGCAAAGCGCACCCCGCGCCTTCGGCATCGCCTTCACCACCGGCAAGGATGTCGCCTGGGTCGAATCCTGGCCGGCGCGCATCGCCGCCGTGACGCCCGAACGCGTGAACGCCGCCTTGCGCGCGATCCTGTCGCAGGACGGTCACGTGACCGGATTGCTGCTGCCCAAGCCGGGTTCGTGATGCGCAAACTGCTGCTGATCGCTTTCCTGTTCGTCGCGGCCATCGCGCCGGCGCGCGCCCAGAATATCGAGGAAGTGCGCAGCCCCGGCGGCATCGTCGCGTGGCTGATCCGCGATCCGGGCTTGCCCGTACTCGCCCTCGAATTCTCCTGGCGCGGCGGCACCGCCGCCGATCCGGCCGACAAGCTCGGTCTCGCGTCGATGACCGCCGATTTGCTGACATCCGGTGCGGGCGATCTCGATCAACAAGGTTTCGCGCGCGCGCTTGAAGACCGTTCGATCACGCTCGGCTTCTCGGCCGGCACCGACACGCTGCAAGGCGGCTTGCGCCTGCTGTCGCGCGACGCCGATCGCGGCGCCGATCTTCTCGCGCTTGCCTTGACGAAGCCGCGCTTCGATCCGCGCGATGTGGAGCGCGTGCGTGCGCGCATCGTGCAGGGCATCGCGCAGGAAGACGCCAACCCGCAAACCCTGGCGCGCCGCGCCTTCGCGAAGGCGGCGTTGGGCGATCATCCTTACGCGCGCCAATCGCGGGGGACCGCCGAAACCGTCCGCGCCATCACGACCGAAGATCTCCGCAGCCAGCTCGCCAAGCGCTATGCGCGCGACAATCTGGTCGTCGCAGCGGTCGGCGACGTGACACCCGAACGCCTGGGCCAGTTGCTCGACCGCGCCTTCGGCGCCTTGCCCGCGAAAGCCGAAACGATCGAGATCCCGCGCATCGAAATCACCAGCCCGGCGCGCACGCTGATCATCCGCCGGCCAGGCACGCAGACTTTCGCGATTTTCGGTCAACAAGGGATCGAGCGCGACGATCCGGATTTCTTCGCAGGCGCACTCGTCAACTACGTGCTGGGCGGCGGTGGCTTCAATTCGCGCCTGATGCTCAGCGTGCGCGAACGCGAAGGCCTGACCTATGGCGTGGGTACGGGCCTTGCGGTGTTCGACCGCGCGGCGATCGTGCAGGGCAGTTTCTCCAGCGAGAATGGGCGTATTGCCCGCGCACTGGAACTCGTGCGCGCCGATTGGGCGCGGATGGGCGAAGAAGGCCCGACCGAGGCCGAATTGCAAGGCGCCAAGGACTATCTCAACGGGTCTTTTCCGCTGCAATTCGACCGTTCCGACCGCATCGCGCGGCTTTTGGTCGCGGCGCGGCTCGACGGCCGCGGCCGCGATTGGTTCGACGAACGCAAGCGGCGGATCGACGCGGTGACGCTCGACCAAGCGCGCCGTGCCGCACGCCGCCTTTACGATCCCGCCAAAATGATCGTCGTGCTGGCGGGCGAGCCGCAAGGCATTCAGCCCTCGGAATAGGGACTACGCCTCCCTATATTGGGGGAGTACGATGTTCCAATATTCGATTCCGGTGCGCCCATGACAAATTCCCTGCCCTATCATCAGGACCTTCGCCATTGCTTCGATCTGGTCGAAGGTTTCGACCGCCAAGTGCTCGAAACTTGGCTCGACCAGACGCGCGACACGGTCGCGACATTGCGTGCGGCGGTCGGCAAGGGAACCTACGCCTTCCTCGATCAGCCCGACCGCACCGACGATCTCGCCGCCATCGAAGCGGCGGCCAAGACGCTGTCGAAGTTTTCGACCGTCGTGTTGCTGGGCACGGGCGGATCGAGCCTGGGGGCACGCGCCCTCGCGGCGCTCGCCGATGCGGGCACGGGGCTGGGCGTCAAAGGCAAGCCGCGCTTGATCGTGGCGGAGAATGTCGACCCCTTCGCGTTCGAACGCCTTATCGCCGATCTCGATCCGAAGACGACGGGCGCGTTGATCGTTTCCAAATCGGGCGGCACGGCCGAAACCTTGTCGCAGGCGCATGCGCTTCTGCCCAAGCTCGCCGATCCGGCCGCCCAAGCCTTCGCGCTGACCGAACCGACGGATAACGCGCTCGCACGGCTGGCCAAGCGCTACAAGCTTTCGACCGTCGATCATCCGACGACGCTGGGCGGGCGCTTCTCCGTGCTGTCCGCCGTGGGTTTGATTCCGGCCGCGCTGCTCGGCCTCGATATCCGCGCTTTGCGCAAGGGTGCGGCGATGGCGCGCGATGCGGCGCTGGCCGATCCGCTGTCCTCGGCGCCCGCGCAAGGGGCCGCGCTCGCCGCCGCGTTCAACGCGCGCGGCGTACGCTCGACGGTGCTGTGCCCCTATGTCGACGCGCTCGCCCCGTTCGCGCAATGGTACGCGCAGCTCTGGGCCGAAAGCCTGGGCAAAGGCGGCCACGGCACGACGCCAATCCGCGCGTTGGGCACCGTCGATCAGCACAGCCAGTTGCAGCTCTGGCTCGACGGTCCGGCCGACAAGCTTGTCACCGTCGTCGCGCGCGAAACCAAGAGTGCGGGCCCGCGCTATTCCAAGGACGCGCTGGGCGATTCGTCGCTCGACTGGCTCGAAAACCGCACGATGGGCGATCTGCTCGACGTGTCGTGGCGCGCGACGGTCGAAACTTTGGCCCGTCGCGGCCGTCCGGTGCGCGTGTTCACGCTGCCCACGCTCGACGAAACCACGCTGGGCGCTTTGATGATGCATTTCATGCTCGAAACCGTCATCGCCGCGGCGTTGTTCGATGTCGAGCCCTTCGACCAGCCGGCCGTGGAAGACGGCAAGCGTCTGGCGCGCGCTTACCTCAAGGGAATGGCGTGACGATACGCCGCCTGCCGGAAACCCTCGTCAACCGCATCGCGGCGGGCGAGGTGATCGAACGGCCGGCGGCGGCCGTGAAGGAGCTTGTCGAGAACGCGATCGACGCAGGCGCCACGCGCATCGCGGTCAATCTTTCCGAAGCGGGGCGTGCCGCGATCGTCGTTACCGACGACGGCAAAGGCATGACGCCGGACGAGCTCGACCTTGCCGTCGAACGCCACGCGACGTCGAAACTGCCCGACGACGATCTGCTCGCGATCCGCACGCTGGGATTTCGAGGCGAGGCCTTGCCCTCCATCGGTGCCGTTGCGCGTTTGACGATCGCCAGCCGCGCGCGCGACGCGGCCGAGGCGTGGTCGATCGCGATCGAAGGCGGGCGCAAAGGCAAACCGATGCCATCGGCGCATCCGCCGGGGACGCGCGTCGAAGTGCGCGATCTTTTCTACGCCACGCCCGCGCGCCTTAAGTTTCTGAAGGGCGAACGCGCCGAACGCGAAGCCTGCGAGGACGCGATCGCGCGCCTCGCCATGGCGCATCCGGAAATCGCGTTCGAGCTGACATCGGACGGGCGCGCGATTTTGAAGCTGCCGCCCGCCCCGCGCCTCGACCGTATCGCCGCCGTCGTGGGCAAGGAATTTCTCGGCAGCGCCGTCGACGTGCTGGCGCAACGCGAAGCCGACGAAGGCCCGATCAAGCTGGACGGCCATGCGGGCCTGCCGACCTATAATCGCGCGACGTCGCAGCACCAATATCTGTTCGTCAACGGACGGCCGGTACGCGACAAGCTGCTGGCCGGCGCGGTGCGCGGCGCCTATGCCGATTTCCTGGCGCGCGACCGGCATCCGGTCTTGGCGCTGTTCCTGACCCTGCCGACCGATCTGGTCGACGCGAACGTGCATCCGGCGAAAACCGAAGTGCGTTTCCGCGATCCCGCCCGTATTCGAGGGCTTATCGTCGGCAGTTTGCGCGAGGCGTTGGATCGCGCGGGCTTCCGCGCCGCCACGTCGGTCGCGGTCGAAGCGATCGACCTCGTCCGTCCGCAAACCCTGCCACCCCCGCAATATGCGTTCGCGGCCCCGGGTCCGCGCGGCGTGACGCCCGATCTGGCGGAGCGCAGCTACGACTATCATGCGCCCTTGGCGCCCAGCGCCCCGCCACCTGCGCCGATGCCCGAAGCATCGACGGTCGCGACGGGTAATCTGCCGCTGGGTGTGGCGCGCGCGCAGGTGCACGAAACCTATATCGTCGCGCAAACCAGCGACGGCATCGTGATCGTCGATCAGCACGCGGCGCATGAACGCCTTGTCTACGAGCGCATGAAGGCGGCACTCGCCGCCGGCAGCGTGAAACGCCAAGCGCTGCTGATCCCCGAGATCGTCGAGCTTGGCGACAAGGATTGCGCGGCGTTGCTGGCGCGCGCCGACGAACTCGGCGAATTGGGCCTCGCCATCGAGGCGTTCGGCCCTGGCGCCATCGCCGTGCGCGAAACACCGGCCCTGCTCGGCGAGGTCGACGTGCGCGGCTTGCTGCGCGATCTCGCCGACGAAATCGCCGAGCATGGCGCGGCGCTGTCGCTCAAAGAACGCCTGGGCGATGTGTGCGGCACGATGGCCTGCCATGGCTCGGTGCGCGCGGGCCGCCGCCTGTCGGGCCCCGAGATGGACGCGCTGCTGCGCCAGATGGAAGCCACCCCGCATTCGGGCCAGTGCAATCACGGCCGCCCGACCTATGTGGAATTGAAACTCGCCGATATCGAAAAACTGTTCGGACGGCGCTGATTTCCCCGCCCCAGCCCCGGATTTAAATCCCGAACTGCTATTGACTTTCATTTGCGCTTAATATGAGAATGACTCTCATTATTACGAAGGCTCGATCACATCCAAGCCTTTGAACGGAGAGAAAAAATGACGACGGCACGGAAGACGGCGGCGCTTGGCCGCCGTGGCTTTTTAGGCGGCATGACGGCCGGTGCGGCCCTGTTGGCGGCACCGGCCATCGCCGCCGGCGGGATCGAAATCGTCGATATCGCGGGCCGTACCGTCAGCCTGAAAGCCCCCGCCAAGCGCGTGATCCTGGGCGAAGGCCGATTGATGTACGGCTACTCCGTGCTGCAACCCAAGGCGCCGTTCGAGCGTTTGGTCGGCTGGGGCGACGACATGGTGCTCTACGATCCGGGCACCTATCGCCATTATCGCGCCAAGCATCCGTCGGGCGACGCCGTGCCGCGCTTCGGCTCGGCGGTGAATTCGGATTTCAGCGTCGAGAAGGCGATCGCCTCGAACCCCGATCTCGTCATCTTCCCGCTGTCGGCCTATCAGCGCCAGATCCAGGCGGGCACGTTCGAGAAATTGCAGCGCGCGGGGATTCCCGCCGCGATCGTCGATCTGCGCGAAGCGCTCGCGCAGAACACGCAGCCGAGCATCGAGATCATGGGCTCGCTGCTCGGCCTCGACAAGGAAGCGACGGAGTTCAACCGCTTCTACTTGCGCGAAACGCGGCGCGTGTCGTCCGCCGTGTGGAACATGCCCGCGAACAAGCGCACGACCGTGTTCATGGAACGCGCGGCGGGCTTCGATCCGAATAATTGCTGCATGACTTTCGGCAACGCCAATCTGGGCGTCACCTTGCAGGACGCGGGCGGCATCAATTGGGGTGCCGGCCGCTTTCCCGGCATCGGGGGTACGGCGAGCCCGGAAGCGATTCTGACGCTCGACCCCGAAGTGATCATCGGCACGGGTGCGGATTGGGCGGAAAGCACGCCCGGCTCGCGCGGCGTGCCGTTCGGCTACGAGACGACGCCCGCGCAAGTGCAGGCGGCGTTGAAGGCGCTGGCCGAACGGCCGGGCTGGTCGGCGTTGAAGGCGGTGAAGTCGAAGCGCTTCTACTCGATCTATCACCAGTTCTATACGAGCCCCGCGCATCTGGTCGCGATGCAGGTCTTCGCGAAATGGCTCTATCCCGAGCAGTTCGCGGGCCTCGATCCCGATGCGGTCTGGCGCGAATATCACGAACGTTTCTCGCCGATCCCGCTGTCGGGCGTGTTCTGGGCGCAGCTCGCGTGAGCGACGCCGCCCTCGCGTCGCCCGCCCAGGCGCGCATCGCGGCGGCCGAACGCCGGCGGGGACTCGTCCTCGCCGGCGCGGCGCTTGCGGTTGTCGCACTCGTACTCGTCGATCTGGGCACCGGGCCCGGCAATATCCCGCTCGCCGACGTGGTTCGCGCGTTGATCGACCGCGACGCCGTCGAGATTCGCTTGGGCGTGATCGTGTGGGACATCCGCCTGCCCGTGGCGCTGCAAGCGGCCTTGCTCGGCGCGATGCTCGGCATCGCGGGCGCCCAGATGCAGACGATCCTCGACAACCCGCTCGCCGATCCGTTCACGCTGGGCGTTTCCTCCGCCGCGGGCGTGGGTGCGTCGGTCGCGATCGTCACCGGACTTTCTTTGATCCCCGGCGCGGGGCCGTTCCTCGTGTCGGCCAACGCCTTCGTCTTCGCCTTCGGCGCGGCGTTGCTGGTGTTCTTCTTCTCCGTCGTGCGCGGCGCCACGTCCGAAACGATGATCCTGTTCGGCATCGCGCTGATGTTCGCGTTCAACGCGCTGCTGGCGATGCTGCAATATCGCGCGTCGGAAACGCAGCTCGTCCAGATCGTGTTCTGGATGATGGGTTCGTTGCAGCGCGCGACACCCGAACGCCTGCTGGCCGGGCTGGCCATCCTCGCCGCCGTCGGCGGTTTGATGTGGCGCCGCCGCTGGGCGTTGACCGCGATGCGCTTCGGCGACGACCGGGCGGCGAGCCTGGGCGTCGATCCGCGCCGCCTGCGCCTGGAAACGCTGCTGTTGATCGCATTGCTGTCCGCCACCGCCGTTTCCTATGCGGGCGTGATCGGCTTCATCGGCCTGGTCGGCCCGCATATCGCGCGCCTGGCGGTGGGCGAGGATCAGCGCTGGTTCGCGCCCTTGTCCGCTTTGTGCGGGGCCGCCCTGTTATCCGCCGCGTCGATCGCAGCCAAATCGATCTCGCCCGGCGTGATCTATCCCATCGGCATCGTCACCGCCCTGGTCGGCGTGCCGGTATTCCTGTCGATCGTCGCCGGGCGGCGGAGCGTGGCGCGATGAAGGGTTTGCATTTCGAAGATATCGAAGTCGGCTACGGCACGCGCACGGTGCTGCGCGGCATCGGCGCCGCGGCGCTGTTACCCGGCACGATCACCGCGCTGATCGGCCCCAACGCCGCCGGCAAATCCACCTTGATGCGCGCCATCGCGGGCTTGCTGCCGATCAAGCGCGGCGCCATCGCGGTCGACGGCACACGGATCGAAAAATTGCGCCTGCGCCCGCGCGCCAAATACGTGCGCTACGTGCCGCAGACCTACGCGACCTCCGCGCGGCTGTCGGTCTACGACGCGGTGCATGTCGCCGCGCGCGCCGCCGCACCCGACGAAGCGCCGCGCGATATCCGCTTGGCCGTCGCCGCGACGCTGGAGCGGACGGGCACGGCGCCGCTCGGCGACCGGATGGTCTGCGATCTGTCCGGCGGCCAGCAGCAATTGGTGGCGCTGGCGCAAGGCTTGGTGCGCCCCGCCCCTGTGCTGCTGCTCGACGAGCCGACCAGCGCGCTGGATCTGCGCAACCAGCTTGAAGCGTTGCGCTTGCTGCGCGATGCCGCACGGCGCGACAAAATCGCCGTTGCGGTCGCCATGCATGATCTGGCATTGGCCGCACGCCACGCCGATCGGGTAATCCTCTTGTCTCAGGGTGCGATCGTCGCCGATGGCGCGCCCGACGAGGTTTTCGCCGCGCCCGAATGCGGGGCGGCTTACGGCGTGGAACTCGCCGCGACGCGGTCGGGTTCGGGCGCCTTGTTGATCGAAGCGAGCCTGCCATGAACGGCGCGAATTGGAGTTTGAAGGAAGAGATCCGCGATTACTGGTCGGGCCGCGCCGAGACCTTTGACCAATCGCGCGGCCATCGCATCCATGACGGCGCGGAAGCCAATTCCTGGCGCCGCGTGATGAAAGCGGGCCTTGGCGATATCGCGGGCAAGAAGATCCTCGACCTCGCCTGCGGGACGGGCGAGATCAGCCGTATGCTGCTCGATCTCGGCGCGCAGGTGACGGGTGTGGACTTTGCCGAACCGATGCTGACGCGCGCCAAGGCGAAACTCGCGCGCCGCGATTGGGTCGGCATGCTGGGCGACGCCGAGCGGCTGGACACACTGCAAGAAGCGACGTTCGACGGCGCGATCACGCGTCATCTCGCCTGGACGCTGACCGATCCGCTGGCGGCTTACGCCGCCATCTTCCGCGTGTTGAAGCCGGGTGCGCGACTCCTCATCATCGACGGCGATTGGGTCAGCGAGGGCCCGCGCGTGCGGATCCTGCGCAAGCTTGCCAAGCTGATCGACGGCAAAGACGGCCAAGCGGGCGCCGATTTGGAACGCCACAAGCGTATCCTGTCGCAAGTGCCCTACGCCAACGGCTTGACGCCCGAACGCTTGCGCGCCGATCTGCAAGCCGCCGGGTTCGCGGACGTCACGCGCCACTCGACGCTCGCGGTTTATCTTTGGGGTATGCGTGGTGCTGGGCTTGGCGATCAATTGCGCCTGCTGGCGCCCACGCGCTTCGCGATCTCGGCCAAGCGGCCTTAGTTCTTGCCGGGGATGACGGCGAAGCTGGGCCGCGCGGGCTTGGCCGAGAGCGCGTCCAAGCCCAACGGCGCCAGCCACGGCCGTTCGATGCTGGGCAGGCCGAACAGATTGCCTTGCAGCAGATTGACGCCGCGCTTGGCGAGGTGCTGTGCCTCGAGATTGTTCTCGACGCATTCGGCGACGGTTTCCAAGCCGAAGCCTTCGGCGAGGCCCAGCAGCGTGCGGATGAACAGCTGATTGTCGACGTTGTCGGCGAGGCCGCGCACGAAGGACCCGTCGATCTTCACGCTATCGACCGCCAGCGCCTTCAAATTGCGGAAGCTGGTGTAACCCGCGCCGAAATCGTCGAGCGCCACGCGGCAGCCCAAATCGCGCACGGCCGCGACGAATTTCGCCGTCTCGTCGATATCCTGGATCGCCACCGTTTCGGTGATCTCGACGATCAAACGCTGCGCGATTTCCGGGCGCCCCTTCACGAAGCCCGACAACGCGCGCAGCCATGTCGGATCGCCCGCCGTCAGCCCCGAAATATTGATCGCCAGCGAAACATCCGGCCAGCGATTGAGTTCGCCGATCGACATTTCCAGCACGCGCCGGTCGAGCAGGCGCATCAAGCCGGTCTGCTCGACGATGGGAATGAACGAGCCCGCGGGCGCGATCGTGCCGTCCATGCGCTGCAAGCGCAGCAAGGCTTCGTAGTGATGGACCTTGTGGTCATTCGCGCCGACGACCGGCTGGAAGGCGAAAACAAGGCGCTCGTCTTTGAGGGCGGCCTGCACATCCGACGAGATGGCGACCAGTCGCTGATGCAATTCGCGTTGCGCGGGGCTCGCCGAGAAAATTGCGTAGCGATTGCGGCCCGCACGCTTGGCTTCCGCCAACGCGGATTCCGCGCGCGCCTGCATTTCCACGCCCGACGGACCTTGGCCCATGAACAGCACGGCCCCGGCGGACGCGGTGACATGGATCGGCCCGTCCGGCGTTTCGATCGGCGCCGAACGCACGGTGCTGAGCAAGCGATCGGCGGCGAGGCCGATCTCGCTTTCCGGGCAATGCGCCAACACCAAGCCGAAGCGATCGCCGCCCGCGCGCCCGATCACGTCGGATTCGCGTAACGCGCGTTCGAGACGTTGGCCGACGCCGACGAGGATCGCGTCGGCGGTCGCCCAGCCGAACGCGTCGTTGATGGCGCCGAGATTGTCGATGCCGATCAGCAGAAACGCGCCCGGCGCTTCGTAGCGCGCGGCGTAAGCGAGTTGATGGTCGAGCGCTTCGCGCAAACGCACGGCGTTGAAATGGCCGGTCAGCGCGTCGTAATTCGCGAGATATTCGAGCCGCGCTTCGCGTTCCTTGCGCGCGGTGATCGCACGCAGTGTGCCGGCCACGCGGATCGGCCGCCCGTCGGGCGCGAATTCGGCCCGGCCGCGATCATGCACCCAGATCAGCGCGCCGCCATCGCCGCGAATGCGATAATCGAGATCATAGGCGAGGCGATCGACGAAATGCGCCGACAGCGCCTTCACCCGGCCGGGCAAATCCTCGGCATAGATCCGGCTTTGCAGCACCTGGCCCGTGGGCGGAAAATCGCCGCGCGGCCCGAACGTATCCTCGGCCTTGCCCGCCCATTCGATCGCATCGGTCGCGAGGTCCCAGACGTAAGCGGCGTCGCCCGCCCCTTCCAGGGCGCGCAAAGCGCGGTCGGTGGAACCCGTATCATCCATGGGAAAGCGGTCTCGCTTCTCGCTGGCCGGAATGCAGTCTAGCCCGGGCCCCCGAAAGCACAAATAATTGAAACATTGAGACTTTCGAGCGACTTCGGTGATGTGGATATTAACTACAATTTGAATCGAATGCCAGATTCCAGTTGACTCCGATTTTCATAAAATTTTACATTAATCCCATGAACGCGGCATCCAATGTTTTCCTGCTGCCACCGCCCGGTGCCAAACGCATCGGGACGGAGGGGAATGCGTCGCCCCGCCGCGTCCAACCCGAAGCCGCCGATAACGTCCCGCAGGGGCTCGGGCTCTCCGCCGAACAGATGGCGGGGCTGGTGGATGCCCTGGCTCGACGGGGCCAGGGCCCCCAGCGCAAACGCAGCTTCGCCGACGAGATGGTCGGCGAAACCGGCCGTGCCCCGGCCGATCTGGGCTTCGCCGCCCAGCGCTATGCCCAGGAAACGCTGCATATGGCCGCCCATCACGAGGATTGGCGCCAGGGCACGATGGCCTACACGGCCGCGCAGAATATCGTCGATACCGCGCGCACGGGCGCCTCAGTCGCCGCCTAGGCAGGCGTTCCGCTCTCTGATACGGAATCGTCTTCCACCTCGGGAGGACGGCAATGGCGTTCACGACGGTTTCGGAACTACTTCGTATCGGCAAAGACGGCGACATGGCGCTCGGGTGCCCCGAGACGCCGCCCCTTTCGTTTGCGGGTTTGCGCAAACTCGCGGCCCAGACGATCGCCGACCTCAACGCGATGGGGATCGGCCGCGACGATCGCGTGGCGATCGTTCTGCCCAACGGGCCGGAGATGGCCGCCGCCTTCCTGTGCGTCGCCGGTGCGGCAACGACAGCGCCGTTGAACCCCGCCTATCGGCAGGAGGAGTTCGAGTTCTATATCGCCGACCTGAAAGCCAAGGCGGTGCTGGTTCAGAAGGGCGATGAAACGCCCGCGCGCGCCGCCGCCGCGAAGCTGGGCGTGCCGTTGATCGAGTTGACGCCGACGCGCGAGACGGGTGCGGGTTCCTACACGCTGTCGTCGCTGTTGAAGGGCACGGCCGCGCAGCCGGGCCCCGCGCAAGCCGACGACATCGCGCTGATCCTGCACACCTCGGGCACCACGTCGCGCCCCAAGATCGTGCCGCTGGCGCAATCGAATATCTGCGCTTCCGCCCGGCATATCGGCAAGACGCTCGCACTCACGCCCGCCGACAAATGCCTCAACATCATGCCGCTGTTCCACATCCACGGCCTGATCGCGGCGGTGCTGTCCTCGCTTGCCGCCGGCGGCGGCACGGTGTGCACGCCGGGCTTCAACGCGCTCAAATTCTTCGCTTGGCTCGATGAAGCGAAACCGAGTTGGTACACGGCCGTGCCGACGATGCATCAAGCGATCCTCGCGCGTGCCGACCGCAACAAAGAAAGCTTGGCGCGCGCGGGTTTGCGCTTCATCCGCTCATCGTCGGCGTCGCTGCCGCCGCAAGTGATGCTGGAACTCGAAGCCGCGTTCGGCTGCCCGGTGATCGAAAGCTACGGCATGACCGAAGCCGCACACCAAATGGCGTCGAACCCGCTGCCGCCCGCATCGCGCAAGCCCGGCTCCGTCGGCATCGCCGCGGGCCCGGAAGTCGCGATCATGGACGAGGAAGGGAACCTGCTCCCCAAGGGTGCCTTGGGCGAGATCGTCATTCGCGGACCCAACGTCACCAAAGGCTACGAAGCGAACCCCGACGCGAATCTCAAAGCCTTCGCCGGCGGCTGGTTCCGCACCGGCGACCAAGGCACGCTCGACGACGAAGGCTATCTGCGCATCACCGGGCGGTTGAAGGAGCTGATCAATCGCGGCGGCGAGAAGGTCTCGCCCCTCGAAGTCGACGAGGTCATCATGGATCACCCGGCGGTCGCGCAAGTCGTGACCTTCGCCATGCCGCACGACAAATTGGGCGAGGATGTCGCCGCCGCGATCGTGCTGCGCGAAGGCCAAGCGACGACCGAGCGCGAGATCCGCGATTTCGCCGCCAAGCGCCTCGCCGATTTCAAAGTGCCGCGCAAGGTCGTCATCCTCGCCGAGATCCCGAAGGGCGCGACCGGCAAGCTGCAACGCATCGGCCTTGCCGACAAACTGGGCTTGGGAGCCGCGAAGTGAATCGCGTTCTGATTTTCGGTGCGGGCGCCATCGGCGGCTATATGGGCGTGAAGCTCGCCCAAGCCGGGGCGCGCGTCACGTTCTTCGCGCGCGGCGCGCATTTGGAAGCGATGAAGCGCGACGGGATCAAGCTGATCTCGGAAGGCACCGAGACCGTTATCAAGGACGCGAATTTCGCCGGCGACGCGCGCGAGGCGAGCGAGCAGGATTTCGTCATCGTCAGCTTGAAGGCCCACGGCCTGGTCGCGGCCGTCGATCAGGTCGCCTCGCTGCTCGGCCCCAAGACCGCCTTGGTCACGGCGATGAACGGCGTGCCCTATTGGTATTTCCACAAACATGGCGGGCCGCATGACGGCAAGCGGCTCGAATCCGTCGATCCGGGCGGCGCGCTCTGGTCGAAGCTCGGCCCCGAGCGCGCCATCGGCTGCGTCGTCTATCCCGCCGCCAATATCCTCGCCCCCGGCGTGATCGAGCACACTTATTCGAACCGATTCACGCTGGGCGAGCCCGACGGATCGAAAAGCGAGCGCATCGCGGCGCTGTCGGAACTGATGATCAAGGGCGGCTTGAAAGCGCCGGTGCGCCCGCGCATCCGCGACGATATGTGGGTGAAGCTGTGGGGCAATCTGTGCTTCAACCCGCTCTCGGCGCTGACCGGCGCGACGCTCGATATCATCACCGGCGATCCGGGGACCCGCAGCGTCGCCCGCGCGATGATGCTGGAAGCGCAAGCGGTCGGCGAGGCGTTGGGCATTAAATTCGGCATCGACGTCGAAAAGCGCATCGACGGGGCGGCCGAAGTCGGCGCGCATAAAACCTCGATGCTGCAAGACCTCGAAGCCAAGAAGCCGATGGAGATCGATGCGCTGCTCGGTGCCGTGGTCGAAATGGGCGCGCTCACGGGCCACGAGATGCCGGCCTGCAAAATGGTGCTGGCGCTGGTCCGCCAGCGCGCGCGCGTCGCGGGGGTTTACTAGCCGCGCGAATCACGGCCACTCTGCCGATCCATGAACCGCGCCGCCTTGCCCGTCTGCACCTGGTGCCACCGCACGACGCGCCCGATTTGGGTGCACGGGCATATGCAATGCGAGCATTGCAAGATCAACATCGCGCCGTGCTGCGACGGCGACGAATGCTACGTGCCGGAACCTCGCGATGAAGTCGCCCTGCGTTAGGATCTGCCGGCTCGATGCCGATCTGCGCTGCACGGGCTGCGGGCGCACATCGCGCGAGATTCGCTTGTGGGCAAGCTACGACGACGCGACGCGCGACGACATCATCGCGCGCCTCGCCGCCGCGGGATTCCCGAAAGAAGCTACCGGCTGGGACGCGGCGTAAAGCTGCGCGCCGAGCCGTATTGCGGCGGCCAGGGCAAGTCGTAGCCCTGTTCCTGCGCGGCATGGCGCGTCCAGTACGGATCGTACAAGTGCGCGCGCGCCAGCACGCAAAGATCGGCGCGGCGCGCGGCCAGGATCGTGTTCGCGTCGGCCCAGGTGGAGATGGCCCCCACCGTCATCACCGGCACATCCGCTTCCTGGCGGATGCGATCGGCGAAGGGCGTTTGGAACAAGCGGCCATAGACCGGATGGTCGTCGTCGACCGTCTGCCCCGCCGACACATCGACGATATCCGCGCCATGCGCCTTCAGCATTTTGGCGATGGCGACGGCCTCGTCGGGCGTCGTCCCGCCCTCCTTCCAATCGGTCGCCGAGATGCGCACCGCGATGGGCTTTTCCTGGGGCCATGCGGCGCGCACGGCGTCGAGCACTTCCAGCGGGAAGCGCAGGCGCTTCGCAAGCGTGCCGCCATATTCGTCGCTGCGCTGGTTGGTCAGCGGCGAGATGAAGCTCGCCAGCAGATAGCCGTGCGCCATATGGACTTCGACGATGTCGAACCCGGCCGCATCGGCGCGCTTGGTCGCGGCCACGAAATCGGCTTTGACCTTGTCCATATCCGCGCGGGTCATCGCGCGCGGCGTTTGGCTGCCCTTCTTGTAGGGCAACGGCGAGGGCGCGATCAGTTCCCAATTGCCGTCGGGCAAGGGCTGGTCGATCCCTTCCCAGGCGCGCTTGGTCGAGCCCTTGCGCCCGGCATGGGCCAACTGCACGCCGATCTTGGCGGGCGAATTGGCGTGGACGAACTCGGTCACGCGCTTCCACGCGGCCACGTGTTCGTCCTTGTAGAGACCGGCACAGCCCGGCGTGATGCGGCCTTCCGCGCTCACATCGGTCATTTCGGTCAGGATCAAACCCGCCCCGCCGAGCGCGCGGCTGCCCAGGTGTACAAGATGCCAATCGTTCGGCAACCCGTCTTCGGCCGAATATTGGCACATCGGCGACACGACGATGCGGTTGGGCACTTCCATCGTGCCGATCTTGTATGGCGTGAACATCGGCGGCGGCGCGCCCGCGACACCGGCCTTCGCCGCGAAATCCCGGTCGACCTTGGCGACCAAGGCGGGATCGCGGAGCTTGAGATTCGTGTGCGTGATGCGCATCGAACGCGTCAGCATCGCGAAGGCGAATTCCAGCGCGTCGAGTTTGCCGATATAGCGCTCCGTCTCCTCGAACCATTCGAGCGAGGTTTGCGCGGCGCGCTGGATGGATTCGGTCTGCGGCTTGCGCTTGGCTTCGTAAGCGGCGAGCGCTTCCTTGACCGACTTGGTGGATTTGAGTGCGGCCGCCAACTCGATCGCGTCTTCCATCGCGAGCTTGGTGCCCGAGCCGATGGAAAAATGCGCCGTGTGGCAGGCGTCGCCCATCAGCACCACGTTGTCGAAATGCCAATGCGCGTTGCGGATCGTCGGGAAAGTACGCCAGATTGAGCGATTGGCGATCAGCTTGTGGCCCGCCAATTCCTCGGCGAACAGCTTCTCGCAGAAATCGATCGTCTGTTCTTCCGTCGCCTTGTCGAGCCCGGCCTTCTTCCACGCGGTCTCGCTCGTCTCGACGATGAAGGTCGAGTTCGTGGCGTCGTATTGATAGGCGTGGACGCGATAGAGGCCGCTTTCGTGTTCCTTGAAATGGAACGTGAAGGCGGGATGCGGACGCGTCGTCCCCAGCCACACGAATTTGTTGCGCCGCCAGTCGAGCGACGGCTTGAACTTCGCTTCGTACTTGGCGCGGATGGCGGAGTTGACGCCGTCGGCCGCCAGGATCAGATCGGCGTCGGGGAATTCGGTCACGTCCTTCACGTCGCGCTCGTGGACGATTTTGACGCCCAGATCGGCGGCGCGCTTCGACAGGATATCGAGCAGCTTGACGCGCGCCATGCCCGAGAAGCCGTGGCCCTTGGAGGTGACGACTTGGCCTTGGTAATGGACGTCGATATCCGTCCAATGGGCGAAAGCGGCGGTGATCGCGTCATAGCTTTCGCGGTCGGCGTCGGCGAAATTGCCGAGCGTTTCGTCGGAGAAAACGACGCCGAAACCGAACGTGTCGCCCGGCTTGTTGCGCTCGACGATCGTGATGTCGTGCGACGGGTCCGCCTTCTTCATCAGAATGGCGAGATACAAACCCGCCGGCCCGCCGCCGATGCTGACGATCTTCATGGCCCGATCCCCGTTCCGTAAATGCCTCGGGGAGATACTTTAGACTTAAAGTAATTTTGGGCAAGCCCCTTTTCCGGGGCATTCCGCCGCAGGTCAGACGAAGAACAGGCCCTTCGTCGCGTCGTAGACCAGCTTCAGACCGGTCGCGAACAGGAACAGATTGCACCAGAAATAAAAGCGTTTCTGGTCGACGCGGCTATGCAGCCAGAACCCCGCCCACATGCCGATCGGGGCGAGCGGCAGCAGCGCGATACTCGTCCAAATATTCTCGAACGTGAACAGGCCGAGATAGACGTAAGGGAAGAATTTCAGCCAATTGATGATCGCGAACAGCACCAGCAGCGTGCCGACGAACAGCGTCTTGTCCATCTTATAGGGCTGCAAATAGACCTGGATCGGCGGACCGCCCGCGTTGGCGATGAAGCTGGTCGCACCCGACACCAGCGACCAGAACACGCCTTTCGGCCAATTCGGCACCGTCGCCGTGGCACCGTGGCGGCCGCGCAACGAATCGAGCACGCCCTTGCCAGAGAACACGACCGCGATCAGGCCGATCAGCAGGCGCACCCACAACTCGTCGAGATGGCGGAACGCGAGATAGCCGATAACGATCCCGATAATGCCGCCGGTCAGCAGGATCGGCATGTGTTCGCGCGACCAGACATTGCGATAGCGCCAGACGCCGAACGCGTCCATGACGATCAGCAGCGGCAGCATGATCGCCGCGGCTTGGGGCACGGGGATCACCAGCGCCATCAGCGGCACGCCCATCGAGCCGAGCCCGCCGCCGAACCCGCCTTTCGAAATGCCGACCAGAAGAAAGGCCGGAATCGCCAGCGCCAGAAAAAGCGGATCGAAAATCGGCACTTAAACTCAAACTTTCCAGTCGGGATCCGGCACGGTCTGGAAGACCGAACGCAGGCCTTCCGACCAGCGCCGGCGGATATCGGAGAAATAGAGATCGGTTTCGTCGAGACGCTTCTTGACCGCGAGTTTGCATTCGTCGCGGCGCAGAATGACGATATCGATCGGCAACCCGACCGACACGTTGGAGCGCAACGTCGAATCCATCGAGATCAGGGCGCATTTCGCCGCTTCGTTCAGCGACGTGCGGCCCGACACGACGCGATCGAGGATCGGCTTGCCGTATTTGGTTTCGCCGATCTGGAAATAGGGCGTTTCGACCGTCGCTTCGATGAAATTTCCGGCGGAGTAGATGTGGAAGAGGCGCAAGCGCCGCCCCTTGATCTGCCCGCCCAGGATCATCGAAATATTGAACTCGGCGCCCTGCTCCTTCAGCCGTTCGGCGTCGAGGTCGTAGACCTCGCGCACCGCGCGGCCGGCGAGGCGCGCCGCTTCGAACATCGACGGCACGTTCAGGATCGTCTCGGTCTTGTCCGGGCCCATGCCTTCGGTCAGCAGCGTGACGACCGATTGCGCGATGGCGAGATTGCCCGCCGTCAGCAGCACCATGCAGCGCTCGCCCGGCGCTTCCCAGACATGCATCTTGCGGAAGGTAGCGACGTGATCGACGCCCGCGTTGGTGCGCGAATCCGCGCACAGGACGAGTCCGTCTTCGAGAAGCAGGCCGACGCCGTAGGTCATGTCATCGCACTCCGGTTCGCGCGCTCAATACGGCAAACCGAAGTCCTCGGCAATCGCCTTTCCGATCGCCATGTTGGAATCGACGATATCGGTCAGGAATTCGTGCAGGCCGAATTCGAAAACCTCGTCGATTTTGGCGAAACGGATCCGGTCGTGGATCGCATGGGCCAAGCCCGCCGAGCGGTAGTTGCGTCCGAATTGCTCGCGCACTTCGTCCAGCAGCCCGGTCAACTCGCCCAAAGACGCCGCGATCGAGCGCGGCATATCGGCGCGCAGGATCAGCAATTCGGCCACGCGGCGCGGCTTGATCACGTCGCGATAGACGCGCCGATAGGCCTGGAACGCGGAGACGGAGCGCAGCAAGGCGCCCCATTGGTAGTAGTCGACCGCCCCGCCCACATCGCGCGCCGTGGGCAGCAGCACGTGGTACTTCACGTCCAGCAGGCGCGCGGTCGAATCCCCGCGCTCCAAGAAGGTGCCGATACGCGCGAAGCGATAGGCCGCGTCGCGCGGCATCGTGCCGTAGGTGACGCCGCGGAACAGATGGCTGCGTTCCTTCACCCAATCGAAGAAGGCGCGCGTGCCCATCGCTTCGAGCTTCTCGTAGTCGAGATTACGGATCTCGAGCCACGTGGCGTTCAGCGATTCCCACATCTCGGTCGTGATCTGGGTGCGCATCGCGCGGGCGTTTTCGCGCGCCGCCCCCAGCGAATTGCGGATCGACGACGGATTGGCGGGATCGAGCGCCAAGAACTCGACCACGTTGCGCGCGTCGGTCGGGCGGCCGGTTTCCTTGAACGGGCCTTCGCAACCCGCGACGACGAGTGCCGGGCCCCATTGCAAATGTTCGGAATCGCCGTCGGTCGACGACAGCGACATGCGATACGACACGTCCAGGATGCGCGCCATATTCTCGGCGCGCTCCATATAACGGGCCATCCAGTAGAGCTGATCGGCGGCGCGAGAAAGCATGGCCATGTCAGCGCTCCAAAACCCAAGTGTCTTTGGTGCCGCCGCCTTGGCTCGAATTGACGACCAGCGAGCCTTTGCGCAAAGCGACGCGCGTCAATCCGCCGGGCACCAGCTTCACGTCCTTGCCGACCAGCAGGTAAGGCCGCAAATCGAGATGGCGCGGCGCCACCCCTTCTTCGACGAAGGTCGGGCAGGTCGACAGCGCCAGCGTGGGCTGGGCGATGTAATGCTCGGGCTTGGCGATGATGCGCTGGCGGAAGGCTTCGATTTCCGCCGTCGTGGATTTGGGCCCGACCAGCATGCCGTAACCGCCCGAGCCGTGGACTTCCTTCACCACCAGCTCGGGCAGATGCTCGAGCGTGTATTTAAGGTCGTCGGGCTTGCGCAGCGAATAGGTCGGCACGTTGGCGAGCTTGGGCTCCTCGCCCAAATAGAAGCGCACCATATCGGGCACGAAGGGATAGACCGATTTGTCGTCGGCCACACCCGTGCCCACCGCGTTGGCGAGCGTGACGTTGCCTTTGCGATAGGCTTCGAACAGCCCCTTCACGCCCAAGGCCGAGTCCGGGCGGAAGGCGGCGGGATCGAGGAAGGCGTCGTCCAAGCGGCGATAGATCACGTCCACGCGACGCGGACCCGCGACAGTGCGCATATAGACTTTGTCGTCCTCGACGAACATGTCCTGGCCTTCGACGAGTTCGACGCCCATCTGCTCGGCCAGGAACACGTGCTCGAAATAAGCCGAGTTATAGGCGCCGGGCGTCATCACCACGACGGTCGGCTCGTCCTTGTCGGCGGCACTGTGCGGCGGCAAGGAGCGCAGCGATTTGAGGAGTTCGTCCGGATAATGCCCCACCGGCTGCACGCGGTTGCGCGCGAACAGCTCGGGGAAGAGGCGCATCATCGCCTCGCGGTTTTCCAGCATGTACGACACGCCCGACGGCGTGCGCACGTTGTCCTCGAGCACGTAGAACTGGTCGGCCGAGACGCGCACGACGTCGATCCCGGCGATATGCGTATAGATGCGCCCCGGCACTTCGACGCCGATCATCTCCGGCCGGTATTGCTCGTTGCCGTCGATCAATTCGGCCGGGATCTTGCCCGCGCGCACGATCTCGCGCCCGTGATAGACGTCGTAAAGGAACGCGTTCAGCGCCTTCACGCGCTGGACGAGGCCTTCGGACAGCGCATCCCATTCGGGGGCCGTCAGCACGCGCGGGATCACATCGAACGGGATCAGGCGTTCCGTATCGCCGCCCTCGCCATAAACCGCGAACGTAATGCCCAGGCGGCGGAACAGAACGTCGGCCTCGTGACGCTTGCGCGCGAGCAATTCGGGCGGCGTATTCTCCAGCCATTGCGAAAGGCGCGCATAGGCGGCGCGGACCGTGCCGTCGGGCGCGCGCATCTCGTCGAAGGCAACCGGCGCGCCAGGGGATGCTGCGTTCACGCGAAATCTCCCAAACCCGGCAGGGACATGCCCTACTTCTCCCAAAACCGGGGGTAGGCGATGCAACCCGCAGGCCAGAGATTGCCCGCGCCGGCCCGGCTTGGCAACTGGGCCGGAATCTAGAGCGATGCCAGGATTTCGGTCGAATTCACGACCCGCGCATATTCGCCCGACAGATTGGCGAGCGATAGCGCGTGGACGTCGGCGGCGAGGATCACGCGCCCGTCGAGCAGTTTTTTGTCGAAGGTGAAACACCCGTCGGCGACGATCCACGCCTCGAAACCGAGATTGCCCGCCATGCGCACCGTGGCTTCGACCGAATTGCTGGTCGCCACCCCCGCGAACACGACCGGGGCGGCCTTCGCATCGCGTAAACGGCGCTCCAGATCGGTGCCGATAAAGGCCGAATTCGTCGATTTGGCGATCACGGTTTCACCCGGCAGCGGCATCGCCTCGGGCTTGAACGCGTGGCTTGGCCGGTCGGGGCGATAGCCGGAATTGGGCTCGATCGAATCGTGGCGGACATGGATCACCGGCAGGCCGCGCGTCCGCCACGCCGCCAGCAGCTGCGCCACAACCGCCTCGGCGTCCGGATTGCAGCGCGGCCCCCAATAGGGCAAATCGACCGCCTGTTGCATGTCGATGACGATCAGGGTCGCCGTGGCGGGTAACGACATGTCAGGTTCCGCTTGATCCGAAGGGACGGAATCCTATCTAACCGAACCTGACACGACAGCGAAAGTCCCCCCTTTGGATTCCCTCTCCCAACTCGTTCTCGGCGCCTCGGTCGGTTACGCCGTCGCGGGCAAGCGCCTGGGCCGTGTGGCGATCGCCGCCGGCGCCGTCGCCGGCACGATCCCCGATCTCGACAATTTCCTGCCCCATGCCGACGCGTTCGACGCGTGGGTCGGGCACCGCGGCGTCAGCCATTCCTTCCTGTTCGCGGCCATCGCCGGGCCCGCTTTGGGTTGGGCGGCGTGGCGCTGGTGCCGCCAGAACAAGCCGTTCGCCCCGGCGGGCGAGGAAGACGCGATCTGGGCGTGGATCGGGTTGTTCACGCTGGGCATCGGCACGCATCCGCTGCTCGACTGGTTCACGATCTACGGCACGCAATTGCTCGCCCCGTTCAGCGATTCGCGCTTTTTCGTGTCGGGGCTTGGCATCATCGATCCCGGCTACACCGTGCCCTTGCTGATCGGCACGATCGCCGCGTTGATCGCCCCGCGCGCCACAGCGGCGCGCGTATTGATTCTCGCGGGGCTCGCGCTCAGCACCGTCTATCTGTTCTATGGGCTCGCGCAAAACAAAGCCGTCGAAACGATGGCGCGCAACCAATTGCGCGCCGAGAACGTCGCCGCCGCCGATCTGCGCGTCTACACCACGATTTTCCAGCCCTGGCTGCGGCGCATCGTGATCGACGATCCCGACGGGGCGCGCGTGGGCTTCGCCTCGCCCTTGCAGAAGGGCGCCATCGCCTGGGCCTGTTTCAAACGGATCGACGATCCCGCGATCGCGCCGGTGCTGGCGACGCGCGAAGGCAAAATCCTCGCCTGGTTCTCGGACGGCATGTTGTGGCCGAGCATCGAACCGCAAGAAGACGGCGGAAAGATCGTGCGGATCACCGACCGGCGCTATGGCGTGCCGGGCGATACGGTGAATGGCTGGTGGGGTTTGGAAGCGCGCGTCGACGCCGGCAACCGCGTCGTGGGCAAGATCGAGCGCATCCAGCTTCCGCGCGACACCTCGCGCGTCAACGAATTATTCGCCGCCGGGTTCGGTAAGCCGACAGAATTGTTCCCGCAGATGCGCAACGCCGCCGACGCCGCGCAAAGCTGCGCGAGCCAACGCGCCGATTAAAACGCGAAACAGACCGCGCGTTCGGCGCGCAAGACCGAGTCTTGCGCGAAGTGCTGCTTATATTCGGCGATGAGGCGTTCGACCTTGGGCGACGCCGCCCGCGCATCGGGCACGATCAAGCTGACCATGGCGCTGCGTTCCGAGATCGTGCGGTTCTGACGCGTCGAGAACCACGTGCCGCTGGCGTCGAAGGTGGTCGAGCCATCCGGGAACTCGCGGATCAAGACTTGATCGACGAAGTCGCGCCATTGCGCGTCGGTCACTTCGCGCCCGCCCGCAACGCCGCGCCCGAAATAAAGATCGATCGCCGAGCCCGCCGAAAGACCCGGCGGGCAGGACGGCGCGCCGGCGCAAGCCGACAGAATAAGGGCGGCGAGCGGGACGAGGATCCGCAGCGCCGCCCGTTTCATCGCGCTTAGCCGCGGCCCACGAAGGGCATCTTCGTGGCCATGACGTTCATGAACAGGATATTCGCGTCGAGCGGCAGCGAGGCCATATGCACGATCGAGTTGGCGACGTTGCTCACATCCATGCGCGGCTCGTGCATCATCGTGCCGTTGGCTTGCGGCACGCCCGGCCCTTCGACCATGCGCGTGGTCATTTCCGTCGCCGCGTTGCCGATATCGATCTGGCCGCAAGCGATGTCGTAACGCCGCCCATCGAGTGCGATCGAGCGCGTCAGGCCCGAGATCGCATGCTTCGTGGCCGTATACGGGGCCGAATGCGGGCGCGGTGCATAGGCCGAGATCGAGCCGTTATTGACGATGCGCCCGCCGCGCGGGTCCTGCGCCTTCATGATGCGGATCGCCGATTGGGCGCACAGGAACGAGCCGGTCAGGTTCGCGTCGACCACGGCCTTCCATTGCTCGAAGGTCAGGTCTTCCATCGGAATGGCGGGGGCACCCATGCCGGCATTGTTGAACAGGAAATCGAGGCGGCCCCACTTGGCCTTCACGGCGCCGAACGCCGCTTCGACCTGGGCGGGGTTGCCGACATCGGCGGCCAGGGCGATCGCTTCGCCGCCCGCCGCCTTGATTTCGGCGACTGCGGCTTCGAGCTTGTCGGCGCGGCGCGCGAGCAAGCCGACCTTGTAGCCCGCCTTCGCAAGGGCGATGGCGCTCGCCTTGCCGATTCCGCTGGAAGCACCGGTGACGATCGCGACTTTGACGGCCATGGAGGTTTCCTCTTGTCTTTATTTGGTTCGCGGAAGCTTTGTCCCGCAACCCAAGCGCGCTTGCAAGCGATTACGCCGCGAGCTTCGGCGCCCAGGCCGCGAGGCGTTCGACGGCAGCGTCGAGCGTTTCGTATTTCTTGGCGAAGCAGAAGCGGATCGCCGAACGCATGCCGCCATCGGCGTAGAACGCCGACACCGGAATCGCGGCGACCCGCGCTTCCTTCACCAAGCGGCGGCAGAATTCCTGATCGTCCTTCAAGCCGAAGGGTGCGAGATCCACGTTGATGAAATAGGTCCCTTCGCAAGACAGCGTCTTGAACCCCGCCCCCGCCAAACCTTTCGCCAAATGGTCGCGGCGCGCCTGAAGATCGGCGCGCATCGCGTCGAAATGCGCGGCATCCTTCCCCAGACCATAGGCGACCGCCGTTTGCAGATTGGGCGGCGTGGTGAAGGTCAGGAATTGATGCGCCTTCATCAGCACTTTCAGAATATCGGGGGCGGCGACGCTGAACCCGACCTTCCAGCCGGTCAGCGAGAAGATCTTCCCGGCCGAACCGATCTTGACGCTGCGGTTGCGCAAGCCCGGGATCGCGAGCACGGACGTATGCTTGCGGCCGTCGAAGACGACATGTTCCCACACCTCGTCGGCCACGACGATCGCGCCGGTGCCGTCGATCGCCTTCGCGATCAGTTCCAATTCCGCTTTGCCATAAACCGTGGCGGAGGGGTTCAGCGGATTGTTGAACAGCACGACGCGCGTCTTCGGTCCGACCGCGGCGGCGAGATCGGCGGCGGTGAAGCGCCAATCGGGCGGTGCGAGCTTGACGAATTTCGGCACCCCGCCCGCGCGCAGCACCAGCGGCAGATAGGCGTCGTAATAGGGCTCGAACAGCACGACCTCGTCGCCCGGCGTGATCAGCGCCATCAACGCGCCCGCGATCGCTTCCGTCGCCCCCGACGTCACCATCACTTCGGCCAGCGGATCGATATCGATGCCTTGATGCGCCTTGTAATGTGCCGCGACCGCTTGGCGCAGCTCGGGCAAGCCCGGCATCGGCGGATACTGGTTCCAGCCATCGATCACCGCGTCGGCGGCTTTGCGGCGCACGTCTTCGGGGCCCGGATCATCGGGGAAACCTTGACCGAGATTGACCGCCTCGTGCGTGCGCGCGAGGGCGGACATCTCCTCGAAAATCGTGGTCGGCAAGCCGGCGAAGATCGGGTTCATGATGCGGCGTTTCTATCCCGTGGCGCGTTCGGGGTTCAAGGGCGCAAAACTCAGCCCGGCATGTAATTTGCCTCAATACCGAACGTATTTGGCTACGCAGAAGGTGCCGCGCGCATGACCCGTCCGATCCTGATCCGCAACGCCGTCGTCGTTCCCGACGCGCATACCGCGCCGTTGCGGGGCGGCGATATTCTGCTGCGCGACGGCCGCGTCGCCGCGATCGGCAAGAACCTTTCCGTATCGGCGGATGCGGAGATCATCGACGGCACGCGGCTGATCGCGATCCCCGGCTTCGTCAACGCGCATATGCATTCGAACGAAGCCTTCGAACAAGGCGCTTACGACAATCTGCCGCTGGAGCCGTGGCTGACCATGTCGTACCCGCCCTTCGGCTTTCCCGAATTGTCCGAGCGCGCGCATTATTTGCGCGGCATGCTCTGCGCGCTGGAGTCGATCCGCTCCGGCGTCACCACGTTGCAGGACGATCTGATCCATCCCTCGGCCACGCCCGAAGGCTTGGACGGCACGATTTCCGCCTATCGCGATGTGGGCTTGCGCGCCCGCGTCACGGTCAGCATGTGGAACGCGCCCATGGAATACGGCATCCCGTTCTACGACGAGATCGTGCCGGCGGAATTGCGCGCGCGCATCGCCGCGTCGCCATTGCCGAGCGACGACGCGTTGCTCGCCTTGTTCGAACGGCATTACGCGAAATGGCATGGCAAGGGCGACGGGCGCTTGGGCATTGCCCTGGGCCCCTGCGCGCCGCAGCGTTGCAGTCCCGAATTGCTGAAAGCGTTGAACCGCATCGCGGCCGAACGCGATCTCGCCATGCATATGCATGTGCTGGAAACGAAGACGCAGGCGATCACCGGCCAAGTGCTGTTCGGCAAAACGCTGGTCCGGCATCTGGACGATCTTGGCCTGTTGACCGAACGCCTGACGATGAACCACGCGATCTGGCTGACCGCGGACGATATCGCGCGCATGGGGGCGGCCGGCTGCTCGGTCACGCATAATCCGCTGAGCAATTTGAAGCTCGGCAGCGGCGTGTGCCCGGTGCGCGCGTTGCGCTTGGCGGGCGTGAACGTCGCCGTCGCGACCGACGGCATGGCGACCAGCGACACCGCCGATCAGGTGGAGGCGCTGCGCCTCGCCGCCATGCTGCACAAGATCGAAAGCTTCGATACCTCGACTTGGCTCGGCGCCAAGGAAGCCTTCGAGATGTCGACCGAGAGCGGCGCCAAATCCTGCCGGATCGGCGATATCGGGCGCTTGGCGCCGGGAATGCGCGCCGATATCGCGCTGCTCGACGCGGATCATCTCGGCTTCCAGCCGTTGAACGATCCGATCCGCCAGCTTTGCTTCTCGGTCAATTCCGAAGCCGTGCGCGATGTGTTGATCGACGGCGATTTCGTCATGCGCGACCGGCGCATGACCAAAATCGACGAGACCGCGATCCGCGCCGAGATCGCGGCGGAAGCCGAACGCTTCCGCATCGAAGCCATGCCGAAAATGGCCGAAGGGGCCGCGACCTTGCGGCCCTATATCGACGCGATCCATGCCCGCGCGACGGCGCAATCCCTCGCCGCCGGGCACGACGTGTTGCGCGTACCCCGGATCGGGAATTTCGGCTGAGGCTCAGCGCAGCTCGGCACGCTCCGGATAGGGCGAATGGTCGTTCGGATCGACGCTCTGCCCGCCCAACTCCGCCGCGAAGCCGTGATTGACGTCGCGGTGATGCGCCTCGTCGGCGCGCACGATCAGCACCACGTCGCGCAGCGTCGCGTCCGCCGGCATTTTCCAATAGCGCTTGGCGATCTCCGGGGCGGGCACGTTCTCGGACCGGCCTTCGTCGATCTCCCGCAGATAATGGGTGTAGGAGGTCACGGCCTCCTCCTCGAAATAGCCGACCAAGCGATGCGCGGTCTTTGGGTGGATCAGATAAAGCGCCGAGAAGCCGAGATAGAACACCCACTGCACGAGGATGACGACCAAACGCTCGAAAAAGGTCGGCTTGGCGATCGCGATGAACGTCATCAGATGCATGCGCTCGTTCTCCGCCTCCTCCATCAGGATGCGGATCCAGCCCTTGTCGTCCTCCATCCGGCGCAGGCAACGCAGATGGGTGAGCGTCGCGCCGACCATGCCGGGCACGGCGGCGACCGTTTCCAGCACGATCGCGCGATGGCCGTAACGCTTGGCGAAAAACGTGTCGGCGCAAAAGCGCAACAGCTTGGTGACGGCGAGCGCGAAACGATCGGAAAAGCCGCGCACGGGATGGTGGCGCGCGGGATCGACGGCGGAGGCGATTGCGGTCATTGGGACTCTCCTGCGGTCACGGGGGCGGGGGTGTGAGGGCGCAAGCCGGTGACGGGATCGCGGAACAGCGCGAGGCTCATGCTTTCCGCGATGCGCGCGGCTTTGAAGCGGAACGCGGCGGCCGCTTGCGGCGCCATCGTCGCTTCGGTCGCTTCCCACCACAATTTCAGCCAGCGTTCGAGATGCGCGGGCGTGAGTTTGTCGCGCAATTGGAAATGCGCGAACATCATGCCGCCCTTGTAGCGACTGTTGCCGAACATCACGCCGCGCCAGAATTCGCCCAGTTTGTCGAAATGCGCCGGCCAATCCTCGACCGCCGCGTCGAACACCGGGCCGAGCAATTCGTCCCGGCGCGCCTTGCCGTAAAAATTCTCGACCAGCGTCTTGATCGATTCGTCGCTGATCAGGGCCTCGAGATTTTCCATGCCGCCATCCTAACGTTGCGCATCGACAACCGATATGGCTTCGAGGGCGGCGAGATACGATGGCGGCAATAGGTCGCGCCCGACGAGCAAATGCGCGAGATAGCTGGAATGTGGTTTCAATCCCGCGACGGGTGGGGCCGACGCCACGTAAGTGATTGCTTCGACCCGACCTTGTGCCGCGATCACGGTAACGGTGCGGCGCGCGTAATGCCCGCCCGCCACACCTTCATGGATATCGAGCACGTCGAGCCCGCCCGCACCCAGCTCGTTCAACGTGCCATGCACGATACCCCTATTGTCGGGACGGATATTCGCGACACCCGCGCCGTCGTATTTCGCCCAGGGCTTGTCGAACGCCAAGCGCCAGCCGTCGAGCCGCGCGGCGACGCGGCTTCCCCAGCGAATGCCCTTCTCCGCCATGCGGGTTTCGAACAACCGCGCGGGGTCCATGTTCGACCCATAGGCGAAATAGAGAATCACGCTTTGACCGCCGCCGCGATCGGCGCTTGATGCGGGCCGAGATAGGCCGCGCGGTCGTAGCGATCCGCCCAGAAGCTTTCCGGCGTTTGGGTCAAGGCGCGAAGCCCCGTGCGGTCGAGCATCGCTTGCGCTTCGCGCTTCGCCGCCGCGACGATCGCCTTCTCGTCGACGCGTGTCAGCTTGCGGCCTTCCATCACGATTTCGCCATCGACGACGACCGTGTCGACATCCTGGCCCGTCGCCCCATAGTGCAGCTGGAACAGCGGCATCGTCGCGGGCGCAAGATGCGGCTTGTCCATATCGACCAGAATGAAATCGGCGCGTTTGCCCAGCTCCAGCGTGCCGCGATCGGCAAGCCCGAAAAACGCCGCCGGGTCGCTGGTCGTCATATGCAGCAAGCGGCCGGGCGGCAGCAAATGCGGATCGCGGCGCATCGCGCGGTGATATTGCCCGCCCATGCGCATCACGCGGAACATGTCGGCCCCGCAATCGGGGGCGAGCCCGTCCGAACACATGATGACGCGCCCGCCCGCCTCCAAAATTTCCGGCACCGGGCAACGGCCCCACACGGCACTGCCCGACAGCGGATTATTGGCGACGGTCGCCCCCGTCTCGGCCACAAGCCGCACTTCGGCGGGCGTGATATCGAGCGCATGCGACAGCAGCGTGCGCGCATCGACGATGCCGAGTTCGTGCACCGCGAATTCGACCGTGCCGCCGCGCTGACCGTCCATCATCAGCACCGCGTCGTGATCCTTCGCCAAACGCTTCATGCGCCGCGCCACGTCGCACAGCTCGGCGAAATGGGCCCCGCGATGGATCTCGGGATTGACCGTCGGCGTGGTAAGCGCCACGCCGAGGCGCGCCGACGGCAAGTCGCGCAGCAAACGCCGGCAGGTTTCGTGCTGGGTTTCGAAATCGACTTGGAATTCCTCGCGCGCGCCGTTCACGTAGCGCGCATAGGTTTTGGGATAAGGCGGGCGCGTGGGCCCGATGCCCAGGATCAACCGCCCGCCCGCCTCGCCATAGGCGGCCGTATACGCCGTCGGCACATCGACGCCGTCGGAGCGGTTGTTCTCGTCCCCGCCGCCCAGATACGCGATCGCGGTGGTGACACCGGCCTTCAAACGCTCGATCGACGAAAGCTGCGCTTCGGCCGCCCAGAATTCGGGCGTCGCGCCGAGCATATAGATGTCGCGGCAGGCTTGGCGCCAGACCGGAAAATCGTCGCCGCCCAGCGTGCGCACCAGGCCGTGGCCGGCATGCGAATGCCCGTCGACGAAACCCGGCATCAGCACGAATTTCTCGCCGCCGATGCGCCGCGCCGGGTTGGGAAACCGCGCCTCCATTTCCGCGCGCGGGCCCACAGCGACGATGGCACCGTTCGCGACGGCGAGCGCGCCGTCCTCGATCGTGCGATGGCCCGCATCCATCGTGACGAGCAGGCGGGCGGTGACGAGAAGATCGGTCATAAGGCGGCTCCGGGCAGTCGGCTGACATCCTAAAGGCTGGCAAGGCGCATGCCATCAGCCGCGCAGCAGAATTTCCATCAGCTTGGCGACGGGTTCGCGCGACGGGGCGCCCGCGCGATGGACGATGCCGGTTTCGCGATGGAAGGTGCGCGGGCCCAGATCGATGGCGCGCACGCCCTTGGGCCAATGGCGATGCAACGCGGTTTGCGGCACCAGCGCCACGCCCACGCCCTTCGCCACCAGCTCGACGAGCGATTCGATCTCGTCGAGTTCGCAGCATTCGCGCGGCGTGATGTGTAATGCACGCAGAAAGCGATCCGCCTGCCGCCCACCGAAGGAATTGCGGTCGTAGCGGACGAAGGGCTGCGCGGCCAACATCGCCGCCCAATCGTTGCCCTTCACATGGCGCGGCACGATCAGGCGGAAGGGCTCGCGCAGCATTTCCGCCCAGCGCAGATCGCTTTGCAGCGCGAAGGGCGGGCGGATCATCACCGCGAAATCGAGATCGCCGCGATCGACCTGATCGAGCAGATCCATCGACACGCCCGGCACCACGCGCACGCGCACGCCCGGATGGGTGCGATGGAATTTCGCCAGCGCGCCGGGCAGCAGGCCGCGCTGCGTGGTGGCGATGGCGCCGATCGTGACGGGCACGGGGGCCGCTTCGCCCGGCGACGCGGCGCCGAGATTTTCGTAAAGCCGGATCAGCTCTTGCGCGCGCAGCAGGATTTGCGCGCCGCGCGCGTTGAGCTTGGCCGCCCGCCCCGCGCGATCGAACAGCGCGAAGCCGAATTCGTCGGCGAGGCGGCGCATCTGCGCGCTGACGGCCGCTTGCGTCAGGCCCAGCTTGGCGCCGGCGGCGGCGAAGGTGCCTTCGCGCGCCACCGCGACCAGGGTTTTCAATTCGCGGATCATTGATTGATTTCCGTTATGCGTTCGGCAAATATATATTGATTTTTATTGTCTGTCGCCGCGCTTAGGATCGCCGCCTTTCCCATCCCCCGGAGCTGCGCATCAAATGGCTTTGTCCCCCTTCCATCTCGCGATTCCCGTCCACGACTTGCCCCAGGCGCGCCGCTTCTACGGCGAAACGTTCGGGCTTTCGGAAGGCCGGTCGAGCGAGCAATGGGTCGATTTCGATTTCTACGGCCATCAGCTCGTGATCCACGAGCACCCGAAGACGGCGGCGCAGGAGCGCGCGCACACGAACCCGGTCGACGGCCACGACGTGCCCGTGCCGCATTTCGGCATCGTGCTGGAATGGGGCCAGTGGGAGAAGCTGGCCGCGCGCCTGAAGGGCTTCGGCGTGAAATTCGTGATCGAGCCCTATGTGCGCTTCAAGGGCCAGGTCGGCGAGCAGGCGACGATGTTCCTGCTCGACCCGTGCGGCAACGCGCTGGAGTTCAAGGCCTTCAAGGATATGGGGCAGCTGTTCGCGAAGTGAGTGGCTAGCGTGATGACGCAACTTCGGATAGTCTTCGAACATGACCGATCCGAAGTCTGCAAGCGCGAATGCCGTGCCGAGCTTTCAGATTCCCATCGAGAAGCCCGACGAAATCATTCCGCGTCTCGGTAAACAGGAAAAGCATTGGAAAGTCGGCCGTAGCGCCTATGAACTTTCCAACGCTTGGATGAATGCGGGCGGCATTCCGACTTCCGTTCGCGCCGTACTCGCGAAAGCGCCGGAATGGGCGAACGCGAAGCTGCTGGAAGGAATATTCGAGCGCGAGACCGAGATCCCCGGCAAAGGCCGACCGAGTCAGACGGACCTTCTGGCGCTGGTGTCGCTAACCGACGCGAATGCGATCCTTGGCATCGAAGGCAAAGTTGACGAGCCGTTCGGCCCGCTCGTTGGCGAATGGCTCGCCGATAGCGCAAGCGCTAACAAGGTGGAACGCCTCGCTGGACTTTGCGCTACGCTTGGTGTGCGGCCGGAAACCGTCAACGGGTTTCGGTACCAGCTTTTCCATCGATGCGGCGCGGCGATCTACGAAGCAAAGCGCTACCGATATCCGCGCGCGATGATGCTGGTTCATTCCTTCGCCCCGGTCGGGCGAGATGGCACTGCGCCCGCTGGTTTCGCGGATTTTGCCGCCTTTGCATCCTCGCTCGGGATGGCGATCACAGCGCCGGGAGACGTTACGATCGCCAAAATTTGCGAGGGAATCGAATTCCGCCTCGCTTGGGTAGCGGATACGCCGTCAAAACAAAGCGATCGTCGCTAGCCCCGATCGAAACGCCTAGATACCCGATTAGTTCGGCCGTCCGTGCAGCGGATAAGATTGAAATTCCGCGCGCAGGCTCGCGGACTTTTCCTCGCGGCGCTCGGACTTCGCTGGCGCTCCGCCTCGAACGCCTTCGGCGTTCGATCGAACAAGACTTCGTCACGGGGCCCCGCGCCGACGGCTTTCGGCCGCCCGCCTTGCGGGCGGCGGCGGAAAGCTGGCGGAGGGGATGAGATTCGAACTCACGATGGGGTTTCCCCCATACACGCTTTCCAAGCGAGCGCCTTAAACCACTCGGCCAGCCTCGCGTCGCTTCGCTCGCTCCGCAATCAGGGCGTCTTTGTGTAGCATTGGGTGGAGCAATGGAGCGTGGTAATTTTTTGGGGGAAGTACAGAAAACGCGCCGATCAGGGAATTTTCGACCCTGGGGGGAAAGAAACACCCCCCTATATCGAAATCTGTTTTTTGCCCCTCGGAAAATTTTCCAAATCGGCCCGCGATGTTTCAGTGTTTCGCCGGGCGGCGGCCAAAGCGGGGGAGTTCACGAGTTCACGCAAAACGATAGCTAGCCCCAGATCAACGCCATCCCCACCAGCCCATTGGGAATGAGCATTTTCCACTTCAAATTCAGTTTAGCACTGAACTAGCGCTTTCATAGATGTCTCTGGAACAGGTCGTGTAGCTTGCTACGTGAAATTTCTGGCCTTAACATATTCTTTGTATGATTATCTTAGATAATTCTCTTAAAGCTTGTTGAAATAAGGATCAGTGGAGGCGTCAAAATGCAACGGTCACTACTTGCTGCGTTCCCACTTTTGGTTCTTCTCGCGGGCTGCATAACGAATGATCCAAACGCCGCTAGGACGGTTGGTGGACAGGTTCTAGGATCGGGCGAATGGCGCTCCATCACAGCGGGCGAAAGCCGTCTCAGCTTTGACAACTCACCGGGGCCGATTGTTAGCTACCAAGAGCGGACTTTGCCCACAAGAACCCAGCAGAGCTACCGATATGCGGCCGGAGTTGCGCTATTTGAATCCTCGGGCACTAACCAAAGCTTTGGAGAAGTAGCAAGCACCGCAATTTACCCAATAGAGGCCGTCTCAAAAGATCCAGAAGTTTTGGCTCGCCGGATCAGCGCCGACCTCAGCAACATTAAAAGAGGCCGTGCACGCACAGGTCCATATGCCATGGTTGCGGGAACGGGCGCCTCATTCGAGTGCAATCTTTTCCAACTATATTTTGAAAGCTCAATCCGCAATTACGATAACGGTGCAATGTACCAAGCCTACCTCAGAGGATTTTGGTGTGGCATGCCTGGACATTCGCGGGAACGCGTGGACGCAGACACAGTATCATTTCTACAATCAATATATTTCGACAATGGTTTGCTCAATCGCTCCCGCGCAAGTGCTCCAAACAGCACACCTCCACAAAGTCAATTAGTCCAGCCACAAACAGCTCCCAGCGGCGCCTCCAGTAGCTTTGAGAACTCAACAGATCGCGCGATGCGAGCGCAGATAAAGACGAATTTAGATTCGAACCAACAAAGCTGTGTCAGTAAGGCAATGAATGAGCGACGAATCCCTGCGACAACGGCAAACTCGTTTTGCACCTGCATAGCGTCTGAAATGCTTTCTGGAATAACTACCCGCGAGCTCCCTTTAATGCTTGAACTTGGGCGTGGCACGGCCGACGACATCAATAGAATGCAGGTTGGTCGATTTGAGTCGGCTATGCAGATTTTCAATAGAGTAACTCAGGCCGCGTCTGCAAAATGCCCACTTACAAACTCCTAATCGCAAGATGAGGAGCCGCAATGTTTCGACCATTGGCCACGAGAGCATGGCGGTGGACGAGGCCAAGAGGGGACTGGCTTAACTGCGTATCGCCCAAACCGGCAGCAGCCATCCTGCCGATTTGAGATAGCGGCTGGCGGCGAAGGCCTCGACGAATACCGATCTGACTTCTGTTAGTCTATGGAAGAGTAAGCGGGCACAACTCTGTCGAACTAACTGTGACAGCGACAGCGCTTCCTAACCTGTCGTAATTGCAAATTCTGTTCATACCTGAAACGTATGATCCGTTCAGAAATGCAGTACCACTTTGGGCGCCGCCCCCAAGAGGCGTTCGAGCGCTTGGTGACTGAGGCTGCGGCGACATCATCTGAATTCCCTGCTGCATCATCATCAAACTATTACCGACTGCTGCGTCTCGAGAAGGACCTTCCATCGCGTGAATTCTGGCAAACATCTCCCTGTCGCAGGATATTCGACGTTCGTTCGCCACACGAACAGCCGCGTCTCTTCGGACTGACCAACCCATCCCGATTGAGGTTGCCCTTGGATCGGAGAGTGCGTGGCAAACATCATAATCAGATGCCGATTTCAGCTGGTTGAAGCGATACTCGGGGGATAGACCGCAACCTGCCAACAGCAAAGCGCATGAAATTGAAGCTGCTCGCAAGGGGCCCATCTAGCACCTAACCAGTCAAATGAATTTATGATTTCGCTTAAATTATAATACGAACTTAGAGTGAAGTCGAGTCTTTACTTAATTCCAATGAGATAATCTCATATTTCTATAAAGAAATATTATAGATTGAGACATCGGATCGTGGCGCGGTGGATGGTCGCTACGCTGAGAGGTCGATCAAGGCGTGCCCTACCCCGAAACAGCGTGAACTCGCAAACTCAGGGGCGGCCACGCAACTGGCAACCGCCCCCCGGTCCATTCATATTATGCGGCTTGCCCATTCTTGCTAACGATGTACCGAGCCAGTTCCTCGGGGGTAGGCAGGACGCGCCGTTCCCCCGGCAAAGGATCACCGGGCAGTAGCTTCATCGGATGTCCAGGACGGCTATCGTTGATCAAGTAGCCTTGCGCCATCGTCCGATTGATCCACTTCGAGGCCCAACTCTTCCCCTTGGATGCGTCACCGGCGAACTTCTCGGCGATCACGTAGAGCGGCACGCCGTCGCGGAAGTTTGGCCGGGACTTCGCCACGCTAGTGACCATCTCGACCACACTAGCGACCTGGGGCTCGACCATTGCCCCGGCAGCCATCTCCATCGCGTCGCCGAGCAGGCGCCAAACTGCGGCGTAGTCCCGAAGCTCTGCGACGATCTGGTGATCCTCATCGATCCCCCGATTAGCTTGGTGCAAGCGTGCGTGGGCGCGGACCAGGGACAAGATTTGCGGGAAGTCTCGCTTGATCCGATCTTCGGTGGGGTCAACCATCTCCGCAAGATCACGCGCGAACGGGATGGTCACGAGCTTCGGACCGACCTGGACCCAATCGTGCAGAAAATGCCAAGGCTCGATCAAGGGCTCCCGGCGGTTGTCCTGCCCCAACTCCTGGGCCTGGGCCAACAAGACGGCACGATTTTCCTCCGCGCCCCCATCGATCCACATCGAGATGATGCGAGTTTCGTCTTCCGGATGCAGCTTCGCCTCGGTGGTCGTGAAGATCACCCCGGTCGGGCCTTCCTTGCGAAACTTGGTGGTACCGCCATCGGCCATCGCCCCGAAGTTGGTGACTTCCTTCTCAATCACGTTCTCAGACAGGAGCATGCGCAGCCACTTGTTGCCGTGAACGCCGCCGATTCCCGCCAGTTCACCGATCACGATGTGGCGATGGCGGAAGTCTTCCGAGCTGTAGACCAGCGCCTCGGGGCTGAACCCTGAGCGATGGAAGTACGCCTCCGGGGAGACGTAGCGCAGAGCCCAGTTCAGCACTGCCGACTTGCCCGCCGAGCTGCCGCCCTTGAAGCACAGGCTGGCCGGCCGATCCTCGAAGCGGGTGTAGCTGGTCAGGAAGGTCAGGACAGGACGGCTCACATCCCCGGCAAAGCCGGTGGCGGTGAACTCCTCGCCCAGCTTGGCTAGGATGTCCGGTGCCGTCGCCAATTCGCCGCACTGAACGAACAGTTCCTGGCGGGTCTTAGTCGGCGTGGTAGCTGCTTCCGGTGACTTGTTGTTTTTCGATTCGATACTCATCTTCAACTCCATGTGGCTTGGGGGGTGCCCGAAATTGGGCCCCAAGCTCGGAGCTGAAAATGCAGCAGTTCGTGGGTTAACTGGTCCGCAGTTGACCCGTTTTCTTGAGGCGTTCGATACGCTTTCTGAGGGTTTCGGGGCTTAGCTTAAACTTGCCTTTGACCCGTTCAGCCAGAGTTCGTGCGGATTTTAGGGCGGGGTTTTTAACTCTAACCCGAGCAATCTCCTCAATGAGCAATTCGTCTTCACTGAAAATTCTGGCCGTTGTTTCGAGCTTCTTTACCCGACCGCCTTTTTGGCTTCCGCGCATGTTTCTTGCGCCCCGTCGCGCCAAATTCTCCAGCCTTCCTCCCATTGCGTTGATAGTTGCGACGATTAGATCAGCGGTACACACCATGCCCCACATATCAACGTCGGGGTGATGGAGGCGTTCCTTGATTCGGGAAACAAATGAGCCAAACGACCCTTCAAAATCTAGCACGACGCGTCTGGGCTTCCTCGGAACGATCCTCTCGGGAGAATCTCTTCGCTCAACTGAAATCTCCGGATCGTCTCGAAGTCCGTAGATCACGGCGCGCAGTTCCATGAATACGCGCTCGCAGTACTGCCTTGCCTCGTCGTAGGTCTGATAACCAGCGCTAGGCGATGATGCCCAGCGGGTCCTGGCAGCTTCCAATGAGCCGGTCTTCGGATTGCTTGCTGTCATGTGGCCCTCTGTCCAGAACAGTGTGAACAGGTGAACTCTCCGGCCGACAGGTTCACGAGTTCACGCTGATTTCGCAAGCTACCCTCGGCGCGATGCCCGCCAGTCCGATGGCCGTTCGAAGCTTCCACCCCACAGCCCCCGTTTAGCGGCCTCTGCGGCTTGCTCCTCGGTACGATAGACGCGGGCGCGGCCCTCGTACGACACGGCCCAGCCCGCAAGCACCAGCCACGCGCCGATGTCAGGTGTGTCACGTGTGCCGCAGATGCCGAGGGTACGCCCGAAGCGGTCTAAGCCCCGGTCCTCGCAAGCTATCGCCCGTCCCGTCGTAAGCGCGTCCAAGGCCATGGCAGCCGCCTCCCCGCATCGCCAGAGAGCACCCACGTTGTCACGGCATACTTGGGCCATCTCGGGAGCGTCGATGCCATAGAGACGAATGCGACGGGTGGCCACTTCCAGCGTGTCACCGTCAATCACACGAGCGGGGCCGATGATCGTGGGTCGGGACTCAGTGCGGCGGTCGGCAGCGGTGCTAACGGCTCCTACGACCAGCAGCGCGGCGAGGATACCGGCAATCAGGACAAGAGATTCGCGAGTCATGTGACTGATAATAGAACTACAACCCCAGCCTCAAATGGTTAAAATTTTAATAATCCATTTGTGGTCTATTTAGCGCGTAAGTCTTTGTTCTAGATTCAAAATCATCCCGTCATTGAAGAGTATCGTTCGCGGGTGTTTTAGGCACTTGCGACAGCCGAACGGGATTCCCAATCCAACAAGGACGCTTGATCCTATCACGCGGCTAATGGACGGCACTGCCGCACGCCTTAGGCTCTATCGGATAGCCGGGGGCGAATGGGGGATCGCCTGGATTGTGCCCAAGCCCCCCTTCACGCCCGCCGATACTCCCCGGATCGTGGCCGATGCCAAGCGTTACTTGTTTGAAGATCAACAAGGCCAGGAAAGTCGCGACACCACCGAATAGAGGCGCTCCGGATTTAGCCGTTTGCCGTATCGCCCGGTGGTGATTGAGGCATTGGCGTGGCCCACGAGTTCCTTAATTACGAGTTCGTCTTCTCCCGCTTGTTTCAAAGCATCCACAAATGTGTGGCGGAAGCTGTGGAAGGTCAGCCGGGGGTTGATAATGCCTGCCGCCCGCTTGAATCGTCCGAACCACTTCGAAAAGGGCGAACTCATGAACCCGTCAGCGCCGCGCGTCAGGTCGGGCCACAGGCTGGGCTTGGTCGCGTTGGCGTCCCGATAGGCGAGCAGTCCCGCTTCGACCAGCCAGGGGTGAATTGGCACCAACCGCGCGCTGCCAGCCGTCTTTAACTTTTTGCCACCATCCCCGTTCACATCGAAGCACCAGACCCCGGCCACTTGGCGAAGGTCTTGCGGGCGAAGCTGGGCGATTTCTTCAAGGCGCATGCCTGAGTAGAGGCCAATCCGGGGCAGCCAGTACCGAGCCCCCGTTTCTCCTGCCAGTGCTGCGAAGATCACTCCCAAATCCTCGGGTCGGAAAGCATCCCGCTCCAAATCGGGACGGCGCTTTATCTGCACCAAGAGGCCACGCGCGGGATTCTCCGAGATCAGTCCTTCCCGTTCGCACCAGTTGAATAGGGCTGACACGGCGCAAACGTTGCGATTGACCGTCTTGGGGCTCATCGGTGGGAGTCCCCGGTTGGCCAACTCGTGCAGCGAAACGTCGCGGTAGAGCTTGCTGAGGTTCGCGGGCAGTCGGGCGAGCGTGTCGCGGGCGGCGCGGCAGTCCTGGCGAGTGATCGCGTCGAGGGGCTTGGGGCCGATTAGCTTGGCGAACAAGTCGAGGGAAGCGCGGTGCATGAGCAGCGTCTTCGGTTCCCACCGTGAAGATCGATCGGCAACGAATGCCTTTATGGCCTCAGCGAGGGAACGGGGTGCGCTGTTGTCGCTGGATGCGCCGTACGCATTCCTCCGAATCACGCTCGCGCGTGTCTTAGGGAGGGTATCTGCATAGAGCCCGCGAGCCTGTGTCAGAAGATCAGCCTCGGGAGTACCAAGGGCACGCTGATGACGGATCAAAGCGAATGCGTTCTCGACTTGGGCGCGGAGCGTACGGGCCAAAGTGCGAGCTTGGCGCGGGTCGGTGCATCGAAGGCTGCGGTGAAGTTCTTTCCGGCCAACCAACGGGGCGAGGTCGGCGGGTACGCGAATGCGGAAGTGATAGCGAGCGGCGCGGAGGACGATGGATGATGCAGACATGGGCTTGCCTCATGGAGCAATGCGTGGAGCAAAGCCCTCGAAAACGAAGCAAGCTGTTGAACTAGCGAAAGCTGGCGGAGGGGATGAGATTCGAACTCACGATGGGGTTTCCCCCATACACGCTTTCCAAGCGAGCGCCTTAAACCACTCGGCCACCCCTCCGCCGGGGTCGGGTCGCTTTCGGGGCCGGGAACATAGCAGGGCACCCCGCCCCCGCCAAGCGTCGCTTGCCGGACGAAAAGCGGTTATCTTTCAACCATGATCGCGCTGCGGGCCCTCGGCTGGCTGCTGCTCGTCCTGGCCGCCGTGGCGGCCGGCCGCGACGGTCTATTGTGGTACGAGACCGGCGCGTTGAACCCCATTCCGCTGGGCCAAGTCTGGGCGAGCCTGCATCGCGATTCGCTGCTGCTGGTCGAGCCCGCCTTGGTGCGCCACGTCCATCCCGCCTTGTGGGAGTGGATCGTGTTCCCGCTGCTGCAAAGCTCGGCCGCGGGTGTGGCGGCGCTGGCGGGCATCGCCATCGCCGTGCTCACGCCTGCGCCCAAACGCCGCCGGCGCTCGGCCGAATGGCGCTGACGCAGGCGCCGTCTTAGTCGTCGCGTGCCTTGAGGGCCGCGAGGAACGCGCTTTGCGGAATTTCGACCTGGCCGAATTGCCGCATGCGCTTCTTGCCCTCTTTCTGCTTCTCGAGGAGCTTCTTCTTGCGCGACACGTCGCCGCCATAGCATTTGGCGAGCACGTCCTTGCGCATGGCCGAGATCGTTTCGCGCGCCACGATCTTGCCGCCGATCGCGGCCTGGATCGGGATCTGGAACAGCTGGCGCGGAATGAGATCCTTGAGCTTCACGCACAAGGCGCGGCCCCGGCTTTCGGCCTGCGTGCGATGCACGATGACCGAGAGCGCGTCCACCGGCTCCGCGTTCACCAGGATCGACAGGCGCACGAGGTCGTCCTCGCGATAGGCGGTCATCACGTAGTCGAACGACGCGTAGCCGCGCGACACGCTTTTGAGGCGATCGTAGAAATCGAACACGACTTCGTTGAGCGGCAGGTCGTAGACGATCATCGCGCGGTTCCCGACATAGGTCAGGTTCTGCTGGATGCCGCGCCGGTCCTGGCACAGTTTGAGGACCGAGCCGAGATGCTCGTCGGGCACCAGGATCGTCGCCTTGATGCGCGGCTCCTCGATATGGTCGATATAGACCGCGTCCGGCATGTCGGCGGGGTTGTGCATTTCCTGCACCGACCCGTCCTTCATATGGATGCGATAGACGACCGACGGCGCCGTCGCGATCAGGTCAAGATCGAATTCGCGCGACAGGCGCTCCTGAATGATCTCGAGATGCAGAAGGCCCAGGAAGCCGCAGCGGAAACCGAAGCCCAACGCCGCCGAGCTTTCCGGCTCGTAATGGAACGAGGCGTCGTTGAGCCGCAGCTTGCCCAGGCTTTCGCGCAAATGTTCGAACTCGGCCGGATCGACCGGGAACAGCCCGCACCACACCACCGGCAGCGACGGCTTGAAGCCCGGCAGCGGTTCCGCCGCCTGGCGCTTTTCCTCGGTGATCGTGTCGCCCACGCCCACATCGGCCACGGCCTTGATGCCGGCGGTGATGTAGCCGACTTCGCCCGGCCCCAGCTCGGCCACTTCCTTGAGCTTGGGCGTGAACACGCCCACGCGCTCGACGTCGTAGGTCGCGGCCGCATTCATCATGCGGATCTTCATGCCCTTCGCGATGCGGCCGTCCTTGACGCGCACCAGCAGCACGACGCCGAGATAAAGGTCGTACCACGCATCGACCAGCAACGCCTTCAAGGGCGACGCGACCTCGCCCTTCGGCGCGGGCAGACGCTGCACCAACGCTTCGAGCACGAGGTCGATATTGAGCCCGGTCTTGGCCGAAATAGGGACGGCGTCCGACGCATCGAGGCCGATCACGTCCTCGATCTGCTTCTTGATGCGATCGGGATCGGCGGCGGGCAGATCGATCTTGTTGAGCACGGGCACGATCTCGTGCCCCGCGTCCAGCGCTTGATAGACGTTGGCGAGCGTCTGGGCTTCGACACCCTGGCTCGCATCGACCACCAGGATCGAGCCTTCGCACGCGGCGAGGCTGCGGCTCACCTCATAGGCGAAGTCGACATGGCCGGGCGTGTCCATCAAATTGAGGACGTAGTCCTTGCCGTCCTTCGCCTTGTAGTCGAGGCGCACGGTCTGCGCCTTGATGGTGATGCCGCGCTCGCGCTCGATATCCATCGAGTCGAGCATTTGCTCCTGCATCTCGCGCGCTTCGACGGCGCCGCAGAATTGGATCAAGCGGTCGGCGAGCGTCGATTTGCCGTGATCGATATGCGCGACGATCGAGAAATTACGGATGCGGGAAAGGTCGGTCGCCATGTGCCGGATATGCAATGCCTGAAAAGGACGGCGCGGGGCGCCATTCGCGCGTGCAACATAGGGGGCGAATCGCCTTGTGGCAACATCCGTTAACCCTCTGGCTTAGCGTTATTTTTGGCCGCCTCTGGGGCACGCACAAAAACCCAAAAATCTCCCCTAGCCTATTCAAATGTGCGGGCGGCGAACATTTTTTCAGGCGCCTCGCTCATTCCATTCCATTAGGAAAGAATTTACCCCCAACACCAACACAACTCATCATTGCGACTCGAATTCTGCGGCAATCTTTAGAGCCAAGCGCCACATCAAGCCACCCGCGAGACCGAACGGCATAAAAACACCTTACAGTTCATCGCATTAGACAGGGTCCTTTTTTAGTTGCGGCGGTTACCAGAAGAGCGCGACGTTTTCGTGATGCACCGATTCGCCTTCCCAGCAGCCATGAGGATCCCATGAAGTATTGGTATCGCGCAAAAATGCTTCCAGCGGAAGCCCGCGCATTAGAAGAGTTAGACGCGAAGTGCCTTAATGATATCGGAGTGGTCCTCGAGCCAACGATGACCGATCGACGCACTGACGATCCGATGCGGAACTTCACGAATGCAGTTGAAGGTACAATTCAGGCATTCAGCAAGTTTCGGCCGCCTGCGCTTGACCTTAAAGTTCCACATCCTCATTCAAAGTTCATAGATTGCGCACCCCTTGCCGCCAGGGCCAAGGTCAACAGTCACCAACTAACCATCGAGGTGCTACGGCGCTTATCTGAAGCTGAGCATTCAGTTGGCGCGGTCATATCACCAGAGAATTCCATAATTACCGATGCAGAAAAAATCTCTGAAATTGCCGATGGGTTAATGCTCAAGCTACGAAGGCGCAATCTAGAGAATGACGACTACGCCGGAATCTTGAAGAGTTTTTTTGAAAAGTTTTCTGGATTGCTTCCTGTAAGCGTCATTATTGATTTGGAACAACTAAGCTCCAAAACGACCGGTGATCGGGTCCGACTCCTTCAAACCGTTCTCCCCCGAGTTACCGGTGAGTTTGGCTGGAAACACGTAATCATTGGAGTTTATGGATGCCCCAAATTCGATGAATTACCAATTGCTGGCGCGGTCGCTGAACTGACTAGATCAGAAATCGTTCTCGCAAAAAGAATCCGAGACAACTTCCCAGATAGCAATATCGAACTTTGTGACCGCGCTCTGGTTCCTGAAGGATTTTTCCCCAGAAAAGAGAATGAATCTCGCCCAAAGAAGCCCCTCCATTTGGCATTAACCGGTGCGGATAAATACTTTATGGAGAGGGACGCTGTGCGTGATAGCTGCGCTTCGTCATATCGCCGTTTGGCCGAACATATTTTGCGGCGTCATGAGGACAAATTTCATTCAGGCAGGCCTCTAAAGGAATGGAAGAGGGTTGCCAATGGATATCGAGAGCTCAGCAGTGCTGGCGCACGGCTAGCACTGCAGCTTGCGCAGCACCTTGATTCAAGCGTGTATGCTTTGAGGCGCTATTAGGCTGCGAACTTCCCTATCCATCCAAACTTTAGCTGCTATGGAACTTGGCAATCGAGACACGGTTGCCGGCGCTGACCAAGTCACTTCCACCCGCTGAAATCGGAAACCGCCTCGATCCAGTCGAGGATTTCCTTTTCTTGGGGGTCGTCACGCACAGCCAAGCACTGACGACGGACGTATTCGGCGGATCCGGGGTGCTTCGGATCGAGCCTCGCCCGCCGACGATCGACCTTGCGCGAATCTGGCCTCCTAGCCATCGCGCCACTTTAGCACGAAAATAAAAAGAAGCGAGGGGGCCTATTCCCGCCCCTTGATCGCGTCGATCAAGGCTTGGTTGCGCTTGTCGGCCTTGGCGCCGTTGACCACGAAGGCCGCGTGCAGCGCCGCGATCAGCCACAGCACGAAGCCGATGGTGAAGCCGAGGATGGTCAGCGCGAACACGATCGAGGCGATCCAGAGGATCAGATTGAAGATCCCCTGGAACGGCTTGCCGACCAGGAACAGTGCGAGCGGCGGCACGATCAACGCGACGAGATAGAGCATCGCTTAACTCCGCAAGCTGGCGCCCGTCGCCTTGGCGACGGCGGCGACGATTTTCTGCGCGACGGCGTCGAGGTCCTGTTCGGTCAGCGTGCGATCCTGCGGCTGCAAGCGCACGGCGATGGCGACGGATTTCTTGCCCTCGGGCACGCCCTTGCCCTGATAGACGTCGAACACGCTGGCCGCTTGGATCAGCGTTTTGTCCGCCGATTTGGCGCTGCGCAGGATCGCGTCGGCCGCGACGTTCGCATCCACGACGAAAGCGAAATCGCGCTCCAGCGGCTGGAACGCCGAGAGCTTCAGCGGCGGACGCTGGCGGCCGCCCTTGGCTTTGGGTGCAGGAATCGCGTCGAGGAAAATCTCGGCCGCGACGACCGGCGCTTCGAGGTCGAGCGCCTTCACGACATGCGGATGCAATTCGCCGAACCAGCCGAGCACGGTCTTGGGCCCGAGCTTCAAGGCGCCCGAACGTCCGGGATGGAACCAGGCGGGCGCTTCGCGCGCGACCGCGACATTCTCGGTCGACAGGCCGAGGCCCTTCAACAGGTCGAGCGCATCGGCCTTGGCGTCGAACGCATCGACCTTGCGCGCCCCGCCCGCCCAATGGCGCGGGCTGGCGTCGCCCGTGCGCACGATGCTGGCGACGATGCGCTGATCCTTCTCGCCGATCCCGTCGAAAATCGGGCCGACTTCGAACAGCGCGTTGTCCGCGTAGCCCCGCGCCGCGTTGCGCGCCGACGCGCTGGCGAGATTCGGCACGATCGACGGGCGCATGTAATCCAGATCGGCCGAGATCGGATTGGCGACTTCCAGCTCCGCCTTGCGCGGGGCGAAATGGATCGCCTGATCCTTGCGCATGAAGGAGAACGTCACCGCTTCGTTGAGGCCGAGCCCGGCGAGGATGCGCTTGGCGTCGCGCACGCGGCGTTGCGCGGGCGTCCAGGCCAGCGGCGGCATGGCGCCGTCGCGCGGCAGCGTGACCGCGGGGATTTCGTCGTAGCCGACGATGCGGCACACTTCCTCGACCAGATCGGCTTCGCCGACCACATCGGCGCGCCACGACGGCGGCACCACGTCGAAATCGCCGCCCTTGGCCGAAACCTTGAAGCCGAGCGTTTCGAGGATTTCCTTCTGGCGCGCAGGCGCCACTTCCAAGCCACCGAGCGTGGCGACGCGCGTCGAACGCAGCGTGTAGCTGCGCGTCGTGTCGGGGATCGCGCCCGCGATCACCGGCGTGGACGTTTCGCCGCCGCAAAGATCGAGGATCATCTTGGTCGCCGCTTCCATGCCGTCGAGCACGAAAGCGGGATCGAGACCACGCTCGAAGCGATAGCGCGCATCCGACAGGATCTGATGATGGCGCCCGGTCATCGCCGTGCGGATCGGATCGAACAACGCGGTTTCGAGATAGACCTCGGTCGTGTCGAATTCGCAGCCCGTGCCCGAGCCGCCCATCACGCCGGCGAGCGAGATCACGCCGCTCTCGTCGCAGATCAGCGTTTCGCCGCCCGACATCGTGTAGGTCTTGTTGTCCAGCGCCGCGAATTGCTCGCCGCCCTTGGCGGGCACGAGACGGATCTGGCCCTTCACCTTCTTCGCGTCGAACACGTGCAGCGGCCGGTTCAAATCGAAGGTGAAGAAATTGGTGATATCGACCAGGATCGAAATCGGGCGCAGGCCGATCGAGGTCAAACGATCCTGCAGCCATTTCGGCGACGGGCCATTTTTGACACCCTTGAAATGGCGGCCGACGAAAGCGGGGCAAGCGCCCGCTTCCAGCGCCGACAAATCGACCTTGATCGGCGATTCGTATTTGCCGTCGATCTTCGGCGTCGTCCACGGCTTCAGCGTGCCGGCCCCGGCGGCGGCGAGATCGCGCGCGATCCCGCGAATGCCCAGGCAATCGGCGCGGTTGGGCGTGATCGCCACGTCGAATAGCGGATCGTCGAGGCCGAGCAGCGTGGCGAAGGGCACGCCGACGGGCGCATCTTCCGGCATGTCGATAATGCCGGTGTGATCGTCGCCCAGACCCATTTCGCGCATCGAGACGAGCATGCCGTTCGACGCTTGGCCGCGAATTTGGCCGGCCTTCAGCAGCAGGCCCGTGCCGGGCACGGTGACGCCGGCGGGCGCGAACACGCCCTTCATGCCGGTGCGCGCATTGGGCGCGCCGCACACGACCTGCACCTTTTCTTTGCCGGTATCGACAAGGCAAACGCGCAAGCGATCGGCGTCGGGATGCGGCTTCGCCTCGATCACATGCACGACCTTAAACGGCGCCAGCGTCTCGGCGGGATTGGTCAGGCTCTCGAGCTCAAGCCCGATCGCGGTCACCTTCTCGGCGAGCTGGGCGGCCGTCAAGTTCGTGTCGAGATGCGTCTTCAGCCAGGACAGCGTGAATTTCATCGGGCCAACCCTCCGGCCAGCGTGGGCACATCGGCGGGCGCGAAGCCGTAATGGCGCAGCCAGCGCATATCGGCTTCGTAGAAGGTGCGCAGATCGGGGATGCCGTATTTCAGCATCGCCACGCGCTCGATCCCCATGCCGAAGGCGAAGCCTTGGTATTCCTCGGGATCGATGCCGCACATGGCGAGCACCTTCGGGTTCACCATGCCGCAGCCCAGGATTTCCAGCCAATCGTCGCCCACGCCGAGCTTCAATTCGCCGTTGCCGCGCGTGCAGGCGATATCCATTTCGGCCGAGGGTTCGGTGAACGGGAAATAGCTGGGTCGGAAGCGATAGCGCAGATCGGGTATTTCGAAGAAGGCGCGCACGAAATCGACGAGGCAGCCTTTGAGGTGCCCCATATGCGTCGACTTGTCGACGATCAGACCTTCGATCTGGTGGAAGTTCGGCGAATGCGTCGCGTCGGAGTCAGAGCGATAGGTGCGCCCCGGTGCAATGATGCGGATCGGCGGCTTCTGGCCCAGCATCGTGCGGACCTGCACGGGGCTCGTGTGCGTACGCAGCACGACATGCGACTCACCCGGCTTGCCGGCGAGATAGAACGTGTCATGCGCCTGGCGCGCCGGGTGCTCGGGCGGAATGTTGAGGCGCGTGAAGTTGTAGTCGTCGCTTTCGATATCCGGCCCTTCGGCGACGGCGAAGCCCATTTCGCCGAAGATCGCGACGAGTTCGTCGATCGTCTGGCTGATCGGATGGATGCGGCCTTCTTCGCGCGCACGCGGCGGCAGCGTTACGTCGACCGTTTCCTGCACCAATCGCGCGTCGAGTGCGGAACCTTCCAGCGCCGCTTTACGCGCGTCGAGCTTCGCCGCGATCGCGGCCTTCAACACGTTGAAGGCGGCGCCGCGCGCTTTGCGCTCCTCGGGCGCGATCGTGCCGAGCGTCTTCATCAGCTCGGTCACGCGGCCCTTCTTGCCCAGCGTTTCGACGCGCAAGGCTTCCAGGGCTTCGAGATTCTGGGCCGCGTCGATGCGCGCGGCCAGTTCGGTTTCGAGAGCGGCGAGATCGGTCATGTCGGTTCCATCAAGCAAAAAGGGGGTCCGGCCGGTTAGGCCAGACCCCCTCTTCGGGTCGTTGAAGTCGCTGAACGCGGCTTAGAGGGCGGCCTTGGCCTTTTCGACCAAGGCGCCAAAACCCGCGGGATCCGTCATCGCGATATTCGCCAGCACCTTGCGATCGACCTCGATCGCCGCCTTCTTCAGGCCGGCGACGAGCTTCGAATAGGTGAGGCCGTGTTCGCGCGCACCGGCGTTGATGCGCTGGATCCACAACGCGCGGAATTCGCGCTTCTTGTTGCGGCGATCGCGATAGGCGTATTGCAGGCCCTTCTCGACGCGCTCGAGCGCGGGACGGAAGGACGTGGAGCTGCGGCCGACATAACCCTTCGCGGCCTTCAGGACTTTCTGGTGACGCGCACGCTGGGTGACGCCACGTTTGACGCGAGCCATGGTTGCTCTCCTCTATCCGTCGATCAAGCGTAGGGCAGGAAGAAGCGCTTCACGCGCACTTCTTCGCCATGAGTCAGCACGAACGTGCCGCGCGCGGACCGCTTCATCTTCTGCGGGCGCTTGCGCAAGTTGTGGCGCTTGAACGAAACGGCGGCGAGCACTTTGCCGCTGCCAGTGACTTTGAACCGCTTCTTGGCGGCCGACTTGGTCTTCATCTTGGGCATTTCTGTCTCCTGATCGGAAGCGGTTGGGCATGCCCGGGCGCACTCCGACGGGAGGCGCCACAGCCGTGGCCGCTGTTAAGGCCGGGGGTTATACAAGGCCGCATCCGCCCTGGCAAGCGTGCCGCAACGCGCTGTTTCGCAAGGGGTATTCAGAATCCACTTGCGGCCCAAGGGGGGTGCGTGGTTTGCTTTAACCACGAACCCGAGATTTTGGCCTGCTTCGCAAGCGGCTGGCGCGGCCCCCGAAAAGGGGTCCCGTCCCTACCCTTACTAGCTTCCCCAAGAAATCCGGTCGTCGACGCGCTTGCTATGGGCAAGGTGCCCGTGTGCCGCGCGTCAAACCCAATGGAGGCCGGAATGGCTACGGGTAAAGTGAAGTGGTTCAACGCGACGAAGGGCTACGGTTTCATCGCGCCGGATGGCGGCGGGAAGGACGTGTTCGTCCATGTCACCGCGGTCGAAAAGGCCGGTCTGCGTGGCCTCAACGAAGGCCAGTCGGTGTCCTTCGACATGTTGACCGAGCGCGGCAAGACCGCGGCGGGCAACCTGAAGGTCGTCTGATCCGATTTCGTTTCCGGCATCTGCCGTAAACGTGGAAACGGGGCCCCTTGCGGGGCCCCGTTTTCGTTTGGGCCTTGTATTTGGCCGCTTACTTCGGCGCCACGACCATCGTCATCTGGCGGCCTTCCATGCGCGGATGGGCTTCGACCTTGGCGAGTTCGCCCAGATCCGCCTTCAAGCGCTCGAGCAGCTTGTAGCCGAGCTCCTGGTGCACCATTTCGCGGCCGCGGAAGCGCAGCGTGACCTTGACCTTGTCGCCTTCCTCGAGGAAACGCACCATCGCGCGCTTCTTGACGTCGTAATCGTGGTCGTCGATGCCCGGGCGCATCTTGATCTCTTTGATCTCGATGACCTTCTGCTTCTTGCGGGCCTCGTTGGCCTTCTTCTGCTGTTCGTATTTGAACTTGCCGAAATCGAGCAGCTTGCACACCGGCGGCTCGGCGTTGGGGCTCACCTCGACCACGTCGAGACCCGCGTCCCACCCGGCTTGCAGCGCGTCGAAAATATTCAGGACTCCGAGCATCTCGCCCTCCCCGTCGATCAGACGGATTTCGGGGGACATGATCTCGTCGTTGACGCGCGGGCCCTCTTTGGCAGGCGGGGCATCCTGGGCGGGACGTGCGATGGGTATCCTCGTTCGTTAGGGCGGCGCGAAAACGTCGTTTCGGGACTCGCGTCCGCCGGGCCTGTGAAATCGGGGCGAATGTAAGGTTTGAGGCGGTCCTGTCAAGCCGCGCGCTTGAACAGAAGACGCATGACTTCGTCCACGCCCAGCCCTTCCAGGCTGTCCCGGCGCAAAACCGCGACCTCCCGCCCCTTGGGCGCGCACAAAGCGGGGTCGGAATCCGACCCGAACAGCACGATCGACGGGCAGCCGGCCCCGGCGATCAGATGCATGGGGCCGGTATCGTTGCCGATCGCCGCCCCGGCCTGGCGGGCGATGGCGACGATTTCGGCGAAGCTGGTCTGCCCGGTCAAATCGCGCACGCGGGAGCTCGCGGTGCGGATCGCCTTGCCCAACGCCGCCTCGCCCTTGCCGCCGATCACCACCGGATTGGCGTTATGCGCCGCCAATTCCTGGGCGAGGGCGGCGTATTTGGCGACCGGCCAGCGCTTCTTGGGCCGGGTGGGCGCGCCGCCGGGGACGAGCAGTACGAACGGATCGGGCAATTTGAACTTGGCGATATCGGCGTCGAGCCAAGACAAATCGGGCGGCGGCACGTCCGATATGCCCGCCATCGCCAATTGATCGCGCTGGCGGTCGATCGTGTGCATCGTGTCGCGCAACGGATTGGCGTGGGGATGCGAAGCGCCGGGCGCGATACCCGACCATTCCGGGCGCCGGCCCGGCCCGATCAGCCGGTGATAAAGGCTGGAGCGCGACGAGGTTTGCAGATCGTAGACGCGCTGGAACCGCCCGGCACGCAGCATCGAGCGCAAGGACAGCATGCCGATGATGTTGAGCTTATGCGGGCGCGTATCGCGCCACACTTGATCCACGAAGGGGCAATTCTCGAAGAAGCCCGCATAGGCGGGCGCCGTCAGCAGCGTGATCTTGGCGCCCGGATGGGCTTGGCGGATCGCCTTCATGGGCCCGAGCGCCTGGACCGCGTCGCCCAGCGCGCCGAGCTTGATGACCAGAATACGTTCGTACTCGGCCAGCTTCATCCGCCCCAAACCTCCGGCCGCGATTCGCGCAACACCTCCTCGTAAACGTCGAGGGTCGCCGCGCACATGCGTTCCTTGGTGAAGCGGTCGTTGATATTGGCGATGGCGTGGCCCGCCAGATCGTCGCGCGCGGCGGCATCCAGCGCCAGCGCTTGCTTGAGCGCATCGGCAAGACCCGCCGCATCGCCCGGCTTGAAAAGCCAGCCGGTTTCGTTCGGCTTCAGGATTTCGGGCGCACCGCCATGGTCGGGGGCGACGACCGGCCGGCCCATCGCCTGGGCTTCGGCCACCACGCGGCCGAACGCTTCGGGATCGGTCGAGGCGGAGACGACGACGTCCGACAGCATATAGGCCGCCGCCATGTCATTGCAGTGATCGACGATCCGCACGATGCCTTCAAGCCCGCGCTTGCGCACCAAAGCTTCCAATTCCTTGCGATAGGCGTAGCGGCCCTGGTCGGAGCCGACGAACAGCACGACGATGTCGCGCCGCCCCAGTTTCGCCGCCGCGTCGATCAGCAGGGTTTGGCCTTTCCAGCGCGTCAGGCGGCCGGGCAGCATCACCACCGGCAAGCCATCGGGCAGGCGCCAATCGCGCGCGAGCTTGATCACGCGTTCGGCCGACACACGGCTCGGGTCGAAGCGCGAGACGTCAACGCCGCGATGGATCGTGCGCAGGATCGCCGGCGGCGTGCCGTAGTTCTGGGTCACATGGCGGGCGATGAAATCGGAAATCGCGATGACGCGCGTTCCCTTCGCCATGATCGAGTTGTACCAGCGCTTCAGCGGATTGCCGAAATTATAGGTGCCGTGAAACGTGGTCATGAACGGCACGCCGAGCTCGCGCGCCGCACTGCGCGCCGACCAGGCGGGTGCACGGCTGCGCGCATGGATGAGGTCCGCGCCATGCAGGCGCGCGACCTCCACCAGCCGCGCCACGTTCCGGCGCATCGTGATCGGGTTCTTCGAGCCTATCGGCAGCGTCACATGCACGCCGCCCGCGCGCTCGACCTCGCGCACCATCGGCCCGCCTTCGGAAACGACGACCGATTTCCACCCCGCCGCGACGATGGCGGCGGAAACGTCGGCGGCCCCGCGTTCCACCCCGCCGGTGACGAGGGCGGGCAGAACCTGCATGATGGTGGGCACGCGCATCGGCGGCGGGGGCGGCAAATCCGCCCCGTCAACCTGCGCGACCGTTTCTTCCTGGTTCTGGTCCAATGTCCGACAATTCTACGACGGCCGAGCCGCCGGCCCCCGATTTTCTCGACCCCGGCGCCGGCAAACCCCGTATCGCCTATCGCCGGATTCCCGGCAAGTCTCCCGGCATCGTCTTCTGCACCGGGTTCATGTCCGACATGACCGGATCGAAGGCGATGGCGGTCGAAGCCTTCGCCCGGTCGCGCGGCCAAGCCTGCCTGCGTTTCGACTACTCGGGCCATGGCGAATCCGAAGGCAAATTCGCCGATGGCTGTATCGGCGCCTGGTTCGCCGATGCGCTGGCCGCGTTCGACGCGCTGACGGCGGGCCCGCAAATCGTCGTCGGCTCGTCGATGGGCGGCTGGATCGCGCTGCTGCTGGCGAAGGCGCGCCCCGAACGGGTCAAGGCGCTGGTCGGCCTCGCCGCCGCGCCCGACTTCACGGAAGACCTGATGTGGGAAGCGATGCCGCCACCGGTCCGCGCCGAGTTGATGGCGAAGGGCGTGATCTACGAGCCTTCGCAATATGGCGACGAGCCCTACACGATCACCCGCAAGCTGATCGAAGACGGGCGCGAACATCTCGTGCTGCGCAGCCCTATCGAATTCGCGGGCCCCGTGCGCCTGCTGCACGGCATGAACGATCCCGACGTGCCGTGGGAGCTATCGCCCAAAATCGCGCGGATGGTGACCAGTGACGACGTGCGCGTGACGCTGATCAAGGATGGCGACCATCGCCTGTCGCGCGATCAAGACCTCGACCTGTTGCGCGCGACGCTGGCGGAACTAAGCCTCAAGTAACGCCCGCAAGCCCGCGCGATAATCGGGGTAAGCGAGCTTCACGCCCAACGCTTCCTTGATCTTCAAATTCGAAACGCGCTTGCTGTCGGCGTAAAAGCTGCGCGCCATCTCGCTCATCGACGGCGCGGCTTGCGCGTAAGGGATCTCCGGCGGCGCCTCGACGCCCAGCAACGCGCAGGCATAGGCGATCACGTCTTGCGGCGGGGCAGGATCGTCGTCGCACACATTATAGATCGCCCCCGGATCGGGCTTGGCGATCGAAGCGTCGAGGACATTGGCGATATCCTCGACATGGATGCGGCTGAACACTTGGCCCGGCTTCACGATGCGCTTGGCCTTGCCTTCGCGCACCGTGTCGAGGGCCGAACGCCCCGCGCCGTAAATGCCGGCGAGGCGGAAAATATGGACCTTGTGGCCCACGCGGCCCAAGGCGAGCCACGCATCTTCGGCCGCGACGCGCGCGGCCCCGCGCGGCCCCGAAGGATGCAGCGCCGCGCGCTCGTCGACCCAGTCTCCATCTTTGTTGCCGTAGACGCCGGTGGTCGACAGATAGCCGATCCATTTGACGCTTTCGAGGCGCAGAAGATCGGCACCATGAATGTCGATGACGGGATCGCCCGTCCCGTCGGGCGGCACGCTGCCCAGAATATGCGTCGCCCCGTCCAGCGCGCCCGGCGGCAAAGGATGGCCGCGATCGAACACGAAAGTCTCGATCCCTTCGGCGGCCAAAGCGGCGGCTTTCTCGGCCGAGCGGCAGGTCCCTGCGACGCGCCAATGCTTGGCCATCAAGCGGCGCGCGAAAGTGAGCGCCGAATAGCCCAGCCCGAAACAAAAAAGCCGGTTGGCGCGCGCGGGATGGGGCGGCAAGCCGCCGGCGAAACGTAACTCCATGCGTTCTATATGGCGCGGAAGGGCGCTTGGCGCTACATCCTCGACGTTATGAAACGTTTTCTGCCGCTTCTCGCCCTTGCCGCTTTGGCGCTGCCGCCCGCCGAGCTTGCCGCGCAAAACCGCACGCCGGTCGCGCGCGAATTGGCGCCCGCCCCGCCGCGCCCCGTTCCGCCGCGCCCGCGCATGCGGCTGGAAACGCCCGCCCAGATCCAGGGCGAATATGATCGCTGCCTGGCGCGCGCCGAACGCGATCCCGAAGGCGCTTACGAAGACGCGATGAACTGGGCGCGCGCACGCGGCGGCGGCGACCCCGCCTTGCATTGCGCGGCGATCGCGCTGTTCGCCCAAGGCAGCTATCGCATGTCGGCGGCGGCGTTCACCGAATTGGCGGAAACGACGCGCGATAAGCGCGCCGCGATCCGCGCCGACATGACCGCGCAAGCCGGCCATGCCTGGATGATCGCGGGCGATCCCACCAACGCGCTGGCCGCGTTCGACGCGGCGATCGAAATCGCCCCCAACGCGGCGGTCTATCACGCCGATCGCGCCGAAGCTTTGGCGGCGTTGGGCCAGGATTGGGACGCGATCGACGCGCTCAATCAGGCCAGCGACCTCGACCCCAATCGCGGCGAGATCTACGCGATGCGCGCGGGCCTCTACCGCAAGCTCAACACGCTCGACCTCGCCGCCGAGGACGCCAACCGCGCGGTGCGCCTCGCCCCCAAACTGCCCGAAGCGTGGCTGGAGCGCGGCATCGTCAATCGCTTGAAGAACGACAAGAACGCCGCGCGGCGCGATTTCCGCGAGGTCGTGCTGCTCGACGGCGACGGCCCGGTGGGCGACGCGGCGCGCGAGAATATCGAGCGCATGGAGCTCGATTCCGGCCCGCCGGTGAATCGCCGCCGCTAACGCTTAGCGCTTCGCGGTTTCGAGCTTGGCGCCTTTGGTGTCGGCGCGCTGCGTATTGGCGTGGCGCAGATCGGCCTCGGCGAAATCCGCGTCGCGCAGGATCGCGCGGCGCAAATTCGCCGCCACCAGCTTGGCGCCGGTGAAATTCGCGCCCGACGCCTGAACGTCGTTGAGGCGCGCCGCCCAAAAGGGCCGCGGGCCCTTGGGGTCGAGCGGTACCGGCGACAGATCGGCGTTGCGCAAATCCGCCCCCATCAAATTGGATTTGATCAGCGTGGCGCCGCGCATTTTCGCGTTCACGAATTTCGCGTTCTTCAGCAGACAGCTTTGCAGCGTCGCGAAGGTCAAGTCGCAGCCCGAGAAATCGGCACCCGTGAACGTGCAGCGCACGAATTTGGCGGCCGACAGATTGCAGCCCGCGAATTCCGCGTGGCTCAGATCGTAGCCTTCGAGGAAAAGCTGCGTGCCTTCCTTGCCTTGCGTATCGACCCATAGCGCATGCTGCGTCACCGCTTCGATCGCGTTGAAGCCGATGCGCGACGGATCGACCGGATATTTCGCGTGGGCGAGTTTCACGTCCTGCTGGAACGCGCCCTCGAACAAAGCGGCGGCGAGGTCGGCCCCTTCGAGATTCGTGCGGTGCATCTTGGCGTCGGCGAAGCTCGCCCCGGCCAGCACGCAATTCGACAGATTGCAGTCCGATAGATCGGTGCCCTTGAATACGGCGCCGGTCAGGTCGGCGCCCGACAGGTCCGCACCGATCAAGCTGGCACCCGACAGGTTGCAGTTGGTGAGGTCGGTCTTGTGCCCGGCCGCGCGGCCGATACGCGCATCGGAAAGATTGGCGCCGATGAACGAGGCCCCTTCGGCGTTCGTATTGGCGCGCGCCGAGCCGGAATAATCGAGCTCGCCGTCCTTGCCCGCCATGATCATCACGCCGTCGCGCAGATCGGCCTTGTGCAGCGTCGCCCCTTCGAAATCGGCGCCGACCAGCGACGCCGCACGGAAATCGCTGCGGGTGCAATCGGCGTCGATGAAGGTCGTGCGGCGGATATCCGCGCCGAAGAAACTGGCGCGCGTCAGTTTCGCGCGGCTGAAATCGCTTTCGACGAACGACCCGCCGACGAATTCGGCGTCGGTCAAATCGTGATCGTTGAAGTCGAGGCGGCTCGCCTCCACGCCTTTCAGGATCAGGCGCTTGCCGCCCGCCTTGCCCTTCAGCCACGCCTCGTGCGCGGCGATCAGCCGATCAAGGATCGGCTGCACCATACGCACGGGCGCTTTGCGTTCGTCTTGCGGGGATTCAGGGGAATTCATCGATCTCGTATTCACGCTCGTTCGTCGTCAAGCGCGCGAGACTAGCAAAACAGGGTTAATGGTCCGTAGATAAAGACAATTAAATCGCACCCTAACTTATTGCCGCCGCATAATTTTTTGGACGGCGTCAGAAATCACAACAACTTCAAAAATCCAAGTCGGCGTAATGCGTTGGCGGCGGCGATCCGGGGATATGGTCGGCCAAAAGCGGGCGGAAGGACGGCCGGCTTTTGATCCGCGCATACCACTCCTTGGCGCGCGGATGGGCTTCCCACGGCACGTCGCCCATGTAATCGAGCGTCGAGAGATGCGACGCGGCGGCGATGTCGGCCAGGCTGAAACTCTCCCCCGCCAGGAAGCGCCGGCGTTCGGCAAGCCAGCCCAGATATTCCATGTGATAGCGGATGTTCTGGTAGCCCGCGCGGATCGCCTGGCTCGACGGCTCGCCCGTGCCCAGGAAGCGCTTCAGCAGCTTTTCGCGATAAAGGCAGTCGACGACTTCGCGCGCGAATTTTTCGTCGAACCACGCGACGAGGCGGCGGATTTCCGCGCGCTGCTCGGGCGAATCGCCCAGCAATTTGCGCTCGGGATACGCTTCGTCGAGATGTTCGCAGATCGCCTGGCTATGGCAGATCGCGTAGCCCGCTTCCTCGATCAGCACCGGCACGGTGCCGGCCGGATTCAGCGCAAGAAAATCGGGCCGCCGTTCCCAGGTCTTCTCGACCTTGAGTTCGACGTCGAGGCGCTTTTCCGCCATCGCCACGCGGACTTTCCGGCAAAACGGCGACAGAGGTTGGTGAAGCAAGGTACGCATGCGAATCGATGGGGCGATTCTACGCCAGTCCGAGCGCGCTTGCCCCCCAAATCAGCGCCGTCGTGAAAGCGACCGCCGCGGCGCCACAGGCGGCGAGTCCGATCGCGACCGCCACGCCGTCGCGCGCCATCAAGCCCAAGGCGAGAATCGTCGTCGCGGCGGACGGGATCAACGGCAGAAAAGGCAGCGGGATCAGCAAAAGAATCGCTTCGACGATCGCGACCGCGCCGATGAACCGGCGCATCGCCGGCGCGACCAGCACCGGCAAACGCGGCCGCAAGAGTTTCTCCGCCGCGTTCAAGGCCGGCGTCAAATAGGCGACGATGGCGCGCGCGCGGGGCCGTGCGACACCCAGCCGCGCGAGGAAGCCCGGCAGTTTCGGACTATCGATGCCCAGCGCCATTTGCGCGGCGATCAGCGCCAAAGGCAGCGCAAAGATCGTCGAGAATCCCGGCAGCGATGGGCCCGGCGTCAGGTTCGGGGCCGCGAACAAGAACAGCAACACGCCATAGCCGCGCGATTCGAGCTTCGCGACCATCTCGCCCAAGGTCGCCTTGACGTCGTCGGGCCCGTCGACGGCGCGGGCAAAGGCGGCGGCCATACTTGCCTCGCTCATCGCGTTTCCTTTCGCCGCACGAGAAAGCTCAACGCCACCACGACGATGCCGATGGCCCCCGCGATCAACAACGGCTCGCGCGCGGCGGCGAGCCCGTCTTCCATCGCCAAGCGTCCGGCCGCACCCGCCTGCACGAAGATCGCCGCATAAGGCAGCGAGCCGATCAACGTGCCGAGCGCGAATTGGCGCCACGACAACGCGCTCAGCCCCAGCCCGTAATTGACCAGCGCCCCGGGGATGGGCGTGAGGCGCAACAGGGCGATCGTGCGCCAGCCGCCCGCTTCGGCGCGCGCGATCCAGGGCCCGATCTTGGGCAAAGCATGGGGCACGATCGCACCGGCGTTCACATAGCGCGCGAGATGGAAAGCGAGCGAGGCGCCGGCCAGCGTGCCGGCCAGCGCCCAGAACAAACCGCCCGCGACGCCGAATAGGGCTCCCGACGCAAGCGCCAGCGCCCAGCGTGGCACCGACACCATCGTGCCCGCGACATGCAGCGCCGCGAAAGCAAGGCCCGCCAGCGCGCCCCAGGCTTGGACCCACGCGACGATGCCGCGCGCGTCGATCGATTCGCGGTTGATGAAAACGGCCGCGATCCCCGCGATCACGAGGATGACGGGGATAAGCCGAACAAAGAGAGGCGGCCTTTTGTCCATCGCATCGTTATAGCGCGCCCAACCGGCAAGCGTCATAATCGTGCGATGGCATTCCCACGTTGTACGGCAATCGTCGCGATGCTCGCTTTGGCTGGTTGTGCGTCATCGCCTGCGACGCAGCCGGACTTCGTCTACGCACTGGAGGAATGCCCGACCTCGATCAAGACCTGCGTTCAACTAAGCGCGACTTATACGGACAAAGATCCGGCGATCGACCGAGTCTTCGATGACGAAACGCGCGTGACCGAAATCCGGCGCGTGATCGTCGGCCGTTTGAACGGCAGCGCCCTGCGATTGATCGAACTTCGCTTCCGTTCACCGGAAGCCGGGCTGATGCCCGACGATCTTGGTACTTTCGCCGCCGTCGGGGCTAACACGATCCTGACCACACATGGTCCGCTGGAGCTGCCCGCCGGATCGCTGACGCTGATCGTCGAAAACAGCTTCGCCCTAATCGACGCGACAGATAGCCGCGCGCGCCGGATGGCGGGCCCAGAACTATTTTGGAAGCCGACCTGGCCGCCCGAAGCGCCTGGGGAGTTTTGGCCCAGCTTCGACCCAAACGACAATCTCGTATGGATCAGCGGCACTGGTTGCTTTCGGCTCTCGACATCCGGGCCGTTCGTGGCGTTGCCACGTACGTCATGCCGGCCCGCCATTCTTCATGCTTTAACCGACGCCGAAGCGCAGCCGATCAAAGACGCAATGGATGCGCAAGGCTTCGACGCGTCAGGATTTGCTTTCGACGTCTACCGGATCGAAGGCATGCCCTACTATTTGCGATTCCTCGTCGACATTCATTGATCGAGCGGAAATCAAGCGGCGGCCCGAAGGCCGCCGCCCTTTGAGCGTCAATCGTCGCCGGCACCCGCCCCGCGGCGCTTGTCGGCGCGGCGCACGGGATGGGCCAGACGCGCCACCATTTCCTTCGGCACGATCTGCTTGAACTTCACGACCTCGCGGTCCCAATCGGCCAGGATACGCTGGGCGTGCGCGCTTTGGGTTTCGCGCGCGTGTTCCTCGACCAGCTCCTTGAGCACGCCTTCCCAATGCGCCGTTTCCACGCCTTGGGCGATCACATTCTCGAGATTGAGATGGCGTTCGAGCGTGCCGTCCGCGTCGTAGACGAAGCCCATGCCCCCGGTCATGCCGGCAGCGAAATTGTCGCCGACCGCGCCCAGGATCACGACCGTGCCGCCGGTCATGTATTCGCAACCGTTGGAGCCGCAGCCTTCGACGACGGCCGTGGCGCCGGAGTTGCGCACGGCGAAGCGTTCGGCCGCTTGGCCGGCCGCGAACAAGCGGCCCGCCGTGGCGCCGTACAGCACCGTGTTGCCGACGATCGTGTTGGCGTTCGACACGAGCGGCGAGGACGTGAACGGCCGCACGACGATCGTGCCGCCCGACAGACCCTTGCCCACGTAATCGTTGGCGTCGCCGAACACTTCGAGCTTCAGCCCCTGCACCGCGAAGGCGCCGAGCGACTGGCCCGCGGACCCACGCAAACGCACGGTGATCTGGCCGGGCTTCAAGCCGGTCATCCCGTATTTGCGCGTGATCTTGGACGAAAGCTTCGTGCCGATCGCGCGGTAGACGTTGCGGATGTTGTAGGCGAGCTGCATCTTCTCGCCGCCTTCGAGCGCGGGAGCCGCGTCGCGGATCATCTGCTCGTCGAGCGTCTCGGGCACTTCGTTGCGCCCTTCGAGCGTGCAGTAGCGCGGGAACTCGCCCGGATCGGCCTGAACCAGCAGCGGGTTCAAATCCAAATCGTCGAGCGTTTCGTCGCCGCGCAGAACCTGCGTCAACAGGTCCGAACGGCCGATCACGTCGGTCAGGCGCTTGAAGCCGAGCGAGGCCAGAATTTCGCGCACTTCTTCGGCCACGAAGGTGAAGAGATTGACGATCTTCTCCGGCGAGCCTTCGAATTTCGCGCGCAGCTTCGGGTCTTGCGTGCACACGCCCACCGGGCAGGTGTTCGAGTGGCACTGACGGACCATGATGCAGCCCATCGCGACGAGCGACGCGGTGCCGATACCGAACTCGTCGCCGCCGAGCATGGCCGCGATGACCACGTCGCGGCCCGTGCGGATACCGCCGTCGACGCGCAGCTTCACGCGATGACGCAAACGGTTGAGCGTCAGAACCTGGTTCGTCTCGCTCAAACCCATTTCCCAGGGCAGGCCCGCATACTTGATCGACGATTGCGGGCTGGCACCCGTGCCACCGACATGGCCGGAAATCAGGATCGCGTCGGCCTTGGCCTTGGCGACACCCGCCGCGATCGTGCCGATGCCCGAGCGCGCCACCAGCTTCACGCAGACCGACGCGGTCGTATTGATCTGCTTCAGGTCGTAGATCAGCTGCGCGAGATCTTCGATCGAATAGATGTCGTGATGCGGCGGCGGCGAAATCAGCGTGACACCCGGCGTCGAATGACGCAGACGCGCGATCAGGTCGGTGACCTTCGGCCCCGGCAATTGACCGCCTTCGCCGGGCTTCGCACCCTGCGCGACCTTGATTTCGAGTTCGCGGCAATTGGTCAGATACTCGGCCGTGACGCCGAAGCGGCCCGACGCGACCTGCTTGATCGCCGACGACGCATTGTCGCCGTTGGGACGCGGCTTGTAGCGCGCCGGGTCCTCGCCGCCTTCGCCGGAATCGGACTTCGCACCGATGCGGTTCATCGCGATGGCGAGCGTCTCGTGCGCTTCGGGGCCCAAGGCCCCCAACGAAATACCCGGGGCGACGAGATGCTTGCGGATCTCGGTGATGCTTTCGACCTCGTCGACCGAGATCGCCTTCTGGCCCGGCTTGAAGTCGAGAAGATCGCGGATATTGATCGGCGGCAGCTTGCGGCAGGCTTCCGAGAATTTCCGATACAGGCCATAGGAATCGCTATCCACGGCCGCTTGCAGCGTGTGGATCAGCTCGCCTTCCCAGAAATGCGCTTCGCCCGATTTGCGGAAGCGGTAGAAGCCGCCGACGGGCAGCGCCACCACGTCTTCGCGCCACGCGCGCTCGTGCAGGTCGCGCACCTTCTTCTGGATGCCGACCAGACCGATGCCGGAAATGCGGCTGGTCATGCCGGGGAAGAATTCCGAAATCAGCGTGCGCGACAGGCCCACCGTCTCGAAATTATAGCCGCCGCGATAGGACGAGATGATGGAGATGCCCATCTTGGACATCACCTTCAGCAGACCGTCGTCGATCGCCTTGCGGAAACGCTCGACGCAATCCTTCAGCGCCATGTTGCCGAACAGCCCGCGCGCATGGCGATCGGCGATCGCTTCCTCGGCGAGATAGGCGTTGACGGTCGTCGCCCCGACGCCGATCAGCACGGCGAAGAAATGCACGTCCATGCATTCGCCCGTGCGCACGTTCAGCGACGTGAAGGTCCGCAATTGCTGGCGCACGAGATGCGTGTGCACGCCGCCCGCCGCCAGAATCATCGGGATGGGTGCACGCCCGCCGCCTTGCGCACGATCCGACAGGATGACGTGCACGGCCCCGCCGCGCACGCCGTCCTCGGCCTCGCGCTGGACGCGCTTCAACGCGTCGCGAAGTGCGAATTCGCCCGAGGCGGGATCGAAGGTGCAATCGATCTCCACGACCGTGTCGCCCATATAGGCGCGCATCGCTTCGAATTCCGCGGTGGTCAGCACCGGGCTTTCGAGCTGTAGCATGCGGCACTGCGTCTCGTCCTCGTCCAGGATATTCCCGAGATTGCCCAGGCGCGTGCGCAAGGTCATCACGCGCCGTTCGCGCAAACTGTCGATCGGCGGGTTGGTGACCTGGCTGAAATTCTGGCGGAAGAAGTGATGCAGGCCGCGATACTTGTCGGAAAGAACCGCGATGGGCGTGTCGTCGCCCATCGAGCCGACGGCCTCCTTCGCGTCCTCGACCATCGGGTGCAGGATCAGTTCGAGGTCTTCGAGCGTCCAGCCGACGGTCAGCATGCGGCGGCGCAGTTCGTCGCGCGACAACTCCGGCTTCGGTACCGCGTCGGCCTTCACCAGCTGATCGATCACGGTGATGTTGCGCGTCCAATCGCCGAAGGGCCGCGACTTGGCGAGCCATTCCTTGATCTCGACGTCGCGATAGAAGCGCCCTTGGCGCATATCGACCGCGATCATCTGGCCGGGGCCCACGCGGCCCTTTTCGACGACCGAGACTTCGTCGACCTTGACCATGCCGGTTTCCGAGCCGACGACCAGCAAACCGTCGCCGGTGATCGTGTAGCGGCACGGGCGCAGACCGTTGCGGTCCATGCCGGCCAGCACCCAATTGCCGTCGGTGCAGGCGATGGCGGCGGGGCCGTCCCACGCTTCCATCACGCTGTTCGCATAGGCGTACATGTTGCGGATGCTTTGCGGCGTCTGGTCGTCGTAGGACCAGGATTGCGGCATCATCATCGTCTTGACCATCGGCAGCTCGCGCCCGCCGCGGATCAAAAGCTCGAAGACGTTGTCCATCTGCGCGGAGTCCGAGCCCGGCTGCACGACCGGCTTGATGTCCTCGACCGTCTGGCCGAAGCGCTCATGCGCCATGCGCGTTTCGTGGCTCTTCATCCAATTGACGTTGCCGCGCACGGTGTTGATCTCGCCGTTATGGGCGAGGGTGCGGAACGGCTGCGCCAGCTTCCACATCGGGAAGGTGTTGGTCGAATAGCGCTGGTGATAGATTGCGAAGGTCGACACGAAGCGCTCGTCCGTCAGGTCGGGATAGAAGACCGACAGCACTTCGGCGAGGAACATGCCCTTGTAGATGATCGACCGGCACGACAGCGTGCAGATGTAGAAATCGACCAGGTTTTCGGCCAGCGCCTGCTTTTCGATGCGCCGGCGGATGACGTAGAGGTCGAGCTCGAACTTGTCGTCGTCGACATTGCGCGTGTTCTGGACGATGACCTGCTCGATCTCGGGGCGCGAGGCGTTGGCCTTCTCGCCGCAGACCGAGCTATCGATCGGCACTTGGCGCCAGCCATAGACGCCGTAGCCCATCTTCAGAATTTCGGTTTCGACGATCGTGCGGCAGCGCTCCTGCCCTTCCAGATCGTTGCGCGGCAGGAAGATCATGCCCACGCCCAAGCGCGCGTCGGACGTCTTCACGCCCTGGCGTTCGATATGCGCGCGGAAAAAGTCCTGCGGGATTTCGATATGGATGCCGGCCCCGTCGCCGGTCTTGCCGTCGGCGTCGACCGCCCCGCGATGCCACACGGCTTTCAGCGCTTCCACACCGAGTTCGACGACCGAACGGCGCGCCTTGCCGTCGATGGCGACGATCATGCCGACGCCGCAATTGTCGTGCTCTTCGGCCGGATCGTAGGCGTGGCCTTCGATCAGCTTGGCGCGGTTGGCTTCGTATTCCTGCGCGAAACGAAGACCGGGATCGAGTTCTTGGGTCATGGCGCGCTCCCTTATTCCGCGGCCGCGGCGGCGGGCTTCACCTTCGCCGCCAGGAATTTATGGATCTGGTCGGCGGCGTCGCGCCCGTCGCGGATGGCCCAAACGACGAGCGAAGCCCCGCGCACGATGTCGCCGGCGGCGAACACGCCGTCGAGCGAGGTCATCATCGTGCGGTGGTTGACCTTCAACGTACCCCAGCGCGTGACCGAGAGTTCGGGCGCGCCGAACATGCCGGGCACGTCCTCGGGATCGAAGCCGAGCGCTTCGATGGCGAGATCGCAGGGCAGTTCGAAGGACGAGCCTTCGATCTTTTCCGGCATCTGACGGCCGGTTGCGTCGGCGATGCCGAGGCGCATGCGATAGGCGCGCACCGCGCCCACCGGTTCGGCACCCGCTTTCTTCGCCTTCGCTTTCGCCGCTTTGGCGACGAAGGCTTCGGGCGCCGCGAGCCACACGAACTCCACGCCTTCTTCCTCGGCGTTGGCGACCTCGCGCTGCGAACCCGGCATGTTCTTCTTGTCGCGGCGATAGAGGCACTTCACCGACTTCGCCCCTTGGCGAATGGCGGTGCGCACGCAATCCATCGCCGTATCGCCGCCGCCGATGACGACGACATGCTTGCCCGCGGCGTCGAGAGCACCGCTGTCGAACTCGGGCACGTCGTCGCCCAGGCCCTTGCGGTTGGAGGCGGTCAAATACGTCATCGCCTTGACGACGTTTTCGAGCCCCGCGCCCGGCGCTTCCAGCACGCGCGCCTTGTAGACGCCCGTGGCGATCAGCACCGCGTCGTGCTTGGCGCGCAGTTCCGCAAGCGTGGCGTCGCGGCCCACTTCGAAATTCAGATGGAAGACGATGCCCGACTTCTCGAACTGTTCGGCGCGGCGCGTGACCACGTCCTTCTCCAGCTTGAAGTTCGGGATGCCGTAGATCATCAGGCCGCCGACGCGGTCGTAACGATCATAGACATGCACCTTATATCCCTTGCGGCGCAGATTCTCGGCCGCCGCGAGGCCGCCGGGGCCCGCACCGATAATGGCGATCGATTGCGCGCGCTCGACCGGCGGGACGATCGGCTTGACCCAGCCTTTTTCCCACGCCGTGTCGGTCACGTATTTTTCGACCGAGCCGATCGTGACGGAATCGAAGCCCTTCTCGATCACGCAATTGCCTTCGCACAGGCGATCCTGCGGGCAGATGCGGCCGCAAATCTCCGGGAAGGTGTTGGTCGCCTGGCTCACCTCATAGGCTTCTTCCAAACGCCCTTCGGCGGTCAGCTTCAGCCAGTCGGGAATGTTGTTCGAGACCGGGCAGTTCACCTGGCAGAACGGCACGCCGCATTGCGAGCAGCGCCCGGCCTGGGTGGCCGCCGCATCGGGCGAGAACGCCGCGTAGATTTCGTCGAAATCGCGCTTGCGCTCGGTCGCCGCACGTTTTTCGGGCGTTTTCTGCTCGATCTCGACGAAGCGGAGCAACTTGGAGGTGGTCGCCATGGTTCGAGCCCGGACTTTCTGGAAGGGGGAGCGAGGTATAGGCGGAAATACGGCACCGAGTAAGTGAAATCGACCATATAGGTCAGCAGGAATTCCCTAAATTATCTGGAAGACGTCCGAAACACCGATTTAGGGTAACTGAAAACCGCTTGCTTATACCATTTAGTACCGTTTCGGAACTAAATGGTATTCATGGCCCCAAGACTTGCGAGACGGACCGCTTTGGCTTTACGCGAGAAGTATCGCGCAATCTTGTGACAGGGCGAAGCTATGCAAATTAACGACCCGGCCGTGGTGGCCGAAATCGAGGCCGCTTTGGCGCGATACGAGAAGGCGCTGGTCGATCGCGACGTCGAAACCTTGGGCGATTGCTTCTGGAATGACCCGCGCGTGGTGCGGTTCGGCACGCACGAGAACCTGTACGGCCACGCCGAGATCCAGGCCTTCCGCCAGTCGGTCAAGCCCGGCGGCCACGCCAAGGCGGGCGTGTTGAAGACGGTCATCACGACCTTTGGCAAGGATTTCGCTTGCGTGAGCATCGCCTTCGCGGCGCGGCGCGGCGGCACGGGCCGCCAGCAGCAAAGCTGGGCCCGGATGCCGGAAGGCTGGAAGGTCGTGGCCGCGCACGTGTCCTATATGCCCGAGACGCCGCCCTCGTCATAATCGGCGGCGTCACGAAATCGGGTCCGTCAGTCCGGGAGACAGAACCATGCGCTTCGAAACCTTGCGGCGCTTCGCGACCGCATCCCTCATCGCCCTCGCCTTCGCCGCCCCCGCAGCGAATGCCCAGCCCGCGCAAAATACGTTGCGCATCGGCCTGACCGCCGATCCCGACGCGCTCGATCCGATGCTCGGCCGCACGCTGGTCGGCCGCATGGTGTTCTCGTCGATGTGCGACACGCTGGTCGACTACAACGAGAAGCTCGAATTCGTGCCGCGCCTCGCCGAATCCTGGCAATGGGCCGCCGACGGCAAGGCGCTGACGCTGCGGATCCGCGCGAACGCCTTCTTCCACGACGGCAGCCCGGTCGACGCGGCGGCGGTGAAGGCCTCGCTCGACCGCGCGCGGTCGAACCCGCAATCGCTGCGCCGCTCCGAACTCGGCCCCATCGCCGAAACGGTGGTGGTCGACGCGCAGACGCTGCGCCTCGATCTGCGCTCGGCCTTCATTCCGCTGCTCGCCCAGTTCGCCGATCGCGGCGGCATGATCGTCAACGCCAAACCGTCGGAGGCCGCCGGCCAGGAATTCGCGCGCAATCCGATTTGCGCCGGCCCCTATCGCTTCGCCGAGCGCGTGGCGCAGGACCGCATCGTGCTGCAACGTTTCGACCGGCACTGGGAGAAGGACCAGTACCATTTCGATCGCGTCGTCTATCTGCCGATCCCCGACGCCACCGTGCGTCTGGCCAACGTGCAGGCCGGCTCGGTCGATATGATCGAACGCATCTTGCCGACCGATCTTCCCAACGCGCGCCGCGACCGGCGCTTGAAGCTCGCCGACGCGGTCGAGCTCGGCTGGAACTCGATCATCATCAACACCAATAACGGCGCCAAGGCGGACAACGTGCTGGGCAAAGACAAGCGCGTGCGCGAGGCGCTCGAATTGTCGCTCGACCGCGATATCCTGAACCGCGCGGCGCATGCCGGCGAATTCGTGGTCGGCAACCAGCCTTTCGCGCCGGGAACGCCCTATTACGCGAAGGAATTAGCGCCCAAGCCGCGCAACGTCGCGCGCGCGCGCGAATTGCTGCGCGAAGCGGGCGTGCCCAACGCCAGCTTCACGCTGCTGGTGCCCAACGACACCGAGCGCAACGCGGTCGCCCAGATCATCCAGCAGATGGCGCGCGAGGCCGGCTTCGACATCAAGCTGCAAGTCGTCGATTTCGCGACCTCGATCGCGATGAGCCAGAAGGGTGATTTCGAAGCCTATCTGCTGTCGTGGTCGGGCCGCGTCGATCCGGACGGGAACGTGCACACGTTCTTCCATTCGACCGGCTCGCAGAACGATTCGAAATTCGTGTCGCCGATCATCGACGCATCGCTCGACAAGGCGCGCGAATTGACCGACACGGCCGAACGTTTGAAGCTCTATTCGGCCGCGACCGCGGTGCTGCTCGACGAACGGCCGCGCATCTTCACCTATCATCGCAAGTGGTTCTTCGCCTATTCCAGCCGCTTGAGCGACTTCACCGCGAACCCGGACGGCATGATCCGCGTGCGCGGAATGCGCTGGAACGCGCAGTAAAAGCCCGGACGAACGGAACGCCCCAAGAAAACGGAACAGTGGGCCGCTATCTTCTCCATCGTCTCGCTTTGGCGATTCCGACGTTGATCGTCGTCAGCATCGTCGTGTTCGTCCTGCAGAAACTTCTGCCGGGCGACGCGGCGACGCTGATGACCGCCGACGCCGATCTGTCCGCCGACGATCTGGCGCGCATCCGGGCAAGCCTCGGCCTCGATAAAACCTGGCCCGTCCAATATCTCGTGTGGATGTGGGGCGTCGTGCAGGGCGATTTCGGTGTTTCGCTCAATACCAAGCTTCCGGTGCTCGAGGTGATCCTCGACAAGCTGCCGGTGACGTTCCAGCTCGCCTCGATGGCGATCGTGATTTCGGTCGGCATCGGCGTGCCGCTGGGCGTCATCGCCGCGTTGAAGCGCGGCTCGGCCGTCGATTACGGCGTCAACGCCGCCGGGTTGTCGGGCCTGTCGATCCCGCCCTTCTGGTTCGGGATCATGCTGATCCTCGCCTTCTCGGTCGAACTCAACTGGTTCCCGGCGTCGGGTTACGTCAGCCCCGCCGAGGATTTCTGGGGCTCTCTCCACACGATGATCCTGCCCGCGATCGTGCTGGCGTCCGAAAACATCGCGATCCTGATGCGCCATACGCGTTCCGCCATGCTGGGCGTGCTGAAGCAGGATTACGTGCGCACGGCGCGCGCCAAGGGCTTGTTCGAGTGCGTCGTCGTCGTGCGCCACGCTTTGCGCAACGCGCTGATCCCGGTCATCACGCTGGGCGCCATCGAGTTCGGCCGTTTGCTGGGCGGGGCGGTGCTGACCGAACAAGTCTTCACCATTCCCGGCTTCGGCAAGCTGCTGGTCGACGGCGTGTTCACCCGCGACTACCCGATCGTGCAGGGCGTCGTGCTGGTCGCGGCGTGCTGCTACATCGCGCTGAACTTCCTGGCGGACGCCGCCTACGCGTCGGTCAATCCAAGGATCCGCGCGCGATGACCGATGCGACGATCCAGACCGCCGCCCAAGCCTTGCCGCGTGCGCCCGGCGTGTTCGCGCGATTGCTGCGCCATCCCGGTGCCGTCGCGGGCGGCGCCATCGCGCTGTTCTTCGTGATGATCGCGATCTTCGCCCCGATCATCGCGCCCTACGACCCGATGGCGGTCGATTGGCTGGCGATTCGCGGCGGACCTTCCGCGGCACACTGGTTCGGCAGCGACGAAATCGGCCGCGACGTGTTGAGCCGCGTGATCTGGGGATCGCGGGCTTCATTGCTCGCGGGCCTCGTGTCGATCGGCATTGCGATGGCGATCGGCGTGCCGCTGGGCCTTGCCGCCGGCTATCTCGGCGGCTGGGTCGACGCCGTGCTGATGCGCGTGGTCGACGGCATGCTGGCGATCCCGCTGTTGGTGCTGGCGATCGCCATGGCCGCGACGCTCGGGCCGTCGCTGACCAACGCGATGATCGCGATCGGCTTGTCGGTTTGCCCGATCTTCGTGCGCCTCGCCCGCGCTCAGACCTTGAGCGCGATGGCCGAGGAATATGTCGAAGCGGCGCGCGCCATGGGCTATTCGCATCTGCGGATTGCACTGCGCCACGTGTTGCCGAATACCGTGCCGGCCTTGCTGGTCCAGGCGACATTGGGCATCGCCACCGCGATCATCACCGAAAGCTCGCTGTCGTTCCTGGGCCTCGGCCAGCAGCCGCCATCGCCCAGCTGGGGCTCGTCGCTCAACGCCGCCAAGAATTTCATCGTTCAAGCGCCGTGGATGAGCCTGTGGCCGGGCCTTGCCATCTGTCTGGCGGTTTTCGGATTCAATCTGCTGGGCGACGGCTTGCGCGACACGCTCGATCCGCGCGACAAAGACTGACCATGGAACCCGTCCAACTTCTGGCGATCGCCGCGGCGGCCGCCACCCTCGCCTCCGCCGCGATGCGCACGATGCCCGCTTTGCGCCTGATCGGCATGGGGGCCGCCGCCCTCGCCGCCGCGTTCGGCCTTGCCATCGGCAGCAACTGGTTGTTGATCGCGGGCGTGCTGGGTTTCGCCGCCCATGCGTGGCGCTACGTCGAAGCGCGCGCGACGGTGCGCCGCTTGGCGGACGCGGATGAACCGCGCCCGACCGCGTTGTTCGCCTTCGTCGGCCGCGAGCAACACCCCGCCGACACGATCCTGTTCCGCAAGGACGAGGGCGGCGAAGAGATGTATCTGATCGTCGAAGGCTGGGTCGAACTCGTCGAGATCGGCAAACGCCTGGGGCCGGGTCAGGTGCTGGGCGAGGTCGCGATGGTGGTGCCGTCGCATCGGCGTACGCTGACCGCGCGCACGGTCACACCCGTGACGCTCGCGCGCATGACCAAGCGCGACATGGAACTGACCGCGTTGCAGAACCCGGCCTTCGGGTTCGAGATGCTGCGCCTCGTCTCGCGCCGCCTGTCGGAAGACATCGACCGGCTGACGAACGAGCTCAACCGGCGCGGCAACGACTGAACGCGTTCAGGCGTTCTTCGTCGCGAAGCGCCCGCCCTTGCGATAGGCGGCGAGCCAGGTCGGCGCCACCGCTTCCATCGCGTGCGGCTTGACGCCGAGCGCTTCGAGGGCGGGCGCACCGGTCGCGACATTGTCGCTGCGCAGCAGCGTCACCTGATCGCGCGTCAGCAGCTTGATCGGCAGCAATTCGAGAACCGCCGCCTTCAATTCCGCGATCGGCCACGCGATCGGGATCAAGCCGCGATGCTTGGCTGTGACGTCGAGCATGTATTCCATCAATTGACGGAACGTGTAGGCGGTGGGGCCCACGGCCTCGTAGGTCTTGCCGGCGGCTTCGGGCTTGTCGAGGGCGGCGACGATACCGTCGGCGAGATCGCCCACGTAAACGGGCTGGAAGCGCGTTTCGCCGCCGCCGATCAGCGGCAACGCCGGCGACCAATTGGCGAGCTGCGCGAAGCGATTGAAGAACCCGTCTTCCGGCCCGATCACGATCGACGGGCGGAAGATCGTGGCGTTGGGGAACGCGGCACGGATGCCCGCTTCGCCAGCGGCCTTCGAACGCGCATAGGACGACTTCGATTCCGCCGAAGCGCCGAGCGCGGAGACATGGACGAATTTCGACACGCCCGCTTCGGCCGCGATCTTGGCGAGGCGCGCGGGTGCGTCGGCGTGCAGCGCTTGGAATGTGCGCTTGCCGCTTTCGGCGAGAATGCCGACGAGGTTGATGACCGCGTCCGCCCCTTCGACCGCGACGCGCAACGCCGCGTCGTCGCTGGTGATCGGCAGATGCATCGGCACGACTTGGCCGACATTGCCCATCGGCTTCAGGAAGGCGGCGGCGATCGTATCGCGCACGCAGACCCGGACGACGCAGCCTTGCTGCGCCAGGCGCTTGACCACATAGCGGCCGATGAAGCCCGAACCGCCGAAGACCGTAACCCTGTGTCCCGCCTGCATATAAGCCCCCTGAAGCTGGCCGGACCGGGATAATCCCCCCGCGCGTCCGGGTCAAGCTTGGCCAGTTGACTTCGATGTCGCGGGGGGATAGACGTTCGCCCCTCGCGTTTGCCCCGGTGGGGTGCGTCTTTCATAGGACGCGGTCTTCCGGTGGCCCGGTGCCCGGGTGGCGGAATTGGTAGACGCGCTAGATTCAGGTTCTAGTGGCCGAAAGGTCGTGGAAGTTCGAGTCTTCTCTCGGGCACCAAGTTTCCCTCCCGCCGGCGGCGCCGATACGGCAGCCCCGGCGGGAGATCACTTCCCCGGGTCCCAATAGCCGAGCGATCATGGCCGTCCATCTCCACCAGGGCGATCTGCCCGCCGGTTTGAAATTCCCCAACGGGGTCGCCATCGATTCCGAAACGATGGGCCTGCGCCCGGAACGCGACCGCCTGTGCGTGGTGCAGCTTTCGGGCGGTGACGGCACGGCGCATTGCGTGCGCTTCGCCAAGGGCCAATACGCCGCGCCGAATCTGAAGGCGCTACTGGCCGACAAATCGACGCTGAAGCTGTTCCATTTCGCGCGTTTCGACGTTGCGGTGATGAAAAAATATCTCGGCGTGGATACGACGCCCGTCTATTGCACCAAGATCGCGTCGAAGCTGGTGCGCACCTACACCGACCGCCACGGCCTCAAAGATCTGGTGCGCGAGCTGACCGGCAAGGAATTGTCGAAGGAACAGCAAAGCTCCGATTGGGGCGCGGCCGAGCTTACCCAGGCGCAGTTGAGCTACGCCGCCGCCGACGTGCTGTACCTGCACCAGGTGAAGGACAAGCTCGACATCATGCTGGCCCGCGAAGGCCGCACCCATATCGCGCAGGCCTGCTTCGACTTCCTGGGCACGCGCGCCGATCTCGACCTGCTCGGCTGGGACGAAGAAGACATCTTCGAACACTAAGCGCGTTATTGCGGTGCAGCATCCCGGCCTGCCCAATTAAGGGGCGCAGCTGGGCGCGGAAACCGTGCCGTTACGAATCATCAAATCTTATCAAAAACTTGCCCTGGTTGACTTCGCCGGGCCAAGACAGGCATAATTTTTGCCTGATGTTCGGCGCTCCGTCCCCGGAGGCCGAGACCTTTGGGACGGAAATGAACGCGTCGAATAGCCCCACGATCCATCTCGATGACGCCACGGTGACGGCCGATCTTGCCGCCGCGCGCAAGGCGATCGCGACGGAACGTGCCGGTCTCGCCGCGCTGGAAGCGTCGCTCGACGCCAATCTGACGCGCGCGCTCGACGCGATCTTGAACATCAAGGGCCGCCTGATCGTGTCGGGCATGGGCAAGTCGGGCCATGTCGCGCGCAAGATCGCGGCGACCTTCGCCTCGACCGGCACGCCCGCGCAGTTCGTTCATCCCGGCGAAGCCAGCCACGGCGATCTCGGCATGATCAAGCCCGAGGACGCGGTGCTTGCGCTGTCGAACTCGGGCGAGACGGCGGAGATGACCGATCTGATCGGCTATACGCGCCGCTTCCGCATTCCGTTGATCGCGATCACGATGCGCAGCGAATCCTCGCTCGGCCAAGCCGCCGACGTGCTGCTGAAATTGCCGGACGCGGAGGAAGCCTGCCCCGTCGGCCTCGCCCCCACCACCTCGACCACGCTGATGCTCGCGCTTGGCGACGCGCTGGCCGTGGCGTTGATGGAACGCCGCGGCTTCACCGCCGAATCCTTCCGCGAATTCCATCCGCGCGGCAGCTTGGGCAAGCGCCTCGCCAAGATCGCCGACCTGATGCACGCCGAACCGCCGGTCGTGCGCGTCGGCACCAAGATGGCGGAAGCGGTGCTCGAGATCACCGCCAAGCGTTTCGGCTGCACGGCCGTTGTCGACGCGCGCGGCGATCTGGTCGGCATCGTCACCGACGGCGATTTGCGCCGGCACATGGGCGGCGATCTGCTGCAAATGCCGGTCGAGCGCGTGATGACCGCGAATCCGTTGCGCGTCGCCCCCGGCGGCCTGGCGCTGGAAGCTTTGGCCACGATGAACGCGCGCCAGATCACGGCGCTGCTGGTGTGCGAAGGCGCCAAGCCCGTCGGCATCGTCCATATCCACGATCTGCTGCGCGAGGGCGTCGCCTGATGGCGGCCGATCCGATGCATGACGGCACGAACGAGCCGCAGCGCCCGGTGCCCGTGCCGCGCGCCAACGGCGAGGCGACGGAAAGGCCGCGTCTGCGTTTGGGCGGTTTCGCGCCGGGTGCCCCGCGCGCGCATTCGGCGATCTACAGCCAGCTCGTCGGCTTCTTGAAGTTCGCCTTACCGGCGGTGGCTTTAGGCCTCGCCACGCTGGTGCTGATCTGGCCGCAGCTCAACCCGCTCGACCAGCGCTTCCGCCTGACGCCGGTGCAGGTCTCGATGGAGGACCTCGAGAACCTGCGCATGGTGCAGCCGCGTTATGTCGGCGTCGACGAACGCAGCCAGCCCTACACGATCATCGCCGAGCAGGCGACGCAGCAGAAGGGCTCGTCGGACGAAACCGGCCTCGCGCATCCGCAAGGCGATATCCAGCTCACCCAAGGCGCTTGGCTGGCGCTGACCGCCGATCGCGGCGTCTACAAGCAGACGGCCAAGGAACTCGACCTCGAAGGCGGAGTGCAGATTTTCCACGACGGCGGCTACGAGATTTCGACCGAGACGGCGATCGTCGATCTCGACAAGGGTTTCGCGTCCGGCGACACCGACGTGCGCGGCCAAGGCCCGAACTCGACGCTGGAAGGCAAAGGTTTCCGCATCCACGATCGCGGCCAGCGCGTGGAAGTGACGGGCCCCGCGCGCGTGATGCTCTATCCCACGCCGAGCGCGCAACCGGCGGCCCCGCAAAACGCGCAAGCGCCAAAACCGGCCGCCCCCGCCGCGAAGGGCAATGCGCGATGAACAAGGCGGCACTTCTTTTCGCCTTGGGTCTGTTCGCCGCGAGCCCCGCTTTCGCGCAGACGATCAATATGGGCGGCGGCGGATCGAGCCAGCCGATCGAGATCACCGCGCGCGACGGCATCGAATGGGATCGCGACGCGCAGCGTTACGTCGCCAATGGCGACGCCGCAGCGCGCCAGGACGGCACCACCGTCTATGCGGACAAGCTGATCGCTTGGTATCGCGCGGCCGCGACCGGCGGCACCGAGATTTTCCGCTACGAAGCGCAAGGCAATGTGCGTATCGCCAACGAGACGCAGACCGTCTACGGCGATCGCGGCATCTACGACATCGACAGCCAGACGATGGTGGTGACCGGCAAGCAATTGCGCCTCGTCACGCCCAACGACACGCTGACCGCGCGCGATACGCTGGAGTATCACGGGGCGCGCGACGTCGCGGTGGCGCGCGGCAACGCGATGGTCGTGTCGGGTACGCGGCGCATGACCGCCGACGTGATGACCGCCTATTTCGGACCCGCCACGCCGGCGGCGCGCCCGCAGGCCCAGCAGCGCAACCAGCGCAATCAACGCGCGCAACCGGCAGCACAAACCTCGTCGAGTTCGACCGAGAACCAGCGCCTGAAGCGCGTCGAATCCTTCGGCAATGTCCATGTCTCGACGCCGACCGAAATCGCGCGCGGCGATCGCGGCGTCTACAACATGGAAACCAGCATCGCGCAGCTCGCGGGCAATGTGCGTCTCACGCGCGGCGACAACCAGCTCGCCGGTGATTTCGCCGAGGTGAACAACAACACCGGGATTTCGCGCCTGTTGTCGCGCCCCGCGGCCGAAACCGGCGGCGATGGGCGCGTGCGCGGGTTGTTCACGCCGCAGCAGCAAACGCAGCAAGCGCCGCGCGCGGGGGCCCGGCAATGACCGCGTCCCCCGTTTCGCCCAATCTTAAAGTCGTCGCGGGCAATCCGGGCCTCGCCGCGCGCAAGCTCGGCAAGCGCTACAAGGGCCGCCCGGTCGTGCGCGACGTCAGCCTCGCGGTCCAGCGCGGCGAGGCGGTCGGTTTGCTCGGCCCCAACGGGGCGGGCAAGACGACCTGCTTCTATATGATCACGGGCCTCATCTCGCCCGATTACGGCGAGATCTCGCTCGACGGCGTGGACGTGACCGATTTGCCGATGTATCGGCGCGCGCGCCTGGGCATCGGCTATCTGCCGCAGGAAGCGTCGATCTTCCGCGGGCTGACGGTCGAGCAGAATATCCGCGCGGTGCTCGAACTCGTCGAGCCCGAGCGCGAGAAACGCGAACAGGCGCTGACCGAACTCCTCGCCGAGTTCTCGATCAGCCATCTGCGCCGCACGCCCTCGCTCGCCTTGTCGGGCGGCGAACGCCGCCGCGTGGAAATCGCGCGCGCGCTCGCCTCGCAGCCGCATTTCGTACTGCTGGACGAGCCGCTCGCCGGCATCGACCCGATCGCCGTAGGCGATATCCGCGATCTGGTCAGCCATCTCAAAGATCGCGGCATCGGCGTGCTGATCACCGATCACAATGTGCGCGAAACGTTGGAGCTGGTCGACCGCGCCTACATCCTTCATGACGGCCAAGTGCTGATGGAAGGAAGCCCGCGCGAGATCGTGTCGTCGGCCGATGTGCGCCGCGTCTATCTCGGCGAGAAATTCTCGCTATGAACCGGCTCGCCCCGCGTCTCGATCTTCGGCAGACGCAGCAGCTGGTGATGACGCCCCAGCTGCAGCAGGCGATCAAACTTCTGCAGCTTTCCAATCTCGAAGTCGCGCAATTCGTCGAAGAGGAATTGGCGCAGAACCCGCTGCTCGAACGCGACGAGCCGGGGGCGGAAAGTGCCGCCCCCGACATGGAGCGCCCGCAACTCGCCGCGTCCGACGTGCCGACCGACGAGCGCCATTTGAACGGCGAAGACCGGATCGTCGATGCGATCGGCGGTGCGGCGAGCACGACCGCCGAAGCCCCGCTCGACGTCGATTACGACAATTCCTACGCGCGCGGCGGCGACGAATCCGCCACCGGCGGCGAGGGCGAATTCCTGGGCGAATGGAAGGGCTCCGGCGGCCGCTCGGATTTCGAGGATTCGGAATTCGGCCTCGAACAGACGCTGCAAAAACCCAAATCGCTGCGCGAGCATCTGCTCGATCAAGTCGGCGTTGATTTCGCCGATCCCGTGGACCGCGTGATCGCGGCGCGGCTGGTCGATCTGATGGAGGATAGCGGCTATATCTCGGCCGATATCGGCGAACTCGCCGAGAAACTCGATATCGATCTGCCGCGCGTCGAGGCGGTGCTGAAGCGCTGCCAGAAATTCGATCCGCCCGGCATCATGGCACGCACACTCAAGGAGTGTCTCTCGCTGCAATTGGCCGAGCGCAATCGCCTCGACCCCGCGATGGCGACGTTGCTCGACCATCTCGATCTGCTCGCCAAGCGCGACGCGGCCGCCTTGTGCCGTCTATGCGGCGTCGATGCCGAAGACCTGACGGACATGGTGGCGGAAATCCGCAGCCTCGATCCCAAGCCGGGCCTCGCTTTCGACGGCGCCGAAGCCCAGCCCGTCGTGCCCGACGTGTTGATGCGTTTGGCGCCGGACAAAAGCTGGATCGTCGAGTTGAACCAGGACACGCTGCCGCGCGTGCTGGTCAACACGCGCTACCTCGCGCGCGTCAATGTCGGCCAGCGCACCAAGTCGGACAAGGAATTCATCGCCGAACGTCTGCACTCCGCCAATTGGCTGGTGAAGTCGCTGCACCAGCGCGCGCAGACGATCCTGAAAGTATCGATCGAGATCGTGCGCCAGCAGGACGCGTTCTTCCGCAACGGCGTGCGGCATTTGAAGCCGCTGGTGCTGCGCGACATCGCCGAAGCGATCGACATGCACGAATCGACCGTCAGCCGCGTGACGACCAACAAGTTCATCGCCACGCCGCACGGCATCTTCGAACTCAAATATTTCTTCACCTCCGCCATCCCCGCGTCGGGCGGCGGCGAGGCGCATTCGGCCGAGGCGGTACGCCACCGCATCAAGTCGCTGATCGACGCGGAAAAGCCCGACGAAATCCTGTCCGACGATCGCATCGTCGAGTTGTTGAAGGCCGACGGGATCGATATCGCAAGACGTACGGTCGCCAAATATCGCGAGGCGATGAACATCGCATCGTCGGTCCAGCGCCGGCGCGAAAAAACGTCGGCTTTTTAAGATCTTAGGCGATTTTTCTTGACCCTTGCCGGGGCGGGGCGCACGCTTCCGGCATAGGGTCGCAAGCATGTTGGTTCCAAGCAGGACACCCGCCTTGACTTGCCCGAAGCGCCGCACCTATGGTGCGCCGCAACTCGGCCGCCGGACGGTCTTGCGCGGACCAAACCGAACCACGTCAATCGGGCTTCGCGACTTCCTTACTTCCCGCAACCAACCGACGGCTTCATCATGCAGCTCTCCGTAAGCGGCAAACGTCTCGATGTTGGCGATTCCCTGCGCGTCCATGTCGCGTCTTCCTTGGGTACGGCGGTCGATCGCTATTTCGGCAAGGCGATCGAAGGCAAGGTGACGTTCGAGCGCCAGCGCCATCTGTTCCGCGCGGATATCCAAGTCCATGTCACGCGCGGCATGACGCTGCAAAGCCATCACGCGGCCGCCGACGTCTACGCGGCGTTCGACGGTGCCGTGGAGCGTCTCGACAACCGCCTGCGCCGCCATAAGGGCCGCCTGTCGGACCGCAAGCGCCGCGCCGAAGGCACCGACGGCGAAGCCGAACTCGCGGCCGAGCCCGCGCGCTACGCGGTCGTCGATCCGGAAGCCGAATCGATCGACGGCGGCACGGGTGCGGAGAACGCCGCAGCACCCATCGTCGCGGAAATGGCGACCCATATCGCCACGCTGAGCGTGGGCGAAGCGGTGGCGCGCCTCGATCTCGGCCAGAAGCCGGTGCTGATGTTCCGCAACGGCGCCAACGGACAATTCAACGTCGTCTACCGGCGCGCCGATGGCGCGATCGGCTGGATCGACCCCGGCTCGGTGCCGCAAGCGGCACCGGCGAAGGCATAAGCGAAAGCGAAACGAGAGAGAATGGAACTCGTCGATATCCTCGTCCCCAACGGCGTCGTCGCCAATTCGCGCGCGACGTCGAAGAAGCAGATCCTGCAGGACCTCGCCCGCAAAGCCGCCGAGCTGACGGGTGCGGAGGAGCGCGCGATCTTCGACGTGCTGCTGGAGCGCGAGCGCCTGGGCACGACGGGCGTTGGCAACGGCATCGCCATTCCGCACGGCAAGCTCGGGGGCTTGAAGCGCCTGTGGGGCGTGTTCGCGCGGCTGGAGAAGCCGGTGGATTTCGAAGCGATCGACGAACAGCCGGTCGATCTCGTTTTCCTGCTGCTCGCCCCCGAAGGCGCCGGCGCCGACCATCTCAAGGCGCTCGCCAAGGTCTCGCGTTTGCTGCGCGACCGGCGCATTTGCGAAAAACTGCGCGGCTCGGAAAAGCCCGACGCGCTCTACGCGCTGATCACCGAGCACACCGCCAACGCGGCGTGATCGAAGCCCCAAGGGATTCGCCTCACCCTGAGCCTGTCGAAGGGCGAGGCGAATTCCGGGTGCGCTTTCTCACACTCCCTCATCCCAAAAATCGGGACCGGCGAAGCGTTCGAACAGCCGCGTGCTGCCGAACGTGTCGTAAGCGCGTTTGAATGCGTCGCTGGTGACCGGGCCGACCCAGCCATCGACCTTCAGCGGCGCGTAGCGCTGGCGATCGCCGACCATGTTCCGCGCCAGATTCAGCGTTTCCTGGGCGCGGGCACCGGCATCCGGCGTCACTTGGCCCAACGTGGACGCAAGCGTGTCTTCCAGATCGCCGATGCGCGACAGGCCGGTATCGAGCCCCTTGGTGTAGCGACCGAACTGGTCGAGGGCGTAGATCCGCGCGAAGCCCTTGTCGCCGTGCTTTTCGACCGCGCGCCCGAACCCGGCCATCGTTTGCGGGCCCAAATCACCGTCGACATCGATGCGCCCCTCGCGCCCGCCCAGGCCCCAGTGGTAATCGAAGCCCGGCGGCTTGGTCGCGGCGTTGATCGCGTTCTGAAGGCCTTTGACCGCCGCGCGCGAACCATTGGTCATCGCATCGCGCCCCAGCAGCATCTGCGTCCAGATCGGCAGGCCGGTGCCGCCCGCTTGCATCACCGCATCGGCGAGCGCACCGCTATCGGGCGACCACACCTTCGGCCCGCGCGACGATCGTTCGTCGGGCATGTAGGCCGTGCGCTCCACCAAGTTGGTGTTTTGTTCCGGCGCAGGCTGTTGAAGCAGCGGCGCCGATTGCGACATCGCCGGTTCGGGATCGTTCGCCGCTTGCGCGCCCGCTTCGGTCTCCGCCTGCTGGGCTTTGTAAGCATCGTACTGTGCCTCGTTGCCCCAGATCGGCCGCGAGGTCATGTCGGGCTGCGTCGTCCAGCCGACGATGAAGCGATTCTCGTCCTCGCTTGCGGGCGCTGCCGGCGCCGCCTCCGCGCTCTGCACCGGCGCATCGGCTTCGTCGTCCGGTAGCGCCGAATGCTTTTCCGGTTTCGCCGCGTCGGGCTTGGCTTCCGGCGTGCCCGGTTTGGGCTCGTCGGCCTTCGGCGGCGGATTCAACTTCGCCTTTGATCCGTCGTCGATTTTATTGTCGCGATAGAACTTGTCCATCTTCCGATCCCGGCCTTCGATGCCATTGCGATTGTTGGGATCGGCGCCATACGGCGTGTTATCGCGAATGAGCTTGCGGAACTGCTGTTTATCCATCTTCCCTTCGAGCTGGACGGTGCTTTTGCGGCCACCGATATCGATCGTCACCTTCTCGCCGGTGAATACCGACTTAATCGCCTTGTCGGCTTGATTACCGTATTGATGGCGCATCCCGAGCAGCTCGATCTGGCCTTCCCGCGAATTGCAGAAATCCTTCGCGGCCTCCGGCGCGTCCTTGCAAAGCGCCTCGACACCTTTGGCGTTTTCTTGGAGATGCTTGATCTCCGCCTCGCGCAGAATCTTGTCGGCACCGGGCAGCCCCATAACATCTTCCGCGATTTGCCTCGCTTTGTCGGACTTTGCCTTCAAAGTGGGATCATAATTCTCCGAATTCGGATTCAATCGGCTTCCGTACTTCTCCGAGAACAATGCGCGCGCTTCGTCGGCGTTGTCCGTCGCGATGACGCCTTTTTCAATACCAAGTCGGACGAGATTTTCGCGCAACGCCGGATTTTGCCCGAGATCCATTTGGCGGGGCCCGATCGACACCCCGCTCTTTCCCTTTGGGGGGATGGCGATCGAATTTCGGTTGCCGGTTTCCGCCATGCGAATTGCCGCATCGGCTTCGTCGATCACTCCGGGTTGCAGAGTGAATTTTTTATTCTCTGACATTGTGCTATTCTCCTAAAACTTGGCAGCAAGCGGTTGTATCCGCCATCCGGCTGCCGTTCGGATGGGGGAATTTCGATGACGAGACGGATTGCGGCGTCGATTTTTGCCGCCGGCGTGATCCTTGGGGCGCTGCCAAGCATGGCGAGTGATATCCGCCCTCTGCCGCCGCAGAACACTTGGATTGGAATGCGCCCTGTCCCCAACGAACGAGGGCCGCTCTGGAATGTCTTCGGGAAAGAAGAAGCATTTGCCCGGCACGACGCGGCCGACGGCATCCCCGTTCGGTGCACGCTGATATTGCGCGCAACGACGAACGCGACCGATCCGGCCTTCGAATCGCTGGAGGTGGGCATCGAACGCGACCCGGCACGATCCGTGAAAGAGCGGATCGTCGGCACGATGTTTCTGCGCGTGCGCTTCGCGGACGCTACGACTTGGCGCGCGACGCCCCCGCACGCGATCAAGGTGTGGCTCGACAAGACGACCGCGACCGATGGCTGGCGCATCGATCCGCCGGATTCCGACGGTTTCGTGCGTATCTCGAAACCGACGCTCGATTCGGACGAACATGAACGGACGATCTTCGGCTGGGCGGCCGGCGATACGGAGGTCGATATCGCCATCATGCCGAAACCCGGCGACGGATGGCGCCTCTACGGCGTCACGATCAACCGGGTCGGTTTCCCCACGCCGGCGGCCGATGCGATGCGTACTTGCTTGCAAGCGATGGGCAACGAAGCGCTGACCGAAGGCGCCTACGAAGCCGAAATCCGCGACCATCGCCCACCGAAGTGACGATCGCGCGCTCATCGCACGCCCCGCCATTCGGGGGCGGCGGCGAGCGAGGCGAATATCTCGCCCGGCATGAATTGCGCGGCGGCTTTGGCGAAGGCCGCCTTCGCGTCGGCCGCGTCCTTCGCGCCCATCGCCATCGCAATCGCGTGCGGGGCGGCGGGCCCCAGATCGGCGAGAATCGCGTAGGCCCGCCCGATGGCGCCGATCCCCGGCCGCTTGCCGTCGCTGCGCAAGGCTTCGTCGGCCGCATCCATCGCGAAGCGCCGCCCGACCTCCTCCGCCCCGTGCCTGTCGATGGCGCGCGCCAAGGCCGCGCGCGATTGCGGCCCCCATTTGCCGTCGACTTCCAACGGCGGCGGTGCGATCACGGTCGCGGCCATGCGGTTGAGCCGGAGCAGCAGGCGCTGCAAACGGCGCACGGCGCCGGGCAAGCGATCCTCGCGCACCGCGCGCGCGAAGGCGCGGCGCAGCAAGCGCGGCATGTCGGCCGTGGGATCGCCGGGCCCGCCGCCGATCCCCAGCCGTTTGGCGACGCGCGCGAAGGCGCGGTCGATTCGCAGATCGCGCGATTCCCGCGCGCGGGGGAATTCGCGGCCCCAGCGCGTGGCGGCGCGAAACGCCCGGAAGCCCGCGAGATCGAGCGGATCGTTCGGCGCCACCGGCGGCTCGGGCGGCGCGCCGGGGAATTCGAACGCGACCGCTTCCCCGCGCAAGTAAGCTTGCAGCTTGCGGATACTGCCCGTGCCGAATTGATGCAAATGGCAAGCGAGTTCGATTTGCCCGCGAAGCCCCGCGAGAAAATCGCGCGCCCCCGGCCCCGAATCGCGCGCCACGCGCCGCACGGCGGCGCGCAGCTCCGCGAATTTCGCGGCCTCCGCCTCGGTCAACGCGGCTTTGCCCGCATCGGTGCCGAGAATCGAATTGCCCAGCGCCACCGCGCGCGCGCGCTCGGCACTCGTCAAATCGCGCGTGCGCGCCGACAGCAACGCCGCGTCGTCGGCCCCGGGCAGCTTTTCCGCCGCCGCGATCGCGGCGAAACGCGCCGCGAGATCGGCGCGTTGCGAGAGATCCATTTGGAAGCGCCCGGCCGACAAGCCGCTGGCGGCGTTGTCGACCGCGACGACGCGGCCCTCCGGTCCGCCTTCCGCATCGCCCAGCACTTCGGCGAGCACGGCGTCGAAATCGGGATCGAGCAGATAGCGATCTTCGGTCATCGTCCGTCCCTCCCTCACGCCGACAGACGCGCGGTTTCGTGGGGGGCGAAATCCCACGCGATGGCGTCCAAGGCCGCGTCGCGCGCGGCCCAGCCTTCGGCGAGCGGCCAGATCGGCGAATGCCGGCGCGCGAGGGCGCGCAATGCCGCCAGGTCGAAGCGTGCCGCATCCGGAACGACCCCGCGCGCCAGCACGGCGGCGAGTTCGCTATGCGCGTGGCGGGGCAAGGCATGAAAATGCGCGGCGAGTTCGAGTTGACCTGCGAGCGACCCGATCGCGCGCCACGCCCAAGGTGCAGCTTGCGCGAGCATCAACCGCACGCGCGCGCCGATCGCGACGAGGCGCCGGCGCTCGGCCTTCGCCAAGGCGCGCTTGCCCGCTTCCGTTTCCAGCGTGGCGCGCGCCAGCAGCAAGGCGCGCACGCTTGCCGTCTCGTCGTCGCGAAGATCGTCGCGGCCGAACACGGAATCGAGATCGGGGATCAGCACCCGCCCGTCGCCCAGCGGAACTTCGCCCACACGCGCGGCGCGCGCGGCATCGGCCAGCGCGCAGCGCAATTTGGGTTCATGCGCGGGGATGAGCCGCAAGCGCCCCAGCGCCAGGGCGCCCGCGGCGGCGATGGCGGCGTCGCCCGGCCGCCCTCCCGTCGCGGCGGACAAGGCGTGCGGCAAAGCTTCGGTCAGGCGCGGATGCGGTTCGGGCGGTAGCGGCGCGGACATGATGGACCCCTCGATGGCGGAACGGCGTTGCGGTTCCGGCCGCGCGGCGGGGTAAAAGCGTCTTAAATTCCACTACCGTTCTTTATACGCACCCCCACAAAAGTACCTATAATGTTCTCATATGGGCCCGCGAAGTCTCCAGCCCGGCAACTCGGTCGGATTCGCCGGTATTTCCAACTTCGCGAGGGTGCTGCGCATTCGAAACGGCAACGGCAAGACGGTGGTTTTGGCTCGCCGGAGGCCGGTAGAATGAATATAGAACATCTACCTTTAGGCGCAAGAAAAATTTCGGCGCGCGATTTTAGGCTTCGCCCGACGAAAAAGGGCCCGCTTTCGCGGGCCCTTTGCGTCTCCGGCGAACGATGGCGCGATTAATGCGCGTCGAGCGGCTCCAGCCCGTGCTGGCGGATCGCCGCGAAGGCAAGATCGCGCGACGGGGCCGCCCCGATGCGCTCGCCCCCGGCGGAATGGATCGCGTAGATCGACGCGGGCCCTTCCTCGCCCGCCTCTTCCGTGCGGCGGACATAAGCGATGCCTTGCTGGCCGAGGGCGGCGAACGCCTCGGGCGACAACGCGCGCAATGGGGAAAGATCGCTCATGCTTCAGCCCTCCTTACCGGAAACGTCAATCGTCGGACGGCGCGCGGCATTGGCCGCCCCGCTTTTGATTTCGATGCGCCGCGCCTTGGCTTCGGGTTGCGGGCGCGCGAGATCGATATGCAGCAAGCCGTTGTCGAGCGAGGAGCCGAGCACTTCGATTCCGTCGGCGAGCACGAAGCTGCGCTGGAATTGCCGCGCGGCGATGCCGCGATGGATGAACACGCGATTGCCGTCGTCGACCTGCTTGCCGCGCACGACGAGCTGATTGCCTTCGAGCGACAGAACGAGATCGTCGGTGGTGAACCCGGCGACGGCCAGCGTGATGCGCAGGCCGTTCTCGCCGATCTGTTCGATATTGTAGGGCGGATAACCGTCGCCGCCATGTTTGGCGATACGGTCGAGCGTGCGCTCGAACTCGTCGAAGCCGAGCAGCAGCGGATTGTTGAACATCGACAGGCGCGACATGTCGTAGGCACTTTCCGGAGCACCCCCGAATCTGGGCGGCACCCCCTTTACGGCCGCAATCGCGGCCCGTTGCGGGGCGACGGGTCCCCCGAAGGGCGGCCCATCCGCCTGAAAATATGGCGGTCCCGAAGGGGGGTATCAAGCCCCCCGCTTGCGCGGGGGAATCCCGTTTGCGGCGGGCTTGACGGCGGGAGGCACGCCGGCGGCGGCGTTCAGCACCTGCATCGCCACGCGGGCGTTGCGCACATTGCGGGCGTTGCGGATCAGCGCCGCGCGCGCGGGGTCCATTTTACCCGTTTCGCGCAGGCGGCGGATTTCCTCTGCCGCACTCATCGCGGGTTCCACGGGGGCACCCCCGGCCATGGCTTCGAGCTGGCGGGCCGCCCCTTCGAGATTGGCGACCATCGTCGACAATTCCTCGCGATGGGCTTTGGTCAGATCCTTGCGCGCCAGCGTATGGCGAAACCCAGCCGCGCGGTCGCGAAAGCGTTTGGCTTTCGCCAGAAACTGTTCGGATTTGGAATCTTGCTTCGGCATACGCTTCGATTCGTTCGCGGACGCCAAAAGTATACGCCGGATAATTCTCCCGATGCGAGCGCGGTAAAAATTCGGGCGGGACCCCGAAAGATCCCGCCCGTCGTCCCGATCGCTCGGCCTTAGTGGCGGCGGCCCATCATCCGGCGCGGCGACAGCGATTCGGCCAGCGCCGATTTCTGCGCGTCGTCGAGCACGGCCTGGAAGCGTTCGACCGCCGGACGCAACACGGCGAGCGATGCCGCCATCGCTTGCGCGAAAGTTTCGCGCCGTGCCAGTTGCGCGGCCGCATCGTTGCGCGCGGCTTGCGCGGGCGGATTGTCGCATAAGCGCTTCATCGGCTCGCTCGCGGCGCGGCTGTCGCGCGCGAAACTTTCCCACGCCGAACGTTGCGCGGTGGTCGGCTTCACTTTCGCTTCGACATAGGCCAGGCGCGAGGCGATACGCGCGTCGGCATCCGCGCACATGCGTTCGAACCCGCGCCGCGCATGATCGGGCGGCGGGCCGCCGGCGGGCGGTGCGGGCGGCTGCTGGGCGAAGGCCGGCAACGCGATGGCGAGACCGGCGAGAGCGAGGAGAATGGGCTTCTTCATCATACGTCTCCGTTGAGGATTGCGGACGACGCAGTTATCGGCTTGGATTGAGGCCCGGCGATGACCGGCACGTTTCCTCGCATGACCGCGGACCCCATGTGTGTAACGACCGATAACCATGTGTCCGTGTTTGTAACGCCGGGTTACGACCCGTCGGCGAAGCCGCCGCGCGGCGATATGATCGACGCATGACGCAACGCACGCCGCATATCCTTGTCGTCGACGACGATCGCGAAATCCGCCGACTCGTCTCGCGCTTCCTGACCGAGAACGGTTTCCGCACGACCGAAGCCAAGGACGTGCGCGAAGCCGAAACAGCTTTGGGCGCGGGCAAGTTCGAGCTCGTCGTTCTCGATCTGATGATGCCGGGCGAGGACGGCTTGTCTTTCGCGCGGCGTTTGCGCGCGCAAGACCGTATCCCCATCGTGATGCTGACCGCGCGCGGCGAGGAAACCGATCGCATCGTCGGCCTCGAGATCGGCGCGGACGACTATCTGCCCAAGCCCTTCAATCCGCGCGAGCTGCTGGCGCGCGTGCGCGCGGTCTTGCGCCGTGCGGGCGAGCGCCAGGAGCCGGACGTCAAAGCGCGGATCTTCCAATTCGCGGGCTGGACGCTCGACGCCGCACGGCGCGAACTTCGCCGCCCGGATAGCGCGCTGGTGCCCACGACCGACGCCGAGATCGATCTGCTGATCGCCTTCGTCGAGCGCCCGCAGCGCACGCTGTCGCGCGAACAATTGCTCGACCTCGCGCGCGGCCGCCAGGCGCAATTGTTCGACCGCTCGATCGACGTGGCGGTGATGCGCCTGCGCCGCAAGATCGAACCCGATCCCGCGAAGCCCGAAATCATCCGCACCGTGCGCAACGGCGGTTACTTGTTCGCCGCCGACGTCGAGACGCGGGCGTGAAAGGCCTGTTCGACGGGATCGCCGGCCGCATCGCGCTGGTCGCGATCGTCGGTCTCGTCGCGGCACAGCTCGTTTCCGTCGGCCTGGCGCTGCTGCTGCGCCCGACCGAGTTCCGGCTTTACGCGGCACCTTGGCTGGCCGAAGCCGCCGTCGACATCGCGCGCGACACCTTCGCGCGCGCGCCGGCGGCACGCGCCGCCTATCTCCATCGGCGCGCGGAGATCGAGCACCTCGATCTCGAATGGTCGCCGACGCTGGAAGTGCCGCTCGACCCGCGCCCCGCGCGCGGGCGCGCGGCGCGGCTGGAGCGCGTGATCGCCGAAACGTTGGGGCCGGGCTTCGGCGTTTCCAGCGAACTCGCGATCGGCGGTTTCGGCCTGCCGCGCCCGCCGGGGCGTTTCGAGCGCCACACGCAAGTTCTGCGCGTGCCCGCCGACGAATCCGCCTGGGCCGAGGCGCAGACCATTCCCGGCATTTTCCGCATCGTCATTCGCGGACCCGACGGCACGTTCCTGACGCTGCACCCGATCGCACCCGGTCTCAATTGGGGCTGGATCGTGCTCGGCGCTTGGCTCGCGGGCATCGCGGTCGCCGCCGGGGCCGCCGCGTTGTGGGCGGCACGCCGGGTCGCAGGCCCCCTCGTTTCCGTCTCGCTCGCGGCACAGCGCGCGGGTGCCGGCCTCGCCGCCGAGTTGCCGCGCCTGTCGGGAGCCCCCCGCGAAGTGCGCCGCATCGGCGAATCGCTGACGCGCATGCGTGCGCAGCTCGTGCGCCATGTCGAAGACCGCACGCGCATGCTGGCCGCCGTCAGCCACGACCTGCGCACGCCGTTGACGCGCTTGCGCCTGCGCGCGGAATCGATCGACGATGCCGAGGAACGCGCCAAGGCGCAAAGCGACATCGTCGAGATGGAAAAGATGATCGCCGAGACGCTGGCTTTCGCGCGCGCCGACGCGCTGGAATCCTCGCCCGAGCGTTTCGATTTCGCCGCCTTGCTGCAAACGCTGGTCGACGAGCGCGAGGATCTCGGCCGCGAGATTTCCTACAAAGGCCCGCAAAGCCTGATCGTCGAAGGGCGCGCGGGCGCCCTCAAACGCGCGCTCGCCAATCTGATCGACAACGCGCTGATCTACGGCGAACGCGCCGAAGTGACGCTCGCCGAGTATCCCGACCGGATCGAGGCGGCGATCGTCGACGAAGGCCCGGGCATTCCCCCGGCCGAGCTCGAACATGTGTTCCGGCCGTTCTACCGGCTGGAAGTGTCGCGCTCGCGCGAAACCGGCGGCACGGGGCTGGGGCTGGCCGTCGCCCGCGATATCGCGGTCGCCCATGGCGGCGAGGTGCGGCTGGAAAACCGTCCGACGCGGGGCTTGCGCGCGACGCTGGTGCTGCCGCGCGTCGGCTGACGCTGTATACTGCGCGCCGTGATCGACGCTCTTCTCCGCTCGCGCCTTGCGGGCATCGCCATCGCCGCCGGCAGCGCCGCCGTGCTCGGCGCCGCCCTCGCCTTCCAGCATATCGGCGGGCTGGTCCCGTGCGATCTTTGCTACATGCAGCGCTATCCGTTCTGGGTCGCGATCCCCGCCGGCCTCGCCGCCGCCTTCGCGCCCGCCGGCAAGCCGCGCGCGGCCTTGTTGGGAATCGCGGCCGCCGCGCTGACCTACGGCGCGGGTGTGGCCGTATTCCACACCGGCGTCGAACAAGGCTGGTGGGAAGGCCTCGCCTCGTGCAGTTCGCCGCGCGGCGCGTCGAATTCGCTGGAGGAATTGCGCGCGCGGCTTTTGGCCGCACCCGTCGTGCGCTGCGACGAGCCGCAATGGTCGCTGTTCGGCGTGACGATGGCCGGGTACAACATTCTCCTGTCCGGGGCACTCGCCGCCGTCGCGGGGGCGAGCGCCTGGTTCGCGCTTCGCGGAGAAACGAAATGACCGCATCGCATCGTATGGGCCTGCCCGGCGAACCCGCCGGCGAAGCGTTGATCGACCGCGTCCTGCGCGTCGACCATGCCGGCGAATACGGCGCCGTGCGCATCTATGAAGGCCAGCTCGCCGTGCTCGGCAAGAACAGCGAAGCGGCGAAGGCCGTGGCGCATATGGCCGAGCAGGAACGCGCGCATCTGGCCGCGTTCGAAAAGCTGCTGCCTGAGCGGCGCGCGCGCCCGACCGTGCTGCAGCCCTTCTGGCATGTCGCGGGTTTCGCGCTGGGGGCCGCCACGGCCATGCTGGGCGAGAAAGCCGCGATGGCCTGCACCGTCGCGGTCGAAGAAGTGATCGACGAGCATTACCGCGAGCAGATCGCGGCACTGCCCGACGACGAGGGCGCGCTGAAGGAGACGCTCGAAAAATTCCGTCAGGAAGAGGTCGAGCACAAAAACGAAGCGCTCGATCGCGGCGCCGAACGCGCGCCCGGCTACGAACCGCTCGCCGCCGCGATCAAGGCGGGCTCGCGCCTCGCCATCTGGCTGTCGAGCCGGATTTAATCGAGCGCCGTTCGCGAAGCGACGATCGCGCCCTTGAACGCGCGCTTCGTGCCGAGCACGAGCCACGCATCGTCGGGCGAGTCGATGTCCATTTCCAGCCGATAGCCGGGCACGCGATCGAGAAAATCGCGATAGACCAGCGCCGAATCGTAAGCGCCCCGGCGCAATTGCGTTTCGACGTCGAAGATCGTGCCCGATCTTTCGACCACGATCTCGCGCCACGCCGACAGGTCGCCCAGCCCCAGCGTCGCGGTGAAAACGCCCACGCTATGCGGGCGATGGATCTGTTCGCGCGTGACGATCGCCAAGGGCTTGCTGGGCGAAATGAACGTGTCGGCAAGGAACAGCCGCTTGTGATACGCGGTCAGCAGATGCGGCGTGTCGGGATGGACCGAACAGATCACCGCATAATCCGCATCGCCCGCCAGCACGGCTTCGGCGCACGCTTTCAGCGTGTCGCACGCCAGCGGCTCGGGCGCGAGGCCGCGCAATTGCGCGTAGCGCCGGGCGACGAAATCGTGATTGGTGCCGCTGCCAAGTGTGGCGAGGCGGCGCAGTCCTGCGGTCACGCCGCTTTGGCCGCGCGCGCGGCGATCGCGTCGGCCAGCGCCACGGTGTTGCGCGCCGATTCGACGTGCAGCTGTTCGACCAGCTTGCCATCGACCACGACCACGCCTTCGTTCTTCGCCGACGCGGCGTCGTAGGCCGCGATCACCTTGCGCGACCATTCGACATCCGCCGCCGACGGGCCATAGGCGGCGTTGCACACCGCGATGGTTTTGGGATGGATCAGCGTGCGGCCGTCGAAGCCCATTTCCGCACCTTGGCGGCAGGTCGCGGCGAAACCGGGATCGTCGTTCAGATCGAGATGCACGCCATCGAGGATCGGCAACCCCGCCGCGCGCGCGGCGAGCAGGCACAGGCCCAGCGACGGCATAATCGCCAAGCGATCTTCCGAATGACGGGCGCGCAGATCCTTGACGAGATCAGAGGTGCCCATGACGAGCGCACCCAGATGCGGGCTCGACAGCGCGATTTCCTGGGCGCGCAACACGCCCAAAGGCGTTTCGATCATCGCCCAAAGCTGGACGTTCTCGGGCGCCCCGGCGGCGGCAAGGCGCAAGGCGGCGTCGCGCACATCCTTGGCGCTTTCGACCTTGGGCAGCAGCACGGCCTGGCAGCCCGAACGCGCGGCGGCCTTGATATCGGCCTGGCCGACTTTGCCCGACAGCGGATTGACGCGCACGATGCGCTCGGCGCGATAGCCGCCCTGCTTCAACGCGGCCATCACCGCGTCGCGCGCCGAATCCTTGGCGTTGGCGTGGACCGCGTCCTCCAGATCGAAGATCAGCACGTCGGCGTCGACCGTGCGCGCCTTGTCCAAAGCGCGGGCATTGGACCCCGGCACGTAAAGGGCGGAGCGGCGCGGGACGGGGCGGAATTCGGCCATGGGAATCCAAGCGTTGTCGGCGTTGTCGGGCGCCTATCCTGTCAGCCCGCCCGCCCCCTGCCAAGCGTTTCGCGGGGTATTCAATTCCTCTCGCACCCGCACAACGCACTGGCGGCGTTCGGATTTGACGGCTATACGGCGAAGGACATGTTCGAGTGGCTGTTCCTCAAAGGCGCCGTGGTCGGGTTCCTGATTACGGCCCCGGTCGGGCCGATCAACATCCTGGTCATTCGCCGGACGCTGGTGCATGGGCGGCTGGCCGGATTGTTTTCGGGAGCCGGTTCCGCGGTCGCCGACACGATGTTCGGCGCGATCGCCGCCTTCGGCATCGTCATCCTGAAAAGCTTCATGGAGGAGCAGCGCGATTACTTGGCGCTGGGCGGCGGGATCATCCTGATCGTGATGGCCGTGCGTTTGATGCGCCGGCCCGCGCCCAAAATGGCCGAGGGCAAGGACCCGAGCGGGCTGATCGGCGATTTCACCTCGACGCTGGTGCTGACCCTCACCAATCCGATCACCATCCTGTCCTTCATGGCGGTGTTCGCGGCGTTCGGCGTGCGCACCGAGGGCCGAGCCACATTCGAGGATTGGCTGCTGATCGCGGGCGTGTTCACCGGGGCGGCGGCTTGGTGGGTGCTGGTCGTCGAATCGGTCCATTACTTCCGCGACCGCTTCACGACCACGGGCCTGACCTGGGCCAACCGCATCGCGGCGTGGATCATCCTCGCCTTCGCGATCGGCGTGCTGGGCGAACTCGCACTTCGCCGGCTGGGACTGATCTAGAGCGTGATTGGCCGGGAATGGATCATCTGCGCCGCTGGGATTTTGTGACGCAGGCAGGAGAAGGGCGAAGTCGCGTAGTGGTTCTACGCGCGAGCCCTTCGACGAACCTGCGGCGCAAAAGAACGCGGCCCTTCGGGTTGGGTTCCGGCGGGCGCCCGCTTTGTTGCGGCCCTCGCCGATAGAACCACTATCGGCTTCGGACCGCGCCGCGCGGATCGCACACGCCGGAAGCCCAACGCAGACGATTCATTCCCGGCCAATCACGCTCTAATTCGGCACCAGATCGCGCAGCAACGCGGGCAGGCGCTGCTGACGCTGCACTTCGCGGCGCACGCGCGCCTCCTGCAACGTGTACATCTGCGGCCGATAGGTGGGACCCGGGCGGATATCGACCGTGCGCGAAGCCTGGCCCGGGCGCAGCGGCTGTTCGATCACTTCCGTGCCGGGAGCGCGCAATTGGCGCGTGATCTCGCCTTGTCCCGCCCGGCAGATCTCCTGATCCTCCGGCCGGCGCAGGAAGGTCGTCTGCTCGAGCGACGTCACGCGCGCGCGCGCGTCCTGGCGCTGTTCGGGCGGCAATGCGCGCAAATAGGTGATGCGCGGGCCGGTCGCCGACAGGATTTGATTGACGCGCGCTTCGATCGCCGTGCGATCGAGACACGCGGCCCCATCCACCGCCGCCAGCGCCACCGAATAAAGCGTCACGATCGCCGCCTCATGCTTCAACGAGTCGTCGTTGCGCCCCAGGCCGATCCGCCACAGCAGATCGCCATAGGCCAACGCGACGACATGCGGCGCGCCGTCGAGTACCTTGGCGGCCGCCCATTGCAAAGCGGCGTGCGCGTCGGCCTCGCTATTCGCCAGGCGCATGCGCTCCGACACGCCGCGCCAATCGCGCGAGCCGTAAAGCCGGTCGAGATCCGCCGTTCCTTGCGCGGCGGCGGGGGCCGCGAGCAGCGCGAAAAGAAGGGCGAACCGCTTGATCATCCGCGCGCCGCGAGTTCGAGGGCAAGACGCGCAATCGGCGTCGCCAAGGCCGCGCGCAGATTGTCGGCCGCCAGCCAGAAGGCGATCGAGTTGGGCGCCGAGGCGTCGTCGCGAATGCGGCTGACGAAGATCGAGCCTTCGCCTTGCGTTTCCAGCGGCGTGACGATGCCTTGCTCGTGGCGCAAATCGACGACCGCCACGCCGTTCATGCGCTTCATCATCGCGCGCGCCTGGGCCGTGCCCATCGGCTCGGCGAATTCGGCGACGACCGAAATACCGTGACCGACGAAGGTGGGGACCCGCACGCAAGTCGCGGCGACCTTCACGCCGGGCAGCAGGCGCGGCGTCTCATGCGCGAGGGCGGCTTCATCGCTGGTCGACCCGTCGTCCTGGAAATTGCCGCAATGGGGAATCGTGTTGAACGCGATCTGCTTGACGAAGTGCTCGCGCTCCAACGGCATGTTGACGTAGACGTTGCGCGTCTGGCCGAACAATTCGTCCATCGCGTCCTTGCCCGCTTCCGACACGCATTGATAGGTCGACACGACCGCGCGCTTGCACGTTGCCGCATCGTGCAGCGGCTTCAGCGCGCGCGCCACCATCGATACGCAAGCGTTGGGGAACGCGACGACACGCTTGGCCGCCTTGGCAAGGACTTCGTCGGTATCGTTGAGGCCGGGAATGACCAGCGGCACCTGCGCGTCCAGGCGGCTATGGGCCGACGCGTCCAGCGCCCAGCCGCCTGCCTTCGCCGCGCGCGGCACATGCGTCGAGGCGACGGCGGCGGCGGTGCAGAACACCGTGACCTTCGTCTTGGAGAAATCATGCGCGCCGATTTCCTTGGTGACGACTTCGTCGTCCTCGCCATAGGTCAGGCCCGTCCCCGCCGACCGGTCGGACGCCAATGCCGCGACATCCTCCGCCTTCACGCCCGCCTCGGCGAGCGCTTGAAGAACTTCACGACCCAGCGTGCCCGAGGCACCGACGACCGCAAACGCTTTACCCATCGGCTTTATTCCTTCACATCGCCGCAAAACGAAACGGCGCTTTCGACAACGGAGAATGTGGATACACGATGCCGGGGGTATGCGTCGCGCCCGGCGGAAAGTTTTCGCGTTGTCGATACCCCGAATCGGATCTGTGCGTCACAAAAATTTAACGTGGCGATTCCCCCTACAAAGCCTGGCGTTACAGCCTTATATAGGTCGCGCGGTCGGACCTTTCATCGATCCGCAACATCAAATCCGGAGACGACGCGATGGCGAAGGAAGCGAAAGATCAACCCGAAGATCTGTTTTTCTTCCGCCGCTGGCTCGCCAACCCGATGAAGGTCGGCTCCGTCATCCCCTCCTCCCCCGCTCTCGCGCGCCTCGTCGTCAAGCAAGTACGCCGCGCGGACGACGAATGCGTCGTCGAACTCGGGCCGGGTACGGGCCCCGTCACCAAGGCGCTGCTCGCTTCGGGCGTTCCGACCGACCGCCTGTTCGTGGTCGAGATCGACGCCGATATGTGCGCCTATCTGCGCCGCGAATTCCCCAACGTGAACGTCATTCACGGCGACGCGACGAAGCTGCCGCAGCTTCTGCCCCCGCAATGGGTCGGCAAGGTCGGCACGGTCATTTCCGGCATTCCGATGGTGCCGCTGCCCCTCGACGTGCAGAAGGGGCTGACGCAGGCCGCGATCGACGTGATGGTGCCGGGCGGCGAGATTCTCCAATACACCTACTCGCTCGCCTCGCCGATCAAGGAAAAGCCGCTGGGCCTGACCGGCAAGCGCAAAGGCATCGCGATGATGAATTTCCCGCCGGCGTGGGTGTGGAGCTACGTGCCGAGCTTCGGCGGGCATGACGCCGAAGACGACGCCGAGCCGACGCACGCGTAGTTCGACCTCGTTCGAACGAAAAAGGCGGGATCTTGCGATCCCGCCTTTTTGTTTGGCGTACGACGAAGATCACGCCGCGAGCTTGTCGAGTTCCTTCAGCAGCGCGTCGCCCATTTGCGTGGTCGACACGAGCTTGTCGCCGGGGCCGGCGATATCCGGCGTGCGGATGCCGGTCGCGAGCACGTTCTTCGCCGCCTGTTCGACCAGATCGGCGTCGTCGCCCAGTTCGAACGAATAACGCAGCATCATCGCGAAGCTGAGCAGCGTGGCGAGCGGGTTGCACTTGTCCTGGCCCGCGATATCGGGGGCCGAACCATGCACGGGCTCGTACAGCGCCTTGCGGCGGCCGGTCGCGTCGGGCGCACCCAGCGAGGCCGAGGGCAGCATGCCGAGCGAGCCGGTCAGCATCGCCGCGCAATCCGACAGAATGTCGCCGAACAGATTGTCGGTGACGATCACGTCGAACTGCTTGGGCCGGCGCACCAGCTGCATGGCGCAGTTGTCGGCGTACATATGCTCGAGCGTCACGTCCTTGTATTCGGCCGCGTGCAGCTTGGTCACCGTCTCGCGCCACAACACGCCCGTGTGCATCACGTTGGCCTTCTCGACCGAATGCACCTTGTTCGACCGCTTGCGCGCAAGCTCGAACGCGACGCGCGCGATGCGTTCGATCTCGCTGGTCGTGTAGACCTGCGTGTCGACCGCCTTCTTCTGACCGTCGGGCAGCGTCGATACGCCGCGCGGCTCGCCGAAATAAACGCCGCCGGTCAGCTCGCGCAGGATGAGGATATCGAGACCCGCGACCAGATCGCGCTTCAGCGACGACGCATCGGCGAGCGCGTCGAACACCAGCGCGGGGCGCAGATTGGCAAACAAGTCCATATCCTTGCGCAAACGCAGAAGCCCGCGCTCCGGCTTCTTTTCGAACGGCAGATTGTCCCATTGCGGGCCGCCAACGGCGCCAAACAGCGTGGCGCCGCATTCCTGGGCCAGCGCCATCGTGTCGTCGGTCAACGGCGTGCCGTGCTTCTCGTAGGAAGCGCCGCCCACAAGGCCCGACTTCACGTCAAACGAGACGGTGCGGCGCTTGTCGAACCAATCGACGACGCGCAGGACTTGGCGCATCGCCTCGGGGCCGATGCCGTCGCCGGGAAGAACCAGAAGTTTACGGTTGGATGCCATTTCGCGTTCGTCCTTCTTGCTTCAGGCCTTGGCCGCGTGGAGCCAGGGCTGCGTCGTCTTGCCCTTCGCCTCGTAGGCGTCGATATCGCCCGCGTGCTGCAGCGTGAGGCCGATATCGTCGAGGCCTTCCAGCAAGCACTTGCGGCGGAACGGATCGATCTCGAACTTCACCGTGCCGCCGTCCGGGCCCTTGATCTCCTGCTTTTCGAGATCGACCGTCAGCGTCGAGTTCGAGCCGCGGCTGGCGTCGTCCATCAGCTTGTCGAGATCTTCCTTCGAGACCTTGACCGGCAGGATCCCGTTCTTGAAGCAGTTGTTGTAGAAAATATCGGCGAAGGACGTGCTGATCACGCAGCGGATGCCGAAATCGAGCAGTGCCCAGGGCGCGTGCTCACGCGACGAGCCGCAGCCGAAATTGTCGCCGGCGACCAGGATCTGCGCCTTGCGATAGGCCGGCTTGTTCAGCACGAAATCCGGGTTTTCCTTGCCATTCATGTCGTAGCGCATCTCTTCGAACAACGCGACGCCAAGCCCCGTGCGCTTGATCGTCTTGAGATGCTGCTTGGGGATGATCATGTCGGTATCGACATTGACGATCGGCAGCGGTGCCGCGACGCCGGTCAGAACGGTGAATTTATCCATCTCGATCTCCCCTTCTTCCTATTTCGTCCGCGCGGGCACGACGCGCGTGCCCGCCAGAATGTCGTGGAACGCTTGTCCCGACCCGTTGAGGCAGCCCAGCACATAGCCGAACCCGGTCGAGACGATTTCGCAGATCTTCAGAAACTGGCGGCCGAGTGCACGCACCGCGCTCAAGCGATTGCCGGCGAGGTCGACGACCTTCAAGCCCAGCAGAATTTTTCCCGGCGTCGCCTGGCGGCGCGAGGCTTCGAACGCCGCGAAATAGACGAACGGCAAGACGAACAGCACGGCCTGCGCCGCGATCAGCTGCACGAGACCGCGGAAATTTCGCGCGATCAGAAGCTCGCTGCGCACGGGTTCGACGCGCCCGTCGTTATGGGTGATGACGCCTTCGCCCACCGAATAGACGCGCACCGTGCCGTCTTCGTAGCGGCGGGTTTCGACATGGAACTCGACGCGGCGATGGCCGCTATTGTCGTACATGCGTTCGTCTTCGACCATGACCGGCTGACGGTCGATTTCGACCACCGCCGGATCGAGCCACGGCGCCACGGTGAACGCGGGCAAGCCCAGCGCGCCGCGCACGGCGATCGCCAAAGCCCATAGCGCGACGGCGAGAATCGCCGCGTCGACGCACAAAGCCGCCACACGCCGCCCGAACGGCGCCACCGCGAAGGTGGCGCCGCCAACGGGCAGCGGCAGCGCCATGAAGCTCACTGCCAGTCGCGCACGTCGGCCAGGCGACCGGCGAACGCCGCCGCGGCGGCCATGCCGGGGCTGACCAGATGCGTGCGCCCGCCGCGGCCCTGACGGCCTTCGAAATTGCGGTTCGAGGTCGAAGCGCAACGCTGGCCGGGTTCGAGCTTGTCGGCGTTCATGGCCAAGCACATCGAGCAGCCCGGCTCGCGCCAATCGAAGCCCGCTTGCTTGAACACCTTGTCGAGGCCTTCGCGCTCGGCCTGTTCCTTGACGAGGCCGGAGCCCGGAACGACCATCGCGTGGACGTTCGCGGCGACCTTCTTGCCCTTGGCGAGCGCTTTCTCGGCCAAGGCGGCGGCGGCGCGCAGATCTTCGATGCGGCCGTTGGTGCAGGAGCCGATGAAGACCTTGTCGATCGCGACGTCGAGGAATTTCTGGCCCGGCTTCAGGCCCATATAGGCGATGGCGCGCTCGACCGCCGTCTTCTTCGCGGCGTCCGCGAAGGACGACGGATCGGGTACGGCGCCGGTGATCGGCAGCACGTCCTCGGGCGACGTGCCCCAGGTGACCATCGGCGGGATGTCGGCGGCGGCGAGCTTAACCTCGCGGTCGTAGAACGCGCCCTCGTCCGACGGCAGCGTGCGCCAGTAATTGACGGCCATATCCCACTGCGCGCCCTTGGGCGCGTAGGGCCGGCCCTTCACATACTCGAACGTCTTTTCGTCCGGCGCCACGAGCCCTGCGCGCGCACCGCCTTCGATCGTCATGTTGCAGACGGTCATGCGGCCTTCCATCGACAATTCGCGGATCACGTTGCCCGCGAATTCGACGACGTAGCCGGTACCGCCGGCCGTGCCGATCTTGCCGATGATCGCGAGGATCACGTCCTTCGCGGTCACGCCGACCGGCAGCTGACCGTCGACCGAGATACGCATGTTCTTGGCCGGCTTCTGGATCAGCGTCTGCGTCGCCAGAACATGTTCGACCTCCGACGTGCCGATGCCGAACGCCAAGGCGCCGAACGCGCCATGCGTCGCGGTGTGGCTGTCGCCGCACACGATCGTGTTGCCCGGCTGCGTCAGGCCCTGTTCGGGCCCGATGATGTGGACGATGCCCTGGCGGATATCGTCCATGCCGAAATGCATCACGCCGAAATCATGGGCGTTCTTGGCGAGGGTTTCGACCTGGATGCGGCTTTCCGGATCCTCGATGCCCTTTGAACGATCGGTCGTCGGCACGTTGTGGTCGGCGACCGCGACGGTGAGGTCGGGGCGGCGGACCTTGCGGCCGGTCATGCGCAGACCTTCGAAGGCCTGGGGCGACGTCACCTCGTGAACGAGATGGCGATCGATATAAAGCACGCAGGTGCCGTCATCCTGACGGTGGACCACGTGGGCATCCCAGATCTTGTCGAACAGCGTGCGCGGCTTAGCCATCGTTTCCTTCCTCGCTCCCAAATCCCACCGGGGAGGCCGCTTTCCGCGGTCCTCCCCCACTCGAGCCCGCGAAGGCTTACGCCTTGGCGTCGGCCGCCGCTTCCAGATCGGCGGCCGACATGTCGGCGGCCGTCGCGGCGGTGTTGCCCGACTTCTCGACGATGCGCGCGGCCTTGCCCGTGCGCCCGCGCAGATAATAGAGCTTCGCGCGGCGCACCGCACCGCGGCGCACGACTTCGATGCCGCCCAGGCGCGGCGAGTAGAGCGGGAACACGCGCTCCACGCCTTCGCCGAACGAGATCTTGCGCACGGTGAAGTTCGAGTTGAGGCCGGCGTTCTTGCGCGCGATGCACACGCCTTCGAAAATCTGAAGACGCTCGCGCGTACCTTCCTGCACCTTCACGGCGACGCGCAGCGTGTCGCCGGGGCCGAAATCGGGGACCTTCTTCGCGGTCGCCGTGAGCTTGGCGATTTCCGCCTTCTCGATCTGCTCGATGATGAACGACATGTGCTTTCTCCTGCTTGATCCTAGTGTTGGGTTTGCGCCTGACGCTTGGCCCACAGATCGGGTCGGCGTTCGGCGGTGATTTTTTCGGCCTGGGCGCGTCGCCAGGCTTTGACGTTGGCGTGGTGGCCGCTGGTCAGCACGGACGGCACGTCGCGGCCGTCCCACGAAGCGGGGCGCGTGTATTGTGGGTATTCGAGCAGACCGTCCTCGAAGCTTTCCTCGCCCAGCGATTCGGCGGCGCCCAGCACGCCCGGCAGCAAACGAACGCATGCGTCCAGAACGCATTGCGCCGCCGGCTCCCCGCCCGACAGCACGAAATCGCCGAGCGACAGCTCCGCCACTTCGCGCTTGTCCAGCACGCGCTGATCGACACCTTCGAACCGCCCGCACAGCAGCACCACGCCGGGGGCCGCCGCCAAAGCGCGCGCGCGTTCCTGATCGAAACGGGGCCCGCGCGGGCTTAGGTAAAGGACGGGCGCATTCGCCGGGGCTTTGGCGATGGCGACGGCAAGCGCCGCATCGACGACATCGGGCTTCATCACCATGCCCGGCCCGCCGCCGAAAGGAACGTCGTCCACCGAACGATGGCGATCGAAGGCGAAATCGCGGATGTCGATCGCGTCCAGCGTCCACACGCCGTCCGCGAGGGCGCGGCCGACCAGCGACTGGCCCAGCACGCCCGGGAACATGTCCGGGAAGATCGTCAGCACGACCGCGCGCCACGGCGCGGCTGTGCCGCCCGTCTTGCCCGATCCGCCGATGTCGTTCGCCGTACTCATTCGTTCCCTTCGCCCGCCCGAGACTCGGAATCATCCTCGTCGGGCTTCGCTTCGGTCCATTGGGGCGGGTCGACCGTGATCGTGCCCGCCGCGACGTCCACTTCCGTCACCACTCTTTTGGTGAAGGGCAGAAGCCGGGTTTCGCCCGCTTCGTCCGCCACCTCCAGAATGTCCCCGGCGCCGTAGTTCTGCACCGAGGTCACCTTGCCCAGGACGCGCCCTTGCGTGTCCTTCGCTTCGAGCCCGATCAGATCGGCATGGAACCAAAGTTCCTTCGATCGTCCCGAACCCTTCGGCTTCTTGCCCAGCGCGTCGCGGTCCACATAGAGCCGCATGCCGCGTAAGGCTTCCGCCGCGTCGCGATCTTCGACCCCCGACAGTTTCGCGATCACCAGACCGCGAACGATGCCGACCTTCCGGATGTCGAAGCGGCGCTTGCCGCTCTCGTCCGAAACGGGGCCGTAACCCGCGACATCCGCCGGCTTGCCGGTGAAGCTCTTGATCTTGACCTCGCCGCGCACACCGTGCGCCGACGCGATGGCCCCGACCAGAACCCGCTTCCCCGGTGAAGTGGCGGACAACGCCCCGACCCCTTAGGCCGCCGGAGCGGCTTCCGCCTTGGCCGCGGCTTCCTTCGCCCGCTCCTGCGCCTTCTTCTTCGGCGCGGACTTCTTCGGCGTTTCGCGGATCGCGGGCTTCTCGGCGAGGCCCAAAGCCGCGAGGAACAGCGTCACGCGGTCGGAAGGCTGCGCGCCCTTCGACAGCCAATGCTTGGCGCGCTCGACGTCGATCACGACGCGCTTGTCGCTTTCCTTCGGCAGCATCGGATCGTAGTAACCGATCTTCTCGATGAAGCGGCCGTCGCGCGCATAGCGCGAGTCGGCGACGACGATCTTGTAGTGCGGGCGGTTCTTCGCACCGCCGCGGCTCATACGAATTTTAACGGCCATTCGTGTTGGTCCTTTCTTGAGATAAGTCGTTGTCTATCGGCGGAACAGGTTTCCGATACCCGTCCGCATGATTCCCTTCTGACCGAGGCGGCCCATCTGCTTCATCACGCGGCTCATTTCCATGAACTGCTTGACGAGGCGGTTGACCTCCTCGACCGACGTGCCAGAGCCCGCGGCGATCCGCCGCTTGCGCTTGCCGTCGAGAACTTTTGCGTCGCGCCGTTCGCGCTTCGTCATCGAGCAGATGATCGCCTCCTGCTTGCGCAGCAGGCTTTCGTCGACATTGGCGTTCTTCATCTGCGCTTGCATCTTGGCAACGCCGGGCAGCATGCCCATGACGCCACCCAAGCCGCCCATCTTCTTCACCTGGCGAAGCTGGGACAGCATGTCGTTGAAATCGAACTCGCCCTTCTTGATCTTGGCGGCGAGCTTTTCGGCCGTTTCGGCTTCGACCGTCGCCTGCGCCTTCTCGACCAGGCCGACGATGTCGCCCATGCCCAGGATGCGGCCCGCGACGCGATCGGGATGAAACGTCTCGAGGGCGTCCATCTTTTCGCCGAGGCCGACCAGCTTGATCGGCTTGCCGGTGACCGCGCGCATCGACAACGCGGCACCGCCGCGCTGATCGCCGTCCAAGCGCGTCATCACCACGCCGGTGATGCCGAGCCCTTCGTTAAAGCGCGTCGCCGTGGTCAGCGCGTCCTGGCCCGTCAGGGCATCGACGACCAGCAGCGATTCGGCCGGCTGAACCGTGTCGCGCACGGCCTTCGCTTCGGCCATCAATTCTTCGTCGATCGACAACCGGCCGGCGGTATCGAGGATGACGACGTCGTAGCCTTCGGTGCGGCCCACTTCCATCGCGCGCTTGGCGATGGCGACCGGTTCCTGGCCCGCGACGATCGGCAGCGTCGTGACGCCAATTTGCGTGCCGAGCACGGCGAGCTGTTCTTGGGCGGCGGGGCGGCGCGTGTCGAGCGAGGCGAGCAGGACCTTCTTGCGATCCTTCTCGGTCAGGCGCTTGGCGAGCTTCGCCGACGTCGTCGTCTTGCCGGAGCCTTGCAGGCCCAGCATCAGGAACGGGATCGGGGCGGCCGCGCGGAGGTTGACGTCGGTCGCGGTCGAGCCGAGCGTTTCGATCAGCTTGTCGTGGACGATCTTGACGACCATCTGGCCCGGCGTGACCGAGCGCACGACCTGCTGGCCGATCGCTTCGAAGCGCACGGCGGCGATGAAATCCTTCACCACCTGCAAGGCGACGTCGGCTTCGAGCAGCGCCAAGCGCACTTCGCGCAACGCCGTATCGACGTCGGCTTCGGTGATCACACCGCGGCCGCGCAGCTTGTCGAATACCGCGCCGAGTTTTGTGCCGAGCTGGTCGAACATACGCGCCGAAACGAACCTCGAAGCCAAAACAAAACGGCCGCCGTGCGCGAAACTCGCGGACGGCGGGAGACCCCGAAGGGGCCCAAGGGTTCCGTATTGCCCTTGAATGGCGGCGGTTTTAGGGGATCGCGCCCCGCCCGTCAATTGGGAGACGGCGGGGTCGACTCTGGCGTCACCCTATATAGGGTGAGGATTGCGCAAGTCTGATATCAGTGATATCAATGATATCGGAGATATCAAATGGTCGACATTCTGGTGCGGGGCGTCACCCCGGAAATCCATAAGGAATTGAAGCTGGAAGCGATCCGGCAGGGCACGACCTTGTCCGAGGTCGCACGCCGCCGACTGGAAAGTACGGCCGGCCAAGCCTTTACGGCGACGAGCCTCGACGCGTTCCGGCGCAAACGCACGGCTTTGCCAGCCCTCGACCATGTCGATTGGAGCGATCAAAGCTGGCGGGCAAGCCGCGAACTCGACGCGCGCGACGACGATCGTCTCGCTGACCCGACGTGAACGATACGCTCGCCGTTGTCGACGCGTCACTGATCGTGCCGGCGGTCGGGCAAATCGCGAAGATGGATGCGCTTGTCGCGCAAGCGGGCGGCCGAAGGCTTCAAGCACCGTCACTGCTGTTCATTGAGACCGCGAACGCGTTCTGGAAATCGGCCAAGGCCGGGTTTTACGACGACGCCACCGCCGAGGCGCTGCTGGAAGCCGCGTATGAACTGCCGATCACGCTGCACCAAGAGGCGAAGCTTTTGCCCGCGGCACTGCGCATCGCGAACGCGCTACGCCATCCGGTCTATGACTGTCTTTACCTCGCCCTCGCCGTCGAACTCGACTGCGCGGTAGTGACGGCGGATCGGCGCTTCGCCACCGCCGCCGCCAAGGCGCCCGATCTCGCCCAACGGGTGCGCGTTCTGGCCGTCTGAACCGGGTGGACTTTTGGGGCGCACGGCCCCTATATCCCCGGCATGGACACGCTGCCTTTCGTCAAAATGCACGGGCTCGGCAACGATTTCGTCGTCGTGGACGCGCGCAAAGATTCGCCCGCGATCACGCCCGATCTCGCGCGCGCGATCGCCGACCGGCATCGCGGCGTGGGCTTCGATCAATTGATCGTGATCGAAACGCCGGCGGATAAAGACGCGGACGTGTTCTTCCGCTTCTACAATTCCGACGGGTCGGAAGCCGGCGCTTGCGGCAATGGCACGCGCTGTGTGGCCGACCGCGTGATGGCCGAGCGCGGCGCGGATCAGCTCGCCATCCAAACCATCGCCGGTTCACTGGAGGCGACGCGCAAACCCGACGGCCGCGTGACGGTCGATATGGGCCCCGCGCGTTTGGATTGGCGCGAGATCCCGCTGGCCGAGGCCTGCGACACCAACGCCGTGCCGATCGAATTGGGACCGCTGGCCAAGCCCGTCGCGACGTCGATGGGCAATCCGCACGCGACGTTCTTCGTGCCGAACGCGGAAGCGATCGAGCTCGACAAGCTCGGGCCGCAACTCGAACACCATAAGATGTTTCCGCAGCGCGCCAATATCGGTATCGCGCAAATCCTGAGCCCCGAACGGATGCGCCTGCGCGTGTGGGAACGCGGGGCGGGCATCACGCTTGCCTGCGGTTCGGGCGCGTGTGCGGCCGGTGTCGCCGCCATCCGCCGCCAATTGGTCGCGGGCCGCAAGGTTTCCATCGTCGTCGACGGCTCCGTGCCGGGCGATCCGAAATCGGAAATCGAGATCGAATGGCTGCGCGACGGTCATGTGCTGATGACCGGCCCGACCGCGATGTCGTTCAGCGGGATCTGGCCGCTGCGATGAGCGTCGTCACTTTCGGCTGCCGGCTGAACGCCGCCGAAAGTGCGGCGATCGAAGCGCTGTTGGCGCGCGCGGGCGATACGAACACGATCGTCGTCAATACCTGCGCGGTCACGGCCGAGGCGGAACGCGACGCCGCCGCCGCGATCCGCAAGCTCGCGCGCGAGAATGCGCAAGCGCGCATCGTCGTGACCGGCTGTGCGGCCCAGATCGCGCCCGAGCGCTGGCGGGAGCTGCCCAACGTCGCCGCCGTCGTCGGCAATCGCGAAAAGCTCGACGCCGCGACATGGGCCGGTGCGGTCGCGACCGTCGGCGACATTATGGTGTCGCGCGATTTCGTCGAGACCGATACGCCGCCCGACAGCGGGCGCACACGCGAATTTCTGGAGATCCAGCAAGGCTGCGATCATCGCTGCACGTTTTGCGTGATCCCCTATGGACGCGGCAATTCGCGCTCCCTGCCCTTGGACCGCGTCATCGCGCGTGCCCAAACGGCCGTGAACGCGGGCAAGCGCGAGATCGTGCTGACCGGGGTGGACCTTACCTCGTGGGGCCACGACCTGCCGGGCGCGCCGCGCCTGGGTGCGGCCGCCAAGGCGATCCTCGCCGCCTGCCCCGATCTCGCGCGTTTGCGCCTGTCCTCGGTCGATCCGGCCGAGATCGACGACGATGTTTTCGATCTGCTGGCGAACGAGCCGCGCTTTGCGGGTCAGCTGCACCTATCGATTCAGGCGGGCGACGATCTGATCTTGAAGCGCATGAAGCGCCGTCATTCGCGCGCCGACGTGATCGCCGTCGCCAAACGTGCGCGCGCGGCGCGCGACGATGTGGCGCTGACCGCCGATCTGATCGCGGGCTTCCCAACAGAAAGCGACGAAGCCTTCGCGCAGACGTTGGCGCTGGTCGACGAAATCGGCCTCGCCGACGCGCATGTCTTCCCCTATTCGCCGCGCGACAACACCCCCGCCGCGCGCATGCCCCAACTCGACGGCGAAACGATTCGCCGCCGTGCCGAGGCGCTGCGTCATGCGGTCGCGGCGTCGCGCGCGCGCGATCTCGACCGGCGCATAGGTGCAACGGCACATGTTTTGGTCGAAGCCTCGCGCCGCGACGGGCTGGACGCGCGGGGTACACGCGTGCGGCTCGACCGGGAGATGATGCGCGGCACGCTCGTGCCCGCGCGCATCCTGGGTCATGACGGACGGCAATTGCGGGCGGTGGCATGAGCTGGTTTCAGCGTCTCAAGACGGGTCTCAAGAAATCTTCGGCGCGGCTCGCCGAAGGCATTTCGCGCGCGCTCAATATCGGCCGGCTCGACGAAGCGGCCTATCAAGCGCTGGAAGACGCGTTGATCGAAGCCGATCTGGGCCCATCGGTCGCGGCGAAGCTGGTCGGCGCCTTGCGCGCGCGAAAACTTCCGGCCGAAACCTCGATCGAGCGGGTCAAAGAGCTGCTCGCCGAAGATATCGAAACGATTCTTTCGCCCGTCGCGAAGAAATTCGCGCCCAACCCCGCGCTGAAACCGCATGTCGTGCTGGTCGTGGGCGTCAATGGCAGCGGCAAAACGACGACGATCGGCAAATTAGCGTCGTCGCTGGCCGCCGACGGCAAACGCGTCACGCTCGCGGCGGGCGATACGTTCCGCGCGGCGGCCGTGTCGCAGCTCGGCATCTGGGCCGAACGATCGAAAGCGCAATTCGTATCGACGAAAGAGGGCGGCGACCCCGCCGCGTTGGCGTTCGAAGCGCTGGAGAAAGCGCGCGACAACGCCAGCGACGTGTTGCTGATCGACACCGCCGGCCGTTTGCACAACAAAGCCGACCTGATGGACGAGTTGAAGAAGGTCGTGCGCGTCATCAAGAAGCTCGACGACACCGCACCGCACACCGTGCTGCTCGTACTCGACGCGACGATCGGTCAGAACGCGATCGCGCAGGTCGAGACGTTCACATCGATCGTCGCGGTCGATTCGTTGGCGCTCACCAAGCTCGACGGCAGCGCCAAAGGAGGCGTTCTGGTCGCGATCGCGAATCGATTCGCGACTCCGGCGGTGTTGATCGGTGTCGGAGAGGGAATCGACGACCTTCGCGACTTCGATGCGCGCGGATTCGCGCGCGGTCTTCTCGATCTTCCGGAAGCGTGATCGAACTACCTTTGCGTGTGTTTGGCGCGCGACTCGCGACATGCATTTAACGCTGATTTCATGCGGGTTTCTTGCATGTCTGGCTCTAGCGCTAGACTCGTATTTCGAGTCATCCGCTAGACTCGGCGTAAGGCCCAAGCGATGGTGGGCGAAGACACCACCACCCCCCTCATATTGAAATTCCTTGACATGTCCTTGCAGTTAATGATGTTCTAGCGTTGTTGGGACCGCATACAGGGAGGGCGTTAACCCGTTATCGATCGACCGGTTCAGTGCTTCGGCAGTGACCCCGCCCCGATCGGCAGCGTGCTCTTCCCGGACCGACACCATCGGAAACAAGGAGTCAATCATGGCTGCGAAGAAAAAGGCGAAGAAGAAAGCCGCGAAGAAGAAGAAGTAAGCGGCTTCGCTCGGTGCATTTGGGGGCGTGAGGGTCTTTACTCTCGCGCCCCCATCCACTTCGAGGCCCCGCGAAAACGAAGCTCGATGTTTTGAAGCCCGGAAATTCCGGGCTTTTTGTTTTTTAAGCGCCGTCGATCCGCGCAGACCCGCAATGCCGATGGCGCGTCGCGATTTTCCGCACGTTACGATTCGATGACGGTAGTCTCCCCGTCGGGGGAGAAACCAAGTTGGACAAACTCGATCCGACCGTCGCGGGCCTGGTGCTGCTCGCGGCCTTGATGCACGCAAGCTGGAACGCGGTGGTGAAATCGGACCCCGACCGGCTCGCCTCGTTCGGTCTCGTCATGCTTGCGGGCTGTGTGGCCAGCCTGTTCGTCGCGCCTTTCGTCGCAGCACCCGCCCCGGAAAGCTGGGGCTTTCTGGTCGCGTCGGTGCTGATCCACTGCGCCTATTACTATTTCCTGCTGAAAGCCTATGCGGTCGGCGATCTAAGCCACGTGTATCCGATCGCGCGCGGCCTGGGGCCCACGCTGGTCGCCGTGTTCTCCGGCGTGTTGATCGGCGAATATCTCTCGTGGCGAGAAACCGCCGGCGTCGTGCTTGTGTCGCTCGGTGTCGCGGGTCTCGCACTCGCGCGCGGGCTTCCCAGCGCGGATGATCGCCGCGCGACCGCCTTGGCCGTGCTCACCGGTTGCACAATCGCGGGCTACACGGTGGTCGACGCGATGGGCGCACGCGCATCGGGCAACGCGATCGGCTACATCGCCTGGCTCAATATTCTGGAAGGACCATGGGTCTTCGTCGTCGCGTGCCTGAAGCGGCGCGCGGCGATCATTCCCTATATCCGGCAATATTGGTGGCGGGGCACGGCCGGCGGCACGGTCGCGGCGATCGGCTACGGCATCGCGATTTGGGCGAGCAGCGTGTCGCCCGTCGCGCATATTTCGGCGCTGCGCGAAACATCGGTGCTGTTCGCGTCGCTGATGGGCATGTATCTGCTGCGCGAATCCTTCGGCGCCAAGCGCTTCGTCGCCGCCGTGGTGATGGTCTGCGGCCTTCTGCTGATGAACTTCAAAATCGTTTGAGATTGGGCACGACCGCGTCCCGATCCTTGGTCCGGCGCCAATCGTCGAGCGCCAGACGCACGGTCGGGAACGCGATCTCGTCCCACGGGATCTCGTCCCACGTGCAAAGCTTTGTCTCCAAGCTTTCCGTTCCGGCGGCGAATTCGCCGTCGATCAACGTCGCGCGATAGATCATCTGCACCTGGCCGATGCGCGGCACCGAATAGACGCCGATCAGCGCGCCGATATCGATCTTCGCGCAAGCTTCCTCGAACGCTTCGCGCGCCGCCCCTTCCTCGGGCGTCTCGCCCAGCTCCATATAGCCCGCGGGAATCGTCCAGCGCCCGTAAGCGGGTTCGATCGCGCGTTTGCACATCAAGATGCGATCGCCCCACAGCACCACCGCGCCGACGACGATCTTGGGATTGTCGTATTGGATGAAGCCGCAATCCCCGCAGATCAAACGCTCGCGCGTATCGCCATCGGGGATCGCGCGGATCGACGGGCCGGATCGTTTGGGCGGGGAATTCATGTCATCGCCAGCTTGGTGCAGGCGATGCGGGGCCGTCAAATCACGAGATTGACGAGCGAGCCGCGCGGCAGATTGCGCGTGGGCCGCGCTTCTTCGGCGAAATTCGTGTCGGCCGCGGCTTGCGCTTCGGGGGAACGCGACGTCCCGGAGAATTCCGGCGCAACGCTTGCCCCTTCGCCCGCGCCAATGCGCGACGAACCGCGCGGCGGCGGGGGCCGGAAGCCTTCCGGCCGCGCAAGGCCGCCGGTAACGGACGCGGTGCTGGCTTGAATCTGCATAGCGCCGGTTTATACAAAATTTTACTTAATTCTTGATTAACGTCCGAATCGCCATCAATTTAGGCAGTGACTAGCGAATCGGGCGAGTTACCCCCAGACCGCGCCCGAAAAATTCCGGAACGGTTTGCGAAACGCAAAGAACGAGGAGTTATAGACACACCTGCATTCCCAAATGCTTGGTGTCGTTTACGTGAGACTGGATTCGGCGAATCCGAAGATTTATCTTTCTTATCGTCGCCGTTTTGAAAGGGTTCGAACCCGCTCCATGTCGGGCTTCGGTCAAGAGCAACTGCACGGCCTGCTGCTTCTGGCGCAGGACAAGCGTCCGGAGAGCCGGGCCGCTTTGGCCGCGCGCATGGGCGACATCATTCTCGGCACCGATTTGGGCGACATGTCCGCGCGCGAGCGCGAACTGGCGGAGGAAATCCTTCAGCGCCTGCTGCACGATCTGGAAATGCCGATCCGCCGCGCGCTGGCGGAGCGTCTGGCGACCGAGGATGTGGCGCCGCGCAAGCTGATCGTGCAACTCGCCAACGACCGGATCGAAGTCGCCTGGCCGGTGCTGCTGAAATCCGAAATCCTCGACGACGACGAATTGCTCAACGTCGTGCGCACGCGCACGATGCAGCATCGTTTGGCGATCGCGCGCCGTCAGCGCCTGTCGGTCATCCTGTCCGACGCGCTGGTGCGCCCGGGCGAGGCCGACGTGACGCGCGCCGTTCTCGAAAACACGGGCGCCTCGATCGGCTTCGACACGTTCGAAACGCTGGTCGAAACCTCCGTTTCCGACGCCGATTTGCAGGAACTTATCCTGCGCCGCGAGGATCTCGATCCGCGCTTGGCGTCGCGCATGTACACCTGGGTGTCGGAAGCGTTGCGCCGCTACATCGTCGAGAATTTCGACGTGGAGCCCACGCTGCTCGACCGCGCCATCGAACAAGCGCTGGCCGAAGTGATGGCCGATCACAAGCGCACGGTGGCGCTGAACGGCACGCTGCAGCGCATCCGCTTCGCGCTCGATCGCGGCGAACTCGACGATCTGGGGGCATTGCTGCCGCTGGTGCGCGCGGGCGAACGCTCGCTGTTCGAAAGCCTGTTCGCCAAATATGTCGGCGTGTCGATGGCGCTGGGACGGCGCATTCTTTACGAGCAAGGCGGGCGCCCCTTCGCGCTGGCCTGCAAGGGCACGCAAGTCGACAAGGACGTGTTCACCGAATTGCTGATGGGCCTGCGCCAGAGTGCCGCCCCCGAAGGTGCCGCGCTCGACACGGCCGAATTGTTCGACGCGCTGGGGTATTGGGACGCGCTCGACACGCGCGCGGCCGAAGATCGCGTCGATGCCTGGCGCCGGGGCGAAATCGCGGGCCAATTGGTGCCCGAGCCGCCGCCGCGCCGCCCGGCCGACGAAACGCGCCAAGACGCGCCGACGCGCAATATGTACGGCTCGAGCTTCCGCCGCCGGCCGCTGAAGCGCTTCCACTAAAAATCGTATCGAACACGAGGGGAGCGGATTTAACGTTCCCCTAAGCTGACGCGCGCCTAATCGCGCCCCAATTCTGATGTCCGGGAGTGACCATGTTCGCCAAGCTGCAAGGAATTCGCGTCAAGCTCGTCGCGCTGTTGATGTTGTTCGGGCTGTTGCCGGTCGGTGTGATCGGCCTGATTTTCCAAAGCCAGCGCCAGTCGATCGAGCAAGTGGCGCTCGACCGGTTGGGCGATGCGGCGGCGAACGTCATCGATGTCGTCGATCGCAACCTGTTCGAACGCTACGGCGACGTCCAGGCCTTCCTTCTGAATTCGGTCCTCGAAGACAAGACATTGTGGCGCCAACCCGGCCGGGAGACCGCGCTGACCGGCGCCATGGACGCCTATATGACGACTTACGGCATCTATAAGCTGATGCTGCTCGTCGATCCCGAAGGCCGTGTGCTGTCGGTCAACACCAAGGATGGCCTCGGCAAGCCGATCGACACGCGCTTCGTCTACGACGTTTCCTTCGCCAACGCATCGTGGCTCGCCAAGACGTTGAAAGGCGAGTTTCTGAACGGCACGAACGGATTCACCGGTACCGTCGTCGAGCAAGCTTCGCGCGACGCCAGCGTGGCGCGCATCTACGGCGACGAAGGCTGGATCATTCCGTTCGCGGCCCCGTTAAAGGACGAAGCCGGCAAAACGATCGCCGTTTGGGTCAATTTCGCGGGCCTCGAACTCGTCGAGCAGATCGCGGTGAAGAGCTACGAGAAGCTCGCCGCCGACGGTTGGAAGTCCGCCCGCACCACGATCATGGACCCGCGCGGCTTGGTCGTCGTCGATCACGCGCCGGAATCGACCAACACCGCCGACTATCGCCGCGATCCGGCCGTCGTCGGGCGCGTCAACGTCGCCGAGCGCGGCTATTTGCCCGCGCGCGAAGCGCTGGCGAAGAAATCCGGCACCTATGTCGGCGTGCATCCGTTTTCGGGGCATGTCGAAGCGGCCGGCTATGCCGCCTCGGCCGGTGCCTACGATTATCCCGGCATGGGCTGGGCGGTGATCGTATCTGCCGACGACGAAGAAGTTTTCACCGGCGTCAATCGCATCGCCGCCGCGATGCAGTACGTCACGCTTGGCGCGTTGATCGTCATCCTGATCGCCGGTTTGATCGTCGGCGCGATCGCCGTACGCCCGCTGAACGCGCTGACCGGCGCGATGAACAACCTCGCGGGCGGCGATTTGTCGACAACCGTTCCCGGCGTGGGCCGCAAGGACGAGCTGGGCGGCATGGCCGCCGCGATGCAGGTGTTCAAAGACAACGCGATCGAAACCGAACGTCTGAAAGCCGAACAGCAGCGCCAGCAGGAGCAGGCGGAGATCGAGAAGAAGCAAGCCTTGCTCGGCATGGCCGAAACGGTCGAACGCGAAACCGGCAAAGCGGTCGACGCGATCGCCGCGACGACGACGCAGGTCGATGGCACGGCGCAGAACATGGCGAAACTGGCCGACGACGTTTCGCGCGATTCGCAAAGCGTGGCCGCCGCGTCGGAAGAAGCTTTGGTCAACGTGCAGACCGTGTCGTCGGCGGCCGAGGAACTCGCGGCGTCGATCCGCGAAATCTCGGGCCAGGTGGCGCGCGCTTCGACCGTCACACGCAGCGCCGTCGATGCGGGCGAAAAGGCCCAAACGACGATCCGTTCGCTTTCCGACGCGGTCACGAAAATCTCCGAAGTCACCAAGCTGATCGGCGAGATCGCGAGCCAGACCAATCTGCTCGCCCTCAACGCCACGATCGAAGCCGCGCGCGCGGGCGACGCGGGCAAAGGCTTCGCGGTCGTGGCGTCGGAGGTCAAGAACCTCGCCAACCAGACCGGCCGCTCGACCGAGGATATCGACCGGCAGGTGAGCGAGATCCAAACCGCGACCGAAGCCGCCGTGCGCGCCGTGGGCGAAATCGGCGATCGCATCCGCGAGGTCGACGAAGTCGCCAGCGCCATCGCCGCGGCGATGGAAGAACAGGGCTCCGCGACGCAGGAGATCGCGCGCAACGTCGCCCAGACGGCCGAAGCCTCGCGCGAAGTGTCGGCGAAGATCCAAAGCGTGAGCCAAGGTGCGGACAATGTCGGCACGCGCGCGGGCGAAGTCCGTCAAGCGATCACCACCGTGTCGCGCAACGTCGAGGATTTGCGCGGCATCTTGGTGCGCGTGGTGCGCACCTCGACGCGCGACGCCAATCGCCGCGCCTGGCCGCGCTACGCGCTGAAGCTCGCCGTCGAAATGACCGACGTCGCCGGCAAGCGCGTCGATGCGGCGCTGCTCGACATCTCCGAAGGCGGCGCCAATCTCAAATCCGACGCGGCCATGCGCAGCGGCGATCGCGGCAGCTTGCGCCTGGACGGGTTCGGTCAGCGTTTGACCTACGACGTGAAGGCGGTCGAAAACGGCCGCATCCATATCGAGTTCGATTTCGCGACCACCGACCCCGCCGCGTTCAAGGCGTGGCTGGCCCCGCGCGTCGCGGGTATGAATCCGGAGAAGTAAGAAATCGAGGTGACGGGATTAAACGCCCGTCACCTCGAACTCCACGCCGGCGATTTCTTTGAGATCGACCAGGTCGGTCCGGGTTGGCTTCGTGCCGTCGGCCTTTTCGCGGATCAGTTCGCTCTGAACGGTTTTGCCGTTCAAGAACAGCACATCGACATGCGGCGGGCGCACCGGATAACGGTCGAGCGTGTGCCACACGCCCTCCTTCATCAATAGGCCCTTCGTCCCGTCCATCAGGAACGCGCGCAAGCTTTCGGGCTTGGGCGTCCTATCCGGCCCGTCCGCCGGCGTGGGCGGGGCGACGACCATCACCAAGGGCGTGCCGTTGACCGGAATGAAGCCTTGCGTCACGCCGTAATGCCGCTCGAGCACCGAGAAGCGCATCTTCTGATGATAGAAGCGCGAATAGGAGAGCTGCGTGCCGCCCTCGGCCTCGAAGGGCAGCAGCCACGCATCGGACACGCCGCCCTGGAAATCCGATTTGCGCGACGTATCGCCGATGACGATGCCGAACGGCGCGAAGCTTTCGGGCGTGAACTTTTCGACTTGGATTTGGCGTAAGGCGGTCATAGGCGCTCCCTTGCGAGGAGCGCCCGCCGGGTCACGCCAGCGCGGCGACGCCGGGCAGCTCCTTGCCTTCCAGCCATTCAAGAAACGCGCCGCCCGCCGAGGACACATAGCCGAACTTGTCCTCGACGCCCGCATGGATCAGTGCTGCGACCGTGTCGCCGCCGCCGGCGACCGACAGCAGCTTGCCCGCTTGGCTGCGCGCGGCCACACCCTTGGCGAGTTCGACCGTGCCCTTGTCGAACGGCGGGAACTCGAACGCGCCGACCGGGCCATTCCACACCAGCGTATTGGCGTGGTCGAAAATCTTCAGCGTTTCGGCGACCGACAGCGGGCCGATATCCAGGATCATCTGATCGGCGGGAATGCGGCCGATCGGCACCACTTGCGCGCTCGCCCCATCGGTCAACGCGCCCGCGACCACCGCATCGACCGGCAGCACGATCTGTTTCCCCGCCGTTTCGGCGTCGGCCATGATGCGCCGCGCGGTTTCGGCCAGATCGCGCTCGCACAGCGAACGGCCGACGTCGATGCCCTTGGCGAACAGGAACGTATTCGCCATGCCGCCGCCGATCGCCAGGATATCGACGCGGTTCAACAAATTGCCGATGAGTTCGAGCTTGGTCGAAACCTTCGATCCGCCGACGACCGCCGCCAGCGGACGCTGCGGATTCTCCAAAGCCTTGCCCAGCGCATCGAGCTCGGCCTGCATCAAACGGCCCGCATAAGCGGGCAGCAAATGCGCGATGCCCTCGGTCGAGGCGTGCGCGCGATGGGCGCAGGAGAACGCGTCGTTGACGTAGATGTCGCCCAGCGCCGCGAGCGCCTTCGCGAACGCCGGATCGTTCTTTTCCTCGGCCGCGTGGAAGCGCAGATTTTCGAGCATGGCGATACCGCCCGGCTTCAGCCCCGCGACCGTCTTGGCGGCGGCGTCGCCGATGCAATCCTCGCCGAAGGCGACGCTGGCACCGCAAGCTTTCGACAGATCGCCAAGCAACGGGGCGAGCGATTGGCTGGCGTCGCGCCCCTTCGGACGGCCGAAATGCGACAACACCACGACTTTGGCGCCCTTTTTGGCGAGCTCGACCGCCGTCGGCGCGAATCGGTCGATGCGCGTCGCGTCGCTGACCTTTCCGTCCTTCATCGGCACATTCAAATCGGCGCGCACGAGCACGGTCTTGCCGGAAACATCGAGCTGATTGAGGGTCTTGTAACGGGGCATGGGAAATCCGACCGGGCTGGCTTGACCGAGGGTGCGAAACGCGCGAAACGGTCCCTGATATCGCCCAGAAGGAGGTCCATTGCAATGATCCCGCCCCGGATTTTCGTCGCTATCGACCGCTCCCGCAAAGAAGACGCCGCCGCCGAAATTATCGGCCTCGGCACCGAAGGCTTTGCCGTCAAACTCGGGCTCGAATTCTTCGTCGCCCAAGGCCCGCAAGGTGTCGTCGACGTCGCGGGCGGACGCCCGCTGTTCCTCGATCTCAAACTCCACGACATTCCCAACACGGTCGCCGGCGGCGTGCGCTCGGCCAGCCGCTGCAAACCGCATTTCCTGACCATCCACGCCTCGGGCGGGGCGGCGATGATGCGCGCCGCCGCGTCGGCCGCGAAGGAAGCGGGCGACGCGCGCCCGAATCTCCTGGGCATCACCGTGCTGACCAGTCTCGACGAGAACGATCTTACGGCCGTGGGCCAGCGCGGCCCGATGAGCGATCAGGCCGAGCGCTTGGCCGTGCTCGCGCGCGAATCGGGTCTCGACGGCGTGGTCTGCTCGCCGCATGAAATCGCGCGGCTGCGCAAAGCCTGCGGCCCCGATTTCAAACTGGTCGTGCCGGGTATTCGCCCGCAATGGGCCGAAGCGGGCGACCAGAAGCGCATCATGACCCCGGCCGAAGCCGTGTCGCTCGGCGCCGATCACCTGGTCATCGGCCGCCCGATCACGCAAGCCAAAGCGCCCAAGGACGCGCTCGCGCGCATTCTGGCGGAAATCGGCCAAGCGGCGTAAAATACCGCCATGGGTTCGATCCGCATCCGCATTGAGATCGCCGAAGACGGCACGATTACCGGCAAAGCGCCGCCCGATTTGAAACCGGGCGCGCACGACGCCGAGGTGAAGGCCGAGCCGCGCCCGGCCGAATCCGCCAAACCCTTCATGGCGGATTGGCCGGTGCATGATTGCGGGCCATGGCCTGCGGATTTCTCGTTGCGACGCGAAGACCTCTACGGCGACAACGGTCGCTGAAACGTGATTTGCGTCGATACGAATATTCTTGTGTTCTCGACCGTCAGCGCCGCGCCGCAACACGCCGCAGCAACGATGGCGATCGACAGAGCGCGTACAACCGGCGAACTGGTCGTCACGGCGCAGATCATTCGCGAGTATATCGCCGCGACCACGCATCCACGCTTCGCACCCAGACCGCTGGATTTGGCAGTCGCCTTGGCGGACGTGGCGATTTTTCTCAATAAAATGCGTCTGCTCGACGAGTCTTCCGAAAGTCTTCGGATTTTTCGGCAACTCATCGACCGTCACCGCATCGTCGGTCGCGCGGTGCATGACGCCAACATTGCGGCGACGATGCTCGCCAACGGCGTAACGCGCATCCTGACCGATAACGTGACCGATTTCCGCCGCTACGCGCCGGAGATCGAGATCGTGGGGCTCGCGTGACCGTCGCGATCAAAATCTGCGGGGTGACGACGCCGGAAGCGATTTCGGCGGTGGCGGAGATTCGTGCCGAATACGCCGGCTTCGTGTTCTTCCAGCGCTCGCCGCGCAATCGGCCCCTCGCCCGCGCCGTCGAACTCGCTTCCGCTTTGCCGTCGTCGACCCGGCGCGTGGCGTTGCTGGTCGATGCCGACGATGCGGCGATCGCGGAAATCGTCTCGGTATTGAAGCCGGGCTTGCTGCAATTGCACGGGGCGGAAACGCCCGACCGGGCGCGCGATATCGCGGCCAAATTCGCGACGCCGGTGATGAAGGTGATCGGCGTCGCATCGAAAGACGATATCGCCCGCGCCGCCGCCTATCGCGGCATCGCCGAGCGCATCATGTTCGACGCCAAGCCCCCGAAGCGCGACGGCGCCCTGCCCGGCGGCAATGCCGTGACCTTCGATTGGACGATCCTGGCGGGGGCCGAGATCGGCCTGCCCTGGATGCTGGCCGGCGGATTGACACCCGGTAACGTCGCCGACGCGATCCGGATTTCGGGCGCGAAAGCGGTCGATGTCTCGTCGGGCGTGGAAAGCGCCCCGGGCGTTAAATCGCCGGAATTGATCCGCGATTTCGCCGCTGCGGTGCGAAAAGCCTGATCTTGGCCCGGCCCGCCCCTCGGGCTATAAACCTCGCCCCATGACCGCTCTCAATTCCTATCGCGCTGGCCCCGACGAACGTGGCCATTTCGGCATTTTCGGCGGACGCTACGTCGCCGAAACGCTGATGCCTCTGATCCTCGAGGTCGAGAAGGCCTATACGGCCGCCAAAGCCGACCCCAGCTTCCAGAAGGAGCTCGACTACTACCTCGAGCATTATGTGGGCCGGCCGTCGCCTTTGTGGTTCGCCCAGCGCCTGACCGACGAGCTTGGCGGCGCCAAGATCTATCTGAAGCGCGACGAGCTGAACCACACCGGTTCGCACAAGATCAACAACACGATGGGCCAGATCCTGCTGGCCCGACGCATGGGCAAGAAGCGCATCATCGCGGAAACGGGTGCCGGCCAGCACGGTGTGGCCACCGCCACCGTGTGCGCGTTGTTCGGCATGCCTTGCGTCGTTTACATGGGTGCGACCGACATCGAACGCCAGGCTCCCAACGTGTTCCGCATGAAGATGCTGGGCGCCGAAGTGCGCCCGGTCACGTCGGGCACGGGCACGCTGAAAGACGCGATGAACGACGCGCTGCGCGACTGGGTCGCCAACGTGACGGACACCTACTACATCATCGGCACGGTCGCGGGCCCGCACCCGTATCCGGCGATGGTGCGCGACTTCCAGTCGGTCATCGGCGTGGAAGCGCGCGCGCAAATCCTGAAGGCCGAAGGCCGCCTGCCCGACAAGCTGGTCGCGTGCATCGGCGGCGGGTCGAACGCGATGGGCCTTTTCCATCCCTTCCTCGACGATCGCGATGTGGCGATGGACGCGGTGGAAGCCGCGGGCCTGGGCCTCGACACCGGCAAGCACGCGGCCTCTCTGCAAGGCGGCAAGCCCGGCGTGCTGCACGGCAACCGCACCTTCCTGTTGATGGACGACGACGGCCAGATCGCCGAAGCGCATTCGATCTCGGCCGGTCTCGATTATCCCGGCATCGGCCCGGAACATTCCTGGCTGCACGACATCAAGCGCGTGAACTATGTCGCCGCGACCGACGACGAAGCGGTCGAAGCGTTCAAGCTGCTGTCGCGCACCGAAGGCATTCTGCCGGCGTTGGAGCCCGCTCACGCCTTGGCCCATGTCGCGCGCATCGCGCCGAAAATGGCCAAGGACAAGATCATCGTCATGAATCTCTGCGGGCGCGGCGACAAGGATATCTTCGCGCTGGCCGAACGACTGGGCGTGAAGCTATGAGCCGTCTTGCCGGAACTTTCGCGCGCCTCAAGCAGGAAAAACGCGCGGGTCTCGTCACCTATGTGATGGCGAGCGATCCCGACGCGGCAACCGCGCAGAAAATCGTCGACGGCCTGCCCGATGCCGGTGCCGACGTGATCGAACTGGGCTTGCCCTTCTCCGACCCGATGGCCGACGGTCCCGCCATTCAAGCGGCGGCTTTGCGGGCGCTGGCCAATGGCGGCTCGACCAAAGCGACGTTCGAATTGCTGCGGAATTTCCGCAAGAAAAACACGACGACGCCCGTCGTGCTGATGGGCTACTACAACCCGATCTATATCTACGGCGCCGAGCGCTTCTGCAAAGATGCCGCCGCCGCCGGTGCGGATGGTTTGATCGTCGTCGATCTGCCGCCCGAGGAAGACGAGGAATTGCGCCCCTACGCGAAAGCCGCGGGCCTCGATCTCGTGCGCCTCGCCACGCCGACGACCGACGATAAGCGTTTGCCGACCGTGCTCGAAGGGGCTTCGGGCTTCCTTTATTACGTCGCCGTGCTGGGCGTGACGGGGACGAAATCCGCCGCAGCGACCGATGTGCAAGCGGCCGTCGCGCGCATCAAGCGCCACACCCAGCTTCCGGTTGCCGTCGGCTTCGGCATCAAGACGCCCGAAGGGGCCGCCGCGATCGCCAAGCATGCCGACGCGGCCGTGGTCGGGTCGGCGCTTGTGCAGATCGTCGCCGACACCAAGACCGATCCGGTCACACCGATGCACAAGCTGGTGCGCGAACTCGCCGCCGCCGTGCGCGGCGCCAAGCAAGGAGCGGCGGCATGAGCTGGCTGACCAATTTCGTCCGCCCGAAGATCCGCGCGCTGGTCCGCAAGACCGAGGTGCCCGACAATCTGTGGGACACCTGCCCGTCCTGCGGCAAGATGATCTTCCACCGCGATCTGGAAGCGAACCAGCGCGTATGCACGCATTGCGGGCACCATATGCGCTTGCCCGCCAAGCGCCGCTTGGAAACGCTGTTCGACGACGGCGCCTATGCGCGCATCGAATTGCCCAAGACGATCCAAGACCCGCTGAAATTCCGCGATCAGAAGAAATACGCCGATCGCCTGAAGGCCGCGCGCGACAAGACCGGCGAGCAGGACGCGATTCTGGTGGCGCATGGCCGCCTGGGCGGCGTTCAGACCGTGATCGCGGTGTTCGATTTCGAATTCCAAGGCGGCTCGATGGGCGTGGCCGTCGGCGAAGCCTTGATCGCCGCCGCGCGCCTGGCGGTGCTGCAACAAGCGCCGCTGATCGTCATTCCCGCTTCGGGCGGGGCGCGCATGCAGGAAGGGATTCTGTCCCTGATGCAGCTGCCGCGCACCGTGATCGCCGCGGAGGAAGTGAAAGAAGCGGGCCTGCCCTATATCGTGCTGCTGACCGATCCCACCACGGGCGGCGTGTCGGCGAGCTTCGCGATGCTGGGCGATATCGCGATTTCCGAACCGGGTGCGACGATCGGCTTCGCGGGTGCCCGCGTGATCGAAGAAACGATCCGCGAGAAATTGCCCGCCGGTTTCCAGAAGGCGGAATACCTGCTCGATCACGGCATGGTCGACATGGTCGTGCATCGCCACGAACTTCGCGCCACGCTCGCCCGCATGCTGAAGCTGCTGACCGAGCCGAGCACGGGTGCCAAGGTCGTGAAGATGCCGCAGCCGCAGCTCGACATTCCCAAGGCGCGCTGAGCACCCGCGAAACACGATGGCCGTGGACCCCATTCTGGAGCGTCTGACGACGCTTCACCCCAAGGTTATCGACATGTCGCTGGACCGCTTGGTCCGGCTGCTCGCCGATCTGGGGAACCCGCATCTTGCCTTGCCGCGCGTCACGCATATCGCGGGCACGAACGGCAAAGGCTCGACCCTCGCCTATATCCGCGCGATGTGCGAAGCGGCGGGCGAGCGCGTGCATGTCTACACCTCGCCGCATCTGGTACGCTTCAACGAGCGCATCCGCTTGGCCGGCAAGCTGATCGACGACGCGATGCTCGAGGCAACCCTCGCCGAGATCGAGCGCATCAATGCCGGGCGTCCGATCACGTTTTTCGAAATCACAACGGCGGCGGCGTTCCTCGCCTTTTCGCGCGTGCCCGCCGATCGCGTGCTACTCGAAACCGGCATGGGCGGGCGGCTGGACGCGACCAATGTCGTGCCCAAACCCGATCTCGTCGCTCTCGCGCCGATCTCGCTCGATCACACCCAGTATCTGGGCGACACGCTCGCACTGATCGCGGGCGAGAAAGCCGGGATCATCAAGCCGGGCGTGCCGGTTTGCGTGGGCGTGCAACCCGCAGAAGCCGGTGCCGTGTTCGATGCGCGCGCGGCGGAGTTGGCGGCCCCCTTGTTCCGCCACGGCCGCGAATGGAATTTCGCGCTGCTGGACGAAGGCGGCTTCCAATATCGCGGGCTTAAAACCCGCCGCTTGCCGCGCCCGTCACTGCCCGGCCCGCATCAATACGCGAACGCGGCATTGGCTGTGGCGTGCGCCGAAAAACTCGGCCTTTCCGATTCGGCGATCGAAGCCGGCATCACGTCGGCGCAATGGCCCGCAAGGCTGCAACGCCTGACGCGCGGGCCTTTGGTCGAGAAGCTACCGCCGCAGGTGGCGCTCTATCTCGATGGCGGCCATAACGAGGGTGCGGGCGAAGCGCTGGCCAAATGGGCGCAAGGCCGCCAGATCGATCTCGTCTTCGGCATGCTGTCGACCAAGCAGCCGATCGATTTCCTGCGCCACGTCGCACCCTATGTGCGCCACTTGCGCGCGATCGCCATTCCCGATGAGAAGCTCTCCTTGCCCGCGAGCGATATCGCGGCGGCGGCGCGCCAAGCCGGCATCGCCGATGTGGCCGAAGCCGTGTCGGCCGATGCGGCGATTGCCGATCTGGCACCCGCGATGCGGCCCGAAAATCCCGTGCTGATCTGCGGCTCGCTTTATCTGTGCGGGCGCATCCTCGCCGACAACGGCTGAATCAAAAACCCCGGCGCGGTTTCCCGGCCGGGGTTTCCAATTCGCCGCGAAGTGTGGGCGGTCAGATGACCGACTGCACCCAGCTGTAAAGGCCGCTCTTCGGCATCGAGCCGATCTTCGTCGCCTTCACTTCGCCGTTCTGGAACAGCATCAGCGTCGGGATGCCGCGCACGCCGTACTTGGACGGCGTCTGCGGGTTCTCGTCGATATTGATCTTCGCGATCGTCAGCTTGCCCGCCATATCCTTGGCGAGATCGTCCAGCGCCGGGGCGATCTGCTTGCAGGGGCCGCACCACTCCGCCCAGAAATCGACCAGCACCGGGCCAGGGGCCTGGAGCACGTCGGTCGGGAAGCTCGTGTCGGTGACTTTGGTCGTGGTGGACATTGTTTGCGCCTCGGGGAATACGCCTCGGGTTCAAAGGGCTCGGTGCAAAAGTAGGTAGCCGGGGTCAAAGGGTCAAGGTCCGCCGCAACGATTGCCGGATCGCGACTTTGATGAGCGATTTCCGCCGCTTACGGCGCGTGTGCGTCGAGAAGTTCGGACGGAATTTCCTGCAAGCGCGGCGCGTAGGTCCAGACGAGGCCCGCGCGAATCGGACGGCCCGGATAGAGCGGCGCCAACGCCGCGCGATACGCCGCGAGTTGCGCGACATATTCGGCGGGCACGTCTTCGACGCGTTCGGGCGGCGGGCGATTGGTCTTGTAGTCGAGCACGAAAATCGCGTCGTCGCGCACGACCAAGCGATCGATGCGGCCCGACAAAGCGCGCCCGCCGACTTGCGCCACGATCGGCGCTTCGGCCAAGCCTTGGCCCGATAGCGCTTCTGCGAAGTCGGGCAAGTCGAACAGAGCCAACGTTTCGCGCGCGATCTCGTCTTGCTGGGCTTCGTCCAGCGCATGACCGGGGCGGGCGAGGAAACGTCGCGCCGCCGCGTCGCGCGCATCGGCGGGAAGATCGGGCAAGGTTTGCAGCAAGCGATGGATCAGCGAGCCGCGCTTGATCGCATCGGCCCGCGCCCCCGCCAAGGGCGAAGCGGCGGCGGGCATCTGGCCTTCGCGCGAGGGCACCAGCGGCTTGGGCGGCACAGGTTCCTCGGGCGCATCGCCGCGCCGCAGCCAAACGGGTGCATCGCCGGCGGCGCGCGCCTGGACACCCGCGTCGGCTTTCTGCGCTTCAAGTGTCGCGGGCTTCTCGTAAGACACGACCGCCGTGTTGCCGTCGATGCCCGTGCCATGCGTAACGCCGGGTCGCGTTTCGATCGCGGCTTGCAGCGTTTCGTACCAAGATTCTTTCGCCGGATCCTTGTCGCACCAGCCGCAGACGATCAGCCGATCGCGCGCGCGCGTCGCGGCGACGTAAAGCAGGCGCTTGTATTCGGCGATCTCGCGCGCCCGCGCCGCGTTCTTCGCGGCATCGACCATTGCACTACCGTCGGCACCCGATGGCCACCACAGCGGAAACGCGGGCGCGTCGGCACTCCACATCGGCGGGGACGGCGCTTTAGGCAATTGGCACGTATCGGGCAGGAACACGATTGGCGCTTCCAAGCCCTTGGCGCCATGCACGGTCATCACGCGCACCTGGCCGTGGGCGCGTTCCATGTCGCGCTTGATGTCGGTGCCGCCCGCTTCGAACCACGCGAGGAATCTTTGCAGCGATGGCGGGTGCGAACGTTCGAAATCCAGACACGCTGCCAGGAATTCGTCGAGCGGATCGGCTGCGTCGGGCCCCAAGCGGCCGAGCATTTGCGCCTTGCCGCCACCCGCCCCCAGCACGGACGCGAAGAACTCGAACGGGGCCGCGAAATCGGCCTGGGCGCGCAGCTTTGACAGGATTTGCGCGGCATGGCCCCATTTCGGATTCTCGCCAGCGCGCTCGCGCAACACCGTCCAAAGCTTCGCGCGCCGTCCCCGGCACAACGCGAATAGATCGTCGTCGTCGAGGCCGAACAGCGGCGATTTTAGAATCTCGGCGAGCGAGAGCTCGTCTTGCGGCAGCAAGCAGAACCGCGCGAGCGACAGCAGATCCATCACCGCGATCTGCGCGCCGAGCACCAAGCGATCGGCACCCGCGACCGGCACGCCTTCGCGCTTCAACGCCGTCACCATCGCCTCGAAAAAGCGATTGCGCCGCCGCACCAGGATCAGAATATCGCCCGCGTCGATGGTGCGGCCCAGGGCGGGCAACGCCTCGCGGCCGATCCAGCTTTTGATCGTGCGCGCGATGGACAGCGCAAGCCGCGCCGACGGATGCGCCGCCGTTTCGTAATCGACCGGCAAATCCCAGGGCTTGCCGTCGGGAACATCGGCTTTGACGAACGGCGCCCACAGATCGACGCGCCCGCCCGCAATCGCACGGCGCGCGATATGGCGGATCGGGGCGGTCGACACGCCGGCACGCGCCGCTTCATTGTCGAACGCGGCGTCGACGACATCGAGCACGGCGGGGGCGGAACGGAACGACAGCGGTAGTGCCACTTCGCGCCACGCGGCACCCGCGCGCGCCGCGAAATCCTCGCGCGACGCCGCGAAGGCCGCGAGATCGGCCCCCTGGAAACTGAAAATCGACTGTTTCTCGTCACCGACGACGAACACGGTACGCCGCCGTTCGACCGCCCCTTCGCCCGCGAAATATTCGCCGGTCAGCGCACGCACGACGCGCCATTGTTCGGGCGCCGTATCCTGCGCTTCGTCGACCAGCACGTGCTCGATGCCGCCGTCGAGCTTGTAGAGAACCCAGGGCGCGCCGTCTTCGAGCAGCATTACGGTCTTGCCGATCAGATCGTCGTAATCGAGCAAGGCGCGCGCGGTCTTGCGCGCCTCGTAGGCTTGGAACGACGCCGCGCCCAAGCGCAGCAACGCCGACGAGCGGCGCAGCATTTCGATTTCGATCAGCGTGCGATGAAGCAGCTCGACGCGGCCCTGCTCGGCCAACAGCGCCTCAAGCGCATCGGGCGCGTTCTCGGCGACTTTCTTGGTCGCCATCTTGGCGCGCGGCGTGCGTTTATCGGTCAGGAACACGTCGATCCATGGCTCGATATCGCGGCGCGGCCCCGCCAGAAACGCGCGGATTTCGGCGGCGGCTTTCTTGTCCGTTGCGGTGCCAAGTTGATCGAGCGCCGAGGCGGCGGATTTCATCGCCGGTTCGTCGATACGGCCGACGAATGCCCCGACTGCGGAGTCACGATCGGCCTTCGGATCGAGGCCCACGCTTTGATAACGCCGCGCGATCTCCCCTTCGACGCCGATCCCGACCAGATCGCGCAATTTGGCGCGCGACAACAGCAGAAAATCCAGCGCGTCGGTCACGCTCTGCTCGTTCGCCGCCCCCGCGACGATCGTCAACGCTTCGCGCAGGACCGGTTCATCGCTGGCGGTCAGCGCGTCGCGCGCGGCGTCGAGCAATTCGGCGGCGGCCGTATCGTCGGCGATTTCGAAATGCGGCGGCACGCCGGCTTCCAGCGGAAAGCGCTTCAACAGCGATTCACAAAAGGCGTGGATCGTCTGGATGCGCAAACCGCCGGGCGCTTCCAGCACGCTGGCGAACAGCACGCGCGCCATGCGCATTTCGCGATCGTCCGGCGCGCGGCCCAACCGATCGACCAGCGCCTTGCGCAATTCCGCATCGTCGCAAATCGCCCAGTCGGCGAGCAGCTTCGACAGGCGTTCGCGCATTTCCGCCGCCGCCGCCTTGGTGAAGGTGAGGCACAGAATCGCGGCGGGGCGCACGCCGCGCAGCAGCAGATTGACGATGCGCGCGGTCAGAACATGGGTTTTGCCCGCGCCCGCATTCGCCGACACCCAGACGCTGAAATCGGGATTGGCGGCGACGCGTTGCGCGGCAAGGCCCTGTTCGATCGGATCGGGGACGCTCATTCGTCACCCCCTTCGATCGCCCATTCGGCGACGCGCGCGAGATGGTCGTAATCGCCCGAGAATTTCACGTATTGCACGCGCGGGCGCGAACGATAGGCGGCATCGGGATCGCGATAGGCTTTGATCAGCGCCGCCAAATTGGCGCGCGTTTCAGCCAGGAACGTCGGCATATCGGCAATGGCTTTGGCGGGGGCGCGCGTTTGAAAGCCACGATCCTTCGCCGAGCCGCCAAGCCCGATATAGGTGAGTTCCGCGACCGACGCTTTGGCGACACCTTCGAAGCCGCCTGCTTCGGCGATCAAGGCTTCGAGCGGCAATTGCGGCGACAGGCCGGTCGCGACTTGCGGGCCCGTCGGCATCGTCCCGGTTTTGTAGTCGAGCACGACCAGTGTGCCGTCCGCTTTGCGGTCGATGCGATCGGCCGTCGCCGACAGCGCGAAACCGTCGATGTCGAGCGTGCCTTTGGTTTCGACGGCGGCGACGCGCATGCCCTTGGCGCGGCGCGCGGCGTCTTCGGCGACGAACATCTCCGCCATCAGCACGAAGCGCGGCCACCAGAAAGCGCGCACCGAGGGCGGCGGGTTGATTTTGTCGAACGCGTCGCGGCCGAACGCGATCAATTGCGCCAGCGCATCCGGCGGAAACTCGCCGGGATAGGTCTTGGCGAAACGTTCCAACGCGTCGTGATAGAGATTGCCGCGCTGGCGTGCATCGGCGTCCGCGTCGATCTCGTCGAGCGCATAGAGGCCGAGGATTTTCGACGCATAGATCGCATAAGGATCGCGGATCAGCGTTTCGATCCGCGTGACCGACAATCCCTTGGGCCGGGCGGCGACCGGCGGCTTGGGGGCCGGCGGGCGAATGGGCGCGACGACGCGGCCATGCCCGTCGAGCGTGGCGGCCCAGGCGGCGGGATCGGGATCGAGCGACGCCGCCCAGCGCGGATCCTTGCCCAGCAACGCGTCGAGCCGGACGAGCCAGCGCGACGCGATGGCGGGGCCCGATTCGGTTTTGCGCGCCCGCGACAACACGACCGATGCGCCGGAGAAGGCTTGCGCGAAATCATGCGCGGCCAAGCCGATCTGCCGTTCGAGCGGCGGCAAGCCGACCTTGGCGCGCATCGGGCGCGACAGCCACGGGTCTTCGCGCGTTTCGCCGGGCCATGTGGTTTCGTTCAAACCGCCGAGCACGACGAGATCGGCGGAGACGAGACGCGCTTCGATCGTGCCGCGAATGCTGATACGCGGATGCCCGCCATAAGGCGGGCGCCAGCTCGCGGACGCCAGCAATTCGTCGAGCAGATCGGCGAAGCCGTGGCGCTTTACGTCGCCGAATTCGGGTGCGGCGTCGATCAGCCTTGCGGCGAAATTCGCCAGCGCGTTGCCCGCCTGCCCGTCCCACAGCCGCGTGCGGCCGGTTTCGTCGCGCGCGAGATCTTCGGCCGCGCGGATATGCGCCGCCAGAAGATCGCGCAAGGTTTCGGGCGCGCCCGCCAAGGGCTTCAACGCCGCTTCGAGTGCGTCGATCAACGGCAACGCGTCTTGGGGTGCCACTTTGCGTAAGCCCGCGATGCCGGGTGCCGGTCGGGGGCCGCGCAAACCCAACCGGTCCAAGCGCCGTGCTTGGGTGAGATGCGTCGTGCGGTCGCGGCCCAGCGACGCCAGCGGATGCTTGAGCAGCGCGAGCAGATCGACCGGGGCGAGATCATCCGCCACCGCACGCGCGACCAAGCGCAGCAACACGGCGGCGGGGGCGAGATCGAGCCGCCGCCCGGCGGAATCGTCGGCCTCGATTCCCCAGCGGCGCAATTTGGCCGAGACGCGGCGCGCGAGATTGCGATCCGCCGTGACCAGCGTCGCCGTGCGGCCGGGCGATTCCAAGGCGCCGCGCAACAGCACGGCGATGGCGCCCGCTTCGGAATCGGGATCGGCGGATTCGAGGCGCATCAAGCCCGCGAACGCCGCATCGTCTTGCTTGGGGGCCGTGCGCCAGGCTTGCGTGGTCGCGGCGGGCCGCAAGGCTTCGGCGGCCAGCGACGCGCGCGGGCCCGGCGCCGTGCCGTCCCAAACGGTGACCGCATCGCGCGCCACTTCCATGCGCCGCAGCAGATGATGGAGGCCGTATTGCGGATGCGACGGCTCCTGCCCGATCGCTTCCCAGGTCGCGGCATCCGAATCGCAATCGAGGCCGGGCAGCACGACCTCGCCTTGCGGCAGGCCGGCGATCACTTTCAACAAGTGTGCGGTCGCGGGCACCGAGCCGGTCGAGCCCGCCGCCCAGATCGGGCCTTGCGGCGGATGCGCTTCCCAGCGCTGGGCAAGGGCGCGGATCAGTTTCACGCGCCGCGCTTGCGGGTCCATCTGACCGCGCGCTTCCAGAATAACCGGCCAGTGCTCGCGAATGATCGCGAGGAATTCGAGCGTTTGGCCCCAATGGCGCGCGTAATCGTCGGGCACGAGCCCGTCGAAATTCGCCCACGGCACTTCTTCGATCTGCAACGAGTCGAGAAGTTCGGCGAGTGCGCGCGCCAAACGCAACGCGGCGGCGGGCGACGGTGCGGCCTGCCCGCCTTTTGCCGCAACGAGCTTCGCCAGCAGCAATTCGCGCGCAGCACCGTCGATCGCGGGCGGAAGCTCGGCGTCGAGCGCCGCTCCCTCGCCCGTCAATATCAGCTCGTCCTCGTCCACGTCGCCGATCGCGGCAATACGCGGCAGCAGCAGCGGTTTGCCGCCGGCTTCGGCCAAGAACGCTTCGCCCAAAGCGCGCACCGCGCGCCGGTTGGGCAACAGCACCGTGGCGCGCGACAAGGATTCGGGCGCGGTGCCGAGCTTGGCGAGAATGCCTTTGGCGAACGCCGCGAGGAACGGCACGCCGGACGGGATCGTGCCGACGCGCATGTGCCGCTACGCTTTCTTCGCCGACCAGCCGAGTTCGCGCTCGGTCGCGGTCACGCTGTCGGGCGTGCCGACATGGAACCACAAACCGTCATGCACGACCGACCAGAGGCGCCCTTTGGCTTCCGCCGCGTCATAGACTTTGTTCAGCGAGAAAGCGCCGGGCGCAAAACCCGCCAAGGCGCGCGGATGCAGAATCTGCACACCCGCATAAACGAAGGGGGCTATTTCCGGATCGCGGCGGCGGCGCGCCTTGCCATTCGAATCGACGAAATAATCGCCGCGCCCCTCGTAGCCGCGCGCCGTGGCGGCCGAATTCATCAGCAGCAGCACGTCCATCGCACCGTCATCCCACGCTTCGGCGAGGCGCTTGAGGGCGGGCTTCGGTCCGTCAAACCACAGCACATCGGCATTGGCGCAGAAGAACGCGCCCGGCCCCAGCACGGGCAGCGCGTTCAACACGCCCCCGCCGGTTTCCAGCAGATCCGGCTCGTGCACCGTGACGATCGCCACGTCCTTGCGGGCCTTCACATGCGCTTCGAGCGTGGAACGATGATGGTGGAGATTGGCGACGACGCGATGCACGCCCGCCTCCGCCATACGGTCGATCACGCGATCGATCAACGCGCGCCCGGCGACCGGCACCATGGGCTTGGGCAGCGTATCGGTCAGCGGGCGCATGCGCTTGCCCAAGCCCGCCGCCAGAACCATGCCGGTGTCGAACGCACTCATGCCGCGATCTCCGCTTTCGGCCGCGCGCGCCATTCGGCGGGCACATGCGCATCGAACCACGCGCGCACCGGCGCCAAGGCCGGGTGCGCCAGATCGGCGTTCAATTGCCGCCAGACGCGGTCGATATGTTTGAGATATTGCGGCTTGCCGTCGCGCCGGAACAGCCGCACGAAAATGCCGGCGATCTTGGCGCTGCGCTGCGCCGACAAAATCGCCAACGCCGCTTCGAACTCGCCGCGATCGATTTGCGGGCGCGCCGATAGATAAGCGTCGATCGACGCGCGCACGACCGCGGGCGACACATCGCGCCGCGCATCGCCGATCAAGCTGGCGAGGTCGTAGGCGGCGGGACCGATCAGCGCGTCCTGGAAATCCAGCAAGCCGCAGCCGCGAATGCCGGGCCGATCGAGACTGACCAGATTGTCGACGTGATAATCGCGCAAGACCAGCGTTGTGCCGCCAACACGGGCGAGCGGATAGACCGCGTGCCACGCGGCGAGATAGGCGGCACGCACATCCGCACCGGTCTCCTTGCCTGCCCATTCGGGCAGGAACCAATCGGTCAGCAATAACGCTTCGCGATCGAGCGTGGCGTCGTCGTAAGCCGGGCAATCGACATGGGTTTGCGCGGGATGCGCATGCAAGGCTAGCAACGCATCGACCGCGCGCGCGTAAAGATCGGCTTCCGAGACGCCCGCCTTCAACGCGCGCGTGAAGGTGTCGTCGCCCAAATCCTCCAGCAGCAGGAAGCCGGCATGCGGCTCGGCCGCATCGACGCGCGGCGCCGACAAGCCCAGGCGATAGAGATGCGTGGCCACCGTCACGAAGGGGCGCACGTCTTCTTGCGGCGGCGGTGCATCCATCAGCACGGCTTGGCGGTCGCCGTCGCGCAGGCGGAAATACTTGCGGAAACTCGCGTCGTCGGCGAGCAGCGTGGGCTGAATGCCCGCCCATCCATGCGCGTCGAGAAACGCGCGCGCGGCTTTGCGCGGCACCGTGGGTTCAGCCGCCATGCGTCAACTCCTGCCGATCGGCCCAATTGGCGCCGCCCGAGACGATCGCGTGGCGCGCGTTTTCGTCTTTGCCCGGCGACAGCGCGACCGTCAAACGATCCGCCGGCAGATAGGGCCCAAGACGCTGCGGCCATTCGATCAACGCGATGGCGCCTTCGCGCGCCGCTTCCCAGCCGAGTTCCCAGATTTCCTCCGGATCGGCCAATCGATACAGATCGAAATGCCAGATCGGCCCGCCGGGCAGATCGTAGGTCTGCACCAGCGTGAAGGTCGGGCTCGGCACTTCGACCTCGGCGCCCGCGCGGGCATGGATGAAGCCCCGCGCGAACTCGGTCTTTCCCATGCCCAAATCGCCTTCCAGGGCGATCGCGTCGCGCGGACGCGCCGCTTTCGCGAGCAACGCGCCCAATTTTCGGGTCGCGGCGGCGTCGGGCAGGTCCAATTCGCGAATCGGCGTGGGGGCCAGCATGAGCAATCTTCTACCCGGAAATCCTAAGTCGGAAAATCCGTTGAAAACCTCGACCGGCTTGGCCATCAATGGCGGCCATGTCACAGATCCATACCACCGATGTCGCCATTATCGGCGCCGGCCCCGTCGGCCTGTTCGCCATTTTCGAATGCGGCATGCTGAAGCTGAAGACCCACGTCATCGACGCGCTGGACTTCGCCGGCGGCCAATGCGCCGCGCTCTACCCGGAAAAGCCGATTTACGACATTCCGGGCTACCCCAAGATCGAGGCGGCCGAACTGATCGCCCGATTGCAGGAGCAGGCGGCGCCCTTTTCGCCGACCTATCACCTCGGCCAGCGCGTGGAAAAGCTGACCCGCGAGGGCGAGGCGTGGCGCCTGGAAACCTCCGCCGGCACGGTCATCGTCGCCAAGGCGGTGCTGATCGCGGCGGGCGTGGGCGCGTTCGGCCCCAACAAGCCGCCGATGCCGCGCATCGACGAATTCGAAAACAAGGGCGTGCATTACCTCGTCAACAGCCGCGAGGCGTTCCGGGGCAAGCGTGTGGCCATCGCCGGCGGCGGGGATTCGGCGCTGGACTGGACCTTGAGCCTGGCCGATGTCGCCGCGCGCGTGATGGTCGTGCATCGCCGCGACAAATTCCGCGCGGCGCCGGACTCGGTCGCCAAGGTCAAGGCGCTGGCCGATGCGGGCAAGATCGACATGGTCGTGCCCTATCAGCTCGATTCGCTGGAAGGTGAGCCGGGCGCGCTCAAGGCCGTGATACTCAAGGATCTCGACGGCAAGGCCCGCCGCCTCGAAGCCGATGCGCTGCTCGCCTTCTTCGGCCTATCGATGAATCTGGGCCCGATCGCCGAATGGGGCCTCGATATCGAGAAAGCCCATATCAAGGTCGAACAGCGCACGGCGGCCACATCGGCGCCCGGGATTTTCGCCATCGGCGATATCGCGCATTACCCAGGCAAGCTGAAGCTGATTCTGTCGGGCTTCGCGGAGGCCGCCGCCGCGGCGCATTCGGCGCGCGCCATCTGCCATCCCGGCGAGACCTATCACTTCGAATATTCGACGACGTCGGGCGTGCCGGGCACGTAAGTTTCCGTCATCCCGGCCAAGGCGGCGAGGCCGCCGCGAGCCGGGATCCCGGGTCTCGCTGCGCTCGCCCGGGATGACGCCGCTAAAGCGGCGTCAGTTCTTCCACACCGGCACGCGGGCCATGACGGTCGTGCCGTCGCCGGGCATCGAGGCGAGATGCACCGTGCCGCCGTGCAATTCGATAATACGCTTCACGAGCGACAGGCCCAGCCCCGCCCCCATGCGCCGCGCATCGGGGGCGGTGCCACGCTCGAATTCCTTGAACACGCGCGACTGATCTTCGGGGGCGATCCCCATACCGGTATCGGCGACGGCCAGTGCCACGTATTGCCCCGCCCCTTCGGCCGATAGCGTGATCTTGCCGCCCGCCGGCGTGAACTTGATCGCGTTGGAGACGAGGTTGCATAGCGCCTGTTTCAGGCGGCGCGGATCGGCGCGCAGATCGGGCAGCGCGCGGGGGACGCGCACCTCCAGCGTCAAATCGCGCTCGCGCGCCAGATCGGCCATGATCTGCGCGGTTTCCTCCATCAAGCCCAGCACGGGGACCGGCGCCAAATCCAGCGTCATGCGGCCCGCATCGATCGAGGCGAGATCGAGAATGTCGTTGATGATCGCGAGCAGACGTTGCGAGGCCGACAGAATGTCGTCGCAATATTCGACCTGACGTTCGTTGAGCGCGCCGAAATACTGCTTCGACAGCATTTCCGCGAAGCCGATGATGGTGTTGAGCGGCGTGCGCAGCTCGTAGGACACGGTCGAGATGAATTCGGATTTGAGCCGGTCGGCGGCTTCCAGCGCTTCCGCGCGTTCGCGCAAGGCGCGCTCGACGCGGATCGTGTCGGTGACGTCGAGATAGGAAAGCTGCGTGGCGCCATCGGGCAACGGCACCAGCGCGTAATCGAGAATGCGTCCGTCGGCGCGTTCGAGCCTTGCGCGCACCGGCTCGCGCGCCCCGATATCGTCGGCGAGGCGCGATTTCGTCTCCTCCCAATCCTCGTCGGCCGGATAGAAGGGCCGCATCAGATCGATCACTTCGCCGATATGCGGCTCGGCGATCAACGCGGCTTCGGGCATATCCCAAATGCGCGCGAAGGCCGGGTTGTGCAGCTTCATCTTGCCGTCCGACCCGAACACGGCGACCCCTTCCTGAAGGTTGTCGAGCGTGGCGCGCTGCACGGCGATGAGGGTGTTGTAGGAGCGTTCGAGCGTGAGGCGGTCGGTCACGTCCTCGAACGCGAATAGCAAGCCGCCGAGCGGATGCGCCAAGCAGCGTTCGCGCAAGGTCGTGCCGTCGGGCAGATACATCAATTCGTCGATCGGCTCGAAGATCGAATCGAACAGTGCCACGCGCTGGCGCTTGAACATGCGGAAATCGGCGAATTCCGGCAGGCGGCGGCGTTCGCGCAAGCTTTCCAGCACCTCGCCGTATTCGGGCTCGGTCGCCAGCCAATCCTCGTCGACGCGCCACAAACGCGCATAGGCCGAGTTCGCGTATTTGAGCCGCTTGTCGGCGCCGAAAATCGCGATCGCGACCGGCATGGTTTCCAAGACCGTGCCTTGCGCGCCGATATGGCGGGCAAGCTCGATGCCGCCTTCCTCGCGCTCGGTCTGGTCGACCGCCATGCCGATCGTGCCGCCATCGGGCAAGGGTGCTTCGACGAAGTCATAGAGCCGGCGGGCGCCCGCGACGATCAGATGGCCGGAATCGCTTTGCGAGGTGCGCGCGGCCAGCGCCAAGCGCGCAAGGGCCGACAGCTTGCGCGCGATCGCATCGCCGCCCAGCTTCGCGATGCCGTCGATAAAGTCGTTACGATCGGCCCCGCCCGCGTCGGCATAGGCGATGTTGCACCACACGACGCGCTGTTCGGGATCGCGCCGCCACAAGGGGACGGGCAACGCGTCGAGGGCGGATTCGAGACGGCGCAGCGCATCTTCCGCCGCTTCGCGTTCGACGCGCTGAAGATTGGCGCGCACCGAAATCTCGCGCTTCTCGGCTTCCGCCGCCGTCGCGCGCGCTTCCGCCGCAACGGCACGGCCGCGTTCGCGCCACGCCCAATAAAGGGCGGCGGCGAGTGCGAACGCCAAGCCGGCAAGGGCGAACTCCATGGGGCGGGAGTTTAGGTACGCACCCCGCGTCGCGCCAAACGAAAACGGCCGGCGGGTCGCCCCGCCGGCCGTTCCGGTCTTACGCCGAAGCGGAAGACTTAGTAGCGGTAGTGGTCGGCCTTGAACGGACCCTGCTGGGTCACGTTGATGTACTTGGCCTGGGCCGGGGTGAGCTTCGAGAGCTTCACGCCGATCTTTTCCAAGTGCAGTGCGGCGACCTTCTCGTCGAGCGACTTCGGCAGCGTATAGACCTTGTTCTTGTAGATGCCGGCGTCGCGCTTGGTCCACAGCTCGATCTGGGCGAGCGTCTGGTTCGAGAACGACGACGACATCACGAAGCTCGGGTGGCCCGTGGCGCAGCCCAGGTTCACGAGGCGGCCTTCGGCGAGCAGCAGGATGCGCTTGCCCGACGACAGCTCGATCTCGTCGACCTGCGGCTTGATGTTGTTCCACTTGAAATTCCGCAGACCCGCGACCTGGATCTCGCTGTCGAAGTGGCCGATGTTGCACACGATCGCGCGATCCTTCATCGCGCGCATGTGGTCCACCGTGATGACGTCGATATTGCCCGTCGCCGTCACGAAGATGTCGCCGCGCGGGGCGGCGTCTTCCATCGTCACGACCTCGTAGCCTTCCATCGCCGCCTGCAGCGCGCAGATCGGATCGATTTCGGTGACGAGCACGCGCGCACCGGCCTGGCGCAGCGACGCGGCCGAACCCTTGCCCACGTCGCCGAAGCCGGCGACGACGGCGACCTTGCCGGCCATCATCACGTCGGTCGCACGGCGGATCGCGTCGACCAGCGATTCGCGGCAGCCGTACAGATTGTCGAACTTCGACTTGGTGACCGAGTCGTTGACGTTGATGGCCGGGAACAGCAGCGAGCCGTCCTTTTCCATCTGATAGAGGCGATGCACGCCGGTCGTCGTTTCCTCGGTCACGCCGCGCACGGACGCGCCGACCTTCGAATACCAGCCCGGCTGTTCCTTCACGCGCTTCTTGATCGCGGCGTAGAGGACTTCCTCTTCCTCGTTCGTCGGGTTGGAGACGACCTTGAGGTCCTTCTCCGCCTTGATGCCGAGATGGATCAGCAGCGTGGCGTCGCTGCCGTCGTCGAGGATCATGTTCGGCACGCCGCCATCGGCCCACTCGAAAATCTTGTGGGTGTAGTCCCAATACTCGACCAGCGTTTCGCCCTTGATGGCGAAGACCGGCGTGCCGGCGACGGCGATCGCCGCCGCGGCGTGGTCTTGCGTCGAGAAAATGTTGCACGAGGCCCAGCGCACTTCCGCACCCAGCGCCTTCAGCGTTTCGATCAGCACGCCGGTCTGGATCGTCATGTGCAGCGAACCGGCGATGCGGGCACCCTTCAGCGGCTGCGCCTTGCCGTATTCGGCGCGAATGGCCATCAGGCCCGGCATTTCCGATTCGGCGATCGACAGTTCCTTACGGCCCCATTCGGCGAGCGAGATGTCCTTGACGATATAATCGGCCATGAGCGGCGTTTCTCCGGTGAAAAGCGGGATCGAGCGCGTTCAACGCGCGGACCCGGCGGGGAATTCCAAGGCGAGGCTTATAACCGCCGCCCCCGCCCCCCTCAATACGAAAAGGACGCTGTGCCAAGCCCTTAAAACAACGATACAATTCCGGCTATGGCGGAGCCGGGTGCCGTGCGCCTATGCTGCGGCCTTAAGTCCGCGTCAAATCTCGATTCCCACGCCCCACTTAACCGGTCCGCCGATGAGCCAAAAGCCGCATTATCGCGTCGAATTCGCCGCCTATCCGATCCTGGTCGTCGAGGACGATCCGGTCATGCGCCGCAATCTGATCCAGATGCTGCGCAATATCGGCTTCTACCAGATCCACGAGGCGGCCGACGGCGAGGCCGGGATCACGGCGCTGAAATCCATGGCGCATTGCGACGTGGTCCTGTCGGACATCACCATGGCGCCGGTCGGCGGATTGCAGTTCCTGGAACGCGTGCGCACCGAATTGCAGCCGCCCGCGCGCGACGTGCCGGTCGTGTTCGTCACCGGTCATGGCGATGTCGAAACGGTCAACAAGGCCAAGCGGCTGCGCCCGGCGGGCTACGTTCTGAAGCCGGTGCAAACCGACAAACTCTCCGCACGGCTGGCGCAGATTTTGAACCTCAACGAAACCGCGCCGGGTTAACCGGCGGGAGGAACGATCGGGCGCATGAACGACGGCCGGGAGGGATATTTCACGCTGCGCGGCGCGCCCGCGCGCAGCAAATCCGACGAGGAGCGCGATCGCGACCGCGCCGCCGAGACGATTCCGGCGGAAAAGATGGTCCGTCTTTCGGTGCGCGACGCGCCGGTGCTGACGGGCGGTGCGGGCGGCGGACGGATGTCCATCCTGGCGATGACGCTGCTGGGCTTCGGCGCGCTGGTCGGTGCGCGAATTCCTGAGTTCGGGCGATCCCAGCCACGCCGCGATCGCGCGCGTCAAACTCGCCGACATGGCCGAATTGGTCGCCGACGCCAAACGCGGCGAGCGCGCGGGCGAACGCGCGGCGGTGCTGGAGGCGATGCGCGAAGGCCTCGCGCGCTTCGGCAATGTGTTCGAACAGGCGGCCGGGCTGCAAGCCGACCGCAACACCGCCTATGAACGCTTGGCGCTGATCGCCGAACAAGCGGAACTCAATCTGCGCGACATCGCGGCCACGCGATCGGCCCAGCGCGACGCGGCCGGGGCGGCGCGCGCCAACGCGCTGCGCGATTCGCTGATCGAAACGCGCACCCTCGCCCTCGCCTATCAGGCCGAGCGCGGCCGCGCCGATCTTTCCGCAAGACTGGACGTGGCGCTGTCGGCGATCGAGTGGGGCCGCAACGCGGTCGGTCCCGATCTGGCGGCGGAAATCGCCGAGGTCGCGCGGGGCGCGCGCGCCGTGCGCCTCGCCGCCGAAAGCGCGGAAGCGCTGGTCACGCGCGGCATCGACGCCGAAGGCCGCGAGATCGAGCTTTTGACCGAGCGATTGCGTTCGCTCGCCGCCAGCGCGGAAGCCGGTCTCGTCACGCTGGTCGAACGGCGCGTGACCGATATGGGCGGCCAAGGCTTGGCGCTGATCGTGATCGGCGCGGTGCTGGGCCTGTTGTCGGCGTTGGCGGTGGCACGCCTGACCACCGGCCCGGTGCGCGACATCGCCCGCGCGCTGGAAGACGTCTCGGCGGGGCGCATCGATACGGCCATCCCCTATCTCGATTTCGGCAACGAGATCGGCCGCATGGCGCGCGCGACGGAGGTGTTCCGCCAAGCCATGTCGGAAATCCAGCGCGCGGAGACGGTGCTGCGCGCCAGTCTCGACAACATGGATCAAGGCTTGGCGCTGCTCGACGCGAATTACGAATTGCAGATCGCCAATTCGCGCTTCGCCAAGATGCTGGGTCTGCCCGCGGCGACGGCGCGCCGGGGCACGCCGATCGAAGACATCATCCGCGCCTTTTTCGAAGCGCATATCGCCGATCCGGGACGGCGCGCGGCGGCGATCGCCGAACGCATCGCCATCGCCAAGCGCGGCGAAGCGCAGAATTTCGAATTGCCCGGCGCCAACGGCAGCACGCTGGAAGTGCGCGTGCGTCCGATCCCGGAAGGCGGCGTGGTCTATACCTTCACCGACGTGACGCGCACGCGCGAAAGCGAGCGCGCGGCCAAGCAAGCGCGCGACTTCCTGGAATCTGTCATCGACGCGATGCCGGCCAACGTGAACGTCAAAGGCCGCGATCTGCGCTACACGATGTTCAACCGCTATCAGGCGGAAGTCTTCGGTTTCGACCGGCGCACCGCGATCGGCAAGCGACTGGCCGATCTCGTCCCGCTCACGCCCAGCGCCACGCAAGTCGCGCGCAACGAGGATCTCGACGTCGAAATCCTGGAAGGCAAGCGCGGCACGATCGTCTACGACTTCGAGAATATCGACGCGACCGGCCGTCACCGCGCGTGGCTGACGACCAAAACCGCCGTCCACGACGATGCGGGCGAGATCACCGGCGTGCTGACCGTGTCGATCGATATCGGCGAGCGGCGCAAGCTGGAGCAAGCCTTGCGCGACGCCGCGCAAGCGGCCGAGGAAGCCGCGCGCGCCAAATCGGAGTTCCTGGCGGTGATGAGCCACGAGATCCGCACGCCGCTCAACGGCGTGATCGGCACGCTGGAATTGCTGCGCCGCCAGCCGTTGACCGCCGATCAGGCCGATCTTGCGGGCATCGCGCACGAAGCTGCACAGAGCCTGATCCAGATCATCGGCGACATTCTCGATTTCTCGAAAATCGAAGCGGGCAAGCTGGAGCTCGAATCCGTGCCGATCGCGCCGCGCCGCGTGATCGAAACCGTGGTCAACGCGCTGGAACCCGCCGCCTCGGCCAAGGGTCTGCGCTTGGCGGCGCGCGTCGACGAAGGCTTGCCCGAAGCCGTGTTCGGCGACGCGCTACGCTTGCGCCAAGTGCTGTTCAATCTGATCGGCAACGCGGTGAAGTTCACCGAGACGGGCACGATCGACGTCGCGGTGACGCATGGCCCCGTCCCCGGAACCTGGCGCTTCGCGATCCGCGATACCGGCATCGGCATGTCGCAAGAAGAGCAGGCGCGGCTGTTCTCCGCCTTCCATCAGGCGGACACCTCGACGACACGCAAATACGGCGGTACGGGCCTGGGCCTGTCGATCTGTCGCGGCATCGTCGAGATGATGGGAAGCAAGATCGAGATCGACAGCCGGCCGGGCGAAGGCTCGACCTTCCGCTTCGACGTGAAGCTCGACGAATGCGATCCGGCTTTGGTCGTCGAAAGCGACATCGAGGTCGGGCGCCATCGCCTGCTGACGCCGGGCACGCGCGAAACGGCTTTGCGCCGCGGCCACCTGGTGCTGGTGGCGGAGGACAATCCGACCAATCAGCGCGTCGTGCGCAAGCAGCTCGAACAGCTCGGCTGTGCCGCCGATATCGCGGCCAACGGGCTGGAGGCGCTGGAAATGGCCAAGACCGGCCGCTACGCGCTGGTGCTGATGGACCATCACATGCCCGAGATGGACGGGCTGGACGCGACGCGCGCGATCCGCGCGATCGAAACCTCGACCGGCGCCAAGCGCACGCCGATCGTGGCGCTGACCGCCAACGCGCTGCGCGGCGAAGCCGAACGCAGCTTCGAAGCGGGCATGGACGATTTTTGCGCCAAGCCCCTCACTCTCGCGCAACTCGCGCGCGTGCTGCGCCGCTGGCTGCCCGACCGCGATCCGGCGGAGGCCGAGATTGAGGCGATGGTCGACAGCGTGCTGCCGCCCGCCGACGATCATACCGTGCTCGACCTCGCCCATCTCGTCGCCACGTTGGGCGCCATCGACGACGGCTTGCGCGAGGATTTGCAGCTGTTCATCGAAACGACCGAGGATTACGTGCGCCGCATCGTCGCCGCGGTCGAAGCGCGCGACGCGCGCACGGCGCGCGAAACGGCACATTCGGCCAAGGGGGCCGCGCGCACGGCCGGGGCGCGCGAGCTTGCCGCGTTGATGCAGGCGATCGAAGATTCGGTCAAACAGGACGATTTCGCCGCCGCCGCGTCGCTCGCCGGCGCGCTGCGTTCCACGCTCGACCGCGTCGCGCGCGCGGTCGCGGCCCTATGAAAAGTACGGGATGAACTGCCATGTATAGACCCGAGTTCGCCGCTTTCGCCGTGCTGGTCGTCGAGGACGACGCCTTCGTGCGCCGGTCGATCGTGCGCATGTTGCGCGCCATGGGCTTCGTCGAGGTGAAGGAAGCCGCCGACGGCGAAGCGGCATTGCAGACGCTGAAGGCGATGCCGCAATGCGGCGTCGTGCTGTGCGATATCGGCATGAAGCCGGTCGGCGGCTTGCAGTTCCTCGAACGGCTGCGCAAGGAATTCATCCCGCCGCTCGCCGACACGCCTGTGATCTTCATCACCGGATCGGCCGACAGCGAAACCGTCAAACGCGCGATGACGATGAAAGCGGCGGGCTATGTGCTCAAACCAGTCGTCCCCGACAAACTCTCGGCGCGCATCGCGACGACGCTGAAGCTGCCGGGCGCTTCGGCCTGATCGATCACGCCCTCAGTCGCGATAACCGAGCGCCGCGGAAATACGGCGCGCCGCGTCCGCGGCGGCGCTGCGCGTTTGCGCTTCCGTCGATGGATTGTCGCGGATCTTGACGTAAGGAACCGTCATGCCCGCGACGGCCGATCCCGTGGCGTCCAGGATCGGGTGACAGAGATCGACGACGCCCGTCACCGTGTCGCTGGGCGCTGCGACGCCGCCTTCCTTGCGGATATTCGCCAGACGCCGGTCGAGCGCCGCGCGTTCGGCCTTGCCGAGGCCTTCGCCCAATACCTTCATCAATCGCGCGCGGCGATCGTCGTCTTGAAACGCCGTGATGACACGCGCGGAGACGCGATCGGGCCGGAACGGAAAATGCGCGCCGAGGCGGACGGAGAATCCCATCGCCCGGAATCCGTCGGCCTGCGCCACCACCAGCAAGCGCCGGTCGTGATAGACGCTGATATGCGCCGATTGGCCGGTCGAATCGGCGAGCTGCTGCATCACGGGCAACGCGGCCGCGAGCAAGCGGCGCACCGGCGGATGGCGGTGGCCGAGTTCGAACAGCTTCAACGTGAGCCGATATCGCCCGTCGCGGCCCGAGCGCTTGATGTAGCCGCGCTCGGTTAGAACCTCGAGCATCCGGAATATCTGACCGACGCTGCGCCCCAGGCGCCGCGCGATTTCGTTCTGCACGAGGCCCGCTTCCTCGTCAGCCAGCAATTCGACGATCTCCAAACCCTTCTCGAGCGCCGGGGCCGAATATCCACTTTTGGTTTTGGGCACGGTTGACTCCCTTGGCCGACTCCTTTTAGATATGAAAATAACTTTCATATAAGAACAAGGGGAAACGTCTTGGGTGGCAGTCTCGATTCCGGCGCGGTCGCGGAGTATCGCAAGCGCGGCTATCACTTTCCGATCCGGGTGCTGACGCAAGCCGAGCTCGACGCGGCGAACGCCAACATGAAGGCGACCGAGGCGAAGCTCGGCGGGACGCTGAAGGGGCGCTTCAATCAGAAGCCGCATCTTCTGTTTCCGTGGATGAACGAACTCATCCGCCACCCGAAGATCCTCGACGCCGTCGAATCGGTCATCGGGCCGAATATCCTGTGCTGGGGCTCCCAGTTCTTCGCCAAACAGCCCGGCGACGGCATGTACGTGTCGTGGCACCAGGACGCGACCTATTGGGGCCTGTCGAAGCCCGACGTGGTGACCGCGTGGATCGCGTTCACGCCCAGCGTTCCCCTGTCGGGCAATATGCGCGTCGTCGCGGGCACGCATCTCGAACAACTGAAGCACAACGACACCTTCGTCGAAAGCAATCTGCTGTCGCGCGGCCAGGAGGTCGAAGCGAAGGTCGACGAGAAGGACGCGATCGACATCACGCTGCAACCCGGCGAGATGTCGCTGCATCACGTTCTGCTGGTGCACGGGTCCGAGCCCAACCGCGCCACGTGGCCGCGCGTCGGCTTCGCCGTGCGCTACGTGCCGACCGACGTGCGCCAGCTGAACGGCGAGATCGACAGCGCCACGCTGGTGCGCGGCACCGACGCCTACAACTATTTCGACCACGAAGCGGCACCGGAAGGCGATCTGCATCCGGCGGCCGTCGAACGGCACAAGCGCGTTCTCGATCGCCAGATGGAGATTCTCTACCAAGGCGCCGCGAAACCCGGCAAACGCGCGATCACCTAAGAATCGCGACCCACCAACGACGCCCCTCGCAACGAACCAACGAAAAAAGGGAGATGCCCATGACGAAACTTCTCGGTCTGACGACCGCGATCGGCCTTGTTTTGGCCGGTGCTTGCCTGGCGCCCGCCGGCGCGCAGGAAATCAAAATCCGCTTCGCCCATTCGCTTTCTTCGACGGAGCCGGCGCATATCGCGGCCGAGAATTTCGCCAAGCGGGTCGGCGAGCGCACCAAGGGCCGGGTTCAGATCCAGGTCTTCCCGTCCGAGCAGCTCGGCTCGGGCAAGGAGATCAACGAAATGATCCGCCAGGGCGCCAACGTGATGAACGTCACGGACCCCGGCTATCTCTCCGATTTCGTGCCCGATGTCGGCGTTCTGAACGGCCCCTATATCGTCAAAGACCCGAAGGATTTCGACAAGCTGCTCGCCTCCGACTGGTACAAGTCGATCGATCAGAAACTGCAGCAGGCCGGTTTCCGGATGATCATGATGGGCGGCTTCTTCGGCTGCCGTCACATGATCACGGAAAAGCCGATCCGCACGCCGGCGGATATCCAGGGCCTGACCGTGCGCGTCCCGCCGAACACGATGTGGATCGAGACGTTCAAGGCGATGGGGGCCCGCCCGACGACGGTGCAGTGGTCGGAAGTGTATTCGGCCCTTCAGCAGAACGTCGTCGCCGGGGCGGAAGCGCCTTACGGCTCGATCTGGGGCGCCAAGCTCCAGGAAGTGCGCAAGACCGTGTCGAAGACCTGCCATTTCAGCGCGATCACCGGCTGGCCGATGAACAACAACTACTTCAACCGGCTGCCCAAGGACGTGCAGGAAGTGCTGCTGGACGAAGGCGCCAAGGGCAAGGCCGACATGACGCGCCTGACCATGGAGCTCGAGGCCGATTACGCCCAGAAGCTCAAAGCCGCCGGCGTCACGATCGTCGACGACGTCGATATCGCCCAGTTCCAGAAGGCGACGGCGCCCGCGTACAACGCCTTCCCGAAATGGACGCCGGGGCTGCACGCCACGGTGACCAAGGTTCTCGGCTACTAAGTCCGATCGGCGGGCGGGGGCCATGCGCCCCCGCTTCGCTTTTCCCATCCGTTAAGGAGAAACGCGCATGTCGCGCCCGCGCGCATTGCTGCTCGATCAGTTCGAGGAAATTCTGGCGGGTGCGGCGTTGATCGTCGTCGTCCTCGCCGTCTGCTGGGGCGTCATTACGCGCTACGTGACGGCGGAGCCCGCGACCTGGGCCGGCGAAGTCGCCGCCATCGCCTTCGCCTGGCTGATCTTCATCGGTGCCAGCGCCGCGTTGAAGCGCGGCATGCATGTCCATATCGACATGCTGCTGATCCTGTTGCCCGAAGCGCCGCGCCGCGCGGTGACGCTGGCGGGGGACGCGATCGTAATCGTCTTCCTCGCGATCGGGTTCGTCCTCGCGGCGGAATTCTCGATCGACTCGTGGGACAGCCCGACATCGGTCCTGCGCTTGCCGCTCTCCATCGTCTACGGCTCCGTCGTCGTCGGCTTCGCGTGCCTGTTGTGGCGCTACGCGGCCGTCGTGCGCGTGCATTATCGCGACCGAGTTTCCGAGTAGGAACGCATCGTCATGGAATTCCTCCCCGTCCTGCTGATGTTCGCGTTTTTCGCGATGGGCGTGCCGGTCGCGATCGCGATCGCCGCCGCGGCACTGACCTTCTTCCTGTTCGCCGACGGCGTGCCGATCCAGATCTTCGCCCAAAAGCTGGTCAGCGCCACCGACTCCTTCCCGCTTCTGGCGGTGCCGTTCTTCATCTTCGCCGGCACGATCATGAACTACGCGGGCATCACGCGCCGCTTGCTCAACTTCGCCGACGCGCTGGCCGGGCATCTGGTCGGCGGCTTGGCGCAGGTCAACGTCATCCTCGCGACGCTGATGGGCGGCTTGTCTGCCTCGGCCAACGCCGACGCGGCCATGCAGGCGAAGATGCTGGGCACCGAGATGGTCAAGCGCGGCTTCTCGCCGGGCTTCGCGGCGGCCGTGACGGCCTGTTCGGCGGTCATCACGCCGATCATCCCGCCGGGCATCGGCCTCATCATCTACGGCTTTCTGGCCGATGTTTCGATCGGCAAGCTGTTCATCGGCGGCATCGTGCCGGGCTTGCTGCTGTGCGGCGGTTTGATGATCGCGATCCATTTCGTGTCGCGCAAGCGCGGCTACAAGCCGATGCGCGAACGGATGGTCGGCCCCGCCGAATTGGGCAAGCATTTCGTCGCGGCGCTGGGCGCGCTGTCGATCGCCGCCTTCATCCTGTTCGGCATCCGCTACGGCGTTTTCACGCCGACCGAGGCCGGCGCGATGACGGTCGTCTACGCGTCGATGGTCGGGTTCTTCGTCCACCGCGAGCTGAAGCTCGCGCATTTTCCGGCGATCATCACCGAGACGGTCATCGCGACGAGCGCCGTGATGCTGATCATCTGCGCCGCGTCCGCCTTCGGCTTCTACATGACGTGGGAGCGCATTCCCATGCAGGCGGCGCAGTTCCTGATCAAGCTGACGAACGATCCCAACGTTCTGCTGCTGCTGATCAATCTTCTGCTGATCCTGGCCGGCATGCTGATCGAAGGCACGGCGGCGTTGATCCTGCTGACGCCGATCTTCGTGCCGGTCATCACCAAGCTGGGGATCGACCCGATCCATTTCGGCCTGATCATGATCGTCAACCTGACCATCGGCGGCGTGACGCCGCCGGTCGGCACGCTGATGTTCGTCAGCTGCTCGGTCTTGCGCGTCTCGATCCAGCGCTTCACCGTCGAAGCCTTGCCGCTGCTGGCGGCCCTGTTCGCGGTGCTGGGGCTGATCACCTTCGTGCCGGAGCTGGTCTTGTGGCTGCCCAGCCGCATGATGGATTGACGCGGCGCGTCAGTCGATTCCGAAGGAATCGTTGAAGCCGTCGACCAGTTCGGCGATGCGCGCGGCGTCGGATTCGTCCATCACCGCGCGCGCGCGTTGCGTGGCGGCGGAAAGGTCGAGCGCGCGCACCCGGCTTTTGACCCGCGCGATTTTGGTGGGCGACATCGAAAGTTCGCGGATGCCGAGACCGGCGAGCAGCGCCGTATAGCGCGGATCGCCCGCGATTTCGCCGCAGATCGACACCGGAATGCGATTGCGCAACGCCGCTTCCGCGGTGAACTGGATCAAGCGCAGCACGGCGGGGTGCAGCGGATTGTAGAGATGCGCCACCTGCTCGTCGCCGCGATCGATGGCGAGGGTGTACATCGTCAGATCGTTGGTGCCGAGCGCGAAGAAATCGCATACGCGCGCCAGCGCGTCGGCGGCCAACGCCGCCCCCGGCACTTCGATCATCGCGCCCAAAGGCGGCAACGGATCGGGGATCGCCACGCCCTTTCGCACCAATCGTCGCGCGGCCTTGCCCAGCGCTTCGCGCACCGCGACCATTTCGTCGGGTGTGGAGATCATCGGCACGAGAATGCGCAGCGGCCCGACCATCGCGGCGCGTAGAATCGCGGCAAGCTGCGTGTCGAGCAATTCCGGGCGCTTCAACCCCAAGCGGATCGCGCGCAAGCCCAAGGCGGGGTTCGGGCCGGGCGAGAGATCACCCAGCGCCGAGGCGAGTTTTTCGCCGCCGACATCGAGCGTGCGCACGGTCACGAGCTTGCCGTTCATGCCGCGCAAAATCTGGGCGAGCTGTTCGAATTGCTCGTCCTCGCCCGGCACGTCGTCGCGGTTCATGAACAGGAATTCGCTACGCAACAAACCCACGCCCGCCGCCCCCGACGCGACGGCGAGATCGACCTCGCGCGGCAATTCGAGATTGGCGAGCAGCGTGAACGGCACCGAATCCTTGGTGATCGCCGGCAGCTTCGCGGTGCGCGCCAAGCGCCGCTCGGCCTTCTCGAATTCCTGACGCTTCTTTTCGTATTTGGCGAGCGTGGCGGGCGTGGGGCGCACGATCACGCGCCCGGCCTCGCCGTCCAGAATGACGACATCGCCCGGCTTTACGGCGCCGACGAGTTCGGGCACGCCCAAGACGGCCGGCAAGCCCAAGGCGCGCGCCATGATCGCCGTATGGCCTTCGCGCCCGCCGATCATCGTGGCGAAGCCGCCGATCGTTTCGGGGTCCATCACGGCCGTATCGGCGGGCGTGATCTCCTCGGCCACCACGATCGCGCCATCGGGCACGTTCTTGAAGGCACCCCACGGCGTTTGGGTGAGGTTGCGCAACAAACGCCCGGCGACCTCGCGCACTTCCTGCACGCGCTGGGCGAGATACGAATCGTCCATCGCCTCGAACGCTTCGGCGATCGCGTCGGCCTCGGCGCGGACCGCGCTTTCGGGCATCAGCAGATTTTCGGCGATGCGCTTCTCCACCCCGCGCACGAGGCGGGATTGGGACAGCATTTGCGTATGCGCGTCGAGCAGATGGCCGAGTTCCTCGGCCGCTTCGGCGGGCAGCGCCGCCGTCTTGCGCTTGAGCTTGGCGAGCTGCTTGAGGCTGACTTCCACGCCCGCCCGGAAGCGCTTCAGCTCGCCTTCGACCTGATCGGGCGCCACGCCGCATTCGGCGATCGCGAATGTTTCGACGCCATGGACGTAAGCCGGGCCGATCGCGATGCCGGGCGAGACGCCAAGCCCCTCGAACACGGCCATCCCTTCGCCGCGGGTCTTGCGCGGCTTGGATCCACGCGACGCCGGGCGAGCGGGGGGCATATCAATCCTCGTCGAATTTGGCGGCGATCAACGCGGCGATCGCATCGACCGCCTTTGGCGCGTCCGCACCCGTGGCGCTGACCGTCACGGTGCAGCCCTTGCCCGCCGACAGCATCATCAACCCCATGATCGACAGGCCGGAAACGGTATTGCCGCCCTTCGTGACCTGGATATCGGATTCGAATTCGCCGGCGAGCTTCACGAATTTGGCCGCGGCGCGGGCATGAAGCCCGCGCATATTGCCGATCAGGCAATCGCGCGAAACGGTGGCGCGCGAAACGGCCGGATCGCTCATCGCGCCCCGCCGGCGGCGGCTTTGACCTCGCCCGCCAGAAGCTGCGAAGCGACGTTGATGTATTTGCGGCCCGCTTCGCGCGCGCACTGCACGGCGGCGGCCAACGGCTCGGTGTTGCGCACGGAGGCGAGCTTGATCAGCATCGGCAAATTCATGCCGGCGATCACCTCGACGCGCGCGCGATCCATGATCGAGATGGCGAGGTTGGACGGCGTGCCGCCGAACATGTCGGTGAGGACCACGACGCCAGCACCGGTGTCGCATTTGGCGACGGCGTCGAGGATTTCGGCGCGGCGTTGCTCCATGTCGTCTTCGGGGCCGATGCAAACGGCGAGGACGTTCTTTTGCGGGCCGACGACATGCTCGAGCGCGGAGATGAACTCCGCCGCGAGGCGTCCATGGGTGACGAGAACGAGACCGATCATTCTGGAAAGCGTCCTTGCGCTGTCTTCACTCAACCCGCCCCGCGATCGAGATCGCGGTGAAGCAGGGTCACCCGCCGCCCGCCTTGCGCCAGGCGCTCGGCGAGACGTTCGGCCACGAAGACCGAACGATGCCGGCCGCCCGTGCAACCCACGGCGACGGTGAGATAGGATTTGCCCTCCGCCTCGAAGCGCGGCAGCAGGGCGAGGATCATGTCCGAGAGGCCGTCGAAAAACGCGGGGAAGCCCGGGTCGCGCTCGACGAATTGCGCGACCGCCGCATCCTTGCCCGACAAGGGCTTCAGATCCGGCCGGTAATGGGGGTTCGACAGGAAGCGCACGTCGAAGACGAGATCGGCTTCGCGCGGCAAACCGTTGCGATAGGCGAAGCTGACGACCGACAGCGCCAAACCTTGGGGCGCGTCGAGGGCGAAGCCGTCCTGCACGAGATGTTTGAGCTGGTGGGGCGACAAAGCGGTCGTGTCGATCACCTTGTCGGCGCGCGCGCGCAAGGGTTCGAGCAAACGGCGTTCGGCCTTGATGCCGTCGGCCAGCGGCCGGTCGGCGGCGAGCGGATGGCGACGGCGCGTTTCGGTGAAGCGGCGCGCGAGCGTTTCGTCCTCGCAATCGAGATAGAGCAAGCGCGCGTCGAGGCTTTTTTCCGCGACCAAGCGATCGACCGCGGCGACGAAGGCGGGCACGTCGAAATCGCGGGTGCGCGCATCCACGCCGATCGCCAGCGGACGCGCCTTCACGTCGGCGGCATCGGTCAGTGCGAGATTGGCGAGCAATGTGAGGGGCAGATTGTCGACCGCCTCGTAGCCCTGATCCTCCAGCGCGCGCAACGCGGTGGAGCGCCCCGCCCCCGACAAACCCGTCACCAGCACGACGCGACGCTGCGCCGGGGCGCGGTCGATATCGTTGGAAGCGGTAAGGGCGACGGCCATGGGATGGATGCTCAGACCGCGAACAACGTGCCGGCGGCGGCTTGCCTTGCCGCGACCGCGACCTTGGCGGCGGCCGAAACTTCGAACGGGTCGAGGGCGAGCAGCGGAACGCTCACGCCCAGGTAATCGCGGGTGCGCATTTCCGGCAGGCGCTCGACCTTGTCGCGGCCGACCAGATCGATCGCGAGGCCGATTTTGGCCGAAGCTTCGGTTTCGACGCGCACGATACCCACACCCCGTACTTCCAAAAGCCCCTGGATCGACCGGGGGCATCGCGCCACCAGATCGCCGTCCTCGCGCGTCAGATCGACACGGTCATCCGCTATCAAACGCGCTTCTGTTTGGATCATCCTTAAAGCCAGGTCGGATTTCCCGCTGCCCGATGCACCGCACAATAAAACGCCGATCCCGGCGACTTGGACACAGCTCGCGTGCAGTTGAAGGGTCGAGGCCGTTGGCACCGCAAAAAGGGTGGAGGCTTTGTAGGGGCTTGTCAATCCGACTCGGTGCTTATGCACAGGGATTGGGCATATCGCCGCTATGCCCGGATTCGGGCTGAAAAGAACTGAAACATAATATATTGCAATATATTAGCCATGAAAGACGATGACTTAAGGATAGGTCATATTAACCATGGTTAATCAGAAACTCGGTTGCTGAGCCAGGCCGCCTGGGGAATTCCGCCGCCGGGACGATACGCCCGTATCGGCAGTTGGTCCGAGCACGTTGTCACCGTTCAGTTTTGTTTAATCCCTCCGCCACGATATTGCGGCCAAATCGGGCCGTCTCGGCGAGCGCGGCGGCAAGAAGATCTTCAGGAGCGGGAATGCGCGCACGCGCGACCTTCGGTATCGGCTTTCGCATCGCGGCGAGCTACGCGCTGATTTTGTGCGTGCTCGCGATCGCGGGCTGGGTCGGTTATGTCGGGCTTTACGACGCGCGCGGCCTGTTCGGCGAGGTCGACGCCGCCAACCGCAACGTCATCCGCGCCGCCCAGTTGAACGCCGATTTCCAGGAATTGCGCCGCCTCGTCCAGGTCCATGCCGCGCGCGGCGGCGCCGATCTGCACGAGCGGATCGCCGAACGCGCGACGATTCTGGGTGTCGATCTGGAACGGCTGGAATCGACCCAAACCGCCCCCGGCGTCAGGGCGGCGCTGTCGCGGCTGCTGCCCGACTACCGGCGCTACCGCGATAGCACGCAAAAGATCATCGAGCTGCGCCGCAACTACGCGGACCGCGTCGACGGCCGGCTCGAACCCGCCGCCTTGACCGCGCGCCAAGTTCTGACCGCCGCCTTCGAGTCCGCGGTGACGGCCAACGCCCCCGCTTTGGTGCGCGAACTGGGCCGCGCACAGGACAATTTAGGCATCGCCCGCGTGCGCATCGCGCGTTTCCTGGCCGATCCAACGCAAGCCTATATGCTGCACGCGCTCGAAGCGCTCGAAGCGCTGAACGAAAACCTTATTTCCGCGCGCGAAGCGGCCGGCGGCGCTTCCCAAAGCTTGGACGACGCGGTCGCGGCGATCGCGCCCTTGCCCCGCATGCTGATCGAGGCGGGCGACGTGGCATTGCGCATCGAAGCGCTGATGCGCATCGGCGAACAGGATCTGGCCGATACGATCGGCCAGAATCTGGACCAGCTTTTCCTGAGCGAGGTCGACGCCTCGCAAGCCACGACCGATGCGGCCGACGCCACGATCACCGGCACGGCGACGACGATCGCGCTGATCTCGCTCGCGGCCCTGCTGGCGGGATTGCTGGTCGCGTTCCTGGTCGCGCGCAACATCACGCGGCCTTTGGCCGATATGACCACCGCGATGCGCCGGCTCGCCGCCGACGAAATCGACGTGACGATTCCCGCACGCCACCGGCGCGACGAGATCGGGCAGATGGCGCAGGCTGTCGAAGTGTTCCGCGACAACGCGCATCGCGTGCGCAAGATGGCGGCCGAACACGGCGCGCTGGAAGCGCAGGCCGCCGAAGATCGGCGCGTGGCGATGACGCAATTGCGCGACGCGCTGAGCCGCGCGGAAAGTGCCGACCGCGCCAAGGGCGCGTTCCTCGGCCGCATGAGCCACGAATTGCGCACGCCGCTCAACGCCATTATCGGCTTCGCGGAGTTGATGACGCATAAGGTGATGGGCCCGATCCCCGATATCTATGCGAGCTACGCGCGCGACATCATCGACAGCGGGCGGCATTTGCTGGCTCTGGTCGAGCGCGTGCTGGAAGTGTCGCGTCTGGGCGGTGCGGCGCGCGCCCTCGAAGCCGCCCCGGTCGATCTCGACCTTCTGCGGCGCGACGCCGTGCGCTTGGCCGCCAAGGATGTCGCCAAGGCCGAGGCGACCGTCGAAATGGCGGGCACGCCCATCCGGGCGATCGGCGATCCCGTGGCCGTGCGGCAAATTCTGGTCAATCTGGTCGCCAACGCCGCGCGCCATGGCCAGCGCGGCGGTACCATCGAGATCCGCTTGGGCGAGAATCAATCCGGCCAAGCGCAGGTCACCGTGCACAACGACGGCACGCCGGTCGACGAAGCGATTTTGCATGCCATCGGCACGCCGTTCATCGGCGGGGGACGGTCGGAGATTGCGGGCGGCGGCGCGGGTCTGGGTCTGGCGATCTCGGTCGAGCTCGCGCGCCTGATGGGCGGCACGCTGACGCTTTCCAACACGCAAGCGGGCGTGTGCGCGGAACTGACCCTGCCCGCCTCGCAGGAACGCCCCGTCCCCGCCGCCGCTTAGGCGACCGGCAGCCTGATCGTGAAACGCGCGCCTTGTTTGTCGAGGCGATTGGACGCCGCGATCGTGCCGCCATGCGCTTCGACGATCTGGCGCGAGATCGATAGGCCGAGCCCCGAATGGGTGCCGAATTTCTCGTTCGCCGGACGCTCCGAATAGAAGCGATCGAAGATCGCTTCCAGCTTGTCTTCGGGAATGCCGGGTCCTTCGTCGTCGATGCGCACGACGATCCAGCCGCGATCGCGCGACACGCCGACGCGGATATCGGCCCCCGGCGGCGAGAAGGATTGCGCGTTGCCGATGACGTTGCGGAAAACCTGCGTCAAACGATCGGCCACGCCGGACACGAACAATCCGCCGCCCGAAGGGCCGTCATAGACGGGCTTGGCTTGGCCTTCCTTGGCGACGGCGGCGAGCGCATCGCACAAACCTTCGAGCAACGCGGCGACGTCGAGCGTTTCGGCATCGGCGCGCGACAATTCCGCGTCGAGACGCGACGCGCCCGAAATATCGGTGATCAAGCGATCGAGGCGCTGCACGTCGTCGAGCACGATCGCCATCAGCTTTTCGCGCACGGCGGGATCGGGCACGCGCGCCGCCGTTTCGACCGCCGATTTCAGCGAGGTCAGCGGGTTCTTGAGCTCGTGCGCCACGTCGGCCGCGAAACGATCGATCGAATCGAGACGGCGTGCCAGCGCTTCGGTCATCGCGCGCAGACTGGCCGACAAATCGCCGATCTCGTCGCCGCGCTTGGAAAGGTCGGGAATGGCGGTCGCCAGCGCTTGACCCGCCCCCAGCGTGCCGCCGATGCTCTGGCCGCCGATAGAGGTGCGTCCGCCCAAGCGCACGCGTTCGGCCGCGCGCGCCAAGCGCCGGATCGGCCGCGCGATCGTGCCCGCGAGATAAAGCGAGATCAGCACCGTGATCGCCAGCACGCCGGCGGTCAGGTGCAGAATGTCGCGGCGCACGGCGCGCAGACTGTTCTCGACGTTGAGCCCGTCGCTGGTGAGCTGCAAGGCGCCCAGCACCTGGCGGAAACGCTGGACGGGCACGGCGACCGAAATCGACAAATGCCCGCCGCCGTCGCGCCGGATCGCGGTGCCGGTTTCGCCGCCCAACGCGGCGACGGCTTCCTCGTAATCGCGGGCACTGGTCTGCGCGCGCTCGCGATAGAGCGGCAAATCCAAATCGGTGGGGCCGATGCCGCCGGTCAACAGGTCGATCGCCGCATCGAGCGCGTTCTGCAACACGTTGGGCGGCGTGCCGGGCGGCAGCAGGATGTCGATATCGACCGAGAACGAGCCCGAGCCCAGCATGCGCGTATCGGCCAGCATCGTGCCGTCGTAGTCGTAAAGCCGCGCACGCAGCCGAGCGGGCTCGACCAGGCGGCGCAGCACTTGGCGCGACGCGTCGGGCGCCAAGCGATCGTCGGCTTCCTCGTCGTCCGATTCCGCGATCGACACCGCCGCTTCGCCCAACGCCGCCGCGATGATCCGGCCTTGCGTGGTCAGCGATTCCATTTCCGCCGCGATCAGGCCGCGGCGGAAATCGTCGAGATAAAGCACGCTCGCCGCCAGCAGCAGCAGCGGGACCATGTTCAGGAAAAGGATCCGCCGCGTCAGCGGCGAGAAGCGCCGGCGCGGCCCGGGACGAGCGGCCATGTCGGCCTTTATCTAGCGGTTACTTTTCTTTGTAGCGATAGCCGAGGCCGTAGAGCGTCTCGATCTGCGAGAACTCCGGATCGACCGATTTGAACTTCTTGCGCAGACGCTTCACATGGCTGTCGATCGTGCGGTCGTCCACGTAGATCGATTCGCCGTAAGCGAGATCCATCAGCTGGTCGCGGCTTTTGACCATGCCCGGGCGCTGGGCGAGCGCCTTCAGCAGCATGAATTCCGTCACGGTCAACGTGACTGGCGTGCCCTTCCATTCGCAGGCGTGACGTTCGACATCGAGCGTCAAGTCGCCGCGCTGCATCGGCGGTTCGGCGGCCGCACCCGAGGCCGGGCCCGTCACGCCCTGGATCAGATCGCGCCGGCGCAACAAGGCGCGGATGCGTTCGACCAGCAGGCGCTGCGAGAACGGCTTGGTGATGTAGTCGTCCGCCCCCATGCGCAGGCCCATCACTTGGTCGACCTCGTCGTCCTTCGACGTCAGGAAGATGACGGGCATCGCGGATTTCTCGCGGATACGCTCCAGCAGCGTCATCCCGTCCATACGCGGCATCTTGATGTCGAGCACGGCGAGGTCGGCGGGATCCGCCCCCAGCGATTTCAGCGCTTCGACGCCGTCGGAAAAGGCGCGGACTTTGAAGCCCTCCGCCTCCAACAGCACCGTGACCGAGGTCAGGATGTTGCGGTCGTCGTCGACCAGAACGATGGTGCGTTGGCCCGTGGCGGCGTTCATCGGCAATTCGGTCGGGAGTTTGGCGGTTTCGAAGATCGAGAGGGACATGTTTTCGGGCCTTCCGCTACCAATGGTCAAGCTCGACCGCGAGGCTGCGCCGCGAACATGGCGGAAAATTGACGTCCGCTTGCTCTTTTCCGGGCGCGTAAATCGCGGCAAAATCACCCGCAAATGACGGAAAACACGCCCCAAACGACCGAAGATTTCCTTGCCGCGGCGCGGCATCTGGTCCGCGGCCAAGACAAGGCCGTTCTCGCGACACTCGCCCGGCCCGACACGCCCGAAGCGGGCGCCCCCTATGCGAGCTTGGTGCAGATCGCGTTCGATCACGACGGCGCCCCGCTGCTGCTGATTTCGGGCCTCGCCGACCACACCAAAAACCTGCTGAAAGACGGGCGCGTGTCGCTGCTGTTCGACGGCACGCAAGGCCGCGCGGAACCGTTGACCGGCCCGCGCGTGAGCTTGATGGGCTTGGCCGCCCCGACGACCGACGAACGCCACGCGCGCCGTTACCTCGCGCGGTTCCCGGCGGCGCAAATGTACGCAAGCTTCAAGGATTTTTCCTTTTGGCGGGTCGAACCCGGCCGCGCGCATCAAGTCGCGGGCTTCGGCAAGATCCAGTGGTTCGATCGTTTCGCGATCGACGCGGCACAAGCGTTGATCGACGCCGAGGCGGACATCGTCGCGCATATGAACGGCGATCACGCCGACGCCGTGCAGCTTTACGCGAAGCTGGCGGGCGAAAGCGGCGACGGCTGGGTGATGACGGGCGTCGATCCCGAGGGTGCCGATATCCGCCGTCCCGAAACCGGCACCGCCGCGCGGATCAAATTCGACAAGCGCGTGTCCGACGCCGAAACGGCGCGCGTCGAGCTCGTGCGCCTCGTCAAGCGCGCGCGGGCAAGTATTTCTTGAGCCAGCCCAAGCCTTCGCGCGTCGTGGTGCGCGGTTTGTATTCGCAGCCGATCCAGCCCGCGTAACCGCTGCGATCGATCAGATCGAACAGGAACGGATACGCGATTTCGCCCGTATCCGGTTCGTTGCGCCCCGGCACGCCGGCGATCTGGATATGGACGATATTGGCCTTGCCCGCTTCGAAGCGGCGCGCGAGTCCGCCTTCGACCATCTGGCAATGGTAGAAATCCATCTGCACGCCGAGATTGGCCGCACCCACTTCCGCGACGATGGCGTGCGCTTGATCCTGACGGTTCAGGAAATAGCCCGGCATGTCGATCGGGTTGATCGGCTCGATCGCCAAGCGCAAGCCCACGGCGGCCGCTTGCTTGGCGGCGAGTTTGAGATTGGCGACATAGGTCGCGTGGCAGCGCTGAATATCCGCGCCGGCGGGCGCGTAACCCGACATGATATGGACGAGCGGCGCTTTCAACGCCCGCGCGTATTCGAACGCGACGGGCAATGTCGCGGCGAAGTCGGCCTCGCGCCCCGGCAACGCGGCCAAGCCGCGCTCGCCGCCGTCCCAATCGCCCGCCGGGCCGTTGACCAGCGCCACGTGAATCTTCGCCGCTTGCACGGCATCGGCGAGTTTCGCGGCCGGCTGCACATAAGGGCGCAGCAATTCGATGCCCGCGAAACCATCCTGTGCGGCGGCGGCGATGCGATCGATCAGCGGCAGATCGGTGTATAGCCAATCGAGATTGGCGGAGAAACGCGGCATGGCGATGCGGCCTTCAAAAATCGACGCCGCACGCCGCATTGCTCGCGGCGGGAAAAGCGCCCGGGATCGATAAATCCCGGGCAGCTTAACAGGGATTCGCCGGACTATTCAGCCGCGGCGAGCAACGCCAGCGCGTTACCGCGACGGCCCCGGCCGCGCACCGCGCGACCGACGAAATATTCGAGCAAGGCGACGCGCAACGCCGACGAGCGCGCGCGCGGGCGATCGAACACGCCGCGCACTTGCGCCCATTCGGCGGGCGATTGGCCTTCGAGCTTGGCCGCGTCCTGCAACGCGCGCCAGAACGAGGGTTCGAGACGCACGGAAGTACGGCGATCGGAATCGACGCGGAAGGTGCGCGGACGATTGGCGGTGATCGGCGGTTGACGGCGCTTGGCGGCACGCGAAACGGGCATGATGTCTCCGTCGCAATGAAATGAAGAACGACCGCGCGGCGGAAGCCGCGCGAAGCGTCATACAGTTGTGGCGCTCATGGAGACATTAGCCTCCGGCGCGCGGACGATTCCGTCCCGGCGGAAACCCGCTTCCGTCCGCGCCTTCGTATGTATGTACGGCGAATCGTACTTTCGGCGCCGCGCGCCTTCCCACCGCTTGACGCGCGCCGCGCGCGAATGCGAGGAAAACCGGCCGCAATCGACATCCGCGCGCCGGCCGCACCCGAATTGTCCCGAGACAACACCCGGAAAGCACAGGCGTCCCCTTGCCCGAACTCGACCTCGTACTCCTTGCCGCTTCGGTCGCGGCCTTGCTCGCGGGCGGACTCGTCAAGGGGATCATCGGAATCGGTACGCCGTTGGTGGTGATTCCGGTGCTGACGATCTTCGTCGATGTGAAGATCGCGGTGCAATTGATGGCGCTGCCGCTGTTCCTGTCCAACGTGTTTCAAGGATTTCGCGGGCGCGACACATTCGCCGTGATCGGACGGCTGTTGCCCACGACCATCGGCTTGGCCGGCGGCATCGTCGTGGGCGTGATGCTGGCGGGCAAATTGCCCGACGCGGTGCTGCTGGTCGTGGCCGGTGCGGCCGTGTGCGTCGGCGCCGCCGCGACCGCCCTCGCCCCCGGTTTCAAAATCCCCGAATCTTTGGAGAAGATCGCCGGCTTCATCGCCGGTGCCGTGGGCGGCGTGCTGGGCGGTTTGACCACGTTGTTCGGCCCCGCCGTCGCGCTCTATCTCACCGGCTTGCGCCTGACGCCGGGCGATTTCGTCAAGGCGGTGTCGATCCTCTACACCGTCGGGTCGGGCAGTTTGTTCTTCGCGGTGCTGGGCGTGCAAAGCCCGGCGGGCGACACGCTGCTGCTGTCGCTGGCCGCGTGCCCGCCGCTGTTCGCCGGTATGGTCGCGGGCGCACGCATCCGCGGGATGCTGCCGCAAGCGGCTTTGCGCATGTTCGTGCTCGCCGTCATTTTCATCGGCGGCGCCAACATGATCCTGCGCGGAATTTGACGCTTAGGAAATCGCCGCCGTATCGCTGCGCGATTCACCGCGATTATCGGTCCATTTGACGTCGATCTTGTCGCCGGCGGCCCCGCCCCGGAAGCGGAACTGCAAATACGGATTCTTGGAAATCGCCGGGCCCCATTGGGCGCTCATTACCGTGTTGCCGTTATGCGTGACGGCGACTTCGCGGATGAACCAGGCGGGCACCATCTTGCCGTCGTCGCCCGGACGCTGGCCGGTTTCCATCTCGTGCGTCATCAGCACGCGGACATCGACGATGCCGTCGCGGATCGTGGCGCGAATACGGGTGGGACTGGTCATTGGCGTTCCTCCCCGCTCACGAACTGACGGCGCAGCCGCCGAGCGTCACGCTGACGAGCCGCGTCGCCGTCAGCACCTTGCCGTCGGCGACGACGAACGCGACGACGTTCGACGTTTCCTGCAAGCGCACGCGCGTGGCGATCTCCGGCAGCATGCCCGCCCCGATATCGAACACCGCCGACAGCGTGTTGGGATTGCGCTCCACCATCAAACCGATCTTGGTGGTGTTCGGCGCGCGGCTGAGGATTTGCACCGGCACGACCGCGCCGTTTTCCGCGACATCGGACATCACGAGCTGCACCTGATCCGACGCCGCCGGCTGGGCCAAGCCCAAAGCGCGCAAGGATTCGGCCACGCCCTTAGTTTCGAACGCGGTCTGGTTCCACGCGGCGAAGGCGTCGCGCGGCAGGAAGCCCGCCGCGATCAGCGCCGCCACGGCGCCGCCGGTTGTCAGCGCCCGCCGGCGCGTGAGTGCAAAACCGCTCATCTTGAAATCCGCTCCCGATCGCATCCGCCGGAAATGGGTTCGGGGGGTGGCGGATGCAAGCCCGCGATCATAGCCGCCCGCGCCCGTTCGTCGAAACAATCGAATTTGAACCCGACGTGAGAAATTTGGACGGCCGAAGGGCTTGCGCGGCGCCGGTCTTTCCCCGAATTTCGACGGGAAATCAAAAACCGGGATCGCCCGGCGGGAGAAATCGATGAAAAGCGGCCGCAACAAACGCGCGGGCCAAGCCACGCGCGCGATCCATCTGGGCTACGACCCCGCCACCGCGCAAGGCGCCCTCACCCCGCCGATCTATTTGACCTCGACCTACGCGTTCGAATCGGTCGAACAGGGGGCGGCGCTCTTCCGGGGCGAGCGCGAAGGCTACATCTACGGCCGCACCAAGAACCCGACGCAGTCGCTGCTCGAACAACGCATCGCCGATCTGGAGAACGCCGAAGCGGCGTTGGTCGTCGCGTCGGGCATGGCGGCGATCTCGGGCACGTTCTGGTCTCTGCTGAACCAAGGCGACGGGATCGTTGCGGACAAGGTCGTTTACGGCAACACCTATGCGCTGCTCGACAAGGGCGTCACGCGCTTCGGCATCGAGACGAAATTCGTCGATTTCACGAATCTGGACGAAGTCGCCGCCGCGATCGGGCCCAAGACCAAGCTCGTCTATTTCGAAACGCCCGCGAACCCCAATCTGCGCATCGTCGATATCGCGGGCGTGGTCGCATTGGCGCGCGCCAAGAACGTGCTGGTCGTCGTCGACAACACCTTCGCGACACCGATCCTGCAACGCCCGATCGACCTGGGGGCCGATCTCGTCATCCATTCGGCGACGAAGTTCCTGGGCGGGCATGGCGATTTGCTGGCGGGCGTGGTCGCAGGCAAAGCCGAGACGATCAAGACGATCCGCATGAACGGCTTGCGGTTCCTCACCGGCGCCACGATCTCGCCCTTCGCCGCGTTCCTGATGCTGCGCGGGTTGAAGACGCTAGAGATCCGCGTCGAGCGCCATTCCAAATCCGCCGCGACGATCGCCGAACGCTTGGCCAAGCATTCGGCGATCGAGACGCTGCATTATCCCGGCCTTGCCGACCATCCGCGCGCGGCGATCGTCAAACGCCAGATGTCGGCGGGCGGCGGCTTGATCGCGTTCGAGATCAAGGGCGGCATCAAGGCGGGTATCGCCGTGATGGACAAGCTCGACATCATCCGCCGCGCGGTCAGCCTGGGCGATGCGGAAACGCTAATCCAGCATCCCGCGAGCATGACGCATGCGGCTTATGAGCCCGAAGTGCGCGCCAAGCACGGCATTTCCGACGGGCTCATCCGCCTTTCGGTCGGGCTCGAGAACGTCGAGGATATCTGGGACGATCTCGAGCAGGCGTTGACGGCGGTCGTTTAAACGACCGCCGCCGCTTCCGCCGTCGCGTCGACGCGTTCGGGGCTGCGCCGCCCGGCGAAGATGACGCCGATTGCCCCCAGCGACGTCGCGATCGTCATATAGGCGATCACGCCCGGCGTGCCGAAGCCGTCGACCAGCAAGCCGCCGAACACCGCACCGCCGGTGATCGCGACTTGGAACGCTGCAACCAAGATGCCGCCGGCCGATTCGGCCAAGTCTTGCGGCGCCACGCGCACCATCCAGGTCTGGAAGCCGACCGGCAACGCGCCGAAGGCGAAGCCCCACAGGCCCACCGCCACGCCCGCGACAATACCCGAATGGCCGAACAGCAGCAGCGTGAAGCCCATCGCCGCGACGATCGCAGCCCCGAACACGACCGACGCTTTGGCGCTGCGCGCGGTGATCGCCCCGCCGATCAGATTGCCGACGAACCCGCCCAGACCGAAGGCGAGCAGGACGAGCGAGATCGCTTCGACCGACAAACGCGGCATGGTTTCAAGAAATGGGCGGATATAGGTGAAGCCGGCGAAATGGCCGGAGATGGTCACGACCACGCCGATCAGCACCAATGCGATGCTGGGCTTGCGCGCGAGCACGATCAACGTGCGCAGATCGGGCGCACCGCGCGCGGGCAAGCGTGGCAGCGACAGCAACTGCACCGCCAGCGCCACGATGCCGACGAGCGAGGCGAGCAGGAACACCGCGCGCCAGCCGATCAGCGCGCCGAGATAGGCGCCGATCGGCGCGGCGCTGACCGTCGCCACCGACACCCCCATCAGCACCAGCGAAATCGCGCGCGGCAATGATTTGGCCGGCACCAAACGCATGGCGATGGCGGCCGCCATCGACCAGAAGCCGCCCAGGCCGATGCCGAGCAATACGCGCGCGATCAGCAAGGCGGACAGACTTTCGGCCGTCGCGGTCAGAACGCTGGAGACGATCAAGGATACGCTGAGCGTCCAGATGACGATGCGCCGGTCGATCCCGCGCGAGACGATCGCGGTGATCAACGCCGCGATCCCCGCCGCGATGGCGGTGGCGCTGATCGCCTGCCCCGCTGCCCCGACGGTAACGCCGATATCGGCGGCCATGGGCGTGAGCAAGCTCGCGGGCAGGAATTCGGCGGTGACGAAACTGAAGGAGCCGAAAGCGAGCGAGACGACGCCCGCCCATAGCGCCTTTTGCGGCAGAGCGGCCGCCGGCTCGACGTCGGGATTTGACATGGAAATTCCTTTCGAGCCCTCGAGATGGGGTCGAAACGCCGCATTTCAATGCCGGATGAATCGCGGCGCGAACGAAGCCGCGAAGGCGGGATCGCGATTTACGCCGGGCCTTCGGGGCGCGGGGCGGGCGGGATTTGCGACTGGCGCACCGAATTGCGGTGCAGCGTGTAGATCGCCGCCGCGACGATCAAGGCCGAGCCCGCGATCGTCGCCAGCGTGGGCGTTTCGCCGTAGAGCCAATAGCCGACCGCCGCCATCATCAGCAGCCGCAGATATTGCAGCGGTGCGATCGCCGACGCGTTGCCGGTGCGGAACGCCGTCGTGAACAACAAGGTCGAGACGGCTTGCAGCACGGCCAAGACGATGATGATCGCGAGCACGCCCATCGACGGCGGCACCCACACCCACCATGCCATCGGCGCGAAAAACGCGATCAGCACCAGGCTTTGAAAGAAGATCACGGTCTCGGCCGTGTCCAAACGCGAGCCGAAGCGCAAAGTGACGACCGAGACGGCACCCGCCGCCGATCCCGCCAAGGCGAGCAACGCATAGAATTCGATCGGGCCGGAGAAGGGCTGCAGCATCACGCCCACGCCGAAAAACCCGACGGCCGTCGCCGTCCAGCGCCGCCAGCCGACTTTTTCGCCCAGGAACATCGCGGCCAGGGCCGTGATGAACAGCACCTCCGACATCTGGATCGCGGTCACGTCGGCGAAGGGGATGTAGACGACGGCGGTGTTGCCGCACAGCATCGCGCAGACGGCGGCCCCGCCGCGCAGCAAATGCAGGCGCAAGCCTTGCGGGTGCATAATCGCGCTGCGATGGCGCCAGAACAGCGGCGTCATGATCAGCACCGCCAAGGTCTGGCGCAAAAACAGGATCTCGACCACCGGCAGCGTTTGCGCCGCGTCGCGGATCAGCACGCCGGTGACCACGAACATGCACATCGCCGCGAGCATCAACAGCGAGGCGGCGAAATCGGGTGGTAACGACCGAAAATCGCGCCGCAGATCCTGAAGCCGCGCGATCGGCGAGGTGGACAAGCGTCTTCCTCCGAGAGATTGGTATTATCAATCGCTTATCCCCGTCGCCGCGACAAGGCGGAAATGCGCATATCTGCATCTCGGGAGCGAAACGGGATATGCCGGATGGTGTTCCGGGGTGGGTTCGGACGGTTCGGCTCGAAAGTAGAGCCGGCGCCGTATCGAGCGACGCCGACTCTATTGATTCGAACACCTAAAGGTCGATGGACGCCGATGCGCTTCTTATCGAATCGCGAATCCAGTTCCGGCGCGCCCGCCGCCATCGCGGCGCTGGATCAGGATTGAGCCAGTGTATCCTTGCGAGCAACGGATTTTGAGTAGAATACTATCGTCGAAGCCGATGGCGCGCGAGGGAGCGAATCATTGCTCTGGAGCAAAAATGGAAACCATTCACCCAAATATTATTGGGGCGATAATTGCGGCAATCGTTGGACTAATTGCTGCAATTATCGCTTCTCACACAGCCAAATTTGTCGCCAACCTCTCCAAGCGCACGAAGGTTGCTGAATTTAGACAGGCATGGATAAACGCCTTGCGCGACGACATAGCAAACTACATGGGTGCTGCAGAACTATGGCACGATAAGTTCCTTAAAATTAGCAAAGAAAATTTGGACGACTCTAAGCTCGAAATCATTTTTAACGAGTTGGATGTCTTATCGAACCAGGCCTTGGTTTTTTATTGGAAGATAAAATTGCGGATCAACCCTCGACCCAACAGATTCAAAGAAGAGGACGATCAATTTCTTTCTAGCCTTCATGATCTCCTGAAAATCAGCATTCTTGATCGCAAGACACCCATAAAATCTTGGCGTCTACTTGCGGACAAAGCTGCGGAACAAAGCCGTGAATTGCTCAAGCGGGAATGGGAAATTGCTAAAAAAATGCAGGATTAGTAATCAGGACAATACGTCATCGTCTGAAATGCGAATTATTTCACTCATCGCCATGCAATAGAAGCGATCAAACGTCTTCCAATCGAGCTGCGGCAAAGCACCCGCCTTAATTTTGTCAGCTAGCGAGCCGCCTCCTGATACAATTGGGTAAGCAGCTAACTCTACCTCCTCCTTATAATAATCCTCGTCTTTGCGCGGCGCTGCATAACGAGCTGCCCAAAACAGCAATCGCTTAACATGGTGGAGCCTGCGCCAGTCGGCGTTGGAAAGATTCGGCAAACCAGCCGACTTCCAAAGTCGGACAACATCATGGGTCATGGGAACTGCATTCAGACCAATGGATGCTTTCCGAATTTTAATTTTTTGAGCAATAACCGCTTTGATAACTAGTTCTAAAGCGATTGAACTTTCGCGGAGAAATGCCTCCCGAGCTGCAATTGAAGGTGTTCCGCTATAGCCGATATTCTTAGCGGCAGCGTCCAAATATTCAGGGGGCAATTCCCGAGAAAGAACATACGCGACTAAGCGAGCATTATTCGCTTTGGCCCAATAATGGGCTGGCGCCGCCCGCCGCATTTCATGGATAGAATGAATGCCGTCTTGCTCCACCACATCGCCTCATATCGCATTGCTGATCTGGAGACCGGCTATACGCGCAACATACCTAAAGTCTGTCGCAGAGCTGGGTATCTGGGAGATACGGCACATTGTGACAAGAACCGCATCACACGCACCGGACGTCTGGTGATCGCTTGAATCTCTCACGAGACTTATGCCGATCAACCAGCAATTCCGGTCCGTTTACTGGTGGTGCCCCAGGCCGGACTTGAACCAGCACGCCCTTGCGGGCAACAGATTTTGAGTCTGCCGCGTCTACCGTTCCGCCACTGGGGCCAACCAAGTCGCCGGATAGAGCGCGCGGGATCATAGGGATAGCCGCGCCCACGTCAACTTTTTTACGGGGCCTTGCGCCGATCTTGCGCGCGTCGTAGCCAGGGCCATGGGCCGACAGCTTTCCGACATCGATATCGCCGTGCTCGCGGGCGGTTTGGGCACGCGCTTGGCCGGCGCCGTGCCCGGCCTTCCCAAAGTGCTGGCCCCCGTCGCCGGGCGGCCTTTCGTCGAGCATTTGGTCGATTTTCTGGCGGCACAAGGCGCCAAGCGCATCGTTTTCCTGCTCGGCCACCGCGCCGAAATGGTCACGGCGCATCTGGAAGCGCATCGCCGCGCCGGGATCGAGTTCGATTGGTCGATCGAGCCCGAACCACTGGGTACCGGCGGCGCGCTCACCTTCGCCGCCGCCAAATTCCGCAGCGATCCGGTGCTGGTCGTCAACGGCGACACCTTCGTCGATGCCGATCTGGGCGCGTTCAGCACCGCCTATGCCAAACCCGCCGCGATGCTGGCGGTCGAGGTCGACGATGCCGGGCGCTACGGGCGGCTGGATATCGCGCACGGCAAGGTCATGCGCTTCGTCGAAAAGGACCCGTCCTTCAAAGGCAAAGCCGCGATCAATGCGGGCATCTATCTTTTGTCGCGCGAATTGATCGGCGGCATCGAAGCCGGCAAACCGGTGTCGCTCGAACGCGATGTGTTCGAACGCCTGGCACCCGGCACGATCGCCGCCCATATCGACGGCCAAGCACGTTTCGTCGATATCGGCACGCCGGAAAGCTGGCAGGGTGCCGCGTCGATCGTCGAAGGATCGAGAGCATGAACGACAAGGAGCCGCCGGTACGCGTCGTGGCGCGCGAGACCGCCTTCGAGAACAAGGTCTGGCGCGTGCGCCGCGACCATATTCGCGACGAGGCGGGCAACGAAGTGCGCGACTACGTGACCCTCGCCCCCAAAGCCGCCCCCGACGCGTCGGAAGGCAAGGCGGCACCCACGCAAGGTGTCGTCGTCGTCGCGCGCGCGAAAGACGGGCGCATCGCGTTGCTGCGCAATTGGCGCCATCCGATCGGCCGTTGGGGCTGGGAATTGCCCAAGGGCTTCGTCGATGCGGGCGAGGATGAAGTCACCGCCGCGCGACGCGAACTGGCCGAGGAAACCGGCCTCGCCTCGCCGCTTTCCTTGGTGCCGTTGGGCCTTGTCGCCGCCGAGCCGTCGAGCATTGCCGGCTTCGCCGCCTTGTTCTTGGCGCGCGACTGCGTGCCAACCGGCGCCACGCTCGACGCGGAGCTCGGCATGGGCCGCGCGACGCTGCTCGACGACGACGAAATCCTGGCGCTGGAATCGGCGGGCGAGATCTTCGACGCGCTGACCCTGGTCGGGCTTGCGCGGGCGCGGAATCTGGCTAAGTTCCAGCCATGACTGGCACTTCCCGCCCCGTTGTCTTGTGCGTTTTGGACGGGTTCGGCCATCGCGTCGAACGCGCCAACAACGCGATCGCACTGGCCCGCACGCCGAATTTCGACAAGCTGCGCGCGCTACACGCGCCCGCCTTCCTGGAAGCGTCCGAACGCCATGTCGGCTTGCCCGTGGGCCAAATGGGCAATTCGGAAGTCGGGCATATGAATCTGGGTGCGGGCCGCGTGGTGATGCAGGATCTCGTGCGCATCGATGCCGGGATCGAGGACGGCACGTTCTTCAAGCTGCCCGCGTTGACCGACGCGATCGCCAAGGCGAAAGCGACGGGCGGCACGGCGCAGATCATGGGCCTGCTATCGCCCGGCGGCGTGCATTCGCATCAAGACCATATCGCCGCGCTGGCGCGTGCGTTCGCGCAAGCCGGCGTGCCCGTGCGCATTCACGCGTTTCTCGACGGGCGCGACACCGCCCCGCGCTCGGCGGAAGAATTTCTCGCCAAGTTCGACGCGGATATCGCGGACCTGAAAGATACGAAGCTCGCGACGATCGCCGGACGATACTATGCGATGGACCGCGACAAGCGCTGGGAACGCGTCGAGCGCGCCTACAACGCCTTGGTTGACGCCAACGCGCCGAAATGCGCGACGTGGAAGGAAGGTGTGGCCGCTTCCTACGCCGCCGACACCAACGACGAGTTCGTCGTGCCCTTCGTGCTGCCCGGCTATGCGGGCATGAAGGACGGCGACGTGTTGGTGATGGCGAATTTCCGCGCCGATCGCGCGCGCCAAACGCTGGATGCGCTGCTCGATCCCGCTTTCGCCGGGTTCGCGCGCGCGCGCATTGTGAATTTCGCCGCGGCGCTGGGCATGGCGGAATATTCGTCCGCCCTCGCCAAGCGGATGGCCGCGATGTACGCGCCGCAATCGCTGGCCAACATGATGGGCGAGATCGTGTCGAAGGCGGGCCGCACGCAGCTGCGCATCGCCGAGACCGAGAAATACGCGCATGTCACCTTCTTCTTCAACGGCGGCGAAGAAAAGGAATGGCCGGGCGAAAAGCGCATTTTGGTGCCGTCGCCCAAGGTCGCGACCTACGATCTTCAGCCCGAGATGTCCGCACCCGAGATGACCGACAAGCTGGTCGCGGCGATCCTGTCCGGCGAATTCGATTTCGTCGTCGTGAACTACGCCAATTGCGACATGGTCGGGCATACCGGCGACTTGAAAGCCGCGATCAAGGCGGTCGAAACGGTCGATGCTTGCGTGGGCCGCGTGGCCGACGCGATCGAGAAAATGCACGGCGCGCTGCTCGTCACCGCCGATCATGGCAATTGCGAATGCATGCTCGACCCCGTCACCGGCCAGGCGCAAACCGCGCATACGTTGAATCCGGTACCCGTCTACGTGCTCGATTCGCGTTTGCCGGGGCGCAACGCGCCGGTGGCGGTACATGACGGCAAGTTGGCGGACGTCGCCCCCACGCTGCTCGAATTGATGGGCTTGGCCGCACCGCCGGAAATGACCGGGCGATCGCTGATCGCGGTTCCGGCGTGAACAAGGCGGCCGCCCTCGCGTTCCTCGCGCTGGTGATCGCTTCCCCCGTTTTCGCCCAAACCAACCCGTCCGAACGGCTGATCGAGCTCGAGCGCCTGATGGAGCAGGAGCGCGGGCGCGAACGCGGCCTCGCGCGCGAGACGCAAGCGACGCTCGCCGCGATCGCCGATCTGCGTTTGAAAAGCGTGGATGCGGCGAAGGCCGCCTCGGCCGCCGAGGATCAAGCCTTCGAGATCGAAACGCGCATCGCCGCGTTGGACGAAGAGGCCGCGTCGCGGCGCGACGCGATCGCCAAGCGCCGGTCGGAGATCGCGGCGACGGCCGGGGCGCTGCTGCAACTCGCCCGCCGCCCGCCCGAATCGCTGGCGCTGGAGCCGCATTCGCCGCTGGAATCCGCGCGCGCGGGTTTGCTCGCTTCGGCCACGATCCCGGAATTGGAGCGGCGCGCCACCGAACTGCGCCGGGAATTGACCGCGCTGGAAACCGCCCGCGTCGCGGCCGCCCGGGAGCGCGAAAAATTATCGGCGGCCCTGGCCGCTTTGGCGGCCGAATCCGCAAGGCTCGACGCGGCGATCGAGGCGCGCAACAAGGCACTCAGCCGCCTGACCGACGATTCCCGCGAGTACGCCGCAAGGCTGGAGCGCATGGGCCGCGAAGCCCAAGATTTGCGCGATTTGATGGCAAGGCTGGAGGATCGCCCGGTCGCCGCACCGGTCCGCGCCCCCGCCGCCCGCACCCTGGCGCCGTCGCGCGCCACCGGGGAATTGGCGGCTTTGGCCGGGTATCGCTGGCCGGTGCGCGGCGGCTTGATCGAAAGCTTCGGCGACACCCAAAGCGGGGGGCAAACGGCGCGGGGCCTGACCATCGAGCCGCGCGAAACCGCCGCCGTGGTCGCCCCGTTCGATGGAACCGTGGCTTTCGCCGGGCCTTTCCGGGGTTACGGGCTTATCTTGATCCTCGAACATAGCGGGGGATATCATTCGGTTCTGGCGCAGTTGGGCCGAATCGACGCCGTCGTGGGACAAGCCGTGACGGCGGGCGAACCGGTCGGGCGCGCGGGCGCGAGCGAGCAGGGAACGCCGGTGCTCTATCTGGAGCTTCGGCGCAACGGTCAGCCGGTCGATCCCACGCCCTTGCTGTTCGGCGCCGAAGCCGGTGCGCGTCGCTAGCGCGGTTTGCTCGGCGAACGCATTTTGAGTGTCGACGGCCGGGCCATCGTGGTCCGGCGGAAAAGGAACCCCCGATGTTCGCCCGTCACTTCGCCGCCGCCAGCCTCGCCGCCACGCTTGCCTTCGTGTCCCCGGTTTCAGCACAGGCCCCGCAAACCGGCGGCGGGTCCGAGACGTTCCGCCTGCTTCAATTGTTCGGCGACGTGTTCGAGATCGTGCGCAGCGAATACGTCGAGGAAGTGCAGGACCGCAAACTGGTCGAGGACGCGATCAACGGCATGTTGACCTCGCTCGACCCGCATTCGTCCTTCCTCAACGCGCGCTCGTTCCGCGACATGCAGGTGCAAACGCGCGGCGAGTTCGGCGGGCTTGGCATCGAAGTGACCATGGAGGGCGGCTTGGTGAAGGTCGTCTCGCCCATCGACGACACGCCCGCCTTCCGCGCCGGTTTGAAGCCCAACGACTTCATCGTCATGCTCGACGGCGAGCCGGTGATGGGCATGACGCTGCAGGACGCGGTCGAAAAGATGCGCGGGCCCGTCAACAGCCAGATCAAGGTTTTGATCCGTCGCGGCGAGGCGCAGCCCTTCGAAGTGACGCTGACCCGCGCGGTGATCCGCATCCAATCGGTGCGCAGCCGCGTCGAAGGCGATGTGGGCTATGTGCGCATCACCAGCTTCACCGAGCAGACCGACGTGGGCTTGCGCAACGCCATCCAGCGCATCCGCGAACAGCTCGGCGACAAGATGAAGGGCCTCGTGCTCGACATGCGCAACAATCCGGGCGGCTTGCTCGATCAGGCGATCGCGGTTTCGGACGCGTTCTTGGAGCGCGGCGAGATCGTCTCGACGCGCGGCCGCCGGTCGGAGGAAGCCCAGCGCTACAACGCGCGCGCGGGCGATCTGCTGAACGGCATGCCGATGGTCGTGCTGATCAATGGCGGCTCGGCCTCGGCGTCGGAAATCGTCGCAGGCGCGTTGCAGGACCATCGCCGCGCGATCCTGCTGGGCACCAAGTCGTTCGGCAAAGGCTCGGTCCAGACGATCCGCCCCGTGGGCAACCAGGGGGCCATCCGCCTCACCACCGCGCGCTACTACACGCCGTCGGGCCGTTCGATCCAGGCGCAGGGCATCGAGCCCGATATCGCCGTCGAACAGGCGCGCATCGAAATCACGCCGACGGGTCCGGTGCGCCGCGAAGCCGATCTGCGCGGCGCCTTGCGTAACCCGCAAGCGCCCGCCAACGGCCAAGCGCCTGCGGCACCGGCCGCCCCGCAAGCCGCCCCGGCCCCGCAAAGCGACGAGCCGCCGGCCGAAGGTGCGCAAGACTACCAGCTCAGCCGTGCGCTCGATCTGCTGCGCGGTCTTGCGCTGTTCCAGCAGCGCGCGAACTGAGCGCGGGCGTTTAGGATCGGGATTCAGGCATGGCGGCGACAGACGAGTCCGATCCGCCGCCCTTGCCGCCCGCCAGCCCCAAACCGGCCCCGGCGCCGAAGCGCAAGCCGCCGCTATTGGCGCTCGCGTGGATTCTGCTGATCGGCGCCGTCGCCGGTTACGTGCTGTGGGCGCAGGTTCAAACGCCGGAAAGCGAACTCGACCTCGGCGATCCGGTCGTCGCGATGGTGCGCTTGCCCGGACCGGCGGCGACCGCCCCGATTCCGCCGCCGCCCGTTCCCGAAGCCGTCGCGAAACCGGCGCCGGAACCCGAGCCCGCCCCGGCCCCGGCGGCCGCCCCCGAGCCACCGCCAGCACCAACGCCCGAACCCGCGCCGCAAGCCGCGGCACCCGCGGCACCGGTCACGCCACCGGCACCGCCGCCCGCCGCGAGCCCCACCGCGCCGCGCCCGATCGCACCCGCACCCGTTCAACCGGCGGCACCCGCACCTGCCGCAACCCCGGCGCCCGCACCGGCACCAACTCCAGCGCCCCAGCAGCAAGCCGCGCGCCCGGCGGCCCCGCCCTCGTTGGCGCCGTTGCCGCCACGCGACGTGGAAGCGCCGACCTGGGTGCGTTTCGCGCGGCCCTTCGATCCCGAAGAAAAGCGCCCGCGCATCGCGATCGTGCTGACGGATCTCGGCAAGAGCCAGGCGGCGAGCAACGCCGCGATTCAAAATCTCGGCGGCGCCATCACCCTCGCCTTCAGCCCCTATGCGGATAACCTGACGCAATGGGTGGCGCTGGCGCGCGCGGCCGGTCACGAAGTGCTGCTGAACGTGCCGATGGAGCCCGCCGATTTCCCCGCGACCGATCCGGGTCCGCAAACGCTGCTGACCACGCTGTCGGCGCGCCAAAATCTCGAACGGCTCGATGGCTTGCTCGGCCGCGCGCAAGGCTATGTCGGCATCGCGACGGCGGCGGGTTCGCGCTTCACCACCTCGGCCGACGCGATGCGCCCCGTGGTAGACCGGATGTTCCAGCGCGGGTTGCTGCTGCTCGATTCGCGCACCGCGCAGAATTCGCTGGCCGCGCGCGTCGCCGACGATGTGGGCGTGCCGCGCGTCTATGCCGATCGCATCATCGACACCGAAGCCTCGCGCCCAGCGATCGACCGCGCGCTCAACGATCTGGAACGCATCGCGCGCCAGAACGGTGTCGCCGTCGGCATCGGCCAGCCCTTCCCGGTGACGTTCGAACGCCTGATCAATTGGCTGGCCTTGGTCGAAAATCGCGGCTTCGTGCTCGCCCCCGTCTCGGCCGTCGTCAATCGCCAGCCAGCACCGGGTGCCGCACCCGCACCCGCAACGGCCCCCGCCGCGCAACAACGATGAAAACCGTCACATTGGAAGATTACCGTCCCGGCGTGGGACTGATGCTGTTCGACCGCAAAGGGCGCGTCTTCGTCGCGCGCCGCAACGACACGCCCGACGCTTGGCAGATGCCGCAAGGCGGCATCGACGACGGCGAGGATCCGCGTGGCGCCGCGTTGCGCGAACTCGCCGAGGAAACCGGCGTGACCAACGCGGAGATCGTCGGCGAGAGTGCGGATTGGATCGCCTATGACCTGCCCGAAGATCTGCGCAAGAAAGTGTGGAAAGGCCGTTATCGCGGTCAGCGCCAGAAATGGTACGCGCTGCGCCATCTGGGCAAGGATTCCGATATCGACCTCGACGCGCATGAGGCGGAATTCGACGCATGGCGCTGGGCCGAGCTCGATGAACTCGAATCCTTGATCGTGCCGTTCAAGCGCGAGCTCTATCGCCGCGTCGTCGCGGAACTCGGGCCGATCGTGCGCAAAGCCGTCGCGCCATGAGCGAACTGGTTCTGTCCGGCGTGGCGAAAAGCTTCGCCACCGCCCAAGGCGGGCATGTGCGCGCGTTGGAGCCGACCGACCTCAAAATCGCCAACGGCGAGTTCGTCGCGTTGCTGGGCGCGTCGGGTTGCGGGAAGTCGACGCTGCTGCGCCTCGTCGCCGGATTCGAAACGCCGGACAGCGGCACGATCGCGCTGGGCTCGCGCGTCGTGTCGGGCGGCGCCTCGCACGTGCCGCCGGAGGAACGCCGCGTGGGCATCGTGTTCCAATCCTACGCGCTATGGCCGCATATGAGCGTGGGCCGCAACGTGGGCTACGCACTGGAAGTCGCACGCGTGCCCGACGACAAGCGCCGCGCGCGCGTGGCCGAAGCGCTCGCCAGCGTCGACCTCGCCGGTTACGAGGATCGTAAGCCCGCCGAATTGTCGGGCGGGCAGCGTCAGCGCGTGGCGCTCGCGCGCTGCTTGGCGATGGACCCGGCGATCGTGCTGCTCGACGAGCCGCTCGCCAATCTCGACGTGCATCTGCGCGCGTCGATGCTTGAAACCTTCGCGGCGTTCCACGCTAAGACGAAGGCGACGATGCTCTACGTCACCCACGACCAGGCCGAGGCGATGGCGCTGGCCGACCGCATCGCCGTGATGGAAGCGGGGCGTATCGTGCAGTTCGCCGATCCACGCACGCTTTATCGCGAGCCCGCGACCGCCGCGATCGGCGCCTTCGTCGGGCGCGGCGCCATCGTCAAAACCGAAATGCTCGCCGCACAAGGCGGCAAGGCGGGGATCGAGTTATACGGGCGGCGCTTTCGCGTGCGCTGCGCCGGCGACCGTATCCCCGGCCCCGCATCGCTGGTGCTGCGCCCCGAAGACCTCGCCCTTGCCGCCGACGGTTTCCCCGCGACGATCAAGCGCGCGGCCTATGTCGGCGGGGCGTGGGATATCGATGCCGTGCCCGATGCCGATCCCACCGCGTTGCTGCGTTTGTCGCTGCCCGACGACGGCCACCCGCATGCGGGCGACAAGATCGCGCTGGGCCTCGTCGACGGCTGGGTGACGGACTAGCGCTCAATTCGCCCAGGGCAACGTGCCCTTGGGCAAGCGATGCGCGATAAAGCCGAGGATCAGCATCAGCGCGATCACGGCGGCGACGGCGAGCGTGGAGACGGCGGCGGCAAGCGGCGAGTCGCCGCCTTCCTGCAACGAGAAGACCATCACGCCCAGCGTTTCCGAACCCGACGACCACAGCAGCGCCGAGACGGTGAGTTCGTTGAGCGCGGTGAGAAACACCAGGATGGCGCCCGCCCCGGCGGCGGGGGCGACCATCGGCAAGGCGACATCGCGCAAGCGCCGGCCGAACCCCGCCCCGGCGGCGGCGGCGGCTTCGTCCAGCGCCGGATCGAGCTGCGCGAACGCCGCACTCACCGGGCGCAGCGCCAGCACCATGAAGCGCGCAACGTAAGCGAGGCCGATGATCCACAGCGTGCCGTAAATCGACACGCCCAAGATCGGCAGCGGACGAATGAAGGTCAGGATCGTCGCGATCGCCAGCACGATGCCGGGCAGCGCGTAAGGCAATTCGATCAGCGTATCGAGAATCTTGACCAGCCTTGTGCGTCGCCACGCGGCGAAATAGGCGATCGGCATGGCGAGCATCACGCAGAGCAACGCCGCGATCCCCGCCAGCAGGAAGGAATTGCCGAAGGCGCGCGACACGGCACTCTGGCGGAAGGCTTCGACATAGGCGCGCAAGGTCATCGTCGTCGCATCGAGCGTCACGCCGATGGCGGGGACGAGCGATTGCGCGATCAACGCGACGAAGGGCACGATCGCGGCGAAGACCAGCGCCGTCCACAAAAAGATCTCGACGCCCAAGCGTGCTTTGCCCAGATGCCACGGCTCCAATGGCATCGACGCGCCCGAGACGCGCGCGTCGAGCGCCCGGCGCGCATGGGCGTGCAGCCACAGCATCGCCAGCGCGAAGACGCCGATTAGCGCCGAGAGCGTGGCCGCTTGCGCCAGCACCGACGGGCCGAACCCGGCAAGGCGTTGATAGATGAGCGTGACGAGCGTCGTGTACGACACCGGAATGCCGAGCAAAGCGGGTGTGCCGAAATTGCCGATGCTCGACACGAAGGCGAGCAACCCGCCCGCCATAATCGCCGGGAACATCAATGGTAGAACGACCGTGCGCGCGACGACCATCCGCGTCGCCCCGCAACCGCGCGCGGCTTCGATCGCTTCGCGCGGCAAAGCGCGAAGCCCCGCGCGCACCGCCAGGAACACCAAGGGCGCATGTTCGAGGCCGAGCAGCCAGGAAATGCCGAAGCGGCCATAGAGCGGATTTTCCGAACCCGGCGGCGGCGCCAAGCCGAAGGCGCCGAGCAACGCGCTTTGCGGCCCCGCCATGTTGATCCAGGCGAGTGCCGCGATCTGCGAGGGCACGACCAAGGGCAGCACGAAGACGAAGATCAGTGCCGCCTTGGCGCGGATATCGGTCAATGCCACGACCAGCGCGAAGCCCACGCCCAGGAACAGCGATATCGCGGTGCCGAGGATCGAGGTTTCGAGCGTGTTCCACGCGGCGCGCCACGTGGCGGTCGCGGTAAGCGCGCGCGTCGCGATGGAAAGATCGAAGCCGCCACCCCTTGGGGCGACGGCTTCATAGAGCAATCTGGCGAGCGGCCAGAGCGAGACCAGCGCCACGATCCCGGCGAGGGCAAAGAGCCAGCGGCGTTCGTCCGCCCCCGTCCGGATCGCGGCAATCCTCACTTGCCGAACAGATCGGCGAAGCGTTCCTTGTCGGCTTCGTCGCTGCGCAGAATTTCCGCGATCGGAATCGGCATCAGCTTGACGTTCGACAGGACGGGGAAGCCTTCCGGCGCCTTCACTTCGTTGGAGACCGGCAGCATGCCTTGGCTCGCGGCCAGCGCCTGACCGTCGGGCGACAGCACGAAATCGACGAAGGCGCGCGCGGCGGCCTGGTTCTTCGCCGTGCGAAGAATCGCGACCGGCTCGGTCACGAAGGTCGATCCGTCGCGCGGGAACACGAATTCGACGGGCGAGCCCTTCTTGTTGGCATTGATCGCCATGAAGTCGACGATCACGCCGTAGAGCTTCTGGCCGCCGGCGACGGCTTCAAGCACGGCGGGATTGCCGCGCGCGGCTTGGGCGCCATTGGCCTTCAGCGTTTCGTACCATTTCCAGCCGAGATCTTGCTGGCGCACGACCGCCCCCATATGGATGGCGGCCGCACCCGAGAACAACGGCGAAGGCATCACGACCTGGCCGCGCGCTTCGGCCTTGGCGAGATCGGCCCAGCTCGTCGGCTTCATCGTCGCCGATTTGTTGTAGACGATGCCGGTGGTGATGAGCTTCGTGCCGAAATAGGTTTTGCCCGCGTCGTAGCTGCCGGCGGGCAAGCCGTCCGTCTTCGCCTGGGTATAGGCGAAGAGGCGGTTTTCCGCTTTCAGCGATTCCATCGTCATCGCATCGGCGATCAGCAGCACGTCGGGCTGCGGATTGCCGGCGACGAATTCGGCCTGCAAGCGGTTCATCAGCTGCGTCGTGCCGTCGCGGGTGAAGCTGACATCGACGCCGGGATGCACTTTGCGGAACGCATCGATCGTCGCTTGCGCGTCGGCCTGCGGCTGCGAGGTGTAGAGCACCAGCTTGCCCGAGGGCGCTTGCGCGGCGGCGGGAAGGGCGGCGAACGCCGCGAGCGCGGCAACAAGAACGGAACGACGGAACATGAGGGACGGGCTCCCGGTTTCGGGGTTAGGAACGTGCCCCGATTACCCGCCTTCGGTTACACGCTTGTGACAGATCGTTCAAGCACCCGCGCGCGCGAGCGACGCCGCCCGGCGGGTCATGAAGGCCGTCGCCAGGGCCGCGATCGGGCGCTGCAACGCTCCCGTCGCGGGCAGGCCCACCGCCTTCAGCACCATCGCGATGCCGCGATCGATATGCTTGCGGCGATAGACCGAATAGGCCCGTCGCGCATAGGCGCGCGCGGCGACCGCGCGGTCATAAGGCTCGGGCCACATATTCGCGGCGTAATAGGCGTAGGACAATTCGTCGTCTTCGGACTCGGCGATCCGTCCGAGCCCCGTCCACACGCGCTTCACCCGGCCGATCTTGTCGCGTTCCAAGTAGCGCTGCATGTGATCGTAGAAAAGCTTGTAGTGGCGGAACTCGTCGGCCGCGATCTTGCGGCATATTTGCGCGAAGACCGGCTCGTCCGACGCTTCGGCCAGCGCCGTGTAATAGGAGCTCGTGCCGGTTTCGACGATGCAGCGTGCGATCAATTCGCCCGCCCGGCTGCCGCGCACGGAAGCCGTGGCGTCCAAGGGCAATTTGTACCCGTCGGTGAAGCGCTTGAACGACGCGTCGAAATCCCAAGCGGGATCGGCGAGCATCGCCCATTTGGCGAGCGCCTTGCCGTGCTGGATTTCCTCGACCGCCCAGGCATCGACCGCCGGGCGGATCGTCTCGTCGCCCGCGAAGACGTTGTTGAGATAGATGGCGTAGTCGGCACCGTTATGCTCGACCATCGCCGCGGCCTTGGCGACCGCAAGCAGATCGGGATCGACCCGATCCGCGCGGAACGCGGCCCAATCGATGTCGTCGAGAGTCCAACCCGCCATGACCATTCCTTTGCTAATGACGGTTATATGGCGCCGAATACCGCAGCGCGCAAGAGCCCCCGTTACTGTGGAAGCCCTTGTGAAGTTTGCGGTTTTCGGGCAGTTCTTGGACAAATCTTCATGCGAGGGAGCCGGGTCCCATGAAATACGTTCCGCTTGGCCGTTCGGGCCTGATGGTCAGCCGCGTGTGCCTTGGCGGCAATTCCTGGGGGGCCGCCGGGCGGCGCGCCTGGGCGGCGTTCGGGCCGGAAGAATCGGCTCCGTTCTTCAAACGCGCGCTCGATCGCGGGATCAATTTCTTCGACACGGCCGACGCCTATAACCTCGGCGTGTCCGAGACGATCATGGGCGAGAAGCTGATCGGCCTCGTGCCGCGCGACGAGCTCGTGATCTCGACCAAGGTCGGGCTGAAAATGGGCCCCGCCCCCAACGCCGTGGGCTTGGGCCGCAAGCATTTGGTTGCGTCGCTCGACGCGCAATTGAAGCGACTCAAGACCGACCATATCGACGTCTATCAGGTCCATCGCCTGGACGGCATCACGCCGCTCGAAGAAGTGATGGCGACGTTGGACGGTTTCGTGCGCGCGGGCAAAGTCCGCTATATCGGCGGCTCGACGATGCCCGCTTACAAATTCGCGCAGATGATCGCCATCGCCGATGCGCGCGGTTACGCACGCCCGATCGCGATGCAGAATCTGCACAATGCGATCCAGCGCGAGGAAGAGCGCGAGATGAACGCGCTGTGCTTGGAACAAGGCGTGGGCTTGATCCCCTATTCGCCGCTGGCGCGCGGCTTCCTGGCCGGCAACCGCGTCAAAGGCGGCGGCGGGGACACCGAGCGATCGAAGAACGACGCGGGCGCCAAGCCCGAAACATATCGCGACTGCGATTGGGCGATCGCCGACGCGATTAAAGGCATCGCCAAGATACGCGGCGCCAAGCCCACGCAAGTGGCGCTGCTGTGGCTATGGTCGAAGCCCTATATGGCCGCCCCGATCATCGGATCGACCAAGCTCGAGCAACTCGACGACGCGTCCGCCGCCGCCGATATGCCGCCGCTGACGGCGGACGAAGTTTCGCGCATCGAAACGCCGTATATTTGGCGGCCGCATCCGGGCTGGAACGGCTAGGCAAGCTTCGTTAATCTCTCCCCCTAACGAACAAGACGTTCGGGGGAGAGAAACATGTTGAAGCGAATTCTGGCTGGTGCGGCCATGGCCGCCCTGGCGATTCTGCCGATGGCGGTCACTCAAGCTGGCGCCCAGGAGCAGCCCAAGCGCGGCGGCAATTTCATTTTCGCGGTCGGCGGCGAGCCCGATACGACCGATTGCCACGCGGCGACGAATTTCGCGGTGATCCATCACTTGGCGCCGCATTATTCGACCTTGGTGAAGTTCGATCCGAAGAACTATCCCAAGATCGTCGGCGACACGGCGCGCGACTGGACGATCTCGCCCGACGGCAAGACCTACACGTTCCGTCTGGTCCAGCCGATCAAGTTCCACGACGGTTCGGCGCTGACCTCGGCCGACGTGAAGGCGAGCTTCGATCGCATCAAGACGCCGGCACCGGGTGCGCGCTCCGCGCGGCGCGACCATTTCCAGGACGTCGCATCGGTCGAAGCGCCCACGCCCGACACGGTCGTGTTTAAGCTGAACAATCCGAACCCGGCCTTCATGACCTATTTGGCGGCGCCGTTTAACTGCATCTACTCCGCCGCCAAGCTCGCGCAAGATCCGCGCTATCCCGAGAAGGAAGTGATGGGTTCGGGCGCGTTCCGCTTCGGCGAGCGCGTTCCCGGTTCGCATTGGACGGGCACGCGCTTCGACGGTTACTTCCGCCAGGGCCAGCCCTATCTCGACGGCTTCCGCGCCGTCGTGATGTCGGGTGCGACGATGCTCAACGCCATTCAAGGCGGTCAGGTGATGGCGGAGTTCCGCGGCATCAGCCCGGCCGAGAAAGCGCGCGTCGGGGGGCCGAAGGTGACGTTCCAGGAAGCGAATTGGCTGTCCGGCCTGATCTTGTCGTTCAACGTCGAACAAAAGCCGTTCGACGACGTGCGCGTGCGCCGCGCGCTGTCGATGGCGCTGGACCGCTTCGGCGCGGAAGCGGCGCTGTCGCGCGTCAGCCAAGTGAAGGCGACGGGCACCTTGCTGCGCCCGGGCTACGAATACGCGCCGCCGCGCGGCGACCTGACGAAGTATCCGGGCATGACGCCGACCGCCGATATCGCCAAGGCGCGGGCGGAAGCCAAGCGCCTGCTGCAGGAAGCGGGCGTGCCGAACCTGAAGCTCGAGATCATGTCGATGTCGCTGCCGCCCTTCCCGACGGTCGCTGTGTGGCTGATCGACCAGTGGCGCCAGATCGGCGTCACGGCCGAGCAGCGCCAGGCCGAGCGCGCGACCTATTTCGGCGCGCGCACGTCGGGCGCCTTCCAGGTGATGCTCGACTTCACGACCGAGTTCGCCGACGAGCCGAACTTCCAGCTGCGCCGGTTCATTTCCTTTGATCGTGTCCCTGGATTCAACGTGTCGCGCCATACCGACCGGCGCCTCGACGAAATCTTCGACCGGCAGGAGCGCGAAACCGACGTCGCCAAGCGCAAGGCGCTGGTCCGCGATTTCGAAATCCATCTGTTCGATATGGGCTACACGGTGCCGCTGTTCTGGTTCACGCGCATTGTGCCCCTTGCTTCCAACGTGCGCGGCTGGGACATCACGCCGTCGCATCTGTTGGGGCAGGATCTGGCGGGTGTGTGGCTCGCCAACTGATCCTTCAAAACGATCCGAAACGGAAACGCCGGGGCGAAATCCCCGGCGTTTTTCGTTTCAGCGCCAGCCGTTCTCGTGCAGGAAGGCGGCGACCGCGTCGTTGAACGCGTCCGCGATTTCGAAATAGGCCGAATGCCCGGCCTTGCCGAACAAAACGTCGCGCGCGTTCGGGATTTTGCGCGCCAAGGCGGGGGCCAGGAACGACGGGAACACCACGTCGTCTTCGCCCATCGCGAGCAGCACGGGGCACGCAATCCCGGCGGCATCGGCGGGATCGCGCCAACGCTTGAGCTTCGCGCGCAGCGCTTCCTTGTCGAGCCCGCCGGTACCCGCCAGCGTGTCGATCGATTTATAGAGATGATGAAGGGCGGGTTCGGCTTCGGCATAGCGCCGCCCGGTTGCGGGATGAATTGCGGCTTCGCGCAACGTTTCGCGCGTGGCGGTGGCTTTCGCCGACCATGCGTCGAACGCAGCAGGATCGAGACGGCGCACATCCAGCGTGCCCGACGTCGCGGCCAGCACCAAGGCGGCGACGCGCGAGGGGCGCGTCAGCGCCAATTCGACGGCGGCCCAGCCGCCCATCGATTGCGCGACCAGGGCGGTCTTCGCGATGCCCAAATGATCGAGCAAAGCTTCCACATCGCCCGCGAATTCGGCGGGGTCGGGCGGCAGCGTCGCGGCGGTGGAGGGCGCGAAGCCGCGCGCGGCCAAGGTCACGACCTTATGCCGCCGCGCGAATTCGGGGACCTGCTGCCACCACGACAGATGATTGCCGCCCAGCCCGTGCAGGAACAGGATCGGCGGGCCGTCGCCCGCGACTTCGAAGTAAACGCGGGCACCGGGACGTTCGGCATACCCGGCGGTGATCTTCGGGGCCCAATCGGAATCGCTCATCGGCGCAGTCTGCCACCATTCGATATTGAAAGCAGCGCCGGGAAACCGAAAACAGCGCGACAAAACGGCCCGGACCGTGCAAGGCTTTGCGCGGTTACGTTGCCGTCGCGTCCGTTCCCCCTGCCGGAGTTGCGCCGATGTCGTCGAAGCGTTTTACCCGCCGCCACGCCCTTGCCACGGGCCTTGCCGCCGCGACGATCTGGCCGTCGCAGCGCGCCGCCGCGTCGGGCCCCGTCGATCTGCAGCTGGTCCTCGCCGCCGATGTTTCACGCTCCGTCGATGCGGAGGAGTTCGCGCTGCAACGCCAAGGCTACGCCTCGGCGATCGCCGATCCGCGCGTCGTGAAGGTGATGACCGGCGGGCGTTTCCGTGCCGTCGCCGCGACCTATTACGAATGGTCGGGTATACGCTCGCAAAACACGATCGTCGATTGGACGCGCATCGATTCCGCCGCGGCGGCCGAGGATTTCGGCGCCAGATTGCTGGCCGTGCCGCGCCCCTTCGGCGCGCAGACGGCTTTGGGCGAAGCGATCGCGTTCTCGCTGGGCGAGTTCAAGCGCTGCCCCTTCCCGGCCGAGCGGCGCACGCTGGACGTGTCGGGCGACGGCACCAACACGTCGGGCATGATGCCCGATATCGCGCGCGATCAAGTCGTCGGCGCCGGCGTCACGATCAACGCGCTGGTCATCCTGTCGACCGACCCGATGCCCTGGAACCCCTATCACACGCATCCGCCGGGCGGGCTCGACGAATATTTCCGCGCCAATGTGATCGGCGGCCAAGGCGCCTTCCTGATGGCGGTCCAAGGTTTCGAGACTTTCGGATTTGCGATGGTCAATAAATTGAGCCGCGAAACGGCCTGAGACGAGAACGAGAGGAACCCCCGATGAAGAATATCTCCCGCCGCACGGCGCTTTCCGTGGCCGGTGCCGCGCTGGCATCGCCGGCGCTCGCGCAACATCCCCATCACGGGCAGATGTTCGAGCGGATGAATCAGCCCGGCCGTATCGATTTGCCGCCGCTGGCCCTCGAACACGCGGTCTATGACAGCCCCGCCCCCAAAGCCGCCCAGCAAGGAAAATGGTCGGCGAAGCCGCCGCTGCCGCTGCCGCGCACCGAAATGGCCTGGGCCGCCGCGTTGGACGGCAAGCTCCATCTGGTCGGCGGCTATGCCGAGCAGCGTTTCGACATGCCCTATCATCACGTGTTCGATCCCGCGAAGAACGCGTGGAGCGAAGCGGCCAAGCTGCCGCGCGGCGCCAATCACGTCGGCATCACCACGCATGGCGGCAAGCTTTACGCCTTCGGCGGTTTCATCGAACAGAACCGCTATCCGCACGAGGACGTATTCGTCTGGACCCCGGGCGACGATCGCTGGACGAAATTGCGCCCGCTGCCGACCGCGTCGGGCGCCATCGGCGCCGTCACCGTCGGCGACAATATCCACCTGGTCGGCGGCGCCGTCGGCAACACCCAGGAAACGCGCAGATCGATGGATTGGCATCTGGTCTACGACATCAAGGAAGACCGCTACCGCGAGGCGGCGCGCTTCCCCACCGCGCGCGACCATGTCGGCATCGTGTTCAACAACGGCTTGATCCATCTGGTCGGCGGGCGCGTGGATACGTTCCACACCAATTCCAATCTGCACCATACCTACGACCCGAAGGAGGATCGCTGGCGCTTCCGCAACCCGATCCCCACCGCGCGCTCGGGCCACGGCACGGTCGTCTATCGCGGCAAGATGTTCTGCATGGGCGGCGAAGGCACCAACAAGGTGTTCGGCCAGAACGAGGCCTATGATTTCCAGGCCGATAAATGGGAGCAATACGCCCCGATGCTGACCCCGCGCCACGGCGTGGGTACGGCGTTGCTGGGCGACGCGATCCATATGGCCGGCGGCGGTCCGCAGATGGGCGGCGGCGTCAAATCCGCCGTCCACGAAGCCTTCACGCTAGGCTGACAGCAGCGCCGCGATCCGATTCGTGATGACGCCGTCGGGGGCGGCCACTTCATCGACGATGGTGAAGTGGTCGCGCCCCGCGATCACGTCGAACGTGACCGGCGCGCCGGCCTTCTCGCGCGCGGCGGCGTAGTCGCGCGATTGGCGAATCAGCTCTGGCAGTTCGTTCCCGCCGACGGCGAGCGCGATCGGTTTGCGCGACGCCCCCGGATCGGTCATCGGCGACAAGGCGGCGGCTTCGGCTTCGCTCAAGCCGAGCTTGTCGTTGATGTAGTTGTGACGCAGCGGTTCCAATTCGAATATGCCGCTGATCGCCAGCGCCGACGTCAACTTCGGATGGTCGAGGGCGCTAACCGCCAAATGTCCGCCCGCCGACCAGCCCGCAGCGCAGATCCGCGTGCGATCCGATCCCGTTTTCGCGAGCAAGCCGTCGAACGTATCGATCGATTTGCGGATCTGGCCGACGATGTCGCGCAAATTTGCCTCCGGCGCGAGGACGTAGCCCGCGAAACCCACATCGATCCCGCGCGCCAGCGGGCCTTGCGCCAAAGCGGCGAAAGTCGCGCGGGTATGGACGGGGATCTGCCAATAGCCGCCATGGATCAGCAGCAAAGCGGGCGCGCCCGATTTGCCGCAAGGGTAGAAATCGACCGCTTGGCGTTCGTGCGGGCCATAGGCGACGTCGAGCACCGCCCCCTTATGGCCCGCGCGAAACGCGGCACTGCGCGCGCGCCAGACCGCCAGCAATTCCTGCGAATTGGGGACGGCGGCGCCGTTGTTGTAGGCGGCATCAAGCGCCGCGCGGGTCATTTCACGCCAAGCTTCCATGCGGCGGAGTTTACCGGGGCGCCTTCAACTCCGCCACCGGGGGCAAATACGTGTCGATATAGAGATCGCTCGGCGGCGGCACGGTCGAATACTCGGCCGCTTCCGCCAGGAAGGCGTTCAGCTTTTCCAGCCGTTCCTTGGTGACGACGCTGAACCCGGCGCTACGCACATAGGGCGTAAGGATCGAAGTCTCGATCATCATCTTGTAGCGCGCGGTCTCGATCTCCGGATTGATCGTCGCATCGCGCCGCGCGACCGACCGGATCGCCTCGGGAATGTCGGTCAACGAATCGCGCAAACCCGCCATCGTCGCGCGGATGAATTTGCGGATCGTTTCGGGATTGCGGCGCGCGTAATCCTGCGTGACCAGCAGACCGTTGCCCATCAGCTCGAACCCATTGTCGCTCAACGGAAACAGCACGATGTCCTCCGGCTTCACGTTCAATGCCAGAAGATTGAAATAGGTGGTCGAAGCGAAGGCGGTGACCGCATCCGCCCCGCCGCGCGCCAGCATCGAATCGCGCAGATTGGGCTGCACGGTCAGCCATTCGATCTTGTCGGAAGGGATGTTCTGCAGCCGCGACAGCACGCCCCAGAGCGGGCGGATGAAATCGCCCGGCGGATGGGCGATCTTCTTGCCGGCGAGATCCGACATCGTCTTGATGCCGGTCGATTTGAGCGTGACCAGCGCGTGCTGGCCTTTGTCCATATAAAGGAAAACGGTCGTCACCTTCGACGCCGGATTGGTGACGTTCCAGCGAACCAGCATATTGGGGTCGCCTAAACCGATGTCATAGGAACCGGCGGCGAGCTTGGCCATCGCATCGCCCGAGCCGAAGCCGCGGTCGATCTGGACGTTCAAGCCTTCGCGCGCGAAATAGCCGCGATCGGCCGCGATGAACCACGGGCTTTGATGCGGCTGCGGCGCCCAATCGAGCGTCAGGCGCACATTGACCGGTGCGGGTTGCGCCGCCGCCGGAAGAACGCTGGCGAAAATCGCGGCGATCGCGCACAAAGTTCGGGCAAGAAAACGCCTCAAATTCGGCATCGAAACCTCCATCTTCGGCGGACATCGCCTTCGGCGCGATGCAACGCAGAATGTATGCCAGCCAAGCGCGGCATAAGCGTTGCTTCTCCGTTTCCGGACAGGGAGAGCCCGATGACCAAACACAAGGACGTCCGAATTCCCGACGCAGGCGCTTATGCCTTGCGCCGCGCGCGCGTGCCCGCCGTGTTCTTCGACGGCGCGATGCCGGGCCTCGAACGCGATCCCAACGATTGCGCGTTGGTCGATCTCTCGATCGCCGGCGGCAAGATCGCCGCCATCACACCGGCCGGAACGAATTCGCCCGGCCCCGGCGACGTCGATATCGAAGGCCGTCTCGTCTGGCCGACGCTGATCGACATCCACACCCATCTCGACAAAGGCCAAGTGATTCCCCGCGCGATGCCCGACGGCACGCTGGACGGCGGCGCCATCGGCACGTTCGAAGATCGCAAGCGCTGGACGCATGCCGATATGCGCGCGCGCATGTCGTTCGGCTTGCGCTGCGCCTATGCGCACGGGGTTGGCGCGATCCGCACCCATCTCGACAGCCAGGAGGAAAACGCGCCGACGAGTTGGGACGTGTTCCGGACCTTGCGCGACGAATGGGCGGGGCGCATCGATCTTCAAGCCGTCGGCCTTGTGCCGCTCACTTTCTTCCGCAAGCCTTGGGGCCGCGATCTCGCCACGATGGTCGCGCGCTCGAAGGGGGTCTTGGGCGGCACGACCGACGCGATCGGCCATTACGACGGCGCACGCAACGAAGAACTGGTGGCGTTGCTCGACCTGTTTTTCGAAATCGCGGGGGCACATGGTCTCGACGTCGACATGCATGTCGATCAGTCGGACGATCCGGCGGCGTTCTCGCTGCCGTTGATCGCCGAGGCGGTGTTGCGCACCGGCTTCAAGGGCAAGGTGCTGGCGGGGCATTGCGTCAATCTCGCCTTGCAGGACGACGCGACGATCAAACGCACGGCCGAACTTTGCGCCAAGGCGGGCATCGCCGTTTCGACCATGCCCACGCCGATGGTCTATTTGCAGGATCGCAAACCGAATCGCACGCCGCGCTGGCGCGGGGTGACGGCGGTCGGCGAATTGCTGGAAGCGGGCGTGCCGATCGCGATCGGCGGCGACAATTGCCGCGACGCGTGGTTCCCTTACGGCGATCACGATATGGTCGACACGTTGCAGCAATCGGTGCGCGTGCTGCAACTCGACCATCCGCTGACACCCGCGATGGCCGGCGCCGGCCCGGTCCCGGCCAAGATCGCGGGTTTCGCCGATACCGGCCGCATTGTCGCGGGCGCCAAGGCGGATTTGATCCTGTTCGCCGCGCGCACGCTGAACGAGTTCATGTGCCGGCCGCAAAGCGACCGCATCGTGCTGAACGCCGGGCGGCGCGTAACCGATCCCTTGCCGGATTACGCGGAGCTCGACGCGACCCTGGCGGTCTGACTATTCCGTCTTCATCGGCAGATCGAGATCGAGGCGTTCGGCCAGCGCTTCGAAATCGGGCGTATGGCCGGTGGCGGCGGCGAATTGGCGCTTTTCTTCCGCGTCGAGACCCAGCCCCGTCTTCACCCACGCGCGCAAGATCGCCAGCGCCTCGCTTTCGGTCGCAAGGTCGACCGTCTGCGTGTGATGCGTATGGACATAGGCGTTGCCCGACAGCGCCACGTCGCCCGCGCGCGTGTTCAGCACCATCACCATGCGCGACAGCCGCGATTCGAATTGGCGGAAGGCGGCGGGCAGCGTCACCAAGATGCGCCACCAGATCGCGCGCATGTCGGGATGCGCGTAGAATTGCTTCCAGGTGACGTCCGGATTGTCGATCTGCATCTGCTTCCAGGTCGCTTGCGCGGCCATCGACAACGCGAATTCCTGTTCCTTGCCGATCAGCATGCGCACGAACGCGCGAATACCATGGACGAGTTCGCGGCTGATCGAACCGTCTTCGAACAACGGCGCGATCGGTTTGCACACCAGCCGCCCGAACGCATCGCGGCGCAGTTTGCGCAACAGCGCCTGGCGGCGCTGATTTTCGAACGCGTTGGCGGCGAGCCCCGCGATTTTGGTGAGGTTCCCGCCGGTGACGATGTCGCGCGCTTCGCGGCGTAAGCCCAGCGTGTCTTGCCCGTCATGCTTGGCGATGACGCGCTCGACGAACGACAGCAAAATCTCCGCGCCGAAGCCTTCGAGCTTGCGCCGTTCGCCCTCGGGATCGGCGGCATCCGATGGTGACGTTTCGGGCGGGGGCTGGGTCATGGCGATCGCGACTCCAATTGCAAACATGATCGCATGGATTCCTGAAGGGAGCCTAAATTGTCCAATGTTGCGCCGCAAAATATCGCCAACAAGGCTGGGAAAAATTAAGGTTTAACGCTAGTTTAGCGCCACGATGAGCCAAGACACTTCCGTCCCCCAGGAAGAGACCGTTCCGGCCGGCACGGCGGAAGCGACGCCGCCGGGCGAAATCGCCGCGCCCAAAGAAGGCGGCAAATCGACCCATTTCATTTTCGACCATAAGATCTTCACCTTGCCGAATTGCAAATTCGTGCGCGAGCCCGACAAGCTTGAGCAAGGGTTGTCGATCGAGCTGGGCGAACACCGCGCCTTTCTGTCGATCACGATTTTGCAGAAAATGTTCCCGGACATGTCCGAGGACGACAAGCGGCTGATCGCGCTGGCCGCGCGCAGCTTGGCTTTCGTCAGCGAAATCGCGCCGGGCGATTCGATCCCCAACGAAATCCTGGACGGCACCGCGTCGTGGAAGGTCGATCCGATTCACAAGGATCGCGCGCGCGGGCGCATCGTCGCGGCCTTGCTGGCGCAGGACGGCGGCGATCTCGACCAGGCGCTGGTGCAAGGCGGCCTGAGCCCGCGTTTGAGCGAACCCGGCTTCAAGGAAAAGCTCGATTCCGAACACGCGCGGCTGCTGGCGACGCTCGGCGTGCCGGCCGACCAGGCGGAGCAATACAAGGCGAAGTTCGAACGCGTGTCGCGCGAATTCGCCTATATCGAAGGCTTGCGCGACCGCTACGCGCAAGTGAGCTCGATCGTCGAGAAGCTCGCCAAAGCCGCGAAGGCCTATCGCAAGGCGGGCGCTTTGGGCGAAGAAATCTACCGGGTGCGATTCCTAATCCGCAAGCCGGTCGAGGAATATCGCGGCCTGTTCTACAACGTCGACGGCCAAGCGGCGGAGATAAAAGCCGTCGCGCGCAAGACCGACCAGATCGTCGATTTCATCCGCCAGACGCGCGACCAGCTGCATGTGCGCTTGCTGCTATGGGATCCGATCATCGCCGCGTGGAAAAGCGAGCAAGGCGATACGCGCAGCCGCTCGCTCGAAGTCCTTATGAAGAGCACCTATCGCTTCGTCGCGCATTATTTCCCGGCCGACGAAGAGTGGTCGCTGAGCCGCTGAATCGCTTTGTCCTGCGCGCGATAGAGCAGCGTCGCGGCCAACGCCCCCAGCAGCGCCATCGCCATATCGGACTGCGTGTCCCATTCGTCGCCTTGCGTGCCGAGGAATTCGTGCGCACCTTGGCCCAAGGCGAGGGCCGCCGCCCATTCGATCAATTCGTAGGCGGCGCTGATCGCCAAGCAGATCGAAACGGTCAAGAACAGGACGAGCTTCGGCTGCGCGATCCGGTACACGCGGATCAGCAATTCGCGCGCGATCAAGGCGGGCACGAAGCCTTGCGCGAAATGACCGATCTTGTCGTAAGGATTGCGGCCGAGCGCGAAAACATCCTGCAGCCAAAAGCCGAACGGCACGCGCGCATAGGTATAGGCGCCGCCGAGCATCAGGATCAGGCCATGCGCCGCGATCAACGCAAGCGTCAGCTCGGTGAAGCGGAACCGGTCGCGCGCGGCGTAAAGGATCGGCCAGGCGATTATCGCGGGCAGAACCTCCATCACCCAAGTCGCGCGGTCGTAAGGTGCGATGCCGCTCGCGACGAGGCCCGCGGCCCAGAGCACCGTCAGAATCCGGAACATGCCGCGAGTTTAGGACGTCAGCGCCGCTCGAGAAAGCCAAGGATCGCGCGCTGACTTTGATTGGCGATGCCGACCGAATTGATCGCGAGTTCCAGCTTCGCGCGCGCGGCCAAGGCTTGCGCTTGCGACTTGCCGATATCCGCATCGACCAGTGCGCCAAGCCCGGTGATCGTCGCGTCCATCGTGGTACGCGCACGATCGGCGACGCTGTCCAGCGTGCGCGTGCGTTCGGCGTAATAGCCCAGATGCGCCGCGACGCGCTCGCGCGCCGTGCGCACCGCCAGCAGCGCCGTTTGCGCGGGCGTGATCGACCACGGATCGAGGCCGATGCCGGTGCTGGTCGCGTCGACCGTGCGGATCGAGGTTTGACCGCCTTGGATATCGGCGATGACTTTGAAACTGCCTTCGGGCTGATCGGTCGGCGCGCTCGTCATCGTCGGCGTGACGAATTCCAGCGTGAAGGTCCAGGCCGTGCCCACCGATCCGCCGTTCATTTCAACGTCGATACTGGCCGGCGCGCCGCCGGCGAAATCGAAGGTCAGCACGCCTTGACCGGAAACGAGGCCGCCGGTCGTCGCCACCGTGCCACCGTTATAGACAAGCGCGGCGCCGTCGGGCGCGCCGTACATGTCGTAGCGCAGCACGACCGTGCCCGGCGTGCCCAGCGGCAGCGCAAAGGTCTGCGTGCTGACCCCGAAGCCGCCCATCGAGCTTTGCGGCGCGCCGAGGGACACGCTGCTCGTGTTCGGATCGGAGGACGAGCCGATATCGGCCTGGGTCAGAAGATTGGTGCCGTCGAACGTAGCGCCGTTCGCCATGGCGTCGATCTGGCGCAGAATGGCGTCGGCGTCGTTGGCGTAGATCGCCTGCTGCTGCGGCCCCGCCCCGGCATGGGCGACGACGACCGCTTCCAGCCGGTTGAGCAGATCCGAGATATTGGTGAGACCTTCGATCGCCGTGGTCACGGCGCCGCGCGCGCGGCCCTGGGCGCGCATCACTTCGTCCCAGGCTTTAACGTCGAATCGCGCTTGCTGCGCAACGGCGAAAACGGCCGCATCGTCCGCCGCGTCGGAAACGCGGTAGCCGGTCTGCAGGCGTTTTTCGGCGCCGTCGATCTGCGCGCGGGCGGTGTTCATCGCGCCCAGCGCGCCGAGGAGCGCCACGTTCGTATTGACCGAGTTGCCCATCGGTCGACGAGTATATCATCAATTTGTTAACCACAAATTGATAATCGGAAATCGTAATTCACACTACTTTTTCAAGGAATTCCGCGACGGACCGCCGCAACGCCTCCGCATGGGCGTCGAGTTCGACCGCCTTGTTGAGCACCGACTTGGCCGTGCCGTGAACCGTTTCGGCCGATTGCGAGACCGTGCCCATATTCTCGCGGACCACAGCCGTGCCGGTCGACGCCTCGGCGACCGAGCGCGCGATTTCCTGCGTCGCGGCGTTTTGCTGCTCGACCGCACCCGCGATCGCCGTGGTGGCGCCGTTGACGCGCTCGACCGTCGCGGCGATGCCCCTGATCGCCGCCACCGCTTCGGCGGTCGCGCGCTGGATTTCGGCGACTTCGCCCGCGATTTCGCCCGTCGCGTGGGCGGTTTGGTTGGCGAGGTTCTTCACCTCCGACGCCACGACCGCGAAGCCCTTGCCCGCTTCGCCCGCGCGCGCGGCTTCGATCGTGGCGTTGAGCGCCAGAAGATTCGTCTGCCCCGCGATGCCGTTGATGAGGCCCGCGACCGCTTCGATCTTCTGCGCCGCCGCCGCCAGCGAGGCGACGGTCGCATCGACCGCGCGCGCTTGCGCCGCCGCTTCCGACGCCACGCTGGCCGCTTCGCCCACACGGGTCGAAATTTCGCGGATCGAGGCCGAAAGCTCCTCCGCCGCCGACGCGACGGTCTGCACGTTGCCCGACGCTTGTTCGGCCGCGGCGCTGACCGCCACCGCGCGGCTTTGCGTATCCTGCGCGGCGCCGACCATCCGGCCCGCACCGTCGCGCAGATCGCGCGCGGCGCCGCCGACCGTATCGACGATGCCGCCGGTCGTGGCGCGGAACTGGGTCGCGATTTCGTGCGTGCTTTCCAGGCGCAGGCGCATGGCCGCATTGGCGGCGTTGATCGTTTCCGCCCCGCGCGCGAAACCGCCCTTCATGCCGCGCACGATCACGCGGCGATAGAACTTGCCCTGGCGCGCGTGATCCATCGCCGCGCCCGCCTCGCGCACGAAGGCGTCGGTCGAATCGAGCAGCGCGTTCAGCGAATGCGCGATGTTGCCCAGCGAGCCTTTTTCGTCGATCCGCACCAAGCGCGGCTCGAGATCGCCCGCCGCGCCCGACGCGGCGATGGCCACCAAGCGATCGACGAAGCGCCAGCCTTTGGCGGCGAAATAGATGCCGATCAGGGCGGTCAGCGTCGCGACGCCGGTCAGGCCCGCGATCGAGCTTTCGCCGTCCCAGATGGCGATACCGGTCGCGGCGGCGCACAACGCCGCCGAAACGCCCGAGGCGAGGCCCGCTTTAGACAGCGAAGATGAATTCATCATAGCTCAACCCCGCACCCTTCAAGATTTCGCCCAGCCGCGCCGCCGCCTTGGCCATGCCGTCCTTGCTGCCGCCATTCGCCGCTTCGATCGCGAGCAATTCCTTGTAGATCGGCTCGACCTTCGCGACTTGTTCGGGATCCGGGCAGCGCCGATTGGAATGGTAGGACACGATTTTGTTCGACGCGTCGTAGGTCGGCGTGACATGTGCGAAGACCCAATAATGGTCGCCGCCCTTGGCCATGTTCTTCACATAGGCGAAGACCTCGTCCCCGGCCGAAATGCGATCCCATAACAGCTTGAACACGCAGCGCGGCATGTCGGGATGGCGCAAAATCGAATGCGGCGCGCCGAGATATTCGGCCTCGCTATAGCCCGCCATGCGCTCGAACACGTCGTTCCCATAGGTGATTTTTCCCTTGGGGTCGGTCTTCGAGACGATCACCTCGTCCTTACCGAAATGCCGTTCCCGGCCGGTCGGCGCGTAGGCGTATTTGGTCACCGTCGGACTCCTTCAGGTTGGGCGCAAAAATTGCGGAAAGACGGCAAAATCTCAGGGGACTCATTTTAGTCCAAATTGCGATGTCACAATTGACATGCATCAAATCGTGCACGTTTAATATTCGCCATAAGACCCCTTCGCATCGCTTAACGAGGGTTTCTTTTTCGGCATGCCATCCGCCTTGCTGGACCGATCACGCGTCCGCCCGGACCACGCCACCGTTCCCGGACTGGTGGTGGCGCTGTCGGCCGCGATGGACTTGATCGATCCCGGATTGGCATATCACCACAAGCGCGTCGGTATGATGGCGGGCAATCTCGCGGCCGCGATGGGACTGCCGCCGGCGGAGATCGCCCGCGCCACGCTGGCGGGGATGCTGCACGATATCGGCTATCTGGGCCGCGACGAGGGCGCATGGACACCCGACGAACGGCCGACCGACCGTTCGGCGCGCATCGGCGGCCGCATCTTGTCGATCGCCGGGTTCACGCGCGATTTGTCGCTGCCGGTCGCACACCATCACTTGCCATGGGATCGGGTGAAGGCCGCGGGCGGCCTCACCTGCGACGACGCGATCCTCGCCCAAATCGTTCACCTCGCCGATTTGACCGACCGGATGCTCGACCGCGTCAGCCCGTTGCATCCGCAGGCGCGCGCGGCGCGCGCGCGGATCGACGAACTCGACGAAAATGCGCTCGCACCATCGGTGAAGGCGGCCTTCGTCCGCGCCAGTGCCGCCGACGCGTTCTGGCTGGAAGCGGCGGCGATCGATCTCGACCGGCGCTTGGAGCGTTTGGCGGCACCGGCCGCGAGCGATCCCCTGGTCGCGGAGGATCTGACCGAATTCGGCCGGCTCTATTCGATCGTCGTCGACGCGCGCTCGGTCTTCACCGCCACCCATTCCTGGGGTGTGGCGGCCGTGTCCGAGGCGATGGGGCGGCACGCGGGGTTTTCGTCCGACACGGTGGTGGCGCTGGAACTCGCCGGGCAATTGCACGACGTGGGCAAGCTCGCCATCGACGTCGCCATTCTGGAAAAGCCCGGACCGTTGACGCCGGACGAATTCGCCGCGATGCGCGCGCACGCCTATTACAGCGAAGTGCTGCTGCGCCGCGTGCCCGGCTTCGACGATCTGGCGAAATGGGCGGGCGATCATCACGAACAGCTCGACGGCAACGGCTATCCCCATCGCCATAGCCAAGATGCGCTGCCGCCCGAAGGAAGGCTGCTGACCGTCGCCGATCGTTATGTCGCGATGACCGAGGATCGGCCCTATCGCAGCGCCTTCAAGCCGGGCGAGGCGATCAAGCGGATCGAAGCCGATGCGGCGAAAGGCGTGATCGATCCGCGTTTCACGGCGTTGCTGCACGACCATCTCGACGAGATCGACGGTATTCGGCGCGAAGCCCAGCTGGAAGAACAGCGTTTCGTCGCGGAAATTCTCGCGGACGAATAGGCACGGGCTTTGCTGGGTTCGCGGCGTCCTTCCGGAGGAACGCCATGCCGACCTTGCACGCCGATCCCTATCCCTGGCCGTTCGACGGCGCGTGGACGCCCAAGAATACCGCGCTGATCGTCATCGACATGCAGACCGATTTCTGCGGCAAGGGCGGCTATGTCGACGCGATGGGCTACGACCTGTCATTGACCCGCGCCCCGATCGAGCCGATCAAGCGGGTGCTGGCGGCGATGCGCGCCAAAGGCTACTGGATCATCCATACCCGCGAAGGCCATCGCCCCGATCTATCCGATCTGCCCGCCAATAAGCGCTGGCGATCGCAACGCATCGGTGCGGGGATCGGCGATCCGGGCCCGTGCGGGAAAATTCTGGTGCGCGGCGAACCGGGCTGGGAAATCATCGACGAATTGGCGCCGCTGCCGGGCGAAACGATCATCGACAAGCCGGGCAAAGGATCGTTCTGCGCGACCGACCTGGAACTCATCCTGCACCAGCGCGGCATTCGCAACATCGTGCTGTCGGGCATCACGACGGATGTTTGCGTCCACACGACGATGCGCGAAGCCAACGATCGCGGCTTCGAATGCCTGCTGCTGGAGGATTGCTGCGGCGCCACCGATCGCGGCAATCACGACGCCGCGATCAAAATGGTGACGATGCAAGGCGGCGTGTTCGGCGCGGTATCGAATTCGAAGGACTTCGTCGCCGCCCTGCCGTGACGGCGATCACTTGCGCGCGGCACCGGCCCGCGTAATCTCGCGCGCATGATTGCCCGCCGCACGCTGCTCGCCGCGTCCCTTTCCGCCGCCGTACCGGCTTTCGCGCAATCCGCCAAGCCCGGCGTATTGCTGATGCATGGCAAGGGCGGCACGCCGCAATTTCCGCCGCTGCGCAAACTCGCCGATGCGCTGGCGGCGGCGGGCTTCGCGGTCGAAACACCCTCGATGGCTTGGTCACGCGACCGGTACTTGCAAGGCAATGTCGCGACGACGCTGGACGAGATCGGCGGCCATCTCGACAAGCTCGCGCGCAATGGGGCGACGAAACTCTTCCTCGCCGGGCATTCGCTGGGCGCCACCGCCGCGATGGCTTTCGCCGCCAAGCGCGGCCGTGCGGCCGGCGTGGCGATGATCGCGACTGGTCATGTGCCGCGCGGCTATTTCCAAGGCCAAGGCGCGAGCGCCCCGGTGCGCGAGTCGATCCTCGCCGCGCGTGCCATGGCGGCCGCCGGCAAAGGCGCGGAAATAGCGAACTTCGCCGACAACAACCAAGGCCGCGCGATGACGGCGCGAATGTCGGCGAACGATTATCTGTCGTGGTTCGATCCCGATCTGGGATTCGACCCGCGCGACACGATGGCCCAAGCGCCCTGCCCGGTGCTGTTCGCCATCGGGCGCGACGACATCCTATTTCCCTTCGCGCGCACGCAGTTCTTCGACAAGCTGCCGCCCGATCCGCGCCATGTTCTCCTGGAAATGCCGGGCGGCCATATCGACGGCCCGGCGGCGGCGGCGGACGCGACGGTGAATTTCTTCCGCGGCCTCGCTTAACCCGCGGGCGGCGCGACCTCGATATTGTCGATGAGCCGCACGTCGCCCAGCCACGCGGCGACGAGCAAACGCGCTGGCGCATCCGCGCGCGCGAGCGGGTTCAAATCGGCCGCCGCGCGCAGTTCGAGATACTCGACCCGCGCGAAACCCGAAGCCTCGATCGCCTTCGTCGCGTCGCGCAGCACGGGTTCGGCCGCTTCGCCCATGTGCAATCGTGTCGCCGCCGCGCGCAAGGCTTGCACGAGCTTCGGCGCGGTCGCGCGATCCGCCGGCGAAAGCCGGACATTGCGCGACGACATGGCAAGCCCATCCGATTCGCGCACCGTGGTGCAAGGGACGATCTCGATTGGGATATCCAGATCCTTCGCCATGCGCTTCACGACATGGACTTGCTGGAAATCCTTCTCGCCGAAGAAAGCGAGATCGGCCTGGGTTTGCAGGAAGAGTTTCGCGACGACGGTCGCCACGCCGTCGAAATGGCCAGGGCGGAATGCGCCGCACAGGCCGTCGCTAACGCCCGAGACCGACACGTTGGTCGCGAATCCGTCGGGATAGATCTCCTCGGCGTTCGGCGCGTAGAGCATATGCGCACCCAGCGGCGAAAGCTTCGCGGCGTCGGAATCCTCGGTGCGCGGATAGGCGGCGAGATCGGCGGCCGAGTTGAACTGCTTGGGGTTCACGAACAGCGTGACGATCACGCGGTCGGCCCGGGCCAATGCCGCGCGCACGAGGCTCAAATGCCCTTCATGCAGCGCGCCCATGGTCGGCACGACGGCGATCTTGGCGCCCTGCCGGCGCCACGTCGCGACGGTCGCGCGCAATTCGGCCAGCGTGCGGACGATCGGGACGCTCATGCGGCGTTCCCTTTCGGCGCGTCGCCGAACACATGTTCGGCCGCCGGGAATTTGCGCGCGCGCACCTCGGCGGCGTAAGCGGCGATCGCTTGGTCGGCCGTCTCGCCCAGCTCGGCATAGCGCTTCACGAATTTCGGGCGGAAATCCGCGAACGCGCCGAGCATGTCGTCGACGACCAGAATCTGGCCGTCGCACGCGGCCGAAGCGCCAATGCCGATGGTCGGGATCGAAATTTCCTTCGTGATGCGCGCGGCGAGGCTGTCGGGAATTTTTTCGAGCACGACCGAAAAAGCGCCCGCCTCCGCCACCGCTTGCGCGTCGCGCAAGACGCGTTCGCCGTCCGCGCCGCGCCCTTGCACGCCGTAACCGCCGAACGCGTTCACCGATTGCGGCGTCAAACCGATATGCGCCATTACCGGAATGCCGCGCGCCACCAGGAAGGCGATCGTCGGCGCCATCGCGACACCGCCTTCGAGCTTCACGGCGGCGCAGCCGGTTTCCGCCATCACGCGCGCGGCGTTGCGGAAGGCTTGATCGGGGCCTTCCTCGTAGCTGCCGAAGGGCATATCGACGACCAGCAACGCGCGCGACACGCCGCGGCGCACCGCCTTGCCGTGCAGGATCATCATGTCGAGCGTGACGCCCAGCGTGGACGGCAGGCCGTGCAGCACCATGCCGACGCTGTCGCCGACCAGCACCACGTCGCAATGCGCGTCGACCAGCTTGGCGACCGGCGTGGTGTAGGCGGTGAGACACGCGATCGGCGTGCCGCCTTTGGCTTTGGCGATCGCGGGGGGCGTGAGGGCCGTGATCTTCGTGGAAGCGCTCACGTGCGTACTCCTGTCGTCAGTCCTCGGCGCTATGTGCCATAATTTTGTGCGCCCGCGAAGAAAACAGGCGCGAACGCAAGACAGCGCTGCGCCCGACGCACGAGTCGGTGAGGCAAATTCACGTGCGGGCGCGATTTATCGTTTCGCCTTACGCGGCCGACGCGGCGGCGCCAAACGTGCCAAGGCGGGGTCGAGCACATCGCGCAACACCGCCGCTTCGGGCATCACGCGGGCCAAAACCCGCACGCCCATTAAAATACCGAGCAGATGCCGGGCATAAGCGGCGGCCGAAAGATCGGGCGCGATCGTGCCGTCTTCCTGCCCCGCTTCGATGCGCGCGCGGAAAAACGTTTCGATCCGTGCGAACACGCTGGCGATGATGTCGCGGAACACCGGATCGTGCGGGGCCATTTCCAGCGCCGAATTCACCAGCATGCAGCCTTTGCGTTCGCGATCGCCGAGCGAATTGCGCACGATTTCGTCGAAGAACGCGCCGATGGCGCGGCGCGGCGCCATCTTTTCGCAGCGCGCGATACGATCGGCCACGCCGATGGCGACGTAACGGTCGAGGGCGGCGCGATAGAGGGTGCGCTTGTCGCCATAGGCATTGTAGAGGCTGGCGGCGGCAAGACCGGTTTCGCCGGTCAAATCCTTGACCGACGTCGCTTCATAGCCGCGCGGCCAGAAGCACCGGATCGCCGCGTCCAACAACGCGCTTTCGTCGAATTCCCGTGGTCTAGCCATCGCGAAGTCCGTTCGTCGCATCAAACGCGTTGCATTTTAGAACGCTCGTACTAAAACACAAGTGCCGAACGTCGCGCCCTCGCCCGAAAGGTCCGAACATGATCCGCTTCTATTTCCACCCGACGCCGAACCCCGCCAAAGTGGCGCTGCTGCTCGAAGAGATGGGATTGCCCTACGAGACCATCCCCGTCGACACCAGCAAGGGCGAGCAGCACGCGCCCGAGTTCCGCAAGATCAACCCGAACGGCAAAGTGCCCGCGATCGTCGACACCGACGGCCCCGGCGGCAAGCCGGCGCGCGTATTCGATTCGACGGCGATCGTGCTTTATCTCGCCGAGAAGACCGGCCAGTTCCTCGGGAAGCCGGAGGATCGGCCCGAGCTGCTGTCGTGGCTGATGTTCATCGCGTCGGGCCTCGGGCCGTTCTCGGGCCAGGCGGTGCATTTCCAGCACGCCGTACCCGAAGGGCTCGGCTACGCGGTCAACCGCTATCGCCGCGAGGCCGAACGGCACTACCAGGTGCTGAACGATCATCTCGCCGGGCGCCGCTATATCGTCGGCGAGACCTATACGATCGCCGATATCTCAGCCTGGGGCTGGATCGACCGCGCATCGCGCGTCATGAAGGGCGCGGAAGATCCGCTCGCCCCCTATCCGCATCTCAAGCGCCTGTTTCAGACGGTGGATGCGCGGCCGGCGGTTGCGCGCGCCCGCGCGGTCGGCAAGGATCATGCTTTCAAGACGACGCGGGACGAGGAAGCGTTGCGCGCCCTCTTCCCCTCCAACTATCCGCCCGCCGCCTAAGCGGCGTTCGATTTCGACGATGGAGACGCAGATGAGCGAGTACACGCCCCCGAAAGTGTGGACCTGGAACAAAAAGCCGGGCGCCAATGTCGCCGCCCTCAACCGGCCGGTCGCCGGTGCGACGCACGACAAGGAATTGCCGGTCGGTAAGCATCCGCTCCAGCTTTATTCGCTGGGCACGCCCAACGGCGTGAAGGTCACGATCATGCTGGAGGAATTGCTCGCCGCCGGCCACAAGGGTGCGGAATACGACGCGTGGCTGATCAAGATCGGCGAGGGAGATCAATTCGGCAGCGGCTTCGTGGGCGTGAATCCGAATTCGAAGATCCCGGCCTTGCTCGACCGTAGCGGCCCCAAGCCGATCCGCGTGTTCGAATCGGGCTCGATCCTTTTCTATCTCGCCGAGAAATTCGGCGCGTTCCTGCCCAAGGATGTCCCGGGCCGGACGGAAGCGATGAACTGGCTGTTCTGGCAGATGGGCAGCGCGCCCTATCTGGGCGGCGGCTTCGGCCATTTCTACATGTACGCGCCGATCAAGATCGAATACGCGATCGATCGCTTCTCGATGGAGACGAAGCGCCAGCTCGACGTGCTCGACCGGCGCTTGGCGGAAACGCCTTATCTCGCGGGTGAGGAATACTCGATCGCCGATATCGCGGTGTTCCCGTGGTATGGCGGCCTCGCCAAAGGCTGGCAATACGGCGACGCGGCGACCTTCCTGTCGACGCACGAATACAAGAACGTGCTGCGCTGGGCCGAGGCGATTTGGGCGCGCCCGCCGGTGAAGCGCGGGCGCATGGTCAATCGCATGAGCGGCGACCCGGCCGAACAGCTGCGCGAACGCCACGACGCGAGCGACTTCGACACGAAGACGCAAGACAAGATCGGTAAGTAAGGAATCGGGGGCAGGTGCAGCTGTGACGCCCTGCCCCATTCCGGCCGGGCATCGACAGAGCTAGAGTTTCCCCAGGCGGCGCATATCGATGCCGCCCCTGGGGAGAATCGCATGCTCGAATATCGTGTCGCCGCCCGCCGGATCGACGCGCATGGCGCCGTCGCTTCGACGAAATCCGCCGAGATCGTTCTCGACACCGATCTATCGGGACGCGTCGACGCGTTCAATCCGGCCGAATTGCTGCTCGCCGCCATCGCCGCGTGCATGTTGAAGGGAATCGAACGGGTCATGCCGATGATCCGTTTCGAATTGCGTGGCGTCGAAATCGCGCTGCACGGCAAGCGCCAGGACAACCCGCCGAAAATGACCGAGATCGACTACGACATCGTCGTCGATACCGACGAGTCCGACCAGCGGCTGGAACTGCTGCACAAGAACATCCGCAAATACGGCACGATCTCGAACACGATCGCGGCGGCGACGAAGCTGGAAGGCACCGTGCGGCGCAAAGGCTGATTGCCCGCGCGCAAAAGCGCGTGGCGTCCCCGAGAGGAATCGAACCTCCGACCTACAGTTTAGGAAACTGCCGCTCTATCCTGCTGAGCTACGGGGACCAAGGCCACGCGACGCCGCTTATAGCATAGGCCCCAAAACGCCGCCTAGTTGGCGGCGGGGACAGCGGACTCGCGGGCGGCGCGATTGGCCGCCGCCTGCTGCATCGCCAAGCGATAAGCCACGTAATATTTATAGATATTGCCGACGTAATGGACCGTTTCGGCGCCCACGATGCGCGCCGCCGCGACTTCGACATTGTCGAACCAGACATTGGGATCGAGGCCCATTTGCGTGGCGCGCCGGCGGAATTTGCGCAAATTTCCCGGCCCCGCATTATAGGCCGCGAAGGTCAGCAGCGTACGGTCGACATCGTCGAGTTCGGGATCGTTGACGTAGCGCTTGCGCAGCAACGCCATCACCTCCGCCCCCGCCTTGATATTGAGATCGGGGTCGTGCGCCACGCCCTTGATGGCGATGGGCGGCGCCTCGGCCGTGCTGGGCAGCAATTGCATGATGCCAACGGCGCCGCGCGGGCTGACCTGCGTCTGGTCGAGGCGCGATTCCTGATAGCCCTGGGCGGCCAGCAGCAGAAAATCGAAATTCGTGGCGCCGGCATGGCGGCGGAAGCTTTCGACCATCGCTTCGAAGCGCGCGGCATCGGCCGCGGCGGCGGCGTTGCGCACCGTCGCGCGGCCGCCATAATAACGGCGCAAAATCGTGGCGCCGAAGGCGGTCTTTTCCTTGCGGGCGGCGAAGAATTCGTCGAGCTCGGCCTTCAGCAGCGGCGAGTCCGGGCGGATCGCCCAAGCGATTTCGCCGCCGCCGTTGAAGACGATGTCGGGCCGCTGGGTCAGCTTCTTGTCGGCGCGCGCCCAGAACCCGGCGACATGCGAATCCGCGATCGCCCAAGGCAGCAAACCCGCCGCGACCATTTGCAAAACGTCTTCGGCCTGCAAGCGCGGCGAAAGCTTCACCGGCTTGATCGGCGCCAAGCCGCGCTTGGCGAAATCGGCGTTGATCGCGTCGATATGCTCGACATAGCTCGTCCCCTCGCGCACCGGCAATTCGCGGCCCGCCAGATCGTCGAGCCCGGCGAGCTTCGCGGGGGCGGCCGGGCCGGTCACGAGAATTTCGTCCACGCCGGTGAGCCAAGGCCGCGCGAAATCGACGATTTCCTCGCGCTTCGCGGTGATCGTCAGATTGGCGGCGACGGCGTCGCCCCGCCCGTTCAACAGTGCCGCGAACATCTTGTCGCGCGGCGTGGGCACGAACACGACGCGGATCGGCAAGCCCTTCTTGGCGCGGCGCTTGTTGAGCCAGGTTTCGAATTCGCGGCCGAACTCGGCGGCCACGCCCATCTCGCGGCCCTTGTCGATGAAGAAATGGGTCTTGCTATAGGGCACGATCAAGCGGAACGCGCGTTCCGTCAGGATCGTGTCGAGATCGCCGGTTCGCACGCTGACCGTGGGCAACGCCACGGGTTTGTGCTGCGCCGCCGCCGGTGCGGCGAACGCGGCCCACACCAGAAGCGCGGCGGCGAGGCGCTTCATTGCGCCGCAGCCGCCGCTTTCGCCTTCGCCGCCTGGTTGGCGCGGCCGAACGCGTCGACCGCGCGGATCACCAGGAACGTCGAGCAGAACACCAGCGCGATCGCGACGGGCACCAACGTGGGCTTGCCCATATCGAGCAGCACGCCCGCGACGAACGGCCCGATCAGCAGGCCGATATCGAAGCCCGAATAGACGAGGCCGAAGGTCCGGCCCATGGCGCCAGCCGGCGCCACTTTCTTCACCAGCAAGTCGCGCGACGCGGCGGTGACGCCGCCGGCGACACCCGCCAATGCGAAACAGGCTTCGGCGAAGAAATAGGGCCGGTCGGGCAGCAGGATCGCGAGAATGAACGCGCCCGCGATCACCAAGCCGACGCCCGCGACGAGCTCGTGACGGTCGGTCGCGTCGGCCAGAAACCCGCCCGCGAGAATGCCGAGCGCCTGCCCGCCCAGATACAGCGCCACCGCGACCGTCGCGGTCTGGTAATCGACCGAATAGAGCAGCGACAGCGTCGCGGCGCCGAAGGATTGCACCGCGCCGCCGGCCATCGACGTCATCGACAGATAAGCGAAGGCGGCGAGCAAGGCGGGCATCGTCATCAACTTGCCGAAACCCGCCAGCACTTCGCGCGGGCTTTCCTTGCGCACCGGGGCGGCGCCATGCGGGCCCGCCCCCAGCAGATCCTTCGCCTGCCAGACGATCAGCGCCTGCGCGAGACCGTAGACGAGGGCGAGAATCAACGCCGTGCGCCAGCCGAAGGCGAAGCCCAGCGTCGAGAGCAGCACGGGTGCGGCCGCGAAACCCAGCGTGCCGCCGAAAGCGTGGATCGCGAAAGCGCGGCCGGTGAGGTGCGGGCTAACGCGGCTCGACAAGATCGAGAAATCGGCCGGGTGGAACACCGAGTTCCCCGCCCCGGCGATGAGGGCCAGCGGGAACAGCATCCAGAAATCGGTCGCGAAGGCCATGCCGCCGATGCCGACCGACAAGGCGGTCGTGCCGCAGGCGAGCGAGACGCGCCCGCCGTAGCGATCGACGATGATGCCCACGAACGCTTGGCCCAGGCCCGACGCGACATAGAAGGTCGAGATCACCAGCGCCAGCGCCGCATAGTTCACGCCGAACTCCGCCTGCAACAGCGGGAACATCGGCGGCAGCGCGAATTGGAACAAATGGCTGGTCGAGTGGACGAGGCCCACCGTGCCGATCACCGCGACGTCGCGGGTGGGAATGGGCGAAGGGGCGGCAGCGGTCGCGGTCATATCGGGGTCACTTTGTCGGGATCGCGGCCGAAATTGCGCCGCACATAATCGATACCGTCGGTCTCGGCGATATCGAGCGAAGCATGGGGCCGCGACAGGGCGGAACGCTTGCCGTCCTCCCACACGCTCCACAGATAATGGGGTTTGACGCCGGGCACGCGCCACGTCTCGATCATCAATTCGATCATCGCGGGCCCGCTCACAGCCGCTTGGCCCGTTCCATCGCGGCGACGAGCTGGGCGCGAATGCCCGGCTCCATCGCCGAATGGCCGGCATCGGCGACGATGTGGTAGCGCGCTTCGGGCCAGGCCTTCGCCAGCAGGTCGGCGCTGACGATCGGGCACACCATGTCGTAGCGGCCCTGCACGATCGTGCCGGGGATGTGGCGCATGCGCGGCACCCCGTCGATCAACGCGTTCTCCGCCATGAACAGATTGTTGCGGAAATAATGCGCCTCGATCCGCGCGAGCCCCAGCGCCATGCGGTCTTCGGAGAAGGCCTGCACGGTTTCGGGGCTGGGCAGCAGCGTCGAGCACGAGCCTTCGTAGGCGCTCCACGCCCGCGCGGCGGCGAGATGGATGGCGGGATCGGGATCGATCAAACGGCGCCAGTAATTGCCGAGCAGATCGGAACGCTCGCTTTCCGGCAGATGTTCGGCGAAGGCGCGCCATGCTTCCGGGAACACGTTGCCGATGCCGTAAAGGAACCAATCGAGCTCCGGCTTACGGCCCAAAAAGATGCCGCGCAACGTCAACGAGCGCACGCGTTCGGGATGGGTCTGCGCGTAGGCGAGCGCCAGCGTCGAGCCCCACGAGCCGCCGAATACATGCCAGCGATCGATGCCCAGATGCAGGCGCAAGCGTTCGATGTCGTCGACCAGGATCGGTGTCGTGTTGTTCTCGATCGCGCCGTGCGGCGTGGAACGCCCGGCCCCGCGCTGGTCGAACACCACGATCCGATAGTGGTAAGGATCGAAAAATCGGCGATGGGCGGCGGTGGCGCCGGCCCCCGGCCCGCCATGCAGGAAAATCACCGGCACGCCGCGGGGATTCCCGCTCTGCTCCCAATACATCGAATGCCCGTCGTCCAGGCGCAAAAAGCCCGTGCCGTAGGGATCGATGGGCGGAAAAAGATCGGTGCGCGAAGTCGCGTCGGGGGCGGGCATGACGGGGCACTTTGCGCCCGCGTTCCGGGCGGGGTCAAGACGCAGGCAAGGCGTTGACGCGCATGCCTGGAACGCCGCAGAGTCGGGGCCGCATGAACCGCTTTTATCGCCTTCGCGGCGCGCTGGCCGCGTCCGCCCTTGCCCTTGCGGCCCTGACGCTGGGCGCTTGCGCGCAAAACCAAGCGACCGGCCGCTCGCAATTCGTCACCATGTCGGCGGCCGACGAAGCCAAGATCGGCGCCGACGAACATCCCAAGGTGCTCGAAGCGTTCGGCGGCGCTTACGACAATCCGCGCCTCGCCGCCTATGTGCAACGCGTGGGCGAACAGCTGGCGCGCCGGTCGGAACTGCCCGATCTCAAATTCACCTTCACGGTGTTGAATTCGGACATCTACAACGCCTTCGCGCTGCCCGGCGGTTATGTCTACATCACGCGCGGATTGCTGGCGCTGATGGGCAGCGAGGCGGAGCTCGCCTCCGTCCTCGGCCACGAAATCGGCCATGTCACCGCGCGCCACACGGCCGAGCGTATGGCGCAAACCACCGCCGCGAATATCGGCGCCACGATCTTCTCGATCGGGGTGGCGGTCCTCACGGGTTCCAGCGACGCCGGCAATCTCGCGGGGCAAGCCTCGGGCGCCATCGCGGGCACGGTGCTCGCCTCGTATTCCCGCGAACAGGAATTCGAGGCCGACAAGCTGGGCGTGCGCTACATGTCGGTCGTCGGCTACAACCCCGAGGAAGCGGCCGATATGCTGGCGAAGCTCGGCGAAGGCGCGCGCCTGGAAATGCGGATCGCCGGGCGCTCGCCCGACGAGGCCGATCAATTCTCGATCATGCAGACCCATCCGCGCACCGCCGACCGCGTGCGCGAAGCGCTCGCCGCCGCGCGCGCGCAAGGCTTGGTCGTGAACGCCAATCCGCGCGAGAACGTCGAGGAATATTACGCCGCGATCGACGGCATGGCGGTGGGCGGCGATGCCGAGGCGGGCTTCGTGAAGGGCCGCACCTTCACCCATCCCAAATTGCGCTTCCGCTTCGAAGCGCCCGAAAAATATCGCCTCGCCGACAGCCAGGATGCGGTGCGCGCCACCGGCCCCGACGGCGCGCAGATCACCTTCGACATGCGCCGCGGCCGCGCGGCCGATCCCGCGACATTCCTGACCGGCGAATGGGCGCGCGGCGCGCAGCTTTCGGGCGTGGAGCGCATCACGGTCAACGGCATGCAAGCGGCGACCGGCGTCACGCGGTTGCGCGGCCAGAACGGCGCCGTCGACGCGCGGCTGGTCGCGATCCGCATGCCGGATTCGAGCTATTTCCGCATCCTGTTCCTCGCCCCGCCGCAGGTGATGGCGCGCGAACAGGAAGCGTTCCGGCGCACGACCTATTCGGTGCGATCGCTGACCGCGCAGGAAGCGCAAGCGGCCGAACCGCTGCGCATCCGCTTGGTGCGCGCCGCCGCCGGCGATAATTTCGACTCGCTCGCGCGCCGCATGACGGCGAATGACGGTTTCGAGCGCGAGCGCTTCCGCATCATCAACGGCATGCGCGAAGGCGAAGCGCCGGTCGCCGGGCGGCTCTACAAAATCGTCGCGGAGCGCTGAGCCCCATTCGACCGCCGATCGCCGAACACCTCATGGTGAGTTTGTCGAACCATAAGGTGTTCGACGCCTCTGGTTGTTTTTCTCCTAATTCTATAGTTGACCTTACGTTCTTTTTGGACTAGCTTTGTACTCGTGCGATATGCCCAGCCTATCCGGGGGCATATCGCCACGTGGTTTCATCCTGCTGGGTCTCTCATGTCGTCTTAAACCTTGTGCCGGCGCATCCGCGTTGGCCGCAATCGCGGAGTCATGCCGGATGTCTGCCCTGCCCCGTTTGCCGTTCGACATGTCCGACGACGATTACGGCATCCCGTTCCAGATGCCGGGGAACTCGTCGTCGTTCTTCGATTTGGATAGCGATGTCGGGTTGGGCTTTCCCACCCGCCGCGCCGACAACATCAAAGTGCAGACGATCCTGGGCAATGCCGGGGATCTCGACCTCGCCAAGACCGATGGGCCCACCGGCTGGGGGCTCTATACGCTCGACGACGCGATCCGCGGTTATCAGAAGCGCAACGATCTGAAGGTCGATGGCTGGCTGCGGCCGGGCGGGCCGACGATCTCCAAAATGCGCGACCAGTTCGGCGCGACGCTGGGGAAATATCCGGCCCCGAGCCCGCGCGAGGTCGACGCGCATCACGACCGCTTGGCCCAGGGCGAGCCCGGCTTGCTCAACGGGACCTACGGCGATCTCAAACTCGCCCCGATCCCCGGCTTGCCCGCCCCGGACGCGGACATGACCGGGTCGAACCGCTCGATGGCGGAGTATCTCCAGCGTCATCGCAGCGGCTTGGCCGACGCGCCCGCGACACTCGCGTCCTATATCCGCACGATGGGCGTACCCGGCATCGTCCAGGCGCGCGACTTCGTGAACCAGTGGGACCAGACCAAGCCGGGCCAAGGCGGCGACGCGATCCGTGCGATTCTGTCGGCGCTGGGCGACGCGCCCGATCTGCAACGCCAATTCTTCGGCGGCCCGATTGCCAACGACCACCCGATCGGGATTCGGATGGAGGATATCCTGATGCCCAGCACCGTGCCGCGCGAGCGACCGGGAGAGCCGCGCATCCGCGATTACCGGCTTGCCCGCGACGGAATTGTAACGCCAGTGACCCGCCCCGCCATGGATGGTGCGATGGGCGAAATCCGGCTTCGCACAGCCGATGGTCAAATTCCACCGCTGCCGCCGCTATCGCGCGACGGGCTGCTCGACCCCGAGTACATCAAGGCGTTCAGCGAACGTTTGGAAGTCAAGCGCGCATTCGAGGAGCAGCAGCGCGCCAACGCCGTCTACGACGACGGCTTGCTCGACGCGAACAACTGGCCGCCGCATTTGCGCGCCCGGTTATTGGGCGACGCGTCCGTCGGCGACGAGACTAGCCGGAATTTCAGCGGGAACGACCGGCTTCAACGTGCCGACGCGCCGGAAGCGACGGGAGAGGAATTCACAGGGCAGGACGACGATCCGGACGCCATCCAGATCGCCGAAGCGCCCGAACGACCGGCGCAGTCGCCGGCGCCACAGACTGGCCCACAGCGTCCGCGTGTGAACCGCGTCGGCGATAGCTGGGTTGTCGAGCGGCCTGATCAACTCGCCGGACAAGCGCAACAAAACGGTGGCTGGCTCGGCACAGGCCCCGGCGGAAAACCGAGTCGCGAATGCGTCGGCCTGGTGCAATACGCGGTTCCTGGTATTGGCCACACCAGTACTTGGCGTGCCGGCGAACAGGTGCGACCGGCCAATCCCGATGGGCCCTCGACGATCGCGCCGGGAACGCCGCTGGCGACCTTTCGGCCCGACGACAAAGGAGAGTTGCGGTATCCCAATCGGCCAACCGGCAATCACGCGGGTATATTCACTCGCTATGGCGAGAGGGATGGCCGCGCAGGCATCTGGATGATCGATCAGTACAACAACCCCGAAAGCGGTAAAGCGCGAGAGCGGTTCTATCCATTCGAGCGTCCGCCCGGCGAGCGTGGTTATAGCGCGAGACAATTCTCGGTAATTCAGCGCGACGGTCAAGGACGGTAGCCAATGAGAAGTGTCATGTTTCTTGTGATGCGGGCACTGGCCGTCGCAATCTTGATCGCCCCTCCCGTGTTTGCCCGGGAGATCGAGACGGAGTGTCCGCGCATTTCACCAGTCGATAACCGGACCCCATTGGCCTTCGTGAGTATTCTCCACGATGGAGAAGACGAGTGGGGCTATCCCGATTTCGATGTCGAACGCCGCGACAATGGACGCATCTATGGCATGAATGATTTCGAGGCATCGGGGTTCACAAAGGCGCGAATGGAGTGCATCTTTGCCGTGAATCGGCGGCCGCCATTGCACTCGACTTTTTTGCCAATGCCGGGACTGCTCTTGCGCTGCGAAAGCGAAGGGCCGGATTCATCTGACTTCAGCGCTATGTATGGTCGCGTGTGGTGCACCTCGCGGATCGAATGATGTGCGCGCGGTTCGCATGGGGTGCTTTGACGTTCGCGGTGTTCGCTGCCCCGCTTTCGTCGTTCGCCGCCGCTGCGACGGAAATCGTGACGGCTTGTCCCGCCACCGCACCGTCCGACAAACGGCTGCCGCTGATTTATGCTCGCGTCATTCATTCGCCGGAAGGCGAGACGGGTTATCCAGATCCCGATTGGGAAGAGCGTCAAGGCAGCCGCACGCGATCTCGTCGGGATTTCGAAGCCGCGGATTTTCGCGCTGCACGTATCGAATGCAGGTACGGAACGCAGAGCAATCGTTACCTTGCTTCGGTGGTTTATCCGGTGCCCGGTTTGCTGCTCTCTTGCGAAATCGTCAGCAACCGACCGCCCAGCAGACCCTATCCGCCGATCTTCGAGTATTTCGCGTGCACCTCGCGGGTCGAATGATGCGTGGCGAGCGATCGAGACGCGGCTGAGAGAGTTCGGCAATGTCCCAAAGAGATCGCCCGTGTCCGCGAGTATCTTGCCACCATCATCGCCGGCATGCGGCGCTTGCGTTGAAGGCGCGCCTTACATGAACCCGGCTTGGTTGCGGATCGCGTTCGCGAGCGCCCTTTTGCTGCCCACCGGATTGGCGGCGGCCCAGTCGCGGCAGAATCTCTACACGAACGACTCTTACGGTTTGGAAGTGCGGCTGCCCGCGAACGCTGTCTTATGCACCTACGAGGAGCCGCAGGGGAACCATCAGGTCGATCTTATTCTGCGTGAAACCGCCGAATGCGGCCGGGCACGTGCCGAAGATATCAAGATGGAGATTTTCGCCGTCTTCAGCGACGCGGAGGTTCAGGATCTGCCGCCAATCCGGCGTGAGATCGCGCGTGAGTATTGCAATATCTTTTCGCGTCGCACCAATGCGATCCGGATCGTCGACAGGCCTCGGCGGATCGCCGGTTTACCGGCTTTCGAATGCCGAAGGATCGCACCCGGTATCGACGGCGCCCCCAACCTCGCCTTGACCTACTTTTTCTTTCGAGGGCAAGCCGAAACGGACGATCCTCGGCGCAATCCATATCCGAGGATCATGTATCACTTAAAGGTCTTCGCGCCGATGACTCGTGCGGCGGAGGCCGAGGCCGCGCTGGACGAGCTCGCCGCCCATACACGGCTGGTTCGGCCGTTGCTGTAAGGTAACGAATCCAATTGCGTAAGCCATCCCGATGATGCGCATTCTTCTAACTTTCGTGACCCTGTCGCTCTGGCTTGCTTGCGCGCCCAACGCTCAGGCGCAATCGTCGGACGACGAAACGCCGGAGATGATCACGGAATTGCGGTCGGGCGCGGTGTGGAACGATGATTACGGATTCTATCTACCCGTCCGGAACACGACCGTTTGCGCGAACAACATGCCGAATGGCGGGCCTCAGTTCGTGGTTTTGCCGGAAGGTAGTTCCTGCGATCCGGCGCCCGAACGCCCGCACATCTTCATTCGACTTAGCTACGATATGACCGCGTATGATGATGAATTGCCGCCCCGGTGGCGGATGATTGCACGGCATTATTGCCGCGACGGCGACTTCGGGCCGGCGCCGGTTCGCGTCGGCGGATTGCCGACCTTCATTTGCCGTCGCGCTTACGATCTGGACGACGGCACGAAATTCAGCTCAACCGCGCTACTCGCCTATCGCGGCCCGGGCCCCTACCCCAAATTCCGTTACGTCCTGTGGACGACGGGGCGGGTGGATGAGATCAAACAAGCCGAACGCGATCTGTTCGCCGTCGCGCGGCGCATCCAATTGCGGCCCTACGATCGCTGACGGCTCAGTAAGCGTTTTCCTTGCCGAGCACGGCGATCGGCGTCAGCGCCAGGATCTTCAGATCGAAGATCAGCGACCAATTGTCGATGTAGTAAAGGTCGAACTGCACGCGCCTGCGCATCTTCTCGGGCGTGTCGGTCTCGCCGCGCAAGCCGTTGACCTGCGCCCAGCCGGTGATGCCCGGCTTCACGCGGTGGCGCGCGAGATAATCGTCGATGATCTTGGCGTATTGCTCGTTGTGCGCGACCGCATGCGGGCGCGGGCCGACCAGCGACATATCGCCCTTCAGCACGTTCAAAAGCTGCGGCAATTCGTCGAGCGAGGTCTTGCGCAGGAAACGGCCCACGCGCGTCACGCGCGGATCGTCGCGCGTCGCCTGGGGCACGTGCGGCGCCTCCACCCGGCCGTGATACATCGAGCGGAATTTGTAGACGACGATCGGGTTGTTCGCGAAGCCGTAGCGCGGCTGGCGGAACAGAATCGGGCCCGGGCTGTCGAGCCGGATCGCCAGCGCCACCAGCGCCAGCACGGGCGACAACAGCACCAGCAGGATGGCGCCCAGCACGCGATCCTCCAGCGCCTTCAGCACCAAGCTCCAGCCCGAGAGCGGGCGCTCGAGCACCGACAACATCGGAATGCCGGCGATGGCGTGGAAACCGCGCGCGGGCAGATAGGTGCCGATGTAATCGGGGCAGAGCTTCACGTCGACCGGCACGGTTTTGAGCTTCTTGATCAGCTCCTGCAAATCCGACGAGGCCTGCCACGGCATCGCGACGATGATCGCATCGACAGCACCGGTCTTCGAATGCGCGATCAGATCGTCGACCGTGCCCGCGACCTTGTGGCCTTCGAGTTCCGGCGGCAAACGGTCCTTGCGATCGTCGAACACGCCGATGATCCGGTATTCATGCGTATCGACATCGGCGAGGTGCTTGAGGAACGCGCGGCCCATTTCGCCCGCCCCGATCACCGCGACGTTCTGCGCAAGCCGCCCATCGACGCGCCATTTGTCGAGCTGGAGCAGCAGCAGCAGGCGCACCAGGATCAGCGCGCCGAAGCCGAGCGCGAACCAGCCGATCATGAAGGCGCGGCTGAACGCGACCGAGGTCTGGGTGAAATAGGCGAGCGCGATCAGGCTCGCCATCACCGCCGTCCACGCCATCGCGATTTTGCCGAACTGGCTGGCGAGGCGCGACAGATTGGCGAAGACGTAAAGTTTCGCGAGCTGGAAAAAATTCGCGGCCAGAATCACCGCGGCCAGCACGGCGATCAGATAAAGATCGGGCAGCGACCAGGAATCGTGACGCGCCCAATACGCGACGATCGCGGCCAAAGCGACCGCACCCAGATCGGCCGCCCGCAACGCCCCCAGCACGAGGGTTTGCAGATCGGCCGCGACGACGGCGTTTTTACGTTTCATACCAATGTGTTGCCCGAGTATCGGGGAGTGCGAAGCGGGCGCGAGCATAGGGCAAATCTCCGGTTCCCGAAAGCGTCGTCTCGGGACAGAACGGTCGAGAGGGGTGTAGGCTTCCAACGCGATGTTTCCGGAAGGCGATGATCCGCTCCTGCTGTGGGGGCTTTTGATCGTGCTGGGCTTGGCCGTGGGCCAGGCGCTGCGCTTGCGGCTGATGGCGCGCGCCGAGGCGAAGGCGGCCGCCGAGAGCGAAACCGAGGAAATCCGCATCGTTCGCCGCCAGCCGCTGCGCCCGGCCGTGGCCGGGCCCCGGACGACCGGATCGGTGCCGTTCGCCGCCAACGCGTCGGGCGCCGCGCCGGACCCCGAAGAAACGGTCCGGCGCCTGGCCCGCACGCTGATGAATTTGGCCACCAAGCGCGACCCGCGTTCGGCCGCGATGGCGCGCCGCGCCTCGGCCCGCGTCACGGCTTTGGCCGCCGCCCACGGCATCGGCGGACCGGATGTCGAGCGCGCCGCGATGGCGGCGATGATGGTCAAGCTCGGCCCCGCCGCTTTGCCGCCGTCTTTGCAGGTCGACGGGCCAGTCGGCGCCTTCCCGAGCGAGATCATGGATCACGCGCGGCTCGACGGGCCGATCCCCGAACTGGTACGTGCGGTGCGCGACGGCGCATCCGTGCCGCCGCATTTGGAAAAACACGTCGCTTTGATCCGCGCGGCGATCGAGAACTGACGGACATTCGACGATGCTCCCCGACGATACCGTCATCTACGCCGTCGGCGACGTGCATGGCTATGCCGATATCCTGGACACGATGCATGCGCGCATCCGCGCGGACGCGGCGCAGCGCGACGCCAAACGCCGCGTGTTGGTGCATCTGGGCGACTATGTCGATCGCGGCCCCGATTCCAAGGGCGTGCTGGAACGCCTGACGCGCGACTGGCCGGGTTTCGAACGCGCCGATCTGATGGGCAATCACGAAGCCCTGATGCTCGATTTCATCGACGATACGCGCGAGCCCGATCTGTGGTTCCGCAATGGCGGGCTGGAGACGATGGAAAGCTACGGCGTCGCCCGGAATCTTTCCCCGGCCGAGCAGCGCGCAGGCCTGACCGCCGCCTTGGGCGAAGCGGGCCTTGCCCAGCTGCGCGCCCTGAAAAGCCATCATCGGGTCGGCGGGTATTTCTTCGCCCATGCGGGCGTGCGCCCCGGCGTGCCGCTGGACGCCCAATCGCCGCTGGACTTGATGTGGATTCGCGACGCCTTCCTGGCCGAGGAATTCGACCCCGGCGCCGTCGTGGTCCACGGCCATACGATCTTCAAGGAACCCCAGGATTTCCGGCATCGGATCGGGGTCGATCTGGGCGTTTACCGCAACTTCCGGCTGGCGGCGGCGGTGCTGCACGGCGGCCGCCGGGAATTCCTGATCGTCGAAGACGTTGTACGCCAAGCCCGGTCCTGATACCTGGACGCGGGCGTTTCATCCGAAGGTTCCCGAACATGGCCTTGCGCAAGCGTATCCTGATCACCGGCGGCGCCGGTTTCCTCGGCTCGCATCTGTCCGAACGGCTGGTCGCCGCGGGGCACGACGTGCTGTGCGTGGACAACTACTTCACCGGCACGAAGGACAATATCGCGCATCTGTTCGGCAACCCGCATTTCGAGGTGCTGCGCCACGACGTGACCTTCCCGCTCTATCTGGAGGTCGACGAGATCTACAACCTCGCCTGCCCGGCTTCGCCCATCCACTATCAATTCGATCCGGTGCAGACGACCAAGACCTCCGTCCACGGCGCCATCAACATGCTGGGCCTCGCCAAGCGCGTGAAGGCGAAGATCTTCCAGGCCTCGACGTCGGAAGTCTACGGCGACCCGGAAGTGCATCCGCAGCCCGAGGAATATCGCGGCAACGTCAACCCGATCGGCCCGCGCGCCTGCTACGACGAAGGCAAGCGCTGCGCCGAAACGCTGTTCTTCGACTATCACCGCCAGCACGGCGTGAAGATCAAGGTCGCGCGCATCTTCAACACCTACGGCCCGCGTATGCACCCCAACGACGGGCGCGTGGTGTCGAACTTCATCGTCCAGGCGCTGAAGGGCCAGGACATCACGATCTATGGCGACGGCGCGCAGACGCGCAGCTTCTGCTATGTCGACGATCTGATCGAAGGCTTCGTGCGCCTGATGGACAGCCCCGATAGCGTCACGGGCCCGATCAATCTCGGCAACCCCGTCGAATTCACGATCAAGCAGCTCGCCGAGCGCGTGATCGATTTGACGGGGGCGAAGTCCAAGCTCGTGCAGCGCCCGCTGCCGGCGGATGATCCCATGCAGCGCAAGCCGATCATCGACAAGGCGCAGAAGATCCTGGGCTGGCAGCCCAAGATCCAGCTCGACGAAGGCCTCAAAAAGACGATCGGCTATTTCGACGCGCTGCTCAAAACCAACCGCGCGATCGCGTCGGTCGGCGCGAAGGCGTGATCTAGAATTCGACGACCTTGCCGTCGTCGGCGGTTTCGCAGGCGGTCTCGCCCAAGCGCGCGAGCAACTCCGCGCTCATATGCGTGAGGATCGTGCGCTTGGCGCCGATCTCGGCCAGACGCGTTTCCAGCGTGCGCCAGTCGAGATGGTATTTGACCTTTTTGTCGAAGAAATACGCCTCGCACACGAACAGGTCGGCGTTCTTCGCCGCCGGGATCAGCGTATCGACCCATTCGGTATCGCCCGAATAGCAGAAGACCTTGCCGTCGGCTTCGATGCGATAGGCGTAAGGCGGGCCGCCCGACCAATGCACGACTTCGAACGGTGTGGCCGTGAACCCCGCCACGTCGTGCGGCGTTTCGGGCGACAGCTCAGCGATCGAGAGTTCGTAAGGGCGCTTGGCTTGGGTCGAGCCGGGGAAGAAATTCTCGCACGAATCCAGCAGGCGCTTTTCGAATCCCGGCGGTCCGAACAGCTTCAACGAACGGGTACGTCGCGTAATCAATTGCGCGTCGAGCAGGAAGAACGGCAAGCCGCCGAAATGGTCGCCGTGCAGATGCGTGACGAGCACGGCGTCGATCGTCGCCGGATCGATCCCGAATTTTCGGATCGCGATCATCGAGGACGCGCCGCAATCGACCAGGATGCGCTTGGCGCCGCTTTCCAGCAGGAAGCAGGTGTTGAAGCGGCCGCCGGAGCCGAATGCGTCGCCCGACCCCAGAAACGTCAGCTTCATTCCTTGACCCTCTGATAGAGCCGGAAATCGCCGCGCGAGGCGACCAAATGCCAGCCGACCTTCTCGGGCTCGGGCCCGAGATAGGTTTCGACGTACCAGGTCGAATCCGCGAACCACGCGATGCCGAGCTTGTCGAGATAGTCCCACATGTTCCGGCGCCACGCGCGCGCTTCGGGGTTCACCTTGCCGTCGATATTGACGACCTGGTCGCGCAGGAAGCCGAGCGTCCCCGATTGACCGGCCGCCACCAATTCGCCCGGCGCCACGAACTCCTCGACCAGTTCGACCTGCGTGTGATGCGCCGACGCGCCGAACGGCGTCCAGTTCTTCCAGGCGAGCAGCAGCAGCACCGCCATGAGCGTGGCCGCCGCGCCGCCGAGCAAGGGCACGGCTTTGGGCGCCGCGCGGGTCAAAATCACCGGCACGAACACGAAGGCGAGCAGCGACAAGGGCGCGAAATAGCGGATGTAGAACCAATCCGCGAAGAAGGTGAGCCAATAATAGAAGACCAGCGCCGCATAAGCCGCGAGCAGCACGCCGGGGAAACCAAGATCGCCGGCCGGGCGCCATTTCTTGCGCCAGATCAGCGCCGCGAGTGCGGCCAATGCGACGACGCGCGCGATTTCCGCCCAGCGATCCTCGTAGGCGCCGGCGAAGATCCACGGCATCGCCACGCTGGCGAGCGCCCAGAAGGCGCTGAGCGTGCGGTCGAGCGAGACCAGCGTTTCCTGCTGCGCGAAACCGGAGGTCGGCATCGGATGACCGAAGACCAACGCGTTATAAAGCCACCAGGGCGAAGACACGATCACCGCGATGCCGCCGACCACGAAGCAGCGGCGGATCGCGTCGGGCAATTCATTGCGCCAGGCGCGCCGAAGTTCGTCGGCGCACAACACGGCGACGAACACCGCCGCGTCGATGCGCGTCAGCACCACCAAGCCGAGTGCGAGGCCCAGCAACGCTTCGCGCGGCCAACGACCGCGCCAATCGCGCCGGTGCAAGGCCCAAATCGCGGCGTAAAGCGTGAGCTGCAACCCGGTTTCGAGCCCGGTGTAGAAATCGTTATAGGCCTTGATCGCGGCGAGATAGCCAAGTGCGGCGAGCGGCCCGGCGATGCGATCGTCCTTGCCCGCATAGCTTTGCGCCAGATGCGCCACCAGCAACGCGCCCGCGACATGAACGAGCGTGGCGAGCGCGAAAAATACGCGCAAACCGCCGATCGTATCGCCGCCGGCGAGGGCGAACCCCGCCGCCTCGATGAACGTAAACAACGGCTGGAAACCGTTGGTCCAGGTCAGGCCGTCGATCGTAATTCCGCGATCCATCGCCACGTTGCGCGCGACGGTCAGCGCGTACCAGCCATCCTCCGCGATCGGCGTGCCGATCAAGGCGGCCTCGGGGCGCATGGCCAGCGCCATATACAAAACCGCGAGAATCAGCGCGGCGAAGGTCGCAAAACGGGACATGGCGGAGATTTGGCGCGCGTTAAGCCCGGGACAAGGCGACGCTGCCGATTCCCGCCCCGATCAGCGCGCATGCACCCGTGCGGTTGACGATCGTCATCGTGCGGGGGCCCGCGAAGACCTTGCGCGCGCGCGACGCGGCCAGCGCGTAGCCCAGCACATTGGCGAAGGCCATCACGATGAAGGTCGCGCAGAAGATGGAAAGCTGCAGCGTCACGTCGCCCATTGGATCGAGGAATTGCGGCAAGAAGGCGACAAAAAAAGTTATGCCCTTGGGGTTCAGCGCCGTGACGAGCCAAGCGTGCCCAAGCATCTTCGCGGCCGAGGCGGTGTCTTGCGCGGGAGCCGCCGCCAGCGCGCCGCCCGCCCGCCACAGCTTGATGCCGAGATAGACGAGATAGGCGGCCCCGACCCATTTGAGGATAGCGAACGCCGTGGCCGAGGCGGCGAGCAACGCGCCCACGCCGATCATCGACAGCGTCATCGCGGTGAAGTCGCCCAGCGCCACGCCGATCGCCATGGGCAGTGCCGCGCGCCAGCCTTGGCCCAGCGCGTAGGACACGACCAACAGGATCGTCGGCCCGGGAATGAGAAGCAGCACGGCCGAAGCCGCGACGAAAGCCAGCCAGATTTCGATCGCCATGGCGGCGATCTAACGCAGGCTTCCGGCCCCCGCGCAAGCCGCCGTCATCGGCGGTTACGCGGTTTCGCGCGGGGCGTGCTTGGCCAGGATGCGCTGAAGCGTACGGCGATGCATGTTCAAGCGCCGCGCCGTCTCGGAAACATTGCGCTCGCATTGCTCGAACACGCGCTGAATATGCTCCCAGCGCACGCGATCGGCCGACATCGGGTGTTCGGGCGGCTGGGGCAAGGCGCGGTCGCCCGCGTTCAGCGCCGCGTCGATCACGTCGGCGTCGGCGGGCTTGGGAATATAGTCGACGGCCCCGGCTTTGATCGCCGCGACCGAGGTCGCGATATTGCCGTAGCCGGTGAGGATCACGACGCGCGAATCGGGAGCGGCGGCGCGGATACGCGGCACGAGATCGAGACCCGAGCCGTCGCCCAATTTCAAATCGACGACCGCGCATTCGGGCGAATACCCGCCCGCCAAGGCGGCTTCCGCCGCCGCGATCGATTCGGCCATCGTGACCGCATAGCCGCGCCGTTCCATCGCGCGCGCCAAGCGCAGGCGGAAGGCCTCGTCGTCCTCGACGATCAGCAATTTGCGGGTGGCGATTGCGGCCGCCGGAGCTTGCATATCCATGGTGCTTCCTTACGCGAAACGCGCCTTCGGCCAGCGCACCGAAACGCGCGCCCCGCCTTCGTCGCGATTGCCCCAGGATACAGTACCTCCCGTGCGCGATAGCAAGGTGCTTGCGATGAACACGCCCAGCCCCATGTGCTCGCCATCGCCCACGCGGGTGGAGACGTAAGGCTCGCCCAGCCGCGCCAAAATCTCCGGCGGGAAACCCGGCCCGTCGTCTTCGATTTCCACGCCGACGAATTCCTCGTCCGACCACGCGAAAATCTCGACCTTCTCGTGGGCAAACGTGGCGGCATTTTCCACAAGCGTTCCCAGCGCTTGCACGATTTCCGGCGTGCGCGCGATCGGCGGCTCCTTGCCGTCCTCGAAATCCTGATCGAGTTCGACGGGCACGCCGCGCGCGTAACGATCCGCGATCTCGCGCAACAGCACGGGTAGCGGAGGGCGCGGAAACGGGTTGCCTTCGGGCCCGCCGCCTTCGGGTTTGGCGGCCAGGCGCGCCAATATGTCGCGGCAACGCATCGTCTCGCGCAGCAGCAAATCGGCGTCGGCCTTCAGGTCCCCGTCGGGCAGATCGCGCGCGATTTCCTTGGCCACCACAGCGATGGTGGCGAGCGGCGTGCCGAGTTCATGCGCGGCGGCGGCGGCCAGTCCGCCGACGGCACTCATGCGCTGCTCGCGCGCAAGGGCCGCTTGCGCCGCGCCGAACGCGTCGGACATTTGCCGCGCTTCGCCCGCCAGCCGCGCCACGTAAGCCGCGACGAACACGATCGTCGTCGCCATCGCGAACCACACGCCGATGCGAAGTTCGATCGGCAACGCCAAACCTTCGGGACGCCACGGCAAAGGCTGGTGCCAGATGGCGAGCAGCGTCGCGAGCCCCATCGCCAAAACGCCGAGCACGACCGTCACCACCCGTGACAGCGATGCCGCCGCGACCGCGACGGGGGCGACCATCAGCACCGCGAAGGGGTTCTGCAACCCGCCGGTGAAATAGAGCAGCGTGGCGAGCTGCATCACGTCATAGGCGAGAACCGCACCCGCCGCGCGGTCGTCCAACCGCCCGGCTTGCGGCCGGTCGAAAGTCAGCACCGCGTTGAGCAGTGCGGAGATCGCGATGGCGCCCAAGGTCGGGAACAGCGCGAAATGGAAGCCGAGGCCGAAATAGGTGCCGAGCACGGCGGCGGTTTGGCCCGCGATGGCGATCCAGCGCACGACCACGAGCGTGCGTAGACGCACGCGGCCCAATGGCGGCGGCGGAGCGATGTTTTGCGGCGGCGGCTTCGAAACGGCGGTCACGCGTGCTTTCTCGTTGTCCCTTTGCCTTTGGCGGCAAGGCGGGCCATATACATTGCCATGACCATCGCCGCGATCAATGTCCGCGACCTGACCAAGCGTTTCCGCGACGATACGCCGCCGGCCGTCGACGGAATTTCGTTCACCGTACCACGCGGCCAGGTCGTCGGCTTGCTCGGCGGCAACGGGGCGGGCAAAACGACGACGATTTCGATGCTGCTGGGGATTTTGATCCCCACCGCCGGCACGATCGACATTCTCGGCGTCGATATGCGCCGCGACCGTTACGCGGCTTTGCCGCGGCTCAATTTCTCCTCGCCCTATGTCGATCTGCCCTCGCGCCTGACGGTGCGCGAAAACCTCGACGTGTTCGGCGGGCTCTACGGTGTAGGCGATCTCAAGGCGCGGATCGGAGAACTTGCCGAGTTGCTCGATCTGACCGCTTTCCTCGATCGCAAGACCGGCTCGCTGTCCAGCGGCCAGAAGACGCGCGCGGCCTTGGCCAAGGCGCTGATCAACCGGCCCGAGCTGCTTCTGCTCGACGAGCCGACCGCGAGCCTCGATCCCGATACGGCGGATCGCGTGCGCGGCCATCTCGAAGCTTACGCGCGCACCCAAGGGGCCGCGATCCTGCTGGCCTCGCACAACATGGCCGAGGTCGAACGCCTGTGCGCCGACGTGCTGATGATGAAAGCGGGCCAGATCGTCGATCGCGGTTCGCCTTCCGAACTCATCGCGCGCTACGGGCGCGAAGATATGGAACAGGTCTTCTTGGACGTGGCGCGCGGCACCGCGCAGGCGGCAGCGCAATGAACGGATCTTTGACCCGCATCGGCGCGATGACACGCCGGCATCTTTATCTTTTCCGCTCGTCCTGGACGCGGGTCTTCGACCTTGTCTACTGGCCCGTGTTGCAGATGACGATCTGGGGCTTCGTCACGGTCTTCCTGAATCAGCAATCGAACTGGTTCGCGAACGCGGCGGGCGTGCTGATCGGCGCGGTGCTGCTGTGGGACGTGCTCGTGCGCTCGCAATTCGGGCTGACGCTATCGCTGCTCGAAGAAATGTGGTCGCGCAATCTCGCGAATCTTTTCGTATCGCCCTTGCGGCCGTGGGAATTCGCGGCATCGCTGATGCTGCTATCGGTCACGCGCTCGATGATCGGCGTGTTGCCGGCGGCCCTCCTCGCGATTCCGCTATTCGCCTATTCGGTCTTCGACCTCGGCCTGCCGCTGCTCGCCTTCTGGATGATGCTGGTGATGCTCGGCTGGTCGATCGGGTTGCTGATCGGTGCTTTGCTGTTCCGCTTCGGCTTGGCCGCCGAAAGCTATGCTTGGGCGTCGATCTTCATCATCCAGCCGATTTCGGGCGTCTGGTATCCGGTGTCGGTGCTGCCCGAATGGCTGAAGCCGCTCGCCTGGTCCCTGCCCTCGACCTATGTGTTCGAAGGCATGCGCGCGGTGATGATCGACAAAGTGTTCCGCTGGGATCTGCTGGCCCAGGCCTTCGCGCTGAACATCGTGATCATGGCGCTGGCCTTCGGCGCGTTCCTGTTCGCCTTCACCCGCGCGCGCCAACGCGGGCAGTTGTTGCAGTCCAGCGAATAAAGCGTTAGCGCTCCATCAATGATAGATTCACAATAAACTTGTTTTTTATTGTCGGGCCTCAATAGGATAAAAACAGCCACTAAATAACCTTCTACAACCTCACAAGGCTTCCAGTCTCCATGAGAGATTGCGCATGAATATTAAAACACTGATCGCGCAGCTCAATGAGATAGATGAAGGCTCACAGCTTGAAGCTAAGCTTGGCAGTGCCGTGGGCGACTCAATCCTTGAGACGATTTGTGCCTTTTCAAATGAACCTCAACTAGGAGGTGGATCAATTCTGCTCGGATTGAAGAGGGAGGATGACAGCCTTTTCCCACAATACATTCCGATCGGAGTTCCCGATCCAGATAAACTACAAAGAGATATCGCCTCCCAATGCGCTTCGGTGTTCAACAACATTGTCAGAGTTAAGTTCGATACCGCGACTATTGATGGCAAGGTAATTGTTGCCGTTCACGTGCCGGAAGCTCCGTCGTCAGCGAAGCCAATTTATTTTCAAAGACGTGGACTCCCTCGCGGAGCGTTTCGAAGAATCGGCTCAAGTGATGTCGTCTGCAGAGACGAGGACCTTGCCGTTCTATTTGCAGATCGTTCAGGGGATTCTTTCGATACGACGTTACTGGCGGACTGCGGCGTTGATGATATCGATCCGCAAGCAATGGGCATCTATCGTTCAACGCGAGCATTGGTTAATCCGGATGCGGAGGAATTGAAGCTTTCGGATACAGAACTACTGATCTCACTTGGATGCGCGAAAAGAGCGACTTCTGGCATTCATTTGAACGTTGCGGGCTTACATCTTTTTGGAAAGAGTCTGTCAATTCGTAGGGTTACACCTACAATTCGTGTCGATTATGTTCGAGTTTCTGGCGCTAAATGGGTAGAGAGTTCTGACGCTCGATATTCATCTTCTCTTGATATGCGCGGTCCAATTCTCAGTCTTATTCCGCGCATCCAAGCGGCAATTTCCGATGACTTACCTTCTGCTTTCAATTTGCCGCAAGATTCAATGCAGCGAACTGAACGCAAGCTATTGCCGACAAGAGTTATTCGTGAGGCGGTTGTGAATGCGTTGATGCACAGAAGCTACCAAGTCAACAGTCCTATTTTGATCATTCGCTACTCCAATCGGCTGGAAATCCGGAATCCAGGATTCTCGTTAAAATCGGAAGACCGGTTTAGTGAACCAGGCTCTGAGCCACGCAATCCCAGAATTGCGGCGGTTCTTCATGAGACTAATTTCGCAGAAACAAAAGGGACTGGAATCAGAACAATGATTTCAGAAATGCAAGCTGCGGCACTATCCCCACCTCGCCTTGGCTCAGATCGGAAGAAAGGTGAGTTCGCGGCAACATTTTTGTTTCACCATCTGCTTGGCGCAGATGATATTGCTTGGCTTGCCAAGTTACGTGACTTTAACTTGTCGGATAAGGAAGCGAAGGCGCTGATTTATTTGCGCGAGTCTGGGGAAATCAATAATTCGACCTATCGCACCCTTACTGCCGCTCATCCTTTGGAAGCGACCCAAACATTACGTCGCCTGCGGGACTTGGGGCTAATTGAAGCAAAAGGCAATACATCGGATAGGTACTACGTGCTGACCAGCAAGGCGGCCGTAGAATACGATCTTAATAGCGAGGATATTGATAATAAGAATTATACCGAAAGTGGTGACAACATCCTAAGCCGGAATTCTAATCCCATAAGCACTACGACCCCAGGAATTGGGGGGGCGACACGATTGGCCCCCAAGATATCCGACGGCGCTCCAGATGTTCCCAGTAAACGCAGGCACTTAGCCATCCCAGCATATCATCGGAATGATTTGCCTGTTGATCTTCGTTTAATGCTTACAACGCTCCGCGGGCGCGTTCCTGAACAACGCTTCGAGACCGCCATTCTCTTGTTGTGCGCATGGAGATCTTTGAAGGCAATCGACATTGCCGATTTAACGGGGCGCAATCCCGACTACATCCGAAAAAAACTCAATGCTTTAAAGAAAAGTGGAAAGCTTCTCGCAGCGTTCCCGGACAGCCCTAGGCATCCGGATCAATCATACAAAACCGCACCACAATAATAATCAGACTAATAGAACAAACTTCGCCGATCAGCGCCCGATCAGCGCTTTCGCGTGGCGCTTGCACAACGCCGCGATCGCGTCGGCCGCGCGGCGCACAGCGGCTACGCGGCGCAGATCGCGATGCACGACCAGATACATATCCTCGTCGAGATCGGCGAGGCGCGGCCCGATGCGCTGCAACGTGGGTTCCGCGTCGCCCAAATGGCAGGGCAATAAAGTCGCCCCCAGCCCATCCAATACCGCTTGATGGCGTAGAACGGTCTCCGACACACGGCACACGACGCGCACGCGCTTGGCGATATCGGCCGAATAGCGCGCTTGGGCGGAAATCTCCGATCCCGTTTCGCGCGCGATAAAATCGATCCCGTCCATGCCGTCGGCCGGCTTGCGGCCCGTGCGCGCGAGATAGGCTTTGGACACGTAGATCGCGTTGCCCACGCGGCCGATTTTGCGCCCGGTCAAATCATGCGCGTCGGGCAGCGATTGCATGCGCAAGGCGATATCCGCTTCGCGGCGCGCGAGATCGACCGAACGGCGTGTGGGCTTCAGCACCAAGGGCGTGCCGGCGAGCTTGGCCTGCAATTCGCCGAAATGGCGGACCATGAACCACGCGATCGAATTGACCGAGGTGACGACGACCGGTCGCAATTCGGGTTCGGCGGCGAGCTTGGCGCGGCGCAGGATCGTCGCCGCGTCGTCGTCCATCGCGTTAGCGCCGTCAAGGGTCTCTCGCCCAAGTGTCGTGAGCCGCAGCGCATTGGGCAAGCGATCGAACAGCGGCGCGCCGAGCGTTTCCTCCAGCGCCCGCAAATGGCGGCCGAGCGTGGCTTGACTCAATCGCGTCGCCTTGGCGGCTTTGGCGAGACTGCCTTCGCGGGCGATGGCGAGGAAGGCGCGGATATCGTTCCAGTCGGGGTCGGTCATTTCCTCCATCGTCGCGCGATCCGCGCGAAGAGGGAAGGCCCGGTTGGAATGCGCACGGGCACGGCTTCGCCGATGCGCGGCGGGCGCTGGTACCCATGGGCGGCGAGACAAAGATCGATGAAGGGTGCGAATTTCATGGGGCGCAGACTGCCCCAAATCGCGCTTGCGGATGCCCCGATAATCTCGCGCCCTACCCGCGCAGAAACGAGGGGCTTATTCCTTGCCGTCCACGCCGGCGTCCGCGAAGGTCGCCATGCCGGTGTGGCAAGCGATCGCCGCTTTGACCAAGCCAATGGCCAGCGCCGCGCCCGAGCCTTCGCCAAGCCGCATGCCCAAATCGAAGAGCGGCTTCTTGCCGATGCGATCGAGCAAGCGCCGATGCCCGGGCTCGGCCGACATATGTGCCACCATGCAATGATCGAGCGCATGTTCGTCGAGCGCGTAGAGCACCGACGCGGCAGCCGTGCAGGCGAAACCGTCGAGCAGCACCGGCGTGCGCGCCAAGCGTGCCGCCATCACCGCCCCCGCGATCGCCGCGAGTTCGAGCCCGCCGACGCGCGCCAGCACGTCCAACGGATCGCGCTTCTCGGCGAAATGCAGTTTCAGCGCGCCGTCGATCACGGCTTTCTTATGCGCGAGCGCATCGCCCGCCACGCCCGTCCCCGGCCCGACCCAATCTTGCGCGTCGCCGCCGAACAGCCCGGCGCAGATCGCCGAGGCCGAGGCCGTGTTCGCGATGCCCATCTCGCCCAAGCACAGAATGTCGAGATTGGGCTCCACCGCCATCATGCCGTAGGCCATGGCGCGCGCGCAGTCTTCCTCGCTCATCGCCGGGCCTTTGGAGAAATCCGCCGTCGGCTTTTCGAGCGCCATTTCGTAAACGCGTAAGTCCGCGTCGAACAGCGTGCTCAGCTGATTGACCGCGGCACCCCCGTTGACGAAATTCCGCACCATCTGTTCGGTCACGGATTGCGGAAACGCCGACACGCCTTGCGCGGCGATGCCGTGATTGGCGGCGAACACCGCGACGCGCGGATGATCGGCCTTCGGGCGCGCTTTGCCCTGCCATGTCGCCATCCAGGCGGAAATTTCCTCGAGCCGCCCCAGCGCCCCCGGCGGCTTGGTCAACTGGCCTTCGCGCGCGGCGGCTTGGGCGGCGGCTTGGCGATCGGGGCCGGGAAAGGACGCAAGCACCGCGCGGATCTCGGCGAAGTTCGCGACAGGTCCTTTAGGCTGGGTCATGGCGGCGCTTTCGGCTGGAATTGCCCGGGTGGCCGTCCTATCTTCCCGCGCCTTTTCAAGCAAGGCTTCAACATCGAAATGTCCGACTTCGTCGACCACCGCCCCGGCCTGGGCAACGAGCTTCGCCTGGCGCTGGCGTTTTTGACGCGCGTGCCGGTCCGCCTGCCCCAGCATGTCGCCGAGGCGCCGTTGGCCGCCGCCGTGCGCGCGTTTCCCATCGCGGGCGTGCCGGTCGCGATTGTGGGCGGGGCCGCCTTCGCCCTGCCCTGGGCGCTGGGTTTGCCGACTTTGTTCGCGGCGTTTCTCGCCATCGCGGCGATGACCGCGATGACCGGCGCCTTGCACGAAGACGGGCTCGCCGATTTCGCCGATTCGCTGGGGGCCCGCGATCCTTCGCGGCGCTTGGCGATCATGCGCGACAGCCGCATCGGCACGTTCGGCGTGCTGGCGCTGATCTTCGTCACCGGCATGCGCGTGGTGTTGATCGCCGACAGTCTCGACCCGTGGGACGCGCTGTGCGTGATGCTCGCCGCGTCGTGCTTCAGCCGCGCTTGCGTCGTCCATGCGATGCACGCGCTGCCGATGGCGCGCGAAGACGGGCTGGCGCATGGCGCCGGCCGCCCGGCGCAAGGGCGGATGCTCGATACGATCGCCATCGGGACCGCGTTCCTGTTCTTCGCGGGACCGTTGGGGGCCGCATTGGGCTTCGTCGCGGGTGCCGCGGCGACCTTCGCGGTCGAACGCCTCGCGCGCAAACATATCGGCGGCCAGACCGGCGACGTGCTGGGCGCGGTTCAACAAATCTCCGAAATCGCGATACTGAGCGCGGCGCTGGCCGCGACCCTTTGGTGGTGACAAATATGGACAAGATGATCGAAACGCCGGTTTTCCTGGTGCGCCACGCCCCCGTCGTGGGCCAGGCCGGGCGTTGCTACGGCATCACGGATGTCGAATGCGATACGACCGACGCGCGCGCCTTCGAAGGGCTTGCGCGTATTCTGCCGGGCAAGGACGCGCTGTGGACGGTGACGCCCTTGTCGCGCACGGTGCGCACGGCCAACGCCGTGTGGGCGGCGCGCGAACAGGAAGCGCCGGACTACCGGATCGTGCCGGGCCTGATCGAGCAGAGCTTCGGCGATTGGCAAGGCAAGACCTACGCCGAGCTTGGTGCCTATGGCCAGGGCGACGCGCGCAACACCCATCGCCATTGGCTGACGATGGCGGAGATCAAGCCCGAGAACGGCGAGAGCTTCCTGGAAGTTTGCGCACGCGTCGCGGCCGCGTTGGACGAAACGGTCGCCAGCGCCAAGGGCCGCCCCATCGCCATGGTCTGCCATGGCGGCGTCGTACGCGCCGCCCTCTCGCATGTGCTGGGGATCGCGCCCGAAGCCGCGTTGTCGATCGTCGTCGACACGCTATCGGTCACGCGGGTCGACCGGTTCGACGGTGCGGGCCGCGGCCACGCGTGGCGCGTGGCCTATGTAAACCGAGACCCGCGCGGCTGAGTTAGGCGAACAGCAAAATCGCACCGATCGCGGCGATCGCCGCCCCGGCATAGTGCAGCGTGCTGCGCGCGAAAATCGCCGCCGCGAAACCCGCCGCATGCAGCAAGCCCGTCGCGGTCAGGAAGCCGATCGCGTAGGGAAGGAAACTCGCCCCTTCGGCGATTTCCCCGCCATGCGCGGCGCCATGGAACAGTGCGAACACGCCCGCCAGCACGCCGCCCGCGACGGCGGGCACGCGATCGGCGAAGACGATGGCAAGGCCGAAGATCGCGACCGAGAACGCGATACCGGTTTCGACCATCGGAAATTCGATTCCGGCGATGGCGAGCAACCCGCCCGCCGCCATCGCGATCATGAACGACGCCGGCACCGCGAAGCGCCCCACGCCGCCCTTTTGCGCCGCGAAGATGCCGACGGCGAGCATCGCCAGAATATGGTCGAGGCCGAACAGCGGATGCGCGAAGCCCGCAACCATGCCGTCGGTCGCGTGACCGGGATGGGCGAAAGCGGGTGCTGCGGCGGCAAGCGTCGCGAAAGCGGCAGCGGCAATGCGGGCGATCGAGCGGTTCATGTGGGCGCGGCTCCGGTCCGGACGGGAAACGAAAGAATTACCGTTAAGCTAGCCCAGGATTTTCCGTAAGGAAAGTCAGCGCAAGACGGCGAGATATTTGTCGAGCACCTGATCGAGCTTCGCCCGGTCGGTCATCAGCGAGGTGCGCGAACCCCGGTCGATCTGGATCGACAACTCGTTCTTGCCGCCGAAACGGCGCACGACATCGGACGCACCCTTCAACACCGGGCAGCCCGCGCGGTCGGGCTCGGCATCGCGCGTGCCGCAGACGAACGCCCAGCGCGTGTCGTCGAACGGCCCCAGGCCGAACTGGCCTTCGCCGATGCGCTTGTTGGCCGCGAGATCGGCGGCCATCGCCCCCGAATTGGGGACGTTCAACGCGAAGAACTTGCTGCCCGAATTGCGGTCGTAAGCGGCGAGCGCGTAGACATACTCCGCGCCGCGCCCGGTGCCGTAGAGCATCAACGAGCCTTGGCGCATATTCATCGTGCGCAAAACGGCCTCAAGCTCGCGATAGACGATGTCGGCGGGCGCTTCGCTGGCCGGGCCCGTCCCCGTGCCGTACCACCATTGCATGGCGACGATGCCCAAGCCCCGGCGGATCAGCGTCGCGTGCCAATCCTGCACTTCGGCCGGCGCCCAGCCGTTGCGATCGTGCAGCACGACCACCCAGCCGCGCGGATTGGGCACGGGCGACCAGGTCATCGCGAACAAACGCCCGTCGCGCGACAGGCGCACTTGCGCACCGATCTGCTGCGAGAATTTGACCTTGTCCGGCACTTTTTCGGTGGCGATTTGCAGGATCGTGTTGGGCATTTGGGCGTGCGACGGCCCCGCCAGCGTTACCGCCAGCGCCAAAATTACCGCCCCGACAAAGCCTAATCCCCGATACCGCAACGATCTTTCCCCGACCCGGACGCCATGATAGTAACGGAGCCGCGTCCGGACAGGGAAGAGCGGTGACGCGAAAACCTTAGATTTTGTCGAAGGTTTCCGCCAAACCGACGCTGCCCCCGCAACTGTGAGCGGCGAGATCGCGCCCACCCCCAGCCACTGGGCCGGAAATATTCCGGTCTGGGAAGGCGGTTCGCGATCGATGACCCCGAGCCAGGAAACCTCCCGGATGCCGATGCGCCGCTGTTGGCGCGTCGCAACGACCGTCCTCGGCGGGAGGAAAGGGTGACACGTGGCGCGGACCAAACCGGCCCCCAAGCGGGCTAAACCCAAAATCATGCTCGTGCTGGGCGGCGCGCGCTCGGGCAAGAGTGAATATGCCGAGGCGCGCACGCTCGCATTGCGGGGCCTGCGCGCCACGGCGCTGTATCTCGCGACCGGCCAAGCGCACGACAAGGAAATGGCCGCGCGCATCGACACACATAAGGCGCGGCGCGGATCCGGTTGGGCGACGATCGAAGAACCGCTCGATATCGCGCACGTCATCGCCACGCACGCCAAGCCGGGCGCACCGATCCTGGTCGATTGCCTCACGCTTTGGCTGTCGAACCTGATGCACGCGAAATCGGACATCGCCGCCGAAACGGCGAAGCTATGCGCGGCGTTGAAAGCGGCGAAAGGCCCGGTCGTGCTCGTTTCCAACGAGATCGGCCTCGGCATCGTGCCCGACAACAAACTCGCCCGCGAATTCCGCGACCATGCGGGTCGCATCCACCAAGACGTCGCCCGCGTGGCGAGCGACGCGATTTTCGTCGCGGCCGGTCTGCCGCTCGCCTTGAAAGGAAAAACAGCATGAACCGCATCCCCGCGACGATCGTCACCGGCTTTCTGGGGGCGGGCAAAACGACGCTGCTGCGCAAGCTCGCGGCGAACGCCAAGGGCAAGCGCATCGCCTTCGTCATCAACGAATTCGGCGAGCTCGGGATGGACCGCGAGCTGCTGTTGGGCTGCGCGGAAGAAGGCTGCGCGCCCGGCGACGTGATCGAGCTCGCCAATGGCTGCATTTGCTGCACCGTCGCCGACGACTTCCTGCCGGCGATCGAAAAACTGCTCGATCTGCCCGAGCCGCCCGACCACATCGTGATCGAAACCTCGGGCTTGGCGCTGCCCAAGCCGCTGGTCCAGGCGTTCAACTGGCCGGGCATCAAAACGCGCACGACCGTCGACGGCGTCGTCACGCTGATCGACGGGCCGGCGATGGCCGCGGGCCAATTCACCGAGGACGAAGCCGCGTTGGAAGCGCAGCGCCGGGCCGATCCCAATCTCGACCACGACAATCCGATCGAGGAAGTGTTCACCGACCAGCTCGCCTGCGCCGATCTGGTCGTGCTGACCAAGACCGACGCGCTGGACATGGTCGATCGCGCGCGCTTGGAAGCGGAATTGACCGCCAAGCTGCGCACGGGCGCCAAGCTCGTCGGCGCTGCGCATGGCGAGATCCCGCCCGAAGTGCTGATCGGCCTCGACGCGCAGGCCGAGAACGATCTCGCCACGCGCCCCAGCCACGCCGACGAAGAAGGCGAACACGATCACGACGATTTCGATTCGCGCGCGTTGAAGCTGGGCGAGATCGCCGATCCCGCCGCCTTCGCCGCGAAGCTGGAAGCCGCGATCGCCAAGCACGATGTGCTGCGCGCCAAGGGCTTCCTGTCCGTGCCCGGCAAGCCGATGCGGCTTGCCGTGCAGGCCGTGGGCCCGCGTATCGAGCGTTACTTCGATCGCGCTTGGGCGGCGGATGAGCCCCGCGCCTCGCGCCTTGTGGTGATCGGCCGCAAGGGCTTGGACTTCGACGCGATCCAAGCGGCGCTTGCCTGATGCATCTTCTCGCGGCCCAGCAAGGTGCGATCCTCGACGCCGATGTTCCGGTCGATCTGGAACAATCGGCGGCGGAGATCGCCGTGCTGACGACCGCGGATTCGGAGATCGCGTGCCTCGCCCGCGCACGCCAAGCCGCCGGCGGATTCGATGGTTTGCGGCTCGCCAATCTTCTGGCGCTGAAACATCCCTACGCCGTCGATCTCTACGTCGAGCGCACGCTGCAAAGCGCCAAGCTGATCGTCGTGCGCTTGCTCGGCGGGCGCGGCTATTGGCCCTATGGCATCGACCGATTGGTCGAAATCGCGCGCAAGACCGGCGCCAAGCTCGCCTTGCTGCAAGGCGAGGAGAAGATCGACACCGATCTCGCCGCGTTTTCGACGGTCGATGCGCAAGCTTGCGCGCGGCTTAGCGAATATTTCGTTCAAGGCGGGCCGGCGAATTACGCCAACCTGCTCGCTTTTCTCGGCGATCTGGCGTACGGCACGAACAACGCCGCTTTGCCGGTCGCGATTCCGCGCGCCGGCTTGCACGCGCATAAACATGCGCGGCCGAGCGCCCCGGTCGCGGCGATCGTGTTCTATCGCGCGCATTATCAAGCGGGCGATATCGCCCCCATCGATACGCTGATCGAAAAACTCGCCGCACGCGGGCTCGACGCGCGCGCGATCCATGTCGCGAGTTTGAAGGATAAAGCCGCCGCCGCCTTCCTCGCCGCCGAATTCGCCGCGCATAAACCGGCGGTCGCGATCAACCTGACTGGCTTCGCGGTCGGCGACGGCGATCCGCTCGCCGCATTGGATGTGCCCGTGTTGCAAGCGGTACTCGCCGCCGAAACGCGCGACAGCTGGGCGCAAAGCACGCGCGGTCTCGGCCCCCGCGACGTGGCGATGAACGTGGCGCTGCCCGAACTCGACGGGCGGATTTTCAGCCGCGCCATTGGCTTCAAAGGCCCGCTGGGCCGCGACGCGGCAACGCAAGTCGAACTCGTCGGCTTCGCGGCCGACGAAGGGCGCTGTGCCTTCGTCGCCGATCTCGCCGCCGCTTGGGCGAAGCTGGGCCGCACGAAACCGGCCGAACGGCGCATCGGCCTGATCCTCGCCAACTACCCCGGCAAGGATGGGCGTCTCGCCAACGGTGTGGGCCTCGATACGCCCACCTCGACCGTCGCGATTTTGCAGGCGCTGAAAGACGCGGGCTACGCGGTCGCGGACGCGCCGGATGATTCCGCCGCGTTGATGGCGCAGCTGATCGACGGCCCGACGAACGCCAAGAAGCTGGCGCAAGGCGGCGTGCGTTTGCCGCTCGCCCGCTATCGCGACTTCTTCGGCGCGTTGCCGCAATCGGTGCAAGACGCCGTGATCGCGCGTTGGGGGTCGATCGAACAAGACCGGCGCGTCGATGGCGATGATTTCGTGCTGCCGATCCACGTTTTCGGCAATGTCGCGGTCGCGATCCAGCACGCGCGCGGCTACGAGATCGATCCCAAAGCGAGCTATCACGATCCCGCTCTGGTGCCGCCGCACGGCTATCTCGCCTTCCATGCCTGGATGCGCGACCGGCATGCGCTGGTCTTCGTCGGCAAGCACGGCAATCTCGAATGGCTGCCGGGCAAGGGTTTGTCGCTGTCGGAGAATTGCTTTCCGGAAGCCGCCCTTGGCCCCGTGCCCGCGATCTATCCCTTCATCGTCAACGATCCCGGCGAAGGCACCCAAGCCAAGCGGCGTATTTCGGCCGTCGTCATCGATCATCTCACGCCGCCGCTGACACGTGCCGGCGCTTACGGCGCGCAAGCCGCGCTGGAACGCTTGATCGACGAGTACGACGAGGCACGGCGCCTCGACCCGCGAAGGATGAAACCCATTGCGGCGGAGATCTTGGATCTCGCGACGCGTAGCGGCGTCGCCGACGAATGCGGCATCACGCCCGACGCCGCGCTCGACGATGCGCTGGCGAAGCTCGATGCCGGGCTGTGCGATCTCAAAGACCTGCAGATCCGCGACGGCTTGCACATCTTCGGCAAAACGCCGGACGGCAAGCAGCGCGACGATACGCTGGCCGCGATCGCAGCCGGCTGCAAAGCCGAGCCCGCGAAACTCGCCGCCGATTTCGATATTAGCGGTGCGCGCGAAATGGCGGCGTTGCTCGCGGCCCTCGATGGCAAGCGCGTAGCGCCGGGCCCGTCGGGGGCGCCCACACGCGGCCGGGCGGATGTGCTGCCCACCGGTCGCAATTTCTATTCGGTCGATACGCGCGCCGTGCCCACGCCCTCGGCTTGGGCGCTGGGCTGGAAATCGGCCGGCATGCTGCTCGATCGCCATGTGCAGGAGCATGGCGATTGGCCGCGCGCGGTCGCGCTGTCGGCCTGGGGCACGGCGAATATGCGCACCGGTGGCGACGATATCGCGCAAGGGCTCGCGCTGATGGGCGCCAAGCCTGTGTGGGACCCGACCAGTTTGCGCGTGACGGGGTTCGAGATCATGAGCCTCGATCTGCTCGATCGGCCGCGCGTCGACGTCACGTTGCGCGTTTCCGGCTTCTTCCGCGACGCGTTCGCGTCGCTGATCGACCTGTTCGATTCGGCCGTGCGCGCCGTGGCGGCGTTGGACGAGCCAGCGCATTTGAACCCGCTGGCCGCGCGCGCGCGCGAAGAAGGCGACGCGACGCGCGTGTTCGGCTCGCAGCCCGGCGCTTATGGGGCCGGTTTGCAAAGCCTGCTCGAAGAAGGCGGCTGGACCGCGCGCGGCGATCTGGCCGACGCCTATCGGCGCTGGAGCGGCTTCGCCTATCGCGCCGGTGCCGAAGGCAGCGACGCGCAAGATGCCTTCGCCAAGCGCTTGGCGCGCATCGAAGCCGTGCTGCACAACCAGGACAACCGCGAGCACGATCTGCTGGATTCGAGCGAGTACCATCAATTCGAAGGCGGGCTTGCCGCCGCCGTCGCGCAAGCGCGCGGCACGGCGCCGACGATCTATCACAACGATCATTCGCGCCCCGAATCGCCCAAGATCGGCACGCTGGGCGAGGAAATCGCGCGCATCGTGCGCGCACGCGCCGCCAATCCCAAATGGATCGAGGGCTGCAAGCGCCACGGCTATAAGGGTGCTTTCGAAATGGCGGCGACGGTCGATTATCTGTTCGCTTTCGCCGCGACGACCGACGCCGTCAAAGACCGCCATTTCGACGCGCTGTTCGACGCCTATTTGCGCGACGACGCCACGCGCGAATTCATCGCCGATGCCAATGCGCCCGCCTTGCGCGAAATGGCCGAACGCTTCATCGAAGCGCGCATGCGCGGGCTGTGGCGCCCGGGTGCGAACGACACGCCCGCCATCCTTGAAAGTTTGATCGCATGACCGATACCGAACATTCCGACAAAATGCGCCGCATCAAAGCCGCGCGCGACAAGATGATGGCCGGCAAGTCGGGCGAGAAAGGCCTGCTGCTCGTGCATACCGGCAAGGGCAAAGGCAAATCGTCTTCCGCTTTCGGCATGGCGCTGCGCTGCCTGGGCCACGGCATGAAGGTTGGCATCGTTCAATACGTGAAGGGCGCTTGGGATACCGGCGAAGCGCGCTTCCTGCAACGCTTCCCGGAGCTTTGCGAGATCAAGACGCTGGGCGAAGGCTTCACCTGGGAAACGCAAGACAAGGCGCGCGACATCGCCGCCGCCGAGCGCGCTTGGGCCGAATCCGCGCGCATGCTCGCCGATCCTTCTTACGCGATGGTGATCCTGGACGAGATCAACATCGCCTTGCGCTACGATTTGATCCCGTTGGCGCAGGTGCTGGAAGCGATCGCCGCCCGGCCGCCCTTGCAGCATGTCGTCGCGACGGGGCGCAATGCGCCGGACGCGCTGATCGAGATCGCCGATCTCGTCACCGAGATGACGCTGGTGAAGCATCCGTTCCGCGACGGCATCAAGGCGCAGAAGGGCGTGGAATTCTAAGCGATGGCCGCGAAGGCGATCATGTTCATGGGCACGGGCTCCGACGTCGGCAAATCGCTGATCGTCGCGGGCCTCGCCCGCGCCTTCGCGAATAAAGGCCTACGCGTTGCCCCGTTCAAGCCGCAGAACATGTCCAACAATGCCGCCGTCACCGATGACGGCGGCGAGATCGGCCGCGCCCAAGCCTTGCAAGCACGCGCGGCGCGCATTCCCGCCAGCGTGCATATGAACCCGGTGCTGCTGAAGCCCGAAAGCGACATTGGCAGCCAAATCGTCGTGCACGGCCAGGTCACGGGCCGCGCGACCGCGCGCGACTATCACGCGCTGAAGCCGAAGCTGCTGGGCGCGGTGCGCGACAGCTTCGCGCGGCTGAAAGCGCAAGCCGATCTGGTGCTGGTCGAGGGCGCGGGATCGCCCGCCGAGATCAATCTGCGCGAAGGCGACATCGCCAATATGGGCTTCGCGATTCCCGAGAACGTGCCGGTCGTGCTGATCGCCGATATCGAGCGCGGCGGGGCCATCGCGTCCATCGTCGGTACGCTGGCGGTGTTGGAGCCCGAGGAACGCGCGGCGATCGTCGGGTGCCTGGTCAACAAATTCCGCGGCGATGCGACGCTGTTCGATTCGGGTGTGGCCGAGATCGAACGCCGTGCGGTTCCGTGCCTGGGCGTCATCCCCTATTTCGCACGCGCGCGCGATCTGCCGCCGGAAGATTCGGTCGGACTCGAGCAACGCCACGCCGGAAAGACGGGCGCGATCAAGATTCGTGTACCCCGCTTGCCGCGCATCGCGAACACCGACGATCTCGATCCGCTGGCGGCCGAACCCGATGTCGATCTGGCGATGCTCGAGCCCGGCGACGCGCTGCCCGGCGATTGCGACGTGGTGCTGCTGCCTGGCTCGAAAGCGACGCTTGGCGATCTAGCGGCCTTGCGCGCGAACGGCTGGGATATCGACATCGCGGCGCATCGACGGCGCGGCGGCTGGGTCGTGGGCTTGTGCGGCGGCTATCAAATGCTCGGCGGCAAGATCGCCGATCCCGCCGGCTTGGAAGGCTCGGCGCAGGAAGCGGCGGGCCTGGGCCTGCTCGACGCGACGACCGTGCTGGCGCGCGAAAAGATTTTGCGCCGTGTGGATTCGCGCGACGCGATCACCGGCGCACCGATCGCGGGCTACGAAATCCATCTCGGCGAAACCTGGTCGAACGAAGCGCCGCTGCTGTCGCTCGACGGCAGGCCGGAAGGGGCGCGCAGCGAAGACGGCCGCGTGATCGGGTCTTACATTCACGGCCTCTTCGCATCGGACCAATATCGCGCGACATTCCTGCGCAAAGTGCGCACGCGCGCGGATTCGGGATTGGCCTACGAAGCCGGTGTCGATGCAACGCTGGATGCGCTGGCCGATCATATCGCCAAAGCGGTCGATCTTGACCGCTTGCTGGAGCTTGCGCGATGACGCTAGACGGCCATCCGCGCGAGGCCGATCGCGGCGAAGAGCAGCGCGTTGACCAGACATGCGGCGACGAACAGCCACAGCGCGCGGCGCATATCCTCCAGCGTGGCGCGTGCGCGTCCCTGCCCGATCCACGGATCGTCGACGAGTTCGCTGCCATAGCGGCGCGGGCCCGCCAGAGCGAGATTCAAAGCGCCCGCGAAGGCGCCTTCGGGCCAGCCCGCATTGATGGATTTATGTTTGCGCGCATCGGCGATCGCCGTTTTGACCGCCGCGAAGGGTTTGGCGCCGGGTGCGACCAGCGCCGCCACGGCCACGATCAGCGTGGACAGGCGTGCGGGGATGAAATTCATCGCCGTATCGAGGCGTGCCGCGAACCGGCCGAAGTCCAGATAACGCTCGCTGCGATGCGCGATCATCGAATCGAGCGTGTTGACGGCCTTATAGAAGAACAGTCCCGGCAGGCCGAACACGGCGTACCAGAAACACGGTGCCACGACCGCGTCGGAAAAATTCTCCGCCAAGGATTCGATTCCGGCCCGGGCGACGCCATGCGCGTCGAGGCTTTCGGGATCGCGGCCGACGATATGCGACACCGCTTCGCGCCCGCCCGCGAGCCCGCCTTTGTCGAGCCCGTCGGCGACCGCGCGCACGTGATCGTAGAGCGAGCGCTGCGCGACCAGAATCGCGACCAGCACGATTTCCACGATCCAGCCCCAGCCGCGCGCGCGCAACGCGTAAAGCAGCGCGAAACCGATCCCCGCCGCCAACGCGCCGACGATCAGCACCGTCAGCGCGCCGCGCGCGCGTCGTTCGGCCGCCAAGCGCTGCGGGCGGTTGAGTTTCGTTTCCAGGAACGCGATCAGCTTGCCGAGCCACTGCACCGGATGGCCGATCACGCCGAAAACCGGGCGCAGCTCGCCGACCACGGCGTCGAGCGCCAAGGCGGCGGCGAGGATAAGCAAAGGATCGAACGGGGCGGCGTGGGGAAACATCGGCGCCACCTTGGCGGCCTTGGCCGATTCGGTCAATTGCGACGGGGGTATGCCGCATGATCGTAACGATCGGTATCGGCTGCATGCGGGGCACCGCCCCCAGCGAAGTGCTGGAACTGGTTCAGGCCACGCTCGCCGAAGCGAAGATCTCGCCGACCGCCATCGCCTGCGTCGCGACGATCGATCGCAAGCAAAGCGAAGCGGCGATCGACGCGGTCGCGGCGCGGCTTGGCGTGAAGGTGCAATTTTTTCCGGCCGCCGAATTGGCGGTGGAGACGCGCATAACGCTTGCGTCGGACGGCGTCGCGGCTTCGTTCGGCACGCCATCGGTCGCGGAGGCGGCGGCGTTGCTGGCCGCCGGACCGGACGCGAAGTTGATCGTGCCCAAGCGCAGATCGGCGCATGCGACTTGCGCGATCGCCGCGACGGGAGACACGCTATGACCGTTTTCTTCATCGGTGCTGGGCCCGGTGCGCCGGACCTGATCACGTTGCGCGGGTTGGAGCGCATCAAGACCGCCGATCTGGTGCTCTATGCGGGATCGCTGGTGCCCGAAGCGGTCGTGGCGCAGCGCCGCGACGGCGTCGATGCGATCGACACCGCGCCGATGGATCTCGACGCGATCATCGCGACGATCGAGGACGCGCACGCCAAAGGCTGGAACATCGCGCGCGTGCATTCGGGCGATCCGTCGATCTACGGCGCCGTCGCCGAACAGATGCGCCGCCTTGACGCCGCCGGCATTCCTTATGAAGTCGTGCCCGGCGTGCCCGCCTTCGCCGCCATGGCCGCGTCGCTGAATCTCGAACTCACGCTGCCGAATATCGTGCAGTCGGTCGTGTTGACGCGCGTGTCGTCACGCGCATCGGCGATGCCGCCGGGCGAAGACCTTGCCGCCTTCGCGCGTACGGGTGCGACGCTCGCGCTGCATTTGTCGATCGCCGGCCTCGACAAGATCGTCGCCGAATTGACGCCGATCCTGGGTGCGGATTGCCCGGCGATCATCGGCCATCGCGTATCGTGGCCCGATCAGGCGTTCGTCGCGGGCACGCTTGCCGATATCCGCGACAAGACGATCGCGGCGGGTTTCAAGCGCACCGCGCTGATTTTGATCGGACGGGGTTTGACGGGCACGGCGCAAGCCGGCGACAGCCGCCTTTATGCCGCCGATCACACCCGTTATCTACGCGACTAGATCAGCGCCGCAACGCTTCGACCGCGCCGCGCTTGTTGCCCGCTTGCGCGATATCCAGCGCCGTACGGCCGGTCGAATCGGTCTTGTTCTTGTCCGCCCCGCCGCGCAGCAACATCTCGACGATGCGCGTGTTTCCTTCCCGCGCCGCGATCATCAAAGCGGTCGTGCCGGTGCGGTCGTCGAGATCGGGTTTCGCCTTGCCGCGGATCAATTCTTCGACGACGCGCAAATGCCCGCGCTCCGTCGCCCACATCAAAGCGGTACGGTTGTCGCGATCGCGCCCGTCGGGATTGGCGCGGTTTTCCAGCAGCACGCGCACGATCTCCGGGAAATTATTCGCCGCCGCTAGCAGCAAAGCCGGACGGAAGTCGAGATCCGGCTGATTCGGCGAATCGCCCGCGTTCAGACGCTGGCGTACGGCGTCCAGATTGCCGTCGCGCGCCGCTTCGGCCAGCATGCGCCGCTGACGGATCTCGATATTCATCTGCGCCCAAGCGGGCGTCGCGGCGGCAAGGGAAATCGCGGCCAGAACGGCCCGGCGTGTGATCGTCATGGGCCGGGATTAGAGCGAAGCGGATGTTGTTTCGTCAAGCCGGGCCGGGGCTGGTATTGGCGCCGCCCGCGCGATAAACTCCGCCATTGGTTTCCACACGATCAAGCCTATGGAATCTTTGCCTTTCGACATGCCCGAATTCGCGCCGGGCAGCGTGTGGCTGGTGGGTGCGGGCCCCGGTGATCCGGGCCTGATCAGCTTGCTGGGTTATCACGCGTTGCGCCACGCCGACGCCGTCGTCTACGACGCGCTGGTCGATTCGCGCCTGCTGCAAGCCGTGCGCCCGGGCGCCATCGTCGAATACGCGGGCAAGCGCGGCGGCAAGCCCAGCCCCAAGCAGCGCGATATCTCGCTGCGCTTGGTCGAACTCGCGCGCGCCGGGCATCGCGTGCTGCGCTTGAAGGGCGGCGACCCGTTCGTGTTCGGGCGCGGCGGCGAAGAAGCGTTGACGCTGGTCGGCGCCGAAATCCCGTTCCGCGTCGTGCCGGGCATCAGTGCCGGTGTGGGCGGACTCGCCTATGCCGGCATTCCCGTCACCCATCGCGACGTGAACCAAGCGGTGACCTTCGTCACCGGGCACGGCGTCACCGGCGACGTGCCGGACGGTTTGGATTGGCAAGGCCTCTCCAAGGGCTCGCCGGTCCTCGTGTTCTACATGGCGCTCAAACATCTGGGCACGATCGCGGGCAATCTGATCGCCGGCGGACGCAATCCGGGCGAAGCGGCCGCGATCGTCGTGCGCGCCAGCCTGCCCGATCAGCAGGTGCTGGAAACCACGCTGGGGGCGGCCGCGAAGGACGCGCAAGCGCATGATTTGCGCCCGCCCGGATTATTCGTGGTGGGCGACGTGGTGCGCTTGCGCGCCGGGCTGGACTGGCTGGGCGCGATAGCGCATAACCGCCGTCTGGACGCCGATCCGCTGCGCAACGGCCCGCCCGCGCGCAGTGCTTGAACGTTCCGAAGACCGAAGGAAGAAAGAATGAGCCGGGTTGCCAACATCGCGCGTTTCGCCGTCATCGCCGCTTCGCTCGCCGTTTTGGGCGCGTGCGAATCGCGCACGGTTTGGGTCAAAGAAAGCGCGCCCGCCGGGCAGCTCGCCATCGACCAGCGCGACTGCACCCGCACGGCCAGCGGCTACGGCTATGTCGAACGCGGCTCGTCGACCGGCCTCGACGACGGCCGCGCGATGGGCGGTACTGGCTCGGTCTCGTCGGATTCCTATCGCCGCTGCATGGAGCAGCGCGGCTGGCGCCGCGAACGGCAGGGCGAAACGACGCCCGCCGGTTCCCAGCGCACCTGATCGAATAATTTGAGCGGCGGCGGCCTCGTCTTCGCGGCCCCTTCTTCGGGTTCGGGGAAGACGACGCTCGTTCTGGGCCTTGCGCGCGCCTTGCGCGACCGGGGCCTTGCGATCGCTTGCGCAAAATCCGGTCCCGATTATATCGATCCCGCGTTCCATGAAGCGGCGAGCGGCCGGCCCTGCCGCAATCTCGATCGCTGGGCGATGCGCGACGAAACGCTGACCGGATTGATCGCCGAGGCGGGCCAAGCACAGCTCGTTCTGTGCGAAGGCGCCATGGGGCTCTATGACGGCATCGACGCGCAAGGCACCGGCTCTTGCGCCGATCTCGCGCGCTTCGCGGGCTGGCCCGTGATCTTGATCGTCGAAGCGCGCGGCCTTGCCGCCTCCGCCGGGCCGCTGGTCGCGGGCTTCGCCAACGCCGCGAACGCGCCACGCATCGCGGGCGTGATCTTCAATCGCGTCGGCGGCGAAACCCACGCGAATATCTTGCGCGAGGCGCTGGCGATCCACGCTCCCGGTATCGCGTATCTCGGCGGGGTGCCGCGCGACGCGAAGCTTGCGCATCCCGAACGGCATTTGGGCCTGGTGCAGGCGCGCGAGCGCGACGACCTCGAAAGCTTCATCGCCCATGCGGCGACGATCGTTTCCAAGCATGTCGATCTCGACGCGCTGATGGCGCTGGCGGTTCCCAGCGCGTGCAAGGGCGATGCGGCGACGCCGCTGCCGCCCTTGGGTTCGCGCATCGCGATCGCGCGCGACGACGCGTTCGCCTTCGCCTATCCCGCGATTTGCGACGGCTGGCGCCGCCAAGGCGCGGAACTCTCGTTCTTCGCGCCTTTGGATGGCGAGACGCCGGATGCATCGTGCGACGCGATCTATCTGCCCGGCGGCTATCCCGAACTTCACGCCGGCAAGCTCGCCAACGGTCCGTTGCCGCGAGCGTTGCGCGACGCGGCCGCGCGAAGCGCCGCGATCTATGGCGAGTGCGGCGGCTATATGGTTCTGGGCCGCACGATGATCGACGCGAACGGTGCCGCGCATGCGATGGCGGGTTTGCTGCCGCTCGACACGTCCTTCGCCGCGCGGCGTTTGCATCTGGGTTATCGGCGCGTCGTTTCGAAGACCGAAACGACGCTGGGAAGCGCGGGTGCCGCGTTCCGTGCGCACGAATTCCATTACACCGCGATTTTGCGCGAAGGCCCCGGCGACGCCCTCTTCACGGCCGCGGACGCGCGCGGAAAAGCGCTTGGCGTCATGGGCTTACGCGTGGGGCCGGTGTTCGGATCCTTCGCCCATCTGATCGACAGGGATGCAAACGCTTCATGACGCAGCGCAGCAATGCCGCTTGCGTTTGCGGCGAATAGGATTAGCGTGGTGCGACAAATAGAAGCAAGTCTTCGGGCGAAATCGGAATGCTTTATCAGATCTACGATCTGCATCAGACGATGCTGTCGCCGGTGCGTTTGGCCGCCGAAACCATGCAGCAGGTATTCAGCCATCCGCTGATGCCGATGAGCTATACGCGCATGGGCCGCGCGTTGGCCGCCGGCGCGGAGATGGTTGAGCGCGCGACGCGCCGCTACGGCAAACCGGCGTTCGGGCTGGACTTCACGATGATCGACGGCGACGAAACGCCGATCGCCGAACACGTGGTCGCGAGCAAGCCGTTTTGCGATCTGCTGCATTTCGCGCGCGCGACCAAGCAGCATCGCGACGACCCCAAAGTGCTGGTCGTGGCGCCGATGTCGGGCCATTACGCCACGCTGCTGCGCGGCACGGTCGAAGCCTTGCTGCCCGACCACGACGTCTACATCACCGATTGGATGAACGCGGCGCATGTGCCGCTGGCCGAAGGCACGTTCGGCCTCGACGATTACATCGATTACGTGATCGAGTTTCTGGAATTCCTCGGCCCCGACACGCATGTGATCGCGGTGTGCCAGCCGTCGGTGCCGGTCTTCGCGGCGATCGCGCTGATGTCGGCCGAAACGCCCGCAGCCGCCCCGCGTTCGATGACGTTGATGGGCGGGCCGATCGACACGCGCGTGAACCCCACCAAGGTGAACCAGCTCGCCGCCGATCGGTCGATCGAGTGGTTCGAGCGCACGGTCGTGCAAACCGTGCCGCCGGGCTATCAGGGCTTCATGCGCCGCGTCTATCCGGGCTTCATCCAATTGTCGGGCTTCATGAGCATGAATCTCGACCGCCATGTCGGCTCGGCGCTGAAGCAGTTCAACCATCTCGTGCGCGGCGACGGCGAAAGCGCGCAAGGCCATCGCGAATTCTACGACGAGTATCTGTCGGTCATGGATCTCGACGCCGCGTTCTATCTGGAGACGGTGCGCATCGCCTTCCAGGAACATGCGCTGCCCGAAGGCACTTGGGTCAGCCGCAACCGCAAGATCGATGGCGGCGCGATCCGGAACACCGCGCTGCTGACCGTCGAAGGCGAGTTCGACGATATTTCCGGCGTGGGCCAGACCTACGCGGCGCACGCGCTGACCCCCAACCTGCCGGCCGACAAGCACCGGCATTGGTTGCAGCCCAAGGTCGGGCATTACGGCATTTTCAACGGCAAGCGCTGGCGCTCGGAAATCCTGCCGCAAGTGCGCGGCTTCATCCGCGACAATCGCTGATCAGTTGCGTCCCGCGCGGGTGACGAGGGCGAGACCGGCGAGGATCGCCGCCATCGCGCCCCAGATGTAAAGGCTGTGCGTCTCGCCGAAGAACAGCCAGCCCCAGAACACGCCGAAGATCGTGCTGATGAATCCGGTCTGGCTGAAAAAGACCGGCCCGGCGAGGCGCATCACTTCGAAGAACAGCAGCGACGAAACCCAATACATCGCCGCCAACGCCAATAGCGCCCAATCGCCGGCGTGGTCGGGCGGGATCGGAATATGGATGCCCTGCCACAAGGCGAGCGGCAGCAGCGATGCGACCGAGCCCAGCTGCATCACGCCCGCCAGTGCGATCGAGTCGACGCCCGCGGGCCTGGCGCGCGCCACGTAGATATTCGACAGCGCGTAGAAGAACGGGACGAGCAGATTGAACGCCACCCACGGAATCATCGCCGGATCGGGCAGGCTGGCGCGCGGCCCCAGGATCAGCAGCGTGCCGATCAAGCCGAAGCCGATGCCCGCGACGCGCAAGGGATGAAACTTGTCCATCGCGAAGCCCAGCGCCATCGCATAGGTCATCACCGGCGACAGCGTGTTGAGCATCGAGGCGACGCCCGCAGGCACATGGCCGACGACGATCGCCATGATCGTGTTCGGGATCGCGACCGAGGTGGCGCCCGCCAGGATCGCGTAGCGCGTATGCGGGATCAGATCGACCGCCCGCACACCCCGCCACCTTGCGATGGACAGCAAGGCGATGGCGGCCGTGATGCAGACGAAAATCGTCCACGACGCGGGCGCGATCCCCTCTTGCATCCCGATCTTGGCGAGCGAAAACTGGGCGCCCCAAATGGCACCCATCGCGAACATGTAAACCAAAGCGCGGTATAAACGGGCGGGAGGAATCGACATGCTTCTGGCGAGCTACAACATTCAATACGGCAAGGGCAAGGATCTGAAATACGACCTGGCCCGTATCTGCGCGGCGGTCGAAAGCGCGGACATCATCGCATTGCAGGAGGTCGAACGCCATTGGCCGCGTTCGGGCGACATCGATCAGCCCGCCGAGATCGCGCGTTTGCTGGGCGGAAAGTATTACTGGGTCTACGGCCCCGGCTTCGATGTCGATGCCAACGGCGGCAAACCGGGCAATCGGCGCGCGCAATTCGGCAATATGGTGCTGTCGCGCTTCCCGATCGTGTCGTCGCGCCACCATCTGCTGCCCAAAATGGGCCTCGCCAAGCAATACAGCCTGCAACGCTCGCTGATCGAAGCGGTGATCGTTTCCCCCCAAGGCAATGCGCTGCGCGTGAACTCGCTGCATTTGAGCCATTGCGGCGACGGCGACCGCGCCCCGCAGGTCGAAAAGCTGCTGGAAATCCATCGCACGGCGCCGCTGGAAGGCGGGGCGTGGTGCGGCGAACGCGACGACGCCGAATGGACCTTCGGCAAGCCGCAGCCGCCGATGCCCGCCGAAGCGGTCTATATGGGCGATTTCAACCTGACGCCGGATTCGCCCCTCTATACGCGTCTGGCCGGCCCATGGTCGGGCGATTACGGTCGCATGAGCCATGCGGGCGGCTTGGTCGACGCCTTCGTCGTCGCGGGCGGCGCGGAGAACGATCCCAAGGATTGGACCTGCGATACCTGCAATCCGCCGCTAACCCATCGACGGATCGATTTCTGCTTCGTTTCGACCGAGCTTTCCAAACGCATCAAGAAAGCTTGGGTCGATCAGAAAGCGCAGGGATCGGATCACCAGCCGATCTTCACCGAGCTGGACTACTGAGTCAGATCCAGCGCCGGACGCGCGCGCGATAGGCATCGTAGTCGGCGCCGAACCGCGCCGACAGCGCGCGCTCCTCCGGCCCGATCTGGAAGCGGTTCAAGTAGAACACATAGACCGGCACGGCGAGGATCGCGGGCCAAGCGCCCAGAAACAGCGCCCAGCCGATCAGGATCGTCACCGCGCCCAAATACATCGGGTTGCGCGTGAACCGGTAAAGCCCATCGACGACAAGGGCGGCGCTGCGTTCCGGGGCGAGCGGGCTGACCGTCGTGCCGCGCGCGCGGAACGCCAGTGCGGCGACGATCTTGAGGCCGATCCCGCCTGCCATCAGCGCGATCCCCGCCGGAACGCGTGCCGGAAAATCGAAAGCCGGACCGCCCGCGTACCAAGCCAACGCCATCAACAACCCGAGCAATAGCGGCGGCGGCACGCGCTTCTCGAGGGCGCCGAGATTCATGCCTTGCGCAGGCTGCGACCCGATTCCGGGTCGAAGATGTGCACGGTCTCGGGCGTCGCCTCCAGCGCCAATTCGCGCGCGGGCGTGTCGATGTCCGCGGGCATCGCCAGCACGAAGGAACTGCCCGCGAGCGTGCCATGCAACAGGCGCGTGGCGCCGAGTTCTTCCGTCACTTCCCAGGCGAGCGTGGGGCGACCGGGGGCCGCCGTCCCCGCTTTCGCGTCCTCGGGGCGCAGGCCGATTTCGACCTTCGCGCCGATCTTGGCGTCGAACACGTTGGCGTCGTAGGCGAAGCTGCTGCCGTCGGCGAGCGTGACCTTGCCGGGTGCGGCGATCGTGCCGGGAAACAGGTTCATCGCCGGCGAGCCGATGAAGGTTGCGACGAAGATACTGGCCGGGCGGCGATAGATTTCGAGCGGCGTGCCGGTCTGTTCGATGCGGCCCGAATTCATCACCACGACCTGATCGGCCAGCGTCATCGCTTCGACCTGGTCATGCGTCACGAAAATCGACGTCGCCTTCAGACGGTTATGCAGCTTGCGGATTTCGAGCCGCATCTGCACGCGCAATTTGGCGTCGAGGTTCGACAACGGCTCGTCGAACAGGAAGGCGGCGGGTTCGCGCACGATCGCGCGGCCCATCGCCACGCGCTGACGCTGACCGCCGGACAGCGCGCGCGGTTTTCGCTGAAGATAGGGTTCGATCGCCAGCATGCGCGCGGCTTCGGCCACGCGGCGCTCGATCTCTTCCTTCGCAGTACCGCGATTGCGCAGGCCGTAGGCCATGTTGTCGTAGACGCTCATATGCGGGTAGAGCGCGTAGTTCTGGAACACCATCGCGATGTCGCGGTCCGACGGCTCGACGTCGTTGACCTTTTTGCCGCCGATGGTGATGGCGCCGCCGCTGATTTCCTCGAGCCCCGCGATCATGCGCAGCAGCGTGGATTTGCCGCAGCCCGACGGCCCCAGCAACACGGTGAAAGACCCGTTGGGAATGGTCAGCGAGAGGCCTTTCACCGCCTCCACGCCGCCCGCATAGACTTTCCGCACCGCTTCGAGAACAACGCTCGCCATCGATCAGGCCCCGCTCACTTCCCAATTACTTCTCGGTCTCGACGAGACCTTTGACGAACAATTTCTGCATCAGCACCACGACGACGACCGGCGGCAGCAAGGCCAGCACGGCGGTCGCCATGGCGAGCTGCCATTCGGTCAGCGCGTCCTGCGTGACGATCATCTTTTTGATGCCGATGACGATCGTCTGCATGTTGTCGCGCGTGGTGATCAGCAGCGGCCAGAGATACTGGTTCCAGCCGTAGATGAATTGGATCACGAACAGCGCCGCCATCGTCGTGACCGACAGCGGCAGCAGCGTGTCCTTGAAGAACTTATAGGGCCCCGCGCCGTCGATCTTCGAGGCTTCGACGAGTTCTTCGGGCACGGTCATGAAGAACTGGCGGAACAACAGCGTCGCGGTCGCGGACGCGATCAGCGGCAGCGTCAGGCCCGTATAGGTGTCGAGCAATTGGAGATCGGCGACGATCTTGTAGGTCGGGTAGATGCGCACTTCGACGGGCAGCATCAGCGTCACGAAAATCAGCCAGAACGCCGCCATGCGGAACGGAAAGCGGAAGAACACGATCGCGTAGGCCGAGATCAGCGAGATCGCGATTTTACCGAGTGCGATCACCATCGCCATGATGAAGCTGTTCATCAGCATCGTGCCGACCGGCTCGCGCGTCGTGGAATTGGTGCCGGAGAACAGGATGCGCTCGTAATTCTGCAGCATCTGATTGCCGGGCAGCAGTGTCATCTGCCCGGTCTGCACGGTCGCCGCATCGTAGGTCGAGGCGAGCAAGGCGAGATAGACCGGGAAGGCCACGATGCACACGCCGGCGATCAGCACGGCGTGCGGCAGGATGCGGGCGAAAAGGGTCTGACGCTCGACCATCAGTATTGAACCTTGCGCTCGACGAATTTGAACTGGATCGCGGTCAACGCGATCACCAGCACCATCAATACGACCGACTGCGCGGCCGAGCCGCCGAGATTCGAGCCCGCCTTGCCGTCCTGATAGACCTTGTAGACCATCGTGGTCGTGTTGCCCGCGGGGCCCCCGCCGGTGACCGAGTCGATGATGCCGAAGGTGTCGAAGAACACGTAGACGATGTTGACGACCAGCAGGAAGAACGCGGTCGGCGACAGCAGCGGGAAGATGATCGTCCAGAAGCGGCGCATCGGCTTGGCGCCGTCGATCGCGGCGGCCTCGATCACGCTTTTGGGAATCGCGGCGAGCCCGGCGAGGAAAAACAGGAAATTGTACGAGATCTGCTTCCACGTCGCGGCCAGCACGACCAGGATCATCGCGTGGTTGCCGTTGAGCAGCGGGTTCCAATCGACGCCCCAGCTGCGCAGCATTTTGGCGAGCATGCCGAGCGACGGCTGGAACATGAACAGCCACAGCACGCCCGCGACGGCGGGGGCGACGGCGTAGGGCCAGATCAGCATGGTCTTGTAGATCGTGGCGCCCTTGATCTGCTTGTCGGCCATGACGGCGAGCAGCAGACCGCAGGACAATGACAGGAAGGCGACGAGGATGGAGAACACCGCCGTCGTCAGCATCGTTTTGTAATAGTCGGGATCGGCGGCGAGGATCTGATAATTCTCGAAGCCGACGAATTCGGTGGAGATGCCGAAGGCATCCTCCATCAGCATCGATTGCCAGACCGCTTGGCCCGCCGGGAAATAGAAAAACACCACGACGATCGCGAACTGCGGCAGCAGCAGCGTATAGGGCAGAAGTTTGCCGCCGAACAATGCGCGTCGTTCCATGGGTGAAGCCGGTCCGGTTGGTTCGATTTCTGTCTTCAGAACGCGAGAGGGGCCGGACCCTTTCGGGATCCGACCCCTTCGACGTTACGTGCGTTTAGCGCGAAACCGTGCGCTCGAACTGACGCAGCGAGGCGTTGCCGCGGGAGACCGCCGCGTCCATGCCTTGTTGCGCGGTCTTCTTGCCGGCCAGGATCTCTTCGATTTCCTCGGACCAGATGTCGCGGATCTGGACGAGGTTGCCGAAGCGCAGGCCGCGCGAGTTCTCGGTCGGCGCCTTGTTGTTGAGCGACTTCAGCGGCGTTTCGAGATACGGGTTGGCGTTGTAGAAGCCCGAGGCCTTCACCTTCTCGTAGGCCGCCTTGGTGATCGGCAGATAGCCCGATTCGGTGTGCAGGCGCGCCTGACGGTCCGTGTCGGACAGGAAGGCGAAGAACGCCGCCACGCCCTTATACTCGTTGGACGACTTGCCGCCCATGACCCACAGCGAAGCGCCGCCCAGCGTCGAGTTCTGCGGCGCGCCCGGCACGTCGGGGTAATACGGCATCGGCGCGTTGCCCCAATCGAACTTCGCGTTGGCCTTCACGTTGCCGTAGAAGCCCGACGAGGTCAGCATGATCGGGCATTCGCCCGAGGTGAACGTGCCTTCGCCCGTGTTGGTGCGGCCGCCATAGACGTAGGTTTTGTCCTTGGCGAGCTGCGCCAGATTGGCGAAGTGCTTCACATGCGTGGGCGAGTTGATCCGGAACACGGTATCGAAACCGTCGATGCCGTTGGCCTTCGTGCCGATCGGAATGTTGTGCCACACCGAGAACTGCTCGATGTTCACCCACGTCACCCACGCGGTCGAGAAGCCGCAATTCGGGGTCGCCGACGCCTTCAGCTTCTTGGCGGCTTCGAACACTTCGGGCCAGGTCTTCGGCGGCGCGTCGGGGTTCAGGCCCGCCTTGCGGAAGGCGTCCTTGTTGTACCACATGACGGTCGACGACGAGTTGAACGGGAAGGACAGCATCTCGCCCTTCGACGTCGAGTAATAGCCCGCGACCGCCGGCAGATAGACGTTCGGGTCGAACAGCTTGCCCGCTTCTTCCATCACGTCGGCGACCGGCTTGATGGCGCCGCGCGCGGACATCATCGTGGCGGTGCCCACTTCGAACACCTGCAGGATATGCGGCGCGTTGCCCGCACGGAACGCGGCGATGCCGGCGTTCATCGTGTCGGCGTAGGAACCCTTGTACGAGGCGACGACCTTGTACTGGGTCTGCGACGCGTTGAACTCGGCGGCCAGACGGTTGACGACGTCGTTGTTGGCGCCGGTCAGCGCGTGCCACCACTGGATTTCGGTCTGCGCCGAAGCCGGGACGGCCAGCGTCAGCGCCGTGCCGGCGAAAAGCGCGCCGGCGGCAATGCGAGAAATGTTACGGCCGATGGACATCGGTTTCTTCCTCTCCTTGTTTGCGCGGGGACGATTGGATGAAAGCCCACCGCGACCTTTATGCTTCGGCCCGTTGCCGTCGCGAGACGGAAACGTGAAGCTTTTATGACGCGCTTTTAGCACGGGCCCGCGCGCGCCCCAAGCCCTTGCGTGCGGCCGGTTTCGTGCGCACCCGCGCCACCGCGTCCCGCCAGCCGGAATACAGGGCGTCGTACGCTTTGCGGGATTTTACCGGCTGGAACAGCCGTTCCGACCGCCAACGCGCGGCGATGTCGTCGAGCCCGCGATAGGCGCCGATTCCCAGCCCCGCCAAAGCGGCCGCACCCCACGCGGTCGTCTCGGTCACCGCCGGGCGGTTGACGCGCAAGCCCAGCTGGTCGGCCAGGAACTGCATGACCCAATCGTTGACGACCATGCCGCCATCCACACGGATCTCGGCGAGCTTCGCGCCCGCACCCATATCGGCCTTCATCGCGGTCATCAGATCGCGGGTCTGATAGACGGTCGATTCGAGCCCGGCGCGCACGATCTGCGCGATGCCGGAATCGCGTGTGAGACCCAGAATCGCGCCGCGCGCGTCGGGGTCCCACCACGGCGCGCCAAGCCCCGTGAAGGCGGGGACGAGATAGACGCCGCCCGTGCCGTCGATGCCGCGCGCGAGGGCTTCGCTGTCCGCCGCGCGCGGAATGGCTTTGAGCCCGTCGCGCAGCCATTGCATCACGGCGCCCGAAATGAAGATCGAGCCTTCGATCGCATAGGTCGCCTTGCCGCCGATGCGATAGGCGATCGTCGAGAGCAGCCGGTTTTTCGAGCGCACGAATTTGCCGCCCGTATTGGCGAGCGCGAAACAGCCCGTGCCATAGGTCGACTTGATCATGCCGGGTTTGAAACAGGCCTGACCGACCGTCGCGGCTTGCTGGTCGCCCGCGATGCCGCGAATGGGAATCGCCGCCCCGAACAAAGCGGGCAACGTCGCGCCGAAATCGGCGGCCGAATCCTTCACTTCCGGCAGCAGCGACGCCGGGATGCCGAACGCCTTCAGCAGCGTTCCATCCCATTCTTGCTTGGCGATGTTGAACACCATCGTGCGCGAGGCGTTGGTCGCGTCGGTCGCGTGGACCTTGCCCCCGGTCAGGCGCCACAGCAGGAACGTATCGATCGTGCCGAAAGCAAGCTCGCCGCGCTTGGCCGCCGCTTTCGCCCCGGCGACGTTGTCCAAAATCCACGCGATCTTGGAGCCGGAGAAATACGCGTCGAACAGCAAGCCCGTGCGCTTGCCCAGTTCCGCGTCGCCGATTTTGGCTTTCATCTTGCGGCACCAATCGGCCGTTCGCCGATCCTGCCAGACGATCGCCTTGTGGATCGGCCGGCCGGTGGCGCGTTCCCACACCACGGTGGTTTCGCGCTGATTGGTGATGCCGATCGCCAGAATATCCGCCGCCGACAAACGCGCGTTTTCCAGCGCCTGGCGCACGGTCGCAAGCGTGGCCTGCCAGATTTCCTCCGGGTCGTGTTCGACCCAGCCGGGCTGCGGGAAATATTGCTTGAGCTCGACCTGTGCCGTCGCGACGGGCGCGCCGTTCAGGCCGAAGATCAACGCGCGCGTCGATGTCGTGCCCTGATCGATGGCAAGCAGATATTCGGCGGACATGGCCTCTCCCCAATTATTGGGAAGGAACTTGGCGCGCCCACCCGTCAGGCGTCAAGCGCGCGCCAATCGACCTTCGCCAAGGCTTCGTAGTCGGCGGCGCGGTTATAGATCTGGACCGACGGCCGCGCCCACAAGCCGCCCGCGAAAGCGATCACCGGCATTTGAATGCGGTGGGCGTCGTAAAGCTTCGACCAAAGTTTCTGGGCGCGCGCTTCGTCGGCCGGGCCGGTCAGCGGAATTTCCACGCTCGCCATATGGGCGCGCATCGCATCGGGCGTGCCGATCCGCGTGCCCCAAACCTGCGCCAGCAGCTTGGCGGCGTCGCTCGCCAGATCGTTGTTGCGCTGGCGCAATTGCGCCCAGCCGAGATTTTCGCCATAGGCGATTCCGTCGGGCACGCTGAGCCAGGCACCGACATCGCGTGTACCCACCCAATCGAACTCGGCCGCCATGCCTTGCCCGTAACCATGCGAGATCGTGCCCGGATGCAAGCGATCGCGGAATGGCGGGGCGGCATAGAGGAACGCGGCCCCTTTCGCGGCGAACAGCCATTTATGGCAATTGCCGACATAGAAATCGGGGGCGAGCGCGGCGAGATCGAGCGGCACTTGGCCGGGTGCGTGCGCGCCATCGATCAGCACGGGCACGCCGCGTTTATGCGCGCGGGTTTGGATCGCCGCGACCGGAAACACCGCCGCGGTGGGCGAGGTGATGTGATCCACGACGATCAAACGCGTGCGCGCGGTGATCGCCGCGTCGATCGCATCCACCACCGCTTCGGGCCCGGTCAACGGGAAAGGAATATCGGCGACGCGCGCGACCGCACCGTTGCGCCGGCATACATGCTCGACCGTTTTGGAAACCGCGCGATAGCCATGCGACGTGACCAGGATTTCGTCGCCGGGCGCGAAATCGAGCGAGCGCAGCACGGCATTGGCGCCGTCGCTCGCGTTCATCACGAAAGCGAGGCCCGCGACATCGGCATTCAAGAACGCGGCGAGTTTCACCTTCGCCTCGGCCAAAGACGGCGCCCAGAGGCGGCGCATGAAATGCGTGGGATCGGCCTCGAATTTGCGCCGCCACGAATCGGCCGCGTCGAGGACGGGGATCGGCGTCGCGCCGAACGAGCCGTGATTGATTTGAATTGTATCGGGCGAGAGGATGAAATCAGACACGCGCGGCAAGCGCCTTTTCGATGGCGCCGCGAATTTCGGAACCCGACGGCGACGCGGTCGAAGGCCAAGCGCCCTGCAACGTGCCGTCGCGCCCGACGAGATATTTGAAGAAGTTCCAGCGCGGCAAGGCGCCGTCGCCCAATTCCGCCGCCACCCAGCCGAAGAAAGGATGGCGCTGGGCGCCTTTGGTCGCCGCCTTCTCCGCGATCGGGAACGATACGTCGTAGCTTTCGCAGAACGCCTTGATCTCGGCGGCCGAGCCCGGCTCCTGTCCGCCGAAATCGTTCGACGGCACGCCGATCACGACAAGGCCCTTGTCCTTGTACTCGGTCCAGATTTTTTCCAGTTCCTTGTATTGCGGCGTGAAGCCGCAAAGGCTGGCGGTGTTGACGACCAGCAGCGCCTTGCCCTGAAAATTCTTCAGCGGCAACGCGTCGCCCTCGATCGACACGAAATCGATATCCCAAGCGCGCATATTGGTCCGCGGTCCCCCGGCCGAAATCTGCGCCGCGTCGACCTGCCCGATCAGACGCCAGCCGTAATAGCCGGCCATGCCGGCGACGAACGCGAAACCGGCGAAAAGCCGGCGGCCGAGCTTAGCCATAGCGCTCCTCCGTCCACGGATCGCCGCGCATGTGATAGCCGCGCACTTCCCAGAACCCGGCCTTGTCCTCGGCGACGAATTCGAGCTTCGAGATCCACTTGGCGCTTTTCCAGAAATAGAGCTTGGGCAGCACAAGCCGCACCGGCCCGCCATGTTCGCGGCTGATCGGCTGGCCTTCCCATTCATGGGCGAGCAGCACGTCGTCGTCCGCGAAATATTCGAGCGGCACGTTGGTGGTGTAGCCGTCGAAGCCGTGCTGGACGACGAAGCGCGCTTCCTTGCGCGGTTTGACGAGGTCGAGCAACGTGCGCGTCGACATCCCCTTCCAGCGATTGTCGTAGCGCGACCAGGCGGTCACGCAATGGATGTCAGACACGAATTCTTCCTGGGCGTGGCCGATGAATTTTTGCCAGTTCCAGACCAGCGGAAAATCGACCAGGCCGCCCACTTCCAGGCGCCAATTCTCGGTCGTCACGTCGGGCTGAATGCCCAAATCGAGCACGGGCCAGTTCTTCACCTCGCGCTGGCCGGGCGGCAGACGCGTGGCGGGATCGGCGGCCTTGCCGGTCAGCAAGCGGCCTTCCTGCGACCATTTACGCTTGGAATCGACCAGCTTCTGTTTGATCTGGCCGATCAATCCGTTGTCGTCGGACATGGGGGGACCCTCGGTTCCTTTCGAATATAGGGCGCGGCCCCCTAAATCGAAAGGCCGGGCAAATCAAAAGGGCCCGGCGTCGCCGCCGGGCCCTTTCGTTTCGCCGGAACGGGCGCGCGCGGTTACGCGCGATGCGTCGCCGGCTTCTTGGCGGCCGTCTTCTTGGCCGGGGTCTTCTTCTTGGAAGCCGACTTCTTGGTCGACTTCTTCTTCGTCGCGACGTCCTGGGTCAGGCTCGTGTCGGACGCGACCGACTTGGCGGCGGCGGGGGCGCCGAACGCGGCGGCCTTGGCCTGGTAGGGAACGGCGAGAGCGACGGCGATCATCAGACCGGCGGCGAGAGCAGCGAACTTCTTCATGGTGTTTCTCCTCGTCGCCGATTTGGGCCGGGTCCGGGGGCGACACGCACCCCGATCGCCGCAGGCGACTCGATGAACGAATCCTGCGCCCGCGAGTCGCCCCGTTTCAAGGGATACAACGAATTGTAACCGTAATTTCTAGCCGCCGCCGAACGACTGCACCAGCGACCCGGCGATCAGGTACCAGCCATCGACCAGCACGAAGAAGATCAGCTTGAACGGGAGCGCCACCACGGCGGGCGGCATCATCATCATGCCCATCGACATCAAGACGGCCGCCACGACCATATCGATGATGACGAAGGGCACGAAAAGCAGGAAGCCGATCTCGAACGACCGGCGCAGTTCCGAAATCAAAAACGCCGGGATCAGCACGCGATAGGGAATCGCCTCGGGCGAGGCCGGCGCTTCGATCTTCGCGATATCGACGAACAGCGCCACGTCGTTTTCGCGCACATGCTGGGTCATGAAATCGTGGAAGGGCTTCGCCGTGCGCTCGACCGCCTGTTCCTCGGTGATCTGGCCGTTGATCAGCGGCGCAACGCCTTCGCGCCACGCGCGCTCGCCCGTCGGCGCCATGATGAAGAAGGTCAAAAACAACGCCAGGCTCGTCAAAACCACGTTGGGCGGAGCTTGCTGCGTGCCCAAGGCCGTGCGCAGCAGCGACAGCACGACGATGATGCGCACGAAGCTCGTGACCATCATCAGGATGGACGGTGCCAGCGTCAGCACCGTCATCAGCAGGATCAGCTGGACGATGCGGCCCGTGGTCGAGCTGCCATCGCCCAGATCCAGGGTGAAGGCTTGCGCGAAAGCCTCGGCCGGAATCGCGATCCCGGCGACAACCAAACCGAGAAGCAGCAACCGGCGGATCATACGCGATCCTCCGGGTCGGCTTTGAGCGTTTCGACCTTCACCGCCCCGTGGGGGCCGAGCACGATCAGGTGTTCCACGTCGTCCCGGCGCAGCAGAACCGCGCGGGTCTTCGGATCGAGCGTCAAGGATTCGAGCAGCGCCAAACGCTTGCGCTTGCCGGTCGATATTCCGCCCGCCCCCGGCAGGAAGCGGCGCGCGAGCCAGCCGAACAGCGCAACCAGCGCAAGAACGAAAGCGAGGGCGGCCGCGTAGAGGAACAGGTTCTGCGGTTCGGCGATCACGGCTTGGCGCCCGGATTCAAATCGACGCGCTCGGCCATGCGCAAGGCGGCGGTCAAACGATCGAGCCCCACCGCGATCGATTCGAATGCGTCGGCGCAGACCTTGCCTTCGGCGCGCGGCAATTCGGTCGCCGCCAGGCACAGATCGCGCACGCGCAGATCGAAACCGGCCATGTCGACATCCAGGCCGCGATGCACGCGGGCGCGTGCGTCGTCCAGTTCGCGCGTCATATCGACGATATTCTGCAGCACTTCCACGGCACGCATCGCGTCAACGTTCCCGTACGTCGCCGGATTTCGGCGGTTTGAGTTTGTCCTGCCGGCGATAGATGTAGGACAGGATTTCGGCCACGGCTTGGAAAGCCTCCAGCGGAATCGGACTGTCGATATCGACCGTGTCGAGCAAGCGCACCAGATCGCGATCGGAACGCACCTCGACGCCATGGGCGCGCGCCACTTCGACGATCTTGTCCGCGAGCAGCCCTTCGCCCTTGGCCGTGACGCGCGGCGCATCGGCCTCGCCACGGGCGTATTTGAGGGCCACGGCCCGGTTGACGTCCGGGTCGAAGGGCTTGCGGGGCGGGCGACGGGCCAAACGACGGTTAATCCTTCGACGAAACGCGGCAGGTTCATGATGGCCACAAAACCGCTAAAAGTTTCTTAAAAGGCGTTTCACCAAAGAAATCCGAGGGGTTAACCCTAAATCCGCCCTCGAATCCGACTCGGCTCTTAACCACAAGGTATTGATTCTGGGATCGAATCGAAAGAACTTCAAATTCTCTAAAATTTGGGATAATTTACGTTCTGTTAACCTTCGGCGGGTCATACTCCCCGTCAACGCCGCGAAAAGCGGTGGATTTTCACGGAACCAGGCGCGTTATGGATTTCTCGCGTATGCCCCTGTTCGGGATGATCTCCCGCCGCATGGACTGGCTCAGCCAGCGCCAGCAGGTGCTCGCGCAGAATATCGCCAACGCCGATACCCCCAATTACAAGCCGCACGATTTGCGCGCGCTCGATTTCCGCGCCGAATTGCGCGGCCAGACCCAGCGCTTGGCCGCGACCACGACGTCGGGCCAGCATCAGGTCAGCAAGATCATTCCGCCGCCGCATCGCGTCGATACGCCCAAGGCCAAGGAAACGACGCTGTCGGGCAACTCGGTCGAAATGGATACCGAGCTGATGAAGGTCGCCGACACGTCGATGGACTATCAGCTCACCACCAACATCTATCGCCGTCAGATCGCCATGCTGCGCGCCGCCATCGGGCGGCCCGGCCAGTAAGGACATCGGATCATGGATCTCCAGAAAGCCATCAAGGTTTCCGCGTCGGGTCTGCAAGCGCAGTCGACGCGCATGCGCGTGATCTCGGAAAACATCGCCAACGCCGATGCGCTTGGCGAAACGCCGGGTGCGGATCCGTTCCGCCGCAAGACGATCAGCTTCCGCAACGTGCTCGACCGCCAGCTCGGCGCGGAAACGGTGCGCCCGTCGCGCATCGGCACCGACAAGTCCGCCTTCCAGCGCCGCTACGATCCCGGCCACCCGGCCGCCGATCAGGAAGGCTATGTGCTGGCGCCGAACGTCAACACGCTGATCGAAGCGATGGATATGCGCCAGGCCCAGCGCAGCTACGAAGCGAATATCAACGTCATCGACGCGTCGAAGACGATGATCATGCGCACGATCGATCTGCTGCGCGGCTAAAAAGAACGGGGCGCGAAGCTAAATGGCCATCAATCCCTCCGCCGTCGCCGCCGCCTATGCCGGCACGCAATCCATCGGCAAGTCCGCGGGCGTGGACGCGCGCGGATCGGGCGATACGCAGGCCTTCGGCGACGTGCTGGCCGATGCCGCGAAGGCGACGATGGGCAGTTTGCGCGCGGGCGAACAGGCGAGCTTGCGGGCGCTGGCCGGCAAAGCCGACGTCGCCCAGGTCGTGCAGGCGATTTCAGCCGCCGAAGTCACGCTGCAAACCGCCGTCGCGGTGCGCGATCGCGTGGTCGGCGCGTATCAAGAAATCATCCGGATGCAAATCTAGCGGCGAAGGGGCCGTTCGCCGATGAACGCCGCCGACGTCCTTGGAATTTCGCGCGAAGCGGTCTGGGTCATGCTCAAGATCGCCGCACCGCTGATGCTGACGGCGCTTGTCGTCGGCCTCGTCATCAGCCTGTTCCAAGCGCTGACGCAGCTGCAGGAACAGACGCTGACCTTCGTGCCGAAGATCCTGATCCTGCTGGCCGTGTTCGTGCTGACCATTCCGTTCATGTCGAACACGCTGATCGAGTTCACGCGCGAGCTGATGGCCAAAGCCGTCGGCATCGGCATCGGCGGCGCTGGATGAACGCGCTTATCAATCCGCTGATCGCGATCCTGCCGGCGGAAGCCTTCGCCTTTTTCGCGGTGCTGGTACGCGTGGGCGCCGCGTTGATGGCGATGCCCGGGTTCGGCGAAGTCTACGTGCCCATGCGCATCCGCTTGGGTGCCGCCCTGGCGATTACGGCGATCGTCACACCCGTCGTCGCGGCAAGCGTGCCGCCCTTGCCCGAAAGCCCGCTGCCGTTCGCGGGTATCTTCGCCCAGGAAACATTGGTCGGCGCCTTTATCGGCTTGGCCGCGCGCTTCAGCCTGTCGGCCCTGACGGTCGCGGGCACGATCATCGCCCAGCAAGGCGGCTTGGCGGCCGCCACGCTGTTCGATCCCGGCTTCGGCCAGCAGGGCACGGCCGTGTCTTCGATCATGGTCGCGACGGCGCTGGCGGTGATCTTCACCGCCGATATCCACCATCTGCTGCTGCGCGCGATGGTCGATTCCTACACGCTGTTTCCGCCCGGCGCGGTCGTGCCCTACGGCGATTGGGCCGAAGCCTTCGTGCGCTGGACGTCCAACGCCTTCCTGGTCGGCGTTCAGATTTCCGCGCCCTTCCTCGTCTTCGGCCTGGTCATCAACCTCGCCATGGCGCTGGTCGCGCGCCTGATGCCGCAGATGCAGGTCTTCTTCGTCGCCCAGCCCTTGATCATCGCCGTGGCGCTGTTCGCGCTGGCGATCACCATGTCGGGCGCCATGTTCGCGTTCGAGCGCGGTTTGATGGACCGCCTCGAACCGCTGTTGCTCCAACCCTAGGATCGCGCCATGGCGGAAGAAGCCGACGACGACTCCTCAAAAACAGAAGAGCCAACCGGCAAACGGCTGGAGGACGCGCGCGAGAAAGGCCAAGTCGCCGCCTCGCGCGAGATCACGCATTGGATGATGTTCGTCACCGCGACCTTGGCGCTGTCGCTGTTCGCGAGCTATTCGTGGAAGCGCCTCACCTCGGCGATGACGCCCTATATCGAGCGGCCGCACGAGATGGAACTTTCCGTTTCGGGCGTGCAACGCATCATCGGCCACGCGCTGCTGGAACCGTTGATCGCCGTCGGCCCGCTGCTCGCCCTGCTCGTCCTCGCCGCGATGGCCGCCCAATGGCTGCAAAACGGCTTCCTCTATTCCGGCGAATCGCTGATCCCGAAATTCTCCAAGATTTCGCCCGCGACCGGCTTCAAGCGCATGTTCTCGGCCAATGCGGTGGTCGAGTTCATCAAGGGCCTGATCAAGATCGTGATCGTCGGTGCCGCCGCCTGGCACGTGATTTCCGGCCAGTTGCACGATATCGACCGCTTCATCGACATGTCGCCGATGCAGCTGGGGCCGATCATGGGCGACATGACCATCGCGGTGATGATCGCGGTGATCTCGGTCGTGACCGCGATCGCGGGGCTCGACTATTTCTGGCAGCGCTTCCAGCACATGAAGCGCCTGCGCATGACCAAGCAGGAAATCAAAGAGGAATACAAGCAGGCCGAAGGCGACCCGGTCATCAAGGGCCGCATCAAGCAGATGCGCATGGAACGCGCGCGCAAACGCATGATGGCCGAAGTGCCCAAGGCGACCGTGATCGTCACCAACCCGACCCACTACGCCGTCGCCTTGCGTTACGACGAAAGCAAATCCCCGGCGCCGATCTGCGTCGCCAAGGGTGTGGATCTCGTCGCGTTGCGCATCCGCGAGATCGCGACGGACGCGCAAGTGCCGATCGTCGAGAATCCGCCCCTCGCCCGCGCGCTTTACGCGACCGTCGACCTCGAAGAAGAGATTCCGCCCGACCAGTACAAGGCCGTGGCGGAAGTCATCTCCTACGTCTTCGCGCTCAAGAAGAAGCGTCCCGGCCGCCTCGACATCGCCGCGCGTCCGCAACGCTGAATATGGCCGCGATCGAACTCACCATCGACGCCCTCGGGTCGGGCGGCGACGGGCTCGCCAGAACCGCCGAGGCGTCGCGCGTGATCGTGCCCGGGGCTTTGCCGGGCGAACGCGTGCGCGCGACGATCGGCAAGGGTGCGCGTGCCGAGAATGTCGAAATCCTGGCCGCGTCGCCGGATCGCGTGACGCCGCCTTGCGCGCATTTCGGCGCTTGCGGCGGCTGTTCGATCCAGCATCTGGGCGCCGCCGCCTATGCCGAGTGGAAAGCCGGCCTGCTGCGCGAAGCGCTCAATCGCGTTGGTCTGTCGCCGGAGATCGCCCCTTTGCGATCCATCCCGCCGCGCACGCGCCGGCGCGCCGATCTCGCCGCCGTCAACGCGGCAAGCGGCGTGGCGCTGGGTTTCCATCGCGACGGATCGGCCGATATCGTCGACGTGACGAATTGCGAAGTGTTGAGCCCCGTCCTCGCCGCCGCTTTACCGGGCTTGCGCGGCGTGTTGCGCGAAGCGCTGGACGCGGCCGAACGCGTCGATCTGCATTTGACCGCGACCAAAGAAGGCATCGACGTTCTGATCACCGGCCGCCTGCCCGATGCGCGCATCCGCGCCAAGCTGGCCGAGTATGCGCGCGCGGCCGATATCCCGCGCATCGCCTGGCGCAAGAATATCCGTTCGACGCCCGAAATCGTGGTGCTACGCGCCGTGCCGCATCTCGACATTTCCGGCGTGCCGGTCGAACCGCCGCCCGGCGCCTTCCTGCAAGCCGCCCGCGAATCCGAAGCCATTCTGGTCGAGGAAGTCACGGCAGCGATCGGCAAGTCCAAGCGCGTTGCCGAACTTTATGCGGGGCTGGGCACCTTCACCTTCCCGCTGAGTGCCCGGGTGCATGCGGTCGAAGGCAACGATCCCGCGCGCTTGGCGCTGGATGCGGCCGCGCGCAAAGCCGAACGCGCGGGGCGCGTGACGTCCGAAACGCGCGATCTGGACCGAAGGCCGCTCACACCACCCGAACTCGAAGCCTATGACGCCGCGATTTTCGATCCGCCGCGCGAGGGGGCCGAAGCCCAAGCGCGCAATTTCGCGCGCGGGCGTGTACCCACCATCGTCGGCGTATCGTGCAATCCGGTCACCTTCGCGCGCGACGCGAAGATCATGGCCGAAGGCGGCTACAAGCTGGAGCGCATCGTGCCGGTCGACCAGTTCCTGTGGACGGGCCATTTGGAACTGGTCGCCACGTTCAAGAAGCCGCGTAAGCGCTAAAAGTTTTCCGCAAGATCGGCTTTGGCGCCCCGGCGCATCAAGCCGAACTCGGTTGTCCCCGCGACGAAGCGCATGCCGCGCGCGAACAGCTTCTTCGCCCCCCACGGCCCGTGCGGCACGGTGCCGACCGGCACGTTGGATTTGCGCGCGTCCGCGATGATCTTGTCGATCGCGCGCTCCAGCACCGGCGATTCGAAATTCTGCGGCACGCCCAGCGAGCCCGACAGATCGTTGGGCCCGACGATAATCATGTCGACACCTTCGACCGCCGCGATCTTCTCGGCGTTCGCGACACCCTTCTCCGATTCGATCTGGAGCATGACGAACAGGTTTTCGGACATGAACTCGATATAATTCGGCAACGGAATTCCGCGCATCATCGCGCGCCACGGGCCATAGCCGCGCCGGCCTTTGGGCGGATAGCGGCACGCGGCCACGGCGGCCTTGGCTTGTTCGGCGTCGTCGATCATCGGGATCATCACCGTATCGGCGCCCAGATCGAGCAATTGCTTCAAATAGACCTGGTCGTTCCACGGCGTGCGCACGCACAAGCCGCAATCATAGGGAAACGACGCGAGCAATTGCGTGCGCGTCTGTTCGAGCGACGAGGGTCCGTGTTCGTTGTCGACGATCAGGCAGTCGTAGCCCACGTCGCCCAACGCTTCGACCGTCGATGCCGAAGCCGAATGCAGCCATACGCCGGACAGATTGGCGCCGGTCGCGAGGCGACGTTTGAATTGGTTGGGCTTCAGCATTGGACGCGGTCTCCCCCGGTTGGCTATTTCCGGCCATCTTCGGCGCTTGCAACGGTCACGGGCAAGCCCATAAAACGGGGCGTGGGCTTGATGTCCTCCCTCCTCACCCGGTTGTCGCGCGGCCCTGCGGATACGCAAGGCCGCAAGCGGACGCTGGCGGTCGCCGATCTGGTCGAGCCCGGCCGGACGACGCAAGTGCGTGTGACGCGCAATCCGCGCGCGCGGCGAATTTCGCTGCGCGTCGATCCGACCGACGGCGCGGTGGCGCTGACCGTGCCATGGCATGTGTCGATCGAGGAAGGCTTGCGCTTCGCCCGGCGCGAGGCCGATTGGCTGCGCAAACGCCTCGAAAGATTGCCCGAATCGGCACCCTTCGCGGCCGGCGCGGAATTCGATTTCTTGGGACGACGCGTGCGCGTCGAACATGTGCCGGGGGCGGGCCCCACACGGCTGGACGGCGACATTCTGCGCGTGGGCGGCGACGCGGCTTTCGTCGCCCGCCGGGTGCGCGATTTCCTGCGCGCGCAGGCGCGCAGCGTGCTGTTGGCGAAATCCCGCGACACGGCGCAACGCATCGGCAAGACGGTGCGCGCCGTGCGCATAGCAGACCCCAGATCGCGCTGGGGTTCGGCGGCGCAGGGCGGGCGCCTATCCTATTCCTGGCGGCTGGTGCTCGCCCCCGTCTTCGTGCTGGACTATGTCGTCGCGCACGAAGTGGCGCATTTGGCCCATATGAATCATGGGCCCCGCTTCTGGGCGACGGTCGAGCAACTTTATGGCGATCACGGGCCCGCGAAAGCCTGGCTCGCCGAACACGGAACGAAACTTCACCGGCATGGCTGAGCAAGAATCGCGCGCGACGGCGGGCACGATCGCGTTGCTCACCTTGATCTCGATCCTGGGGCAATTGTCGATCGGCCTTTACACGCCGTCATTGCCCTCGCTCGCCCAGGCGCTGGGCGCCGCGGCGGGCGAAATCAAATTGACGATGACGGTCTTCCTCGCGTCCTTCGCGGTCGCGCAATTGTTCTGGGGCGCGTTTTCCGACCGTTTCGGCCGGCGGCCGATCCTGTTCGCGGGCGTGATCGTTTACCTGGCCGGAACGATCATCTGCATGACGGCGGGGTCGATCGGCATTCTGATCGCCGGGCGTTTCATCCAAGGGATCGGCGCTTGCGTGGGCATCACGATCTCGCGCGCCGTGGTGCGCGACCGCTACGACCGCGTGCAAGGGGCGCGCACCCTCGCCTTCATCGGCATGGCGATGGCGGCGGGCCCGGCGATCGCCCCCGTGCTGGGCGGGCAGTTGCAAGTGCTATTCGGCTGGCGCGCGGCCTTCGCCGCCTTGCTGCTGATCGGCGCAGGCATCGGGCTTGCGACTTATCTGCGGTTGGACGAAAGCATCCGGCAACGCGATCCCGCCGCCACCGATCCCGTGCGGCTGATGACGAACTACGCCGCCTTGCTGCGCAGCCGCACCTATATCGCCTATTCCGGTTTGGCGTCGTCGTTCTTCGGCGGCTTGATGGCCTTCGCCACCGCCTTGCCCTTCGTGATGATCGACGGCTTCGGGATGAGCCCCGCTTTGTTCGGCTTCATGCCGCTGTTCACGGTGATGGGCTATTTCTCGGGCTCCACACTCGCGGGCAAGCGTACCGGCCGCGATCCGGCGCATAAGCTTGCCCGCGCCGGCGCGAGTTGCGCGCTGATCGGCGGCATGGCCTATGCCGCCGTCACGCTGCTGGGTCTCGAATCGCCCGCGACCGTGATCGCGCCGATGATGATTTTCATGTTCGGCTACGGGCTTGCCTTGCCCTCCGCCCTCGCCGCCGCGATGCAGCCTTTCGCGCAAATGGCGGGAACCGCCGCCGCGCTGCAAGGCTTCGCGCAAATGGCGATGGGCGCGAGCGTCACATTGATCGTCGCGGCTTTCGCCGACGGCAGTGCGCGCTCGATGGCGCTAGCGATCGCTGCGGCGTCGATTCTGGTCGCGTTTTGCGCGTGGCTCGCCCCGACCGAAAGCAAACACGCGTGACCGCGGGGCGCTACGTCTTCGCGCTGATCGTCGGCATGGTGGCGATCGGGCCGCTTTCGACCGATCTTTATTTGCCCTCGCTGCCCGCGATCGGCAAGGCGCTGGACGCCGATGTGGCGCAAGTGCAGCTCACACTATCGGCCTATATGTGCGCCTTCGCACTGGTGCAGCTCGTCTATGGCCCGCTTTCCGACCGTTTCGGCCGCCGGCCGGTCGCGATCGCGGGTATTGCGATCTACACCCTCGCCAGCCTCGCCTGCGCGTTCGCGCCGACGATCGAAGCGCTGATTTGGGGCCGGGCGGGCCAAGCGGCCGGCGCCTGTGCGGGCGTCGTCCTCGGCCGCGCGATCGTGCGCGACGTCTATGGGCGCGACGGGGCGGCGCGCGCTTTGGCCGTCGTCGGCTCGATCATGGCGTTCGCCCCCGCCATCGGCCCGATCTTCGGCGGCTTCATCGAGGTCGCGTTCGGCTGGCGCTGGAACTTCGTGCTGCTGCTCGGCTTCGCGCTGGTGCTGCTGGCGGGGCTCGTCTTCGGCCTGGACGAGACCAACGCGCATAAGGATCCGGCCGCGACCGATCCCGGCCACATGCTGCGTAATTTCGCGTTGCTGCTCGCCAGCCGCACGTATCTCGGCTACGCGCTGGTCGTGTCGCTTTGCTATGGCGGGTTCTTCGCCTTCATCTCCGGCTCGCCCTTCGTGTTGATCGAGGTGCTGGGCCTGTCGCCGCCGGAATACGCGGGCTTCTTCCTGCTTTGCGTCATCGGCTATGTCGTCGGCGCGCAATTGACCGTGCGGCTCAGCAAAAGCTGGGGCGCGGATAAATTGCTGCGCTTGGGCACGTGCCTCAACGTCGCGGGCGGTGCGGCGATGCTGATCGTCGCTTCCGGCGGGTTCGCCGCACCCGGCTTGATCGGCGCCACGCTGCTGACGGCGCCGATGATGGCCTATATGGCCGGCATGGGCATCGTGCTGCCCAACGGCCAAGGGGCCGCACTCGGCCCCTATCCCACGATGGCGGGGGCCGCCTCCGCGTTGATGGGCTTCCTGCAAATGGCGACGGCGGCGGCGACCGGCATCGTGTTCGGCGCGCTGCACCAAGGCGGCACGACCGCCCTGCCCGCGATCGTGCTGGCTTGCGGGGCCGCCGCGTTCGTCAGCTTCGCGCTGCTGGCGAAACGCTGATCAGCGCGTATCGTTCAGGCCGCCGGCGGCGGCCGTCGGCGGTGGCGGCGGGGCCTGCAGATAAGTCGGCGCCGGTACTGCGGGAACCGGGCTCGCCGGGGTGGATGGCGCTTGCAGCGATTGGAACAGCCGCGCGAACCAGCCCGGCTGTTCGATCGGAATATCGCCCGGCAGCGGGCGCACGGGCAGGCCGCGATGGGCTTCGAGCATCACGCTGCGCCACAACCGGGCGGGCAACGTGCCGCCGGTGATGCGGCGCATATCGTCGCGATCGTCGTTGCCGAACCAAGCCCCCCCGACGTAATCGGCGGTGAAGCCGATGAACAACGCGTCGCGATAATCCTGCGTCGTGCCGGTCTTGCCGCCGACCGGGCGATCGAGCGCGGCCGCACGGCCCGAGCCTTCCTTGACCACCGCCGTCAGCAATTCGGTCATCGCGGCGAGGGCCGGCTTTTCGACCACCGTGCCGGGACCCGAACCTTGGCGGCGATAAAGAACGTTGCCGCCCGCATCGCGGATTTCGACGATCGCGTGCGGGATGACGCCTTCGCCGCCATTGGCGAACGGCGCATAGGCGGCGACCATTTCCAGCAGCGTCGTTTCCGACGTGCCAAGTGCAATCGACAGATCGCGGCGCAAAGGCGAGGCCACACCCAGACGCTGCGCGGTGCGCAGCACGTTATCGATGCCGGCTTGCTGGGCGACGCGGATCGCCGCCGTGTTGACCGAGCGCGCGAAGGCGTCATGCACGGTCATGTCGCCATAGACACGCCCGTCGATATTCTGCGGGCGCCAATCGCGGATCTGAAGCGGCGCGCCCGACACGATATCGGTCGTCTTCAACCCATGTTCGATGCCGGCGAGATAGACGAAGGTCTTGAACGACGAGCCGGGCTGGCGGCGCGCTTCGGTCGCGCGGTTGAAGGGGCTGGTCGCATAGTCGCGTCCGCCGACCAAGGCTTGCACGGCACCGTCGGGCTTCATCAGCACGAAGGCACCCTGATCGACTTCGGATCGCTGGCCTTCGCGATTGAGGATGTCGGCAAGCGTCGTTTCGGCCGCGCGCTGCAAGCGCTGGTCGATCGTCGTGACGATCGTCAAATCGCGATCGGCGAAGCCGACGAAGCCTTGAACTTGGTCGAGCAGCCAATCGGTGAAATAGCGATTGCCGCGCTGGGCCTGGGTGAAGCTGGGGCTCGACACCGACATCGCACCCGCCGCTTGGCGCTGGGCGGGCGTCAAGAATCCGGCCTCGACCATATTGTCGAGCACGTCGGACGCGCGCGCCTTGGCGCGCGGCAGGCTGGCGGTCGGCGCCAAGCGCGACGGCGCCTTCAACAGTCCCGCGATGATCGCCGCTTCGTGGACGTTCACCTCGCGCGCCGATTTGCCGAAATAGCGGCGCGCCGCCGCTTCCACGCCGTACGTGCCCGCGCCGAGATAAACGCGGTTCAAATAGAGCGTGAGAATCTGCTCCTTGGTGAATCGGCGCTCCAGCCAAAAGGCGAGAAGCAGCTCGCGAATTTTTCGCTCCGCCGAACGGTCGTTATCGAGAAACACATTCTTGGCGAGCTGTTGGGTGATGGTCGAGCCGCCTTGCACGACGCGGCCCGCCTGAAGATTGGCGACGAAGGCGCGCGCGATGCCGCGCGGGTCGACGCCGAAATGTTCGTAGAAGCGCCGGTCTTCGGTCGCCAGCACAGCCATCGGCAGATAGGCCGGCATTTCGTCGAGACGGACCAAGCCGCCATAGAGATCGCCATAGGTCGCGACCGTGTCGCCGCCCGCATCGACGAAGGTCATCGCCGGGCGGCGGTCGAAACGCTCGATCCGGTCGATCGGCGGCAGGGTCAGCGCGAAATAGGCGAGTGCACCCGCCCCCGCGATGCCGCCCCAAATGCCGGCGACGAGGCCCCATTTGAGGGCGAATTTCGCGATTCGGCCAAAGCGGCCGGACCCGCCGCCGCGCTTCTTGGCGGGTTTGTCGGCTTTGGCGCGCTTGGGCTTGGGGCTCCGCCTCGGCGGTCGCGCCTCCGGGTCGGCGCGCAAGGAATCCCCGCGCTCGGCCGTATCGGCGGCGGACCGTTCGAAGCTCGGCTCGCGCCGGGAAATTCTGCGACTCGACATGGGCGGATTCTACCGCCGAATCCGCCGGATTTATGGCGAAGCCGCGCCGGGATCAGGCCAGGGCGGCCAGACCCTTGGCCATCGCCGGGCGGGCGAAAATCCGCGCGACATAGGCCTGGAGATGGCTGAGTTCCGCCACGCCGGGAATGTCCTTCGCGCGGCGTGCGGCCGGGGCAAGGGCGAGATCGGCGATCGTGAATTCGTCGCCCGCGATGAACGGTCGGCCATCGGCCAGCGCCTTGTCGGCCTGGCCCAGCGCCGTCACGACGCGTGCCGCCAGCCATTCGGCCACCGGCGCGGGCTTATCGGCGAGCTTCGACATCGAAAAACCGATATAGGCGCCGATGGCGCCCGAAACGTCGGAGGCCGCATAGGCGACCAAGCGCAGCACGTCGGCCTTCTTGGCGGCGGGCAGCAGCTTGCCGGTCTTGTCGGCGAGATAGAGCAAAATGGCGCAGGACTGCGCGAGCTTCGCGCCGGCCGCATCGTCGACCAACGCCGGCACTTGGCCCGCCGGATTGATCGCGAGGAACTCCGCCGATTTCTGCTCGCCCTTCGACAGATCGAGTTTATGCAGCGTGTAGGGCAAACCGAATTCCTCCAACGCGCAGCTGGCGCGCTGCGCGTTGGAGGTGTTTGCGGCGTAAAGATGAAGCGCCATTAGAGACGACGGCCCGAAGCGGCGTCGAACACGTGGAACATGCCGGGCTTGGGCGTGAGCTTGATCTGCTCGCCCGGACGGAAGGCATGGCGCTCGCTGAACACGGCGGTCGTGTCCTGACCGTCGATTTCGAACAGCACCAGCGTTTCCGCACCCGTCGGCTCGATGACCTTGACGGTCGCGGGCAGGCCTTCGCCGCCGGTGGCGAGCGTGAGGTGCTCCGGACGGATGCCGACCTTGAGATCGGAGCCCGCACCCTTCGGCGCTTGGACCTTCAAGCCGCCGGGCAGTTCGACCGCCCCGCCATTGGCCTTCGCCTTGAGGAAGTTCATCGCCGGCGAGCCGATGAAGCCCGCGACGAACAGATTCGCCGGGCTGTCGTAAAGCTCGAGCGGCGTGCCGATCTGCTCGACGATGCCGTCATGCATGACGACGATGCGGTCGGCCATCGTCATCGCTTCGATCTGATCGTGCGTGACGTAGACGGTGGTGGTCTTCAGGCGCTGGTGCAGCGCCTTGATTTCCGTGCGCATCGCGACGCGCAGCTTGGCGTCGAGGTTCGACAGCGGCTCGTCGAACAGGAAGACCTGCGGATCGCGCACGATCGCGCGGCCCATGGCGACGCGCTGGCGCTGACCGCCCGACAACTGCTTCGGGTAACGGTCGAGATACTTCTCGAGGTTCAGAATCTCCGAGGCGCGCTTCACGCGCTTGTCGATCTCGGCCTTGTCGGCTTTACGCAGCGTCAGCGAGAACGCCATGTTGTCGCGCACGGTCATGTGCGGATACAGCGCGTAGTTCTGGAACACCATCGCGACGTCGCGTTCCTTCGGCGGCAGGTGGTTGACCACCCGGTTGCCGATCGAGATTTCGCCGCCGGTGATTTCTTCCAGACCCGCGATCATGCGCAGGAGGGTCGACTTGCCGCAGCCCGAGGGACCGACCAGAACGACGAATTCGCCGTCCGCGATTTCGACGTTCACGCCGTGAATGACGGCCGTGTTGCCGTAAGCCTTTCGAACGTCACGTACAGATACGCCAGCCATAGGTGTTTCCCCCGTTGGAATTATGGGGGGCAGATTAATGCGATACGCCCGGCTTGGGCAACCTGAAGATTGCGCCGGAGTACCGTTCCGCGATGCAATAAAACCGTTGGCGCCAATGTGATTACAATCGCGCGCCGTTTCACGAAGTGGAACCGGCATCGGCGCGCCGTTCAAAAAACAGGCAACGCCGCCCAAAAAAGAAAAAGCGCGGGAACGGCGATGCGTCCCCGCGCTTTTGTTCCGGCCCGAAAGCCGGGCAAGAAAGCTCAGACGGCTTCCTTGAGATCCTTCGCGGCGCGGAAGGCAACCTTCTTCGACGCCTTGATCTTGATCTGCTCGCCCGTGGCCGGGTTACGGCCGAGGCGCGCCGGACGCTTGCGAACCTGGAAAATGCCCAGGCCCGGAACGCGGATCTTGGCACCCTTCTTCAGGCTCTTCGTCAGCGACGCGACGAAGCCGTCGAGGATTTCGACCGACTGCTTCTTGGGGATCTCATGCTTTTCGGCGAGCTCGTACGCGATCGCCTTGAGCGTAACGACTTCCTGCTTCTCGGCCATTGAGGTAGGCCTCCTCTAACGGGTTTCTTCCTTTTCGACGCCCCCGACCGGACCGCGAACGCGCGATTGCGCCGTCCGCCGGACCTTTGGGTTGCGCCGCCCCCATCCCCTCGCACCCGCATCTAAGCCCGGATTTACGGGCGTTTCGAAGCGAATCGGAGAGGGTGGCTGCGAATCGGTATGCCCCTTCGACCGATTCGGGGCAAGCACAAAAAAATGAGAAATGCCCATGGAATCGGTATTTCTTGCGCCTCCGATCCGAAAAACACCGGAAATCCGGGTTTTTACGACGGTCGGTGCCGAACGATTCAGCGTCGCGGCACGACGCCGCGCACGCGCGAAGCCAGCATTTGCGCGGCTTCTTGCGCGGTCGATCGACTCGTATCGACGCGGATATCGGCATCGCCCCAGGGCTGATAGTCGCGCGCGAGAACCGCCGCCCATTCGACTTTCGGCACGCCCGGCACATCGTTGGTCCGGCTTTCCAGACGTTCGCGATGAAGGCGCGCGTCGGCGCAGACGATCTCCACACCCCGGAATTCGGCGTGCGCGCGACGCGCGGCTCGGCGGAAGCCATCGCGCGTCAACGGCCAAGGGTTCACGCAGTCGATGATCGCGTCCCGCCCAATTTCCAGATTGGAAACCGCGAGCGATGCGGCGATGTCGTAGCCTTCGGGCCCGATCTCGCGACCGGGATCGAGGCTGCGCAACACGCCCTCGATCGCATCGACGCGCAGATACACGGCACCGATCTCGCGCGCCAATAACCGCGCGATCGTCGTCTTTCCCGTACCCGGAAGCCCGGCGAAAGCGATCAAAACCGGCATTTAACTGGTTGGGCGGGCACAGCGCTCCCACACCTCGTCGCTCGCAGCGCCTTCGGGCCGGAACAGCATCGTGCGGTCGTTGACCAAGCGCATCGCGACGCGCTTGCCCGCTTCGCGCTCGCCCGCCGGCGCCATATAGGAGAAATCGTGACGGCCGTAATCGCCGTCGATCGCCTTGCCCGCGGGCGTGACGATCTTCGGCCCCGCGATGTTGAGATGACGGCGCGACGCGGTCGAACACCAATCTCCGTCGATCGAATCGGCGAAGGCCGATCCGGCGAACGAAACGACCGCAACGCAAGCGACGAAAGCACCAACCGGAATCCGCATGGCTCCCTCCCCTTCATGGGCGTCGAAACGCCGCTTATTCTTACCTGCGCGGCGGCAGGTCGCCCATCACGAAGCGGATCTCCAGCATGCGCGCTTGTGTAACAGGCGGCGCGCCGGGCTGGCGGGCGAAGGGCTGGGCCGCCCGCGCGGCGACGACGAAGGATTCGAGCAGCGAGCGCGCATCGCGCGCTTCGGGATTGCGCGCCGACGCCGCGACGATCGCGTCGTAGTCGCCGATGATCCGCCGATAGTCGAGCGGTGCGCGCGCGTTCATCTCGTCGCGCAACATGCCGTCGGGCTCGATGATGAAGAAGAAGGTGATCTGGATCTTGGCGAAACGCGGATTGCTGTAATCGAGCATCCAATTGCGCAGGATCTGCGCGAGCAGGAAATCCGTCTCGGCTTGGGTCACTTTCTCCGACGGCATGCCGCCGCCAACCGTGGGGCGGGCTTCGTCCTGCACTTGCGCCGGGCGCTGGGCCGGCGGGGCGACCGGTGACGCGCGGCGCGGCACCGGTGCGGGCGGCGGCGGGGCCAACCCATCGGGCGAGGTCGGCGCGGGCGGCGCCTCGGCAGCAGCGGCGGGCGGTTCCGGCGCAACCGCCTCGCGATTGGCGGGCGACGGCGACGGGGCGGGTGTCGCGCGCCGTTCGATCGGCGGCACGGTTTCGGGCCGCGCGTCCGGCGTGGGCGAGCTCGACCGTTCGGCCGGCGTGGCGGTTTCAAGCTGCGGCGGCGGTGGTGGCGGGGGTGCAACTTGCGGCACGGGAGCCGGCGGCGGCGGCGGTGGGCGTTGCGCCTCGCGCGCCGGCGGCGGTGCGGGGGCCGGCGGTGGCGCCACGAACTCCATCGGGATCGCGACGATCTCGGGCTCGGGCGGCGGCAGATCGCGCCGCTCCGCCCCGATCCATAAAAGCAGCAGCAGCAAATGCAGCAGGATCGACGCGATCAACGCCCACGCCAGCGGCTTGCCGCCGCCGGGCAACGGCGCGGTCGAAAGCCTGGAATCGGCGTCGATGACGGCGACGGCCATGCTTCTGCCTTACAACCAGCCCGTCTTCTTGAAGCGCCGATAGAGCAGTCCGCACGCCACCGCGATCGTGACGAGGGCGGCGGGATAACCGTAATCCCAGTCGAGCTCCGGCATGTTCTTGAAGTTCATGCCCCAGATGCCCGCGAAGGCGGTCGCGACGGCGAAGATACCGGCCCACGCGGCGAGGCGCTTGTTGACCTCGCTTTCTTCGATCGTGACCATCGACAGGTTCACCTGCATCGCGGTCGTCGCGGTGTCGCGCAAATCGTCGATCGACGCGTTGATGCGCAGCAGATGGTCGTAGACGTCGCGGAAATATTCCTGGCTATGCGTGCACACGGCGGGCACGCGCCCGCCATAGAGCTTGCTGACGCCTTCGATCAACGGCACCACCGCATGGCGCAGGCACATGACCTTGCGCTTCAATTCGTAAAGCCGTTCGATATTCGCGCGCTGGCCGCCTTTTTCGAAGATCCGGTCTTCGATGGCTTCGAGCTCGGTCTCCAGCGCATCGACCACCGGGAAATAGCGATCGACCGCGGCATCCATCAGCGCGTAGAGCACGAAGGACGCGCCTTGCTTCAGAAGATGCGGCTCGCGCTCGCAGCGGTCGCGCACGCCCAGGAAGGTCTGCTTGGCGCGGCTGCGCACCGACAACACGTAATTCGGGCCGACGAACACCGCGACCTCGCCGACCGACAATTCGCCGCCGTCGATATCGACCAGCTGGATGATCGCGAACAGCGAGTCGCCGTATTCCTCGATCTTCGGGCGCTGATGGCCGCGCAGCGCGTCTTCGACCGCCAATTCGTGCAGGCCGAATTCGCGGCGCATCGCCTCCATCTCCGCCTGGTCGGGATCGCGCATGGCGACCCAGACGAAGGTCCCGGGCGTGTGCAGGACTTCGCTAATCCGTTCGACGGGAATGTCGGAGAGCTTCTTGCCCTCCTGATAGGCGACGCAATTCAGCAGCATGGGGGCGCCCCGGGGTGAACGGGCGCACCCTAGCAGGACGCCCGCGAAACGGCACGCGTCAGAACACCGACCAGCCGGTCCGCGCGGCGAGCTTTTCCAGCGCCAACCCGCCGAGCAACGACGTGCCCGCCGCCCCCAGCCCCGGCGACCAGACAGCGATCGCCGCCCGTTTGGGCGCCACGGCCAGAATGCCGCCGCCCACGCCGCTTTTGCCCGGCAGGCCGACGCGGAAGGCGAAATCGCCCGACGCGTCGTAATGGCCGCAAGTCATCATGACCGCGCAAATCCGCCGCGCCCCGGCCGCGTCGATCACCCGGCGTTTGGCGAGCGGGTCCACACCTTCGTTGGCGAGGTAAAGCCCCGCGCGCGCCAAGGCCAGGCAGCTTGCCGCGATCGCGCATTGGCCGAAATAAACGCCCAACACGTCGTCGATCGGGTTGTGGATGTTGCCGAAGGCGCGGATGAAATTTGCGAGGCTGGCGTTGCGGAACCCCGTCGCCGCTTCCGATGCCGCGACTTCCGCGTCGCGCGTGACCGGCTCGCCGCTCGCGCGTTCGCGCAAGAAGCCGAGGATATCGGCAGCGGCGCCGTCGGCCCCGCGCCCGTCGAGCAGCGTGTCGGTCACGACCAACGCGCCCGCATTGATCAGCGGATTGCGCGGGATGCCGCGCTCGGCCTCCAGCTGCACGATCGAATTGAACGGCGAGCCCGACGATTCGCGCCCGACCCGCGTCCACAATTCCGCCCCCGACCGGCCCAGCGCCAGGGTCAGCGTGAAAACCTTCGAAATACTCTGGATCGAGAACGGCGTTTTCGCGTCGCCCGCGATGGCCGCGCGGCCCTCAAGATCGACGACCGCGAGGCCGAATTGCTTTGCGTCGACCCGGGCCAAGGCCGGAATGTAATCCGCGACCTTGCCCTCGCCGCGCCGCGGCGCCAGTTCGGCGTGAATCTCGTCGACGATGTTTTGCAGGTCGGTCATGCGACCGAAAGATTATCGCCCGGTGCCCAGAAACGCGAGAACGCCCTTGGCGGCCGCATGGCCCGTCGCGAAACAGGCTTGCAGCAGATAGCCGCCGGTCGGCGCTTCCCAATCGAGCATTTCGCCCGCGACGAACACGCCCGGCAGGCCGCGCAGCATGTAATGCGCGTCGATCCCGCCGAAAGCCACACCCCCGGCGGAGGAAATCGCGCGATCGATCGGCGCCATCGCGACCAGCGTGACCGGCACCGCCTTGATCGCGGCCGCCACACCGGCGGCATCGAGCTTGGCGACGTTGCGATCTTCCTGCAGCAGCGCCAAAGCGGCGGGCGGCAGCGCCACCGCACGGCGCACCCAGGTCGCGAAAGATTTGGAACCGCGCGGCTTGTCGAGCTTGGCGCGCAGCTCGGCAAGGCTCATATCCGGCACGAGATCGATCCGCGCGGTCGCGTAGCCGTCGCGCAAAATCGCGTCGCGGAGCGGCCCCGACAGCGCATAGATCGCCCCGCCTTCGATCCCTTCGCGCGTCAGCATCGCCTCGCCACGCACGCGCTTGCCGGCGAATTCGATCGCGATCCGTTTCAGCGGCACGCCGGCATGGTTCGCCGACAAATGCGCCGACCATGTCGCGACGAAACCGCAATTCGACGGCTGCAATTTCGCGACATTCACGCCGCGCGCGGCGAGCGTATCGACCCATGCGCCATCCGAGCCGAGCTTGGGCCAGCTTGCCCCGCCCAACGCCAATATCGTCGCATCGGCTTTGAGCGCGGCTTCGCCGTCCGGCGTTTCGAAGCGCAACGCGCCGTCGTCGGTCCAGCCGATCCAGCGATGGCGCGCGCGCAATTCCACGCCCAGCCGCGAAAGTTCGCGCAGCCACGCGCGCGCCAAGGGCGATGCTTTCATCGCCTTGGGAAACACGCGGTTCGACGAGCCGACGAAGGTTTCCGCGCCCAACGCATCGGCCCATTCGCGCAATTTCGCGGGCGGAAAATCGCGGATCGCCGCTTCCAAATGCGGCGCGGCGCCCGCGTAACGCGCGAGAAACGGATCGAGCGCTTCGCCATGCGTCAAATTCAACCCGCCGCGCCCGGCGAGCAGGAATTTGCGCAACGGGGCGGCCATAAGGTCGAACACGACCGGGGCCAGCCCCGCTTGCGCCAGTATCTGCGCGGCGAACAGCCCGGCGGGGCCCGCCCCGATAATGGCGACGTTTTGCTTCACGCCGCCCGCTTGCCGATCAACGCGGACACCACGCGCCGGACGGCTTCGTTCTGGTTGAGGCTGATGCCCACGCCATCCGCGTTGCGGCGCACGACGCGCCCGATCAACGCTTCGGCGAAGCCCGCCGGTGTCACGCGCAATTGAGTGCCGATGGGCGCATCCAGCGCGCCATCGACCAACGCACCCGCACTGGAGACGTTGAGCAGCTTGGCGTCATACGTGCGGCCCGCATATTCGATGCGGCACGCGACGTCGCAATCGTGACGCTCGAACATGCGCCGTTCGCCCGCGTTGCGCATGGAGTCGAGGAATTCCTCGACCTCGCCGCGCAGCTCGCTGGCTTGCTTCGACAGATCGCTTGCCGCATTCAGCACTTCGCCGGCGGCCGAGCCGGTTTCGGCGGCGGCTTGCGAAACGTGATCGATCGACGCGGTGACCGAGCGGGTCGAATCGCTGGCGTGCTGGACGTTGCGCACGATGTCTTGGGTCGTCGCCCCCTGTTCCTCGACGGCGGCGGCGATGGCGGAGGAAATCTGGCTGACCCGCCCGATGATCTTGGACACGTTGCCGAGCGACGAGCTCGCCTCGCCCGTGGCGCTTTGCACGGCCTTGATCTTCGCCGCGATTTCCTCGGTCGCCTTGGACGTCTGGTTGGCGAGGTTCTTGACCTCCGACGCGACGACCGCGAAGCCCTTGCCCGCCTCGCCCGCGCGCGCGGCTTCGATCGTGGCGTTGAGCGCCAATAGATTCGTCTGGCCCGCGATGTCGTTGATGAGCTTCACGACATCGCCGATCTGGGCGGCCGCATCGACCAGCCCCGCGACGATGCGGTCGGTCTTTTCGGTTTCGCCCACTGCGTCGGCGGCGATCTTGGTCGCGTCTTCGACCTGGCGGCCGATCTCGCGCACGGTCGCCAGCATTTCCTCGGTCGCCCCCGCGACGGTCGAAAGATTCTCCGACGATGCGGTCGCCGCGCGCGACACGGTTTCGGCCTGGGTGCGCGTCGTGTCGGCGGTGTCGGTCATCGTCTTGGACGTCGCCTGCATTTCGTCGGCCGCGGCCGACAGGGTTTGCAGCACGCTCGACACGGCGGTGTTGAAATCGGACGTCAATTGCTCGACGGCGGCTTGGCGGCGCGCTTTGGCTTCGCGCTCGGCTTCCGCCGCCTGCTCGAGCTTGCGCTGCGCGCGGCCCTTGTCGACGAACACGGCCAAGGCGCGCGCCAACTCGCCGATCTCGTCCGGGCGGTTCGTATCGGGCACGGTCACGTCCAGCTTGCCGTCGGCGACTTCGCCGATCAGCACGACCTTGGCGTTCAACGGGCGCGCGATCGACCGCGACAGCACGAAGCCGATCGCGAAAATGGCGCCGCCCGCGACGATCAGAATGGCACCCAGGATCATCGCCTTACGGATCAGCTCGGCCTGGATGTCGTCGACATAGACGCCCGAACCGACGATCCAGCCCCACGGCTGGAAGCCGCGCACGAAGGAGATTTTCTCGACCGGCTTCTCGAAGCCGGGCTTGGGCCACAGATAGGGCACGAATCCCGCCCCCGCTTCGCGCACCTTGGCCGCGAAATCGCGGAACAGGAATTTACCGGTCGGGTCCTTCACCTCGGCAACGCTCTTGCCGTCGAGATCGGGGCGGAAGGGATGCATGATGACGTTGGGGGCCGAATCCTGCACCCAGACATAGTCGTTGTCGCCGTAGCGCAGCGCCTTCAGCGCCGTCAGCGCGCCCGCCTTCGCGGCGTCGACGGCCAAGCGGCCTTCCTTGGCGTCCGTCTCGAATTTCGCGACGATCGACACCGCCGCGTCGACGATCGCTTGGCTACGGCGGCCCGCGTCTTCGCGCATCTGGCTGTTGAATACCGTCAGCGCCGTGCCCGCGACGATCGCCATGCCGATCAAAGCGAGTGCGGGGATGACGGCGAGTTTGGTCGAGATGCGCATCTAATGTGAACTCCGATTGTATTTTTCAGACCCGCGAATGTAACGGCGTTACATGAGCCGAATCTGAAATCGCGCGCCACACTTGGCGGCTATCGGGGACGAATTCGTGACCTTATGTCGCAGCGGCATATCGGAGTACAGCGTTCATCGCGGGCGCCAAAGGGCGATCCATCGCCGCACGGTATCGCGCAGCGCGCGCGCCGTTTCCCGCGCGATGCGCAACGCCGCCAGCGCGCCCGGCAGGGTCATCAACGCGGCATAAAGCTTCGCGCGCAACGCCAGCACCGCGTGATGCAGCCACGCATACCAAGGTATCGACAGCAATTTCGGCGTGGCGATCGCGTGCAGGCGCAAGATCACCGCGAACTCGAACGCCTTGGCGGCGAGCAGCACGACGAGTCCCGGCCAAAACTTGCCCGTCGCCATCCACCACAGCGCGACCGCCTTGGGCGGCTCCAGCAGCACGACGGGCACGGCCAGCACGAGTAAGGCGCCATAGGCGGGCAACGCCGCGATCGCGATTTCCACGCGATGCCAGAAGGCGAGCTTGGCCAGCAGGTCGAGGGCGGGCGCGATCGCCCACATGACCAGATCGGCCAACAGGAAATAAAGAACGACCGGAATCGCGGCCAACGCGCGCGCCAGACGCCTCAAAAAATGGCCGAGACCGGAAATCATGCGACGCGAAACTACCACGCGAATCCGGCAAATACGTGGCGCGATTTACCGATCCGAAACTTCTACCTTAATATGTTCCGACGATCCGCCGAATTCGGATGGAGACGCCCTTGCTCGCCCCCGCTATTCCCGACGACGACGACGAGCGCCTGCGGCTATTGGCCGATCTGGCGATTCTCGACACGCCGCCCGAGGAGCAATTCGACCGGATCGTGCGGCTCGCCAAAAAGATGTTCGACGTGCCGATCGCGCTGGTGAGCTTGGTCGACGCGAACCGGCAATGGTTCAAGGCCTGTATCGGCCTGCCGGTGCGCGAAACCGGGCGCGACATATCGTTTTGCGGTCACGCGATTTTGGGCGAAGACATTTTCGTCATCGAGGATACGCTCGCCGATCCGCGCTTCGCCGACAATCCGCTGGTCACCGGCGCGCCGTTCATCCGCTTCTATGCGGGCCAGCCGCTGCGCCTCGCGGGCGGCGTCAAGATCGGCACGCTTTGCATCATCGATACCGCGCCGCGCGATTTCCCGGCCGAAGACCGGGCGGCGTTGCGCGATCTGGCCGCCGTGCTGGAACGCGAACTCGCGGCGATGCATTTGGCGACGGCCGACGAGTTGACCGGCTTGTCGAACCGGCGCGGATTCTTGGCGCAAGGCCAAAAGGCATTCAGCCTCGCGCGGCGTTTGAAGCTGCCGATGGCGGCCATCGCCTTCGACCTCGACAAGTTCAAAGCCATCAACGACACCTATGGCCATGCGACCGGCGACGCGGCGTTGCGCGTGTTCGCCGACGCGTTGCGCCGTTCGGTGCGCGATGCCGACGTGACGGCGAGGCTGGGCGGCGACGAATTCGCGGCTTTGCTGATCGATTGCCCGGCCGGCCAGATCGACGCGGTGATCGCGCGCATCCGGACGCTGATCGGCGCGCGCGTCGCGGAGACGGGCTTCCCCGCAACGATCGAATTCAGCGCGGGTTTCGCCGCGATCGACGCGGGCGCCACGGCGGATTTCGACGCGGCGATGGCGCTAGCCGATTCCGAAATGTATCGGCAAAAGAACGCGCGCAAAGCCGCGCGCTGATCAGCCGCGCAAGCCCGGCGCTTCCTGGCCCGTGCGCGCGACGTATTCGACGTAGCCGCCGTCGTAGCGGTGCACGCCGTCGGGCGTGATTTCGAGCACGCGGTTGGACAACGCCGCCAGGAAATGCCGGTCGTGGGAGACGAACAGCATCGTCCCCTCGTAATCGGCCAAGGCCGCGATGAGCATTTCCTTGGTCGCGATGTCGAGATGGTTCGTCGGCTCGTCGAGCACCAGGAAATTCGGCGGGTCGTAGAGCATCAGCGCCATTACGAGGCGCGCCTTCTCGCCGCCCGACAACACGCGGCAGCGCTTTTCCACGTCGTCGCCCGAGAAGCCGAAGCAGCCGGCGAGCGTTCGAAGACTGCCTTGGCCCGCGCGCGGAAACGCGTTCGAGAGCTGTTCGAAAACGGTGTTGTCGCCGTCGAGCAATTCCATCGCATGCTGCGCGAAATAGCCGAGCTTGACCGAGCCGCCCAGCGCCACCGTGCCGGCATCGGGCTCGGTCGAACCAGTGACGAGCTTCAACAGCGTCGACTTGCCCGCCCCGTTGACGCCCATCACGCACCAGCGTTCCTTGCGCCGGATCATCAGGTCGAAGCCGTCATAGATCTTCTTCGCGCCGTAGGCTTTGGCGACACCCTTCAGCGTCACGACGTCGTCGCCCGAGCGCGGCGGGTTCGGAAAATCGAACGCGACCGTCTGGCGGCGGCGCGGCGGCTCGATCTTCTCGATCTTGTCGAGCTTCTTCACGCGGCTTTGCACTTGGGCCGCGTGGCTCGCGCGCGCCTTGAAGCGCTCGATGAATTTGATTTCCTTGGCCAGCATCGCCTGCTGGCGCTCGAACTGCGCCTGCTGCTGCTTCTCGTTCTGCGCGCGCTGGGCTTCGTAGAATTCGTAGTCGCCGGAATAGGTGTTGAGATTGCCGCCGTCGATTTCGACGATCTTGCCGACGACGCGGTTCATGAAGGCACGATCGTGTGCTGTCATCATCAGCGCGCCGTCGTAATTCTTCAGGAACGCTTCCAGCCAGATGATGCTTTCGATGTCGAGGTGGTTGCTGGGCTCGTCGAGCAGCATCACGTCGGGCCGCATCAGCAGAATACGCGCCAGCGCCACGCGCATCTTCCAACCGCCGGAGAGCTGGCTCACATCGCCGTCCATCATCTCCTGGCTGAAGCCGAGGCCCGCCAGCGTTTCGCGCGCGCGCGCGTCGAGCTCGTAACCGCCGAGTTCCTCAAACCGCGCTTGGACCTCGCCGAAGCGTTCGACCAGCGTGTCGAGTTCGTCGGCGTGATCGGGATCGCCCATCTTGGCTTCGAGGCTGCGCAGCTCGGCCGCGACTTCAGACACGGGGCCAGCCCCGTCCATCGTTTCGGCGACGGCGCTGCGCCCGGACATCTCGCCCACGTCCTGGCTGAAATAGCCGATCGTGGTGCCGCGCTCGACCATCACCTGGCCTTCGTCGGGCGGCTCCTGCCCCGCGATCAGGCGGAATATCGTCGTCTTGCCCGCCCCGTTGGGGCCGACGAGACCGATCTTCTCGCCGCGATTGAGGACGGCCGACGCCTCGATGAACAGGATTTGCGCGCCGTTGCGCTTGGAAATGTTGTCGAGGCGGATCATGGGTCGCGGGCGTTCCAAAAGAAACGCCGGGCGGGGCGCCCGGCGCGTCGAGGCCGCGCTTAAATCACGTTAGAGCGCGTGCGTCCAGACCGGTGGCGGGCGCCGCGACGCGCGCCGTTTCAGTCGTTCGGCCGGCCGGTGAGCGCAAGCCGTGCCGCCAAGCCGATAAAGAACACGCCCGCGATCCCGTCGAGCCAACTTCCGAAGCGCGTCCGGGCGAGCCAGCCCGACGCTTTGCCGGCGGCGAGCCCGACCGCGAGCAGGAACGTCAAGCCGATGGCGTTATGGATACAGCCAAGCAGGAACACTTGAAGCCCGACATGGCCCAAGGGCACGCTGACGAATTGGGGCAGCAGCGCCAGATAGAAGACGATGACTTTCGGGTTCAGAATATTCGTGAGGAACCCGCGCAAGAAAACGTGCCGCGCCGAAACTTCGTCGCTGTTTTGCGCGAGGGCCGCCGATCCATCGTTGCGCAGGAACGATCGGATCGCCTGGACGCCGAGCGAGGCGAGATAGACGGCACCGGCGATCTTCATCGTCTCGAACGCGACGGGCGAGGCCGCGATCACCGCCGAGATGCCGGCCGCCGCGAGAACGGAATGCAGAAACGAACCCGCCCCGATGCCGAGCGCCGACGCGACGGCGCCCTTCGCCTTGTGCCGCATGCCGTTCGCGACGACGAACATCGTGTCCGGCCCCGGCGAAAACGCCAATGCCGCCGCCAGGACGATGTAAGCGGCGGTCAGGCTGGGATCGAGCATCGCGGAAGCCGCGTGTCATGACTCAAACAAATTGAGATTCTAGTTCCAACAACTCATTGATTCTACTGTACGGCGCAAACAGCAATTCAGCCATGAATCTCACAGAAAGTGAGATTTGGCGTCATTGCGTGCAGTGAAATTGAGACCCATTTTCTGTTCTGTTGTTTTTCAGAGCCTTAGGGATTTCCTGAATGGCGATGAATCAGCGCTGATTCCGGCGTGTTGATTTCGGAGTTTCGCCCACAGGACTGCCTCGATTGACGGGTTAGACGTCGAGAAATCTAGTGATCCGACCACTGATCAATGAGGGGTCGATGTTCACGTCTTCCTGTAAGAACTGTCTTCACTGGGATGCTCGTCCAGCGCAGCGCTCTGGCGTCTGCCGGTGCTCACCGCCGCGGAACTTGACGTTCCTTTCAGCCACGGAAGAGCCGGAACTGCGGGTTATCTGGCCAACAACTATGGCCGAGGACCGTTGTGGCGCTTTTCGTGGACGAGAGTGTGAGCGGAAGCGGACTTCCATTACTGCTCCGGCAGTTCGGGAGACTTGAACATGTATCTCCCGACCGACGATTCCGAACTGGCCAACATCGTTTGGTGGTTCAATCCGCCGACGGATCGTTACAGAGGCCGAGTGAAGGCGGAATGGCTCTTCGAACAGCTCGAAACGCTGCCGGCATTGAAGGGAATTTGTATCCCGGAGAAGGACCGCGAGCTGTTTGAGTTTGCCCTGGATCTGCAAGCTACCGGTAAGGCCGGGCTCTACGTTGGATTTCTGCTGGTCTTGGCATTCCGTGGTGACCCGACGGCGTGCCTGCTCGTAGCCGGTGCTTTGGCGCAACGCATGGCTGATGGACACAGCCAGAATCCGCGTAATCTCAAGCGACGTATCGAAGGCTGGCTAAAGCTGCCACGGGCCGAAGAGTTTTCCGCAGTGATTCAGTTGCCCGCATCGTTCTTCAGACGCCCCTCCGTAGAGGAGAAGACGAAGCGAGACTCCCGCACTAGAGGTCTTAGGCGCAGTGTCGAGATCAACGAGCGTAAGGTCACTGTGGTGGCGGCCACCATTGGAAAGTGGAAGTCCGATTCCTCGAGCTCCGAACAGTATGATCGCCTCAATGATCCGCTCGAGTTGAAAGGTGATGTCACCCACGCGACTGCATCAAAGCTTCTAGCGGCGCTACGACACGAGTATCCCTGGACCGAAGATCTCTTGCGAGACATCGAGCACGCTTTGACGCTTTCAGCAGCGTCGGGTCGCCCATGGCTCGCGCTTCCACCTATTCTACTTCTGGGGCCGGCCGGTGTCGGCAAGACAAGGTTCGCGCGTCGCCTCGCTGAGCTTTCGAGCGTGCCGCTCCATGTCATCAATGCGGGCGGTAGTTCGGACAATAGAGACTTCGCAGGAACTGCTCGCGGATGGGGTTCAGCCAAGCCGGCTCGGATTGTTGAGATTTTTCGTGAGACCGAATGCGCCAACCCGATCGTCTTAATTGACGAGATCGACAAAACCGGCGGCAGCGGGCGCAACGGCAAGATGGCGTCGACTCTGCTTACAATGCTCGAGCCCGAGACTCGTGGGCGTTTTTATGATGAAGCCTTAGGAACAAACGTCGATCTGTCGTTCGTAAATTGGATTTTGACGGCAAACGATGTCGCAGAGCTTGGAAAGCCACTGCTATCGCGGCTCCGTTTGGTCCATATGCCGCCACCTCCCCCAACGGCCGCTGATCGAGTGATCGACACAATCCTCGCCGATCTTGGCAGACGGCAGGGCCTAACCGCGGACGATGCACCAGGACTTGAGCCAGAGGTGCGGGAAGCATTGGTGTCTGCGGTGCGAAAGGGAATGTCTCCGCGCCGCCTCAATGCTGTACTCGAAGAGATCTTCGCGATCGAGATCCGAAGGAGGTTGGCATCATAAAATGGCCGGCTCAGGGTATGGGAGAAACCTATACTGGTTTCCACCAAACCCGGGGCCGGCTAGGTGGCCGGTCTCGCGGCCGAGAACCGCCTGCTGAAAAAAAGTTCCTGCGGAGTTGGAGGGGACAGCGACTTAGATACCCCGCTTCGGAAAAGCTGAAGATCATCCGGCCGATTGAGGGCGCTCGTCTGCCGGTAAAGCGCGTACTTGCCAAGCTGGGCGTCTCGCGGCCAACGTTTTACCGCTGGTACGACTTATATCGGTCATTTGGCGAAACTGCCTCGGCGGATCGGCATTGCGGGAAATGCGCCCTGTACCGAAGCAACGATCAGATCAATCGTCGAATCGCTTCTCGGTGATACCGGATTCGAGATGCCGGCGCATGAACTCCGCGGCGGCCTGGCGCTTGTCCGCCAGCAGTAGATCGATCAGATCGATATGCTCGCGCGCCCGCTTCAGCCAGCTTTCCAAATCGTCGATCCGCCGATACTCGATCAGCCGGCGCAAACGATTGAGGCGCGAAAGTCCGTCGATCAGGAACGCATTACCCGAACACTGCATGACGACTTCGTGGAATCGGCTGCCCGCGTCGTACAGTTCGGCTGCCGAAAGCTTGTAGCCAAGGCCATCGACGATCGCCTGCTGCTGTTGGCGGCATTGTTCGAGCGCGGCGCGATCGACGCGGAAAGTTGGCTGCAAAATGCCCGCCGGTTCGATCGTAATGCGGAAATTATACGCTTCCTCGAAATCGCGCGCCGAAGCAAGTACGGGCAAAAAGGTCCAGCCGTGTCCAGGCAGGCGTTCGGCCCAGCCTTCTTCCGCCGCGCGGCGCAGGATACGCATAACTTGGCCACGCTTCAGACCGTAACGGCGCATGAGAGCGTTCTCCGACACCCGGTCAGGCAGCCGTCCTGCCAGCCTATCTTCGGCAACTTCCAGATAAAGCGCTTCTTCAGTGGCGGCGCCGTCGGCCTCGTCTTGCGTTTCGACAACCGGCGCCGAGGTCAAAACGAAAAATCCGCGATCCGGTGTGCGGCCGATTTGCGCGTTACGCTCGAGAAGATCTAGCGCCGATTTCACTGGCGGCCGGGAAACGCGGAAGTGCTCCGCCAAGCGACGTTCGGGCAAGCGATCGCCGACCTTCAAGCCGCTGGTGCGGATATAGTCGGCGATCTGACGGGCGAGCTGCGTGGCGAGAGGCGACGCCTTCATTGATGGCCATCGTGTGACGAATAAGAGCGATAGCCACGAAGGTATAATGAACTAACGACTTCTTCAATCATGCGAAACGTCGCGCCGGACCCTATTAAGGATCCGGCGGACGTCACTTGACGCGCGTTACTTTGCGGTCGCGTCGATTTCCTTCAAACGCGCCATGATGTCGGTACCGACGAGTTTGTCGCCAAACTCCACCCAAACCGGCTGCAGCGCATCGACCCACAGCTTGCGCTGCTCGGGCGACAAAGCATTGATCGGCTTACCGGCGGCCTTTACCTGCGCATAAGCAGCGTCGTTTTCGCGCTCCGTATTCTCCCAGTTCCAGGCGGTAGCAACTTTAAGCGCTTCTTCGAAGCCTGTACGCACATCCGCCGGCAGGCGATCCCACCACGACTTCCCGGTCGCTACGAGATAGAAGTCATAGCGATAGCTAACCAAGCTGGTCTGACCGATCAGATCGGTAAAGCCGGCGCCGGTCAGGGCGCTGGGTGTAGGCTCGACCGCGTCAATCACGCCTTGTTGCATGGCGGTCGCCGCTTCAGTCCAATCGATAGTCACGACGTTGGCGCCGAGCGTCTGCATTGTTTTAAGATCAACCGGTGCTGGCTGCACGCGGATCTTCATCCCTCGCATGTCCGCAGGCGTCAGAATCGGCTTCGCCGCGCGCGTGCTGATGTCACGTGGACCGTTCAGCCAAATGGCAACGATCTTGAGGTTCTTGCTTTCCAGATCGGGAAGGAAAATAGAAGACACCTTCGGATCCTTGATCGCCGCGTCGATGGCCGCGGGCGTATTCAGCAAAAACGGAACCGATAGTACGTTCAGTTTGGGCGCGAGCGAAGCGAAGATGCCCTGCCCCGGTGCGATCAGATTGGCGCTGCCCAGCTGCGTGCCCTGGATCTGGGTACGCTGGTTGAACAACGTACCGCTATGATGAAGTTCGACCTGTACTTTGCCAGCGAGGCGCTTTTCAAGTTCGGTCTTCAACACTTCGAACGTCTTGCCTTTGACGCCCAGCGCCGGATTGTCGTTCGACAGGACGATCCGCGTCTGGGCTGATGCGGCAGTCGACACGGCGAGTAAGCCGACAAGTCCTAAAGAAGCAGCGATCAAGCCGCGTTTGGAAATTGATGTCATTGCGTTTCTCCCTTGCTTGGTTTTCGTTCGATTAGTTAAAGATCAGATTGGGCAGGAACAGCGACAATTCCGGCACGTAAGTCACCAGCAGCAGAACCGCTATGGTGACTGACATCCAGGGCAATACCGCCTTGAACACTTCCGCCACCGGTAGGCCCGAAATCGAGCTGCCGACGAACAGGTTGAATCCGACAGGCGGCGTCACGAGGCCGAGCTCGATATTCACGACCACGATGATGCAGAAATGAATTGGGTCGATGCCGAGCTGCACGGCGGCTGGGAAAAGGATCGGTACCAGCATCAAGATCGTCGGCGTACCTTCTAGGAAGAAGCCGACGAAAATCAGCAAGATGTTTACTAGCAGCAGGAACAGCCAAGGTGGCATATTCAAGTCGACCAGTGTTTTTGCCACAAGCTGCGGAATGCCGAACTGTGTCACGACGAAAGCGAAGAGAAGCGCGTTCGTGGTGATGAAGAACACCATGCCGACTGTTGGGGCGGTGGTCAGGACGGTACTGATCGCGCCGCGCAGCGTCATTTCCTTGTAGATCAAGATACCGATGATCAGCGCCAGCGCAGTACTCATGACCGCGGCCTCGGTCGGTGTGAAGATTCCACCGCCGTCATGTTCGATCCCGAGGATCGAGAAGGACGGAAGACCGTAGATGCCAATGAAGATGAATGCGGGCAACAATAGCGCTGGCCCGGCTGAAGCGAAGGCTTGGCCAATTTCAGCGCGGCCGATCGCTGAACGCGGCTTCACCTTCTCTCGGCCCGCGAGGAAGCGGGCCATCAACATCAGCCCGGCGCCATAGATGATGCCTGGAATGATTCCCGCAATGAACAACCGGCTGATCGAAGTCTCGGTGACAAAGCCGTACAGGATCATAGGAATCGACGGCGGGATGAGGATGCCGAGCGAGCCGGCTGTCGCTAGGGCGCCGATCGCGTAGCGCGGCGAGTAGCCCTCCTTGACCAGCGACGGAAACATCACTTTGCCGACCGCCGCGACGGTCGCGGCACTTGACCCCGATATCGCGGCGAACATCATGCAGCTAAGCACGCCAGTGATACCAAGGCCCCCCGTCCATCGCCCGACCAGCGCATTGGCAAGATTGACGAGACGGCGCACCAAGCCGCCCGTCTCCATCAGCGACGCCGCGAAGAAGAAGAACGGTACCGCCATCAGTGTGAAATGGTCGATGTTGTCGAGCAGCTTCTGACCGACGATCTCCATCGGTATCGGCCGGAACACTAATGAGGAAATGATCGCTGTGCCGCCTAGCGCAACCGCAATGGGCGTGCCGACGATCATCAAGAAAAGGAAAAATCCGAGAAGCGATGCGCCGCTCATTGAACGGCTCCCGCGTCGGCGATTTGTTGCAGCGTCTTAGGTGGGGGCGCACCCGACAATGCGAGGAATAGCCGAATTATGTAACGCAGCGAGAACAGCGCGAAAGTTATCGGTACCAAAGTGAAATAGATCCATTCCGGCAGGCCGGTCGACGGCGAGATCGACTGGATCATCCGCATGAACGCGACGTAGAGCCAGCCGCAGACTGCGTAGTAGAGGCAAAGTGCGAGCGAGACTACGATGCCCCCGATATCGAGCCGACGACGCCATTCCGGCGATACTAATTCGAACAGAATTTCCATACGGACATGGCTGTCGCTGCGTACGGCGCGGCTGCCCGCGATCATCATGCCGGCCGCAGTGACCATAACGAACACGGTCTCAGCCCAGTGGATACCGGTATTGAAGCCGTAGCGAAGCACGACCTGTAGAACACCGAGCGTCAGGCCACACGCCGTGAACACGACGATCAAGACGGACTCGGCTCGATAAAGGGCCCTGTCCACGGAATCGACGATTGCCCGCATCTCTCTCCCCTGAAGTCTTTTCCGGACAACGCGTTAATCGTCGCCGGTTCGATGTTAATGGTATTTTGTTCATCGAAACTTCCGGGATTATGATTGACATATGGCTTATTGTCGAATCAAAATACCAACTATTGGAAGCGACGCCCATGCGCCGCCGGACCCAAAAAGCCAACAGGGAAGAAACGGATGCGCACGACCAACAAGCTCCGCGAGCTTTTGAAGGCGAAGAAATTCCTGCATATGCCGTCGGTTTACGACCCGATCGGCGCGCGACTTGTTCAGCAAGCAGGCTTCGAAGCAGCCTACGTCGGCGGCTATGTGACCGGCGGCTCGTTGGCGATTACCGAGCCCCTGCTGTCGATGACAGAACAGATCGACGTCGCACAGCGCGTCGCCCATGCGATTAACATTCCCGTGCTGGCCGATGCGGGTGCGGGCTTTGGCGAACCCTTACACACGATGCGCACCGTGCGCGAATTTGCCGCTGCCGGCATCGCGGGCGTCCATATCGAGGACCAGCTGTTCCCGAAGCGCGCGCATTATCACAAATATCAAGTGCATGGCATTCCGACGGATGAGTTCGTCACCAAGATCAAATACGCCTGCCGCGCGCGCGACGAAGTCGATCCCGATTTCTTGATCATCGCGCGCACCGATACGTGCCGCGAATTCGGTCTTGCCGAAGCGGCCGACCGGTTGAACCGCGTCGCCGACGCGACCGGCGCCGATATGGGCCTACTGTTCCCGCGCAACCCGGATGAAACCGAACGCGCGCCGAAGGAGTGCCGTCTCCCGCTGGTCTATGTGATGAGTCGCGGCAACCGCGATGGGCGCCCCATTTTCACCCGCAAGGAGCTGGAGCAGATGGGCTATGTCGCGTGCATCGACGCGCAGGTCGTGATCGGACCGGCCTTCGCCGCGATCAAGAAGATGCTGGTCGAATTGCGTACCACCGGCACCTATACCGGTATGACCGAGGCTGAGTTCGTAAAAATCCGCCAAGACATCGAAGACACGATCGGTCTCGAAGAATACTACGCCATCGAAGCGGAAACGGTCGAAAACCGATAGTTCGCAGTGCACACGACGGCGTCCGCGCGGGCTGAGCACGCGGACGCCGTCGAATTCCGGAGCCCGACATGCAACTTCAAGAAATCGCCCAAGTCATACGTAGTAAGAATGCGGGGCCGCGCCGGCTGACGCTTGACTTGGTGTTTCGCGACGATCGCGACTTCCACCGCGTCGCCCAGTCCGGCGTCCTCACGCGAGACCTGATCGCGGGTCTTTACGGCGTCGATCCCAGCGTCGTCGATATCATCAACTACCCACTGGGTCGCGCGATCAAGATTTCCATTCCCCGCCGCATCACCGCGGGTGATCCCGACGATCGCGACGTCTACGGCGCCCAACAACACTCGCCGCTTTTGGAGATCGAAATATGAGCGCGTCGTCGCGCGTCCTCGACGAATTGTCCCGCGACGGCGCTAAGATCCGCGTCCACGGCGCATCCGGCCAGCTCGGCTATGGCATTCCCACGCCGGCATTCAACGCTGCGATCGAACGCAAGCCGCATATAATCGGCTGCGACATGGGTTCGATCGACATCGGCCCTTACTATTTGGGCAGTGGCCAGCTCGCCACCGATCCAAACGCCACACGCCGCGACCTGCGCAAGACAATCCAGGCCGCCCGCCGCCTCGACATTCCACTGATCATTGGTTCGGCCGGTTCGGCCGGCGCTGAATCGCATCTCGACCAGACACTCGCGCTTGTCCGCGACATCGCGCGCGAGGACGGATTGCATTTCCGACTTGGCGTGCTGCGCGCCGACATCCCCAAAGATACGTTGAAACGCGCGGTCGCCGCGGGCGACGTTAGCGGCCTCGAAGGTATGCCCGAACTCGACGCGGCCGAGGTCGACGCCGCCAGCAACATCGTCGGCCAGATGGGCTTCAGCTCGTTCCAGCGTGCACTCGCCGCCGGAATTGACGTGCTGATCGCCGGCCGTTCCTGCGACACCGCGATCTTCGCGGCCTTACCGATCATGGCCGGATTTCCCGCGGGTCCGGCGATGCACATGGCCAAGATCATCGAATGCGCGTCGCTGTGTTGCGTGCCCGGCGGACGCGATTCGATTCTCGCGACGCTCGACCACGAAGGTTTCGAGCTGGAGAGCATGGCACCGCAGCGCCGGGCTACGCCCATTTCGGTCGCAGCGCATAGTCTTTACGAACAAGCGGATCCCTACACTGTCTACGAGCCCGAAGGGATGCTCGATCTGGGCGGCGCACGCTACGAAGCGCTCGACGATCGCCGCGCCTATGTGAAGGGTGCCGTGTGGAAACCCGCCAAGCAGCATACGGTCAAGATCGAAGGCTCGCGCTACATCGGCGAACGCGCAGTGCTGCTCGCCGGTACGGCCGATCCGCGCTTCATCGCACGACGCACAGAGAATCTTGAGGAAGTTGGCATCGTCGTGCGCGATCTGGTATGCGAGGATATCCCGCAGGATTACACGCTGACCTTCCGCGTCTACGGCGTGGACGGCGTGCGCAGCCACGTGCCCGCCGGCGAACCCTTGCCGCGCGAGGCGTTCATCATGGCCGAATGCATCGCGCCTACGCGCCAGCGCGCGGCCGAGGTGGTGCGTACGACCAAACAGTATCTGCTGCATCATGGCTATCCGGGCCGTCTGTCGACCGGCGGGAATCTCGCCTTTCCGTTCACGCCGCCGGAGGTATCGATTGGCCCCGCCTATCGCTTCAACATCTTCCACCTAATGCGTACCGATGATCTCGAAGCGCTGTTTCCGCTCGACATCGAAGCGCTGTGACCCGAGGTTTGAAACCGTCATGCTGAGCTTCCTGCCCCCGCCCCGCATCGTAGAAGCGGAAGTGTTCGTCCGCGTGCCCGAAAATCTGCGTCGCGACAAGGCGCCCGCGCAGTCGCAGTGGGCGCGCCAGCAGCATCCGGGCGTGGCGCTGGCCGCGTTCCTCGAAGGTCCGTCCTTCGACCGCGACGGCAATCTCTACTGCGTCGATATCGCGCATGGGCGCATCTTCCGCACTACACCTTCGGGCGTGATGAGCCTCGTCACCGAATATGACGGTGAGCCCAACGGACTGAAGATCCACAAGGACGGCCGCATTTTCGTCGCCGACTACAAAAACGGCATCGTCACCGTAGATCCCGCGAGCGGTGCGGTCACCAAGCTGCTGGAACGTCCGCGCCTTGAAGGCTTCAAGGGCGTCAACGACCTAGTCTTCGCGTCGAATGGCGATCTGTATTTCACCGACCAAGGCCAGACCGGCATCCACGATCCCACCGGCCGGGTATTCCGGATGCGCGCCAACGGCCATCTCGATAAGATCCTCGACAATGTGCCGAGCCCCAACGGCCTCGTCCTCAACGTGCAGGAGAACGTCCTGTTCGTCGCGGTCACGCGCGCGAATTGCGTATGGCGCGCGCGTTTGCTGCCCGACGGTACGGCAACCAAAGTTGGCGTGTTCGTGCAGCTCTCCGGCGGGTTCGCAGGACCGGACGGCTTGGCCTTGAACGAGGAAGAAGGCCTGACCATCGCCCATGCCGGCTACGGCACGGTATGGGTCTGCAATCGTCTGGGCGATCCAATTATCGCGGTACGCTCGCCCATCGGGCTCTACACGACTAATATCGCCTACGGCGGGCCGGATCGGCGAGATCTCTACATAACCGAATCCCACAGCGCGACTATCCTCAAGGCCCGTGTCGACGTACCAGGCCGCGCCATGTACTCGCATTCCTGACGGAGCGGGCGATGGATTTTCCGCCACGCGCGCCGAAGATCACCCTGCCGCCGGGCGTCACCGACTGTCATATGCATATCTTCGGCTCCGAAGATATCTATCCTCTGTCGCCCGCGCGCACTTACACGCCGCCGCCCGCTCCGCTGACACGCTACCAAGCAATGACGGCGGCGGTAGGCATCCAGCGTAGCGTCGTCGTTCAGCCTAGCGCCTATGGTACGGACAATCGCTGCACGCTGGACGCGACCGAAGCGATGGGGGCGAGCGCCAGGGCCATCGTCGGCATCGACGCTTCGACGTGCGACGCGGATCTCGACGCCATGAATGCGCGCGGTGCACGGGGCGTGCGCCTTAACGCCGCCAGTCGGGGTTTGCGCGACGAGTCGCGATTGATTGCATTGATCGACGCGACGGTCACGCGCATTGCGCGGCTGGGCTGGCATCTACAAATTTTCACCGACGTCACGATGATCGCGAAACTCGTTGGTCATCTCGGCGCGCTACCAATCCCGCTCGTCATCGATCACATGGGGCTGGCCGACGCCGCACGCGGCCCCGACCAACCCGAATTCCGCGCGCTGTGCGAATTGCTCGCCGCCGGGAAATGCTGGGTGAAACTGTCCGGCGCCTATCGCGTATCGCGGCGCGAACCCAATTTCCCGGACGCGAGCCCGATCATCCGCGCATTGATCGCCGCCAATTCCGACCATCTGGTTTGGGGCAGCGACTGGCCGCATACCGCGAGCCACGGCCATACGCCAAGCGCCTCAGCACCACCGCTGCATTACCGCCCGATCGATTCTGCGGCATTGCTCGAACAACTCGCCGAATGCGCGGGTGACGCGGTGACTTTGCGCAAAATCCTCGCCGACAATCCGGCGAAGCTCTACGGATTCTGATTATTGGCATATTCATAACTATATAGTTATTGAATTCTCGCTTTATTACTATATAGTAATGAAAAGTCATAAATCGAGGAGACACCCATGCCTACCGGCCTGACTCCAGAGCAAATCAAGCGCTACCGTGAAGACGGCTACGTGTTTCCGCTGCATGCCTACGACGCGTCGCTGGCTGCGGCTGACGCCGCCAATGTCAGCGCGCTGGAGACCCAGTACGGTCCGCGCGCAGGACAGATTCTGCGTCAAAAGTCGCATTTGGTGCTGACTTGGGTCGATAACCTAATTCGCCTCGATCCGGTACTCGACGCCGTCGAAAGCCTTATTGGGCCGGACATCCTGTGCTGGACGACATCATTCTTCATCAAGCATCCCGGCGACAATCGCATCGTGACTTGGCACCAGGACGCGACCTATTGGGGCCTGGAAGCGGACGATATCGTCAGCGCATGGATCGCGCTCACCCCCAGTAATCGCGGCAATGGCTGCATGCGCGTGGTGCCCGGCACACACACCGCGCCGATCGAACATCAGCGCCGCGAGACCAAGAACAACATGCTGTCGATGGGCCAGGAAGTTCCCTACGACGAGGAAACCGGCAAAGCCGTCGATATCGAATTGGCACCTGGACAATTCTCGCTGCATCATCAGCTGATCGTGCACGGTTCCGAAGCCAATAACGGCTCGATGCCGCGCATGGGCTTGGCCATCCGTTATCTGAAGCCGAATGCGCGCCAAGTGGTCGAAAGTACCGACACTGCGATGCTGGTGCGCGGGCAAGACCGTATCGGCCATTTCAAACTCGAGCCGCGCCCGAAAGCCGATATGGATCCCGACGCCGTCGAATACTTCGAAGCAATGATGGCTACGCGCAACGGCGGTCGCTATCGCCGGCCGCTCGCGTCCTGACCCCGCACGCGGCGGCCGGATGGAAGTTCTCGGAAGAACCGTTCTGATCACCGGCGGCTGCGGCGGCCTGGGCATGGCGATGGGCGAGCGCTTCGCAGCGTTAGGCAAGACCGTCGTGCTGCTCGACCGCGACATCGAGCGCGGCGCTCCCATCGCCGGCAAGGGCGACGTGCGGCTGGTCGAGATCGACTTCGCTGACGCGGTCAGTGCCGAACAGCGCCTGCGCCAGCTCGCCGAAACGGGGCTCGCCCCGGATATCCTGATTAATAATGTCGGCGTATCGCCGAAGTTCGACGCTGGCGGCGAAAGACTGAAAGCCTGGACGATCGACCTTGCCGACTGGAACGCCATTTTCGCGGTCAACGTCACCTCGCATTTCTTATGCGCGCGCGTGTTCCTGCCGCACATGATCGCGCGCGGGTACGGGCGCGTGATCAATATCGGCTCCTACGCAGCGCGTACCGGCGGACATCAGGGGGCGAGCCACTATCAGACGACGAAATCGGCCAATCTCGGTTTCACCCGCGCGCTGGCCCGCGAAGCGGCCCGGTACGGAATCACAGTCAACGCAATCAATCCTGGCCGCGTGATGACCCATATCAACGCCGACGCACCCGCTGCGATCAACGAGGCCTTCGCCAAGACGGTGCCGCTCGGGCGCCTTGGCGTACCCGACGACGTCGCCAAAGCGGCGGTCTTTTTCGCGTCGGATTTCGCAGACTACATCACCGGCGCCTCGCTCGACGTGAACGGCGGCGTCTTCATGCCGCTATGACGGACGTGGCATGACCGCCAACAGCTTTCCTGACGGTTTCGCGGCGAACTTCGTGGACAGCGGCAGTGCGACGCCGCAATCTCAGCACGGTTCCACGCAAACCGGCTGCGACATGACTCCCAAAAACATCCTTAATCTTCTGCGCAAGGCCGATTGGTCCTCGGACGGCAAATCGCCTAAACATGTAGTGCTTAGCACAAATCTGGCGGAGATCATCGTCTCCGCGCGCTGTCCGCCAGGTACAAAGCTGCCGACCGAAACCGAGATCACTAACGCGACCGCGCTAAGCCTCGGCACGGTGCAACGCGCGTTGCGTACACTGGTCGAGGACGGCATGTTGGAACGACGGCGCGGCCACGGCACGTTCGTCGCCGAGCGCGCGCGCGCCTTCGGCGATCCGACACAACTGCGGTTTCTCGATCACGACGGCGTTTCGATCCTGCCAATCTCGCTGCAAGTCGTCAGCCGGCGGCGCACGAGTGAACATTGGCCATGGTCGACCGAACTTGGGCAGAGCCAGGCAGACGTGCTCGAATTTCATCGCATGATCGACGTCGATGCGCGCTTTCGTGCCTTCGGGCGCTTCTTCATCCGGGCGGGACGCATACCGTTCCTCGACGATCGTCCGTTGCGGACACTCGATGGCATTCATTTCGCAGAAGTCGTTGCCGTCGCGTTCCCGTGCGACGGCATCGACATCGAACAGCGATTGACCGTCGAAATGCTGCCGGAGCGCATCTGTCGTCTGATTGATCTCGAGCCCGGTGGAATCGGCGCGGTCTTGCGCATCTTCGCGCGCAACCGCGACGCACTCGTCTATGTGCAGGAGATTTTCCTACCGCGCACGCCCTACCCGCTCAAACTCGGCGCCGACCGCCGGCGATAAGGAGAAGCCTCATGCCCGAGACCCAGAGCGGCCTCGACGGCCAAATCGCTGTCGTCACCGGGGCTGCAAACGGAATCGGGCTACACCTCGTCGGTCATTTGCGCGCGCTGGGTATGCGCATCGCCGCCGTCGATACCGATATCGCCGCGCTCAAGCACCTCGAAGCCAAAGCCGGTGACGACGCGCTGGTGGGGTTCGCCGCAGATATCCGCGACGAAGCAGCCGCGAAACAGATTTTGGATGCGGTCGAATCACGCTGGGGAACGCCGCACGCCCTGGTGAACAATGCCGGCATCGTCCGCCAGGGTATGCTACTCGAAACCTCTCTGCCGATGTGGCGCGAAGTTATCGACGTCAATCTGACTGGCGCCTTCATCTATACCGCCGAAGCGGCGAAACGGATGCGTACGCGCAATTACGGGCGCATCGTCAACGTAACCTCGCATGCAGGACTTTTCGGCACGGTGACGCGTGGCGCCTATTCTGCCGCAAAGGCAGGTATGATTGCGCTAACGCGCACCGCCGCTGTCGAACTGGCCAAAGACGGCATCACCAGTAACGCTGTGGCACCCGGCGCCATCGAAACGCCGCGCGTCACCTCCACGCACAAGCACGCGCGCCGTGCGGCCTGGAACGCGGCGATCCCGCAAGGGCGTTACGGCGGCATGGACGAACTCGCCGCCGTAATCGCGTTTCTGATTTCGCCTGCCGCGAGCTACGTCAACGGCCAGACCTTGTCGGTCGATGGTGGATTCTCGATTGCCGGGCTGCTCTCGGAAACGTAAAGCGCGAAAGTTTCCCCGCGTCTTTCGACCGAAAGATCGAATTGGCTCGTGCACTGCTCCGAAATGAGAAAAAAAATTTATTGACTTAGGTTTCGCGATTTTGGGCGTTACAGGAGTCTGAACTTGTGACCCTTACAATGCCAACGTACACCGACACCGCATAACTGAAATTGGTTAAGTGTAGGGATTTCCCGCAAGTCGAAGATCGAATTGCGGGAGTCGCCGGGCCGCACCAGCAAACGCCGCTCAACCCACTCGGATCAGATCGCGCGAACTGCGCGACAACAATTCGCAGCCGTCCTTCGTGACAAGCACGTTGTCGATGATCCGCGCGCCGAGAAACTCCTCACCCAAGAACACCGGCGGCTCGATCGTCACAACCATACCGGCCTTCAGCACGTAGTTGCTTTTATCGAGCATATGAAGCGGCTCGCCCCAACTCGGCGGGAAACCGAGAGCCAAGCCATAACCGCTGGTGTGGACACGGCCCTGCTCCATTCCGGCATCAACTATAACTCTGCGCGCCGCTTCGTGCGGTACGACCGCCGGCACGCCGTCGCGAATCGCGGCTATACATGAGTCCGACGCGCGGCGTACGACATCGTAAATCTCAAGCATGCGTCGTCACAAGCGATCCCATGGAGGATGTAGTCGGTGTCGAACGCCGTCGCGTTCTCCTCGAGCCTTTTGTTCTAATCCTTCCGGCGGCGCAGGCAAAATCGCATGAGAAGTTGAGCTTGAAGGAGCTCGCCGCGCGCATGCCGTTCGTGCGCTACACTGCTCGCTCAATCATCGGCCGCACAATTGAGGCCCATTTGGCACGCAATCGCGTCGATGCGCCACAACGCCTCGAACTTGATTCGTCTGGCTCCGTATGTTCAGCCGTCGGTGAAGGGCTTGGATGGGCGGTTACGACACCGCTATGTATCCTCCAGGGACGCGCAGAATTGGCGGACGTTGCTATTCGTCCCCTTCCCGGTCCGGCACTCGATCGCGCACTACATGTCGTCACGCGATCAGGCGAATTCGCGGATCTCGCGCGGCGAGTCGAAGCGTTGTCGGCCGAAGCGCTCGAAACGGTTCTTCGCGACGCCTTCGGGCGGACGCATTCATGGATATTGCGACGCGTGGCGACCTTTCCCGCATAGCGGTGGTCTAACGCAGTGAACACACCCGTTTGGAACTAGAGTCTGTTCGTTATTCAAACTCATCGGTTGGGCAACGGGTAGGCCACCTTACGCAAACCGATCAAACTGTCCTAAACGCGCTGGCGGGGGGAAAAATTCCGTCAGGACTTGTCGGATGGCTCCAGCGCCCTGCGCGATTGGACGTTTCGAGCGCGGCGTTGCCGTGGACGAAACGGGGATCGGACCGATGAGGCAGTCCGTCCAAGCCGTTCCACAAGTGCTGACGCGAACGGATGATCGGACGACCGACAAACGTCCGAAATGCATCTGAAAGAGAACCGAACAGTGCTTATCTGTACAGCGACGGAGGCCCATACTTGCAAGTCCGAGCAATGTTCGCACGACCTCAATGCCGGTCCGCTATGCGCGGCGAGATGCTTGCCAGATCGGTCGGGACAATTGACCTGACCGGGTTTTCTTGAACCAGGCTGATTGGGATAATCAGTTTGGAAAGGGAACCTGAAGATGCCGAGGAAGCGACATAGTGCTGAACAGATCGTCACGAAGCTGCGTCAGATCGACG